>NZ_LMNH01000001.1:0-1135000 GCF_001422955.1 Nocardioides sp. Leaf285 | reverse complement strand
AACCCTGACATGATGTCAGAATCATTGTCTTACCAAAGAAACCATCAACCAACCCCCAAAAAAAGAGGATCAGCCAACGGGGCATAACAAACTAATTCGTCGACTATGACACACTGTTGAGTTCTCAAGAATCAGACGCACACCGTCCTGCGACCTTCCGGTCGAAGCGGCGGGGCAACCTGCAGAAACTTACCGGTCCGACCTCAGCGCGTCAACTCCGTCGGAGTGACGCCCTGCCGTAGGATCCGGCCGCCGCACGTGCGTCAGCCACTCGAGGTGACCTTGCGGTCCGAGTGGCAGCTGCTCGCTGCGACAAGAAGAACGTTACACACGTGTTGCGGGGAGGCCAAATCAGGGCGTCAACACCCCAACGGGGGTGCCTTGCGGTAGGCGCTGACGGTCGGATCCTCCGCGATCCAGAAGCGCCACGGCCGCTCGGCGTCGCCCCGGAGCCCCACCCGTGGCCCCCGCTCCACGGCGGTGACCGGCTCCCCCGGATGCAGGGTGACGGTGCTCGGGGCGAGGAGGTCCGTCCCGTCGTGGTCAAGCCGCAGGCCGAGGGCCTGACCGAGCCGTCCCGGCCCCCGGGCGAGGTCGCGGGCGACGCCGGTGCGCCGACGGGACCGGGCCTCGTCGGCACCCGCCACGACCTCGCCGGCACGCAGCAGCACGGCACCGGGCGATCCCTCGGGACCGGTGACGACGTTGGCGCACACGTGCAGGCCGTAGGAGAGGTAGACGTAGAGCCGCCCGGCGGGGCCGAACATCGTGGCGTTGCGGCGGGTGGGACCGCGATGGGCGTGGGAGCCGGCGTCGTCGGCGCCGCCGTAGGCCTCGACCTCCGAGAGGCGGATCGACACCCCGGCGTGGGAGACCACGGCACCGAGCAGCAGCGGCGCGACCCGCTCCACCGGGGCGGCGAGCAGCGCCGCCAGGTCGTCGGGCCCGGGACGCGCGCCGCTCACGTGTGTCGGCTCAGGAGCCGAGCCGCGCGCGGTGCGCGGCCACGACCGCACCGAGCTCGTCGAGCTGCTCGCGCACCCGGACGGGGGCGGTGCCGCCGCGACCGTCGCGGGAGCCGACGGAGCCCTCGGCGCTGAGCACGTCGCGCACCCCCGGGGTCAGGGCCGGCGAGATCGCCGCGAACTGCTCGTCGGTGAGCTCGTGCAGCTCCAGGCCCAGCTCCTCGCACCGGCGCACGCACGCGCCCGCGAGCTCGTGGGCGACGCGGAACGGCACGTTCTCCCGCACCAGCCACTCGGCGATGTCGGTGGCCAACGAGAACCCCTGGGGGGCGAGCTCCGCGAGCCGCTCGCGGTCGAAGACCAGGGTCGCGACCATGCCGGTGAAGGCCGGGAGCAGCACCTCGAGGGTGTCGACGGAGTCGAAGACCGGCTCCTTGTCCTCCTGGAGGTCCCGGTTGTAGGCCAGGGGGAGAGCCTTCAGGGTGGCGAGCAGACCCGAGAGGTTGCCGACGAGCCGCCCGGCCTTGCCACGGGCCAGCTCGGCGATGTCGGGGTTCTTCTTCTGCGGCATGATGCTCGAGCCCGTCGACCAGGAGTCGTGCAGCGTGACGAAGCCGAACTCCCGGGTCGACCAGAGGATGACCTCCTCGGCCAAGCGGCTGACGTCGATCCCCACCTGGGCGCACACGAACGCGAACTCGGCCACGAAGTCTCGCGCGGCGGTGCCGTCGATGGAGTTGGCGCTGGAGCCGGTGAACCCGAGCTCGGCGCCCACCCCCACCGGGTCGAGCCCCAGGCTCTGGCCCGCGAGGGCGCCCGAGCCGTAGGGCGAGTCCGCCGCGACGCGGGCGTCCCAGTCGAGGAACCGGTCGACGTCGCGCAGCAGGGGCCAGGCGTGGGCCATCAGGTGGTGGGCCAGCAGCACCGGCTGCGCGTGCTGCAGGTGGGTGCGCCCGGGCATGACGGTGGGCGTGCCCGCCAGGTGGTCGGAGGCCTGGGCGGCCAGCACGTCCACGAGATCCAGCACCTGGCCGACCACCACGCGGCAGTGGTCGCGCAGGAAGACCTTGAAGAGCGTCGCGATCTGGTCGTTGCGGCTGCGACCCGCCCGCAGCCGTCCGCCGACGTCGGGTCCGACCTCCTGGAGCAGCAGCCGCTCGAGGGCGCCGTGCACGTCCTCGTCGGAGTCGTCGGGCCGCAGGGTGCCGGCGGCGTACCGCTCCCCCAGTGCGTCGAGGCCGCGCAGCAGCTCGGCGTGGTCGGCCTCGGTGAGCAGGCCGGCGCGGTGCAGCGCGTTGGCGTGGGCGCGCGACCCGGCGAGGTCGTAGGGCGTGAGTCGCCAGTCGAAGTGGGTGGAGCGCGACAGCGCCTCCAGCTCCGGCGACGGGCCGCCGGCGAAGCGGCCCCCCCACAGCTTGCCGGTGTTCGTGGTGCTCACTGGTCTCCTCCCAGGACGGCCCGGACGGCCGCGGTCATGATGTCGCACAGGTCGGGCGAGACGAGCCGGCCGTCGTCGGCCAGGTCGTCGGGGGTCCACCAGCGCGCCTCGAGGACGACGCCGACCTCGGCCTCCTCGAGGTGGTCGAGGACGACCTCCTGCGCGCGGTCGAGGGCGAGGGCGAAGAAGGTCGCGTCGCCGCGGTAGGTCGTGCCGCGCCAGGAGAAGTCCTGCACCTGGTGGTGGAAGGGCCCCACCAGGTCGGCCGCCCCCGCCCGGACCCCGGTCTCCTCGTGCAGCTCGCGCAGGGCGGCGTCGACGAGGGACTCCCCCTCGTCGACGCCACCGCCGACGGTGCCCCAGCGCGGGGCGTCGGGGCGCTCGGGGTCGTGGTCGAGCAGCAGCAGGACCTCGCCCGTCGCGCTGACCGGCACCACCCGGGCGCTACGGCGCAGGATCGGCTCCATCAGTCGGTGCCGAACTCCATGGCCGCGTGGTCGAGCGCCTCGTCGTCGATGTCGCCCTCGCCGGCTGGGCGCGTGGCGATGCGCTTCGCGCCGCCCGGCTCGAGCTCACCGAAGAGGGTGCCGTTCTCGACCAGCACCTGGCCCTGGTCGAGCGGCTGGGTGGCGTAGAGCTCGAGCTTGGCGCGCGAGTCGGCGATGTCGAGGTTGCGCATCGTGAGCTGGCCGATGCGGTCGGTGGGCCCGAACGCAGCGTTCTCGGTGCGCTCCATGGACAGCTTGTCGGGGTGGTAGGAGAAGGCCGGCCCGTCGGTGCGCAGGACGGTGTAGTCCTCGCCGCGCCGCAGGCGCAGCGTGACCTCGCCGGTGACCAGCGAGGCGATCCAGCGCTGGATCGACTCCCTCAGCATCAGCGCCTGGGGGTCCAGCCAGCGGCCCTCGTAGAGCAGCCGGCCGAGGCGACGGCCCTCGTTGTGGTAGCTGGCGACCGTGTCCTCGTTGTGGATCGCGTTGAGCAGGCGCTCGTAGGCGATCCACAGCAGCGCCATGCCGGGGGCCTCATAGATGCCGCGCGACTTGGCCTCGATGATGCGGTTCTCGATCTGGTCCGACATGCCCAGCCCGTGACGCCCGCCCACGGTGTTGGCCTCGTGCACCAGGGCCACGGGGTCGGCGAAGGTCTGGCCGTTGATCGCCACGGGGCGGCCCTGGTCGAAGCGGATCGTGACGTCCTCGGTGGCGATGTCGACCGCGGGGTCCCAGAACTTCACGCCCATGATCGGCTCGACCAGCTCGAGGGAGGCGTCGAGGTGCTCGAGCACCTTGGCCTCGTGGGTGGCGCCCCAGATGTTGGCGTCGGTGGAGTAGGCCTTCTCGGCGCTGTCGCGGTACGGCAGACCGTGCTCGGTCAGCCACTGGCTCATCTCGGCGCGCCCGCCCAGCTCGTGCACGAAGTCGGCGTCGAGCCAGGGCTTGTAGATGCGCAGGGCGGGGTTGGCCAGCAGCCCGTAGCGGTAGAACCGCTCGATGTCGTTGCCCTTGAAGGTCGACCCGTCGCCCCAGATGTCGACGCCGTCCTCGTGCATGGCGCGCACCAGCATCGTGCCGGTGACGGCGCGGCCGAGCGGGGTGGTGTTGAAGTAGGTGCGACCGCCCGAGCGGATGTGGAAGGCACCGCAGGCGATGGCGGCGAAGCCCTCCTCGACCAGCTGGGTGCGGCAGTCGACGGCGCGGGCGATCTCGGCGCCGTACTGCAGGGCGCGGTCGGGCACGCCGGAGATGTCGGGCTCGTCGTACTGCCCGATGTCGGCGGTGTAGGTGCAGGGCACCGCACCCTTGTCGCGCATCCACGCGACGGCGACGGAGGTGTCGAGGCCGCCGGAGAACGCGATGCCGACGCGCTCGCCCTTCGGCAGGGTGGTGAGGACCTTGCTCACGGTGGGGCTCCTTGGGATCGGGACGGAAGTCTGGTGGGGCGGCGCACGCTCCGTGCGGGGCGCCGCGGCGTCAGGTCGTGCGGGGAGGTGCGACGGGGGTCAGGGCGCCGGCGGGACGTGGGTCTCGGCCAGCGCCAGGAATCGTCGGGCCAGGTCGTCGCCGCCCGCGGGATCGCGACCGATGACCAGGACGGTGTCGTCACCGGCGATCGTGCCGAGGATGTCGGGGAAGTCGGCCTTGTCGAAGGCGCTTCCGAGGAACTGCGCTGCGCCGGGCGGGGTGCGCAGCACCACGAGGTTGGCGCTCGCGTCGGCGCTCACGAGGAGCTCCGCGCACAGCCGGGCCAGCCGCGCGCGCGCCGCGGCCGAGTCGGCCGGCGGGGCCGGGCGACGGTCGCCGCCCTCACCGGGCACGGCGTAGACCAACGCACCCGAGGCGGCGCGCACCTTGACGGCGTCGAGCTCGACGAGGTCGCGCGAGAGCGTGGCCTGGGTGACCCGGACACCGCTCTCGGCCAGCAGCACGGCGAGCTCGCCCTGCGAGTGGACCTCCTGGGTGGAGACCAGCTCGACGATCAGCTGGTGGCGCGCGTTCTTGGTCGCGGGCCGCAGGACCGACTCGGTCATCAGGCTCACCTCTCCCCCGCCGTCGGGTCCTGCGCGAGCGAGGGGTCGAGCAGGAAGGCCAGGATGGCCTTCTGGGCGTGGCGCCGGTTCTCCGCCTCGTCCCAGACCACGCTCTGCGGTCCCTCGAGCACCTCGGCGTCGATCTCCTTGCCGCGGTAGGCCGGCAGGCAGTGCAGCGCCACGGCGTCGGGTCGCGCGTGGGCCAGGAGCCTCGTCGTCAGCGACCACGGCGCGAACACCGCCGCCCGTGCCTCGGCCTCCTCCTCCTTGCCCATGGAGACCCAGGTGTCGGTGACCACGACGTCGGCGCCGGTGACCGCGACCACCGGGTCGGCGACCGCCGCCACCGAGCCGCCGGTGCCGGCGGCGATCTCGGCGGCCCGGGCGAACATCGCCTCGTCGGGCAGGTAGCCCTCCGGCGCGCTGACGCGCACGTGCATGCCCGCGGTGGCCCCGGCCAGGAGCCAGGAGTTGCCCATGTTGCACGCCGCGTCGCCCACGAAGGCCGCGGTCAGACCCGCGAGGTCGCCCTTGTGCTCGCGCACGGTCAGCAGGTCGGCCACCAGCTGGCACGGGTGGAACTCGTCGGTGAGCGCGTTGACCACCGGGACGCCGGCGTGGGCGGCCATGGTGTCGAGGTCGGACTGGTGGAAGGTGCGCCACACGACGGCCGCGACCTGGCGGCCCAGGACCCGCGCGACGTCCTCGACCGACTCGCGCACGCCGATCCCGGCCAGGCGGCCCTCGACCACCATGGGGAAGCCGCCGAGCTCGGCGATGCCGGCCGAGAACGACGTCTGGGTGCGCAGGGTCGGCTTGTCGAAGATCATCGCCACCGACCGCGGGCCCGCCAGCGGGCGCTGCTGGTGCGGCGAGGCCTTGAGCTGCGCGGCGAGATCGAGCACGCGCGCCTGCTCGGCCGGCGACAGGTCGTCGTCGCGCAGGAAGTGCCGCAGCTCCACCGCGGCAGGCAGGACCGTCTCGGTGGGGGCCGGCGCGCTCACGAGACGCCCGCGTCGTCGAGGATCCGCGGCCACGCCGCGAGGAAGGCGTCGACGTCGGCGGTGCCCAGCACGAGCGGCGGGGCGAGGCGGATCCGGCGCGGCGTGGGGTTGTTGACGATGAAGCCGTGGGCCATCGCGGCCGCGGTGACCTCGGCGGCGTGCTCCGAGACCAGGTCGAGCCCGATGAGCAGGCCCTCACCGCGCACCTCGGTGACCCGCCGGTCGGCGAGCAGCCCCGCCCGCAGCCGGTCGCCCGCCTCGACGGCGTGGGCCAGCAGGCCCTCGGACTCGATGGTGCGCACGACGGCCAGCGCGGCCGCACAGGCCACCGGGTTGCCGCCGAAGGTCGTGCCGTGGTTGCCGGGGTCGAAGAGGTCGGCGGCGCGGCCCAGCCCGAGGACCGCGCCGATGGGGAAGCCGCCGCCCAGTCCCTTGGCCAGCGTGATCACGTCGGGCACCACGCCGGAGGGCAGGTGGGCGTACCAGGAACCGGTGCGGCCCATGCCCGACTGGACCTCGTCGAACCACAGCAGCGCGCCGTGCTCGTCGGCGACGCGACGCGCCGCGGCGAGGTAGCCCTCGGGCGCGACCACGACACCGGCCTCGCCCTGGATCGGCTCGAGCAGGACCGCGGCGGTGTCGTCGGTGACGGCGGCGGCCAGCGCGGCCTCGTCGCCGTACGGCACGAACTCGACGTGGCCCGGCAGCGGCTCGAAGGGGGCGCGGTAGGCCTCCTTGGAGGTCAGGGCGAGCGCGCCCATGGTGCGGCCGTGGAAACCGCCCTCGGCGACCACCACGTGGGTGCGCCCGGTGCGGCGGGTCAGCTTGAAGGCGGCCTCGTTGGCCTCCGCGCCGGAGTTGGCGAAGAAGGCCTTGCCCTCGGCGCCCGCGAACGACAGCAGCCGCTCGGCCAGCTCGACCTGGGGGGCGCTGGTGAAGAAGTTGGAGATGTGGCCCAGCGTCGACAGCTGCGTCGTGACCGCCTCGACCAGCGCCGGGTGGGCGTGGCCCAGCGCGTTGACGGCGATGCCGCCGAGCAGGTCGACGTACTCCTTGCCGTCGGCGTCCCACACGTGCGCGCCCTCCCCGCGCGTCAGCACGAGCTTGGGCGGGCCGAAGGTGTTCATCAGGGAGTCGGCGTAGCGCTCCTGCAGCGCCTGCTGCTCGGTCATGACTGGGTCTCCCGGGCCTTGCGGGTCTTGGTCTCGACGCCGGGCAGCACCTGCGTGCCGACGCCCTCCTTGGTGAACAGCTCCAGCAGCACGGCGTGCGGCTCGCGCCCGTCGACGACGGTGGCGCGCGGCACCCCGCCCTCGACCGCGAGCAGGCACGCACCCATCTTCGGGACCATGCCGCTGGCCAGCGAGGGGATGACCTCGGCGAGGGACTCGGGGCTGATCTCGCCCACGACGTCCTCGGAGTCGGGCCAGTCGAGGAAGAGGCCCTCGACGTCGGTCAGCACGAGCAGCTTCTCGGCCTTGAGCGCCACGGCCAGGGCGGCGGCCGCAGAGTCGGCGTTGACGTTGTGGACGGTGCCGTCCTCGTCGGGGGCGACCGAGGAGACCACCGGGATGCGGCCGGCCTCGATGAGGTCGAGCACCGACTCCGGGCGCACCCGGGTCACCTCGCCGACCAGACCGAGGTCGACCTCCTCGCCGTCGACGACCGTGCCGGTGGCGGTGGCGGTGAACAGACCGGCGTCCTCGCCGGAGCAGCCCACGGCCAGCGGGCCGTGCTCGTTGATGAGTCCCACCAGCTCGCGCTGGACCTGGCCCACGAGCACCATGCGTACGACGTCCATCGCCTCCGGCGTGGTCACGCGCAGGCCGCCGCGGAACTCCGACTCGATGCCGAGGCGGTCGAGCATGCTGGAGATCTGCGGCCCGCCGCCGTGCACGACGACGGGTCGGAAGCCGGCGAAGCGCAGGAAGGCGATGTCCTCGGCGAAGGCCCGCTTGAGGGAGTCGTCGGTCATGGCGTTGCCGCCGTACTTCACGACCACGATCTTGCCGTGGTACTGCTTCAGCCACGGCAGGGCGGCCGCGAGCGTGCGGGCCTTGGCCTGGTCGGGCTTGCCGACGGTGAATTCTCCGGTGCTGGAATCGTTCATGATGAGTAGGCGCTGTTCTCGTGGACGTAGGCGTGGGTGAGGTCGTTGGTCCAGACGGTGGCCCGCTCGGAGCCCGCCTTGAGGTCGATGGTCACGCTGACCTCCCGGCCGGTGAGGTCGACGGTCTCGGGGTCGGCGTGCGGGGTGGACCGCCTGCAGACCCACACACCGTTCATGGCGACGTCGAGGTCGGCGGGGTCGAAGGCCGCCGCCGTGGTGCCGATGCTGGCGAGCACGCGGCCCCAGTTGGGGTCGTTGCCGAAGATCGCGGCCTTGAACAGGTTGCTGCGGGCCACGCTGCGCCCGACCTCGACGGCGTCGTCCTCGGAGGCGGCGTTGAGGGTCGTGATCGCGATCTCGTGGTCGGCGCCCTCGGCGTCCTTGAGCAGCTGCATCGCCAGGTCGGTGCACGCCTGGGTCAGGGCGTCGGTGAAGTCGTCGACCGAGGGCGTGATGCCGCTGGCGCCGCTTGCCATCACCGTCACGGTGTCGTTGGTCGACATGCAGCCGTCGGAGTCGAGCCGGTCGAAGGAGACCCGGGTCGCGGCGCGCAGGGCCCGGTCGAGATCCGCGGCCGGGACGACGGCGTCGGTGGTGAGGACCACCAGCATCGTGGCCAGCTGCGGCGCCAGCATGCCCGCGCCCTTGGCCATGCCGCCGACCGACCAGCCGGCGCCCTCGACGACGACCTGCTTGCTCACCGAGTCGGTGGTCATGATGGCGTGGGCGGCCTGGTCGCCGCCGTCGGGCGAGAGGGCCGCGTGGGCGGCGTCGACCCCGGCGAGGACCTGGTCGCGGTCGTTGGTCAGGCCGATCAGACCGGTCGAGCACACCACCACGTCGAGCGCCCCGATGCCGAGGTGGTCGGCGACCCGCTCGGCGACCGCGTGGGTCGTCTGGAAGCCCTCGGGGCCGGTGTAGCAGTTGGCGCCACCGGAGTTGAGGACGACCGCGCGCACGGTGCCGTCCTTGACGACCTCCTGGCTCCACAGCACCGGGTTGGCCTTGCAGCGGTTGGCGGTGAAGACCGTGGCGGAGTCGTGCGCGGGACCCTGGTTGACCACCAGGGCGACGTCCTTGCCGCCGGAGGCCTTCAGGCCCGCCTCGACGCCGGCGGCGACGAAGCCGGCCGGGGTGGTGACGCTCATCTCTTCCTCTTCTCCTTGCTGCTGGATCCGGAACGCCGGTCCGGCTGCTGGTCGGACTGCGGATCCTTGCGGGAGCGACCGGTCATGCGCGGGGGCTTGTCGGTGCCGTTGCCGGCACGCGGCTCGCGCTCGCGCGGAGCGCGTGAGGCGCCGACGGGCACCGCGGGTCGCACCGTGTGGCCGTGGCGGCGCCAGGCCTCGGTGGCGCGCTCGGTGGCGCCGGAGGGCACCAGCACCCAGTCGGTCTCGAAGGTGGAGATCGAGAAGACGCTGATCTGCTCCTCGGCCAGTGGCACCAGCAGCGCGGCCAGCACCCCGGTCGCCTCGGTCGGGATCGGGCCCTGCACCGAGAAGGCGACCAGGCCCTTGTGGGCGACCTGCTTGGTGGGCACGTTGCGGCCCGCGCAGATCAGCGTGGTCTCGGTGGCCGTCGCCGTGACGGAGAACAGCGACGACGACTCCGCCCAGCTCGGCACCTCGGCGCCGACCGGGAGCTTCACCAGCGCGAGCTTCTCGGGGAACTGCTGCAGCACGTACGACACCGTGCCGCCCGACACGGCGGGGCCGCCCTCGTGGGTGCCGGTCTCCGCCGGCTCGTCGCCGCTCACGGCGCGATCCCGACCGCGGTGAGACCGGTGGTCTCGTCGATGCCGAGCGCGATGTTCATGCACTGCACGGCCGCACCGCCGGTGCCCTTGGCGAGGTTGTCGACGGCGCCGACCGCCACCAGGCGGCCCGCGGCCTCGTCGACGGTGACCTGCACGTGCACGGCGTTGGAGCCTGTGACCGACTTGGTCTGGGGCCACAGGCCCGCGGGCAGGAGGTGCACGAACGGCTCGTCGGCGTAGGCCTCGGCATAGACGTCGTAGGCCTCCTCCGCGCTGACCGGGTCGACCAGCGGGGCCGAGCACGTGGCCAGGATGCCCCGTGGCATCGGCACCAGCAGCGGGGTGAAGCTGACGCTGACCGTGCCCTCGACGAGGCGCGAGAGGTTCTGGGTGATCTCCGGGGTGTGGCGGTGGGTGCCGCCGACGCCGTAGGCGCTGGCGTTGCCCATCACCTCGCTGCCCAGGAGGTTGGTCTTGGCCGCCTTGCCGGCGCCGCTCGTGCCGGAGGCCGCGACCACGACGACCTCGGGGTGCACCAGCCCTGCGGCGATGGCCGGGGCGAGGGTCAGCGAGGACACGGTGGGGTAGCAGCCCGGCACGGCGAAGCGAGTGCGGCCCTCGAGACGCTCGCGCTGGCCGGGGAGCTCGGGCAGGCCGTAGGGCCACGTGCCGGCGTGGTCGCCGCCGTAGAACTGCGCCCAGGCCGCGGGGTCCTCGAGGCGGAAGTCGGCGCCGCAGTCGATGACGATCGTGTCGTCACCGAGCTGGGCGGCGAGCTCGCCGGACTGGCCGTGGGGCAGGGCGAGGAAGACCACGTCGTGACCCGAGAGCACCTCGAGCGTCGTCTCCTCCAGCACCCGGTCGGCCAGCGGCACGAGGTGCGGCTGCAGCGCGCCCAGGGGCTGACCCGCGTTGGAGGCACCGGTCAGGGCGCCGATCTCCACCTCGGGGTGGCCCAGCAGCAGGCGCAGGACCTCTCCCCCGGCATAACCGCTGGCACCGGCGACAGCGACACGTCTCCTCGTCATGTGCATGACTATACAAGTCAATGCATGAGCATGTGCAAGTCGGTCGTCGACGTGACACCTGCGTGGGTCGCCGCGACGCGGGAAGCGCCGCGCCCGCCGCGGGCCCTGCTCGCACGCGGGCCCGGGTCGCACGCGGGCCCGGGTCGCACGCGGTGCGGGGGGCGGGCGAAGCCGCTGACGGGCGAGCGGGCCGGGCGTCCGCAGCAGCCGCGCGAGAGGCGGCAGCCGCGGCACGCAATTGCGCCGGTTGCGCACACCACCTAGCGCCCCACCAGCACCAGCCACGCAAACCACCGCGACCACCATTAACGACCCCACGCAATTGCGCCACTTACGCACACCACTCAGCACCCCACCAGCACCAGCCACGCAAACCACCGCGACCACCACCAGCGACACCACGCAATTGCGCCACTTACGCACACCACCCAGCGCCCCACCAGCGACCGCACGCCAATGCGCCGGTTGCGTGTGGGACGGGTGCTGCGGTGGGGAGGCGCGGGGCGGGCGACCGCGGCTCCGCACGCAGGGTGCGGAGCCGCGGGGACCTCAGGCGCGCTGGACGGCGCCGGTGCGCTCGACGGCCGCGTCGACGGCGGACTGTCGGGCCGCGACGATCTCGTCGTCGGTCAACGTGCGGTCGGGGGCACGCAGGCGCAGGGCGAAGGCCAGCGACTTGCGCCCCTCGCCGAGCTGCTCGGAGCGGTAGACGTCGAAGAGCCGGATCGACTCCAGCAGCTCGCCGGCCCCCGCCACCAGGGCGGCCTCGACGTCGGCCGACGTCACGGACTCCGCCACCACGAGGGCGACGTCCTCCTTGGCGAGCGGGAAGCCCGAGACCACCGGGCCCGGCACGACGTCGACCGCGTGACGCAGGAGGGCGTCGAGGTCGACCTCGACCGCGGCGGAGCGCGCCGGGAGGTCGAAGGCCTTGCAGACCCGCGGGTGCAGCTCCCCGGCGTGGCCGACCACGACCCGGTCGTCACCGTCGCCGACGGCGACCTCGGCGCAGCGGCCCGGGTGCCAGGGCATCCGGGTGGCCGCGGAGACCTCCAGCCCGATGCCGAGCTCGGTCGCGACGCGGCGCAGCACGGCGAGAGCATCGGCCCAGCCGGCGTCGCGGCCCTCGCCCCACCAGCCGGCGCGCTCGCGCTCACCGGCCAGCACCACCGACAGGTGCTGCGGCTGGCGCGGGATGGCGTCGAGCAGGGCCTGCAGCTCGGCGTCGGAGGGGCGCTGCTCGACGCCGTAGATCGGGGCGGGGCCGCTGTCGACCGGGAAGGCCACCGTGCCGGTCTCGAAGAGGGCGACACCGGCGGCCCCGCGCCCCAGGTTGCGGGCCGCGGCGCGCAGCAGGCCCGGCAGCAGCGTCGTGGTGTACGCCGGCTCCTCGGAGCTGATCGGGTTGGCCAGGCGCACCGTGCGGCGCAGCGGGTCCTCGGCCGGCAGCCCGAGCGCGTCGAACGTCGCCTCGCCGACGAACGGGAAGCTGATCGCCTCCACGCACCCGGCGCCCGCGAGCACCCGGCCCACCCGACGGCGCAGTCGCTGCTCGCGGGTCAGACCGCGCCCCGCGGCCTCGGTGGGCAGCACCGAGGGCACCTCGTCGTAGCCGACGATGCGGGCGACCTCCTCGACCAGGTCGAAGGGGTCGGTGACGTCGGGGCGCCAGGTCGGCGCCGTGACCGTGAGGGCCTCGCCGTCGACCTCGACCGCGCAGCCCACGGCGCGCAGGTGAGCGACCGTGGTCTCGGCGTCGATGGGCATGCCGGTCACCCGCGCGGGGAGGTCGGCGCGGGCGTGGACCACGGCCGGGGCGGGCGCCTGGCCGACCACGGTCACGCCGGTGTCGGCCCGGCCGCCACCCAGGGCGGTGAGCAGCTCGACGGCGCGGTCGGCGGCCACCTCGGGCAGCCGCGGGTCGACGCCACGCTCGTTGCGCTTGCCGGCCTCGGAGCTGATGCGGTGGCGCTTGCCGGAGCGGAAGACCGAGGTGGCGTCGAAGTGGGCCGACTCCACCACCACGTGGGTCGTCGAGGCCGACATCTCGGTGCGGGCGCCGCCCATGACGCCGGCGATGCCGATGGGACCGGTGGCGTCGGTGATGAGCAGGTCCTCGGGCGAGAGCTCGCGGTCGGTGTCGTCGAGGGTGGTGATCCGCTCCCCCGGCTCGGCGCGCCGCACGCGGATCGCCCCGTCGAGCGTGTCGCCGTCGTAGGCGTGCAGGGGCTGGCCCAGCTCGAGCATGACGTAGTTGGTCACGTCGACCCCCAGGGAGATCGAGCGCATGCCGGCCTGCTGGAGGCGGCGGACCATCCAGTCCGGCGTGGGCGCCGTGGCGTCGAAGCCGGTGACGGTGCGCGCCACGAAGAGCGGGCAGCCCGCGGGGTCCTCCACCACCACGGGGTGGCCCTGGTCGTCGGCGTCCGGCACGTCGCGCTCGGCGGGGTCGACGTAGGGCAGGTCGTAGGCCAGGGCCGCCTCACGGGCGATGCCGCGCAGCGAGAGGGCGTAGGCACGGTCGGGGTTGATCTCGAACTCGATGACCTCCTCGCGCAGGCCGAGCAGGTCGAAGACGTCGTCGCCCGGCTCGCCGGCGTCGGCGGGCAGCACGATGATGCCGTCGTGCTCCTCGCCCAGCCCGAGCTCGGAGGAGGAGCAGATCATGCCGGCCGAGACGTGGCCGTAGGTCTTGCGCGCCGAGATCCGGAAGTCACCGGGCAGCACGCCTCCGGGCAGGACGGTGACGACGAGGTCGCCGGGGGCGAAGTTGTGGGCTCCGCAGACGATGCCCTGCGGCTCGCCGGTGCCGTTGGCGTCACCGACGTCGACGGTGCACCAGTTGATGGTCTTGCCGTTCTTCTGCGGCTCCGGCTCCATGGTGAGCACGCGGCCCACGACGAGCGGACCGGTGATACCGGCACCGGCGCGCTCCACGGCCTCGAGCTTGAGGCCCAGGGCGGTCAGGCGTGCGGTGAGTTCGTCGGTGGTGACGTCGGCGGGCAGGTCGACGAGCTCGCGGATCCACGAGACAGGGGCCTTCATCAGATCTCACTCCCGAACGCGGTGGTGAAGCGGACGTCGCCCTCGAAGAGCGCGCGCAGGTCCTCGATGCCGTGGCGGAACATCAGCATCCGGTCGATGCCGAAGCCGAACGCGAAGCCGGTGTAGCGCTCCGCGTCGATGCCGCACGCGGTGAGCACCCGGGGGTTGACCACCCCGCAGCCGCCGAGCTCGATCCAGCCCTCGCCGCGGCACGTGCGGCAGGACGCGGCGGTGTCGGCCGCGCCGTCGTCGCCCGTGGCGAGCCCCGTGCCGCGGCAGACGAAGCAGACCATGTCCATCTCGGCCGACGGCTCGGTGAAGGGGAAGTACGACGGGCGGAAGCGCGTGGAGATCCCGGCGCCGAACAGCGAGGAGACCAGGTGGTCGAGGGTGCCCTTGAGGTGGGCCATGGTGATGCCCTCGTCGATGGCCAGGCCCTCGACCTGGTGGAAGACCGGGCTGTGCGTCGCGTCGTACTCGTCGGTGCGGAAGACGCGACCGGGGCAGGCGATGTAGATGGGCGGGGTGCGCGTGAGCATCGAGCGCGCCTGCACCGGCGAGGTGTGCGTGCGCAGGACGACGCCGTGGTCGGCCGGGTCGGCCCAGAAGGTGTCCTGCATCGTGCGCGCCGGGTGGTCGGGGCCGAGGTTGAGGGCGTCGAAGTTCAGCCACTCGGCCTCGAGCACCGGCCCCTCCGCGATCTCCCAGCCCATCGCGACGAAGATGTCGGCGATCAGCTCCGAGCCGGTGGTCACGGGGTGACGCGCGCCGACCGGGAGCCGGTCGGTGGGCAGCGTGACGTCGACGGTCTCCTCGACGAGCATCCGCTCCTCGTGCTCGGCCTCGAGCACCTGCTGGCGGCGCGCGAGGGCCTGGTTGACGGCGCCGCGCGCCTGGCCGATGCGCTTGCCGGCCTCCTTGCGGGCCTGCGGGGGCAGCGCGCCGATCTCGCGGTTGGCCAGCGCCAGGGCGGAGCGGTCGCCCGCGTGCTCGAGCCGGGCCGCCTTGAGCTGCTCCAGGTCGGTCGCGGCCTCGATGGCCGCCACGGCGGCGTCGCGCGCCGCCTCGACCTCCTCGGACTTCAAGGGGGTGACCTCCACGGGGTCGAAGTCGGTGTTGGGACCGGACATGACTGCCTTTCCAGCGGGTGGCCGCGCACTCCGGCGCGCGGCGTGGTCAGTCTAGGAAGCCGCGGCCCCCGCCCGCGAACCGGTTGCCGGCCCTGGACGACGCCGTGCCGTGCGCCCGGCCGGTGGACGCCCGCCGCGCCGGGGCCGACCCGACCGGGGTCACTCCGGTCGGCGGTCCTCGCTGGGCCAGGTGAGCACGATGCTGGCGCCGCCGCCGGGGGCGTCGCCGATGCTGACGGTGCCGCCGTGGGCACGGGTCAGGCCCCCGACGATGTACATGCCCAGGCCCGTGCCGCCACGCGCCCCGCCCTTCCAGAACTTGGTGAAGACGCGGCGCCGCAGGTCGAGCGGGATGCCCTCGCCCTCGTCCTGCACGACGAGCCGGACCCCGGCGTGGTCGTGGTCGGGGCCGAGCGGGTCCAGGGTCACCGACACCGTGCCCTCGCCGTGGCGCACGCCGTTCTCGACCAGGTTGGTGACGACCTGGGTGAACTTGTCGGGGTCGGCGGAGATCTCCGGCAGGTCGGCGGCGACGTGCAGCGCCACCGGGCGCGAGGTGCCGGCCTGCACCGACTCCACGATGCGACCGGTCAGCACGGCGGCGTCGCTGGGGCGGGGGTAGAGCTGGAGTCGCCCGGTGTCGATGCGTGCGACGTCGAGCAGCTCGGCGATGAGGCGGCTCAGCCGGTCGGAGTCGGCGCTGACGGTGGTGAGCATCAGCTTCTTCTGGTCGTCGCTCAGCTTGTCCCAGCGGTTGAGCATGGCCTGGACGAAGCCCTTGACCCCGGTGAGCGGGGAGCGCAGCTCGTGGGCCACCGTGGCCACCAGGTCGGAGCGCTCCCGGTCGAGCCGGGCCCGGCCGCGACCGGAGCGAAGGGTGACCACCACGCTGCTCACGGGGCGGTCGAGCGCCGGGCGGTGGATGCGCGCCGCCACGAGCACCTCGGTGCCGTCGGGCAGCAGCCACGACTGCTCCGGCACGGCCGTGCGCGTCACCAGCCCCCGGTAGGGGCAGTTGTGGTCGAACCACGCCGCGCCGTCCTGGTCCTGGAGGGCCAGCACCTCGGCCAGGCCACGCCCCACCCCGTCGAGGGCGCTGCGGCCGAGCATCTGCACGGCCACGCGGGAGACGAGCGTGACGCGGCCCTCGGCATCGGCGACGACGACGCCGTCGGGCAGGGAGTCGGCGAGCTGCTGGGCGTCCACGCGGCCCACCCTAGGCCCCGGCGAGCCACCCCACCGGCTGCGCGAGGGACGGGTCAGACGCGGTGGGCGCGGGCGGAGGCGTAGAGGCAGAGCGCCGCGGCGGTGGAGAGGTTGAGGCTCTCGGCCCGCCCGAGGATCGGGATGCGGACCCGGTGGTCGGCCAGTGCCGCCAGCTCCTCGGGCAGTCCCCACGCCTCGTTGCCGAACAGCCACGCGGTGGGGGCCGCCAGCAGGTCGTCGGCCTCGAAGAGGTCGACCTCGCCGGCGCCGTCGGCGGCGAGGACCTGCAGCCCCGCGGACTGCGCCCGGCGTACGGCGTCGGCCGGTTCGGCCGCCACGGCGACCGGCACCTGGAACAGGCTGCCGACGCTGGCGCGCACCGTCTTGGGGTTGTAGGCGTCGACCGAGCTGCCGGCCAGCACCACGGCTCCGGCTCCGGCGGCGTCGGCGGTGCGGACGACGGTGCCGGCGTTGCCGGGGTCGCGCACGTCGGCGCAGACGGCCACCAGGCGGGGCGCCGGGTCGAGCAGGTGCTCCAGCGGCCGGTCGAGGAACCGGCACACCGCCACGACCCCCGCCGGGTTGACGGCGTCGCTGAGCGAGGCCAGGGCGCGCTCGTCGACGAGGGTCCAGGCCGCGTCGGCCCGCTCGGCCGCCGTGGCGAGCGCGACGTGGCGCTCGGCGGCCGCGGGCGTGGCGAAGACCTCGACCACGCAGCCGGGCACCGCGAGGGCCGACTCGACGGCCTTCGGACCGTCGGCAAGGAACAGCCGCCGCTCGGATCGGGCCGAGCGGCGGCTGAGCTTGCGCGCTTCCTTGACGCGACCGTTGCCGGTCGTCAGGGGGACGGTGGTCAGGCCGAGGCCTCCGCCTTGGGCGCGTTGACGTCGGCGGGCAGAGCGGCCTTGGCCGTCTCCACCAGCGCGTTGAACGCAGCGACGTCGTTGACGGCGAGCTCGGCGAGGATCTTGCGGTCGACCTCGACGCCGGCCAGGTTGAGGCCCTGGATGAAGCGGTTGTAGGTCATGCCCTGCGCACGCGCGGCGGCGTTGATGCGCTGGATCCACAGCTTGCGGAAGTTGCCCTTGTTCTTGCGGCGGTCGTTGTAGCTGTAGACCAGGGAGTGGGTGACCTGCTCCTTGGCCTTGCGGTACAGGCGCGAGCGCTGGCCGCGGTAGCCGCTGGCGCGCTCGAGGGTCGTCCGGCGCTTCTTCTGGGCGTTCACTGCCCGCTTGACGCGTGCCACGTTGTTACTCCTTGTTGCGGTGGAAGATCTGAGGTGGTGCCGACCGGGTCGGCGTGGGCGGTCGCGACGGGCGCGGCCACCAGGGGCGGACGAGGGTCAGAGACCCAGCATCTTCTTGGCGCGCGGGACGTCGGCCTTGGCGACCTCCACGGTGCCGGTGAGGCGACGCGTGACCTTGGAGGCCTTCTTCTCCAGGTTGTGGCGCTTGCCGGCCTTCTCGCGGAGGATCTTGCCCGAGCCGGTCACGCGGAAGCGCTTGCCGGCACCGGAGTGGCTCTTGTTCTTCGGCATCTGTATCTCTCTCTCGTCGTCAGCCACGGGCACGGTGGTGCCCCGGCGGGAGTCTCAGGCCTCGATCTCGGGATCGAGGTTCTCGGAGCGGCCACGCTCCTTCTTCTTGGCCACGGGCCCGGCGGCGTGGGCGGCGTCGCGCTCGGCGCGCTCACCGGCCTCGAGCGCGGCACGCTCGGCGGCCTTGGTGTCCTTCTGGGCCTGCATGTCGACCTTGGCCTCGGCCTTCTTCTTGTGCGGGCCCAGGACCATGATCATGTTGCGGCCGTCCTGCTTGGGCGAGGACTCCACGAAGCCCAGCTCGGTGACGTCCTCGGCCAGACGCTGCAGCAGACGGAAGCCCAGCTCGGGACGGTGCTGCTCACGACCGCGGAACATGATCGTGATCTTGACCTTGTCCCCGGCGCGGAGGAACCGCACGACGTGACCCTTCTTGGTCTCGTAGTCGTGGGCGTCGATCTTCGGACGAAGCTTCATCTCCTTGATGATCACGTTCGTCTGGTTGCGACGGGCCTCGCGCGCCTTCTGGGCGTTCTCGTACTTGAACTTGCCGTAGTCCATGAGCTTGCAGACCGGCGGGCGGGCCATCGGGGCGATCTCGACGAGGTCGAGGTCGGCTTCCTGGGCAAGGCGCAGCGCGTCGGCGGTGGGAACGATGCCGACGGTCTCGCCACTGGGGCCAACGAGGCGGACCTCGGAAACCCGGATCCGGTCGTTGATTCGAAGCTCGGTGCTGATGTGTCCTCCTGGTTGGGATCTGTCCGGAGGCCTCGCGCCGTCCACGCACGGCGTGGAAATGAACAAAGGCTCCCGCTGGTGACCCAAGCGGAAGCCAGTCGCGACACGTCTCCCCGGCCGGGTGACGCATCCTCTGCCGAGGGCCCGCGCCGTGCTGGCACGACGCGTGGTGGATCCTCGGTAGACCGGTGACCCGACGACCTGTGCCTCGGACTGCTCCGTGGCGGCGGTCGGTGCGGGTGGGAGACGTGTGCTGCTGGTCCCCGCTTGGAGATCGGCCCCGTCGCAGCGTGCACGGCGGGACTGATCGGTCAACACCGGACCTTAGCCGAGCATTCCGACCTCACGCCAATCACCGGGCCGGCGCCCACCGCCCCGCCTGGGTGTCAGCCGACCGGAGGGTCGGCGTCGGGGCGCACCCATCCCGAGCGCTCGCCGACGCGCGCCAGCGTCCACCCGGCCGCCAGCGCCTCGAGGTCCTGACCCTCGATCGCCACCACCACCGGGCCGGCCAGGTCGACCACCAGGGCGGCGGCCTCCTCCTGCACCGCAGACAGCGCCGCACCCGACGCCGGCACCGGCACCGGCCGGGCCTGCGGGTCCCAGGCCGCCATGGTCTCCAGCGAGGTGAAGGCCAGCAGGGCGCGCCGCCCGTCGCGGCCGGTCATCAGCACCGCAGCCATGTCGCTGGTCTTGTCGTGGGCCAGGCCGGCGTCGTCGACCTCGACCTCGCCGAGCACGGCCACCACCGGCACCAGCAGGCGCGAGGTCGACAGGGCCGCGAGGGCGTCGACGTAGGCACCCCGGTCGGAGGAGTACGCCGCCAGGGCCGCCACCACGTCGGGGGCGGCACGCCCGTCGTCGTCGGGGAAGGCCGGCCCCTGCAGCTGGCGGGGCAGGCCGGGCGGCTGGTCGCTCACCCGTCCATCCTCCCCGACACGGCGATGCACGGCGAGCCGGGGGTGAGACCGGAGGGGCGGCCGAGCGCGCGGTGTGTGATCCTCACCGTAAGTCGAGTGTCTGAGTTGACTTACAGGTATTGGTTTGCAGAGGGTGGAGCCATGACCGTGACCCCCGTGCTCGCCGGCCCGGCCGCGCCCACCCCCACGACCCCACCCCCACGACCCCTGCGACGTCCCCGCCTGCGGCACTTCCGCCGGTGGGTCTCCCCCCTCGTCATCCTCACGCTGTGGCAGCTCGCCAGCAGCACGGGGCTCCTCGACCCCCGCACGATGGCCTCGCCCGCGCAGATCGCCGTGCAGGCGGTGGAGCTGGTGCGCGACGGCACGCTCGGGCCGGCCGTGCTGACCTCGGTGCAGCGCGTGGTGCTGGGCTTCCTGATCGGCGCCGTGATCGGCGTCGTGCTCGCCGTGCTCGCCGGGCTCAGCCGGGTGGGAGACGACGCCGTCGACCCGCCGATGCAGATGCTGCGCACCCTCCCCCACCTCGGGCTCGTGCCGCTGTTCATCATCTGGATGGGCCTGGGCGAGACCCCGAAGATCGCGCTGATCGCCATGGGCGTGATGTTCCCGCTCTACCTCAACACCCTCGGCGGCATCCGCAGCATCGACCGCAAGACGATGGAGGTCGCCAAGGCGCTGCACCTCACGCGGGCCCAACGGATCCGCCACGTCGTCGTGCCCGGCGCGATGCCGCAGACCCTCGTCGGGCTGCGCCAGAGCCTCGGCATCGCCTGGCTCACCCTCATCGTCGCCGAAACCCTCAGCGCCACCTCGGGGCTCGGCTTCATGATCAACAACGCCCGCGAGTTCCTGCGCATCGACGTGATCGTCGTGGGTCTCGTGGTCTACAGCCTGCTCGGTCTGCTCACCGACGTCGTCGTCCGCCACCTCGAGAGAAGGGCCCTGTCATGGCGTTCCTGAAGTCCCGCTCCGCCGCCCGCGACTCCGCCGGGAGCCGCTCGGCCCGACGGGGGGCTCCGGCCCTCGACGCCTCCCTGGTCGCCCGGGTCCGCTCCCACCACCGCTCCTTCGGCCAGACCCACGTGCTCAAGGACGTCGACCTCGACATCGCCCCCGGCGAGTTCGTGGCCCTCCTGGGGCGCAGCGGCTGCGGCAAGTCGACGCTGCTGCGCAGCCTCGCGGGGCTCGACCCGGCTCCCGTCGAGGAGGTGCAGGTCAGCGGACGCACCTCGGTGGCCTTCCAGGAGCCGCGGCTGCTGCCGTGGCGCGACGTGCGCGAGAACGTCGCCCTCGCGCTGCTCAACGCCCCCGAGCGAGCCGAGCGGCACCGCCTGGCCGACGAGCGGATCACCGAGGTCGGCCTCAGCGGCAAGAGCGACGCCTGGCCGCTGCAGCTCTCCGGCGGGCAGGCCCAGCGGGTCTCGCTGGCCCGCGCGCTGGTCAGCAACCCCTCGCTGCTGCTGCTCGACGAGCCCTTCAGCGCCCTCGACGCGCTGACCCGCATCGAGATGCACCAGCTCGTCATCGACCTGTGGCGACGCCACTCCATGGCCATCCTCATCGTGACCCACGACGTCGACGAGGCGCTGGCCCTGGCCGACCGGCTCATCGTGCTCGACGGGGGCAAGGTCGCCGACTCCTGGCGGATCACCCTGCCGCGCTCGGACCGCGACCACTCCCAGCCCGAGATCGCCCGGACCCGCTCCGCGGTGCTCCAGGCCCTCGGGGTCAGGCCCACTCCCCCCAACCCGAACCGTCAGACCCAGAAGCAAGGTGCCGCATGAACCACGTCTCCCCCACCTCCCCGCGCCACGTCGGACGCCGACTGCGACGCCGTGGCCTGCTCGCCGGTGCCGTCGCCGCCGGGCTGCTGCTCACCGGCTGCGGTGGCGGCACCGGCAACGAGGACGCCGTCGCCGACGACGGGTCGGTCGACCTCAGCAAGGTGACCCTCATCGTCGGTGACCAGCGCTCCAGCAGCGTGCGCGCGCTGCTCGAGGCGGCCGACCTGGCCGACACGCCCTACGACATCGAGTGGAAGGAGTTCACCTCCGGCCCGCCGATGCTCGAGTCGGTGAACGCCGGGGCCGTGCACGTCGGGCTGGTCGGCAACACCCCGCCGCTCTTCGCGGCGGCCGCCCAGGGACAGTTCAAGATGGTCCAGGCCGTGACCTACTCCGGCAAGGGCGACGCCATCCTCGTGCCGAAGGACTCGCCCATCCAGTCGGTGGCCGACCTGGCCGGCAAGGACGTCGGCGTCGCCGTCGGCAGCTCGGCCAACTACAACCTGCTGGCCCAGCTCAGCGAGGCCGGCGTCGGCTACGACGAGATCGAGGTCAAGAACCTCCAGCCCGCCGACGCCCTGGCCGCCTTCACCTCCGGCAGCCTCGACGCCTGGGCGGTCTGGGACCCCTTCACCTCCCAGGCCGTCATCGACGAGGGCGCCCGCGTCCTGGCCGACGGCGAGGAGCTGGTCAACGGCTACAACTTCCAGGTCGCCTCCGACGAGGCCATCGACGACACCGCGACCGCGGCGGCCCTCGAGGACTACCTCGCCCGGGTCACCGAGGCACAGCTGTGGTCGGGCGAGCACCAGCAGGAGTGGGCCGACGTGTGGGCCCAGCAGACCGGTCTGACCCCCGAGGTGACGCTGGCCGCGGCCAAGCAGCGCCCGGTCACCATCGTGCCGATCGACGAGGAGGTCATCGCCTCGGAGCAGGAGATGGCCGACGCCTTCACCGAGAACGGGCTGCTGCCGGAGTCGGTGGACGTGGCCGACTACTTCTCCGACGCCTTCAACGACGTCACCGCCACCCAGCAGAGCCCGACGGCCGGAGCGGCCCGCTGATGCCGGGCGCGAAGCTCCACTGGTTCCTGCCGACCTCCGGCGACAACCGCGGCCTCGTCGGGGCCGGGCAGGGAGTGCCGGCCTCCGTGCGCGCCGGGCTCGACGAGACGGTCACCCACGGCTTCCGGGCCCCCGACATCGACTACCTCGCCCAGGTCGCTCGTACGGCCGAGCAGCTCGGCTTCGAGGGGGTGCTGACCCCGACCGGCACGTTCTGCGAGGACGCGTGGCTGACCACGGCGGCTCTCATCCGCGAGACCACGCGGCTGAAGTTCCTCGTGGCCTTCCGCCCGGGCGTGGTCAACCCGGTGCTGGCCGCGCAGATGGCCGCGACCTACCAGCGCATCTCCGGGGGCCGGCTGATGCTCAACGTCGTGACGGGTGGCGAGCCGCGCGAGCAGGCCCGCTTCGGCGACACCGCGGCCAAGGAGGTGCGCTACGCTCGGACCGAGGAGTTCCTCGCCGTGGTGCGTGGCACCTGGTCGCAGGCGCCCTTCGACTTCTCCGGGGACCACTTCACCGTGGAGGGGGCGATGGTCAGCGGCGGCATCGACCCGGTGCCCGACGTCTACTTCGGTGGCTCCTCCGGACCGGCGGGCCCGGTCGCGGCCAAGCACGCCGATGTCTACCTCACCTGGGGCGAGCCGCCGGAGCTGGTGGCCGAGAAGATCGCCTGGATGCGCGAGCTCGCCCGGGCCGAGGGACGCACGCTGCGCTTCGGGCTGCGCGTGCACACGCTGTCGCGCGACACGAGCGAGGCGGCCTGGGCCCACGCCCAGACGCTGCTCGACGGCCTCGACCCCGCCACCGTCGCCGGGGCCCAGGAGGCCCTGCGGGCCAGCGAGTCGACCGGGCAGCAGCGGATGCTCGCCCTGCGCGACGGGCGGACGAGCTTCGACTCCGCGCGTGAGCTGGAGGTGTCGCCGAACCTGTGGACCGGCGTCGGCCTGGTGCGCGGCGGTGCCGGCACCGCCCTGGTGGGCAGCCACGACGAGGTGGCCGCCCGCATCGCCGACTACCACGCGGTGGGCGTCGAGGAGTTCATCCTGTCCGGCTACCCGCACGTGGAGGAGGCCTACTGGTTCGCCGAGGGGGTCATGCCTCGGCTGGCCGCCCTGGGCGTCACCGGGGCGGCCGCCGCGACGGGCGCGCGCGAGGCGGTCACCGCGGGGCGCTGACACCCCGGGCGCGCCGCACCACGCACGCGGCACCACCCGACCCCGGGCCTCGCACGAGGCCCGGGGTCGCTCGTGTGTGTCAGGCTGGAGGGGTGGACGACGCCGCGTGGGCCGCACTGACCCTCACCCTCACCGCGCTGGGCGCGGTGGGCACCTGGCTGGTCTGGCGGCGACGCGGCCCGGCTCCCGCCCTGCGCGTCGGCGGGCTGACCCTGCTGCCCCTGGCGGCCTACCTCACCGACACCCTGCAGATGGCCACCCGCATCGGCACCGCCGTCTCCGACTGGGCGGCCGGCCTCGTGCTCAGCCCGGTCGTGTGGACCGGGATCGTGCTGGCCGGCGTCGGGGTCGGCCTCGTGCTGCTCGCCGGGTCGCTCACCGCCCGCGGCATCGGGGTGCGCGGCGTGCAGCGCGAGGGCGCCGTGGGCCCGGCCCGCGGCGCTGCCCTCGCGGGCGCCGACGGCTCCGCCGCACCGACCCGGACGACCCGGGCGAGCCGGGCCGACCGGAAGGCCGCCACGGCGAGCGGGTCCGGCAAGGGCGAGCCCGCCATCGACGACGACCTCGCCGACATCGAGGCCCTGCTGCGCAAGCGCGGCATCTCCTGACCCCCGCCCGGAGCGCCCGGGTGGTGCTCGACCTGGCCCGGGAGGGGGCGCCGCGGCTGGGCGGCTCGCGGCTGGTGTGCCTCGACGGGCCGGCCGGCTCGGGCAAGACCACCCTGGCCGCGGCCCTGGCCGACCTGGCCACCTCCGCCGGGCTCGACGCCCGCGTCGTCCACATGGACGACCTCTACGACGGCTGGGAGGGGCTGCCCCGCGTCGGCCAGGCGCTCGCACCGCTGATGGGCCCCCTCGCCACCGGGGCCCCCGGCCGCTACCGCCGCTACGACTGGCACCGGGCGGCCCTCGCCGAGACCGTCACCGTGCCCCCGGCCCCGCTGCTGGTGCTCGAGGGCGTGGGCTCGGGCCTCGCCGCGTGGTCACACCACCAGACCCTGCTGGTCTGGGTCGAGGCCCCGTCGGCTCTGCGACTGGCGCGCGGCCTCGAGCGCGACGGTGCCGACCTGGCCGACCGGTGGCGGGCGTGGCGCACGGCCGAGGACCTCCACCACACCGCCGACCGCACCCGGGAGCGGGCCGACCTCGTCGTCGACGGCACCGGCCGGACGCCTCCCGGGCCGCCGGGCGAGGCGCCCTAGGGTGGAGCCCATGCGTGCTCCCAGCGGTGACCAGTTCGAGATCGCCGGCGGCGGCTACCGCGCCGTCGTCACCGAGAGCGGGGCCGCGCTCCGCACGCTCGAGCACGCGGGACGTGCCCTCGTCGACGGCTTCGCCGAGGAGGAGATGACCTCCGGCGGGCGCGGCCAGCTGCTGATGCCCTGGCCCAACCGGCTGCGCGACGGCCGCTACCGCTGGGGTGGACGCGAGCACCAGCTCGCCCTGACCGAGCCCGGCCGCGCCAACGCCTCCCACGGGCTCGTGCGCTGGGTGGCCTGGACCGCCGAGGAGCACACCGGGCACTCGGTGTCGCTGTCCTACCGCCTCATGGCGCAGAGCGGCTACCCGTGGACGCTGGACCTGCACGTCGTCTACGACCTCTCCGCCGACGGGCTCACCGTGACCCAGACCGCCAGCAACACCTCGACCGCGCCCGCGCCGTGGGCCAGCGGGGCCCACCCCTACCTCCGCGTCGGCGCCGGCCCCGTCGACCCCCTCGAGCTCACGCTGCCGGCGGCGACCCGGATCCTGGTCGACCCCGAGCGGCTGCTGCCGGTCGGCACCGAGGAGGTCGAGGGCACGACGTACGACTTCCGGGTGGCGCGCCCTCTGCGCGACCTGCCGCTCGACGACGGCTTCACCGACCTCGTGCGCGACGACGACGGCACCGCCACCGCCGTGCTGCGCGACCCGCGCTCCGGCGAGGGCGTGGCGCTGTGGGTCGACCGCCACCACACGGCGCTGCAGGTCTACAGCGCCGACGAGGTCGCCGCCACCGCACGGCGCTCGCTGGCCGTGGAGCCGATGACGGCTCCCGCCGACGCCTTCGCCTCCGGCACCGGTGTCGTCACCCTCGGCGCCGCCGGTGAGCCCGACGACTCCTTCTCCGCCACCTGGGGCATCCGCGCGCTGGACTGAGCCGCCGCGCGCCACTTACCGACCGTTGCGACCACTACCCGACCATCGTGACGGTCAGGTAGTGGTCGCAACGGTCGGTAGGACGCCCCGGTCGGGGGCAGCTCAGCGGGGCAGCTCGGCGGCCAGGGCGCGGAGCTGGCGGGCGTGGGCCTGGGCGCGGGCGCCGTCGGAGCCCTGGATGCCCATCACCGCGGCGGTCGTGCCGTCGGCGAGGTCGAGGGTGACCCACGGGGCGCCCGGCGGGAGGTTGACCGAGACGATCTGCGGCCAGCTGTACTCGCGGCGGCGGTAGCCGTTGACCACGATCAGCCGGTCGCGCTCGGCCACGACGCGGGAGCGCACCAGGGCGAACATGCAGGCGTAGCCCAGCCCCACCAGCACGAAGAGCGTGCCGATCTGGAAGGCCGTGAACTTCGCCTGGGTCTCGTCGTCGAAGCTGAACCACGCGGCGGCGAACATCGCGAGCAGGCCGACGCCGAGCACCGCGCCGACGATGCGCGGGCCCAGCGGGCGCCAGGTGTGGGGCAGGGTGGGCGCGAGGTCGCGTCGCGCCGGACCCTCAGAGGCGGCAGGCATGGATGTCGGTGGTGAGGATGCCGCGGGCGCCGACCTGCCAGAGCTCGTCCATGAGGCGCTGGGCACCGCTGCGCGGCACCATCACCCGCACGGCCGACCAGCCCTCGCGGTGCAGCGGGGCCACGGTGGGGCTCTCGATGCCGGGGGTCAGGGCGACCGCGGCGGCGACCGCCTCGCTGGGGATGTCGTAGTCCATCATCACGTAGGAGCGGGCCACCAGCACGCCCTCCACGCGACGGCGGAAGACCTCGAAGCCGTCGGGAGCGGCCGCGCCGGAGCGGGTGATGACCACCGCCTCGGACTCCAGGATCGTCTCGCCGAACACCTCGAGACCCGCCTGGCGCAGCGTGCTGCCGGTCTCGACGACGTCGGCGATCGCGTCGGCCACACCGAGCTGGATGCTGGTCTCCACAGCCCCGTCGAGGCGGATCACCGTGGCCTCGATGCCGCGCTCGGCCAGGAAGGACCGCACGACCCCGACGTACGACGTGGCGATGCGGGCGCCCTGGAGCTGGGCCAGGTCGGTGAACGCACCGCGGGGGCCGGCGAAGCGGAAGCGGCTGCGGCCGAAGCCCAGGCGCATGGCCTCGTCGGCCTGCGCCCCGGAGTCCTGGAGCAGGTCGCGCCCGGTGACCCCGACGTCGAGGGTGCCCTCGCCGACGTAGAGCGCGATGTCGCGCGGGCGGAGGTAGAAGAACTCCACGCCGTTGTCGGCGTCGATGAGGGTGAGCTGCTTGGAGTCGTCGCGCTGGCGGTAGCCGGCCTCGCGCAGGATCTCCGAGGCCGACTGCGACAGCGAGCCCTTGTTGGGCACCGCGACGCGCAGCAGCGGGGTGGCGGGAGAGGTCATCGGGTCGGCCTTCGCGGGTGCGGTCACAGGTGGGCGTAGACGTCGTCGAGCTCGAGGCCGCTGGCCAGCATGAGGCACTGGGCGTGGTAGAGCAGCTGGCTGATCTCCTCGGCCGTGCGCTCCTTGCCCTCGTGCTCGGCCGCCATCCACGACTCCGCGGCCTCCTCGACCAGCTTCTTGCCGATGGCGTGCACGCCAGCGTCGAGCTGGGCCACGGTGCCGGATCCTGCGGGGCGGGTCCGGGCCTTGTCCTGCAGCTCGGCCCACAGCTCGTCGAACGTCTTCACAGCAGAGCAGCCTAGGCGGTGCCCTCGCGGCGGCGTACGACGGGACCGCGCGGCGGCACCCGCCGTGGCCTGGGCCACGCCGTCCGGGGCGGCTGCGGCCCGGGAGGGATCAGGCCAGCCGGCCGCGGCGCAGCCGCTTGAGCACGTGCGCGGTCTGGAGCGCGGCCGAGGTGGCCTCGTGGCCCTTGTCCTCCTTCGAGCCCTCCAGGCCGGCGCGGTCGAGCGCCTGCTGGTCGTCGTCGCAGGTGAGCACGCCGAAGCCGACCGCGACCTGGTGGTCGAGCGCGACGCGGGTGAGACCGTCGGTGGCGGCGTGGCACACGTAGTCGAAGTGGGGGGTGCCGCCGCGCACGACGACGCCGAGCGCGACCACGGCGTCGTAGCCCTGGGCGGCCAGGGTCGCGGCCACGACGGGGAGCTCGAAGGTGCCGGGCACCCGCACGACCAGCGGGTTGCCCACGGAGTACTCCTCCAGGGCGCGGTGGGCCCCGGCGAGCAGGCCGTCCATGACCTCGGTGTGCCAGCTGGCCGCGACGACGGCGACGCGCAGGTCGGAGGCGTCGACGGCCTCGGGGGTGGGTGCTCCGTGGCCGCTCATCGGGTGGCTCCGTTCGTCTCGAGGTCGGTGCCGGCCACCGTGCTGGTGCCGGCTGCGGGGTGGTCGACCCCGCCGTGGAGGTCGGGCAGGACGTGGCCCATCCGGTCACGCTTGGTGAGCAGGTAGGCCAGGTTGTGGTCGTTGGGGTGCGGGGTGAGCGGCACGCGCTCGGCGACGGTGATGCCGAAGTCCTCGAGGTTGCTGACCTTGTCGGGGTTGTTGGTCATCAGCCGCACGCTGGCCACGCCCAGGTCGCGCAGGACCTGGGTGGCGGTGCCGTAGTGGCGGGCGTCGGCGGGCAGACCGAGGTCGAGGTTGGCGTCGACGGTGTCGCGCCCGCCGTCCTGCAGGGCGTAGGCCTGGAGCTTGGCCAGCAGGCCGATGCCGCGACCCTCGTGGCCGCGCAGGTAGATCACCACGCCGCGCCCCTCGGCGACGACGCGCTCGAGGGCCTCGTCGAGCTGCGGACCGCAGTCGCAGCGGTGGCTGCCGAAGACGTCGCCGGTGAGGCACTCGGAGTGCACGCGGGTCAGCACCGGCTCCTCGCCGGAGAGGTCGCCGTGCACGAGCGCGATGTGCTCGGAGCCGTCGACGGTGATGCGGTAGCCCACGGCGGTGAAGTCGCCGGCGCGGGTGGGCAGGCGGGTCTCGGTGACCCGCTCGACGAGGTTCTCCACCCGGCGGCGGTGCCGCACGAGGTCCTCGATGGAGATCATGGCGAGGTCGTGCTCGTCGGCGAAGGCGCGCAGCTCGGGGGCGCGCTTCATGGTGCCGTCGTCGTTGACGACTTCCACCAGCACCCCGGCGGGGGTCAGCCCGGCGAGGCGGGCCAGGTCGACGGCGGCCTCGGTGTGGCCGCGGCGCACGAGCACACCGCCCTCGCGGTAGCGCAGGGGGAAGACGTGACCGGGGCGGGTCAGCTCCCAGGGCTCGGTGGCGGAGTCGGCGAGCACCCGGGCGGTGTGGGCCCGGTCGGCGGCCGAGATGCCGGTGGACACGCCGTCGCGGGCGTCGACGGAGATCGTGTAGGCCGTGCGCAGCTTGTCCTTGTTGTGCGGCGTCATCAGCGGGATCTCGAGCCGGTCGAGCATGTCGGCGGGCATCGGCACGCAGATCACGCCGCTGGAGTGGCGGATGGTGAAGGCCATCAGCTCGGGGGTCGCCTTGGCGGCGGAGAAGATGATGTCGCCCTCGTTCTCCCGGCCCTCGTCGTCGACGACCACGACGGCCCGGCCCGCCGCGATGTCGGCGATGGCGCGCTCGACGCTGTCGAGGCGCACGCCGCCGTGCTGCTCGGCGTGCTGCGCGGTGTAGGCGTCGACCAGGGGCTCGGCCTGCTCGACCGGCTCGTCGTGGGGTGCGGGGGTCTGGGTCATGCGTGTGCTCCTTCGAGGGCGGTCGTCTCCTCGACGACCGTGCGGGTGGCGCGCCACCAGGTGACGAGCCCGGCGACGCAGAAGCCGCCGTAGAACAGGTACATGCCGGCGGTCGGGTAGTAGCCGGCCTGGACGAGGGTGGTGACGCCGACGGCGTCGACGGCGATCCACACCAGCCAGAACTCCACCCAGCCGCGCGCCATGCCGTAGGTCGCCAGCAGCGAGCCGGCGAGGATCCAGGCCTCGGTGGCGGGGCTGTAGGAGCCGATCCGCACCAGCACCTCGTGGGCCACGGCGTAGCCGACCGCCGCGAGGGCGAGCAGCTGGAGCCGCTCGGCCCCGGTGGCCCAGCGCGGCGCGATCGCCCCGCCGTCGCTGCCGGGGCGGGCGTGGCTCCAGCGCCACCAGCCGTAGACGCCGGCCAGGGCGAAGAAGACCTGACGCCCGGCCTGGCCCCACAGCGGCTCGGCGACGGTGCCGCTGATCTCGCCGCTCACGAAGACGGTGAAGAGCAGCGCGTTGCCGACCAGGCCGACCGGCCAGGCCCAGGTGAGGCGGCGCATGCCCAGCAGGGCGCTGGCCAGGCCGAAGCCGTTGCCCACGACCTCGCGCACGCTGAGCGCTCCCCCGCCGACCGGGATCGAGCCGTGCAGCAGCCACTGCACCACGGCGTCGAGCATCAGGCGCCCTCCCCGAGGCGGCGCACCAGCGCGTCGAGGTGACCGCCCACGAGCAGCTTCTCGACGTGCTTGGCCAGCACGTCGGCCTCGAGGTTGACCCGGTCGCCGACGCGGCGCGAGCCCAGCGTGGTGCGGGCCAGGGTCTCGGGGATCAGGCTGACGGTGAAGCTGCGCTCGCCGGCCTCGACCACGGTGAGGCTGACGCCGTCGACGGTGATGGAGCCCTTGTCGACCAGGTAGCGGCCCAGGTCGCCGCCGGGCCCCTGCGGCAGGGAGACCTCGACGACCTCCCAGTGCTCGCTCGGGGTGCGACGCAGCACCTCGCCGACGCCGTCGACGTGGCCCTGCACGATGTGCCCGCCCAGCCGCTTGTCGGCGGTGACCGCACGCTCGAGGTTGACCCGGTCGCCCGGCGCGACGCCTCGCAGGCCGGTCTTGTCGAGGGTCTCCTGCATGACGTCGGCGGTCCAGGTCGTGGCCGTGCGCTCCGCGACGGTCAGGCAGCAGCCGTTGACCGAGATCGAGTCGCCGAGACCGGCGTCCTCGAGCACGACCGAGGCCTCGACGGTGAGGCGGATCGCGTCGCCCTGCTCCTCGACGGCGGCCACGGTGCCGAGCTCCTCGACGATTCCGGTGAACATCAGCGGGTCCCTCCTGGGATGGGCGCCGGCGTGGCTGCCGGCTGGTCGACGGGGTGCTCGGCGGGTTGCTTGGCGTGGTCGGACCCGCGCGGGGCGGGCACCAGGGTGAGGCGTACGTCGGGCTGCTCGCCCTCCACGCCCTCGATGACGGTGACGTCGGTGAGCACCGGTCGCAACGCTGCGTCGACGGTGCTGATTCCGAGGTCGCCCACGGCGCTGGCGCCCGCCCCCAGGAGCACGGGGGCGACGTAGGCGACGATCTCGTCGACGAGCCCGGCGCGCACGAACGCCGCGGCCAGGCGCGGGCCGCCCTCGAGGAAGACGTGGCGGCGCTCGAGCCCGGCGAGCTGGGCCAGCGCGGCCCGGGGGTCGCGGGTGCGCAGGTGCACGGTCTCGGCGGAGCCGTCGAGGACCCGGCGACCCGGCTCGAGGTCGCTCTCCCCCATGACGGCGCGCAGCGGCTGGTGCTGCAGCGGGCGGTCCTGCTCGTCGCGCACGGTGAGCGCGGGGTCGTCGGCGGCCACCGTGCCGGTGCCCACGAGCACCGTGTCGGCGAGGGCGCGCAGCCGGTGCACGTCGCGGCGGCTGGCGCGCCCCGAGATCCACCGGCTGGTGCCGTCGGCGGCCGCGCTGCGCCCGTCGAGGGTCGCCGCCAGCTTCCAGGTCACGAACGGGCGGCCGTGCTCGACCGCGAAGGTCCACACCCGGTTGAGCGCGCGTGCGTCCTCCTCGAGCAGGCCGGCCTCGACCACGAGGCCGGCCGCCCGCAGCGTCTCGGCACCGCCCCGGGCCACCGGGTTGGGATCGGACTGGGCGTAGACGACCCGGCGTACGCCGGCCTCCACCAGCGCCCGCGCGCACGGTCCGGTGCGGCCGGTGTGGTTGCAGGGCTCCAGGGTGACCACGGCGGTGGTGCCGCGGGCGGCCGCTCCCGCGCGGGCCAGCGCGTCGGCCTCGGCGTGGGGCGTGCCGGCCCCGCGGTGGAAGCCCTCGGCCACGGTGGCGCCGTCGTCGGCGAGCAGGACGCAGCCGACCCGCGGGTTCGGCGAGAGCGGCACGCCCGGGGTGGCGGCCAGGGCCAGGGCGCGACGCATGGCCGCCGCCTCGTGCCCGGCGCCGTCGGCGTCAGTCCCACCGGTGCCGTGCCGGGTGCTGTGCCCGGTGTCGTGCCCGGTGCCGTGCTCGCTGCTCACCGCCGCCCCTCTCTGGTCCGCGCTCGGACTCCGGGGCTGACTGCGGTGGTCGACGACGGCACGCGACGCGTGCGTCGACGGGTCACCTGCGTGCACTTCCCATCCGGACTTTGACCGTCGGTCCAGGAGTTCCACCTGGTCAACCGGTCACTGGAGGTGACCGGGTCGCGGACTTTCACCGCCGGCTCGGATTTTCACCGACCCCAGAGCACGCGAGCAATGTTGACTCGTCAGGTGCAGTTTAACCACACCCGTGTCGTCCGCGGGTGTGAGCACCCGCACAGCGGGCTCGGTGCGGCGGCCCGGGGTCGGCGGTGGGGGCCTGCAGCCACGGACGTCATGCGGACCGAGGATGCGACTCCACCCTTCGCATGACGCCGGGAGGGCCACGCGGCGGGGGCGGGCGCGGGCGGCGGCACAGGCCGCCGGGGGCGGCGCCGCTCAGGCGGTGGCGTCCTCGCGGCGGCCGAAGGGCAGCAGCGCCAGGCCCTGGCGGTCCAGGCCGGCGGGGTCGGCGGCGTCGCCCTCGAGGCGTGCGAAGCCCTCCTCGGCGTAGAGCGTGTCGCCGGCCTCGCGCGCGAGCACCTCGAGGAAGGTCAGCTGGTCCTCGCCCAGGCGCAGGTCGGCCTCCAGGGCGCGGGCGACGTCCCAGGCGTGGAGGGTCAGCTCGAGGGTGTCGTAGGGCGCGGTGGCGGCCAGGGCGGGGTCGTCGGGGATGGCGGCGGCGTAGGTGGCCATCAGGTCGCCGGTGACGTCGCCGGCCAGACGCGCGCCCAGCACGTGCTCGTGGTGCTCGAGCACGTGGGTCACGACGTCGGACACCGTCCACCCCGGGCAGGAGGGAACGGGCCTGACCAGGTCGGCCGCACCGACGCGGTCGAGCACGGCGCGGAAGGTGTGGGCGGCGCGCAGGTAGGTGGCCTGGAGGGTCGGCACGGCTCAGGCCCCCGGGACGTCGGTGCCCGTGGCCGCGGCGCCCGTGGCGGTCTCGGCGGCCGCGCGCAGGCGGCCCACCATCTCGTCGGGGTCGTCGGCGGAGTAGACCGCGGAGCCCGCCACGAAGACGTCGGCACCGGCCTCGGCGCAGCGCTCGATGGTCTCCAGCGAGACGCCGCCGTCGACCTGGAGCCAGGTCTCGACGCCGTGGCGCTCCAGCAGGGCGCGGGTGCGGCGGATCTTGGGCAGCACCAGGTCGAGGAACGTCTGGCCGCCGAAGCCGGGCTCCACGGTCATCAGCAGCACCATGTCGAGCTCGGGCAGCAGGTCGGCGTAGGGCTCGATCGGGGTGGCCGGGCGCAGGCCCATGCTGGCGCGACCGCCGGCGGCGCGGATCTCGCGGGCCAGCCGCACCGGCGCGCGGGCCGCCTCGACGTGGAAGGTCACCGAGGCGCAGCCGGCCTCGACGTACGCCGGGGCGTGGGAGTCGGGGTCCTCGATCATCAGGTGCGCGTCGAGGGGCAGGTCGGTGGAGCGCGCGAGGGCCTCGACCATTGTCGGGCCGAAGGTCAGGTTGGGCACGAAGTGGTTGTCCATGACGTCGACGTGCACCCAGTCGGCGCTGCCGATGCGGCCCACCTCCTCGCCCAGGCGGGAGAAGTCGGCGTTGAGGATGCTCGGCGTGATCTGGATGCCCACGGGGGGTGAGCCTAGGCGAGGGCCGGGGTCGGGGCCTCCCGGGGGCGGGCTCGCGAGGGTCGCCGGACCGGCTCAGCCCGCGGCCAGCAGGTCGTGGTCGCGCACGACGTCGAGGGCCAGCGTGCGGTAGCCGACGCTGTCGAAGAGCACGGTGACCCGGTCGGCCTCCAGCTCGGTGACCACACCGTCGCCGAACTCGGGGTGGTGCACCTGCTCCTGCAGGCGGTAGCCCACCTCGTCGGGGTCGACCGCGTCAGGGACGACCCCGGCGCGACAGGTGTCGCAGCGCCCGCAGGGACCCGCGAGCTGCTCGCCGAGGTACTCCACCAGCACCTGCGAGCGGCAGCGGTCGGTCTCGGCGTAGTGGCGCACCAGCTCGACCCGCGAGCGCTCGAGGTCGCGACGGCGGGTGGCCAGCTCGCGGGCGGCGTCGACCCCGGTGCCCCGCCCGGACTCCTCGGCGTCGCGCAGCAGGTTGACCAGGCGGCCGGCCTTGCGGCGACCGCAGCCCACCCGCTCGCCGACGAGCTCGACGGGGTCGAGGTCGGCGACGTCGGCGTCACCCTCGGCGCGAGCCGTGTCGAGGGCGTCGAGCGCGGCCCGCGCCCTCCTCAGGTCGCCCCGCGACGGCACGGTGGCCGAGAAGAACCGGCCCAGCGCCAGGTCCTCCTCGCGGTGCACCAGGGTCGCGGTGGCGTCGGCGCCGTCACGACCGGCCCGTCCCGCCTCCTGGTAGTAGGTGTCGGGCGACTCCGGCGCGTGGGCGTGCACCACGAAGCGCACGTCGGGCTTGTCGATGCCCATGCCGAAGGCCGAGGTCGCCACGACGATGTCGACCGCGCCGCCCAGGAAGGCCACCTGGGTCTCGCGGCGCCGGCGGTGGGCGAGGCCCGCGTGGTAGGCCTCGACCGTGCGGTCGCCGAGGCGCTCGTCGGCGCGCAGCAGCTCGACGTAGCGCGCCGTGGCCGGGCGGGTGCGGCAGTAGACGATGCCCGCGGCGTCGGCGGGGCCGGCGAGGGCCGCGTCGAGCACCGCGCGCTCCTGCTCGTCCTCCCCCGCGACGCGCACCACGTCGAGCACGAGGTTGTCACGGGCGAAGTCGGTGACGACCAGGCGCGGGTCGCGCAGCTCGAGCCGCTCGGCGATCTCCTCGCGCACCGGCGGCGCGGCGGTGGCCGTCATCGCCACCACCCGCGGGCGCCCCGAGGGGCTGGCCTCGCGGTCGCCCAGCTCGTCGAGCAGGGCGCCGAGGCGGTGGTAGTCGGGCCGGAAGTCGTGCCCCCACGCCGAGACGCAGTGCGCCTCGTCGACGGCCACCAGACCCGGGCGGGCCACCGCGAGGCGGCGGCGTACGTCGTCGAGCGCCAGCTGCTCGGGGGCGAGGAAGAGGAAGTCGAGCTCGCCGGCCTCGGCCGCGGCGAGCACCTCCTCGCGCCGGGTGGCGCTCTCGGCCGAGCTCAGCCGGGCCGCCCGCACGTCGCCGCGCAGCGCGTCGAGGTGGTCGACCTGGTCCTGCTGGAGGGCCAGCAGGGGCGAGACCACGAGGGTCAGCCGCTCCAGGATCGTGCCGGCCAGCTGGTAGGTCAGCGATTTGCCCGCGCCCGTGGGCGAGATCAGCAGCACGTCGTGGCCCTCGAGCAGCGCAGTGGTCGCCTCGAGCTGGCCCGGCAGCAGGTCGGCGTGGCCGAAGACGTCGTGGGCGGCGCGGCGGACTCGGTGCTCGGTGGCGGAGGAGGTCACCTGCTCACCCTCGCCCGGCGCCGGCCTCCCGCGGACCGCCCGCAGGGGTGGAGGGGCCGCGCGGTCTCACCCCTTCGGCCCACCCCACCCCGGACCCCTGGCCCCCGGACCCCTGGCCCCCTGACCCGCGCCCGGGCCCTGGCCCTGGGGGGGCTCAGTCCTCCGGGTCGGCCGGCGGGGACGCCCCGTCGCGCTCGTCACGGGCGGCCCACTCGAGCAGCGGCGCGAGGTCGAAGGTGTGCTCGCCGTCGTCGAGCCCCGCGTGCAGGTCGCCGAGCTCGGCGAAGCGGGCCGGGACCGTGGCGATGGTGAAGTCGCGCGGGTCGGCGTCGTCGACCTCGTCCCAGCGGATGGGGGTCGAGACGCGGGCGTCGGGCAGTCCGCGCACCGAGTAGGCCGCAGCGATCGTGTGGTCGCGGGCGTTCTGGTTGTAGTCGGGGAAGACCGCGCGGGGGTCGCGGTCCTTGCGCCACCAGGTGGTCGTGACGTCCTGGGGGCTGCGCCGCTCCACCTCGCGGGCGAACGCGAGCGCGGCGCGGCGTACGTCCTTGAAGCCGTGGTCCGGCGCGATCCTCACGTAGACGTGCAGGCCCTTGCTGCCGCTGGTCTTGGGGAAGCCCGTCGCCCCGAGGTCGTCGAGCACCTCGTGGGCGACGTGGGCGACCCGGCGCACCGTGTCGTAGTCGCACTCGGGGCCGGGATCGAGGTCGATGCGCCACTCGTCGGGCTTCTCGGTGTCCTCGCGGCGGCTGTTCCACGGGTGGAACTCCACGGTCGACATCTGCACCGCCCACACCACCGCGGCCAGCTCGGTCACGCACAGCTCGTCGGCCGTGCGGTCCCACCGGGGGAAGTGCAGCCGGACGGTCTCGACCCAGTCCGGCGCCCCCGCCGGCAGCCGCTTCTGGTGCACCTTGGGGCCGGTCAGGCCCTTCGGGAAGCGGTGGAGCATGCAGGGTCGGTCCTCGAGGGCGTGCACGATCCCGGGCCCCACCGCGAGGTAGTACTCCACCAGGTCGAGCTTGGTCGCGCCCGACTCGGGGAAGTACACGCGGTCGGGGTTGCTGACCCGCACCACCCGGCCCTCCACCTCGACCTCGACCGCGGGTGCCTTCGTCGCCATGGCTCGACCTTAGGCGCCACAGGACGGTGACGAGGGGCGGCGGGCCGCCACGGCCCCTCGTCGGCGGGGCGCCCTACGGCGTGCCGGGGGCGCGCAGCAGGGCCATGAACATCGCGTCGGTCTCGTGGCGGTGGGGCCACAGCTGCAGCGTGCCGGGCAGGGGCCCGGCCGCGTCGGCGACCTGCGGGAGCTGCGCGGCGAGGTCCTCCAGCACCACCCCCGGACGCTGGGCCAGGACCGACGAGACCACCTCGGCGGTCTCGGCGAGGATCGGCGAGCAGGTCGCATAGAGCACCACGCCCCCGGGCCGCACCAGGTCGAGCGCCGAGGTCACCAGCGCACGCTGGAGCAGCACCAGGGTCAGCAGGTCGTCGGGGCGACGGCGCCAGCGCGCCTCGGGACGCCGGCGCAGCGCCCCGAGACCGGTGCAGGGTGCGTCGACCAGCACCCGGTCGAAGGAGCCGTGGCGCCACGGCGGTGCCGTGCCGTCGGCCGTCACCACGCCGAGCACCCCGTCGGCACCGCCCAGGGCGCGCGCCACGAGCCGGGCGCGGTGGGGCTGCCGCTCCCCCGCCACCAGCGCGGCGCCACGCCGGGACGCCAGGGCGGCCAGCAGGGCCGCCTTGCCGCCAGGACCGGCGCACAGGTCGAGCCAGCGCTCGTCGGGGCCCTCGAGGGGTGCCTGCGCGAGGGCCTCCGCGACCAGCTGCGAGCCCTCGTCCTGCACCCCGGCGCGCCCCTCGGCGACCGCCGCCACCTCGCCCGGGTCGCCGCCCCCCAGCACGACGCCGTACGGCGAGAGCCGGGTCGGCGTGCCGGGCAGCTCGTCGCGGGTCGAGCGACCCGGGCGCGCGACCAGCGTGACCCGCGGGGCCACGTTGTCGGCCGCGAGCAGGTCCGGCAGCTCGCCCGCGGCCTCGCCCAGGGCGCGGCGCAGTGCGGCCACGACCCAGGTGGGGTGGCTCCACGCGATGGAGGCCTGCTTGTCGTCGCTCGCGGCACGGGGTGCGAGCTCGGCGACCCACGCCTCGAGGTCGCGCTGGGCGACCTTGCGCAGCACGGCGTTGCTGAAGTTGCCCGCGCCGTGGCTGACCTTGCCGCGCACCAGGTCGACCGTGGAGCTGATCGCGGCGTGGTCGGGCACCCGCATCGACAGCAGCTGGTGCACCCCCAGTCGCAGGGCGTCGAGCACCTTGGCCTCGATCTTGCGCAACGGCCGGTCGGCGCAGGCGGCGATGACGGCGTCGTAGGTGCCCTGGCGGCGGATCGTGCCCGAGACCAGCTCGGTGGTGAAGGCGGCGTCGCGGCCGCTGAGGCCGGCCTCGCGCAGGACGCCGGGCAGCACCAGGTTGGCGTAGGCGTCGTCGACGCGCACGGCCTTGAGCACCTCGAGCGCCGCCAGGCGTGCCGGGTCGGCCCGCACCTGCCCCCCGGCCGGCCGCCGCGCGGGCGGACGCCGCCCCGGGGCCGCGCCGCCCGCCGCGCGCCGGTCGGCCGGCCCGCTCACGCGGTCGGCTCGGCGCCGGGCTCGGCGCTGGCGTCGGGGACCTGTGCGGGCGCGCCGAGCCTGGCGCCGCTCTCGAGCCGCACCCCGCGGGCCCAGTCGGCGGCGCGCATCTGCTTCTTGCCGAAGGCCTTGACCTCGCCGAGGCTGACCGCGTGGGTGCCGGTGCCGACGACGACGTGGTTCTTGCCGACCACGATCTCACCCGGCGGCAGCGCTCCGTCGGTGATCTCGACGGGCCCGATCTTGATCCGCTCGCCCTCGAAGGTCGACCACGCACCCGGCCCGGGGGTGCAGGCCCGGATCCGGCGGTCCACCGCGGGGGCCGGCTCGCGCCAGTCGACCTCGGCGTCCTCGACGAGGATCTTCGGGGCCAGGCTGACGCCGTCCTCGGGCTGCTCGCGGGCGACGAGCGAGCCGTCCTCGATCCCGTCGAGGGTCGCCACGAGCAGCCCGGCTCCGCCCTCGGCGAGGCGGCCGAGCAGGTCGCCGGCGGTGTCGGTGGGGCGGATCCGCTCGGTCATCACGCCGAAGGTGGGGCCGGCGTCCATGGCCTTCACGATGCGGAAGGTCGTGGCGCCGGTGACCTCGTCGCCGGCCCACACCGCGTGCTGCACGGGGGCCGCCCCTCGCCAGGCCGGGAGGCAGGAGAAGTGCAGGTTGACCCAGCCGTGGGGCGGGATGTCGAGGGCCGACTGGGGCAGCAGGGCGCCGTAGGCCACGACGGGGCAGCAGTCGGGGCGCAGCGCCCGCAGGGCCTCCTGGAAGTCGGGGTCGCGCGGGTGCTCGGGCTTGAGCACCGGCACCCCGAGCTCGACGGCGCGCTGGGCGACGGGGCTGGCGGTGAGTCTGCGACCTCGTCCGGAGGGCGCGTCGGGCCGGGTGACGACGCCGACGAGCTCGTGGCCGGAGGCCGCGACGGCCTCCAGGGACGGGACGGCGACCTCGGGGGTCCCGGCGAAGACGACTCTCACTGCTCTCCTCAGGTGGTGACGGTGCGCGACGGGCGCTCACCGCCGGTGTGGCTCGTGGTGTGGCTCGTGGTGTGGCTCGTGGTGTGGCTCGTGGTGTGGCTCGTGGTGTGGCTCGTGGTGTGGCTCGTGGTGTGGCTCGTGGTGTGGCTCGTGGTGTGGCTCGTGGGGGTGGATCGTGGGGGTGGATCGTGGGGGTGGATCGTGGGGGTGGATCGTGGGGGTGGACCGCGGCGGGGTCGGAGGACGGGGCGCGCCGGGGCCCGTCGGCCCGGCTAGATGCCGAAGCCCCGGGTGGCGTGGGGGCTGACCTTGACGGTGGGGCGCTCCAGGCCGAACCATTCCGCCTCGCGGATCTCGCGCATCGCGGCCTTGCGGGCGGCCTGGTCGAGACGGTCGACGAAGAGCACCCCGTCGAGGTGGTCGGTCTCGTGCTGGATGGCGCGGGCCAGCAGGTCGCTGCCGTGGACGGTGACCGGCTCACCGTGCATGTCGAAGCCGCGCGCCACCACCGAGAGCGCGCGGGTGCACTCGAAGGACAGGTCGGGGATCGACAGGCAGCCCTCGAGACCGTGCTGCTCCTCCTCCGACAGCTCGAGGCGCGGGTTGACGAGGTGACCGAGCTCGCCGTCGACGTGCCAGGTGAAGACGCGCAGCCCGACGCCGATCTGGGGCGCCGCGAGCCCGGCCCCCGGCGCCTCCACCATGGTGTCGGTGAGGTCGGCCACGAGCTTGTGCAGCTCGCGGTCGAAGTCGACGACCTCGAGCGCCGGCTTGCGCAGCACGGGGTCACCGAAGAGGCGGATGGGCTGGACGGCCACGGGACTCCTTGGCGGGGCGACGGATGTGCGGTCGGTCGGCGGTGGATCGATGGTGGATCGGCGGTGGATCGGTGGTGGACCGGTGGCCGATCACGACCGGCGCCCACCTCCACCGTCGACGTCCCAGTCTAGGCCCGCCGGGTCGGGCCCCCTAGCCGAGGCTGGGCGGGTCGACCTGGATGCGGACCGGGTCGAGCTTGCGCGAGGACCGGAGGCGCTGGAGGTCGCCGAGGGCGCGCGAGAGCTCCGGGCCGCGGTGCCGCGGGACCCTCACCACGACCCGCTCGGGGTGGTCGGGACCCTCGCCCTCCGGCACCGGCCCCAGCACCTCCGCGCCCTCGGGGGCGGCGAGGAGCACCAGGGCGTCGTCGACCGCCCCGGCCGGCCCGGAGATCGTGGCCAGGCGCGAGGCGGGCGGCAGGTGGGCGCTGCGACGCTCCTCGGCCTCGCGCTCGGCGAAGCCGGCGGGGTCCCACCGGACGAGGGCCTGCAGCGCGGGGTGGGCCGGGTCGCCGACGGCCAGGGCCCGACCGCCCGGCGTCACCAGGCCCACGGCGTTGGCCCAGCGGCGCAGCGCCTCCTCGGTGGTGCGCAGGTCGGTGCGGGCCAGGGGCAGCCAGGTGTCGAGCAGGACCACCGCGGCGTAGCCGCCCTCGGCGACGGGCTCGGCCCCGGGGGTGGCCACCACGATCGCCGGGCGTGCCTCGACCCGGGCGAGCACCTCCCCGCCGGCCGACGAGGTGCGGACGCGGGTGCCGGGGAAGGAGCGCCCCAGCTCCTCGGCGGTGCGGGCGTCGCCGACCACCGGCGCACGCAGCCCCCGGTGGCCGCACTCGGGGCACGCCCACCCCGGCGCGGGCGTCGCGCACCACCGGCAGGCCGGGGGGTCGGCCGCGCCACGCAGGTGGAGGGGGCCGGAGCACACCGCGCACCGCGCGGGCGTGCGGCAGCGCTCGCAGGCCAGCGAGGCGGCGTAGCCACCCCGCGGCACCGAGACGAGCACCGGCCCCGAGCCGAGCGCGTCACGCACCAGGTCGCGCACCTGGGTCGGCAGCCGGGCGGTGCGGGCGTGGGGGTCGCGGCGCAGGTCGTGCTCACTGGCACCGGCCACGGTCACCGTGACCGCCCGGCGCAGCGTGCCGCGGTCGGCGACGAGCTCGCGCGCCCACCCCGTGCGGACCAGGTGGTCGCCCTCCACGGTGCGCGTGAAGCCGCCGACCAGCGCGGCCGAGCCCTGCTCGGCCGCGCGCAGCAGCAGCACCTCGCGGGCGTGGGGGTAGGGGGCCCGCTGCTCGGCGTGGTTGTCGTCGCCGTCGTCCCAGATCGCCACCAGGCCGGGGCTCGCCACGGGCGCGAACGCGGCGGCGCGGGTGCCGACGGCGATCCGGCGCGAGCCCCGGGAGAGCAGGAGGAAGGCGCGGTAGCGCTGCGCCGGACCGGTGTCGGCGGTCAGCACGGCGTGCTGCGGGGGCAGCCCGGCAGCGGCGGCGGCCCGCTCGAGGGCCTCGGCCACCCGCGCGACGTCCTTGCCGTCGGGCAGGCAGAGCACCGCTCCCCCGGGCGCGCCGAGCGCCGCCAGGGCCAGCAGGTGCGGCCAGTCGGCGCCGGGTGGCGGGCCCCAGACCGCGCGGGGGGCTCCGCCCTCGGCGAGGTGGGTGAGGAAGGCCGCGCCGTGGGGGTGCTGGGCCCACGCCTCACGGCCGTGAGCGCCGAGGGCCGACACCGCGGCCGGGGGCAGCGGGGCCAGGTCACCGGAGGGCTGCTCCCCGAGGGCCTCCTTCTCCGCACCGGCATGGCGCGGGGGCACGGCGAGGCGCAGCACGTCGGCACGGGCGCCGGCGTAGCGCTCGGCCACGGCCGCGGTCAGCGCCGCGACGCCGGGTAGCAGCACCGGCTCCGGGCTGACGACGCGGCGCAGCGGCTGGAGGACGCCGGGGTGGTCGGAGGAGGCGGCGCGCTCGACGAGGAAGCCGTCGACGTCGTGGCCGGCGAAGCGCACCTTGACCCGGACCCCGGGGCGGGCGTCGTCGGCCATCGCGGCCGGCACGGCGTAGTCGAAGGGGCGGTCGAGGTGGGCCAGCGGCACGTCGACGAGCACCCGGGCGACGGGGTCGACCTCGGCGATCTCCACCTCGCGGCGCTTGCGCTCGCGCGTGGCGCGCGCCTTGGCCTGCGACTCCTTCAGCGTGGCGCGCACCAGCCCCGGCAGCAGCTCGGGCTGCTCGTCGCGGCGGGGGTCGGCAGGGGGCACGGGCAGATGTCTACCAGCGTCCGCCGACCGACCCGTCGGCCCTCGACCGCTCGTCCACAGACGCAGCCACGGACGCAGCGCACCCGCCGACCCCGAAGGGCCGGCGGGTGCGGGTGGTGGTGCGGGTGGTGCGGGAGTCGTGCCGGGTGCGGGCTCAGGCGCCGACGGCGGCCTTGAGGGCCTCGGCGCGGTCGGTGCGCTCCCAGGTGAACTCCGGCAGCTCGCGGCCGAAGTGGCCGTAGGCCGCGGTCCTGGCGTAGATCGGGCGCAGCAGGTCGAGGTCGGCGATGATCGCGGCGGGGCGCAGGTCGAAGACGCTCAGCACGGCCTGCTGGATCTGCTCGTCGGGCACGGTGCCGGTGCCGAAGGTCTCGATGAAGACGCCGACGGGCTGGGCCTTGCCGATCGCGTAGGCGACCTGGGCCTCGCAGCGGCGGGCCAGGCCCGCGGCCACGACGTTCTTGGCCACCCAGCGCATGGCGTAGGCCGCGGAGCGGTCGACCTTCGAGGGGTCCTTGCCCGAGAAGGCTCCGCCACCGTGGCGGGCCATGCCGCCGTAGGTGTCGACGATGATCTTGCGACCGGTCAGGCCGGCGTCGCCCATGGGGCCACCGACGACGAAGCGGCCGGTGGGGTTGACCAGGAGGCGGTAGCCCTCGGAGGAGATGTCGAAGGCCGAGAGCACCGGGTCGATGACGTGCTTCTTGACGTCGGGCTGGAGCACGGTGGCGAGGTCGACGTCGTCGCTGTGCTGGGTGGAGAGCACGACGGTGTCGATGCGCACCGGTCGGTTGTCGGCGTCGTACTCGATGGTGACCTGGGTCTTGCCGTCGGGGCGCAGGTAGTCCATGGTGCCGTCCTTGCGGACCTCCGAGAGCCGCTCGGAGAGCGTCTGCGCGATCTTGATCGGCAGGGGCATCAGCTCGGGGGTGTCGTCGCAGGCGTAGCCGAACATCAGGCCCTGGTCGCCCGCGCCCTGCTTGTCCATCGCGTCGACGGACTCCTCCAGGCGCGACTCGTAGCCGGTGTCGACGCCCTGGGCGATGTCGCCGGACTGTCCGCCGATGGCGACCATCACGCCGCAGGTCTCGCCGTCGAAGCCCTTGTCGGAGTGGTCGTAGCCGATGTGGAGGATCCGGTCGCGCACGACCTTCTTGATGTCGACGTAGCCGGTGGTGCTGACCTCGCCGGCCACGACGACCAGGCCGGTCGTCAGGAGCGTCTCGACCGCGACCCGCGAGTGGGGGTCCTGCTCGAGCATCGCGTCGAGGATCGAGTCGCTGATCTGGTCGGCGATCTTGTCCGGGTGACCCTCGGTCACGGACTCCGAGGTGAACAGACGTCCGGGCACAGTGCTTCTCGCTCTCGTAGGAAGGGTGCTGCGGGCAGTGCTGGTGGTGCGCGCAACGATATCGACCGTCCCACAGTGCGGGACGGCGGTCTCAGTTGTACGCCGGGACCGGTCGGGTGCGGCTCACCCGGGGGGCTGGCCGGGGCGCGGCGGCCGGTCGGGTGAGGCCGGGCCGAGCCGGAGCACCACCTGGTCCCAGACGGCGTGGGCCAGGTGGGCCTTGGAGCCGTGGCCCACCTCCACGGCGGCGCCGTCGGCGGCCAGGACCACCGCGTCGTTGTCGGGGCTGCCGAAGACCGCTCCCCCGCTGACGTCGTTGACGACGAGCAGGTCGCAGCCCTTGCGGGTCAGCTTGGCCCGCGCCAGGTCGAGCACGCCGGCGTGGGCGTCGCCGGTCTCGGCGGCGAAGCCGACCACGACGCCGGGCCGGGTCGGACCGACGGGTCGGGCGGCCACCTCGCGCAGGATGTCGGGGTTCTGCACCAGCGCGATCGGCGGGGCCGCGCCGTCGTCGGCCTTCTTGATCTTCGCCGTGCTGACCTCGGTGGGCCGGAAGTCGGCCGGGGCGGCGGCCATGACGAGCGCGTCGGCGCCCTCCGCTGCGGCCACGACCGCCTCGCGGAGCTGGGCCGTCGTCTCCACGCGCACGACGCGGGCTCCCGCGGGGTCGGGCAGCGTGGCGTTGGCGGCCACCAGCGTCACCGAGGCCCCCCGCGCCACGGCGGCGCGGGCCAGGGCCCAGCCCTGGAGGCCCGAGGAGCGGTTGCCGAGGAAGCGCACGGGGTCGAGCGGCTCGCGGGTGCCGCCGGCGGAGACGACCACGCGGCGACCGGCGAGGTCCTGGGCCGGCGCGCCGTCGCCGCCGGAGCGGGCGAGCACCTGCACGCAGGTCTCGAAGATCTCGCCAGGGTCGGGCAGCCGGCCCTTGCCGGTGTCGGCGCCGGTGAGGCGACCCTCCGCCGGCTCCAGCACCAGCACGCCGCGCGAGCGCAGCGTCGCGACGTTGGCCACGGTGGCGGGGTGCTCCCACATCTCGGTGTGCATCGCGGGGGCGAGCACCACCGGGCAGCGCGCGGTGAGCAGCGTGTTGGTGAGGAGGTCGTCGGCCAGGCCGTGGGCGGCGCGCGCCAGCAGGTCGGCGGTGGCGGGGGCGACCACGACGAGGTCGGCGGACTTGCCGATGCGCACGTGGGGCACCTCGTGGACCGAGGTCCACACGTCGCTGGCCACCGGCTTGCCCGACAGCGCCGACCACGTGGGGGCGCCGACGAACTCCAGCGCCGCGGCGGTGGGGACCACGGTGACGTCGTGGCCCGACTCGGTGAGCCGGCGCAGCAGCTCGCAGGCCTTGTAGGCCGCGATGCCGCCGGCGACGCCGAGGACGACGCGAGGCCGCTCCCCGTCGTGGGGGGCGGCCTCGTCGGTGGTGCTGGTGCTCAGGGGAGGATCACTCGTCGCCGGGCGCGAAGGACGCGTCGAGGGCGGCGGCCTTGGCAGCGGCCTCCTCGGCGGCGAGCTCGGCCGGGTCGACGTCCTCGCAGGTCAGGAGGTCGTCGTTGATCTCGCGCAGCGCGATCGACAGCGGCTTCTCCTGCACGTGAGTCTCCACGAGGGGGCCGACGTACTCCAGCAGGCCCTCGCCGAGCTGGGAGTAGTAGGCGTTGATCTGGCGGGCGCGCTTGGCGCTGTAGAGGACCAGCTTGTACTTGCTGTCGGTCTTGGTGAGCAGGTCGTCGATCGAGGGGTTGGTGACGCCCTCGGCGGCGATGTTGGGAGCAGACACGCGGAAGCCTCGCTGGGGTTGGAACGGGTCAGGGCCGGTCGGGCCGTGACGGCTCCTGCTGGAGCATCATCAAGGTTACCAAGTCGTCGGCCGCAGCGTGAACTTCGTGGTTGACCACGGTGACGTCGAACTCGGGCTCGGCGGCCAGCTCCTCCTGCGCGGTCTCCAGGCGCCGCTCCCGCTCCTCGGCGGTCTCGGTGCCCCGACCGACGAGCCGGCGCACCAGCTCCTCCCACGAGGGGGGCTTGAGGAAGACGAAGAGGGCCTGCGGCATGGTGCGGCGCACCTGGCGCGCGCCCTGGAGGTCGATCTCGAGCATGGCCGGCCGACCGGCGGCCAGCGCCTCCTCGACCGGTCCGCGCGGGGTGCCGTAGCGGGCCCGCTTGTGGACCACGGCCCACTCCAGCAGCTCGTCCTCGGCGACCATGCGGTCGAAGGCCTCGTCGGAGACGAAGCGGTAGTGGACCCCGTCGACCTCGCCCGGGCGGGGCGCCCGGGTGGTGGCCGAGACGGAGATCCACACGTCGGGGTGCATCTCGCGCACGGCGGCGGCCACGGTGCCCTTGCCGACGGCGGTGGGGCCGGCGAGCACGAGCAGCCGCGTGGGCGGGCCGGCGGGGGTGCCGGCGGGGGTGCCGGAGGGGGTGGAGGTGGAGGGATCGGGGGGCGTGGCGGCGCTCACGTGGCGTCTCGGGGGCCGAACTCGCGCTCGAGCGCGGCGACCTGCTTGATGCCCAGCCCGCGAACCCGGCGGCTCTCGGCGATGCCGAGCCGCTCCATGACCTGGCGGGCGCGCACCTTGCCCAGCCCCGGCAGCGACTGGAGCAGGTCGACGACCCGCATCTTGCCGATCACCTCGTTGGTGCTGCCCTCGCGCAGCACGTCGACGATGGAGGCCCCGGAGTTCTTCAGCCGGTTCTTCACCTCGGCCCGCTCACGGCGCGACGCGGCGGCCTTGTCGAGAGCGGCCTGACGTTGCTCGGGCGTGAGGGGAGGGAGAGCCACGGGTGAGAGGTCCTTGATCGACGCGACGGTGGAGGGGGCCAGGGTCAATCTAGTCAGAACTCTCAGACGGCGGCAACGAGGGGCGGCTGACCCCGGGCCGCGCGCTGTGCCCGCGGGCTCCCGTCGACCCGCTCACAGGTAGAGCGGGGTCTGGCACACGTCGCGCACCTGCTGCTCCACGCTGGCCAGGGCCTGCACGGTGGCCGGTGAGGCCAGGTCGTCGGCGGCCGCGGTGATCCGGGCGCGGTCGTCGTCGGAGAGTCCGTCGGGGGGCTCGTCGGGGTCGTAGTCCTCGGGGGCGACGTCGGCGGTCTCCAGCGCGTCGCGCAGCGCCTCGAGCCTGCCCACCACCTGCTGCCACTCGTCGGCCACGTCGTCGGGGGCGCTGGCCTGGAGCGCCTCGAGCTCGGGCAGGACGCCGATGAGGGCGCCGGGCCCGCCGTCGGCGACGGCCTCGGTGATCGCCTCTTGGCTCTCCCCCACCGTCTCGCAGTAGTCCGGCTCGGCGCAGCCCGCCGCCAGGAGCGCCCCGGCCAGCGCCAGCACGAGCGGGGCGCGCGGTGCGCGCCGCGGGAGCCGTGCCGGGCGACGGCGGCGTACGACGGGGCGCGCGACGGTGGAGTGGCTCACGGCGCCGAACCTAGCCCGGAGCCCCACCGACGACGCGGCCACGCGCTCAGCCGAGCGCGGCGAGCGCGTCGTGGGTGCGCGCGACGGCGTCGCGCAGCGCCACGGGGTCCGGGCCGGCGGCGAGGACCTCGCGCGAGGAGCTGGGGAGCACCAGGCGCGCCGCGGGGCCGAAGACCCGGCGCAGGTCGGCGACCGTGCCGCCCTGGGCGCCGAAGCCGGGGGCGAGCAGGGGGCCACGCACGTCGAGGTCCTCGGTGGCCGGGTCGACGGTGGCGCCGACGACGGCGCCGAAGGAGCCCAGTCCGTCGTCGTCGACGCCGGCGTTGAGCGCACGCAGGTGGTCGAGCACGACGCCGGCCACGCTGCGGCCGTCGGGCGCCGTGGCGTGCTGCACCTCGGGGCCCTCGGGGTTGGAGGTCAGCGCGAGCACCAGGAGCCCGGCGCCGTGGGCACGGGCGGTCTCCACGAAGGGGGTCAGCGAGCCGAAGCCGAGGTAGGGGCTCACCGTCACGGCGTCGCTGGCCAGCGGCGAGGACGGGTCGAGGTAGGCCTCGGCGTAGGCCTGCGAGGTGGAGCCGATGTCGCCTCGCTTGGCGTCCATCAGCACCAGGGCGCCCGCCTCGCGGGCGGTGGCGACCACGCGCTCCAGCACCGCGACGCCGCGCGACCCGAAGCGCTCGAAGAACGCCGACTGCGGCTTGAGCACCGAGCAGTACGGCGCCAGCGCCTCGGTCGCCGACAGCGCGAAGCGCTCCAGGCCGGCCACGTCGTCGTCGAGCCCCCACGCGCGCAGCAGCGCCGCGTGGGGGTCGATGCCGACGCAGAGCCGGCCGCGGGCCGCCGTCGCGGCCTGCAGGCGGGCGCCGAACGGCGCGGGGGTCGGGCGGTCGGTCGGGCGGTCGGTCGGGCGGTCGGTCGGGCGGTCGGTCGGGCGGTCGGTCACGGGCGGTCTCCCGGTGCGGCGGTCGGGTCGGAGGTCGGGCCGGAGGTCGGAGCGACGGCCGGGTCGTCGGCCAGCTCCCGGACGATGCGCGCGGCCGCGGTGGGGTCGTGCAGCAGGGCCGAGCCGACCTGCACCGCCGTGGCGCCGGCGCGCAGGTGGGCGCGGGCGTCGGCCGCGGTGGCGATGCCTCCGGCGCCGACGACCTGCAGACCGGGCAGGGCCGCGCGGACCTCGGTGACGCAGCGCAGGGCGAGGGGGCCGATCGCGGGCCCGCTGAGGCCCGCGGGCCGGCCGTCGGGCATGGCCGCGGGCAGCGCGTTGCCGACCACGACCGCCGCGGCGCCGGAGTCGCGGGCCACGCGGGCGGTCTCGACCACGCGCTGCAGGTCGGGGCGCAGCTTGGCCATCACCGGCAGCCCACGGGGCAGCTCGCGCAGCACCGCGGCGATCGCCCCGCCGGCGTGGAAGGGCTCGCGCGCGTCGAGCACCCCGGCCACGACGGCGTCGGGCGCCGAGAGGTTGACCTCGATGGCGGCGACGCCGGGTGCGCTGGCCAGGCGGCGCGCCATCTCGGCGTACTCCCCCAGGGAGCGGCCGGCCACCGACACCACGACGCGCGCCCCCTGCTGCACCAGCCAGGGCAGCTCGGTGGCCAGGAAGAGGTCGAGGCCGGGGTTGGGCAGGCCGGTGGCGTGCAGCAGTCCGGCCGGCGACTCCAGCAGCCGCGGCGCGGGCCCGCCGGGGCGGGGGTCGCGGGTGAGGGTGCGGGTGACGAAGGCGCCGTAGGCCGAGAGCCCGGCCGGCCCGGAGTAGCCCGCCAGCTCGCGCCCGGTGCCGCCGCAGCCCGCGGCGACCATGACGGGGCCGGCGAGGGTGATGCCGCCCAGCGACGTGCTCACCACGCACCGCCGGCGGGTCCGGGCAGGTGGCGGTCGGGACCGTGGCGCCGGTTGAGGTCGAGGTCGAGGTCGTCCCAGCGCACGCGGTCTCCGCGCAGCACGGGTCCGTCGACGCACGCGCGGGCGGTGCGGGCGACGCCGTCCTCGCCGACCACCGGCACGGGGCAGCCGTGGCACAGGCCGGTGGCGCAGGTCAGCGGCTGCTCGAGGGCGACCTGGCTCCAGGCGCCGTGCTCCTCCGCGGCCAGCGCCACGGCGTGCAGCGTGGCCGCCGGGCCCGCGGCGTAGACGACCTCGGCACCCGCCCGGCGCAGCGTCTCGGGCACGACGTCGCCGACGCGCCCGCGCACGCCCACCGAGCCGTCGCCCGTGACCACGACCACCGAGCGCGCCGAGCGTCGCGCCTCCAGCGCGGAGAGCAGCCGCGGCTCGTCGGCCGCGCCGACCACGAGGCTGACCGCGCAGCCCCGCTCGCGCAGGCGCTCGGCGAGCGGGAAGAGCGGTGCCGCGGCGTAGCCCTCGCCGACCAGCACGGTGGCCACCGGCTCCTTGGGCAGGGCGAAGGGCCGGCCCAGCGGGCCGGTCACCGGGAGGCGCGCGCCGGGCTGCAGCCCCGCCAGCCAGCCGGTGCCGCGCCCCACCGGCTCCACGACGACCTGGAGCGCCAGCCCGTGCCCGCCCACCGGGCGCACCTGGTGGATCCACAGCGCACGGCGGCCCAGCAGGTGGTCGCCGAGGGTGCCGACGGAGGCGGCGAGGAAGGTGCCGGGGCGGAAACGCTCGGCGACGCCGGGCGCGAGCAGCGTGAGGTGCTGGTAGGCGCCGACCCGCTTGGTCGCGAGCACCTCGGCCGTGGTGTGCACCGGTCCCTGCGGCGGGCTCTGGCGACCGGGCTGCGTCGCTGGCGGGACGGGGGCGGCGGGGCTCACGCGGGGGCGTCCCCGGAGCCGGCGAGAGCGCCGGCCACCCGACGGGGCCACGCCGGACCCTCGTAGACGAACGCGGTGTAGGCCTGCACGAGGTCGGCCCCGGCGGCCAGGCGGGCCGCGGCGGCCTCCGGGCCGTCGATGCCGCCGACCCCGACCAGCGTCAGGTCGTCCCCGACCCGACCGCGCAGCAGCCGCAGCACCGCCTCGGCGCGCGCGGCGAGCGGAGCGCCGGAGACGCCGCCGGCGCCGAGCGCGGCGACCTCCGCGGCGGGGGTGCGCAGGCCCTCGCGGGAGATCGTGGTGTTGGTGGCGATCACCCCGTCGAGCACCTCGTCGCGCCGACCGGCCACCGCCAGGTCGGCCACGGCCAGCACGTCGTCGTCGGCGAGGTCGGGGGCGATCTTGACCAGCAGCGGCACCCGGCGCCCGGGCGTCGCGCGGTCGGCGACGCGGCGTACGTGGGCCAGCAGCGGCTCGAGCCGCTCCACGGCCTGCAGCGAGCGCAGCCCGGGGGTGTTGGGCGAGCTCACGTTGACCACGAGGTAGTCGGCGTGGGGCGCCAGCAGCGAGGCGCTGCGCTCGTAGTCGGCCTCCACCGCGCGCTGGTCGTCGTCGGGCACGACCTTGGACTTGCCGATGTTGACGCCGAGGACCGGTCCGCTCCCCCGCGGCCGGCGTACGGCGCGCCGGGCCAGGCGCTCGGCCACGGCCTGCGCGCCCTCGTTGTTGAAGCCCATGCGGTTGAGCACGGCGCGGTCTGCGGTGAGCCGGAACAGCCGCGGCGCCGGGTTGCCGGGCTGGGCGAGCCCGGTGACGGTGCCGACCTCGACGTGGCCGAAGCCGAGGCCCGCGAGGGCGTCGACGCCCACGGCGTTCTTGTCGAAGCCGGCCGCCAGGCCGAGGGCGTTGGGGAACTCCAGGCCCATCGCCCGCACCGGAGCGCCCGGCGACGGGAGCCGGGAGAGCAGCGGCGCCCCGGCACGGATGCCGGCGAAGCCGAGGTGGTGGGCCCGCTCGGGGTCGATGCGCGTCGCGAGGTGGTCGAAGAGCAGCGCGTAGGGCTTCACCACGGGGGCCTCACCGGCCCCGCTGCGACTCGTGCTGGGTGACCTGGGCCCACTCCTGCAGGCTGCGCACCCCGATGTCGCCGCGGCGCATCGCCTCGATGCCCTGCACGGCCGCGCCGAGGCCCTGGACCGTGGTGATGCACGGGACGTTGGCCATGACGGCGGCGGTGCGGATCTCGTAGCCGTCGAGGCGGGCCTGACCGCCCCCGCCGGCGCCGTAGGGGGTGTTGACGATGAGCTGGATCTCACCGTCGTGGATGAGCTGGACGGTGGTCTTCTCCCCCTGCGGGCCCGGGCCCTCGAAGTGCTTGCGCACGACGGTGCAGGCCACGCCGTTGCGGCGCAGCACCTCGGCGGTGCCCTGGGTGGCGAGGATCTCGAAGCCGAGGTCGGCGAGCACCTTGACCGGGAAGATCATGGAGCGCTTGTCGCGGTTGGCCATCGAGACGAAGACCTTGCCCTCGGTGGGCAGCGGGCCGAAGGCCGCGGCCTGCGACTTGGAGAAGGCCGTGCCGAAGTCGCGGTCGAGGCCCATCACCTCGCCGGTGGACTTCATCTCCGGGCCGAGCACGGTGTCGACCTGGGAGCCGTCGGCGGTGCGGAAGCGGTTGAAGGGCATGACCGCCTCCTTGACCGCGATGGGCTGGTCGGGCGGCAGGCTGCCGCCGTCGCCCTCGGAGCGCAGCACGCCGGCGGCGCGCAGCGAGGCCACGCTCTCGCCGAGCATGATGCGCGCGGCGGCCTTGGCCAGCGGGGTCGAGGTCGCCTTCGACACGAAGGGCACGGTGCGCGAGGCGCGCGGGTTGGCCTCGAGGACGTAGAGGATGTCGGAGCCCAGCGCGAACTGGATGTTGAGCAGGCCGCGCACGCCCACGCCGGCGGCGATGGCCTCGGTGGCCTCGCGGATGCGGGCCACCTCGTGCTCGCCGAGGGTGATCGGGGGCAGCGCGCAGGAGGAGTCGCCGGAGTGGATGCCGGCCTCCTCGATGTGCTCCATGACGCCGCCGAGGTAGAGCTCGGTGCCGTCGTAGAGCGCGTCGACGTCGATCTCGACGGCGTCGTCGAGGAAGCGGTCGACCAGCACGGGCGCGGCGCGGCTGATGAGGCCGGCCGCGACGTACTTCTCCAGGTAGGCCTGGAGCGACTCGTCGCCGTAGACGATCTCCATGCCGCGCCCGCCGAGCACGTAGGAGGGCCGCACGAGCACGGGGTAGCCGATCTCGGCGGCGATGCGCTGGGCCTCCGGGAAGGAGGTGGCGGTGCCGTGCTTCGGGGCCACCAGACCGGCCTCGGCGAGCACCCGCCCGAAGGCGCCGCGCTCCTCGGCCAGGTCGATGGCGTCGGGCGAGGTGCCGACGATCGGCACGCCCGCGGCGGCCAGGCCCTGGGCCAGGCCGAGCGGGGTCTGGCCGCCGAGCTGGCAGATGACGCCGGCGACGGGACCCGCGGCCATCTCGGCGTGGACGACCTCGAGCACGTCCTCGAGCGTGAGCGGCTCGAAGTAGAGCCGGTCGGAGGTGTCGTAGTCGGTGGAGACCGTCTCGGGGTTGCAGTTGACCATGACGGTGTCGTAGCCGGCCTCGGAGAGCGCCAGCGAGGCGTGCACGCAGGAGTAGTCGAACTCGATGCCCTGACCGATGCGGTTGGGCCCGGAGCCGAGGATGACCACGGCCTCGCGCTCGCGCGGCAGCACCTCGGTCTCCTCGTCGTAGGAGGAGTAGTGGTAGGGCGTGGCCGCCGCGAACTCCGCGGCGCAGGTGTCGACGGTCTTGTAGACCGGGCGGATGCCCAGCGCGTGGCGCACGCCGCGCACGACGTCGGCGCTCATGCCGCGGATCTTGCCGATCTGGGCGTCGGAGAAGCCGTGCCGCTTGGCCCGGCGCAGCAGGGCCGGGGTGAGCTCCTCGGCCGCGGTGACCTCGACGGCGACCTCGTTGATGAGGGCGAGCTGGTCGACGAACCACGGGTCGATGCCGGTGGCCTCGAAGATCTCCTCGGGCGTCGCGCCGGCGCGGATGGCGTCCATGACCTTGCGCAGACGACCGTCGTGGGGGGTCGCGATGACCTCGAGCAGCGCGGCCTTGTCGAGCTCGACGTGCTCCTGGTGCCAGTCGAAGACGGCGTCGGTGGACTCCAGGGAGCGCAGCGCCTTCTGCAGCGACTCGGTGAAGCTGCGCCCGATCGCCATCGCCTCGCCCACCGACTTCATGTGGGTGGTCAGGGCCGGGTCGGCGCCGGGGAACTTCTCGAAGGCGAAGCGCGGCACCTTGGTGACGACGTAGTCGAGGGTGGGCTCGAAGGAGGCCGGGGTGCTGGTGCCGTCGGGGCGGGTGGTGATGTCGTTGGGGATCTCGTCGAGGGTGTAGCCGATGGCCACCTTCGCGGCGATCTTGGCGATCGGGTAGCCGGTGGCCTTGGAGGCCAGGGCGCTGGAGCGCGAGACGCGGGGGTTCATCTCGATGACGACGAGCCGTCCGTCGCGCGGGTTGACGGCGTACTGGATGTTGCAGCCGCCGGTGTCGACGCCGACCTCGCGGATGATGCCGATGGCCATGTCGCGCATGTGCTGGTACTCGCGGTCGGTGAGCGTCATCGCCGGCGCGACCGTGATGGAGTCGCCGGTGTGCACGCCCATCGGGTCGAGGTTCTCGATGGAGCAGATGATGACCACGTTGTCGGCGGTGTCGCGCATGACCTCGAGCTCGTACTCCTTCCAGCCGAGGATCGACTCCTCGAGGAGCACCTCGGTGGTCGGGCTGGCGGCGAGGCCGGAGCCGGCGATGCGACGCAGGTCGGACTCGTCGAAGGCGATGCCCGAGCCGGTGCCGCCCATGGTGAAGGAGGGCCGCACGACGATGGGGTAGCCGAAGCGCTCGACCGCGGCGAAGCAGTCGTCCATCGTGTGGCAGATCATCGAGCCCGCCACCTCGCCGCCGAGGTCCTCGACGATCCTCTTGAACACCTGGCGGTTCTCGCCGCGGTCGATGGCCTCGATGGAGGCGCCGATGAGCTCGACGTCGTACTTCTCCAGCACCCCGGCGGCGTCGAGCGCCATCGCGGCGTTGAGCGCGGTCTGGCCCCCGAGGGTCGCCAGCAGGGCGTCGGGACGCTCCTTGGCGATGACTTTCTCGACGAACTCCGGGGTGATCGGCTCGACGTAGGTGGCGTCGGCGAACTCCGGGTCGGTCATGATCGTCGCAGGGTTGGAGTTGACCAGGACGACGCGGATGCCCTCGTCCTTGAGCACCCGGCAGGCCTGGGTGCCGGAGTAGTCGAACTCGCAGGCCTGGCCGATGATGATCGGCCCGGAGCCGATGACCAGGACGCTCGTGATGTCCTCGCGCTTGGGCATGTCAGTTGCCTCCCGTGCTCGCGGCGGTGGCGGACCCGGCGGCGGGCCGGCCCCGGGACTGCATGAGGTCGACGAAGCGGTCGAAGAGGTACGCCGCGTCGTGCGGGCCGGCCGCGGCCTCGGGGTGGTACTGCACCGAGAAGCCGAGCAGGTCGCCGTCGGGCGAGCGCAGCTCGAGGCCCTCGACGACGTCGTCGTTGAGGCACACGTGGCTCACCGAGGCCGGGCCCCAGCGGGTCGCGAACGCCTCGTCGTGGCCCACGCCCTCGGGCCAGGCCACGGCGAAGCCGTGGTTGTGGGCGGTGACCTCGACCTTGCCGGTGGTGCGGTCCATCACGGGCTGGTTGATGCCGCGGTGGCCGTAGACCAGCTTGAAGGTGCCCAGGCCCAGGGCCCGCCCGAAGAGCTGGTTGCCGAAGCAGATCCCGAAGTACGGCACGCCCGCGTCGAGCGCGGCCTGCAGCAGCTCGACCTGGCGGGTGGTGGCCGCCGGGTCGCCGGGGCCGTTGGAGTAGAAGAGCCCGTCGGGGCTCACCGCGAGCACGTCCTCGAGGGTCGAGGTCGCCGGCAGCACGTGCACCTCGATGCCGCGCTCGGCCATGCGGTGGGGGGTCATCGTCTTGATGCCGAGGTCGAGGGCGGCGACCCTCAGCCGGCACTCGCCGACCGCGGGCACGACGTAGGCCTCGGTCGTCGAGACCTCGCCGGCCAGCTCGCTGCCGGCCATCTCGCCCGAGGCGCGCACGCGCTCGAGCAGGGCGGCGGGGTCGCTCTCGGTGGTGGAGATGCCCACGCGCATCGCCCCCCGCTCACGCAGGTGGCGGGTCAGGGCGCGGGTGTCGACGCCGGAGATGCCGACGACGCCCTGGGCGGCCAGCTCCTCGTCGAGGGTGCGGCGGCTGCGCCAGCTGCTCGGCACGCGGGCGGGGTCGCGCACGACGTAGCCCGCGACCCAGATGCGGCGGGACTCGGGGTCCTCGTCGTTGACGCCGGTGTTGCCCACGTGAGGGGCGGTCATCACGACGACCTGGCGGTGGTAGGACGGGTCGGTGAGCGTCTCCTGGTAGCCGGTCATGCCGGTGTTGAAGACGGCCTCGCCGAAGGTCTCGCCCTCGGCTCCGAAGGCCTCGCCGTGGAACGTGCGGCCGTCCTCGAGGACGAGCACCGCGGGGGCATGCGTGGGCACGCCGTACCTCCTTCTCCGCCTCACGGGACGGATCGTTAAAGGATGTTCGAGCGGCGCCGAGCCTAGCAGCGGACGGCCCGTGCCCCGGGCCGGTGTCCGGGCCGTGGCGCGTCCCCCGGCTCCGGGCCGGGTCAGCGGCGCCGACCCGTGCCGCGGGTGGCGGGCGCGCTCCAGGGGTCGTCGGGCCAGGCGTGCTTCGGGTAGCGCCCGCGCAGCTCGGCGCGCACGGCGGGATAGCCGGTGGCCCAGAAGGACGCAAGGTCGGCGGTGATTGCGACCGGGCGACGGGCCGGGGAGAGCAGGTGCACCAGCACGGGCACCCGCCCGTCGGCCACCCGTGGGGTCTCGGCCCACCCGAAGGCCTCCTGCACGCGCACGGCGAGCACCGGCTGGTCCCCCTCGTAGTCCAGGCGCACCGCCGACCCGCTGGGCACCGTGAGCCGCTCGGGCGCCAGCTCGTCGAGACGCCCGGCCTGCGGCCACGGCAGCAGCCGGCGCAGCGCGCCCAGGACGTCGACGCGGGCCAGGTCGCGTGCCGTGCGCACGCGGGCCAGCTCCGGGCCCAGCCAGGACTCCGCGGACTCCAGCAGCGCGGCGTCGGAGACGTCGGGCCACGGCTCCCCCACCGCGGTGCGCAGGAAGGCCAGTCGTCGGCGCAGGGCGTGCGCTGCCTCCGACCAGGGCAGGGCCGCGAGACCGTCGCGGCGCAGCCCGTCGCGCACCGCGGCCGCCACGAGCTCGGCGGGCGGCCGGGCCAGGGTGCTGCTGGCCAGCTCGACGGCCCCGAGCCGGGTCACCCGGCGGGCCCGCAGCCGACCCTGCTCCCAGCGCACGTCGTCCTCCTCGCGCCACACCGGCGCGGCCGCCTCGAGCGCCAGGTCCTCGTCGAGCGGGGCCGCGGAGCGGACGGTGGCGTCGCGCTGGCCCGGGCGGCGGTCGACGCCCGCCACCGCGAGCCACTCCAGCCCGCGCAGGGCCGACTCGCCCCGGCCCAGCACCGCCCCGGTGCCGCCGACCATGACGTAGGCCTCCGAGCCGGCCCGCTTGCGGGCGATCCGGTCGGGGTGGGCCAGGGCGACGACCGCGCCCACGGCGAGGTCGTCGGTCAGCGACGGGGCCGCGGCGCCGCCACCGTGGTCGGCGGGCAGGGAGGCCCGCAGCCGCTCGGCTGTGGTGCGCCACGCGGCCGAGGCCGGGCCGCCCCGGCGTACGCCACGCAGCGCTGCGACCAGGTCGCCGCCGGGGGCCCGGACGTCGTCGGCCAGGAGGGCCACCACCTCGGCGGCCCGGCGGGCCCCCACCACCGCGGCGCCGTCGAGCAGGGCCCGCGCGAGCCGGGGGTCGGCGGGCACCCCGGCGATCGCGCGCCCACGAGCGGTGACGGCTCCGGCGTCGTCGACGGCGCCGAGGCCGGCGAGGGTGGCGCGGGCCAGCGCGAGCGGACCGGGCGGGGGCGGGTCGAGGAGGGCGAGGCCGGCGCCGTCGGGGACGCCCCACACGGCGAGCTCCAGGGCGAGGGCCGTGAGGTCGGCGGTGAGGATCTCCGGCTGCGGGTGGGCCTCGAGGTGGGCGTGCTCGGCCTCCGACCAGCAGCGCAGCACCGCCCCGGCGGCCTCGCGGCCGGCGCGTCCGGCCCGCTGCTCGGCGCCGGCGCGGCTCACCCGCACCGTGACCAGGCCGGCCAGACCGCGCGCGTGGTCGGTGCGCGGCTCGCGCGACAGCCCGGCGTCGACCACCACGCGCACCCCCGGCACCGTGAGCGACGACTCCGCGACCGCGGTCGACACGACGACGCGGCGGCGCTCCCCCGGGCTCAGCGCCCGGTCCTGCTCGACGGCCGGCAGGCGACCGTGCAGCGGACGGACGTCGACCCCGGCCGCGGCAGCCGCGGCCGCGAGCCGGCGCACGACGCCGTCGACCTCCGCGACGCCCGGCACGAAGACCAGCACGTCGCCCGGGTGCTCGACGAGCGCGAGGCGGGTCGTCGCGGCCACGTGGTCGAGGAAGGCCGGGGTCACCCCGCGGTCGTCGGCGCGGCGCACGGCGGGCGGTGGCGGGCACCAGCGGCGCTGCACCGGGTGGAGCGCGCCGGGCACGTCCACCACCGGCACGGCGGTGCTGACGGCGCCGGGCGACCCCGCACCTGCGCCGCGCGGGGCGCCCTCGTCGTTGGCGGCGCCGCCGTCGTCGGCGCTGCTCTCGCTGCTGTCGCTGTCGTCGCTGTCGTCGCTGTCGTCGGTGTCGTCGCCGGGACCCTGGTGCGACGGCACAGCGCCCGTGCCGTCGGACTCGTCCGTGGGGTGGTGGGCCTCGGGGTGGTGGGCCTCGGGGTGGTGGGCCTCGCGGTGGTGGGCCTCGCGGTGGTGGGCCTCGCGGTGGTGGGCCTCGGGGCCGAGGAGCGCGGCCGTGCGGGTCGCCTCGACGGTCGCGGACATCGCCACGAGCAGCAGGTCCTCGCGCAGGTTCTGCCGGACGTCGACGAGCAGGGCGAGCGTCAGGTCACCGTCGAGGTGGCGCTCGTGCACCTCGTCGAGCACCACCGCACCGACCCCGGGCAGGTCGGGGTCGCGCTGGAGCCGCCGCAGCAGCACCCCGGTGGTGACCACCTCGACCCGCGTGGCGGGTCCGGCGCGTCGCTCGCCCCGCACCGTGTAGCCGACCGTCTCCCCCACGGGCTCACCGAGCAGGTGGGCCAGACGCCGGGCCGCGGCGCGTGCGGCGATGCGGCGCGGCTGGGTCACCACGACGCGACCGCCCCCGCCGCCCAGGAGGTCGGCGACCAGCGGCGGCACCAGGGTGGTCTTGCCGGTGCCGGGCGGCGCCTGCACCACCGCGGCGCCGTGGTCCTCCAGCGCGACGCGCAGCGCGGGCAGCCCCGCGACCACCGGGAGGTCTGGCGGGTGGGCCAGCAGTCGCCGGATCGGGTCGCTCACCGGCACAGTGTCTCGTGCCGCGCGAGCGGGACGGGCCTCCCGTCGCTCAGGCCCTCCCCGCGAGGGCCGCGCTCGGGTCGACCGCACGCTCGGCCGATCCGCGACGGCAGCCACGCCGGCTCCGCCGCACGAGGGGCCGCAGCGGTCGCGAGAGGCGGCGGCCAGCAGCCCGCGGCACGAGACCGCGTTCTGGTTGATCGAACGTTCGATCAACCCGCGCGCCGACCGGCGCCCGCTCCGCCGCACGCTCGGCCGATCCGCGACGGCAGCGGCGCCAGCTCCGCCGCACGAGGGGCCGCAGCGGTCGCGAGAGGCGGCGGCCAGCACCCCCGCGGCGGCAGACCACGTTCTGGTTGAACGAACGTTCGATCAACCCGCGCGCCGACCGGCGCCCGCTCCGCCGCACGCTCGGCCGCACTGCGACGGCAGCCACGCCGGCTCCGCCGCACGAGGGGCCGCAGCGGTCGCGAGAGGCGGCGGCCACCGGCTTCGCGGCACGAGACCACGTCCTGGTTGAACGAACGTTCGATCAACCCGCGCGCCGACAGGCGCCCGCTCCGCCGCACGCTCGGCCGCACTGCGACGGCAGCCACGCCGGCTTCCCCGCACGAGGGGCCGCAGCGGTCGCGAGAGGCGGCGGCCAGCAGCTTCGCGGCACGAGACCACGTCCCGGTTGAACGAACGTTCGATCAACCCGCGCGCCGACCGGCGCCCGCTCCGCCGCTCCCTCGGCCGATCCGCGACGGCAGCCACGCCGGCTCCCCCGCACGAGGAGCCGCAGCGGTCGCGAGAGGCGGCGGCCAGCGGCTTCGCGGCACGAGACCACGTCCTGGTTGAACGAACGTTCGATCAACCCGCGCGCCGACCAGCGCCGGCTTCACCACACGCCCCCGAGGCCCCAGAGGCGCCGAGGCACCACGCTCCGGTGACACGGACGTTCGACCACCGCACCGCGGCAGGGGTCGAGGCGCACCGCCGCCCGCCCGGGCGCCCGGGCGCCCCGGGCGCCCCGACGCGCTCGACCGGCCGGGGCCCTGCGTGCGGCCCGGCCGGCTCAGACCAGGGCGCCGTCGAGCACGGTCGGGGTGCCGCGCAGGAACGTCGCCACGACCCGGCCGGGCAGCTCCATGCCGCGGTAGGGGGTGTTGCGCGACAGCGACGCCGATGTCGCGGGGTCGACGACGCGACGTACGGCGGGGTCGTAGAGCACGACGTTGGCCGGGGCGCCGACCGCGAGGGGCTGACCGTGCTCGGCGAGCCGCCCGATCCGCGCGGGCGCGGCCGACATGCGCTCGGCGACGCCGGCCCAGTCGAGCAGCCCGGTGTCGACCATCGTCTCCTGCACGATCGACAGCGCGGTCTCGAGGCCCAGCATGCCGAAGGCCGCCGCGGCCCACTCGCAGTCCTTGTCCTCGTGGGGGTGCGGGGCGTGGTCGGTGGCCACGACGTCGATCGTGCCGTCGGCCAGTCCGGCGCGCAGCGCCTCGACGTCGGCCGCGGTGCGCAGCGGCGGGTTGACCTTGTAGATCGGGTCGTAGGTCGCGGCGAGCTCGTCGGTGAGGAGCAGGTGGTGGGGGCACACCTCGGCGGTGACCTCCCAGCCGCCCTCGCGCGCGGCGCGGGCCTTGGCCTCGCGCACGATCTGCACCGACCCGGCGGTCGACACGTGGCACACGTGCAGCCGCGAGCCGACGTGGGCGGCCAGCAGGCAGTCGCGGGCGATGATCGCCTCCTCGGCCACCGCCGGCCAACCGGTGAGGCCGAGGCGGCCCGAGAGCTCGCCCTCGTTCATCTGCGCCCCCTCGGTCAGGCGCGGCTCCTGGGCGTGCTGGGCGACGACGCCGTCGAAGGCCTTGACGTACTCCAGCGCGCGCCGCATCAGCACCGCGTCGCTCACGCACCGGCCGTCGTCGGAGAAGACCCGCACCCGGGCGGCGGAGTCGGCCATCGCGCCGAGCTCGGCCAGCCGCTCGCCGGCCAGCCCGACGGTGACCGCGCCGACCGGGAAGACGTCGCAGTGACCGGCCTCGCGGCCCAGGCGCCACACCTGCTCGACGACGCCGGCGGTGTCGGCGACCGGCTCGGTGTTGGCCATGGCGTGCACGGCGGTGAAGCCGCCCATCGCCGCTGCACGGGTGCCGGTGTCGACGGTCTCGGCGTCCTCCCGGCCCGGCTCGCGCAGGTGGGTGTGCAGGTCGACCAGTCCGGGCAGCGCGAGGAGGCCGGTGGCGTCGACCACCGTCGCGCCGTCGGCCCCGGGGCCGGCGGCCAGGTCGGGGCCGACCGCGGCCACCACGCCGTCGGCGAGCAGCAGGTCGGTGGTCTCGCCGCCGAGGATCGAGGCGTTGCGGAGCAGGTACGTCGTCACGCGGGTGCGCTTTCTGTCGGGAGGAGCGGGGCGTCGGCGGTCCCGAGGCTGCCGGGGCCGCCCGGGAGGCCGGCGGGTCCGTCGGCGGAGAGGTCGGCGCCGCTGAGGAGGAGGTAGAGCACCGCCATCCGCACGGCCACGCCGTTGGTGACCTGCTCGACGATGACCGAGCGCGGGGAGTCGGCGACGTCGGCGGTGATCTCCATGCCGCGCACCATCGGACCGGGGTGCATCACGATGGCGTGGTCCTGCAGCGTGGCCATCCGGCGACCGTCGAGGCCGTAGCGGCGCGAGTACTCGCGCGGGGTCGGGAAGAAGCCCCCGCTCATCCGCTCGCGCTGCACGCGCAGCATCATCACGGCGTCGGCTTTCGGCAGCACCGCGTCGAGGTCGTAGGACGTCTCGACCGGCCACGAGCCGACGCCCACCGGCATCAGCGTCGGGGGCGCCACGAGCGTGACCTCGGCGCCGAGGGTCTGCAGCAGCAGCGCGTTGGAGCGCGCGACCCGGCTGTGCAGGACGTCGCCCACGATGGCCACCCGCCGCCCGTCGAGCCCGCCGCCGTCGGCCGCGCCGAGGTGGCGGGTGAGGGTGAAGGCGTCGAGGAGCGCCTGGGTGGGGTGCTCGTGGGTGCCGTCGCCGGCGTTGACCACGCTGGAGCGGACCCAGCCCGAGTGGGCGAGGCGGTGGGGTGCACCACTGGCGCCGTGACGCACCACCACGGCGTCGGCCCCCATCGCCTCCAGCGTCAGTGCGGTGTCCTTGAGGCTCTCGCCCTTGGACACGCTGGAGCCCTTGGCGGCGAAGTTGATGACGTCGGCGCTGAGGCGCTTGGCCGCGGCCTCGAAGGAGATGCGGGTGCGGGTGGAGTCCTCGAAGAAGAGGTTGACCACGGTGCGCCCGCGCAGGGCGGGGAGCTTCTTGATCGGCCGGTCGGCCAGCGAGCGGAGCTCGGCCGCCGTGCGGAGCACCAGCTCCGCGTCGTCACGGGTCAGGTCGGCCGCGCTGAGCAGGTGCCGCTTCACGCCCCCACCCCCGCGCCGCCGGTCCGGTCGCCGGACTCGTCGCCGGTCTGGTCGCCCAGGCCGGGGGGCGGCCCGGTGATGGTGACCGCGTCGAGGTCGTCGACGCCCTCGAGCCTCACGCTGACGCGCTCGACCAGCGAGGTGGGCAGGTTCTTGCCCACGAAGTCGGCCCGGATGGGCAGCTCGCGATGACCGCGGTCGACGAGCACGGCCAGCCGCACCGCGCGCGGGCGGCCGATGTCGCCGAGGGCGTCGAGCGCCGCGCGGATGGTGCGCCCGGAGAAGAGCACGTCGTCGACCAGCACCACGGTGCGCCCGTCGATGCCGCCGGGCGGGATCTGGGTGGGGAGCAGCGCGCGGGCCGGCTTGAGGCGCAGGTCGTCGCGGTACATCGTGACGTCGAGCGAGCCCACCGGCACCTCGGTGCCCTCGACCGCGGCGAGACGCTCGGCGATGCGCTGCGCCAGCGGCACGCCGCGGCTCGGGATGCCCAGCAGGACGAGGTCGGCGCCGCCCTTGTTGCGCTCGAGGATCTCGTGGGAGATCCGGGTCAGTGCCCGGGCGATGTCACGGGCGTCGAGGACGACGCGGCCTCCGGCCGTCGGGTCGTCGGGTGCTGCAGGCTGGGCGCACACGGTGCCGCCGGACCTCCTTCTCCGCCTCACGGGACGGCTCGTTAAAGGATGTCGATCGGCGCCGACCCTAGCAGCCGCCGGGTCCGACGCCGCGACGTCGGACCCGGCGGCCGGCAGGTGCTCCAGGGCGCCAGGGCTCCGGGCCCCGGGCGGGCTCAGGCCTCGGCGATGTCGAGCAGGACCTTGCCGACGGCGCCGCCCTCGACGGCGTCGTGCGCGGCGCCCGTCTCCTCCAACGGGTAGTGGTGCAGCGGCACGCCGGCCTCCGCACCCACGCGCAGGGCACCGGCGGACACGGCCGCGGTGACGTCCTCGGCGGCGGCCTGCACGAGGTCGGCGCCCAGGGTGTAGAGCAGCAGGCCCTGCAGGCGCAGGTTCTTGGCGAAGGTGGCCCGCACCGGCACGGTCGCCTCGGCCCCGCCGTTGTCGGCGTAGTAGGCCAGGGTGCCGCGGTTGCGGAGCACCTCGACGTCGAGGCCGACGTTCTGCGCCAGGGCCACCTCCACGACCAGGTCGACGCCCTCGGGCGCGACCGCACGGATCTCGGCGGCGGCGTCGGAGGTGCGGTAGTTGACGATGTGGTGGGCTCCGGCCGCGCGGGCCAGGTCGGCCTTCTCGTCACCGCTGACCGTGGTGACCACGGTGGCGCCGGCCCAGACGGCCAGCTGGATCGCGGCGTTGCCGACCGCACCGGCCCCGCCGGCGACCAGCACGGTCTGTCCGGCCATCGAGCCCGGTGCCAGACGCGCGGTGGTCTCCCCCGCGGTGAGCGCCCGGTGGGCGGTGACCGCGGGGACGCCGAGGGAGGCACCGAGGTCGAAGGACGCGCCCTCGGGCAGCGGCACGACGCGCTCGGCGAGCTGCACGGTGTGCTGGGTCGACGTACCGAGGCCGCGACCCGACTGGGCCAGGACCAGCCAGACCCGGTCGCCGACGGCGTGAGTGGTGACGCCCTCACCGACGGCGTCGACGACGCCAGCACCGTCCTGACCAGGGGCGACCTCGGTGAAGTCGCCGTTCATGCCGTTGGCGCGGAACTTCCAGTCCGTGGGGTTGACCCCCGCCCGCACCAGGCGGACCCGGACCTCGCCGGGCCCGGGCTCGGGAAGGTCGCGCTCGACGACCTCGAGGACGGAGGAGGGACCGGGCTTGCTGTAGACGACTGCTCGCATGGAGGGCGTAGCGCCCCGGGCCTGGGACTTGTTCCCGTGGAGGGCCTCAGGCCCCCGCCGGGCCCTCGCGGCCGGTGGCGGTGTCCGCCGGGCTCACAGGGTCGCGGCCATGCCGGCGCAGGCGGTGAGCCAGGCGCGCCGGGTCTCCTGGGACAACCGGGCGTAGGGCACGACGGAGCCGGAGACGAGCGCGGGGTCGTAGGGCACGCGGTAGACCGCGCGGGTGCGCTGCTCGTAGACGTCGACGAGGTCGCGCGCCAAGGCCGCGTCGACCTTCGGGGAGGGGTCGGAGAGCACGGTCACCGTCTTGTGCTTGAGGTCGGGGTGACCGGCGTCCTGGAGGGCGTCGAGCATCCACAGCCCGCTGTAGCCGGTGTCCTCCCGCACGGTGCTGGTGACCACCAGCAGGTCGGCGGCCGCGGCTGCGGCGAGCCAGTTCTCGGCGCGCATGTTGTTGCCGGTGTCGACGAGCAGGATCCGGTAGAAGCGCTCGAGCAGCCCGTGGACGGCGGCGAAGTCGTCGGCGCGGATCGTGCCGGTGACGTCGGCCCGCTCGTCGGAGGCCAGCACGTCGAAGTGGGCGTCGCCCTGGGTGCGGACGTAGGACCCCAGGTCGCCGATGCGCGACTGCGCGACGTCGTCGAAGCGGCCGAGGTCGCCGAGCAGCTCGCGGGTGGTGTTGCGGTGGTGGCCGCGGGTGCCCCGGATGCCCAGCGTGCCCCGGGTCTCGTTGTTGTCCCAGGCCACGACTCCCCCGCCCCGCACGGTGCCGAAGGTGTAGCCCGCCGCCAGCACGCCGGTGGTCTTGGCGGCCCCGCCCTTGGGGTTGACGAAGGCGATGGTGCGCGGGCCCGAGAGCTCGCGCTGCACCGCGGCGCGGTCGCGCTCGTGGGCTGCCTCCGCGCGGCCCATGGCCGGGCTGAGGAGTCCGCCGCTCCACCGGCGCACCCGTCCGCGCCAGCCCCACGTGGCCGGCCCGTGGTCGGCGACGTCGGCGCGGCGGTCGAGGAAGTCGGTGGCCGACATGAAGCGTCGCGGCTGCGCCGGTGCGCCGCCGGCGCCCGCCTCGCCCGCGGTGGCCGGCGGGGCGGTCGGCGCGACCGTCGGCGCCGGGCCGGCCTGCGGGCCGGCGGGCGGGCCAGCGGGCGGGGAGGACGGTGGCGGGGCCGGCGAGGTGGCGAGGGGGGCCGGTGGTGGCGAGGTCGGCGTCCACTGCGGCGGACCCACGGCGGGCGGGGGGCAGGCAGGCGGTCGGTCGGCGTCCCTCACCGGGCCGGCCGACGGGTCGGACGGAGTGGCCAGGGGGTCGGCCAGGGGGTCGGCCACGGGGTCGGTCAGGGGGTCCCCCAGGGGGTCGGCCAAGTGGTCGGTGACCGGGGCGCCGTCGCCCGGGGGCGGCCCGCTGCGGTCGGAGGCCGGCGCACGGTCGGCGGCGTGGGCCGCGAGGTCCTCCGGCCGGTGGAGCCGGTCGCTGGCGTCGGCGGACTCGGGGCGCGACCGGGGAGGGGGTTCGGGCTGGATCGCGGGCCGGGGGTCGTGCGGCTGCGGCTGCGTCATGGGTCCTCCGAGAGACGGTGCGGCGTGCCGGTCTCCTTCCCACCACCCGCCCGTGTCACACCCGCTCGTGCCGCGGGCGCCGGCGCCCTGGCCGTGATGCCTGGCCGTGATGCCTGGCCGTGATGTCTAGCCGAGGGTGACCTCGACGACCACGTCGTCCGCGTCGAGGAGCAGGTTGACCCGGTCGGGGCGGAAGTCGAGGGTGCGCATCGTGCCCGGGCGCAGCAGGCGGTGGGGGCGTCCGGCGGCGTCGAGCTCGCTGACGGCGTCGGTGGCGGTGAGGCCGACGAGCCCGGTCGGCGGGGTCGGGTCGACCGGCGGGGGCGTGGAGGTCATCGCCCCAGCATGCCCGGTGCGGCGACCGGGTCGGCCCGACCCCGTGGTCCCGGCGACGTCAGCGTGAGAGGTGACGCGCGCGGGCGAAGCAGAAGAGCCCGTAGCAGCCGATGCCGACGGCGATGACGCCGAGCATCACGGGGCCGTAGGGCTGCTGCAGCACCTTGTGGAGGGCCTGGTCGAGCCCGCCGGACTTCTTGGCCTGGTGGGTGTAGGCGGCGTAGAGGAAGAGCCCGCCGACGATGCCGATGGCGACGCCCTTGGCGGCGTAGCCGGCCTTGCCGAACCAGATGTAGGCCGTCCCGGCCTCACCGCTCTTGCCCTCCGCGGTGAGGTGCTCGCGGAACTTCTCGGTCCAGGCACGCACGATCTGACCCACGCCGTAGGCGATGACGAGCACGCCGGCGAGGCCGACCATGAACTGCCCACCCGACATGTTCATCACCGTGGCGGTGGTGTCGTCGGAGCCGCCCTTGGAGCCCGATCCGGTGGCGACCTGGACGGCGCTCCACCCGATCACGGCGTAGATGACGCCCTTGAGCACCGAGGAGGCCCGCTTGAGCCAGAGGTCCTTGCCCTCCTCGCCGCGGTGCCCCCCGACGGCCTCGAGGACGCGCCACACGACGAGCAGCAGCATGCCGATCGCGATCAGCCAGATCGCCAGCTCACCGAAGGGCTCGTCGGTCAGCTGCTGCAGCGCGCCCGTGCTCGACGCCGAGCCGCTCTGGTCGCCCAGCGCGAGCTGGAGCGCGATCCAGGCGATCATCAGGTGCACCACGCCGTAGGCGACGAGCCCCGCCCGCACCGCGTGGTCGAGCCAGTCGCTCGACTCGGCCCGGTCGGTGGCGTCGCCCGCCTTGCGCGTCATCTCTCCCATGGGGGGTGAACCTAGACCCTCCAGGGCCCTCCGCGCCCGGGTCCTGGGCCACCTGTGAGGGTGAAGCCTCCCCGCCCCCGGACCCGGGGCGCCCGCGTCGGCTCAGGACAGGTCGCCCAGGGCGGTCTCGACGGCGCGGTGGAAGGTCGGGTAGGCGTAGATCATCGTGCGCATCACCTCGACCGGCACCTCGGCGTGCACCGCCAGTGCGAGCAGGCCGAGGATCTCCCCACCGGCAGGGCCCATGGCGGTGGCCCCCACCAGCACGCCGCGGTCGGCGTCCTCGACCACCTTGACCAGCCCCCGGCCGCCCGGGCCGTGGGTGAAGCCGCGCGAGGACTGCTCGAGCGGCGCGCTGCCCGTGCGCACGCGCAGGCCGGCGTCGCGGGCCTGCTGCTCGGTGAGGCCCACGCCGCCGACCTCGGGATCGGTGAAGGTGGTGTGGGGCACGGCGTGGTAGCGGGCCGCCGGGCCCTCCTCGCCGGTGATGTCGCGGGTCGCGATCGCCGACTGGTACATCGACACGTGGGTGAAGGCCCCGTGGCCGGTGATGTCGCCGATGGCCCACAGCCGGTCCCCCGCCCGCAGGCGCTCGTCGACCTCGACGGTGCGGGCGGTGGGGTCGAGGCCGACCGTCTCCAGGCCCAGGTCGTCGAGGTTGGGGGTGCGACCGGCCGCCACGAGCAGCTTGTCGGCCACCAGGCGCTCGCCCTCCTGCCCGTCGAGGGCGAGGGTGAAGGCACCGTCGGCGTAGGAGACCGAGGTGGTCTCGACACCGGTCATCACCCGGATGCCCTCGGCGGCGAAGACCTCCTCCAGCAGCCGCCCGGCCTCGGGCTCGTCACCGGGCACGAGACGCTCGCCGTGCTGCACGATCGTCACGCGCACCCCGAAGCGGGCGAGCACCTGGGCCATCTCGCAGCCGATCGGCCCCCCGCCGAGCACGACGGCCGAGCCCGGGAGCTCGGTGAGGCGCACGACGTCACGGTTGGTCCAGTACGGCGTGCCCGCGAGCCCGTCGATCGGCAGCTCCGCGGGGCGGGTGCCGGTGTTGAGCACGACGCCGCGCTGCGCGACGTAGGTGGTGCGGCCGCCGGCGGGAGCCTCGACGACCACCCGACCGGTGCCGTCGAGGCGGCCGACGCCGTGCACCACCGTGGCGCCGGCGTCGACGAGCCGGTCCACCGCGACCTGGTCGTCCCAGCCGGTGGTGGCCTCGGTGTCGATGCGGCGGGCCACCGGCGACCACGACGGCACGACGGTCGCGTCGCCGGCCAGCTCGCCGACGCGGTGGGCCTCGGCGAGCGCGTCGGAGGCGCGCACCATCATCTTGGTGGGGATGCAGCCGTAGTAGGGGCACTCGCCGCCGACGAGGTGCTTGTCGACGGCCACGACCCGCAGCCCCGCCTGCGCCGCACCCGTGGCGAGGGCCTCGCCCCCGGGGCCGAGGCCGATGACGACGAGGTCGACGCTCACTTCTTCGCTCATGGCGCCAGCCTGCCCGCCCGGGCGGGCCCACGGATCACCCGATCGTGGGACCCGGGCGGGGGCGGCCGCCGAGGGCGGTCATGGCGCTCAGACCAGGGAGGCCTTGTCGCGCATGACCGCGCCCAGGACACCGTTGACGAAGGACGGCGACTCGTCGGTCGACAGGTCGCGCACCAGGGCCATGGCCTCGGAGACGGCGACCGGGTCGGGCACGTCGTCGGCCCACAGCAGCTCGAAGACGCCCAGGCGCAGCACGTTGCGGTCGACGGCCGGCATCCGGTCGAGGGTCCAGCCCTCGGAGTAGGTCGCGAGCAGCTCGTCGATGCGCGCCTGGTGCTCGACCACGCCGCGCACCAGCTCACCGGTGTAGGCGTGCTGCGGGCCCTCGCCGTCGGCGACGGCGCGCTCGAGGTGCTCCAGGGGAGCCTCGCTGCGCATCTCGGCGGCGAAGAGCACGTCCAGCGCCCGCTTGCGGGCCTTGGAGCGGGCCGCCATCAGGACTTGACGCGACCGAGGTAGGAGGAGTCGCGGGTGTCGACCTTGACCTTCTCGCCCTGGTTGATGAAGAGCGGCACCTGGATCTCGTGGCCGGTCTCGAGCGTGGCCGGCTTGGTGCGGCCGGTGGCGCTGTCACCGGCCAGGCCGGGCTCGGTGAAGGTGATGACGAGCTCGACCGAGGCGGGGAGCTCGACGAAGAGCACGCGGCCCTCGTTGGTGGCCACGATGGCCTCCTGGTTCTCCAGGAGGAAGTTCGCGCCGTCGCCGAGGATCTCCGGGGCGACCTCGAGCTGGTCGTAGGTGGCGACGTCCATGAAGACGAACGAGGTGCCGTCGTTGTAGAGGTACTGCATGGTGCGGCGGTCGACGGTCGCGGTCTCGACCTTGGTGCCGGCGTTGAAGGTCTTGTCGACGTTCTTGCCCGACTCGACGTTGCGCAGCTTGGTGCGCACGAAGGCGGGGCCCTTGCCGGGCTTCACGTGCTGGAACTCGACGACAGCCCAGAGCTGACCGTCGATGTTGAGAACCATGCCGTTCTTGAGGTCGTTGGTCGATGCCATCTGCGCGGTTCAGCCTCACTGCGTCGGGGAGTCGGAGCGTCGCCCGAGGCGTCTCGGACGAACGCCTGAGTCTACCGGGCGCGGGCCGCAGCCCCGCACTCGGCGGTGGGGGCCGGTCAGCCGGCGCTGCTGCGCGCGACGACCTCGAGCGCCACGCGGTAGCCGTCGACCCCGAGGCCCTTGACCACCTCGACGGCGTGCGGGGTCACCACCGAGTGGTGACGGAACTCCTCGGGCCGCGCGTGGGGGTCGGAGATGTGCACCTCCACCAGGGGTGCGGTCAGCTGGGCGCAGGCGTCGTAGACGGCGTAGGAGTAGTGCGTCCACGCCGCGGCGTTGAGCACCACCGGGTGGCCGTCGTCGGCCGCGGCGTTGAGCCAGTCGACCATCACGCCCTCGTGGTTGGTCTGGCGCACCTCGACCTCGAGCCCGAGGTCGCGGCCCCACCCGACGCACAGCACGGCGAGCTCGGCGTGGGTGGTCGAGCCGTAGATCTCCGGCTGACGCTTGCCGAGCCGGCCGAGGTTGGGCCCGTTGAGCACGAGGACGCTCATGCGCCCTCCCCCGCGGAGCCCGTGCTCCCCGCGTCGGTCGTGACGGCGGCGAAGGCCGCGCGCAGGTCGGCGTCGGAGGGCCCGGCGAGCACGCGCGGTCGCGCGACATCGTCGAGCACCACGAAGCGCAGCTGGTCGCCGCGCGTCTTCTTGTCCACCCGCATCGTGGCCAGCAGGTCGTCGTACGCCGCCCCGGCGTAGCCGGTGGGCAGGCCCACCCGGGCGAGCACGCTGCGGTGCCGCTTGACGACGGCCGCAGGGAGACTGCCCGCCCGGTGCGCCAGCTCGGCGACGAACACGCAGCCGATCGCCACGGCCTCGCCGTGACGAATGGCGTAGCCCTCGGCGCGCTCGATGGCGTGGCCCAGGGTGTGGCCGTAGTTGAGCACCTCGCGACCGGGGTGGCCGTCGGCCCCGCCGGTCTCGCGCAGGTCGGCCACCACGACGTCGACCTTGACGCGGATGGCGCGCTCGACGAGCTCTCGCAGCACCGGCGAGCCCGCGACCAGGTCGGCGGGGTCGGTGGCCTCCACCAGGTCCAGGATGACCGGGTCGGCCACGAAGCCGCACTTGACGACCTCGCCGAGCCCTGCGACGAGCTCCTCGCGGGGCAGCCCCTCGAGCAGGGCCAGGTCGCACAGCACGCCGGCGGGCTCGTGGAAGGCGCCGACGAGGTTCTTGCCCGCCGCGGTGTTGATGCCGGTCTTGCCGCCCACGGCGGCGTCGACCATCGCCAGCAGCGTGGTCGGCACGTGCACGACCCGCACGCCGCGCAGCCAGCTGGCCGCGACGAAGCCGCCCAGGTCGGTGGTGGCGCCACCGCCGAAGGTGACGACGGCGTCGGAGCGGGTGAAGCCCGCCGCGCCGAGCGCCTCCCAGACGTCGACCAGCACGCCGGCGGTCTTGGCGGCCTCGCCCTCGGGCAGGCCCAGCGCCAGGACGTCGTGGTGGGGCCGCAGCGCGTCAACGACGGGCTGGGCGAGCTCGCCGAGGGCTCCGGCGTAGAGGAACGCCACGCGCTGCACGCCGGGGCCGAGCAGGTCGTGGAGGCGGTCGGTGACCCGGTGGCCCACCACCACGTCGTAGGGCGAGGCGCCGCCGACGTGCAGCACCGTCGCGTCGGCCGGTCGCGTCGGGTCGGCCGGTCGCGTCGGGTCGTCGGTCGGGCCGTCGGTCGGGTCGGTCACGGCAGGAGCTCCTCGATGGCGTCGGCGACCTGGTCGGGGGTGCGGGCGTCGGTGTCGACGACGTGGGTGGCGACCGCCTCGTAGACGGGCGTGCGCTCCTCGAGCAGCTGCTTCATGCGGCCGCGCACGTTGCCCATGAGCATGGGTCGGGCGACCCCGAGGCCGACGCGGGAGGCCGCGTCGGCGAGCCCCACGCGCAGGAAGACGACCACGTGGCCGGCGAGCAGGGCGCGGGTGTCCTCGCGCAGCACCGCTCCCCCGCCGAGGGCCAGCACGCCGGGGTGCTCGGCGAGCGCGGCGGCGACGGCCGCGGCCTCGAGGTCGCGGAAGTGCTGCTCCCCGTCGTCGACGAAGATGTCGGAGATCGCGCGCTGCTCGGCGGCCTCGACGTCACGGTCGGTGTCGCGGACACCGACGCCCCACCGGGCGCCCAGCAGGTCGGCGACGGTGGTCTTGCCCGCGCCCATGGGCCCCACGAGCACGACGCGGGGACGGACGGCGGGGCTGCCTGCGCTCACCGGTAGGTCAGCGCGTCGAGGTAGGTCTCGACGTTGCGCCGGGTCTCCGACAGCGCGTCGCCGCCGAACTTCTCCAGCAGCGCCTCGGCCACGACGAGGGCGACCATGGCCTCCGCGACGATGCCGGCGGCCGGCACGGCGCAGACGTCGGAGCGCTGGTGGTGGGCCACCGCCTCCTCGCCGGTGGCGACGTCGACGGTGCGCAGCGCGCGGGGCACGGTGGCGATCGGCTTCATGGCCGCGCGCACGCGCAGCACCTCGCCGGTGGTCATGCCGCCCTCGGTGCCCCCGGAGCGGCCGCTCGTACGGCGGATGCCCTCGGGCGTGGGCACGATCTCGTCGTGGGCCAGCGACCCGGGGGTGGCGGCCAGGGCGAAGCCGTCGCCGACCTCGACGCCCTTGATGGCCTGGATGCCCATGAGCGCTCCGGCCAGGCGCGAGTCGAGGCGCCGGTCCCAGTGGACGTGGGACCCCAGGCCCGGCGGGAGCCCGTGCACGACCACCTCGACGACGCCGCCGAGGGTGTCGCCGTCCTTGTGGGCCTGGTCGATGCGCGCCACCATCGCCTCGCTGGTCGCGGGGTCGAGGCAGCGCACGGGGTCGGCGTCGAGGCGGTCTAGGTCGCCCTCGCCCGGCCACAGCCCGTCGGGGGCGCGCACGCCGCCGAGCTCGATGACGTGGGAGAGGATGGTGGCGCCGCAGGCCTGGGCCAGGAAGTTGCTGGCCACGCGGCCGAGCGCGACCCGGGCGGCGGTCTCGCGGGCCGAGGCCCGCTCCAGGATCGGGCGGGCGTCGGGGAAGTCGTACTTCTGCATGCCCGCCAGGTCGGCGTGACCGGGACGGGGCCGGGTGAGCGGCGCGTTGCGGGCCAGCGAGGCCAGCTCCTCGGCATCGACCGGGTCGGCCGACATGACCTTCTCCCACTTGGGCCACTCGGTGTTGCCGACGATGATCGCGACCGGTCCGCCCTGGGTCTCCCCGTGGCGCACGCCACCGGTGATCGTCACCTGGTCCTGCTCGAACTTCATCCGCGCGCCGCGGCCGTAGCCGAGACGGCGGCGGGCCAGGGAGTCGGCGATGTCGTCGCTCGTGACCTGGACGTGGGCGGGGAGCCCCTCCAGGACGGCGACCAGGGAGGGGCCGTGGGACTCGCCCGCGGTGAGCCAACGCAGCATGACGGCAGTCTCCCACGGCGCCGCGCTGGGCCGACGACCCCCGTCGCGTCCCGAGACCGGCCCCCGCAGCGCTCCCGCGTCAGCGCAGCAGGGAGTCGATCACGGCGGGTCCGGTCAGCACGCCGATCAGCGCGCCCACCACCATGAACGGGCCGAAGGGGTAGGCGGCCTTGAGCAGGGCCCGGTCGCGACGCACGAGGGCGAGCACGAGTCCCGGCAGGCCGAAGACGAGGAAGCCGGCGTAGACGCCGACGACGAGCTCGGCGACGCCGAGGCGGCCGAGCACGAGCCCGAGCAGCGCGGCCAGGCGCACGTCGCCGAAGCCCATGCCGGCGGAGTGCACGGCCCACAGCAGCCAGTAGAGGGACCGCGCCACGAGCAGGCCGACGCCCGCGCGCAGCACCGCGTCGTGCTCGCCGGTGACCGCCCACTCCCCCAGCGCGAGCAGCACCAGCGCCCCGGTCGCCGGGAGCACGAGGCGCGAGGGCAGCAGGCGGGTGTGGCCGTCGACGTAGGCCAGGGCCACGCACAGCGGCACGACCGGCAGCGCGTAGGCCAGGGCCCACGCGGTGTCCTCGGTCAGCCCGTCACCGAGCACGGCCCGGGCGACCAGGCCGCCGGCCATGGCGGAGACGAGGGCCACCCACGGGCCCAGGTGGGGACGTGCCGCGAGGTCGACGTAGAGAGGCTTGGGCGGCTCGGCGGGCTCGGTGGGAGGACCGGTGGGCGCCGCGGGGGCGGGGGGCTCGGGCAGCGCCCGGATCAGCGCGGGCACGCCCAGCCCGGCGAGACCGCAGCCGAGGACGGCGAGGGCCACGACGAGGAGCTCGGCGGCGGCGTCGCTCACGCCGGTGCCCGCGCGGCGAGCGCGGCTGCGCCCGCGGCGCGCATGACGTCGACGGGGCCGAGGCGTCCGGTCATGAACTCGACCTGGAGGGCGGCCTGGTGCACCAGCAGGTCGAGGCCGGCCACCAGTACCGTGCCGTCGGCGGTGGCCGCGGCCGCGGCGAGGGGCGTCGGCCACGGGTCGTAGACGACCTCGAAGACGACCGGCGTACGGGCCCAGCGCAGCACCAGGTCGGGGGTCTGGGCGGCCGCGGGCACGGTGGAGACCACCAGCTCGGCGGGGCCGACCTCCTCGGCCGGTGTGGCGAGGGGCAGCACCCTCACGTGGGCCCCGCCGGGGTGGCGGCGGATCGCGTCGACCGTCTCGGCGGCGCGCTCCGGGGTGCGCGCGAGCACCACGACCTCGCGGGCGCCCAGCTCGCAGGCGGCGAGCCCGGTGGAGGCGGCCGTGGCGCCCCCGCCGAGCACGACGGCCCGTGTCACCTCGCCGTCCCACCGCTCGCGCACCGCCGCGACGGCGCCGGGGAGGTCGGTGTTGTCGGCGCGCAGTCGGGGCTCGTCGACCAGCAGGGTGTTGGCGGCGCCGACCAGCCGGGCCCGCTCGGTGACCTCGCCGCGGGCGCCGACGGCCAGGGCCATCACCTCGCGCTTGAGCGGCATGGTGAGCGACAGCCCGCGCCACGAGTCGTCGAGGCCCGCGAGCACCTCCGGCAGCGTGCCGGAGACGACGCGCACGGCCTCGTAGGTCCAGCCCAGGCCGAGCGCGGCGTAGGCCGCCCGGTGCAGGACGGGCGAGAGCGAGTGACCGACGGGGTCGCCGACGACGGCGCAGCGCATCCGGGACGCCTCAGCAGCGGTCGGACTGGGTGGCGCAGTACTCGTCGAACTCCGCCTCGTAGACCAGGAACTCGTCGTAGGTGTCGGCGAACTTGGTCTCCCCGGTGCGCAGGTCGACCGTGACGTAGTAGAGCCAGTCGCCCTCGGCCGGCGCGGCGGCCGCCGCGATGGCGGCGTCGCCGGGCGCCTCGATCGGGGTCGGCGGCAGGCCGGGCTGCTCGTAGGTGTTGTAGGGCGAGTCGGCCACCGACGCGATCTCGTCGGTGGTGAGGCGGGCGATGCCCGACTCCCCGAGGGCGTAGTTGACCGTGGCGTCGATCTGCAGCAGACCGGCGGTCTCGTCGTTGTCGGGGCTGAGCCGGTTGTAGATGACCCGCGCCACCTTGGGCATGTCGTCGCCGCGGCCCTCGGCCTCGACGAGGCTGGCGATGGTCATCAGCTCCTGGGGGCTGATGCCGAGCCGCTCGGCCGAGGCCTCGAGGTCGGCGTCGTCGGCGGCCTGGCGCCACCGGGTGAGCATCGCCTGCACCATGCCCTCGGCGTCCTCGCGCGGCGCGAAGGCGTAGGTCGAGGGGAAGAGGTAGCCCTCGGGGTTGCCCTCGGCGTAGTCGGGCAGCCCGAGGTCGGCGAGCAGGCGTCGGTCGTCGAGCACGGCCTCGAGCTGGGCGGTGGTGACCTCGGTCTGCTCGGCCAGGATCGCGACGATGTCGACGACGCGCAGGCCCTCGGGGATGGTGACGGAGTCGGTGATGACGTTGGCCGGGTCGACGAGCACGTCGATGGCGTCGGCCGAGGACATCTCCTCCTTGAGCCGGTAGAAGCCGGCCTGGATGGCCGCGGAGTCGGGGTCGTCGGTGGCCGCGCCGACGCAGGCGTCCACCGAGGCCACGACGCCCTGGTCCTTGAGGTTGCGACAGATCTGGGTGGAGCTGTCGCCGGAGGCGACCTCGAACTGCACGCGCCCCGAGCCGGGGCCCTCGAAGTCCTCCGGGTCGCTGAACTGGTCGGCGATGAAGCTGCTCGCCCGGTCGTAGACCAGGTAGCCGCCGCCCACCAGCACGGCCAGCGCCACCAGCACCGCGAGGCAGCCGGGCAGCCGGCTGCGCTTCTTGCGACGGCGCCCGCCGAGGTCGGGGGCGCTGCTCAGCGGCAACGGGGAGTCGTCGTGCTCGGGCTGCTCGGGGTACGCCGCTGCGTGGGCCGCACCGTCGTCCGGGGCCGCGTCCCTGGGGGCGCCGTCCGCGGGGTCGCGGTCGTGCTCACTCATGCTGCTCCTCGACGTCGTCACCGAGGAGCTCGCCGGGAGGGTTCCCGGTGGCGCGCTCGGTGTCCAGTGCGTGCTGCAAGATCAGCACCGCCGCGGCCTGGTCGACCACGGACCGCTGCTTGGGGCCCTTGCGGACGCCCCCTGGGCTGCCGCGCAGCATAGCCTCCGCCGACACGGTGGTGAGCCGCTCGTCGACCAGCCTCACCCGCACCGGGGCCACACGGCGGGCCAGCGTCGCCGCCCACGCCCGGGTCTTGGCCGCGGCCGGACCCTCCCCGCCCGACAGCGACCGCGGCAGGCCGGCGACCACCTCGAGCACCTCGGAGTCCTCGCCGATCTCGGCGAGGATGGCCGCGAGGCGGGCCAGGTCGCCCCGGCCCCGCTTGACCGTCTCCACCGGCGTGGCCAGGAAGCCGGTCGGGTCGCTGCGGGCGACACCGATCCGGGCGTCGCCCGGGTCGATGCCGAGCCTGACTCCGTGGCGCACGGCTCAGGCCCCTGCCGTGCGGCCGACCTCGGCGACGACCAGGTCGAGGGCCTCGTCGACGCGGGAGGCGTCGGTGCCGCCGCCCTGCGCGACGTCGGCCTTGCCCCCGCCCTTGCCCCCGACCAGCGGACCGACGGCGCGGACCAGGTCGTTGGCGGAGAGGCCTCGTTCGCGCGCGGCGTCGTTGGTGGCGGCGACGACGGCGACCTTGTCGTCGACGACACCGATCACGACCACCACGCCGGGCTCGCCCTGGGGCAGCCGGCCGCGCACGTCCATGGCCAGGGTGCGCGCGTCGCCGCCCCCGGCGCCGTCGACCCGGTGGGCCACGACGTGCACCGGCCCGACCTGCCTGGCCTGCGCGGCGATGGTCTCGCCGCCGGCGAGGAGCTGGGCGAGCCGGGCCTTCTCGACCTCCTTCTCGGCGGCGCGCAGCCGCTCGACGAGGTCGCCGACACGTCCGACCAGGTCGTCGGGCCGGGTCTTGAGCAGGGTGGTCAGCTGGCCGACGACGTCGCGCTCGCGCGCGAGGTAGTCGAAGCCCTCGATGCCGGTGTGGGCCTCGATGCGGCGGTTGCCCGAGCCCACCGACGCCTCACCGGTCACCACGATCGTGCCGATCTGGGAGGAGTGGTCGACGTGGGTGCCGCCGCACAGCTCGCGCGACCAGGGGCCGCCGATCTCGACGACGCGGACCTTGGTGTTGTCGTAGGTCTCGCCGAAGAGCGCGATGGCGCCCCAGTCCTTGGCCTCGGGCAGGGTCATGTACTGCCAGCCCACGGGCAGGTCGGCGCGCAGCGCGGCGTTGGAGACCTGCTCGATCTCTCGCACCTGGTCGGGGTCGAGCGCGGTGGTCCAGCCGAAGTCGAGGCGCAGGTAGCCCGGGCGGTTGTAGGAGCCCGACTGCAGCGCCGAGGGGCCGAGCACCTCGCGCAGCGCGGCGTGGACCACGTGCGTGCCGGAGTGCGCCTGCCGCGCGCCGGTGCGCCAGGCGGGGTCGACGCGGGCGTGGAGGGTGGCGTCCTGCACCAGCTCGCCCTCGAGCACCCGCACCTGGTGGACGACGAGGCCGCGCACCGGGCGCTGGACGTCGAGCACCTCGAGCCGCGCGCCGTCGGCCACGAGCCGGCCGGCGTCGGCGACCTGCCCTCCCGACTCGGCGTAGAAGGGCGTGCGGTCGAGCACGACCTCGCCGACCTCGCCCTCGCGCAGCACCGGCACGCCGACGCCGCCGGCGAGCACCGCCAGCACGCGCGACTCGGTCTCGAGGGTCTCGTAGGCCAGCCACTCCGTGGGGCCGTGACCGTCGAGGATCCCGCGGTAGACCCCGGTGTCGGCGTGCTGGCCCTTCTTGGAGCGCGCGTCGTCCTTGGCGCGCTGGCGCTGCTCGCCCATGAGGGCGCGGAAGCCCTCCTCGTCGACGCTCAGCCCAGCCTCGGAGGCCATCTCCAGCGTCAGGTCGATCGGGAAGCCGTAGGTGTCGTGCAGCGCGAAGGCCTGGTCACCGGCCAGGCGGGTGCCACCGGCCTGCTTCACCTGGCCCGCGGCCAGGTCGAAGATGTGGGTGCCGGCCTGGAGGGTCTTGCGGAAGGCCTCCTCCTCGGCGAAGGCCACCCGGGAGATGCGGTCCCAGTCGGTGTGGAGGTCGGTGTAGGTCTCGCCCATCTTGTCGCGGCTGACCGGCATCAGCTCGGGCAGCGCCGGGTCCTCGTAGCCCAGCAGCCGCATCGAGCGCACGGCCCGCCGCAGCAGCCGGCGCAGCACGTAGCCGCGGGCCTCGTTGCCCGGGGTCACGCCGTCGCCGATGAGCATCATGCCGCTGCGCACGTGGTCGGCCACGACCCGGAAGCGCACGTCGTCGACCGGGTCGGCACCGTAGCGGCGCCCGGTGAGCTGCTCGGCCATCCGGATCACGGGGAACATGACGTCGATCTCGTACATGTTCTCGACGCCCTGGGTCATGAACGCTACGCGCTCGAGGCCCATGCCGGTGTCGATGTTCTTCTTCGGCAGCGAGCCCGCGATGTCGAAGTCCTCCTTCGAGCGCACCGCGGAGAGCTCGTCCTGCATGAAGACCAGGTTCCAGAACTCCAGGTAGCGGTCCTCGGCGGAGAAGTCGCCGTCGGCGCCGTAGGCGGGGCCGCGGTCGATGAGGATCTCCGAGCACGGGCCGCCGGGGCCGGGCACGCCCATCGACCAGTAGTTCTCCGACTTGCCCAGCCGCGCGATCCGGTCGTCGGGCAGTCCGGTGATCTTGCGCCACAGCGCGACGGCCTCGGGGTCGTCGACGTAGACGCTGGGGTAGAGCCTGGCCTCGTCGAAGCCCCAGCCGCCGTCGGACTGGGGCTTGGTGACCAGGTCCCAGGCCAGCTCGATGGCCCGCTCCTTGAAGTAGTCGCCGAAGGAGAAGTTGCCGCACATCTCGAAGAACGTGCCGTGGCGGGTGGTCTTGCCGACGTCCTCGATGTCGGGGGTGCGCACACACTTCTGCACGCTGGTCGCCTTGTCGTAGGGCGGGGTCTCCTGGCCGAGGAAGTACGGCTTGAAGGGCACCATGCCGGCGTTGACGAAGAGCAGGTTGGGGTCGTCGAGCAGCAGCGACGCCGACGGGACGGGGGTGTGGCCCGCGCGCTCGAAGTGCGCGAGGAACCTCCGGCGAATCTCCGCGGTCTCCATCAGCTGCCTTCCTGTCCTGGGTGGTGCCGGTCCGCGCTGGTCGCGCGGGCGGCGGTGTCGGTGCTCGGGTCTGTGGCGGTGCTCGTGCCGGTGCCGGTGCCGGTGGGGGTGCCGGCCGCCGGGTCCGCGACGGGCGGTGGGGCGCTGAGCTCCGGGCGGGCGGAGCCCTGGAGCGCCCCGCCCACCCGGGCCCGCACGGCGGGCTCGGCGTCGGCGCGGCCCTGGGCGACCTCGTCGCGCAGGATCCGGGCCCCGACCACGGCGGCGCCGACCCGGTCGCGCATCCCGTCGACCGTGAGGGCCTCGGCCACGCGGCGCCCCCGCACCATGGCCCACACGCCGGCGCCGGCCCCTGCGGCGAACCACAGCCCCCGGCTCATCCCGCCCGCCTCACGCCGCGGGCTCCCGCGAGAGGTCGAGGCCGGCGCGCTGCCGGGCCTGCGCGGCGCGGCGCGCCTCCCGCTGGTCGGTGCGGCGCTGCTTGCGGGCGCGCTTGACCTCGCGGCGCATCTCCAGCCGCACCCGGTGTCGCACCTCGGGGCCGAGGGCGCGACGCACGCCGGCGGCCAACGAGGCGGCCTGCACGACCGACTCGCGCAGCACGAGGTCGGCGAAGAGGGGCGCGTCGGGACGGGCGGCCGGCGACGTGCCGTCGGCCCGTGCCGTGGTCTCGTCGACCACGTCGTCGGCGCCGAGGTGGGTGATGACGAACTCCTCCTCCGCCGCCCGCGCCCGCGCCGGGGCGTCGAGCGCGACGAGACGGCGCTCCAGGACCTCGAGGCGCTCGCGCAGCTGCGCGGTCGCCGCCCTCGCCTCCGCCTCGGCCCGCTCCGCGGAGCGTCGTACGCCGCGCAGCGCCAGGCCGGTCGCGACCAGGGCGGCGAGCAACAGCACGCCCAGAGCGAGGACCACCGCCAGCGCCCACCCCGGCGTGCTCCACTGCTGCGTCATGGTGACCGACCCTATCGCGGGGTCAGCGGCCACGAGCGCGGCCCCGCACCAGCCGCTTGATGCGCTCCCAGCGCTCCTTCACGGCGGCCTCGGCGCCGTGGTCGGTGGGCTGGTAGTAGCTGGCGTCGGCCACGACGTCGGGGGCGTACTGCTGCTCGGCGATGCCGAACGGGGCGTCGTGGGCGTAGACGTAGGACGTGCCGTGGCCCAGCTTCTTGGCGCCTCCGTAGTGGGCGTCGCGCAGGTGCGAGGGCACGGGCCCGATCCTGCCCGCCTTCACGTCGGCGCTCGCGGCGGCGATCGCGGTGGTGACGGCGTTGGACTTCGGGGCCACCGCCAGCGCGATCGTGGCGTGGGCGAGGTTGAGACCCGCCTCGGGCATGCCGATGAGCTGCACGGCCTGGGCGGCGGCCACCGCGGTGGTCAGCGCGGTCGGGTCGGCCAGGCCGATGTCCTCGCTGGCCAGGATGACCAGGCGCCGGGCGATGAAGCGCGGGTCCTCCCCCGCCTCCATCATCCGCGCCAGGTAGTGCAGCGCGGCGTCGGCGTCCGACCCGCGCACCGACTTGATGAAGGCGCTGGTGACGTCGTAGTGCTGGTCGCCCTGGCGGTCATAGCGCACCGCGGCCCGGTCGACCGCGGTCTCGGCCGTCGCGAGGTCGACGACGCTCGTGCCCCGGGCGGCGGCGGCGCCGGTGGCCGCCTCGAGGTAGGTCAGCGAGCGCCGGGCGTCGCCGCCGGCGAGCCGCACGAGGTGGTCGAGGGCGTCGTCGTCGACGGTGAAGCGCCCGCCCAGCCCCCGCTCGTCGGTGAGCGCGCTGCCCATGACCCCGCGCACGTCGTCGTCGCTCAGCGACTCCAGGCGCAGCAGCAGGCTGCGCGAGAGCAGCGGCGAGATGACGCTGAAGAAGGGGTTCTCCGTGGTCGCGGCGACCAGCGAGACCCAGCGGTTCTCCACCCCGGGCAGCAGGGCGTCCTGCTGGGCCTTGCTGAAGCGGTGCACCTCGTCGACGAAGAGCACCGTCTCCGCGCCGCCTCGGGCCAGCTCGGCGCGCGCGGCGTCGATGGCCGCGCGCACCTCCTTGACCCCGGCCGAGACCGCCGAGACCTCGACGAAGCGGCGGTCGGTGGACTGGCTGACGATGGAGGCGATCGTCGTCTTGCCCGTGCCGGGCGGCCCCCAGAGCAGCAGCGACAGGGAGCGCTGGTCGTCGATCAGCTGGCGCAGCGGCGACCCGGGCTCGCGCAGCTGCTGCTGGCCGACCAGCTCGTCGAGCGTGCGCGGGCGCATCCGCACCGCCAGCGGCGCGGCCATGCCCTGCTGGGCCGACAGCGAGCCGCCGCCCCCTCGGGGAGGGGACGGCGGACCGGTGTCGAAGAGGCCCTCAGGCTCGGCCAAAAGTCCTGGTGTCCAGGTCGAACCAGGTGTCGTCGTAGCCCGGCTTGTCGGTGAGGTCGGGGCTGGGGCTCGCCCCGGGGTCGGGGTTGCCCTGGTGGTCGACGCCCAGCATGCCCGCGGTGAGCGGCTCGTTGGGGTGCTGGCCCAGCGCGCCCGGGAAGTGGCAGGCGACCTTGTGCTTCTTGCCGATCTGCAGCAGCGGCGGCTCGAGGCGCGCGCAGATGTCCTGCGCGATGGGGCAGCGGGTGCGGAAGCGGCAGCCCGAGGGAGGGTTGATCGGGCTCGGCACGTCGCCCTCGAGCTGGATCCGCTCGCGGCGACCCCCGATCGCGGCCTGCTTCACGTCGGGCACCGCGGAGAGCAGCGCCTGGGTGTAGGGGTGGCGCGGCTGGTTGTAGATGCTGTCGCGGTCGCCGATCTCCACGATCTTGCCGAGGTACATCACGGCGACCTCGGGGCAGAAGTGGCGCACGATGGCCAGGTCGTGGGCGATGAAGAGGAACGCCACCCCGAACTCGCGCTGGATGTCCTGGAGCAGGTTGATGACCTGGGCCTGGATCGACACGTCGAGGGCCGAGACCGGCTCGTCGGCCACCAGCAGCTTCGGGTTCAGGGTCAGCGCACGGGCGATGCCGATGCGCTGGCGCTGGCCGCCGGAGAACTCGTTGGGGAAGCGGTTGTAGTGCTCGGGGTTGAGGCCGACGATCTCGAGGAGCTCCTTGACCCGCGGCAGCACCTGCTTCTCGGGCACCACGTTGTGGATGCGCAGCGGGGTGCCGATGATCGAGCCGACGGTGTGGCGGGGGTTCAGCGAGGTGTAGGGGTCCTGGAAGATCATCTGGATCTCGCGGCGCAGCGGCTTGAGCTTGCGCTCGGGCACCGAGGCGATGTCCTCGCCCTCGAAGCGGATGTGGCCCGCGGTCGGCTCGTAGAGCCGGGTGATGAGGCGACCGGTGGTCGACTTGCCGCAGCCCGACTCCCCCACCAGGCCCAGCGAGCCGCCGGCCTTGACCTCGAAGGAGACACCGTCGACGGCCTGGACGTCGCCGACCTTGCGGTGGATGAGCCCGGAGGACTTCACCGGGAAGTACATCTTGAGGTTCTCGACCGACAGCAGCGTGCGGGCGTCCTCGGGGTTCTCCGACGCCGCGTGCGCCGCGACGGGCTCGGGACGGGTGGCGAGCTGGTCGCCGTTCTCCGTGGTGGACATCAACGCTCCTCGTCGACGAGATCAGGCGCGATCTCAGGCAGGATCTCGGTCTGGTAGATGGCCTCGGGGTCGGCGAGGTGGCACCGCTTGAGGTGGCCCATCGACCGGTTGCCGGGCACCAGCTCGGGCAACGTGGTGGTGCACAGGTCGCCGGGCACCTTGTCGCGGTGGGTGCACCGCGGGTGGAACGCGCAGCCGGTGGGAGGGTTCAGCAGGCTCGGCGGGTTGCCCGGGATCGGGATCAGCTTGGCGGAGGTGTCGCCCACGACGTCGGGCACGCTGGACAGCAGCCCCCAGGTGTAGGGCATCTCGGGGTGGGTGAGGATCTCCTTGGTCGGGCCGTACTCCACGCCCCGACCGGCGTACATCACCAGGGTGTCGTCGGTCATCTCTGCCACCACGCCGAGGTCGTGGGTGATGATGATGACCGCGGAGTTGAACTCGCGCTGGAGGTCCTGGAGCAGGTCGAGGATCTGCGCCTGCACGGTCACGTCGAGGGCCGTGGTCGGCTCGTCGGCGATCAGCAGCGACGGGTCGTTGACCAGGCCCATCGCGATCATCGCCCGCTGGCGCATACCGCCGGAGAACTGGTGGGGGTAGGAGTCGACGCGCTGGTCGGGCTGCGGGATGCCGACGCGGTCGAGCATCTCGACGGCCCGCTTGCGCGCGACCTTCTTGCTGACGTCGTGGTGCACGCGGTAGGCCTCGACGATCTGGGCGCCGACCGTGTAGTAGGGGTGCAGCGCCGAGAGCGGGTCCTGGAAGATCATCGAGACCTCCCGACCGCGCAGACCACGCATCTCCTTCTCGCTGAGCTGCAGCACGTCCGTGCCGCCGACGCGGATCTGACCGCTCACCTGCGCGTTGGAGCCGTGGAAGAGGCCCATGATGGCCGAGCTCGACACCGACTTGCCGGAGCCCGACTCCCCCACGATGCCGAGGGTCTTCCCGCGCTCGACGGAGTAGCTGAGGCCGTCGACGGCCTTGACGACGCCGTCGCTGGTCGGGAAGTGGACCTTGAGGTCCTCGACCACCAGCAGCGGCTCGCCCGCCCCCGCCGGGCGGGGTGCCGGACCGGTCTGGGTCGTGGCAGACATCGAGGTGCTCCTTATCCGAGCCGGACGCGGGGGTCGATGACCGCGTACAGCATGTCGACGATGATGTTGGCGGTGATCACGATGGCGGCGACCAGCAGCACGATCCCCACGATGAGCGGGAGGTCGAAGCGGGCGATCGCGGTCACCGACAGCTTGCCGACACCGTTGTAGTTGAAGACCGACTCCGTGATGATCGCACCACCGAGCAGGCCGGCGAGGTCGAGCCCCGACAGGGTCACCAGCGGCGTGAGCACGGCCCGCAGGGTGTGCTTGCCGATGACCGTGCGCTGGGGCAGCCCCTTGGCCCGGGCGGTGCGGATGTAGTCCTCGGTCTGGGTCTCGAGCACGAAGGCCCGGGTGATGCGGATGTAGCCGGCCATGTAGACCAGGGCCAAGGTGATCGCCGGGAGCATCAGCGAGGAGGCCCAGGCGAACACGCCCCCGTCGGCGATCGAGGTGTAGGCGGGTTTGTCCACCAACCCCCATCGGATCGCGACGTAGGTCAGGAAGATCTGCCCGACGAAGAACGTGGGGAAGGCGAAGGCGATCAGCGAGACCGCCACGATGCCGCGGTCGAGCACGCGCCCCTTGAACAGTGCGGCGACCACGCCGAGGAGGACGCCTCCGATGATCCAGATGACGAAGGCCGCGAGCGCCAGTGACACCGAGACCGGGAGCTTGTCGGTGATGAGGTCCCGCACGTTCTCGCCGTAGCCGGTGGAGTAGCCCAGGCAGGGGGCGTCGCACTCGGTGACCAGCTCCGGGGCGGCCTCGCGCAGGGCCTCGTCGTCGGGGAACTCGCGACCCACGACGACGCCCTCGGCGAACTTGGCCCACTGGGTCGTGATCGGCTCGTCGTAGCCGAGCGCCGCCTTGGTCTGCTCGAGCTGCTGGGCCGTGCACTTCTGCCCGCACGCGTAGCGCTCAGGGGTGCTGGAGCTGGCGTAGAACAGGAGGAAGGTGACCATGCTCATCACGACGAGCAGCAGCGCACCGCTGAACAGGCGTCGAAGGGCGTAAGCGAACACGTTCACCTCAGGAGTTCTCGTCGGTACGCGACGCGGCGGTGACCGCGTCGTGCGAGGGGCCGGGCGGTGGCCCGGCACGCGGCAGGAGTGCCGCCTCGCGGGACCGTGCGGCCCCGCCCCCTGATGGGGGGTGGGACCGCACGGTCGGTGCGTGTCGTCGACACGCGGTGCTGCGGGTGGTGCCGTCACCCGGGAGCGGCGGCGGCGGTGCTGCGGTGGTGCTGCGGTGGTGCTGCGGTGGTGCTGCGGTGGTGCCTGCTCAGGGAGCAGGGGTCACTGCGCGTCCTCGGCCACGGCGATGACGCCGAGGTCGGGGTAGCCGCTCGTGGACACCGAGTTCACGTAGTTCTCGATGCCCGAACCGCGCAGGTAGTAGAAGTTGGTGGTGTCGAGCGGGATGTAGGCGACGTCGTCGGCGAGGAGCTGGTCCAGCTGGCCCCACAGCTCGTTGGCGGCGTCGAGGTCGGTCTCGGCGAGCGCCTCGTCGATGAGGGCGTTGGCCTCGTCGCTGTCGTAGTTGCCGTAGTCCTGGCCGTTGGAGTTGGCGGTCAGGTTGATGCGGCTGTCGAACAGCGGCGGCAGGACCGTCGAGATCGAGGGCCAGTCAGCACCCCAGCCGCCCCAGATCAGGTCGGACTCGGAGTCGGGCTTCTGGATGGTCTCGTAGTACGGGCCCGAGGGGTCCAGACCGTCGAGGGTGACGTCGAACCCCGCCTGGTCGTAGGTCTCCTTGAGCGCGGCGAACGCGTTCTGGGAGGCCTCCGAGCCGATCGGGTAGGTCAGGGTGATCGGGTACGGCGTGTCGACGCCGGCCTCCTCGAGCAGCGCCTGGGCGCCCTCGATGTCACCGCCCTCCTCGGAGCCGAAGGTGTCGAGGGGCTGGTGGCCCGGCACGTCGGGGCTGACGATGGTCAGCGCCGGCGACGAGGCGTTCTCCCCGCCGAGGGCGCCGATGTAGGCCGCGCGGTTGGTCGCGAGGGCGAGGGCCTGGCGGACCTTGACGTCCTCGATCTGGTTGAAGTTCGGCACCAGGTAGTTGGTGAACGGCGACTGGATGTTGACAGCGCGCTCGGCGACGTCGCCAGTGATCTCGGGGTACTGCGCCGCCGTGACGTTGGTGGCCGCGATCGCGGTGGTGTCCTCGCCCTGGTCGGCGATGAGGCGCTCGATGATCGTCTCCGGCTCGATGCCGACCTCGAAGGTGATCTCGTCGAAGTTCGCCTGGCGGTTGGTGTCCTCCTCGCCGTCCCACTCGGGGTTGCGCACGAAGGTGCCGCCGGAGTCCTCGTCCCACTCGCCGTCGAGCATGTAGGGGCCGCTGGAGAAGGGCACCAGGTCGGAGCGGTCGCCCTTGTCCTGGTCCTCGCGCACCGGGTCGAAGGCGCGCAGCGAGGCGATGGCCAGCGGGAAGTCCGGCCACGGCTTCTTGAACTTGTAGGTGATGGTGTTGCCGTCGCAGGAGACCGCCTGGTCGAAGAGCTCCTGGCCCTCACCGGTGTAGGGGCCCTTGTACTGCGAGGAGCCGTCGTCGGCGGTGGGGACGTCGAGGTAGCCGATGATGTAGTTCGGGCCGCCGGTGATGACGTCGGTGGCGAAGGTGCGCGACGCGCCGTAGGCGAAGTCCTCACACGTGATCGGCTCGCCGTCCTGCCAGACCGGGCCGTCCTTCAGCGTGAACTGCCACTCGGTGGCGTCCTCGTTGGAGGTGCCCGTGTCGGTGGCGAGGTCGGCGATCGGGGTGGTGCCCTCGGTGGCGTCGGTCGTGCCGCTGGGGAACTGCACCCAGCTGCGGTAGACCAGGCGGCCCAGGTTCGAGATGTCACGACCGACGTAGACGCGCTGGGGGTCGAGGTGCTCGGTGACCGACGTCTGCAGGTAGGTGATGGCGCCACCCTTGGTGGCCTCGGTCACCTCCTGGTTCGACTGGTCGCTGACGTCGTCGCCGCCGCCACCGCTGCCGCCGCCACAAGCGGCGAGGCTGGCCGCGACGACCGCGGACGACGCCAGGGCGACGAAACGCTTCGGGGTCCTACCCATGTGATTTCTCCTTGTGTTCTCGCCGGGGTCGGCGCGTCTTTCCTGCGGAAAGTCCTGGGGCGGGCTCGCACCCGCCGGGGAGGTCGGCTCAGCGACCGGCCTTCGGGTCGAGCGCGTCGCGCGCGCCGTCGCCGAGGAGGTTGAACGAGATGACGATGGCGGCGATGAAGATCGCGGGGGCGAAGAAGAAGATGGGGTCGGTGCTGGCGTAGAGGAGTGCGCCGCGCAGCACGTTGCCCAGGGTCGGCGTCGGCGCCTGGATGCCCACCCCGAGGTAGCTGAGGGCGGCCTCGGCCGAGACGTAGGCCGGCATCAGCAGCGTGAAGTAGACGAGGATCGGGGCCCAGAGGTTGGGCAGGATCTCCTTGAAGTAGATCCGCCGGCGCGAGGCGCCCATGAGGCGGGCCGCGTCGACGAACTCCCGCTCGCGGATCGACAGCACCTGCCCGCGGATGAGTCGCGCCACCGGCGGCCAGCCGAAGGCCGAGAGCACCAGCACGATGTAGAGACCGTTGACGAAGGCTCCGTCGGGGCCGTTCGGCACACCGATGTCGCGCATCCGGTCCACGACCACGCCCGAGAGCGCGAGGAGCATGAGCGTGCTGGGGAAGGACAGCGTGAGGTCGATGAAACGACCGATGACACCGTCGACCACGCCGCCGGTGAACCCCGCGATGATCCCCAGCACGGTGCCGATCATCACGGTGATGATGGCCCCGGAGACGGCGATCGTCATCGAGAGCGTCATGCCCAGGAGGATCCGGGAGAGCAGGTCGCGTCCCGTGCCCGGCTCGACACCGAGGGGGTGCGACAGCGACACCCCGCCCGCGGGGCCGATGGGCAGGCCACCGCTGATCAGGTCGACCAGGTCGGGGTTGAAGTCCTGCGGCTTGAGGACACCGATCCACACCAGGATCGGCGTCGCGATGGCGGTGACCGTGAAGAGCACGACGACGAGGAAGGCCGCCATCGACAGCTTGTCCTTGCGGAAGCGGGCCCAGGCCAGCTTGGCCGGCGAGCGGCCCTCCACCGCGACCCGGCCCTCGGCCTGGTCGTCTCCCTGGGGCTCGTGGAACTCCGAGTCGCCGGGCTGCTCCACGCTCGATGCCGTCAGGCTCACCGAGTCACCTCTCCACTACGAACACTGGACACGGTGCAGGGCCGGAGCCCTGCGCCGCGAGCGACTCTATGTGCTCGGTGCCCCACCGACGGTCAACCGCGAGTAACGATCTGGTCTCGGCAGTCGAGACGGCTCGCCGGTGGGGCGCGTCCGGTGGATCAGGCCTGGGCCGGGACGTCCTTCGTGGGCGGGCCGTCGACACCGGCCTCCTTGCGCTGCTCGGCGGTGATGGACGCAGGCGCCGCGGTGAGCGGGTCGAAGCCGCCGCCGGACTTCGGGAAGGCGATGACGTCGCGGATGGAGTCCGACCCGGCGAGCATCGCGCAGATGCGGTCCATGCCCACGGCGATGCCGCCGTGCGGCGGGGCGCCGTACTTGAAGGCGTCGAGCAGGAAGCCGAACTTCTCCTGGGCCTCCTCCTCGCTGAGGCCCATGACGGCGAAGACCCGCTTCTGGACGTCCTCGCGGTGGATACGGATCGACCCGCCGCCGAGCTCGTTGCCGTTGCAGACGATGTCGTAGGCGTAGGCCAGCGCGCTGCCGGGGTCGGTGTCGAAGGTGTCGGCGAACTCCGGCTTCGGGCCGGTGAACGCGTGGTGCACCGCCGTCCAGGCACCCGCGCCCACGGCGACGTCGCCGCTGGCCACCGCGTCGGAGGCCGGCTCGAACATCGGGGCGTCGACGACCCAGGTGAAGGCGAAGGCGCTCTCGTCGATGAGGCCCCCGCGGCGGCCGATCTCGAGGCGGGCGGCGCCGAGGAGCGCCCGGCTGGGCTTGGGTGCGCCGGCGGCGAAGAAGATGCAGTCGCCGGGCGCGGCGCCGACGTGGGCGGCCAGGCCGGCCTTCTCCTCGTCGGTGATGTTCTTCGAGACCGGGCCGGTCAGCGAGCCGTCGTCCTGCACCAGCACGTAGGCCAGGCCCTTGGCACCGCGCTGCTTGGCCCAGTCCTGCCAGGCGTCGAGCTTCTTGCGGGGCTGGCTCGCCCCGCCCGGCATGACCACGGCACCGACGTAGGGCGCCTGGAAGACGCGGAACGGCGTGTCGGCGAAGTAGTCGGTGCACTCCACCAGCTCCAGGCCCATGCGCAGGTCGGGCTTGTCGGAGCCGTAGCGTCGCATCGCGTCGGCGTAGGTCATGCGCGGGATCGGTCGCGGGATGTCGACGTCGATGAGCTTCCACATGGCGGCCAGCACGTCCTCCATGAGGGCGATGACGTCCTCCTGGTCGACGAAGCTCATCTCGATGTCGAGCTGGGTGAACTCCGGCTGGCGGTCGGCGCGGAAGTCCTCGTCGCGGTAGCAGCGCGCGATCTGGAAGTAGCGCTCCATGCCGGCGACCATCAGCAGCTGCTTGAACAGCTGCGGGCTCTGCGGCAGGGCGTACCAGCTGCCGGGCTGCAGGCGGGCGGGCACCAGGAAGTCGCGGGCGCCCTCGGGGGTGCTGCGGGTCAGGGTCGGGGTCTCGACCTCGACGAAGCCCTGCGCGTCGAGCACGTCGCGGGCGGCCTTGTTGACCTTGCTGCGCAGGCGCAGGGCGGCGGCGGGGCCGGCGCGGCGCAGGTCGAGGTAGCGGTGGCGCAGTCGCGCCTCCTCCCCCACGTCGCCCGAGCCGTGGCCGGTGTCGTCGATGGGGAAGGGCAGCGGGGCCGCGGCGTTGAGCACCTCGAGGTCGGAGACGATCACCTCGATCTCGCCGGTCGGCAGACCGGGGTTGGCGTTGCCCTCGGGGCGCGCGGCGACCTCGCCGGTCACCTTGAGGCAGAACTCGCTGCGCAGGCTGTGGGCGACGTCCTCGTCGCGCACGACGACCTGGACCACGCCGCTGGCCTCGCGCAGGTCGAGGAAGGCCACGCCGCCGTGATCGCGTCGGCGGGCCACCCACCCGGCGAGGGTGACGGTCTGGCCGACGTGCTCGGCGCGCAGGGCGCCGGCGTCATGGGTGCGGATCACTTCGTCATCTCCTGTGGGTCGTGCGAGGTCACCTGCGGTCGCAGGTCCTCGTGGGGCGGGGTCCAGGCGGCGGGGTCGGCCGTCACCTGCTCCCCGGATCGGATGTCCTTGACCTCGTGGCCGCCCTCGGCGGTGGTGAACCACACGAAGGGGATGCCACGGCGCTCGGCGTAGCGGATCTGCTTGCCGAACTTCTGCGGGCTGGGCGAGACCTCGCAGGCGACGTCGCGCGCGCGCAGGGCGTCGGCGACGGCCTCGCTCGCGGCGCGCGCCTCCGGGGCGTCGTCGACCAGGGCGACCAGCACGGCGCTGGGCACCGAGCGGTCGGCCACCAGGCCGGTGCGCGAGATCAGCGGCACCAGCACCCGGCTGACGCCCAGCGAGATGCCCACGCCGGGGTAGGTGGTGCGGCCGTCGGTGGCCAGGGCGTCGTAGCGACCGCCGGAGCAGATCGAGCCGAGCGCCTCGTGGCCGCGCATGCGGGTCTCGAAGACCGTGCCGGTGTAGTAGTCGAGGCCGCGCGCGATCCTCAGGTCGGCGACCACCTCGACACGGGGGCCGACCAGGCCCGCGCAGCCCTCGACGACGGCCGCCAGCTCGGTGAGACCCTCCTCCAGCAGCGGGTGCTCGACGCCGAGCTCGCGCACCTGCTGCACGAAGGAGGTGTCGGTGCTGGAGATCTCCGCGATGGCCAGGCAGCGACGGGCGAGGTCTGCGTCGAGCCCGCCCTCGACGAGCAGGGCGGCCACGGCCTCGGGCGGCTGCTTGTCGAGCTTGTCGACCGCCGTCATGGCCGGGGCGGGGTCGTCGAGGCCCAGGCCGAGGAAGTAGCCCTCGAGGAGCTTGCGGTTGTTGACCTGGAGCCGGAAGCCGGGCAGGAAGTCGATGCGGCGCAGCGCGTCGAGCATCACCCGGGCGACCTCGACGTCGTGGTGGAACGACAACGTGTCGCGCCCGACCACGTCGATGTCGGCCTGCGTGAACTCGCGGTAGCGGCCGTCCTGGGGGCGCTCACCGCGCCACACCTTCTGCACCTGGTAGCGGCGGAAGGGGAACTCCAGCCTGCCGGCGTTCTCGACGACGTAGCGCGCGAAGGGCACGGTGAGGTCGAAGTGGAGGCCCAGGCCGGCGTCCTTGCCGCCCTCCTGCTCCTGCAGGCGACGCAGCACGTAGACCTCCTTGGAGGTCTCGCCCTTGGTCAGCAGCTGGTCGAGCGGCTCGACCGCGCGGGTCTCGATGCCGGCGAAGCCGTGCAGCTCGAAGACGTGGCGCAGGGTGTCGACCACCTGCTGCTCGACGACGCGCTGGGCAGGCAGCAGCTCGGGGAACCCGCTGAGCGGGCGGATCTTGGCGTTCATCGGCTCTAGAGACCTCGGGTGACGCGGGCCGGGCCGTCGGTGTCGCCGTCGGCCAGGTCCAGCAGGTAGGGGTTGGTGGCGCGCTCGCGCCCGATGGAGGTCTGCTCGCCGTGACCGGGGAGCACGACCACGTCGTCGGCCAGTGGCAGCACCTTGCTGGCGAGGCTGCGCAGCATGGTCGGGTGGTCGCCGCCGGGCAGGTCGGTGCGACCGATCGAGCCCGCGAAGAGCAGGTCGCCGGAGAACATGACCTCGGAGACGTCGGGCTGCCCCGCCGCGGCGGCGTACGGCGTGCGGAAGGTGACCGATCCGGCGGTGTGGCCCGGGGTGTGGTCGACGACGAAGCGCAGGCCCGCGAGCTCGAGGTGCTGGTCGTCGGCGAGCTCGCGCACGTCGTCGGGCTCGGCCCACTCGTAGGACTGCCCGAGCAGCATCCGGCTGGTCTCGGGCGACATGCCGGCCATCGGGTCGCTCAGCAGGTGGCGGTCGGCCGGGTGGATCCAGGCGGTGGCGTCGTAGCCGCCGGCGACCGGGGCCACGCACCACATGTGGTCGAGGTGGCCGTGGGTGACCAGGACCGAGACCGGCTTGAGGCGGTGCTCGCGCACGACCTCGGCGACGCCGTCGGCGGCGTCCTTGCCGGGGTCGACCACGACGCACTCCGCCCCGGGCCCGGTGGCCACGACGTAGCAGTTCGTGCCCCAGGGGCCTGCGGGGAATCCGGCGATCAGCACGCCCTCACCCTAGCGAGGCTCCCGGGCCCTCGTCGCACCGGTTTGGCGGGCGCCTCGGCCCCCGCGGCCACGGTCTGACTAGCATGGGGCCTCGCGTCCACCGAGTGACCACCGAGTGACACCGAGACCGAGGGAACCGCAGTGACGAGCGAGCAGTGGGGCCGCGTCGACGACGACGGCACCGTCTACGTGAAGACCGCCGACGGGGAGCGCTCCGTGGGGCAGTACCCCGAGGGCACGCCCGAGGAGGCGCTGACCTTCTTCACCGAGCGCTTCGCCGCGCTGACCTTCGAGGTGGAGCTGCTCGAGCAGCGCATCAAGTCGGGGGTGATGTCGCCCGAGGAGGCGACGGAGTCCCTCGGCAAGGTGCGTGCGCAGGTCACCGACGCCAACGCCGTCGGCGACCTCGCCTCCCTCGAGGCCAGGCTCGACGCGCTCGCCCCGGTGCTCGAGCAGCAGCGCGAGGCCCGGCGCGCCGAGAAGGCGCAGCGCTCCGCGGAGTCGAAGGCGGCCAAGGAGAAGCTGGTCGCGGAGGCCGAGAAGCTCGCCGAGGGCACCGACTGGCGCAACGGCGCCAACCGCCTGCGCGACCTGCTCGAGCAGTGGAAGGCGCTCCCCCGCATCGACCGCGCCTCCGACGACGCCCTGTGGCGCCGCTTCTCCACCGCCCGCACGGCCTACACACGCCGCCGCAAGAGCCACTTCGCCGAGCAGAACGAGAAGCGCGAGTCGGCGCGCGTGGTCAAGGAGCGGCTGGCCACCGAGGCCGAGGCGCTCGCCGACTCCACCGACTGGGGCCCGACGTCGGGCCGCTACCGCGACCTGATGCGCGACTGGAAGGCCGCCGGCCCCGCGCCCAAGGACGCCGACGACGCGCTGTGGAAGCGCTTCCGCGGCGCCCAGGACACCTTCTTCGGCGCGCGTGACGCCGCCAACGCCGCGCTCGACCAGGAGTTCGCCGGCAACGCCGTCGTCAAGGAGCAGATCCTCGTCGAGGCCGAGGCGCTCGTGCCGGTCACCGACCTCGACGCCGCCAAGCGCACCTTCCGCGACCTCGCCGACCGGTGGGACGCCGCCGGCAAGGTGCCGCGCGACCGGATGAAGGAGCTCGAGGGCCGCATGCGCGCGGTCGAGCAGGCCATCCGCGGGGTCGAGGACGACCAGTGGAAGCGCTCCGACCCCGAGAAGTCGGCCCGCGCCTCCGACATGGTCGCCAAGCTCGAGTCGGCCATCGCCCAGGTCGAGGCCGACCTGGAGAAGGCCCGCGAGAAGGGCGACCAGAAGAAGGTCGCCGACCTCGAAGACAACCTGGCCTCGCGCCGGCAGTTCCTCGACATGGCCCGCCGGGCCAGCGCCGACTTCTCCGGCTGACCTCGGTCGGCCCCGGCTGAGCGCGGGGGCCGACGCGTCCTACTGACCGTTGAGACCTCTACCTGACCGTCATGACTGTCAGGTAGAGGTCTCAACGGTCGGTAATAGGTCGACCGGCGCGGACTACTGGGTGACGCGGTAGGCGTCGAAGACGCCGGGGACCCCGCGCACGGCGCGCAGCACCGTGTCGAGGTGCTTGGTCTCGGCCATCTCGAAGGTGAACCGGCTCTTGGCCACGCGGTCGCGCGTGGTGGAGAGGTTGGCCGAGAGGATGTTCACGTGTGCGTCGGAGAGCGCCATCGTGATGTCGGAGAGCAGCCGGGCCCGGTCGAGGGCCTCGACCTGGATGTTGACCAGGAAGGTCGACTTGGAGTCCGGCGCCCACTCGACCTCGAGCAGCCGCTCGGGCTGCGACTGCAGCGAGCTGGCGTTGGTGCAGTCCTGGCGGTGGACCGAGACTCCCCCGCCCTTGGTGACGAAGCCGAGGATCGCGTCGGGCGGCACCGGCGTGCAGCACTTGGCGAGCTTGACCCAGACGTCGGGCGCGCCCTTGACCACCACACCGGCGTCCCCGGCCCCGGCGACCTTGCTGCGACCGCGCCGGCCCGTGATCGTCACGGCCTCGGCGAGGTCCTCCTGCGCGCCCTCGCTGCCGCCGTGCAGGTCGATGACGCGGCGTACGACGGCCTGGGCCGAGAGGTTGCCCTCGCCGACCGCGGCGTAGAGCGCGGAGACGTCGCTGATCTTGAAGTGCTCGGCGGCCAGGGTGAGCGACTCGTGGGACAGCAGCCGCTTGAGGGGCAGCCCCTCCTTGCGCATCAGCTTGGCGATCTGCTCCTTGCCCTGCTCGATCGCCTCCTCGCGCCGCTCCTTGGTGAACCACTGGCGGATCTTGGAGCGGGCGCGCGGCGACTTCACGAAGGTCAGCCAGTCGCGCGAGGGACCGGCGTTGACCGACTTGGAGGTGAAGACCTCCACGACGTCGCCGTTCTCCAGCGTCGACTCCAGCGGCACCAGCCGGCCGTTGACCCGCGCGCCGATGGTGTGGTGGCCGACCTCGGTGTGCACGGCGTAGGCGAAGTCGACCGGGGTGGCCCCCGAGGGCAGTGCGATCACGTCGCCGCGCGGGGTGAAGACGTAGGTCTCGGCGCGGTTGATCTCGAAGCGCAGCGACTCCAGGAACTCGCCCGGGTCCTCGACCTCGCTCTGCCAGTCGAGCAGCTGGCGCACCCAGGTCATGTCGCCGCCGGTCTGGCCGGGCTCGGCGCGACGGTCGGTGTCGAGGCCGGCGCGGCCGTCCTCCTTGTACTTCCAGTGCGCGGCCACGCCGTACTCGGCGCGGCGGTGCTGGGAGAAGGTGCGGATCTGCATCTCGACGGGCTTGCCCTGCGGACCGATCACCGTGGTGTGCAGCGACTGGTACATGTTGAACTTCGGCATCGCGACGTAGTCCTTGAAGCGCCCCAGCACGGGGTTCCACCGGGAGTGGAGCACGCCGAGGACGGCGTAGCAGTCGCGGTCCTCCTCGACCAGCACGCGGATGCCGACGAGGTCGTAGATGTCGGAGAACTCCCGACCGCCCAGGATCATCTTCTGGTAGATCGAGTAGTAGTGCTTCGGGCGCCCGGTGACCTTCGCCTTGACCTTCGCCTCGCGCAGGTCGGCCTCGACCTGGTTGATGACCTCGGCCATGAACTGGTCGCGCGAGGGCGCACGCTCCGCGACCATCCGCACGATCTCGTCGTAGATCTTGGGGTGCAGCGTGGCGAACGCGAGGTCCTCCAGCTCCCACTTGATGGTGTTCATGCCCAGCCGGTGGGCCAGCGGGGCGTAGATGTCGAGGGTCTCGCGGGCCTTGCGCTCCTGGGTCTCCTGGCGCACGAAGCGCAGGGTGCGCATGTTGTGCAGCCGGTCGGCCAGCTTGATGACCAGCACCCGGATGTCGCGCGACATCGAGACGATCATCTTGCGGATGGTCTCGGCCTCGGCGGTCTCGCCGTAGCGGACCTTGTCGAGCTTGGTCACCCCGTCGACGAGGAGCGCGACCTCCTCGCCGAAGTCCTTGGTCAGCTGCTCGAGGGTGTAGTCGGTGTCCTCGACGGTGTCGTGCAGCAGGGCCGCGGCCAGCGTCGGCTCGGTCATGCCGATGCCCGCCAGGATGGTCGTCACCGCGAGCGGGTGGGTGATGTAGGGGTCGCCGCTCTTGCGCATCTGCGAGCCGTGGTGGTGCTCGGCGGTGGCGTAGGCCCGCTCGAGCAGCGCGAGGTCGGCCTTCGGGTGGTTGGCGCGTACGGCGCGGAACAGCGGGTCGAGCACGGGGTTGGTGCCGCTCTGGCCGCTGCGCGTGCCCATCCGGGCCAGCCGGGAGCGCATGCTGCGTGACGACGGCGCCTCGACCTGGCGGTGGTCGGCGACGCGGTCGGGGCGCCGCGGGGGCGTGCGGGTCGGCTGGCGCGGCGCGCCCGGGCGGTCGACCGGCGTGCCGGGCTCGACGCGGGGCGCAGGGCCGGACGAGGACGGGGCGGAGGCGGCCTCCGGCGCGGCGCCCGGGGAGGAGTCGGCGGGGCCGGGCGCACCGGACCCGGTCTGCGGGGCCGTGCGCTCCTCGGTCACCTGGTCAGTCTAGTCCGTGGCCGGGCCGGGTCAGACCGTCATCAGCGTGGTCACCGGCAGCTCGCCGAGCGCCTCGCGCCAGGGCAGGAAGGACAGGTCCATCAGCACCGCCACGCCGACGACGCTGCCGCCGCACTGCTCGACCAGCTGCTGGGTCGCGCGCGCCGTGCCGCCGGTGGCGAGCACGTCGTCGACGAGCAGGACGCGGTCGCCGGGGGCGATGGCGTCGCGGTGGATCTCCAGCGTGGCCTCGCCGTACTCCAGGGAGTAGGAGACGCCGTGGGTCTCGCGGGGCAGCTTGCCCTCCTTGCGCACCGGGACGAAGCCGGCACCGAGGGAGAGCGCCACCGGCGCGGCCAGGATGAAGCCCCGCGCCTCCATGCCGACGACCTTGTCCACCACGCTGTCGGCGCCGGAGCGCCCGGCCGAGGCCAGCGCGGCCACCACGGCGCTGAGGCCGTCGTGGTCGGCGAGCAGCGGGGTGATGTCCTTGAACACCACGCCCGGCTCGGGGTAGTCGGCCACGTCGAGGATCAACCGGGCCAGGGCGTCACGGGCGGGGGCGAGCGGGTCCTCGCCGGGCGAGGTCACTTCTTGCCGCGCTTGGATCGGGTCTGGCGCGAGGGCTGCTGCCGACCGGCGGCGCGGGAGTCGGCGACCGGACCCCGCGACGGGGGCACCACCCGACCGCGTCCCACCGCCTCCGAGGCCCGCGGGGGTGCGGTGCGCGGGGCGTTGCCGGCGATCTGCGGCCGGTCGCGGTCGACGACAGGGCGGTCGGCCGGGTCGGCGCCCGGCTCGTCCTCGACCGGCATGTCCTCGGCGAAGCTCGGCACGGTGGCGTAGGGGTCGGCCATGGCCCGGGCCCGGGCCTTGGCGCGCTTCTCCTCGAGCTTGACCTCGGTCTCCGAGGACTTCATGTGCACCAGCAGGCGGGGCGCCAGGAAGATCGAGGAGTACACACCCACCGCCATGCCGACGAACTGCGACAGCGCCAGGTCCTGCAGCGAGCTCGCACCCAGCTGCACGGTGCTGACGTAGAGGATCGCGCCGATCGGGATGAGCGCGACGATCGCGGTGTTGATCGACCGGACCAGCGTCTGGTTGACCGCCAGGTTGGCGGCCTCGGCGTAGGTGTAGCGGGTGCGGCGCAGCTCGGCCGACGTCGTGTTCTCGCGGACCTTGTCGAAGACGACGACGGTGTCGTAGAGCGAGAAGCCGAGGATCGCCAGCAGACCGGTGACAGCCGACGGTGTCACGGGGAAGCCGGAGAGGGCGTAGATGCCGATCGTGATGGCGATGTCGTGGAAGAGCGCGACGAGCGCGGCCACCGACATCTTCCACTCGCGGAAGTAGGCCCAGATGAAGAGCACCACGAGGATGAGGAAGATGACCACGCCGAGCACGGCGCGCTGGGCGACCTGCTGGCCCCAGCTCGGGCCGATCTCGGTCTGGGAGATCGCGTCACCCGACGCGCCGGTGACGTCGTCGATGATCTGCAGGATCGCGTCGTTGTCGGCGTTGGAGAGGTTCTCGGTCTGCACGATGAGCGCGTCGCGGCTCGAGGTCGTTACCGTGGGCGTGCCCGCGGCCTCGATCCCGGAGTCGGCGATCTCCTGGCGCAGCTCGTCGGCGGTGTCCTGGGTCGCGGAGCTCGCAGCGACGTCGACGTCGAACTGCGTGCCGCCGGTGAACTCCACGCCGAAGTTGAGGCCCTTGAGCAGAACGATGGCGATCGCCGCGGCCACGAGCAGCACCGAGACGAGGTACCAGGGGCCGCGCTTGTTGACGAAGTCGATCGACTTCCGACCGCCGTAGAGGTCGTTGCCGAGCCGTGAGAACGTGCCCATCAGGCCTTGCCTCCTGCCGTGGCCGGGACCCGGTCCATGCCCAGGGTCTCGGGGCTGAGGCCGGAGAGCCGACCGCCGCCGTTGAAGAACGAGTAGCGCGCGAGGTAGGACACCATCGGCTTGGTGAACCAGAACAGCACCGCGAGGTCGATCAGCGTCGAGAGGCCCAGCGCGAAGCCGAAGCCCTTCACGACGCCGGTCGCGAAGATGTAGAGGACCGCCGCGGAGAGCAGCGAGACCACGTTGGCGGCCAGCCGGGTGACCCGGGCGCGCTGCCAGCCCGACTCGACCGCGACCCGCATCGACTTGCCCTCCCGCATCTCGTCGCGGATGCGCTCGAAGAAGATGATGAAGGAGTCGGCGGTGACACCGACCGCGATGATGAGACCGGCGATGCCGGGCAGGGTCAGCGTGAAGCCCGCGCCGGCGCCCAGGAGCAGGACCATGGCGTAGGTGATGGCCGCCGCGACGGCGAGCGAGCCGACGACCACTAGGCCCAGGCCGCGGTAGTAGACCAGGCAGTAGAGCATCACCAGGAGCAGGCCGGCCGCGCCGGCGTAGATGCCCGCGCTGAGCTGGCTGCCCGCGAGCGAGGGGCCGATCGTCTCGACCGAGGTGTCGCCGAAGGCGATCGGCAGCGAGCCGTACTTCAGGCTCGTGGCCAGGCTGTCGGCCTCCTCCTCGCCGAAGTCGCCGGTGATCTGGGCCTCGCCGTTGAGGATGGGGGTGTCGATGGTGGGCGCGGAGATCACGCCGCCGTCGAGCACGATGGCGAAGGGGCGCTCCTGGCCGGCCAGGGCCTGGGAGACCTCGCCGAAGGTGTCGGTGCCCTCGCCGTTGAACGACAGGGTGACCGCCCAGCCGACCTGGCCCTGCGGGATGCCCGCGGCGGCGTCGGTGAGGTCGGTGCCCTCGATGATCGAGCTCGACAGCAGGTAGGGGATGCCCTCGTCGTCGCAGGTGATGAGCGGCGTGGCCGGGTCGTCGGGCATGGCCTGGCCGGTGCCCTCGGCGGGACACTGGTACGCCGTGAACGCCTCGGCGCACGCCGGGGTGGGGCTGTTGATCCAGGCCAGCGGGTCGGCCAGGGTCTCGTCGTCGGCGGCTGCCGCCAGGCAGCTGTCGATCGCGGCCTGGCCGCCGGCGGCGGCGCCCGGGCCGGCGCTGCCCGAGGGCGAGGCGCTGCCGGAGGGCTCGGCCGAGGGGCTGGTGCTCGCACCGTCGCCGGCCTGGCCGCTGGGCTGGTCGCTGGGCTGGCCGCTGGGGCTGGGCGAGGCCGTGCCGGAGGTGAGCAGGTCGCGCTGGGCGAAGCCGGGAGCGGGGCGGTTGTTGCCGCTCTGACCGGCGCCGTCCTGCTGGCCGCCCTGCTGCTGGCCGTTCTGCTGACCGTTCTGGGTGCCGCCCTGCTGGCCACCCTGCTGGCCACCGGGGGTGGTGGCGCCGGGCACCTGCGTGCCGGGGTCGGTGCTCACCTGGCCGGTCGCGCCGCAGGCGGTGCCGAGCAGCGGGGAGCACGCGACGAGACGGAAGCGGAGCTGGGCCGTGCGCTGCACGGTCTCCTCGAGGTCGCTCTGGTCCTCGCCGGGGATCTCGACGGTGATGTTGCCGCTCGAGGTCGTGACCTCGCCCTCGGAGACGCCGGAGCCGTTGACGCGGTCGTCGATGATCTGGCGGGCCTCCTCCAGGTTCTCCTGCGAGGGGTCGCCGTCGGGGATCAGGACGATGCGGGTGCCGCCCTGGAGGTCCAGGCCCAGGGCCGGCTTCCAGGTGCCGGCCAGCGCGGTGAGCCCGTAGAGGATCGCCACGCCGAGGAAGAACACCACCAGGGTGCGGCCCGGACGGGTCGAGGGGCGCGCCACGTCAGCGCTCCTCGGTCTCGGCGCGGCCCTCGCCGAGGGCCGGCCCGTCGGTCGGGTCCTCGAGCGGGTCGTGGGCGGGGATGATCGAGCCGATCGCCCCTCGCACCACGCGGATCACGACGCCGTCGGCGATCTCGACCCCGACGTGCTCGTCGGTGATCTCGCGGACCTCGCCGAAGACGCCCGAGGTCAGCATCACCCGGTCGCCGACGGTGAGGGAGCCCTGCATGCGCACGAGCTCCTTCTGGCGCCGGGTCTGCGGCCGGATGATCAGCAGCCAGAACACCAGCGCGATCAGGATGATCGGCAGCAGGTTGACGAGCGTCGACACGACAAGACCTCTCGAGCAGGGAGTGGGTGCAGGGCCGCGGGACCCCGGAGGAGTCCCGGGGGCGACCGACGGCAAAGTGTAGCCGTGGCCCAGGCCACGTCGTGCACCACCGTGCCCGGCGGGGCGCGCACCGCCACACCCTCTCGGACCAGGTCGTGCGGGCCCGGCGCGCGGCGGCGGCGTGGCCACGCGGCGCGCGACCGCTCAGTCGTCGAAGAGCGCCGTGTCGGCCACCGCGGCGGGTGCGGCCAGGCCGAGGTGGTGCCAGGCCGCGCGGGTGGCGATGCGCCCGCGGGGGGTCCGGGCCAGGAAGCCGTTGCGCACCAGGAAGGGCTCGGCGACCTCCTCGACGGTCTCGCGCTCCTCCCCCACGGCCACGGCGAGGGTGGAGACCCCCACGGGGCCGCCGCCGAAGCGGCGGCACAGCGCGTCGAGCACGGCCCGGTCGAGCCGGTCGAGGCCGAGCTCGTCGACCTCGTAGAGATCGAGCGCCGCGCGCGCCACGTCGAGGGTGACGACGCCGTCGGCGCGGACCTGCGCGAAGTCGCGCACCCGGCGCAGCAGGCGGTTGGCGATGCGCGGGGTGCCGCGCGAGCGCGAGGCGATCTCGCTGGAGCCGTCGGGGCGCAGCTCGACCCCGAGCAGGCCCGCCGAGCGGTGCACGATGCGGTCGAGCTCGTGGGGCTCGTAGTACTCGAGGTGGGCGGTGAAGCCGAAGCGGTCACGCAGCGGGCCGGGCAGCAGCCCGGCACGGGTGGTCGCGCCGACGAGGGTGAAGGGCGGGATCTCGAGCGGGATGGCGGTGGCGCCGGGCCCCTTGCCGATGACGACGTCGACGCGGAAGTCCTCCATCGCCATGTAGAGCATCTCCTCCGCCGGGCGCGACATCCGATGGATCTCGTCGACGAAGAGGACCTCGCCCTCGTTCATCCCCGACAGGATCGCGGCCAGGTCGCCGGCGTGGGTGATGGCCGGGCCGCTGGTCAGGCGCAGCGGTGCGGTCATCTCGTGGGCGATGATCATGGCCAGCGTGGTCTTGCCGAGACCCGGCGGGCCCGACAGCAGCACGTGGTCGGGCGAGCGCCCGCGCATCCGCGCCGCCTCCAGCACCAGGCCCAGCTGGTCGCGCACCCGGGCCTGCCCGACGACCTCGTCGAGGCTGCGCGGTCGCAGCGCGGCCTCGACCGCACGCTCGTCGCCCTCGGCCTCGGCGGCGGTCAGGGACCCGAAGTAGGCGTCCTCGGCGGCCGCGAGGTCCTCCTCGCGCACGTCAGGCCCTGCTCAGCGAGCGCAGCGCAGCGCGCAGGAGCGCCGCGACGTCGGGCACCGGCCCCGCCTCGGGGGCCACGGCGTCAACGGCCTTCTCGGCGTCCTTCGCCGACCAGCCCAGACCGACCAGACCGGTCGCCACCTGCTCACGCCACGGCTCGGCCGAGGCGGCGGCCGGCGCCGAGCGACCGCCGACGGGCGCGCCGAGGCGGTCCTTGAGCTCCAGGATGATCCGCTGCGCGCCCTTCTGCCCGATGCCGGGCACGCGCGTGAGGGTCTTGACGTCCTCGGCCGAGACTGCGCGGCGCAGGTCGTCGGGCGCGAGCACGGCCAGCACCGCCTGGGCCAGCTTGGGACCGACGCCGGAGGCGGTCTGCACGAGTTCGAAGCAGGCCTTCTCGTCGTCGTCGAGGAAGCCGAAGAGCGTCAGGGAGTCCTCGCGCACCACCATGCTGGTGGGCAGGGTCGCCGGCTGCCCCACGCGCAGCGACGCCAGGGTGCCGGGGGCGCAGAGCAGCTCGAGCCCCACGCCGCCCACCTCGAGGACGGCGCTGGACAGGCCCACCGTGGCCACCTGGCCGTGCACGAACGCGATCACCTGCTGCTCCTCCCGGCCGCGACCTCGGCGGCCTGCTCCAACGCGCGCCTGCGCGCCTGCTGCTGGACGGCCCGCTGGGCCCTGACCTGGGCGTCGACCTGCGCCTGCCGGTGGGCGCGCGCGCCGCTGGCCCCGACGGCGGCGTCGATGCGCTGCTGGGCCCCGCCGCGCCAGATGTGGGTGATGGCCAGGGCCAGGGCGTCGGCCGCGTCGGCCGGCTTCGGCGGCGCGTCGAGGCGCAGGATCCGGGTCACCATCGCCCCGACCTGCTGCTTGTCGGCGCGACCGTTGCCCGAGACCGCGGCCTTGACCTCGCTGGGGGTGTGCAGCGCGATCGGCAGCCCGCGTCGCGCCGCGCACACCATGGCGATCCCGCTGGCCTGCGCCGTGCCCATCACCGTGCTCACGTCGGAGCGGGCGAAGACCCGCTCCACCGCGACGGCGTCGGGTGAGAACTCGTCGAGCCAGGCGTCCACGCCCTTCTCGATGGTGACCAGGCGCTCCGCGACCGGCAGGTGCGAGGAGGTCCGCACCACGTTGACGTCGACGAGGGTCAGCGGGCGGCCCACCGACCCCTCCACCACCCCGAGGCCGCAGCGGGTCAGGCCGGGGTCGATCCCGAGCACCCGCATCGCGCCTCCTGGTCCTCGCACCGGGCCTCGGTGGGCCGGCGTCGTGTCGAACATGTGTTCGCAGGCAACGCTACCCACCACGACCGGCCTGGGCCGCGGCGACACGCGGGCCGGGGCCCAGCCTCGGGAGCAGCCTCGGGAGCGGCCTCGGGTCAGGCGTCCTCGAGCTGGGCCATGACGTCGTCGGCCACGTCGAAGTTGGCGTAGAGGTTCTGCACGTCGTCGAGGTCCTCCAGGACGTCGACGAGGCGGAACATCTTGGCCGCGGCGTCCTTGTCGAGCGCGACCTGCATGTCGGGCACGAAGGAGGCGTCGGCGGAGTCGTAGTCGATGCCGGCGCTCTGCAGCGCGGTGCGCACCGCCACCAGGTCGGTGGGCTCGGAGACGACCTCGAAGGCCTCCCCCAGGTCGTTGACGGCGTCGGCGCCGGCCTCGAGGGTCGCCTCGAGCACGTCGTCCTCGGAGACGGTCTTCCCCTCCTGCTGCGCGGGCACCACGACGACGCCCTTGCGGTGGAAGAGGAAGGACACCGAGCCCGGGTCGGCCAGCGAGCCGCCGTTGCGGGTCATGGCGGTGCGGACCTCCATGGCGGCGCGGTTCTTGTTGTCGGTGAGGCACTCGATGAGCATCGCGACGCCGGAGGGGCCGTAGCCCTCGTACATGATCGTCTGGTAGTCGGCGCCGCCGGTCTCCGCACCGGAGCCGCGCTTGACCGCGCGGTCGATGTTGTCGTTGGGCACCGAGGACTTCTTGGCCTTCTGGATGGCGTCGTAGAGCGTCGGGTTGCCGGTGGGGTCACCGCCGCCCATGCGGGCCGCGACCTCGATGTTCTTGATCAGCTTGGCGAACATCTTGCCGCGCTTGGCGTCGATCGCGGCCTTCTTGTGCTTGGTGGTCGCCCACTTGGAGTGCCCCGACATGCGTTCCCTCTTCCCGTCCGTCCACGCCCTGCTCCCGGCGCACCGGGGCGGTCGTGCTTGTCGAAGTGCTGCGCCGGCCGGTCAGCGCTCCCGGACCAGGTCGAGGAACAACCCATGGATGCGGGTGTCCTCGCCGACCTCGGGGTGGAACGAGGTGGCCATGAGCGGGCCCTGCCGGACCGCGACGATCCTACCCACGGCCGGACCGTGCGCCACACGCGCGAGCACCTCGACGTCGTCGTCGACGGCCTCGACCCAGGGCGCGCGGATGAAGACGGCGTGCACCGGGGAGTCGAGGCCGGCCACGTCGAGCGGGCCCTCGAAGGAGTCGACCTGGCGCCCGAAGGCGTTGCGGCGCACCGTGACGTGCAGCCCGCCGAGGGTCTCCTGCCCGGGCGCGGCGTCCTCGACGCGGTCGGCCAGCATGATCATCCCCGCGCAGGTGCCGAGCACCGGCAGGCCCTCGGCGATCCGCTCGCGCAGCGGTCCGAGCAGGTCGAAGACCCTCGCCAGGCGGATCATCGTGGTCGACTCGCCGCCCGGCACGACCAGCGCGTCGACGGCGGCCAGCTCCGCCGCGCGGCGTACGCCGGTCGCCTCGGCCCCCAGCGCCCGCAGCGCGCGGACGTGGTCGACGACGTCGCCCTGGAGGGCGAGGACTCCGATGCGGGGTGACGGCACCGGGCGATCGTAGGGCCGGGCCCGGATCCCCGCGCGGGCAGGTGGGAGCGCGCGGGGCGGGTCAGGTGGTGGAGAAGGTGCTGGTCGCGGTGGTCGCGTTGCCGGCGGCGTCGACGGCACGGACGGTGAGGGTGAAGGCCGCCGCGCCGAACGTGTTGGGGTAGGCGGTCTCGGGCGAGCCCGGCACCCGCCAGGCCGTGCCGCCGACCAGCGTGGCCGGCTGCTGGCCGAGCAGGCAGGTGGCCGAGGCCCACGCCGACCCGTTCCAGCACACCGTGCTCGCACCCAGGCCCGTGCCGCTGCGCCGCTCCAGGCGGTAGGTGACCGCGGTGGTGGCGACGTTGTCCGACGTGGAGCCGCAGGCCACCCCGCCCGCCGGGCAGCCGGCGGCGACCTTGGTCGAGAACGAGCTGGACGAGGAGGACGTGCCGGTGGTCGGGAAGCCCACGGCGAGCGCGGGGGCGACGGTGTCGGAGGAGCCGGCCACCGGCACCGCGACCCGGTCCGACTCCTTGCTCCAGGCGGCGCCGACGGTGGCGACGAGGGAGTAGTACGTGGTGGCGAGCAGCGGCGCGCCCGCGTCGGAGCAGGTCGTGGTGGGCGCCGTGGTGGCGCAGGCCTGCACGCTGGTGCCGCCCGTGGCCGCGCTCCAGCGCAGCACCCGGTAGGTGCCGGCCGTGCCGGTGCCCGCCGGTGTGGCCGCCCAGCTCAGGGTCACCGCTCCCGCCAGCGAGCGGGCGCCCACGGGCGCTCCGGGCTTGGCGATCGCCCCACTGGTGAGCTCCCCGCTGGTCGCGGCGGCCGAGTCGGAGAAGGCGGCCAGGGTCGTGGGGGTCCTCGACCCGAGGGTCGTGCCGACACCCAGCCCCAGCAGGAGCGCGAGCACCACGAGCGCTGCGCGGCTCACGCGGCGACCTGGGTGGCGGCGAGCGCGACGGAGACGGTGCTCGGGGTGGTCTTGGACTGGAAGGTGTCGGCGGTCTCGAAGGGGAGGCTCACCTTCACGCACAGCGTCAGGGAGGCGGCGACGTCGAGCCGGGTCGCCGTGGTGGGCGACAGCGGCGTGCCGCCGGAGCACCCCTCGGTGCGGGGGTAGGTCGCGTCGTCGCCGGTCTGCGTCGACCCGGCGAGCACCTCGACCACCAGCGGCGTGGCCAGGTCGCCCGCCTTGGTGGCGCTGGCGCGGAAGGTGAAGGGCGCGTCGCCGGCGTTGCGCACGGTGAGCGTCGCGGCGACGCTCTCGCCCGGCACCATCGTGGCGAGCGCGAGGTTGGTGGCGGCGTAGGCGGTGGGGTTGCCCTGGGCGCCGTCGACGGTGAGGTCGAGGCGCCCCGTGGTGAAGGAGCCGCTGGCCACGGTGTCGGTGTCGCTCCAGAAGGCGAAGGTGCCCTGGCTGCCGGCGCCCAGCACCAGTCCCCCGGCCAGTGCCAGTGCCGCCCAGCCCTTGGTGGCCCGGCCGCGCCGCGGCACCACCGCCCGACGGCGGCCCGTGGGGCGGGTGAGCGCGGGCCGGGACGGCCGCTGGGTCCTGCGGTGCTCAGCCACGGAGCACCACCGTGTCGTCGCGGAAGCCGTTGACGTCCTGGGTCAGGCGGAGCTCGAGGGACACGCGCGATCCCCGGCCCTGGGTGCGGTTGCCGGCGGTGTAGGCCAGGGCGGCGACGACCCGCACGTGCACCAGCCGGCCCGGGCGCAGGTGGTAGGCGAGCACGACCGGGGCGGTGCGCCGCAGCGACCCCTCCACCCGGGCGAGGCTCCGCGTGAGGTCGCGGCTGGGAGCACCGCGACGCGCACGACCCGCCACCCGCACGCTGAACCGGTCTGCGCTCAGCAGCGGCCTCGCGCCGCGCGAGGCCACGGTGAGGGTCAGGTCGGCCGGCGCCGGGCCGTCGTTGCGCACCCAGAAGTCCCCCGCGCGCCGCTCCCCCGGCACCCAGCGGGCCCCGCGACCCCACACGGGGCCGTCCCAGGCCGAGGTGAAGGCGCGGTCGCGCGACACGGCGAGGTACGACGACACGTCGGTGTCGCGCAGCGCCGACTCCTCGGCCCGGCTCGCACCCGCCCCGGGCGGCCCGGCTGCCGGGCGCATCGCGACGGTGCTCACCGGCAGCGCGACCAGGACGGCGGCGACGAGCACCGTGCGGAGGCGACGGGCGTGCGACACGGTGGCTCCTCTCCTGGGTCGGTCGGGCGGGCGGTCGAACGGACGGGCGGGCGGCGGCGCATCCGCGGACGATCGCGGTGTGCGGTGCAGGTCAGGCGGTGCAGGTCAGGCGGTGCAGGTCAGGCGGTGCAGGTCAGGCGGTGCAGGTCAGGCGGTGCAGGTCAGGCGGTGCAGGTCAGGCGGTCCGCAGGTGGGTCGGGCGCGGGCGGCGACCCCGCTCGCGGGCGGCTCCGGCGAACATGGCGCCGGCGTAGGCGAGCAGCCCGCCGCCGACGACCCACACCGCGACCTGGCGCTGGTGGCCGGTGAGCAGCGCGTTGACGCGGCCGAGGTGCGGCACGGCGTACCAGACCTGGCCGCGCAGCTGCGCGGCCTCGACGGGCTCGGCGTCGGGCACCGGGTTGGCGTCGCCCTGGGTGGTGAGCAGCCGCCGGCCGGTCAGGTCGTAGGCCACGTCGACGACGCGGTGGGTCACGACCTCGGGCCGTCCGGACTCCAGCTGGAAGGTCACCGGCGTGCCCGGGCCGACGTCGTCGGCGTCGACGGGCCTCACCACGACGAGGGTCCCCGGCGGGTAGGTCGGGGCCATCGACCCGGTGAGCACCGTGTAGGGCGTCGCCCCGACCACCCGGGGCACGACGACCCCGGCCGCGACGACCGCCGCGACCGCGAGCAGCACGGTCCAGGCGGCGACCTGCCCCGCCCAGCCCAGCGCTGTGCCGCGGCTGCGGCTGCGGCTGCGGCTGCGGCTGCGGCTGCGGCTGCGCATCAGGCCGGGTTGGGGTTGTCCTGCACCAGGGACACCGTGAGCGCGTCGACCGCGGCGATGAGGTTCTGGGTGTCGTTGGCGTTCTTGGTGGTCGCGTCGCCGTACGGGAAGGAGACCGTGATGGCCGCGCTCAGCGTGTCGTTGTTGTTCGAGGGGGTCAGCTTGCCCGCGGTGAACCCGCTGGTGGTGGTGTAGGTCGCGGCGGCGGTGGCGTCGAGGGTGGACGTGCCCGGGTCGGACGACGTCTTGCGGACGGGGATCACCGCGGGGAGGGTCGGCGTCGCCGACAGGTTGTCGCCCTTGGCGAGCACCGTGAAGGTGCAGGTCTTCGTGATCTTGTCCCCCGGGACGATGGCGGTCACCACGGATCCCGCCTTGGCGTTGCCGGGGGCGTAGGTCCAGCTCGTCGCGCACGTGCCGTTGGTCAGCTTGATCTCGCCGCTGGCGAAGGACCCGGGCTGCACGACGTCGTTGTCGGTCCAGTAGGCCAGCGAGCCGGCGCCCCCGAGCAGCAGCACGGCGGCGGTGGACGCCGCGAGGGCACCCTTGGTGGTCTTGTTCATGAGGGGCTCCGGTCGGTGGGTGGCGGGCAAGACACCTCCTCAACGGACCCTCGCAGCCGGGGTCATGGCCGCCGGACGGAGATGGTCACGACGGGTCAGGGGTTCTGCCCGACCGGCGCCGCACCGGCCCGGACGGACTACTCACCGGCTTCCGTGCGGGCCAGGACGGGACCCGGGTGCGGTGGCGCGGGTCAGCCGCAGAGACTCACGACGACGAAGGTGTAGGTGCGGGTGGTCGAGGGCACCGAGGACCAGGTCACCGACGGGTAGGCGACGTGGGCCCGCACCCAGGCCGTGCCCCCGTTGAGCAGGCCCGCCAGGTCCACCGAGGTGCCGGTCGTGGTCACCGACCCGGCTCCGCCGTCGTAGGACACCGTGTAGCTGGTCGCACCCGCCACCGCGGACCAGGTGAACCGCACGCTGCCGAGGCCCAGACCGGTGCAGGTGAACGTGGCCGGCGCCGGCACGGTGGCTGCGCCCAGGGTGGTGCCGATGACGCCGACGGTGTCGGTCCAGGGGGCGGCCTGCGCCGGCGCCGGGTGCAGGCAGGCGGCGAGCGCCAGCGCCGCCAGCGTGGCGTGCGCCGCGGCGCGGGCCCGGCCGTGCGGGCGTGGACCGCCCCGGTGCCGCGGGGTCACGACAGGTCCGAGGAGGCCGTGAAGGTGAGGGTCACCGCCGTCGTGGCGCCCTGCAGGCCGCTGGCCGCCGTGCCGGGCAGGGTCAGCTGCACGCAGACCTTCTCCGTGGTGGCGGGGGCCAGGGTGCGACCGGTCCCGACCAGCGCCCCGCCCAGCGTGGAGCCCGCGCCGGCCAGGGCGGTGCCGGCGCAGGTGGTGGCCGGGGCGCTGCCCGAGACCACGGTGTCGCCGGTCACCGTGACCGCCAGCGCCGCGGCCAGGCCCTTGCCGTCGGCGTTGGTCGCGGTCGACGTGGCGGTCCAGCGCAGCGGGGCGGTGCCCGCGTTGCGCACGGTGAGCACCGCCGCGACGCTGCCCCCGGGCACCATCGCCCCCACCGACAGCGAGGTGTAGCCGGTCACGGCGTTGCTGCCGTCGACGGTCAGGTCGATGCTCCCCGCGGTGACGGTGGCGCCGCTGACCGGCACCTCGTCGGTCCACGCCGCCCACGTGCCGGTGGTCGCGACGCAGGCCACGACCGCGAGACCGAGCGCCGCCCGCACCCGCAGCGACCGCAGCGGCCGGGGCACCCCGCCGCGGGCGGGGGTCGCGCGGTGGCTAGGCATCGGCGCGCTCGCGGGGGTGCTCGACCGAGGCCCGGTGCCGCCCCGGTGCGACGGGGGTGCGCCGCGACGACGCGGCGCGGTGCTCCCGCACCGCCCGGGCGTACGCCGAGGCGGCGTAGGACAGCAGCAGGCCGGCCAGGACGAGGCCGGCCAGCCGCCGCTGCTCCCCGTTGAGCAGCCGCCCGACGTGGCCGAGGTGCGGCACGGCGTACCAGAGCCGTCCGCGCACCTGCTCGGGCCGCACGGCGACGGGGTCGGCGACGTCGTTGGCGTCGCCCCGGGTGGTGAAGCGCAGCTCGCCCGCCCCGTCGACCCCGACGGCCACGATGCGGTGGGTGACGACGGCGGGCTCGTCGCTGCGCAGCTGGTAGGTGACGACGTCGCCGGTGCGCAGCGCGCCGGTCTCGGCCGGCTGCACCACGACCAGGGTGCCCGGCGGCAGCCCGGGCCGCATCGAGCCGGTGAGCACGGTGTAGGCCGAGCCGCCCGCGAGACGCGGCACGACCAGCCCCACGGTCAGCGCTGCGAGCGCGAGCAGCGTCGCCGCCCAGGCCGCGACCCGGGCGACGCAACGGACCCACGTCAGGACGCGCACGGCCTCAGCCGGAGTGGTCCTGGGTCGCGGTGACCGTGATGTCCTCGAGCGTCGCCTGCAGCCCGGCGGTCGGCACGTTGCTGGCGTTGTCGGACCCCAGCGGGAAGGACACCGTCACCACCGCGGTGACGACGTCACCGTCCTGCACCGCCACCCCGCCGGCCTCCGGGTCGACGGGGACGCCGCCGACGGTGTAGGCGGTGGAGACCACGAGGTCGTCGACCAGCGCGTTGGTCTCGGTCACGACGGGGTCGGAGGTCTCGAAGGTCGCCGACAGGTGCTCACCCGCGGCGTCGAGGGTGAAGGTGCAGCGGTGGCTGAGCTCGTCGCCCGGCACGATCAGCTGGGTCGTGAACGCAGCGCCCCCGTCGAGCTCCCACGGATCGCAGACCGGGTCGGTGAGGTCGAGGTAGCCGCTCGTGGAGCCGGTGCCGGGGAGGTCCTCGGCATCGGTCCACACCGCGAGCGTGCCGGCGCCCCCGAGCAGCAGCACGACGCCTGCGCCCGCGGCGAGTGATCCCTTGACGATGGTGCGCACGTCGACGCCCTCCTGGCTCCGGCAGCGCCCTGGCGGCAGCCGGCTCCCCGTGCCCATCGGTCGGCGCGGCGCCCGTCGGAGGCTTCCCGCGCGTCGATGACCCGTCCGTCCACCCGGTCCACCCGGTCGGGGCCGGGCATGGCCCGGACGGGCCCGCCCGTCGGTGCGCGGTGCGGGTCGTGGCATGGCCCGGACGGGCCCGCCCGTCCCTGCGCCGCCGGGGGCGTACGCCGCGTGGCAGGCTGACGCCATGACCCGGGCCAGCGTCGTCGTCGCGGCGCTGCTCCTCGCCCCCGTCCTCGGGCTCGGCGCCTGCACCGACCCCGGCGCTCCGCGCCGGGCCGCCTCCCTCCCGGCGGACCCGTCGGTCGCCACCGCCCCCGAAGACACCGACGCATCCACCGCCGGGTCCGACGCCGGGTCCACCGCCGGGTCCGACGCCGGGTCCACCGCCGGGTCCGACGCCGGGTCCGCCGCGGGCGACGCGACGGCGGGCCCCGGTGCGCCCGGCGGCGGCACGGCCGCGGAGTCGGCGTACCTGGCGTGGCTGGGGGCGCTCGCGGCGCGCGACGCCGCCGGGGCCTGCGCGCGGCAGGCGCCCGAGCTGACGATCGAGCTGCGCAGCAGGGCGATCCTGCTGGGTCGTGCCGGCCTCGGCGACCCCTGCACCGGCTTCGTCGGCGTGCTGTGGGACGAGCCGACCGAGACCCTCGCAACCGACGTCGCCGGTCTCGAGGTCACCTCGGCCACCGCGGAGCGGACCGTGCTGGCGGTCGACCTGCCCGGCCGCGACCAGACGGTGACGATGACCTACGACGACGCGCGGTGGCGGGTGCTCGCCACCGTGGCCCGCGGCGGCGGGGCCGTCGACGACGCCGTCACCGCGCGGTGGGTCGCGGCGTGGTGCGACCTCGACGTCGGGTCGCCGTCGGGCGTCGTGGTGGACCTCATGGGCGAGCCGTCGGGCCGCTACACCGTCGCCGACGGCGGCGAGCCGCAGCTCTACTGGGCGGCCGCGCCCTACGACTTCCGCGCCTACCTCGACACCACGGGCCGGGTGCTCGACCTGGTCGGCGACTACGACGCCCTCACGGCCCGTGACCGGGCGCGGCTGCCCTGCCCCGAGCTGCGCTGAGCCCTGCGGTGACCGGCGGCCGAGCCGACGCCGGGCCGCACGACCCGCCGCCCCGTCAGGGCGCGGCGGGCCCGGACGTCACCAGCCGCGCTCGGCCAGGCGGTGCGGCTGCGGGATCTCGTCGACGTTGAGGCCGACCATCGCCTCGCCCAGGCCGCGCGAGACCTTGGCGACCACGTCGGGGTCGTCGTAGAAGGTCGTGGCCTTGACGATGGCCTCGGCGCGCTGCTGGGGGTTGCCGGACTTGAAGATGCCCGAGCCCACGAAGACGCCCTCGGCGCCGAGCTGCATCATCATCGCGGCGTCGGCCGGGGTGGCGATGCCGCCGGCGGTGAAGAGCACCACGGGCAGCGAGCCGCGCTCGGCGACCTCCTTGACCAGGTCGTAGGGCGCCTGGAGCTCCTTGGCGGCGACGTAGAGCTCGTCGGGCAGCAGCGAGGAGAGCCGGCGGATCTCGCCACCGATGGTGCGCATGTGCATGACGGCGTTGGAGACATCGCCCGTGCCGGCCTCGCCCTTGGAGCGGATCATGGCCGCGCCCTCGGCGATGCGGCGCAGGGCCTCGCCCAGGTTGGTGGCGCCGCAGACGAAGGGGGCGGTGAACTGCCACTTGTCGATGTGGTTGGCGTAGTCGGCCGGGGTCAGCACCTCGGACTCGTCGATGTAGTCGACCCCGAGGCTCTGCAGCACCTGCGCCTCGGCGAAGTGGCCGATGCGGGCCTTGGCCATGACGGGGATCGAGACGGTCTCGATGATCGAGTCGATCATGTCGGGGTCGCTCATCCGGCTCACGCCGCCCTGGGCGCGGATGTCGGCGGGCACCCGCTCGAGCGCCATGACGGCCACGGCGCCGGCGTCCTCGGCGATCTTCGCCTGCTCGGCGGTGACGACGTCCATGATCACGCCGCCCTTGAGCATGTCGGCCATGCCGCGCTTGACGCGGGTGGTGCCGGTGCCGGTGGTCTCGGACGGGGTGCCAGCGGTGTCAGCCATGGGTCGAATTCTACGGCCGTTTACCTGCCCGACCCATTCGACGAGAGGGTCCTCACACCTCGGCGAGCGCCTGCTGGCGCACGACCCAGATCCGCTGCACCACGGTGACCGTGCTGGCCACGGCGAGGGCCCACAGCACGACGTGCAGCAGGATCGGGGCGTCGAAGATCGCGCTCAGCCCGGTCATCACCAGGATGGCCACGAGACGGTCGGCGCGCTCGGCGATGCCGACCTTCGCGGTGAAGCCGAGGCCCTCGGCCTTGGCGCGGGCGTAGGAGGTCACCGCCCCCATGAGGAGGCAGACCAGGCACAGCACGAGGTAGAGCGTGCTGTCGCCCGGGCCCGCGAAGTAGAGCGAGAGCCCAATAAAGATGGCGCCGTCGCCGATGCGGTCGAGCGTGGAGTCGAGGAAGGCGCCGAACTTGCTGCTCTTGCCCTGCGACCGGGCCATGTAGCCGTCGATGAGGTCGCTGAAGACGAAGGCGGTCGCCACCAGCACACCGGTGAGCAGCATACCCTGGGGGAAGAAGACGAGGGCGCCGGCGCTGAGCCCGAGGGTGCCGACGAGGGTCACCACGTCGGCGCTCACCCCGAGGCGGATCAGGATGTGGGCGACGGGGGCGATGACCTTCGTCCAGAAGGCGCGGAAACGTTCCATCATGGCGGGAGCAGGCTAGCGGCCCGGCGCCGCGGCGCCGGCACCCGCCTCGGCCAGGCGCTCGCAGACCTCGGCCACCGCGCTCGGAGCGCCGGCGACGTACCAGCGCCGGCCCGCGGCCTCGACGAGGCGCGCGACGCCCCCGACCCCGCGCAGGAGCGCCTCGCCGGGCAGCCGGTCCCAGTCGGGCACCGAGTGCTGCACGACCACGTCGACGACGCCGCTAGCGGCCAGCGCGGCGTCCATCGACCCCGACCCGAGCATCCGCACCGTCGCCGCGGGCGCCAGGGCGTGGCCCCAGGCCAGGCCGGCCGGGGTCGCATGGCTCGGGGGGTGGCGGTAGGTCGCCACGCAGGCCTGGTCGAGGGTGCGGTCGACCACCGGGTCGAGCGCCACGCCGTCGCGGGTGCTCGGCAGGGCCGGGCCGCCGACCCAGGTCGTGTCGTCGTGGGGGTGGTGCACCGCCCCCAGCAGGGCGGCGTCGAGGCGCGAGGGGTCGCCCTCGACCAGGGCCAGGGCCGAGCACCACCCGGTGAGACCGCGCACGAAGTTGTAGGTGCCGTCGACGGGGTCGACCACCCAGGTGCGGCCGCTGCGCGAGACCCGCTCGGCGCCCTCCTCCCCCAGCACGCCGTCGTCGGGGCGCAGCGCGGCGAGCCGCTCGAGCACCAGCCGCTCCGCGGCGTGGTCGGCCGCGGTGACGACGTCGGAGACCGACGTCTTGCGGGTCGTGTCGAGGGCTCCGGCGCCGCGCATGCGCAGCGCCAGGCGCCCCGCGTCGCGCACGAGCGCGACGGCCAGCTCTACGTCGGCGGGGTCGGGACGCCGGTCGCGCGGCGCGGGAGGGGCCACGGCTCAGGAGGGCCAGGCGTCGGTGAGCAGCGCGCGGGTCTGGCCGAGCAGCTCGGGCAGGGTCTTGGTGCGCCCGATGATCGGCATGAAGTTCTGGTCGCCGGGCCAGCGCGGCACGACGTGCTGGTGCAGGTGGGCCGCGATGCCGGCCCCGGCGATCTCGCCCTGGTTCATGCCGATGTTGAAGCCGCCCGCCCCGGAGACCGAGCGCACCACGCGCATGGCGGTGCGGGTCAGGTCGGCGATCTCCGCGGCCTCCTCGTCGGTGGTCTCGGTGTAGTCGGCGATGTGGCGGTAGGGACACACCATGAGGTGGCCCGGCGCGTAGGGGTAGAGGTTGAGCAGCACGAAGCTCAGCCGGCCGCGGTGCACCACGAGACTGTCCTCGTCGGGCAGCGAGGGGATCCGGCAGAAGGGGCACTCCCCCGACGTCGCGTCGGCCGGCTTGTTCTCCCCGCGGATGTAGGCCATCCGGTGGGGTGTCCATAGCCGGTCGAGGCCGTCGGGCTCGCCGATGCCGTCCTGCACCAGGACCGCCTCGCCCTCGGCTCCGCCGTTCACCGGGGGCCCTCGACCCGGGCGGGCGGGAGGTCGACGAGGTCGCTGGTCTCGACCCTCGCCGCCGCGTCGACGGCGGCGGAGGCCTGCTCGAGCAGCTGCTCGATGGGCTGGTCGGAGCGCAGCTCCAGCCCCAGGCTCCGGGCGTGGCCCTGGAGGATGAACCACACCGAGTCGGTCGTCAGCGCGACCAGCAGCGGGGCGGGCGGGGTCTGCTCGGGCTTGGCCATCCAGCGGCGCACGGCGCCGAAGACCGCCCCCACCAGGCCGAAGACGAGCGGGTCGAGGGCGGCGCGCTCGTCCTCGCTGACCTCGAGGTCGAGCAGGTCGACCGCGGTGGTGATCACCTCGACCACCTGGGCGGCGATCCGCTCGATGCCCTGCTGGAGCGGGCCGGAGCCGTCGAGGGAGGTGTCCTGCTCGGCCACGTGGTGCAGCGCGGGGTGGGTGGTGGCCCAGTCGACGTAGGTGCGCACGACGCGGCCGACGATCTCGGGGATGGTGCCGTCGAGGGTGACGGCGGGCAGCAGCTCGGCGGCCAGCCCCTCGACGATCGCGGTCTGCACGGCCCGGTCGAGGTCGGCGCGGTCGGCGAAGTGGCGGTAGATGACGGTGCGGCTGAGGCCGGCCTGCTCGGCGTACTGCTGCACGTGGACCTCGGCGCCGGGCTCACCGGCCTCGATCACCGCGAGGGCGGCGTCGATGATCTGCTGGCGCCGCTCCTGGTTGTGGCGGTCCCAGCGCGCCTGGCGCCCGTCGGGGCGGCCGCGCTCGGTCGACGCCATCCCCACCCCGTCCTGTGCGCCCGTCGGCGCGTCGCTGTCGCTGTCGCTGTGCTGACAACCCTAACCCGTGGCACCGGCGTACTGTCGATCGCACGGGGCCATCCAGGCCCTCCACCAGAGGAACCGCCATGAGCGACAAGTCCCCGCGCCAAGCCCTGTCGAAGAAGTCCGGGAAGTCCCTCAAGGAGAAGCGCGGAGCCAAGCGCGACAAGGCGGCCGACGCCGCGACGAGCGGGGTGGAGAAGCTCACCGACCGCAAGCGCTGAGCCCAGCGCCGACCGCGCGCCCGGGTTCGGCCGGGCTCGGTCGGGCTCGGCCGGGCTCGCGCGCTCAGGCCCTGCCCGCGGTCCGTACGCCGAGCAGGGTCCTCCGGCGCGGCCGGGCGTCCGCCGCCTGCGCCGCGATCCGGTGCATCTCCGCGACGTCGACGACCTTGGTCCGGGGGCGCCCCGCGGCGGCACCGCGGCGGCGCTCCTCGGCGTCGATCGCGCGCCACCCGGCGAGGTCGACCACCGCGACACCGCGCTCCCGCAGCACCCGGGCCAGGTCGTCCCGGTGCGACCGCGGCCCCCCGACGGACCCGTCGGACGCCGCGACGAGGCCGGCGTCGAGGTCGTCGAGCAGGGTCGACACCGTCTCCTGGGCGTCGGCCTTGTTGGTGCCGATGAAGCCGCTGGGGCCGCGCTTGGCCCAGCCGGCGACGTAGACGCCGGGGACGACCCGTCCGGCGGTGTGCGGCACGGTGCCGGTGGCGGCGTCGTGGGGCAGGCCGTCGACGGGCTCGCCGTGGTAGCCCACCGAGCGCAGCACCAGCCCGACGGGCAGCACCTCGGTCTCGCCGGTGGACCGCGCGCGCAGCACCCCGGCGGCGTCGGCGACCAGCTCGTTGCGCACCAGCTCGATCCCGCCCACCCGCCCGTCGGGCCCGGCGAGCAGCCGCGTCGGCGAGGTGAGGAAGCGCAGCACGATCGTGCGCAGCGCCGGGTCGGGGGTGCGGGAGGCGAGCTCGGCGAGCACCTGGCGGCGCAGGTCGCCCTCGACCCCTGGTGCGTCGCCCTGGCTCAGGGCCGCACCCCGGATGTCGACCACGACGTTGACGCCGCGCAGCGCGGCCAGGCCGACCAGCTCGGGCAGGGTGAAGGCCGCCTGGTCGGGGCCGCGGCGCCCGAGCACGACCACCTCGCGCACCCCGCTGCCGGCGAGCACCGCCCACGGCACCCGGGCGAGGTCGGTGCCGGCCAGCTCGTCGGGATCGGCGGTCAGCACCCGGGCGACGTCGAGGGCGACGTTGCCGTTGCCCACCACCACAGCGCGCTCGTGGCCGAGGTCGACCGCGAGGTCCTGCTTGTCGGGGTGGCCGTTGTACCAGCCGACGAGGTCGGTGGCCGACAGCGATCCGGGCAGGTCCTCCCCCGGCACGCCCAGCGCGTTGTCGCTGGCCGCGCCGACGGCGTAGACGACGGCGTCGTAGTGCGCCACCAGCTCGGCGTGGGTGACCGCGGCCCCCGGGCCCTCACCGACCTCCACGCCCAGCAGGTACCGGAAACCGGGCTCGGCCTCGATGGCGGCGAAGAGGGTGGTGGCCCGCTTGGTGTGCTGGTGGTCGGGCGCGACGCCGGCGCGCACGAGGCCGTAGGGGGTGGGCAGCCGGTCGAGCACGTCGACGCGCGTCTCCGGGTGGCGCAGCAGCTCGTCGGCGACGTAGAGCCCCGCGGGCCCCGCGCCGACGACGGCCACGCGCACCGGCCGCGGCCGCTTCATCCGGCGCTGCTCGGCCACCACCGCCAGGGGCGTGCGGTCGGCGTGGGGGAAGACGTCGAAGTAGGCGGCGTTGATGTCGAGGAACGGCAGCTCCGCCTCGCTCAGCCTGGTGTGCGGCTTGATCGCGTCGACGGGGCACGCCGTCGCGCACGCCCCGCAGTCGACGCAGGAGTCGGCGTCGACGTAGAGCATCTCGGCCGTCGCGAAGCCGGGCTCGCCCGGGGCGGGGTGGATGCAGTTGACCGGGCAGGCCACGACGCACGAGGCGTCGCTGCAGCACGACTGGGTGACGACGTAGGGCACGGGAGGGGTCCGCTCGGTCGGGTGCCGGCCGGGGTCGGCCGGGGTCGGCTGGGCTGGGGCGGGGCTCGGTGGCGGCTCAGGCGGCGGCCGAGGCGACCTCGCTGCGGAAGCGGCTGGGGCGGCCGTCGATCCCCATCCAGCGCCAGACCAGGCGCGAGACGCGGTTCATCATCCCGGTCTCCTCGGCGAGCATGCGCACGTCGCCGAAGAGGTCGCGCAGGAACTTCCGCGACTCGGGCTCGCGCCAGTAGAGGTCCTTGACCACCTGGCGCGGGATGCCGAGGTCGCGCTGCATCCGGCGACTGGGCACGAGGATCTCGTCGCACAGCACCCGCATCACGACCGGCACCAGCACCGACAGCACCGCGCGCTGGCGGCGGGTGAGCTTGGGCGCCTGGTGCTCGAGGTACTGGTGGGCGAAGCCGATGTGGCGGGCCTCCTCGGCGACGTGGATCTGCATGATCCGCTGGAGCAGCGGGTGCATGTCGTCGCCCGCGCGCAGCACCGACTTCTGCACGTGGTCGATCGGCTCCTCGCCGGCGAGCACGCCGTAGAAGAAGCCGAACGGCACCCAGCGCGCGGCCAGCGGCAGGAAGGGGCCGGCCATCCGGAAGAGCAGGCGCCCGCCGGGGACGTCCTGGCCCGAGCGGTTGACGAACTCCTGGAACATCTGGGTGTGGTGGCACTCCTCGGTCGCCTCGTGGGTGGAGTAGCGGAACTCCGCCGAGCGGTTCGGGAGGTTGAAGGCGAAGTTCATCAGGCCGCTGATGAGGATCTGCTCGAACTGCAGGCCGACCTTGCAGATGTTGGCCTGGCGGTAGATGCCGACGCGGATCTGCTCCTCCAGCGGCAGCGAGCGGTACCAGTCGGTGCCACCGAGCACGTCGACGCGGGGCAGGACCCAGCGCGGGTCGTCGAGACGGATGGCGTGGTCGGGGTCGTCCCAGGAGATGTCGAGGAAGGCGTCGAAGTGCTGGTGCACCGAGGCCTCGGAGAGCGTGCGGAGCCGGTGCTCGTAGGCCTGCGTGCGCTCGGCGCGCGCCGCCGCGTCGTCGGCGGAGGCCGTCGCACGGGCGGGGGCGGCGGTGTCGTGGAGCGTGGGGGTCGCGGTCATCTCGCACCTCGTCGTGGCGTCGTCGTCGTGGCCGGAGCCCCGCTGCTGCGGGGCTCGTGCGGCAGTCCCACGGACGTTAGTGCGACACCATGTCGGTGTAAATAGTGAGCGCGACACCACGTCACACTTACCCGTCGGTAACCACCGGAGGGGTGAGGGCGCCACGTCGTCGCGTCGGGCGCCGGCGCGTCAGTAGCGGTGGAACCAGCGACCCAGGTCGAGGTGCACGTCGCCGCAGGTGACGTTCTGGTCGCGGGAGGCCTCCACCCACTGGCCCATCACCGGCTCACCGCCCTGGATCACCCAGTCGTCGCCGCAGCGCGAGGCGGCCTCGGCGCGCGAGGTCTGGCCGGCGGCGCGCCACTCGGGCAGGCCGAGCTCCAGGGGGCCGACGACCTGCTCCCACAGCAGCGGGGTGGAGTACACCCCGATCCGGTAGCCGGCGTCGGTGTAGCCGCGGGCGACGCCCTGCACCACCGCGGCGTTGGCGGTGGGGTCGCTGCTCCACTCGAAGTCGGGCACCGGCTCGACGTCGATCCAGACCACCGGGGTCTCCAGGCCGGCGGCGCGCATCGACGCGACGTTGTAGCGCGCCTGCTGGTAGCCGGTGTTGGCCAGCCGCCCCAGCCGCGAGCCGGCCGGGTAGGGGCCGTCGGCGCCGTGGGTCCCCTGCTCGGCGGCGCTGGGGAAGGACGACACGGCGTAGGCCGAGACCAGCAGGTCGCGCTCGCGCGACTCGGCCACCTGGTCGGCCAGGCACGGGTTGGCCACGAAGCCGGGGCCGTTGGTCAGCCCGATCACGACGTAGCGCGCCTCCGGCAGCGGCGGGGGCAGCCCCAGCGTGCGCTTCTCGGGGATGCCGAGGCCCCGGGGGCACTGCGGCCAGCTGATGTCGCCGCCGAGCACCGGCCCGTCGAAGGCCGGGATGCGGCCCTCCTGCGCCCGGGCCTCACCCTCGGCGAGCGCCGCGAGGTCCTCGAGGTCCTGCGGGTCGGGCGCGTCGGGGTCGACGCGGCCGCCGGCGGCGCCGGGGTCCTGCGGCGAGGCCGAGCGCGGCGGCTCCACCAGCGGTGGCTCGCCCGCGGCCACGCGTTGCTCGGCCTGCTCGCGCGGTGCGACGTCGCCGCCCGAGCCACCGGCCCCGCCCGCGCAGGCGCTCAACGCCAGGAGCGCGGCCAGCGCCGTGGGCGCCGCGGCCGACCGGACGGCCGTGCGGCCCGACGTACGCCGGCCCCGGGCGGCCCGCTCCCCCACGACCCGGCCCCAGACGCGCGCCACGACGCCCGCCTCAGACCTGCTCGCGCGACTCCACGGCGGCCGCGACGCGCGCGATCGCCTCCTCGAGGGGCACGCCGTTGTCCTGGCGGCCGTCGCGGTAGCGGAAGGAGACGGCGTCCGCGGCGAGGTCGTCGTCGCCGGCGATCATCATGAACGGCACCTTCTGCAGCTGGGCGTTGCGGATCTTCTTCTGCATCCGGTCGTCGGAGTCGTCGACCTCGACGCGCAGGCCCTGGGTGCGCATGCGGCGGGCCACGTCGTGCAGGTAGTCGGCGTGGCGCTCCGCGATGGGGATGGCCTGCACCTGCACGGGGGCCAGCCACGGGGGGAAGGCGCCGGCGTAGTGCTCGACGAGCACGCCGAGGAAGCGCTCGATGGAGCCGAACTTCGCGGAGTGGATCATCACCGGCTGCTGGCGCGAGCCGTCGGGGGCGACGTAGGTGAGGTTGAAGCGGTCGGGCGAGGGCTGGTTGAAGTCGTACTGCACCGTGCCCATCTGCCAGGTGCGGCCGATGGCGTCCTTGGCCTGCACCGAGACCTTGGGGCCGTAGAACGCGGCGCCGCCCGGGTCGGGCACGAGCTCGAGGCCCGACACGGTGGCGACCTGCTCGAGCACGGCGGTGGCCGCGGCCCAGTCCTCGTCGGAGCCGACGAACTTGTCGGGCTTCGAGTCGTCGCGCGTCGACAGCTCGAGGTAGAAGTCGTCGAGGCCGAAGTCGCGCAGCACGCTGAGCATGAAGTCGAGCAGGTGCTTGACCTCGCCCGGCGCCTGCTCGGGGGTGCAGTAGGAGTGGGAGTCGTCCTGGGCGAAGCCGCGCACGCGGGTCAGGCCGTGCACGACGCCGGACTTCTCGTGGCGGTAGACCGAGCCGAACTCGAAGAGCCGCAGCGGCAGCTCGCGGTAGGAGCGCTGGCGGGCGTCGAAGATCAGGTTGTGCATCGGGCAGTTCATCGCCTTGAGGCGGTAGTCCATGCCGTCGACGTCGAGCGCGGGGAACATGCCCTCGCCGTAGTAGGGCAGGTGGCCCGAGGTGTGGAAGAGCCCCTCCTTGGCGATGTGGGGGGTGCCGACGTACTCGAAGCCCTCCTCGATGTGGCGCAGGCGGACGTAGTCCTCCATCTCGCGCTTGATCACGCCGCCGCGCGGGTGGAAGACGGGCAGGCCCGAGCCGATCTCGTCGGGGAACGAGAAGAGGTCGAGCTCGCGGCCGAGCTTGCGGTGGTCGCGGCGCTCGGCCTCCTCGAGGCGGTGCAGGTGCTCCTCGAGGGCCTCCTTGGTCTCCCAGGCGGTGCCGTAGATGCGCTGGAGCTGCTTGTTCTTCTCGTCGCCGCGCCAGTAGGCGGCCGCCGAGCGCATCAGCTTGAAGGCGGGGATGCGCTTGGTGGTCGGCAGGTGCGGGCCGCGGCACAGGTCCGACCACGCCACGTCGCCGTTGCGGCGCACGTTGTCGTAGATCGTCAGCTCGCCGGCGCCGACCTCGACGCTGGCGCCCTCGGCGGCGTCGTCGCTGCGCCCGGAGCCCTTGAGCCCGATCAGCTCGATCTTGTAGGGCTCCTTGGCCAGCTCGCTGATCGCGTCGGCGTCGGTGGTGACGCGGCGGTCGAAGCGCTGGCCCTCCTTCACGATCTTGCGCATCGCGGTCTCGATCTTGGCGAGGTCCTCGGGCACGAAGGGGGTCTCGACGTCGAAGTCGTAGTAGAAGCCGTCGGTGACCGGCGGGCCGATGCCGAGCTTGGCCTCGGGGAAGAGCTGCTGCACGGCCTGGGCCATGACGTGCGCGGTGGAGTGGCGCAGGATGTCGCGGCCGTCGGCGGAGTCGATGGCCACGCCCTCGACCTCGTCGCCCTCGCTCAGCGGGTGGGAGAGGTCCTTGAGCTCGCCCCCGACCCGGGCGGCGATGACCGAGGTGTCGTCGGTGAACAGCTCCCAGGCCTTGGTGCCCGCAGTGACCTCCCGCACCTCACGCTCACCGGCGTGGACGAGGGCGATCTTGAGGTCGGGCACGGGGGTCTCCTGACGGTGGGGCGGCGCCACCGGCCACGGGCCGGCGGGCGGCTCGGACGAGCCGGGTCAAGGGTAACGACAGCGCGGCCCGCACGGCTCCCGGGTTTGTCCGGGGCCGTGCGGGCCGCGCTCGTCGTACGCCGCCTCCGCCCGCGCACCGGCCGGCGTCGGGGCGTGGCGGGTGGCGCGCGTAGTGCGGGAGGGTCAGTCCATGTCGCGGTAGCGCTTCGCCGCGTCGAGCTGCTGGACGAGGAACGCCTCGTCGACGCGGCGACCGCCCTCGGGGTCGAAGCCGCGCTCGCCGGCGTAGAGATCGGCGTAGGCCGCGGTGTCGCGCTGGAAGCGCCACCCCTCGCTGAGCGGGCCGGCGTCGTGGGCGTCGTAGCCGAGGCTGTCGAGCACCTCGGTCACCGCCCGCTTGGCCGCGGCGTCGTCGCCGGCGATGGCCAGCACGCTGCGCTCGGGGTCGCCCGAGGGGCGGGCGAGGCGCAGCAGGTGCTCGAAGTAGATGTTGTTGAAGGTCTTCACGACCTGCGACTCCGGCAGGTGGGCCTGGAGCATCTCGGCGGTCGTGGTCGACTCGTCGTCGAGCTCGGCGATGTGGCCGTCGCGCTCGGGGTAGTAGTTGTTGGTGTCGATGACGACCTTGCCGCGCAGCGGCTCGACCGGCACCTCGCGGTAGTTCTTGAGCGGGATGGTCACGACGACGACGTCGCCGGCCTCCGCCGCCTCGGTCGCGGTCGCCGCGCGGGCGTGCTCGCCCAGCTCGGCCACGAGGTCGGAGAGCGTCTCCGGCCCGCGGCTGTTGCTGACGACGACGTCGTGTCCGGCACGCACCGCGAGTCGCGCGACGGTGCTGCCGATGTTGCCTGCTCCGATGAGTCCGATGGTGGTCATGCTGGCTCCAACCCCGCCCGCCCGGCGCTGATTCCGTGGCCGTCGCCACGCCGATGCCGTGCCGACGCGGTGCCGACGCTCTGCCGACGCGTGGACGGACGCGTGGACGGGGGCGTGGGCGGGTCAGTGGGCGGGGACGTCGGCGGGCGCGGGGGCGGACCGCCTTGGGCCAGCGACGCGGGCGTGCCACGATGGCCGCGCCAGACCGGCACCCGGACGAGGCGCGTCGTACCCGGCCAGCGACAAGACGATGCCCAAGGAGCTCCCCATGTCCTGGATCGTCCTCGTCGTCTCCGGTGTCCTGGAGGCCGTGTGGGCCACCGCCCTCGACCGCAGCGAGGGGTTCACCCGCCTCGGCCCCGCGGCCGTCTTCCTCGTGGCCGCCGCCGCCAGCATGGCCGGCCTCTCCTGGGCCCTGCGCGAGCTGCCCGTCGGCACCGCCTACGCCGTGTGGGTCGGCATCGGCGCCGCCACCACCGCCGGCTGGGCCATGGCCACCGGCGCCGAGCCGGTCTCCGTCGTGCGCGTGCTGCTCCTGCTCGGCATCGTCGGCTGCGTCGCCGGTCTCAAGCTCACCCACTGAGGTCGGTGGCCGGCCCCGCGGGTTTCGCCAGCCGGCTGGCGAAACCCGCACCTGTCGGCCCACGCACGGGGCGACAAGTGCGGGTCCGGGCCGACCGGTGCGACGCGTGGGGCTGGTGGGACCGCACCCGGGCGACCCGGACGCGGCCCGTCCCGGCGGTCGACCCGCGCGACCGCCCGCGGCGGACGTCCTCCCCCGCCCGGAGCACGTCGCGCCGTCGACAGGACGCACGCACCGGGGACGCCGGGGCGTAACCGCTTGCGCGGCGCCTCGTTGGACCCGTGCCGGTGACCGGGGGGACTCACCAGCGGCCGGAGCGGCGGGACACACCTCGCCGCTCCGGCCCACGCGGCGCCGGACGGGCCTGACCGCGAGAGGTCCAGGAACGCCGCGAGGCCGGCCCCGTGGGGACCGGCCTCGTGCGTGATCTGGTGGGCGATACTGGGTTCGAACCAGTGACCTCTTCGGTGTGAACGAAGCGCGCTACCACTGCGCCAATCGCCCGCGGTGATGCGGCGGAAACGATAACCCATCCCGCGCCGACCCACACATCGGGGCCCATGCGGGCCCGCCCCTGGGGCCTTGCGACCGCTCAGTCGCCCGGTGTGCGGGCCGCCTCGAGCATGCTCGTCTCGCGCTCGCCCCAGGCCTTCTGCGCCGCGCGGGTCACCGGCCCCGGGGCGGGCAGGGCGACGTCGTCCCAGCGCACGACCGGCTGCACGTCGCGGGTGGTCGACACGAGGAACACCTCACTGGCCCCGCGCACGACGTCGATCGGCTCGTCCACCTCCCGCCCGCCGAACCACTCCAGCACCAGCGCGCGTGTGACCCCGGCGAGGCAGCCGCTGCCCAGCGTCGGGGTGCGCAGCTCGCCGTCGACGACGTAGAAGACGTTGGAGCCCGTGCCCTCGCACAGGTGGCCGGCCAGGTTGGCCACCACGGCCTCGTCGGCGCCGCGCCGGTGCGCCTCGGCGAGGGCCACCACGTTCTCGGCGTACGACGTGGTCTTCAGCCCGGCCAGCGCGCCGCGCTCGTTGCGCGGCCACGGCACGGTCGCCACGGCCACCTGCGCGGCCGCCGGCGGCATCGGCGCCGCCACGACGACGACGGTGGGCGCCGCGTCGCCGCGACCCGACCCCAGCGGGGCCGGTCCCCCGGTGACGGTGATGCGCAGGCGACCCAGCGCGAGGTGCTCCTCGGCCAGGACCGCCGCGACGCCCCGGCGCACCAGGTCGAGGTCGACCGGCGGCAGCCCGAGGCCGGCGGCGCTCGTGCGCAGGCGCTCGAGGTGGCGCGTCAGCGCGAAGGGACGCCCGTCGACGACCTTGACCGCCTCGAAGACCCCGTCGCCCACGGTGAGGCCGTGGTCGGTGACCCCGACGGCGGGGGCGGTGGGGTCGGGCAGGAGGTGACCGTCGATCCAGGCGCGCATGGCCGCCACTCTAGGAGGGCGCGGGCACCCCGCGACACGGGCCGACGAGGGGCCGGTGAGGGGCCGGCGGGGGCTCCCGGGGCCCCGTGACGACCGCCGGACATGCCCCCGCAACACGCCCGACACCCGGATTTGGCACGCCTCAGGCGTTGGGTTACTGTTTCACCGCACGCCGACGGGAACGTCGGAAGCAAGCGGACATAGCTCAGTTGGTAGAGCGCAACCTTGCCAAGGTTGAGGTCGCGAGTTCGAGTCTCGTTGTCCGCTCGGAGAGGTCTCTCTCTTGGTTTGACCTCCAGCGGTGGAGTGGCCGAGAGGCGAGGCAACGGACTGCAAATCCGTCTACACGGGTTCAAATCCCGTCTCCACCTCGGGCGATTGGCGCAGCGGTAGCGCGCTTCCTTGACACGGAAGAGGTCACTGGTTCAAACCCAGTATCGCCCACCACAGCACAGCAGCAGATCAGGCCCCGTTTCCCGCCAGGGAGACGGGGCCTTCGTCATGCCCCCGGGGTCCTCGGACCGGCGCGGCCCGCGAGGACGCGCGACGCCGCTCACCGGGTCGCTGCGTCGAGCCAGAACGGCAGGAACGCGCCGACGACGGCCAGCAGGAGGCCCAGGGCCCGCCATCCCCGTCTTTGACGGACCCAGCCGAGCAGGAGCAGCCCGCCGGCCACGGGCAGCACGAGGCCGAGCAGCGCCCACCGGTTGTCGGCCAGGACCACGACGGTCAGCTGGAGCACCGTGAGCAGCCCGCAGACGACGGCGGCGGAGGTGACGCGCAGCGTGCCGGAGGGACTGACCAGCCACACGCGACGGCAGGCCTCCACGAGGGGCACACGCGGCGCGGGCAGGGACGACGGCTCGGGAGGCGCGGGCAGACTGCAGCCTGGCAGACGGCGGCGACACCACGCAGGGGGCCCGGCACGCCACGGAGGGGCCCGGCAGCCTCAGCGGGGGCTGAGCAGGCGCGCGGGCACCCACTGCTGCACCAGCACCCACACCCCGGGCGCCCGGCGCTCGGGGCGTACGACGAGCCCCTCCCAGCCGGCCGCGCCGCGCCGCCACTCCACGAGCATCCCGGGCCGGGTGACACCGTCGACGTCGACGGCTCCGGAGACCCAGCAGTGGCGCACGGGGCAGTCCTCGACTCCCCCGGCCGTGCCGTGCAGCGCCGAGACGCCCAGCGAGGGCTGGCTCGGGCCGCCGGAGGACCCGGGCGGACGTCGGCCGGGGCGTCCCGGGGGCGCCTCGCCCCGCCGTTGCCGCGCTCCGCTGCTCACCACCCCATCGTCCCACACGATCGAACACCTGTTCGACGCACGGGAGGGTCGGGTGGCCGGGGACGGGTCAGTCCTCGGTGGCGAACTCCTCGTTGTGGGTGCCGGGGCGCGGCGCCCACGGCAGCTCCTTGGCCGGACGCACCACCACGAGCCGGTCGCCGCGGGCCAGCCGGGTCACCACCGGGTCGAAGTAGCGGTAGACCTTCTCGTCGCGCACGACGGCGATGACCTGGTCGGGCAGCGACTGCGGCTGCTTGCCGACCTCGTTGACCAGCAGGTCGCGCTCGGCGACCTCGAGGCCGTCGCCGTAGGTCAGCAGGTCCTCCATCACCGAGCCGAGCGTCGGCGACATCGACGACAGGCCCAGCAGGCGGCCCACGGCGTCGGAGGAGGTGATGACGGAGTCGGCGCCCGACTGCTTCATCAGCGGTGCGTTCTCCTGCTCGCGCACGGCCGCGACGATCCAGGCGTCGGGGTTGAGCTGGCGCACGGTGAGGGTGGCCAGCACGTTGGAGTCGTCGCGGTCGGTGGTGATGATGACCTGCTCGGCGGTGGCGCAGCCGGCGCGGCGCAGCACCTCGCGACGCGTGGCGTCCCCGGTGACGACCGCGAGCCCGTCGGCGTGGGCGTCCTGGAGCGCCGCGGGGCTGGGGTCGACCACCACCACGCTCTCGCGGTCGAGGCCGTTGTTGATCAGCGTGTCGACCGCGCTGCGGCCCTTGGTGCCGTAACCGATGACGACGACGTGCTTGAGCATGCGCTTCCTCCACCGGGAGACCCGGAACAGCTCGCGGCCCTGCGAGGCGAGGACCTCGAGGGTGGTGCCGATCAGCAGCACCAGGAAGGCGATGCGGGCCGGGGTGATGACGAACGCGTTGACCATGCGCGCGGTCTCCGAGACCGGCGCGATGTCGCCGTAGCCGGTCGTGCTGAGGGTGACGGTCGTGTAGTAGATCGCGTCCTTGAAGTCGACGGCGTAGTTCGACCCGGGGTCGTTGCCGTCGCGGTAGCCCTCGCGGTCGAAGTAGACCAGCAGCACCGTGCCGACCAGGATCGCGGTGGCCAGCAGCAGGCGTCGCCCCAGCTCCCACAGCGGGCTGCGCTGGCGGTCGGGCAGCGAGATCATCCCGCGCTTGCCGCCCGCGGTGGGCTCGGGTACGTCGGGCACGCGCCGAATCTAGTCGACCCGGCCCGCGCCGCCGCCGACCCGCCCCGGCTCGGGGACCGCGGACCCGCGCCGCACCGCACGCAGCGGCTGGGTGGGAGGCGGCTCGTGGCCGGTCGGCGGCGCCGGGGGCGCTGCCGAGGGGCGTGCCGCGGGTGCTGCCGCGGGTGGCACCGGACCGACGTCAGGACGGGTGGCCGGGTCGGTGGCGGGGCGTGCGTCCGGCTCCCCGTCGTCGGCGCGCTCGCGGGTCAGCCGCTGGCGCAGGCGGGCGACCAGCTCGGTGCGGGCCCGGGAGGTGGTCGACTGGGGGAATACGGTGTCGAAGGCGGCGTTGACGGCGGCCCCGATGAGCACGGCGATGGCGACGAGGTAGAGCCACAGCAGCACCGCGATCGGTGCGGCGAGCGGGCCGTAGATCGAGCGGGAGTCCGACGCCGTGACGGTCAGCACCCACCGCAGGGCGTAGGACCCGGCGATCCAGGCCACGAGGGAGAAGACGGCGCCGGGCAGGTTGAAGCTCCAGTTGGTCCGCACGGGCACCGAGACGTGGTAGAGCGTGGCCAGGAAGCAGATGCACAGCACCAGCACCAGCGGCCAGTAGAAGTGCATGAGCACCTCGGCGCGCTCGGGCAGCCAGCGACCGACCAGGCTCGGCCCGGCGACGACCAGCGGGAGCGAGACGACGCCGGTGATCATGGCCAGGACGTAGAGCACGAAGGACAGTGCGCGGGTCTTGACGATCCCGCGGTGGCCGCCCAGGCCGTGCATGATCGTGATGGTGTCGACGAAGACGTTGAGCGCCCGCGAGCCCGACCAGAGCGCGAGCACGAAGCCCAGCGAGACCACGTCGAAGCGGCCGCCGCGCAGGACGTCGTCGATGGTGGGCTCGATGACGTCGCGCACTGCGCCCTCGGTCAGCGCGCGCGAGGAGACCTCGAGGATGGCCGCGCGCACGTCGGCGACCTGGGCGGCGGAGAACTGCTCGGAGACGTAGCCGATCGCCCCCGCCAGGGCGAAGACCAGGGGCGGCACGGAGACGACGGCGAAGAACGCCGCCTCGGCGGCCAGGCCGGTCACCCGGAAGCGCAGGCAGGCGCCCACGGTGGCGACCACCAGCCGCCACAGCGTCTCGGCCGCGCGCCGCCCCCACGCGAGGAGCGGCGACCCCTCGGCGGACTGGGGGGTGGGGGTGGCCATGGTCGGTACGGTATCGCCCGCCGGACCCCGATCCGGGCACCCCGAGCGCGCGCTGCGGGAGCGGTCGCGGTGGGTGGCACACGACGCAGCGGACCCCCGTCGCGGGTGCGACGGGGGTCCGGTGGTCGAGCGGTGGTCGAGCGGAGGTGCGGGTCAGACCGACTGCGTGGGGCGCACCGGGCCGGCGGGCCCGGCGGGGGCCACCTCGGCCTGGTCGAGGTGGGCGTCGTCGCCGTGGTCGTCGATCATCGTGGTCTCGTCGAAGGGGTCCTGCCCGCTCAGCACGCGGTCGAGCTGGGGCCGGTCGAGGCCGCCGGTCCAGTGGCCGATGAGGATCGTGGCGATGGCGTTGCCCGAGAAGTTGGTGACCGCGCGGGCCTCCGACATGAAGCGGTCGATGCCCACGATGAGGCCGACGCCGTCGACGAGCTCGGGGCGGTGCGAGGACAGGCCGCCGGCCAGCGTGGCCATGCCGGCGCCGGTGACGCCGGCGGCGCCCTTGGAGGCGATCATCATGAAGAACAGCAGCGAGATCTGCTCGCCGATCGACAGCGGGTCGCCGAGGGCCTCGGCGATGAAGAGCGAGGCCATCGTGAGGTAGATGGCGGTGCCGTCGAGGTTGAAGGAGTAGCCGGTGGGCACGACCACGCCGACGGTGGGCTTGTCGACGCCGGCGTGCTCCATCTTGGCGATCAGGCGCGGCAGGGCCGACTCGGAGGAGGAGGTCGACACGATGAGCAGGAACTCGCGGCCGAGGTACTTGAAGAGGCTGAACACGCTGACGCCGGTGGCGACCTTGAGCAGCGTGCCGAGCACCAGGAAGACGAAGAGCGCGCAGGTGATGTAGAAGCCGATCATCAGCACCGCCAGCGACTTGAGCGCACCGACACCGGTCTCGCCGACGACGGCGGCGATGGCCCCGAAGGCGCCCACGGGGGCGGCCCACATGATCATGGCCAGCACGCGGAAGACCAGGCGCTGCACGTGCTCGATGCCGCGCAGGATCGGGGCGCCGCTGCGGCCCATGCGCTGCAGGGCGAAGCCGATGAGCAGCGCGACGAGCAGGGTCTGGAGCACCTCGCCGGAGGTCAGCGAGGACAGCATCGAGTCGGGGATGATCCCGACGAGGAAGTCGGCGGTGCTGCTGTGGGCGCCGGCGGCCTGCTCCTGGCCGGCCGAGGCGGCCGACTCGTCGAGCTGGAGGCCGTCGCCGGGCTTGAGGATGTTGCCGACGACCATGCCGATGGCCAGGGCGAAGGTCGACATCGTGATGAAGTAGCCGAGCGCGAGGCCGCCGACCTTGCCGACGCGGGCGGCGCTGGCCACCGAGCCGACGCCGAGCACGATCGTGCAGAAGATGACCGGCTGGATCATCATCTTGATCAGGGCCACGAAGCCGGTGCCGAGCGGCTTGAGCTCCTTGGCGAAGTCGGGCGCGACGATGCCGACCAGGATGCCGAGGGCGACCGCCACGATGACGGCGATGTAGAGGTAGTGCGTGCGGTTGCGCGGTGCCGTGCGGCCCGGCTTCGCGGTGGTGCTGCTGCTCATGGGTTCCTCCGTGTCTCGTCCGGGCCCGTGCCCGACCCGAGCACGCTCGCACCGCTTGTGACCGTGGTCACCGTTGTGGTCGTTGAGTTCGCGGACGCCGACGTCCGCTCCGCGGGCACCGGCCCGACGGGCGCTGAACGGGCGGCGGGCGCTGGACGGGCGGCGGCGCGCCGGTGGGGCACAATGCGCAGGTGCGGAGGTCGGAGCGGCGGGACGGGTCGGTCGCCCGCCAGGTGCTGCTGCTCCAGGTGCTGGTGGTCGTGGTCCTGGTGGTGGCGTCGCTGGCGCTCGCGACGTACGACGCCCGGCGCGACGCCCGGGTGGCCGCCACCGACCGCGCGGTCGGCGTGGCCCGCGCCGTGGCCGACTCCCCCGCCCTGGTCGCGGCGCTGCGCACCGAGGACCCCGCGGTGCGCATCCAGCCCTACGCCGAGGAGGTCCGCCGCGACACCGACGTCGACTTCGTCACCGTGATGGCCCTCGACCGGACCCGCTACAGCCATCCCGACCCCGCGCTCATCGGCCGGCCCTTCGTGGGCGACCTGGGCGACGCGCCGCAGGGCGGGATCCTCACCCAGCGGTACACCGGGACCCTCGGGCCCTCGATGCGCGCCGTGGTGCCGGTGCTCGACGACACCGGCACGGTGGTCGCGCTGGTCTCGGTCGGCATCACCGTGCAGGCCATCGACCAGGCCCTGGGCGACGACCTCGTGCTGATCGCGGTCTCCGCCGCGGCCGTGCTCGCGGTGGGCCTGCTCGGCGCGTGGCTGGTGAGCCGCAGGCTGCGCCGCCAGACCCACGGCCTGGGCGAGCGCGAGATCACCCGGATGTACGAGTACTACTCCGCGGTGCTGCACGCCGTGCGGGAGGGGCTGCTGCTCATCGACGCCGACGGGCGGGTCCAGCTGGTCAACGACGAGGCCCGACGGCTGCTCGGCCTGCCCGAGCCGGTCGCCGAGGGCCGCCGCGAGCGCGACGAGGTCGTGGGGCGCTCGGTGCACGACCTCGGGCTGGCCCCCGGCCTCGTCGCGGCCGCCCTGGGGCGCACCGCGGAGTCCGACGACCTCTACCTCGCCGGTGACCGCATGCTCGTGGTCTCCTCGGCCCCCGCGTCGTGGGACGGCCACGAGGTCGGCTCGGTGGTCTCGCTGCGCGACCACACCGAGCTGCGCTCGGTCACCGGCGAGCTCGACGCCGTGCGCGGGCTCACCGAGTCGCTGCGCTCGCAGAACCACGAGGCCGCCAACCGGCTTCACACCGTGGTGTCGCTCATCGAGATGGGTCGCCCCGAGGAGGCCGTCGACTTCGCCACCGAGGAGCTCCAGGTCGCCCAGCTGCTGGCCGACCGGGTCGTGGGCGCCACCGGCGACCCCGTGGTGGCCGCCCTCCTGCTCGGCAAGACCTCCGAGGCCGTCGAGCGCGGCATCGAGCTGGTCATCACCGGCGAGGTCCGCGACGGCTCCGAGGTGCCGGCCCGCGACCTCGTCACGGTGCTCGGCAACCTCGTCGACAACGCCTTCGACGCCGTGACCTCGCGCCCCGAGCGCCGGGTGCACGTCGACCTGCGCACCGACCCCAGCACCAACCCCAGCACCGACCCCAGCACCGGCCTGGGCGGGCGGCAGCGGGAGCCCGACGGCGGCCGGCTGCTGGTCACCGTCGGCGACTCCGGGCCCGGGCTCGACCCCGACTCCGCGGCCCGGGTGCTCGAGCGCGGCTGGTCGACCAAGGCCAGCGCCGGGCACGGCCGCGGTCTCGGTCTCGCCCTGGTCTCCCAGGTGGCCCGCCGCCACCACGGCGAGGTCACCGTGGGCGTCTCCGCCCTCGGCGGGGCGGAGTTCGACGTCGTGCTGCGCCTGGGCTCCACCGCCCCGCCGCCGGCCGGGGCTGCTCCCGGCCCTGCTCCCGCCGCCGCTCCCGGCACCGCGGAGGCGACCCCGTGAGTGGCCCCGCGGCCGAGGTGCGCGTGCTGGTGGTCGAGGACGAGGCGCGGGCGGCCGAGGCGCACACGGCGTACGTCGGGCGCGTGCCGGGCTTCGCCGTGGCCGGCACCGCGCGCTCGGCCGGCGACGCCGCCCGGCTGCTGGAGCAGGCGCGCACCGAGGGCCGTGCAGTCGACCTGGTGCTGCTCGACCTGCACCTGCCCGACGGCCACGGGCTGGGCCTGCTGCAGCGCATGCGCGCCTCGGGCCACCTGTGCGACGTCATCGCGGTCACCTCGGCGCGTGACACCGAGGTCGTGCGGCACGCCGTGGCGCAGGGCGTCGTGCTCTACCTGCTCAAGCCCTTCACCTTCCCCACCTTCCGCGCCAAGCTCGAGCAGTACGCCGCCTACCGCGACCGGCTCGCGGCCTCCTCGGCGGAGATGGCCCAGGACGAGGTCGACCGCATGCTGGGCAGCCTGCGCTCCCCCGCCGCCGCGACCGTGCTGCCCAAGGGGATGAGCGCGGAGACCCTGCGCGAGGTGACCGCGGCGCTGCGCGACGCCGAGAGCCCCCGGTCGGCCTCGGAGGTGGCCGAGGCCGTCGGGGCCTCCCGCGTGACCGTGCGGCGCTACCTCGAGCACCTCGCCGACTCCGAGCTCGCCGAGCGGCAGCCGCGCTACGGGCGCGGAGGCCGCCCCGAGCTGGAGTACCGCTGGCGGCGCTGAGCACGCCGCCCCGACCTCAGAGCAGGCTCGAGGACGCCGACCCGAGCAGCACGGTGAGCAGGAAGGCCCACCCTCCGGTGAACCGCCCGTCGCGCCCGGACCCCACGGGCTGGTCACCGGTCGCGGACCGCCCGGGACCGCCCAGCAGCAGGTACGCCGCCAGCCCCAGCGGCGGCAGGGTGAGCAGGATCCACCACCACGCCCACCGGGTCGCCCGACGCGGCTCGGGGCCGCAGGCCAGGAGCAGCACCGTCAGCACGAGCAGCACGAGAGCGGCGCCGGCCAGGGTGCCCCCGGTGCGGAAGCCCGCCAGGCGCACCTGCGTGTGCCACGTCGCCTGCGACGCCTCGACACGCTCCACGACCAGCCCAGGGGCGGAGCCGGCGCCGAGGCCGGTCAGGGCCGCGCCGACGTCCGGGACCACCGGGGGCGACCCGTCGCCGGCGCGCAGGCCGCGCCCGGCCGAGCCCCGAGGACCCAGCGGGGTGCCGTCGGGCGAGGCGCGCAGGGGTCGGCGCTCCACGACCTCGGTCGAGCGGCGCAGGAGCCCGTCGCGCCAGAGGACCTCCACGGTCGCGGTGCCGCGTGCACCCGCGGGCAGACCGCCGACCACCTCCACGCGGTCGACCTCGCCCGCGCGCACCGCCTGGGTCAGCTCGGCCCACCCGGTGTCGCGCACGCCGGTCAGGACGACGGTGGCCAGCACCCCGACCCAGGCCGCACCGAGGAGCACGCGCCAGGCCTGCCACCGCTGGGGCACGAGGCCACGGCCCGGGAGCGTGCTGCGCGGGCGCTCCGGGTCGTCGTCGACGGCGTCCGTCGCGGCCGGGGGGGTGGGGTCCACGGCAGGACACTAGACGCCGCGGCGCCCCCGCCGTGGCACGCGCCGGGCCGGGCTCGCCGCGGAGGGGTCGGGTCAGAGCTCCCCGGCGGGCACGCGGGCCAGGCTGACGCCGCCGGCGGCGACGTCGGCGGCGAGGCGCTCCGGGGTCAGGGCACCGCTGGGGTCGATCGCGGCCTCGGTGACCAGCACGGTGACCTCGCCGGCCGCCAGCACGCGCGCCGACCAGGCCGGGTCGTGGTGCGGCACCGGCACCCGCGTGACGCCGACGCCCTCGCTGATCGTCACGACCAGCTCGGCGCTCCGGTCGTCGACCAGGCGCAGCACGCACCCGTTGGCGGCGCGGGCGCGCAGGTCCTCGGGGTCGCGCAGCGCGGCGAAGCCGCGGCGGGCGAAGAGGGCCCGCAGCGCGTCACGCACCCGGTCGCCGTCGACCACCGCGACCGGCGGCAGCTGCACGTGCAGCACGTCGGGGTCGCTGGTCACCGCCCACTGGTAGGTGGGCGCCGGCTGGTCGGGGTGGGGCTGCTCGGGGTGGGTCGGCTCCGTCACCGCTCCAGGCTGCCACGGTCCCGGTGTACGACCACGGCCGGCACCCCTCGCGGGGTGCCGGCCGTGGTCGGGTGCGGGTGGGAGGTCTCAGGAGAGCTCGAGGCCGGGGTAGAGCGGGTGCTTGTCGAGCAGCTCGGCCGAGGCGTCCTTGACCTTGGCGGCGACGCCGTCGGCCAGGACGTAGGAGGCCTTGGAGGGGCCGCCGGCCTTGGTCGTGCCGGGCTGGGTGTTCTCCAGGACCATCGTGATCAGCTCCGCGACGGTGTCGAACTCGTCGTGACCGAAGCCGCGGGTGGTCAGCGCCGGGGTGCCCAGGCGGATACCGGAGGTGTACCAGGCTCCGTTGGGGTCGCCGGGCACCGAGTTGCGGTTGGTGACGACGCCGGCGTCGAGCAGCGCCGACTCGGCCTGACGGCCGGTGAGGCCGTAGGAGGAGACGTCGAGCAGCACGAGGTGGTTGTCGGTGCCGCCGGTGACCAGGGTGGCGCCGCGGCCCAGGAAGCCCTCGGCGAGCGACTGGGCGTTGTCGGCGACCTGCTGGGCGTAGGTGCGGAACGCCGGCTGGCGGGCCTCGGCGAACGCGACGGCCTTGGCCGCCATCACGTGCGAGAGCGGGCCACCGAGCACCATCGGGCAGCCGCGGTCCACCGAGGGGGCGTACTCCTCGGTGGCCAGCACGATGCCGCCGCGCGGGCCGCGCAGCGACTTGTGGGTGGTGCTGGTGACGACGTGGGCGTGCGGCACCGGGTCCTCGTCGCCGGTGAAGACCTTGCCGGCCACGAGCCCGGCGAAGTGGGCCATGTCGACCATGAGGGTGGCGCCGACCTCGTCGGCGATCTCGCGGACCTTGGCGAAGTTCACCCGGCGCGGGTAGGCGGAGTAACCCGCGACGAGCACGAGCGGCTTGAACTCGCGCGCCTTGGCGGCCAGCGCGTCGTAGTCGAGCAGGCCGGTCTCGGGGTCGGTGCCGTACTGCTGCTGGTGGAACATCTTGCCGCTGATGTTGGGCCGGAAGCCGTGGGTCAGGTGGCCGCCGGCGTCGAGCGACATGCCCAGCAGGCGCTGGTCGCCCAGCCGGCGGCGCAGGGTCTCCCACTGCTCGTCGGTCAGGTCGTTGACGTTGCGCGCACCCAGCTCGGCCAGGGCCGGCGACTCCACGCGGTGGGCCAGGATCGACCAGAAGGCCACGAGGTTGGCGTCGATCCCGGAGTGCGGCTGCACGTAGGCGTACTCGGCGCCGAACAGCTCGCGGGCGTGCTCGGCGGCCAGCGTCTCGACGGTGTCGACGTTCTGGCAGCCGGCGTAGAAGCGGTGCCCGACCGTGCCCTCGGCGTACTTGTCGCTGAACCAGGTGCCCATCGTCATCAGCACGGCGGGCGAGGCGTAGTTCTCGCTCGCGATGAGCTTGAGCGAGGCGCGCTGGTCGGCGAGCTCCTGCCGCGTCGCCTCCGCGATGCGGGGCTCCACCGAGGCGATCAGCTCGAGGGCTTGGGAGTAGACGCTGCTGGTGAGGTCGGGCGTGGACGACATGACCCTCAGCCTACGCGGCCGGCACGGTCGGGCGGATGGTCGCGAACAGGTCACGGTGGTGTGACATGGGACGCACGACCCCGTGGCGGGCCGCGGTCCCGCGGTGGGTCGTCTCACCATGCGGATCAAGATCTCACATCATGGGATTTCGCCTTGTGGGCGGACGGTCCGAGGACTGAGACTCCTTGACATGATCTCCGCTGCCACGTCCGCCTTCCTCGTGGTCCGACGCCACGTGGACCTCGGGCGCACCCGCAGCTCCATGTGTCGACCTCACTGACCCGCGTCGCGCCCACCCGGCGACACCCGACGCACCGCCCGCACGAACCGACCGCGGGCGCCCGGTCTTCCGAGGTCGCAGCGAACCCCGACGACGTGGTTCCGACCCGTGAAGAGTCGCGCGCTCACCGCCGAGACACGCACCCGAGGAACCCCACCCCATGACTGAGCAGCTCTCCACCGAGCAGGCCGCCCCCCGCCCCGCCCGTCCGCGCCCCAAGCGCGGTGAGGGTCAGTGGGCCCTGGGCTACATGGAACCGCTGAACAAGAACGAGCAGTCCAAGAAGGACGACAACCCGCTCAACGTGCGGGCGCGCATCCTCAACATCTACTCCAAGCGCGGCTTCGCCTCCATCGACCCCGCCGACCTGCGCGGCCGCTTCCGCTGGATGGGCCTCTACACCCAGCGCGCGCCGGGCTTCGACGGCGGCAAGACCGCCACCCTGGCCGAGGAGGAGCTCGACGACGAGTTCTTCATGATGCGCGTGCGCTCCGACGGCGCCCTGCTGCCCCCGGCCACGGTGCGGGCGCTCGGCACGATCGGGCAGGACTTCGCCCGCGACACCGCCGACGTGACCGACCGCGAGAACATCCAGTACCACTGGATCCGCGTCGAGGACGTCCCCACCATCTGGGAGCGCCTCGAGGAGGCCGGGCTCAGCACCCTCGAGGCCTGCGGCGACTCCCCGCGCCCCTTCCTCGGCTCGCCCGTCGCCGGCGTGGCCGCCGACGAGATCATCGACGGCACCTCGGCGCTGGAGGAGATCAAGCGCCGCTACATCGGCGACCCGGCCTTCTCGAACTTCCCCCGCAAGTTCAAGACCGCCCTGACCGGCCACCCCTCCCACGACGTCTCCCCCGAGACCAACGACATCGCCTTCGTCGGCACGGTGCACCCCGAGCACGGCCCCGGCTTCGACGTCTGGGTCGGCGGCGGGCTCTCGACCAACCCCATGCTCGCCCAGAAGCTCGGCGTGTGGGTGCCCCTCGACGAGGTGCCCGACGTCTGGGAGGGCGTCGCTTCGATCTTCCGCGACTACGGCTACCGCCGGCTGCGCTCGCGGGCGCGGCTGAAGTTCCTCGTCGCCGACTGGGGCGTCGAGCGCTTCCGCGAGGTCCTCGAGACAGAGTACCTGGGGCGCGAGCTCGTCTCCTGCGAGTCCCCGGCCTCGCCGGTGGGCCACCGCGACCACATCGGCGTGCACGACCAGACCGACGGGCGAAAGTACGTCGGCGTCGCGCCGACCGCCGGCCGGGTGTCGGGCACGCTGCTGGTCGGCCTGGCCGACGCGATGGAGCACCACGGCGTGGAGGGTGCGCGGCTCACGCCGTACCAGAAGATCGTGCTGATCGGCGTGCCCGCCGACGCCGTCGACGCCCTGCTCGACGACCTCGACGAGCTCGGGCTCTCGGGCCGGCCCTCGGGCTGGCGGCGCAACACGATGGCCTGCACCGGCATCGAGTTCTGCAAGCTCGCCATCGTCGACACCAAGGACCGCGCCCGCGACCTGGTCGCCGAGCTGGAGCAGCGTTTCCCCGACCTCGACGCACTGGTGCCCGACGGCATCACCGTCAACGTCAACGGCTGCCCCAACGCCTGCGCCCGCACCCAGGTCGCCGACATCGGGCTCAAGGGCCAGCTGGTCATGCACGAGGGCCAGCAGGTCGAGGGCTTCCAGGTCCACCTCGGCGGCGCCACCGGGCTGCAGGCCAACTTCGGCCGCAAGCTGCGCGCCCACAAGGTCACCAGCGCCGGGCTCGGCGACTACGTCGCCACCCTGGTCGTCAACTACCTCGCCGACCGCACGGGCACCGAGGAGTCCTTCACGACGTGGGTCGCCCGCGCCGACGAGGAGCTCCTCAAGGGCGACAAGACCCTCGAGCCGGCCTCATGAGCGGGCGCGGCATCCCCTTCCACTGCCCCTACTGCGGTGACGAGGACCTGCGTCCGCACGAGGTCGTCTCGCAGGACGGTCAGATCAGCTCCCCCCACGGCAGCTGGGAATGCCGCTCCTGCCTGCGCGCCTTCTCCCTGAGGATGCTCGGCCTGATCCGGCCGGACGCCACGACCCAGGGAGCCGCCACATGACCGCCGCCACCACCCTCACGGCGCGCGCGAACCGAGCCATCGAGACCGCGGGCCGCTCGCCCGAGGAGCTGCGCGACCTCGTGTCCCACTGGGGCGCCGAGCTCGAGCTCGCCCCGGCCGAGGACATCATCGAGTGGGCCGCCGCCACCTTCGGGGAGCGCTTCTGCGTGACCTCCTCGATGGGCGACGCCGTGCTGTCGCACCTGGCCTCCAAGGTCGTGCCCGGCATCGACGTGGTCTTCCTCGACACCGGGTACCACTTCGCCGAGACCATCGGCACCCGCGACGCCGTCGAGGCGACGATGCCGGTCAACCTGCTGACCATCACCCCCGTCCAGAGCGTGGCCGAGCAGGACGCGGAGTACGGCAAGGACCTCTACAAGACCGACCCCGACCTGTGCTGCAAGCTGCGCAAGGTCGAGCCGCTGGCCCGCTCGCTCGCGGGCTACGACGCCTGGGCCACCGGCCTGCGCCGCGCCGAGACCCGCAACCGGGTCATCGCGCCGGTCATCGGCTGGGACGCCAAGAAGGGCAAGGTCAAGGTCTCCCCCATCGCCCGCTGGAGCGACGAGCAGGTCGAGACCTACATCGCCGACAACGGGATCCTCGTGAACCCGCTCGTCTACGACGGCTACCCCTCGATCGGCTGCGCCCCCTGCACCCGTCGTGTCGCCCCCGGCGAGGACGCCCGCAGCGGCCGCTGGGCCGGCACCAACAAGACCGAGTGCGGCATCCACATGTGACCTCCGCCCCCGGCCCCACCCGCACCACTCGAGGACCGCTCCACACCCACCGCACGGCAGCAGCACCACACCCACCAGCAGCGCCGCTGGGCCCGGGACCCCCGCCCCACCGAGATCACCACGACAAGGGAGGCCACCTCCGATGGCAGCTCCGGCACTGATCGCCCTGGCCCACGGCACCCGCGACGCGCGCTCCTCCGCGACCATCACCGCACTGGTCGACGAGGTGCGCGCGATGCGCCCCGACCTCAAGGTCGAGCGCGCGTTCCTCGAGTCGGCCCGGCCCGCGTTCCAGACCGTCGTCGACCGGCTCGTCAAGGCCGGGCACGAGGAGATCGTGGTCGTGCCGCTGCTGCTGACCGAGGGCCAGCTCCTCGCCGCCGACGTGCCCTCCGCCGTGGCCGCGGCCGCCGCGCGGCACCCGGGGCTGCAGATCCGCTCGACGGCCATCCTGGGCCTGGAGCCGTGCTTCCTCGAGGTGCTCGACGTGCGGCTGCGCGAGGCGCTGCGCCAGTCGCGGGTGCGCGAGCTCGACGCCCTCGTGCTGGCCGCGTCGGGCTCCACCGACCCGCTGGCCAACCAGGCCGTCGCCCGCCTCGCCCGGCTGTGGGGGGCCCACCACCGCCTGCCCGTCACCGCGGCCTTCGCCTCGGTCTCCCCGCCGGCCACCGGCGAGGCCGTGCGCGCCTTCCGCGGCGAGGGCCGTCGCCACATCGCGGTGGCCTCGCTCTTCCTCTCCCCCGGCTGCGCCACCGACCGCTCCGCCGAGCTGGCCCTCGAGGCCGGCGCGGTGGCGGTCTCCGAGCCGCTGGGCGCGCACCCCGAGGTCGCCCGCACGGTGCTGGCCCGCTACGCCGTCGGCGCCGTCGAGCTCGTCCCGGTCTGATCCCGGGCCGTCACCGTGGTGGGGCCCGGGCCTCGGCGCCCCGGGGCGCTCAGCACACCGGGGCTCAGCACACCGGGGCTCAGGTCACCAGGCAGGCGAGCAGGCGCCGCAGCTCGGCAGCGGGGTCGGCGGTCAGTCCGCCGTGCACCGGACCGGGCTGCACCACCGTGCTCTTGGGTGCCTTGAGGAACCCGAAGCGCTGTCCCACCGGGTGTCGCGAGGCCGCACCCCCGCGCTCGTCCCCGGCGCTGACGGCCTCGGCGAAGCGCAGCGAGGCGCAGACCTGGTCGACGTCGAGCCCCGCGCTGAAGGCGGTCAGGCGCTCGCGGTCGCAGTGCCACGCCGTGCCCAGGAAGTCGCCGGCCTGGCAGTAGAGCACCACGCCCACGTTGAGGAACTCCTCGCGGTCGGCGCGCGGCACGCAGCGCAGCACGACGTACTGGTAGGCCATCAGCGGGCGCGTCGGGGTGCCGGCGGAACCGGCCGGCACGCCGCTCACGCGTCGGCCCCCGGCAGCCACTGGCGGGTGCCGAGCCGGGCGGTGAGGAAGGCGACGTACGCCGCGCGCAGCGCCGCGGGTGTCTCGGCGCCGGGCACGGGCTGGAGCCAGGCGTCGGGCACGCGCTCGAGCACGCCGGGCAGGACCTCGGGCGTCAGCACCTCGCTGATCGCCGCGTCGACGGCGCCGAGGCCGCCGACGTGGGCGCCGAGCACGTGGTCGGAGACGTCCCAGCGCTGGGCGGCGAAGCGGGCCGGGTCGGTGACGCCGCCGCCCCAGGCGTGGTGGAAGTACAGCGAGGCGCCGTGGTCGATGACCCAGAGGTCGTCGTGCCAGACCAGGAGGTTGGGGTTGCGCCAGCTGCGGTCGACGTTGGCGCAGAACGCGTCGAGCCACAGCACCCGGGCCGCCTCCTCGGCCACCGCCGCCGCGCCGCCGCCCGGCGTCGTGGCCGCCCGCTCGCCGTCGTAGCCGAAGGAGCCGGGCAGGAAGTCGACTCCCAGGTTGAGCCCCACCGACGCGACCAGCAGGTCCTGGACCTCCTCGTCGGCCTCGTAGCGCGCGATCTCCGCGTCGAGCTCGAGAGCGACCAGCCGCGGGGTGCGCAGCCCGACCAGACGGGCCAGCTCGGCGACCACGACCTCGGCGACCAGGACGCGCACGCCCTGGCCCGCGCCGCGGAACTTGCACACGTAGGTGCCCAGGTCGTCGGCCTCCACGATCCCCGGCAGGCTGCCGCCCTCGCGCAGCGGGGTGACGTAGCGCGTGACGGCCACGGTGGGCAGCGGGCCGTCGTCTACGGCGCGGTCGGCGGCACCGGACGGGTGGTCGGGGCTCACGCCGCGCTCCCCTCCGGGCCGGGGTCGGGATCCGGGTCGGCCTCGTGCAGCAGGCGCCGTCGCTGCTCCGCGACGTCGTAGCGCGCCGGGGGCCAGGTGGGCGCGAGGCCCTCCAGGGCGTCGAGGAGCAGGCGCCCGACCGCGAGGTTGCGATACCACTTGCGGTCGCTGGGCACGACGTGCCACGGGGCGACCTCGGTGTTGGTGCGCTCCAGGGCCGTCTCGTAGGCAGCGCGGTAGGCCGGCCAGAGCTGGCGGTCGTCGATGTCCCCGGGGGTGAACTTCCAGTGCTTGTCGGGTCGGTCGAGGCGCTCCAGCAGCCGCTCGCGCTGGGTGTCGGCGCTGATGTGGAGCATGCACTTGACCACGGTCGTGCCAGCGGCCAGCAGGTCGGCCTCGAAGTCGTTGATGGCGGCGTAGCGACGCTCGACCTCCTCGAGGGGGGCCAGGCCCCTGACCCGTGCGGCGAGGACGTCCTCGTAATGGGAGCGGTCGAAGACGCCGATCAGCCCCGGGCCGGGCAGCGCGCGACGGATGCGCCACAGGAAGTCGTGCTCCCGCTCCTGCGCCGTGGGGGCCTTGAAGGACGTGATCCGCAACCCCTGGGGGTCGACGAGCCCCAGGGTGTGCCGCAGGACCCCGCCCTTGCCCGAGGTGTCCATGCCCTGCAGCACCAGCAGGACGCTGCGGGGGTGCTCCGTGGTGTGCTCGGAGAAGAGCCGCTCCTGCAGCTCGCCCAGCCGCGGGCCGAGCTCGGCCAGCGCGACCTTGCCGGCGGTCTTGCCGTGCGCGAAGTCGGGCGTGGCGTCGGTGGGCAGGCTGCGCAGGTCCACCGGGCCCGTCGGCAGCCGCAGCAGCGAGGCGCTCACGCGTCGACCACGGTGGAGCGGGTCACCAGCGGCGGCTGCGTGGACCACGGGAAGTTGATCCAGCGCGTCGTGCGGCGCCAGGCGTAGTCGGGCTTCACCACGCTCTGCGGCTTCTCGTAGACCACCGCCGAGCGGGCCTCGGCCACGTGGTCGGCGCAGAAGGCCAGCACCGACTCCAGGGTCCGTCCGCTGTCGGCGACGTCGTCGGCGATGAGCACCTTGAGGCCCGACAGGTCGACGGCCGCAGGCGTGGGGGGCAGCATGATCGGCACGTCGAGGCGCTGGTCGACGCCGGTGTAGAACTCGACGTTGACCGCCGAGAGGTTCTTGACGTCGAGGGCGTAGCCCAACCCCATGGCCAGGCCCAGACCGCCCCGGGCGATGGCCAGCACGAGGTCGGGCTCGTAGCCGTCGTCGACCACCTGCTGGGCCAGGTCGCGCACCGCGGTGCCGAAGAGGTCGTAGGTCAGGATCTCGCGCTCGTCGGCCACCCGGTCATTGTGGCGGGAGGCCGGCCGCAGCGTCGAGCGGGGGGCGTGGCGAGGGCGGGCGGGGCGCGTTCCTCGACCACGGTGTGGCGAGTAGGTGGTTCCAGACGCTCGCTGGCGGTCGCTCCTCAACCACCGGTGGCTAGTGGGCTCGCTCCTCAACCACCGTCGCGTCAGTCGAGGGGGTCGGGCTCGTCGCGACCGGAGGCGGCGAGCTCCTGCTTGACCACGGAGAAGGCCAGGCCCGAGCCGTAGCCCTTGCGCGCCAGCATGCCGACGAGACGGCGGGTCGCGGTGACGTCGTCGACGCGCGAGAGCGAGCGCAGCTTCTTGCGCACCAGCTCTCGCGCGGCCTGCTCCTCGTCGTCGGGGTCGATCTCGTCGAGGACCGTGCGGGCGACCTCGTCGTCGACGCCCTTGCGTCGCAGCTCCTGGCTCAGGGCGCGGCGTGCCAGGGACTTGCTGCCACCCCCGCCGGCGCCGCGGGAGGAGACCCAGAGCCGCGCGAAGGCCTCGTCGTCGATGAGGCCGACCTCCTCGAAGCGGTCGAGGAGCGCCGTGGCGATCTCGTCGGGCACCTCGCGCTGCGCGAGCTTGTCGCCGAGCTCCTTGCGGCTGCGGGCACGGCCCGTGAGCTGGTCGAGCAGGATCGTGCGGGCCACCGACTCCGGGTCGGCCTCGGGCCCCAGCGCGGCGCGGTCGGGGGGCGGCTGACCCGCCGACGAGCGGCTGCGACCCTGCCGCCGGCCCTCGGACCCGCCGCGGGCCCGGGAGCCCCTGCGACCCGAGGACCTCGCCTCCCCGAACGGACGCGAGGCCCCGTCGGCCCCGGCCGCGTCATCGGGCCCGCCGGACCGCGCGGTCCGCTCGGCGCGCTGGGTCCAGGCGTCGACGCCCGCCGAGACGTCGCCACGCCAGGACGAGGAGACCGCCGGCTCACCGAGGTCGGACTCGGTCGCGTCGACCCCGGCCCACGACGGGGCGGGCCGGGGGTCGACGTCGCGGTCGACCGGTCGCTGCGACCGGGTCACGATCAGAAGTCGTCGACGCCGACCGGGTCACCGGGCAGCGAGACCTCGGCGTCGACGGTGGGGCCGACCCCGAGCTTCTCGAGGATCTTCTTCTCCAGCTCGTTGGCCAGGTCGGGGTTGTCGCGCAGGAAGGTGCGGGCGTTCTCCTTGCCCTGGCCCAGCTGGTCGCCGTCGTAGGTGTACCAGGCGCCGGCCTTGCGGACCAGGCCCGCCTCGACGCCGACGTCGATCAGGCCACCCTCGCGGCTGATGCCCTTGCCGTACATGATGTCGAACTCGGCCTGCTTGAAGGGCGGGGCGACCTTGTTCTTGACGACCTTGACGCGGGTGCGGTTGCCGACCATGTCGGTGCCGTCCTTCAGCGTCTCGATGCGGCGCACGTCGAGGCGCACCGAGGAGTAGAACTTCAGCGCGCGACCACCGGTCGTGGTCTCCGGTGAGCCGAACATGACGCCGATCTTCTCGCGCAGCTGGTTGATGAAGATCGCGGTGGTCTTGGAGTTGTTGAGCGCACCGGTCATCTTGCGCAGCGCCTGGCTCATCAGGCGGGCCTGGAGGCCGACGTGGCTGTCGCCCATCTCGCCCTCGATCTCGGCGCGGGGCACGAGCGCGGCCACGGAGTCGATGACGATCAGGTCGAGCGCGCCCGAGCGGATCAGCATGTCGGCGATCTCGAGGGCCTGCTCACCGGAGTCGGGCTGGGAGACCAGCAGGGCGTCGGTGTCGACGCCGAGGGCCTTGGCGTAGTCGGGGTCGAGGGCGTGCTCGGCGTCGATGAAGGCGACGATGCCGCCGTTGCGCTGGGCGCTGGCCACCGCGTGGAGGGCGACCGTCGTCTTTCCGGAGGACTCCGGGCCGTAGATCTCCACCACGCGACCGCGCGGCAGGCCGCCGAGGCCGAGGGCGACGTCGAGGGCGATCGACCCGGTGGGGATCACCTCGAGGGGCGCGCGGGTCTCGTCGCCGAGGCGCATCACCGAGCCCTTGCCGAACTGCTTCTCGATCGAGGCGAGCGCTACGTCGAGGGCCTTGTCGCGGTCTCCAGCCATGATGTCTCCGTCCTGGGGCGGAGGGCGCTCGGCCCTCCACGGTGTGGTCTGTGGTGTCGTGCAACGTCTGTGCCGGGAACGCTAGAGGAGCCCGCCGACAGTCGGGGAACGGTGACCCGGGACTGTGGAGAACGCCGATCTGCGCGCCGTCCCCTGCACGGTAGCCCGAACACGTGTTCGACCCCAGTCGACACGCCGCGCCGCGGCGGAGCCCGGTCGACGCCGTGCTCGTCGGACCGACGGTCAGGAGAGCGGGGCGGGGGCCGGGAGCACCGCGTCGAGCGGCCCGGGGCCGTCGACGGGCAGCACGACCCGGAAGCGGCAGCCGGTCGGCCGGTCCCCCTGGTCGACTCCCTGCTCGGTGACGTCCTCGGCGTGCACGGTGCCGCGGTGGGCCTCCACGATGCCCTTGACGATGGCCAGGCCCAGCCCGGCCCCACGACCGGTGACGTCGTCAGGGGTGCGCGAGGGCTCGGCCTGCCAGGCCACGTCGAAGACCCGGGCGAGGTCGACGGCCCCGATGCCGCCGCAGCCGTCGGTCACGACGAGCTCCACGCAGTCGCCCCCCGCACCGCCCCCCGCACCGCCCCCCGCACCGCCCCCCGCGCCGTCCCCCGCGGCGGCGCGCACCCCGGCGGCGTGGCCCGTGCCCTCGACGTGCACCGTGCCCCCGGGCGGGGTGTGGCGCACGGCGTTCATCACCAGGTTGGAGACCACGCGCGAGAGCCCCGAGGGGTCGGCGACGAGCTCGAGACCGCCGGGCACCGCTCCCCCGAGCCTGACGCCACGGGCCCGCGCCACCGGGTCGGCGGCGGCGATCGCGTCGCTGACGACGTCGCCCAGCACCACGGCCTCGGGGGCCAGCCGCAGCACGCCGGCGTGGATGCGGGAGAGCTCGAAGAGGTCGTCGACCATGCGGACCATGCGGTCGACCTCGACCCGGATCTGGCGGTGGTAGCGCTCGGGGTCGGGGGTCATGCCGTCCTCGAGCGCCTCGGTCATCGCCCGCATGCCGGCCAACGGGGTGCGCAGGTCGTGGGAGACCCAGGAGACCAGCTCGCGGCGCGAGTCCTCCAGGCGCGCCTCGCGCCCACGGGCCTCCTCGAGCCGGGCGTGCGCGGTGGCGAGCTCCTCGGACAGCGCGCGGAACTCCGAGGGCCCGCGGGCCCCGCCGACGTACGGCGAGCCGGAGCCCACCCGCCGCACCTCCTCGCGCAGCGACAGCGACCAGCGGGTGATCGCCCGCGAGAGGGCGAGCGCGACCGCCAGCGCGACCACCGTGGCGGCGCCGGCCACGAGCGTGACGACCTCGACGTCGTCGTCGCTGATGAACATGCGCTGGGAGGCCGCGAGCACCCCGGCGAGCACCGCGGCCACCGGCACGACCGCGGCGAGGCCGAGCTGCCAGCGGATCGACAGCCGGCGCACGAGCCAGGCCAGCAGCAGCCCGACGACGCCCACGACGACGGCCGCGACCGCCGCCACGAGGACGACCTGCGCCTGCTCGTCGTTCACGACGCCTCCCACCGGTAGCCCACGCCCCACACCGTCAGCAGCCGCCGTGGGTGGGTGGGGTCCTGCTCGACCTTCTCGCGCAGGCGGCGCACGTGCACGGTCACGGTGGAGCGGTCGCCGACCGACCAGCCCCACACCTCCTGCAGCAGGTCGTCGCGGTTGACCGCGACGCCGGGGTGGCTGAGGAACCACCACAGCAGGTCGAACTCCCGGGCGGTCAGGGCCAGCTCGCGGCCCGCCCGGGTGACCGTGTGACGTGCGGCGTCGACCTCGAGGTCGCCGTCGACCACGACCCGCGGACCGACGACCTCGGCCGGCTCCGACGTACGCCGGAGCACCGAGTCGACCCGCAGGGCCAGCTCGCGCGGGCTGAAGGGCTTGCTGACGTAGTCGTCGGCGCCGTGCTCGAGGCCGGCGACACGGTCGCCCTCCTCGCCGAGGGCGGTGAGCATCACCACCGGCACGTCGCCGCCGCGCCGCAGCCGACGGCACACCTCGAGCCCGTCGATCCCGGGCAGCATCAGGTCGAGCACCACGAGGTCGGCCGGGCGGGAGCCCATCAGCTCCAGCGCCGCCTCGCCGTCGCCGGCCTCGACGACCTCGTGGCCGTGGGCGCGCAGGTAGGACACGACGACCTCGCGGACGGTGAGGTCGTCGTCGACGACGAGCACGAGGGCCACGCTCAGCGACCGGTGGGGCCGGGTTGGTCGGACGGGTCGGACGGGCGGGACGGGTCGGCCGTGACCGGGCCGGCGGCGTGCTGCGCGCGTCGCCGCAGCAGGCCGGTCACGACGACCCCGAGCAGCACGAGCCCGGCGACGGCGAGCCAGCCGGCGGTGTAGTCGCGGTCGAGCAGCGTGGGGTTGTCGGCGCGCTCGCCGAAGCGGCCCAGCACGGGCACGGCGAGCAGGGTCAGGCTGCCCAGCAGGACGAGACCCACCGTGGTGGGGGCACGGAAGGGGCGTGGCACGACGCGCGCGCCCACCACGACGAGCACGAGGACGAGCGGGGCGAGCACGGCGTCGTGGAGGACCACGCCGGAGGCGGCCCACAGCAGCGCGTCGAGCACCTGGGCGGGCTCGGCGCGCGACCACAGCAGCCATGCGCCGTACAGCCCCAGGGCCACGCCCGCGGCGCCGAGCGCCAGGCGCAGGCCGAGCGGGGTCGGTGCTCCCCCGGTCGGGGCGCTCACGCGAGCACCTCCAGCGACGTGACCCACTTGGTCTGGAGCACCCCGGGGCGGTTGGGGGCGATGATCCGGCAGGGGAAGCCGTGGTCGAGGCTCAGCGTCTCGCCGTTGAGCTGCAGGGCCAGCAGCGTGCGGTCGTCCTCGGCGAAGGAGGCCTGGAGCGCGGTGGTGCCGAAGGCGCCGGCCCGCTGCAGCGAGGTCACCCGCAGGTCGCTGTCGGCGGGGGCCTCGACCAGGGCGAGCAGGTCGGCGACCCGCACCCCGGTCCAGGTGGCGTCGGCCGACCAGCCCTCGACGCAGGCGATCGGGAGGTCGACGGTGTGCTGGGTCATCGCCAGCAGGTCCTCGCGGGCGAGCTCGACGGTGCGCGAGCCGTGGGCCACCGTGAGGCGGAAGGAGTCGCCGACGTCGTCGCTGGTGACCTGCGCGGCCGCGGCGGAGCGGTTGACCGGCAGCCCCTGCGGGCCGTCACCGGTGCGCACGGCGAGCACGGAGACCGTGCGCAGCAGCGGCACCGTGCTGCCCGCGGTGGCGAGCACGGCCAGGCCGGCCGCCGCCCAGGTCGTGCGCAGCAGGCCGCGCCGGGAGAGCCCGCCGCTGCGCTCGGTCGGCCGGTCGGTCCCCGGCCCGTCGGTGCGGGGCCGGTCGGTGCGGGACCGGTCGAGGGTGGTGTCGTCGACGTCGGCGCCCAGCGCGGCGCGGATGACCGGCAGCTTGACCGCGACGTGCACGACCAGCGAGCCGATCGCGACCCACGCCACGGCGTAGTGGGTGGAGCGGAAGGAGAAGGCCCAGGGGTACCACTGGGCGGAGTTCATGAGGCCGGTGACGAGCAGGAAGACCGCCGAGCCGACGAGCGCGAGGATCGAGGCCCGCTCGAGGGCGGTGACGGCCAACGCGCGCACCCCGCGGCCCGGCCGGGCGAAGAGCCGCGGGAAGACGGTCCACAGCTTCACCAGCAGCAGCGGCACGGCGGCGGTGCCGGTGACGACGTGGAGGCCCTGGGTGACGCGGTAGCCCCAGGAGGGCGAGGCCGGGAACGGCACCGGGTGGTCGACGTTCTGCGCGTAGTGGCTGACCAGCCCGGTGAGGAAGCAGACGGTGAAACAGACGCCCAGCCACAGGCCGACGCGGGCGGCGACGGTGGGACTGCGCAGCTCGGAGCGGAAGCTGTCCTCGCTCGGCAGGCGCTCGGCCAGCCGGCTCATCACCGCCACGTCGTCACGTCCCCGTCCGGGTGCGGGCGGGGGGTCCTGCGCTGGGGCTCGTCATCACGTGGTCGGCTCCTCGGGGTGGTGGTCCCGAGAGACGTCCTGCAGGTGGCGGACCCCGCTCGCGGGGGCTGCGGAGCCCGCGGCGACGGGGGCGAGCTGCTCCTCGAGCACGGCGCACCAGCGTCCGGCGAAGGGCTCGCACGCGCTGACGCCCCAGCCCGCGGCCTCGGCCACGGGGGCGATGTCGTCGACGCCGAGCACCGACCAGCGGAAGGGCCGGCTGCGTACGTCGTCGCCCTCGATGCTGGCCCACGTGGTCGTCATCGGGACCCCCGGCGGCGCCAGCTCGACCACGACCCGACCGCGCGGGTCGAGCACCTCGCGCACGCGCCGCAGCAGCCGCACGGGGTCTCCCCCGATGCCGACGTTGCCGTCGGCGAGCAGCGCCGACTCCCAGCGCCCCTCGCCGGGGATCGACTCGAAGACGTCGCGCAGGATCGCCGAGGCGCCGCGCTGTCGGGTCTGCTCGACGGCCTCGTGGACCACGTCGATGCCGAGCACGACGTGGCCGCGCGCGGCCAGGCCCGCGGAGAGCCGGCCCGGTCCGCAGCCGATGTCGATGGTGGGGCCCACGCACCACGCGAGCAGCGCGTGGTCGGCCTCGTCGGCCTCGCGGGTCCAGTCCGCCACCGGGAGCGGCGACGGCTCGGGGCCCAGGCCCACCACGCGGCACGGCATGCCCCGCAGGGCGTGGGTGAAGACGGCGGAGAAGGACTCGTCACGCACGCTCACGAGGCCACCTCCGGGCTCCAGGCCGCGGCGAAGCGGCCACCGGGCACGAGGGCGACGACCGCGTCGGCGTCGGCCACCGTGTCGATGTCGCGCAGCACCGCGGTCGTGGCGACGGCCAGGCCGGCCGCCTCGAGCGCCGCGCGGGTGTCGTCGTGGGTGGTGGGCGTCGACATCGGCACGCCGCGCAGGGCCGCGGCGGCGCGGGGGTCGCGCAGGGCGAGCACCCACCAGCCGCCGTCCTCGGCCGGGCCGAGCACGGCGTCGTGGTCGGCCAGCGGTGCCGCCGCGCCGAGCAGCAGATCGGGCGTGACCTGCGGGGTGTCCATGCCGACCTGCACCACCGGGCCGGGGCCGGCGGCGGCCACGTCGGCGTGGGCGCGCACGAGTCGCTCGTCGAAGCCGTCGCCGACCTGCGGGGTGACCTGCCAGCCGTGCAGGTGGCGGCGGATGCGCTCGCCGTGCACGGCGTCAAGCAGCTCGCCGTCGAGGGAGAGGTGGCAGCGGTCGGGGCCCACCGCGTCGGTGCAGGCCACGAGGGTGTCGAGCAGGGAGGCGGCGGCGATCTCCGCGGCCAGGTCCATGCCGATGTCGGCGCCGAGGCGGGTCTTGACCCGCCCCGCGACCGGTGCCTTGGCCACGACCAGCATCCGCGGCGCCGCGGCCGGGTCGGCGCCTGCGGCGTACGGGGTGGGGGTGGTGCTGCTCATGCGAGGGCCTTCCAGAAGTCGCGCGCCGTGCGGACGGTGCCCTTGACCGACCCCGACACCTTCGAGCGGGTGCCGGCGGCGCGGGGGTGGTAGCCGACGTCGCGCTCGGAGACCCGCCACCCGGCGACGGTGACCTTCTGCAGCAGCTCGACGGGGTAGCCGAAGCGGCGGTCCTCGACACCGAGGTCGAGCAGGTCCTGACGCCGCGAGACCCGCATCGGGGCGATGTCGTGGGCCTGCATCGCGATCCGGCGGCGCAGCCAGGCCACGATCAGCGCGTTGCCGGCGCGGGCGTGCCACGGCCACACACCGCGCTGCACGGGGCGGCGCCGGCCCACGGCGAAGTCGGCGCGGCCCGAGGCGACGTCGTCGAGCAGCGGCAGAAGCTCGGCGGGGTCGAAGGAGCCGTCGCCGTCCATGAAGGCGACGTAGTCGTGGGTGGCGGCGAGGAGCCCGGCGTGCACGGCCGAGCCGTAGCCGGGCACGCTCTCGTGCACGACCCGGGCGCCGAGCCGCTCGGCGACCGCGGCCGTGCCGTCGACCGATCCGTTGTCGACGACGATCACCGAGAAGCGGGCGGGCACCCGCGGGATCAGGTCGCCCAGGGCAGGCGCCTCGTCCTTGCAGGGGAGGACGAGGTCGCAGACGGGCACGTCGTCAACGGTAGGTGGCATCGTGGCGGTGAACCCTTACGAAGAGGTGACGCCGGTCGGTCCGGCCGCCCCATCGAACCGCACCGGGTGCTCGGGGGTGTTCACCCGGGAGGCCAGACGTTCGCGCGTCGTTCCCCCGGCCGTTCCCGCAGCGTGCGCCGCGTGTCGTGCGCGAGCGCGCGCGGGACCGCGGCACCGCGCGGGCCCGGGTCGTCGCTGTCGGGCGCCACCGGTGGGCTGGTTAGGGTCTGGGCATGGCGACCAGCCCCCCTGTGACCGACCCGCCCCCGGCCCCGGCGGGAGCGGCGCCGGTCGAGGACCGCTCCGGCGCCCGCGCCGCCGCCTGGGGCCTCGGCGTCACCGTCGTGCTGGTGGCGCTCGCGATCGTCGTGCCCCGCGTCCTCGACTGGGAGACCTGGACGCGCGCGCCACGCTCCTACACCGACCTCGCGGTGCCGCCGCTGCACGGGTTCTGGGACCCCAAGCTGCTCGGCCCCGGCACCGTGCCGGCGCTGCTGGTCGCGCTCGTGGGGTGGCGCTGGTTCGCCGGGTGGGCCGAGACCCTCCCGTGGCGGCGTCTGCTGCTCGTGTCGTACGTCGTGGCGCTGGCCTGGATGGTCTCGCTGGCCCTGGTCGACGGCAGCTCGGGCCTGTCCCGGGTGCTGGGCAGCGACGTGGAGTACCTCCCCACCGCCCGGGAGGTCGACGGGATCGGCACCCTGCTCCGGGAGTACGTCGGACGCATCTCCTACTCCTCCCCCGACAACTGGCCCACCCACGTCGCCGGCCACCCGCCGCTGGCGCTGCTGTTCTTCGTCGGGCTGGTGCGGGTCGGTCTGGGCGGCGACCTGGCGGCCGGGATCGTGGTGACCGTGCTCGCCGCGACCACGGCGCTGGCGGTGATGACCACGCTGCGCGCGCTGGGTCACGAGGCCCTCGCCCGGCGGGCCGCTCCCTTCCTCGTGCTCGCCCCGGCGGCGGTCTTCATGGCCGTCTCCGCCGACGCCCTCTTCGGCGCGCTGGGCGCCTGGGGCCTGGCCTGCCTGGCGCTCGGGGCCCGCCACGCCTCGCGCCGCGGCCTGCTGGCGTGGTCGACGCTGGCGGGCCTGCTGCTCGGCGCCATGGTGATGACGTCCTACGGCCTGCCGCTGCTCGGCCTCACCGCGCTGGCGGTGCTGGCCCTGGCCCGCTCCTGGCTGCCGCTGCCGGTCGCCGCGGGCGCCGCGCTCGTGGTGGTGCTCGGCTTCGCCGCGGGCGGCTTCGCGTGGTGGGAGGCCTACCCCGTGCTCCACGACCGCTACTGGGAGGGCATCGCCGCCGACCGGCCGGCGTCGTACTGGCTGTGGGGCAACCTCGCGGCCCTCGTGCTCAGCGCTGGTCCCCTGCTCGGCTCGGCGCTGGCCGTGGCCGGCCTCAGGGCGCGCCGGCTGGGGCGCGCCGTGCTCGCCTCGCCGCTGCTGCTCGTGCTCAGCGCCGCCCTGGCCGTGGCCGTCGCCGACGCCTCACGGATGAGCAAGGCCGAGGTCGAGCGGATCTGGGTGCCGTTCGTGCCGTGGATGATGATCGGCGCGGCCTTCCTCCCCGAGCGCTGGCGGCGCTGGGGGCTGGGCCTGCAGCTGGTCGCAGCGCTGCTGCTGCAGCACCTCATGTACACCAGCTGGTAGCACAGCCCAGCCCAGCCCAGCCCGGTCGGGGCGGCTGCGGCACCCGGCCGCCCCGAACCGTGCCTCAGGCGCGCAGCGGCGCGGTGGCGAAGGCGGGCAGGCCCTCCTCGGGGGCGATGGCCGCGGCGAAGCCGAGCTCGGCGCGGGCGCGCTCGGGAGAGGCGACGATGTGGCGCACGTCGCCGAGCCGGAAGCCGCCGGTGACCTCGGGGGCGATCTCCGCGCCGCCGTCGGCGCCGGTGCCGGTGGCGACGAGCTCGGCGACCTGCTTGATGCCCACCGGTCGCCCGGAGGCGACGTTGTAGGCGGCGTAGTGCCCCGTCGGGGCGGCCACGACGGCGCGCAGCGCGGCGACGTTGGCCTGCGCGACGTCGCTGACGTGCACGAAGTCGCGCATCTGCGCGCCGTCCTCGTAGACCTTCGGTGCCTCGCCACGCTCGAGGGAGGACCGGAACATCGCCGCCACCCCCGAGTACGGCGTGTCGCGCGGCATGCCCGGGCCGTAGACGTTGTGGTAGCGCAGCGCCACCGCGGCGGCGTCGGCCTGGCGCACCCACGCCGAGGTGTAGTGCTCCTGGGCCAGCTTGCTGGCGGCGTAGCTGGAGCGCGGGTCGAGGCGGGCGTCCTCGTCGACCAGGGCCCAGCCGAGCGGTCCGCCGCATACGGGGCAGTGGTTGTCGAAGTCGCCGGACTCCAGCGCCCCGACGGTGCGCGGCCCCGGGGCCTGGTCGCCGTGCTCGGGGCAGGTGTAGCGGCCCTCGCCGTAGACGACCATGCTCGAGGCGAGCACCATCCGGTCGACGCGCGCCTCGTGCATGGCCGCGAGCAGCACCGCCGTGCCGTAGTCGTTGTGCGAGGCGTAGGCCGGCAGGTCGGCCACCTTCACCCCGGCCCCCACGACGGCCGCCTGGTGGCAGACCGCGTCGACGCCGTCGAGCAGCGCGCTCACCGCGTCGGCGTCGCGCACGTCGACGTGGTGGGTGCCCGCGGGCGGGCGGGCCTCGCCGTGGGCCATGTCGAGCATCCAGTCGACGCGCACCACCTCGTCGCCGTCGGCCTCCAGGGCCTCGGCCACCGCGGCGCCGATGAAGCCGGCCGAGCCGGTCAGCAGGACCTTCACGCGCCCGCCTCCTCGCCCTGCTCGCCCGCGCCGGCGGGGGTCGGGATGCCGTAGGACAGCTCCATGCCCTCGGCCCAGGTGGAGCAGGTGCACCCGTCGGGGTCGGGGAGGCTCTCGATGGTGCGGGTGAGCACGCCCTTGAGCCGCTCGAGGTTGGCCTGGAAGAGCGCGAAGACCTCCTCCTGACCGACGCCCTGGCCGGCCTCGACGCCGGCGTCCATGTCGGTGACCAGCGCGATAGCGGTGTAGCACTGCTGCATCTCACGGGCCAGCGGCGCCTCGGGGTGGCCGGTCATGTTGATGAGCGACCAGCCCTGGGCGGCGTAGTGCTGCGACTCGGCGCGGGTGGAGAAGCGGGGGCCCTCGATGACCACCATCGTGCCGCCGGCCTTGATCTCCGGGTCGGCACCGGCCACGGCCGCGCCGAGCCGCTCGCAGTAGGGGTCGGCGTAGGGCAGGTGGACCGCCCCGCTCTCGACGTAGGACGGGATGCGGCGGTGCGTGCGGTCGACCAGCTGGTCGGGCACGACGATGTCGCCGGGCGCGACCTCCTCGCGCAGCCCACCGACGGCGCAGGGCGCGAGCACCTGGCGCACGCCCAGCGAGCGCAGCGCCCAGAGGTTGGCGCGGTAGGGGATGGCGTGGGGCGGGTAGTCGTGGTGGTCGCCGTGGCGCGGCAGGAAGGCCACCCGGCGCCCCGCCACGGTGCCGACCGAGATGGTCGCCGAGGGCAGGCCGTAGGGGGTCTCGACGCTGACCTGCTCGGGGTCGTCAAGGAAGGAGTAGAAGCCGGTGCCGCCGATCACGGCGACGTCTGCGGTCGCGTTCATGGCCGCAACTGTGCCAGCCCTCACCCCGGCCCTCACCGGGGGTGCTGGTCGACGTGCTCGAGGTCGCTGCTCGGGTCGCTGCCCGGGGTCGCTGCCCGGGGTCGCTGCCCGGGGTCGCTGCTCGGGGTCGCTGCTCTGTGTCGGTGCCCGGGTCAGCGCTCGGAGGCCGGCAGGGCCAGTGCGCTCCACACCGCGGCCCAGACCTGCTTGGGCGGCACCCCGGCGTCGAGGGCCTCCTGGGCCGTGCGGTCGCCCAGCTCGCTCATGACGAAGAAGCTCGCCCACGACCGCGACGACGCCGTGCCCAGGGCGTGGTCGAGGCGCTCCCAGAACTCGGTGTGCCGCATGGCGCCCATGATGCCTCGCGCCGCCGACGGCGCCCGACCGAGGGTGGCCCGAGGACGACCACCCGCGGTCAGGTGAGGAGCAGCCGGTCGAGGCGGCGGCGCACGACGAGGAGTCCGGCGACCCCCATGACCACGAGGTAGACCACCGAGACCGCCGAGGCCCAGGAGACCGTGCCCGTGGTCAGCTCGCGGCACAGGACGACGCCGCGGTAGAGCGGGGTGCACTCCACGACCCAGCGCAGCCAGGTGGGGAAGGCCGTGACCGGGAAGAAGGTCGCGGAGAACAGGAACATCGGCAGCGTCGCCAGGGTGACCAGCTCGAAGTCCTGCCAGGAGCGCATGAAGGTGGTCAGCGCCATGCACACCCCGCCGAAGGCCAGCCCGATGAGCAGCGCGGCGGGCACGACGAGCACCGCCCACCACGACGACACCAGGCCCATCAGCAGCATGACGACCAGGAAGCCCGCGGAGTAGATGCCGCCGCGCAGCAGCGACCAGCTCAGCTCGCCGCGGGCGATGTCCATGGTGGTCAGCGGCGTGGCGAGCATCTGGTCGAAGAGCTTGTTGTACTTGAGCTTGAAGAAGAAGTTGAAGGTGGCGTCGAGGATCGTGCCGTTCATGGCCGAGGCCGCGAGCATGCCGGGGGCGACGAAGGCGGCGTACTCGATCGTGCGGCCGTCGACCTCGAAGCCCGTGACGAGCTGGCCGACGCCCACGCCGATCGAGAACAGGTAGAAGACCGGCTCCAGGAAGCCGGTGAGGAAGATGTACCAGGCGCGGCGGTAGGCCAGGAAGTTGCGGTAGAGCAGCAGCGCGGTGGCCTCGCGGGCCCCGAGGGGCGAGGCGGCCTGGCGCGCGACGGCGGCGGTGACGGCGCTCATCAGGAGATCAGCCTCCGCTGCAGGCGCCGGGCGGCCCAGCGCCAGCCGAGCGCGGCCAGGACCACCAGGTAGGCGACGTGGACCAGCGCGGCGGAGACGTCGACCCGGCCCAGCGCGAGCATCCGCGTCAGGTCGACGCCGTGCCACAGGGGGGTGATGGTGGCCAGCAGCTCGAGCGGCGCGTCGAGGTTGGCCACCGGGAAGAAGGCCCCGGAGAACAGGAAGAGCGGGATCATGCCGAGGCGGAAGATGAGGTTGAAGGCGCTCTCGTCCTTGGCGCCCGCGGCGTAGGCGTAGACCGGGGTGGCGAAGGCCAGGCCCACCAGCAGCTGCACCAGGAAGGCCAGCAGCACTCCCCCGACGCTGCTGAAGACCCCGAAGGGCGCCATCACCGCGAGGAACACCGCGGAGGTGAGCGCCACGCGGAAGAGCACGAAGGCCAGGTGCGCCAGCATGATGTCGCCCACGCGCAGCGGCGCCGCGATCATGCCGAAGTAGACCTTGTGCCACTTGACCATGTCCATGACGGGGTAGGTGGTCTCCCCGATCACCGTGGTCATCGCCTGGGCCGCCACCAGGCCGGGCGCCACGAAGGCGAGATAGCTGGTGGCGCCCTCGAGCTCGGCGGGGTCGCCCTCGATGAAGCCGCCGAGCAGCACGCCCATGGCCACGACGTAGAGCAGCGGGGTGACGAAGGAGGAGACGATCGTGCCCTTCCACGTGCGGCGGTAGACCGTCAGCCAGTAGTCGAGCAGCCGCAGCGCGCCGGCCAGGGTGCTGGCGGGCGCGGTGGCCCGGGTCGGGTCGGGGGCCCCGGAGGAGGTGGCGGCCATCAGTCGACCAGGGTCCGGCCGGTGAGGCGGAGGAAGACGTCCTCCAGCGTGGAGCGGCGCACCAGCGTGGCGACCGGCACCAGCCCGCGCTCGTGCACCCTGGCCACGGTCTCCTCGCCGTCGTGGGAGTAGAGCAGGAGCCGGTCGGGCAGCACCTCGACCCGGTCGGCGAGGTCCTCCACCTGGCGGGCGACGACCTCGTGGGTGTCGCCCTCCTGGGCCACGCCGAAGCGGAGCTCGGCCACCTCGCGGGTCGAGTGCTCGGCGATCAGGTCGAGCGGGGAGCCCTCGGCGACGATGAGCCCCTTGTCCATCACCACGAGCCGGTCGGTCAGCTGCTCGGCCTCGTCCATGTAGTGGGTCGTGAGGACCAGGGTGACCCCCTGCTGCTTGAGGCGGAACAGCCGGTCCCACACGACGTGGCGGGCCTGGGGGTCCAGGCCGGTGGTCGGCTCGTCGAGCAGCAGGACCTCGGGCCGGTTGATCAGCGAGCGGGCGATGGTCAGGCGTCGCTTCATGCCCCCGGAGAGGTCCTCGACCATCGAGCCGGCCTTCTCGGTCAGCTGCACGAACTCCAGCAGCTCGTCGACGCGGGCACGGACCTCCTTGCGCGGCAGGCCGAAGTAGCGGCCGTAGACGAAGAGGTTCTCCCGCACCGTCAGCTCGGTGTCGAGGGTGTCCTCCTGCGGGCAGACACCGATGCGGGCGCGGATCTCAGGACCGTCGACGGCCGGGTCGAGACCGAGGATGCGCAGCTCACCGCCGCTGATGGGCGACACGGCGGCCACCATGCGCATGGTCGAGGACTTGCCGGCGCCGTTGGGCCCCAGGAAGCCGAAGGCCTCACCCCGGCGCACGTCGACGTCGATGCCGCGCACGGCCTCGACGTCGCCGAACCCCTTGCGCAGGCCCTGGGCCCAGATCATCGAGTCGGTCGCCGTCACCCGAGCACCCTAGGCCCGACCGCCGACAGCACGCCTCCGCTTTCCCTCCCCACCCGCCGCCGCGCCGGAGGGGCCGTGCCGGACATCTCCGCGGCGCGCAGCGAGTGGCCCGAGCGGGCCCAGCCGTCGGGGGGAGCCCGGCTGTCGGCGGCGTCGGCGACACTGGCCCGGTGACCCCTCCCACCCCCGCTGCCGCGCCGCCGCCCGCCGACGCGCTGGCGCGCTTCAGCGAGCCGACGCGCACGTGGTTCGCCGCGGCGTTCGCGGAGCCCACCCCGGCGCAGGCCGGCGCGTGGGAGGCGATCGGCGCGGGCCGGCACGCCCTGGTGGTGGCGCCCACCGGGTCGGGCAAGACCCTGTCGGCCTTCCTGTGGTCGCTCGACCGGCTGCTGTCGACCCCTCCGCCGGAGGACAAGCAGCGCCGCTGCCGGGTGCTCTACGTCTCCCCGCTGAAGGCGCTGGCCGTGGACGTCGAGCGCAACCTGCGCTCCCCGCTCACGGGCATCCGGCACACCGCCGACCGGCTCGGGGCCGAGGTGGCCGACGTGCGGGTCGGCGTGCGCTCCGGGGACACGAGCGCGGCCGACCGCCGCAAGCTCACCACCGCTCCGCCCGACATCATGATCACGACGCCCGAGTCGCTCTTCCTGATGCTCACCTCCCAGGCCCGCGAGTCGCTGCGCGGCGTGGAGACGGTCATCGTCGACGAGGTCCACGCCGTGGCCGGCGGCAAGCGCGGCGCCCACCTCGCCCTCACCCTCGAGCGCCTCGACGCCCTGCTGGAGCGGCCGGCCCAGCGGGTCGGGCTGTCGGCCACCGTGCGGCCGCTGGAGGAGGTCGCGCGCTACCTCGGCGGCTCCGCCCCCGTCGAGATCGTGGCGCCGCCCTCGCGCAAGCAGTGGGAGCTGAGCGTCGTCGTGCCCGTGGAGGACATGACCGCCCCGGGTGGCTACGACGAGGAGGACGCCGACGGCGAGGGCTCGGCCACCCGGGCGGCCTCGATCTGGCCCCATGTCGAGGAGCGCGTCGTCGACCTCATCGAGTCGCACCGCTCGACCATCGTCTTCGCCAACTCCCGGCGGCTCTCCGAGCGCCTCACCTCGCGGCTCAACGAGATCGCCAACGAGCGCGCCGGCGTCGAGCCCGAGGCCGGGGACCTCGTGCCCGTGCCCGCCGGCGCCCACGACCACGACGGCGACCCCCTGGGTGACGGCGCCGGTCACGGGGGCGACCAGCCCGACGACCAGCCCGACGACCAGCCCGACGACCTGCCCGACAGCGGACGGGCCGTCCCGTCGCGCCCGCCGGCCCAGGTCATGGCCCAGTCCGGGTCCTCCGGCGGCAGCCCCGAGGGCGCGGTCGTCATCGCCAAGGCCCACCACGGGTCGGTCTCGAAGGAGCAGCGCGCGCTGATCGAGGACGACCTCAAGCGCGGCCGCCTGCCCGCAGTGGTCGCCACCAGCAGCCTCGAGCTCGGCATCGACATGGGGGCGGTCGACCTGGTCGTGCAGATCGAGTCGCCTCCCTCGGTCGCCAGCGCCCTGCAGCGCGTGGGCCGTGCGGGCCACCAGGTCGGCGAGGTGTCGCGGGGGGTGCTCTTCCCCAAGCACCGTGGCGACCTCGCCCAGACCGCTGTGGCCGTGCAGCGCATGCGCGCCGGCGCCATCGAGTCGCTGCGGGTGCCGACCAACCCCCTCGACGTGCTGGCCCAGCAGGTCGTGGCCATCACCGCGCTCGAGGCATGGGACGCCGACGAGCTCTTCGCCCTGGTGCGCCGCTCGGCGCCGTTCACCGCCCTGCCCCGCTCGGCCTACGACGCCACCCTCGACCTGCTCAGCGGCCGCTACCCCTCCGACGAGTTCGCCGAGCTGCGCCCGCGCATCGTCTGGGACCGCGTCACCGGAGAGCTCACCGGCCGGCCCGGCGCGCAACGCCTCGCGGTGACCAGCGGCGGCACCATCCCCGACCGCGGCCTCTTCGGGGTCTTCCTGGTGGGCGGCGAGGGCCCGGGGCGGCGCGTCGGCGAGCTCGACGAGGAGATGGTCTACGAGTCGCGCGTCGGCGACGTCTTCGCCCTCGGCGCCACCAGCTGGCGCATCGAGGACATCACCCACGACCGGGTCCTCGTCACCCCGGCTCCCGGCATCCCGGGCCGGCTGCCCTTCTGGAAGGGCGACAGCCTGGGCCGCCCCGCCGAGCTGGGCCAGGCCATCGGTGCCTTCACCCGGGAGCTGGCCGCCCTGCCCCGCCCCGCGGCCGAGGCCAAGGTGCGCGAGGAGGGGCTCGACGAGTGGGCCGCGGGCAACCTCGTCTCCTACCTCCACGAGCAGCTGGAGGCCACCAACACCCTGCCCAGTGACCGCACCCTGCTGGTCGAGCGCTTCCGCGACGAGCTCGGTGACTGGCGCCTGGTGCTCCACTCGCCCTACGGCACCCCCGTGCACGCCCCGTGGGCCCTCGCGCTCAACGCACGCCTGCGCGAGCGCTACGGCGTCGACGGCCAGGCCGTGGCCTCCGACGACGGCATCGTCATCCGCATCCCCGACACCGACGCCGAGCCGCCCGGCGCGGAGCTGGTGGTCTTCGAGCCCGACGAGGTCGACGACCTGGTCACCCAGGAGGTCGGCGGCTCGGCGCTCTTCGCCTCCCGCTTCCGCGAGTGCGCCGCCCGGGCCCTGCTGCTGCCCCGGCGCGACCCCGGTCGCCGCTCCCCGCTGTGGCAGCAGCGCCAGCGCTCGGCGGCGCTGCTGGAGGTCGCCTCCAAGTACCCGTCGTTCCCGATCGTGCTCGAGGCCGTGCGCGAGTGCCTCCAGGACGTCTACGACCTCCCGTCCCTGATCGGCCTCATGCGACGGGTGGAGCAGCGCGAGGTGCAGGTGGTCGACGTCGCCACCCCGTCACCCTCGCCCTTCGCCCGCAGCCTCCTCTTCGGCTACGTCGCGCAGTTCGTCTACGAGGGCGACTCCCCCATCGCCGAGCGCCGCGCCGCAGCCCTCTCGCTCGACCAGGGCCTGCTCGCCGAGCTGCTGGGCCGCGCCGAGCTGCGCGAGCTGCTCGACCCCGAGGTGCTCGAGGAGGTCGCCGCCGAGCTCCAGCGGCTGACCGAGGAGCGACGGGCCCGCGACGCCGAGGGCGTGGCCGACCTGCTGCGCCTCCTCGGGCCGCTGAGCACCGACGAGATCACCGCGCGCAGCGTGCCCGACGCCGACGTCACCGGGTGGCTGGCCGCGCTCGCGCAGAGCCGTCGCGTGGTCGAGCTGCGGATGGCCGGCGACGAGCGCTGGTCGGCGATCGAGGACGTCGGTCGCCTGCGTGACGGTCTGGGCACCCCCGTGCCCCCGGGCACGCCCGAGGCCTTCACCGACCCCGTCGACGACCCGCTGGGCGACCTGGTCGCACGCTTCGCGCGCACCCACGGACCCTTCACCACCGACGACGTCGCCGCGCGCCTGGGCCTCGGCACGGCGGTCGTGCGCCACACCCTGCAGCGCCTCGCCGCCTCGGGCCGGGTGCTGGAGGGCGAGTTCCGACCGCACGGCTCGGGCAGCGAGTGGTGCGAGGCCGAGGTGCTGCGCCGGCTGCGCCGCCGCTCGCTGGCCCGGCTGCGCAAGGAGGTCGAGCCCGTCGACCCCGAGGCGCTGGGCCGCTTCCTGCCGGCCTGGCAGCACGTGTGGGCCGCCTCCACCAGCGGTCGCGGCGGCCTGCGCGGCGTCGACGGGGTGCTGGCCGCCGTCGACCAGCTCGCCGGCTGTGCCGTGCCCGCCTCGGCGCTGGAGCCGCTGGTGCTCTCGGCGCGGGTGCGCGACTACGAGCCCTCCTACCTCGACGAGCTCACCGCCTCCGGGGAGGTCGTCTGGTCGGGTCATGGCGCGCTGCCGGGCTCCGACGGCTGGGTGTCGCTCCACCTCGCCGACCAGGCCCCGCTGACGCTGCCCGCCCACGAGCCCTTCGACCACAGCGAGCTGCACCAGGCCCTCCTCGACTCCCTCGAGGGCGGCGGCGCGTGGTTCTTCCGCCAGCTCGTGCAGCAGGTGCAGGCCACCGGCCAGAGCGCCACCGACCAGGCCGTCTCGGCGGCGCTGTGGGACCTGGTGTGGTCGGGGCGGGTCAGCAACGACACCCTCACCCCGCTGCGCGCGCTGACCCGCGGTGGCTCCTCGGCCCACCGCAGCAAGCGCCCGCCGCCGCGGCTGCGGATGTCGTCGACCACCGGCGGGCGCGGCGGCGCCCGACCCGCGCCCCGCACCGGCCCTCCCGAGACCGCCGGCCGCTGGGCGCTGCTGCCCGACGTCGACGCCGACCCGACCCGCCGCGCCCACGCCAGCGCCGAGCACCTGCTGGAGCGTCACGGCGTGGTGATCCGCGGTGCCGTGATGAGCGAGCGCGTCGCCGGCGGCTTCGCCGCGGTCTACAAGGTGCTCTCGGCCTTCGAGGACTCCGGTCGCTGCCGGCGGGGCTACTTCGTCAGCGGCCTGGGCGCAGCGCAGTTCGGCACCGCGGGCTCCATCGACCGGCTGCGGACCTTCTCCGAGGCCGCCGAGGGATCCGGCGACGCCAAGCCCCTCGCGGTCGCCCTCGCCGCCACCGATCCCGCCAACCCCTACGGCGCGGCCCTGCCCTGGCCCGCGCGACCCTCGACCAGCGAGGCCGCCGAGGGCGAGAAGGGCCACCGTCCCGGCCGCAAGGCCGGCGGGCTGGTGGTGCTCGTCGACGGGGAGCTCACCCTCTACGTCGAGCGCGGCGGCCGCACCCTGCTCACCTGGACCGACGACGTCGACCGGCTCACCCTCGGCGCCCAGTCGCTCGCCGACGCCGCCCGGGCCGGGGCGCTGGGCCGGATGACGGTGGAGAAGGCCGACGGTGCCCCGCTGCTGGGCGGCGGCACGACCCCGCTGCGCGAGGCGCTGCAGTCGGCCGGCTTCCTGGCCACCCCGCGCGGGCTGCAGCTGAGGAGCCGGGGTGCCTGAGGGCGACACCGTCTTCCGCGCCGCCCGGCTGCTCGACCGCTCGCTCTCGGGCCGGGTGCTCGTGCGCACCGACTTCCGGGTGCCGCAGCACGCCACCACCGACCTGTCCGGGGGCAGCGTGCGGGCGACGGTCTCGCGCGGCAAGCACCTGCTCACGCGCATCGAGCACCCGACCGGCCGCTGGACCCTCCACACCCACCTCAAGATGGAGGGCGCCTGGCGGGTGCTGGACTCCGGGGCGCGCTGGCCCCGCCCGGCCCACCAGGCACGCGTCGTGCTCGACGTGGGTCCGCGCCACGCGGTCGGTTTCTCCCTGGGGATCGTGGAGCTGCTCCCCACCGCCGACGAGGACTCCGTCGTGGGCCACCTCGGACCCGACCTGCTCGGCCCCGACTGGGACGAGGACGAGGCACTGCGCCGGCTGCACGAGGACGACGCCCGCGAGGTCGGCGACGCGCTGCGCGACCAGACCAGGCTGGCGGGCCTGGGCAACATGTACGTCGCCGAGCTGTGCTTCGTTTCCGGCGTGCACCCCCGCGTGCCGGTCGGCGAGGTGCGCGACCTGCCGCGCATGGTGCGCCGTGGGCGCCAGATGCTCGACCTCAACAAGGAGCGGGCGGTCCAGTCCACCACCGGCGACCTGCGCGAGCGCCGGCGCACGTGGGTCTACCGGCAGGGCCACGCGCCGTGCCGGCGCTGCGGCACGAGGGTGGAGGTCGACGTGCAGGGCCCGGCCGGCCGCGAGCGCGCGATCTACTTCTGCCCGTCGTGCCAGCCCGAGCCCGCGGGACCCGGCCGGCCCTGAGCGACGGCCCGACGCGCTCCGGGGCCGCGTCGGGTCAGGCGGCGGAGGCGACGACGGGGCCGGCGGCGCGCGGCACCGGGAGCGGTGTGGCCGCGGTGGCGGCCTCCTCCAGGGCGACGGCGTCGGAGACCGAGCGGAGCACCAGCGAGAGCGGCACGTCGAGGGCCTGGCACAGCGAGAACAGCAGCTCGGAAGAGGCTTCCTTCTGGCCGCGCTCGATCTCGGAGATGTAGCCCAGGCTGACCCTGGCCTGCTCGGAGACCTCGCGCAGGGTCATGCCCCGTTGCATCCGCTGCGCGCGGAGCACGTCGCCGAGCAGGCGGCGGAAGAGCACCATGCGGGCCTCCGTGGGTTGTCCGGGTCGATCTCCGGGTGGATCAAGGATGCCAACGCTACCGGAGAGGGTTCTGTTCCACCCGGAGGTCCCCGGGGTCGGTGTCGTCGTGGGGCTCCCCGGGACCGCCGGCCTCCTGGTCGAGGTGCACCAGCAGGCCGAGCAGCGCCTCGCGACACGTGCTCTCCTGGATCTGCGCGCGCGTGCCCGCGAGCTCCAGCGACAGCACCGAGGTGACCTCGGGGCCGGCCACGCCGACGAAGACCGTGCCCACCGGGCGCCCCTCCTGCGGGTCGGGCCCCGCCACCCCCGTCGTGGCCAGGGCGTACGTCGCGCCTGCGACCCGGCGGGCGCCCCCCGCCATCGCGGCGGCGCAGTCGGCCGAGACGACGCCGTGCTCGTCGACCAGCTCCTGGGGCACGCCCAGCAGCGAGACCTTGAGGTCGGTGGCGTAGGTGACCGCCCCGCCGCGGTAGACCGCCGACGCACCCGGCACGGCGGTGAGCGCCGCCGCCAGCCGGCCGCCGGTGAGCGACTCGGCGGTGGCGACGGTCGCTCCCTCGGCGCGCAGCCGGTCGACCAGTCGGGAGGCGACCGCGGTGAGGTCGTCGGAGGCGGGGCGTCGCAGCATGCCCCGACCCTGCCACAGCGGGTACGGCGTCGTGCCGGTCGGGCGAGGGCCGGGCGAGGGCACCGCCCGTAGGCTCCCCGGCATGCCGCTGCCCATCGAGGACTACGCCCTGATCGGCGACCGGCGCACCGCGGCGCTGGTCGGGACCGACGGCTCGGTCGACTGGCTCTGCCTACCCCGCTTCGACTCCCCCGCCTGCCTGGCCGCCCTGCTCGGCACGCCGGAGCACGGCCACTGGCAGCTGGTGCCGACGGTGCCCTACGCCACCGAGCGGCGCTACCTCGGCTCCTCGGCGATGCTGGAGACGACCTTCACCACGGCCGCGGGCGTGGTGACCCTGACCGACGTGATGCCCCGCGGCGACGAGCGGGCCGACCTGGTGCGCCGCCTGGCCTGCGTGAGTGGCACGGTGCCGATGCGCCACGAGTGGCGGCTGCGCCCCGACTACGGCCGGATCCGGCCGTGGGTGCGTCGCGAGTGCCTCGGCGGCGAGGACGTCATCACCGCGGTGGCCGGCCCCGACAAGCTCGTGCTGCGCGGGCCCCGGCTCCCGGTGGCGATCGACCACACCCACGCCGACGAGTTCAGCCTCGCCGCCGGGGAGGAGCTGTCCTTCGCGATGGTGTGGCTGCCCTCGCACGTCGAGCCCGGTCACCTGGGCGACCTCGACGCGCGGGTGGCCGAGACGGTGGCCGAGGACGAGGCGTGGGCGCAGGTCTGCCGCCAGGACCTCCCCCACCCCGAGGCCGTGCGCCGCTCGCTGCTCACGCTGCGGCTGATGACCCACGAGGTGACGGGGGGCATCGTCGCGGCGCCCACGACCTCGCTGCCCGAGGAGTTCGGCGGCGAGCGCAACTGGGACTACCGCTTCTGCTGGCTGCGCGACGCCGCGCTCACGCTCGCCTCGCTGCTGCAGGCCGGCTACACCGACGAGGCCGCGGCCTGGCGCGACTGGCTGCTGCGCGCGGTGGCCGGCGACCCCGAGGACCTGCAGGTGATGTACGCCGTGGACGGCTCCCGCCGGCTGCCCGAGTCGGAGCTCGACCACCTGCCGGGCTACGCCGGCTCCCGCCCCGTGAGGATCGGCAACGGCGCCGTCGGCCAGCGCCAGCACGACGTGCTGGGCGAGGTGATGGACGCCCTCGCGCTGGTGCGCGAGCACCTCGGCGACGACGACCCCAACGCCTGGGCGCTGCAGCGGGCCCTGGTCGACGACCTGGTCACCCGCTGGCGCGATCCCGACCACGGCATCTGGGAGATCCGCGGGGAGCCGCGCCACTTCACCCACTCGCGCGCCATGGTGTGGGTCGCCTTCGACCGGGCCGTGCGGGCGGTCGAGGAGCGGGGTCTGCCCGGCGACGTCGACCGGTGGCGCCGCGAGCGCGACGCCGCCCGCGACCTGGTGCTCGGCGAGGGGTGGGACCCCGAGCGGGGCACCTTCGTGCAGCACCCCGGCACCCGCGAGGTCGACGCCTCGCTGCTGGTGCTGGCCACGATCGGGCTGCTGCCCGGCGACGACCCGCGCCTGGCCGGCACCGTCCGTGCCGTCGAGGAGGACCTGCTGCGTGACGGGCTCGTGCTGCGCTACCGCACCGCCAGCGGGGTCGACGGGCTCTCCGGCGACGAGCACCCCTTCCTGGCGTGCTCGTTCTGGCTGGCCTCGGCCTACGCCGTGGTCGGCCGCCTCGACGACGCGCGCGCCCTGCTCGGGCGGCTGGTCGGGCTGTCCACCGACGTCGGCCTCCTCGCCGAGGAGTACGACCCGGGGGCCGAGCGCATGGTCGGCAACTTCCCCCAGGCCTTCAGCCACCTGGCCCTCGTGCAGGCGGCGTTCCACCTCGCCGCGGCCGAGCGCCGCTGACGGCGTCTCGCGCTGCGAGGGTCCCGACGCAGGACGGGGCCCTGCCGGTCGGCAGGGCCCCGTCGGTGCTGGTGCGGGTGGTGCGGGTCGTGCGGGTCAGGCGGTCACTTCACGACCTTGATCGTGGAGGTCCCGCCGACGGTCGTGCCGTTCTTGCTCCACTCGACCTGGAGCGTCTTGGTGCCGACCCGGTCGAAGGGCGCCAGGCGGATCGTCGCGACGCCCTGGCGGTTGGTCGTGGCGGTGCGGGTCTCGCCGCCGGGCAGCCGCACGGTGACGGTGCCGCCGCGGGCGGGCTCGCCGTCGGCGGTGACCTTCACCCGCAGGGTCACCTTGGTCTTGCCGGCCTTGACCTTCTTGGGGGTGCTGCTGACCGTGAGCGCCGGCTCCGCGGCCGGGGGCTCCACGACGTCCTCGACCAGGTCGAGACCCATGACCACCGGGTCGTGGTCGGAGGAGCGGAACGGGCCGTCGGTGTGGAAGTCGGTCGGGCTGTAGTTGTAGCGGCTGTACTCCATGTAGATCGACTCACCGGAGTTGATGTTCCAGATGTCGTGGCCGGTCATCGCCTCGAGCGCCGCGTCGTTGGCGAGCACGTGGTCGAGGGAGCCGGAGAGGCCGCTGAAGGAGTAGGAGTACTCCGCGTCGGCGCCCTCGCCGTCCTCGATGTTGGTGTAGCCGGCCTGGTAGAGGACCTGGAGCGGGTCCTCCTGGGAGTAGGAGTTGAAGTCGCCGACGAGCAGGACGCCCTCGGCGCCGCTCTCCTGCTGCACACCGGGCACCCAGTCGCGCAGCGCGGTGGCCTGGGCCACGCGGTCGGGGTTGGCGTTGCCCTGCCCGGTGCCGTCGTCGGCGCCGGAGCCCTTGGACTTGAAGTGGTTGACCACGAAGAGGAACGGCTGGTCGCCGCCCTTCGGCGTGAAGGCCTGGGCGATGGGCTCGCGGGCGTTGTCGAAGGCCTCGCCCGAGCCGCTCAGCGCGCCGAGGGCACGGGCCTCGCCGGTGCGCTCGACGGCGGCCGGCTTGTAGATGATGGCGTTGCTGATGACGTCCATCTCCGCCGCCGGGGGCAGCTCGGTCGACGACGGGTTGGCCGCCCACGTGCCGGCGCCGGCGTCGGCGTTGAGCGCCGCCACCAGCGTCTCGGTGGCCTCGTCGGCGTCGCCGTCGACGACCAGCGAGTTCTCGATCTCCATGAGGCCCACGACGTCGGCGTCGAGGGCGTTGATGGCCGAGACGATCTTGGCCTGCTGCCGCGCGAGGTCCTGGGGGTCCCAGGCGCCGCGCTGCTCGCAGCCGCCGCCGACGGAGTTGCCGTCGCCGTCCTTGTCGGGGAACGTCGTGCAGCCGCCGTCGCCGACGTTGTCGTCGTCGGCGTCGCCGAGGGTGGTGAAGTAGTTGAGGACGTTGAAGGAGGCGACCTTGAGGTCGCTCTCGCCGTCGGCCTCGATGCGTGCCTCGTCGGGCGCGTCGGTGCGGGTGTTCTCGAAGGTCGCCGGTGACGTCGCGGTGTAGTCCGGGCCGCTGACGGTCTGCAGCGGCTGGAAGCGGTACGTCGGGGCGCTCGGCGACCCGCCCTGGGTGAGGATGACGTCGTCGGTGAACGTCGCCGCCGCTCCGACCCGCACGGGGGCGGTGTTGGAGAGGTAGGGCGGGGTCAGCGTCTTGCCGTTGGTGCCCGGGGCGTAGGTCGTGCCGGAGGCGTCGTCGAGCACGATGGCCCGAGCGGCGTTGTCGGCCTCGACCGCGCGGATCGCCGCGGTGTCCTGGGCGTCGGCGACCTCGGTGGGCTGGATGAGGGGCTTGTCGCCCAGGGCCAGGCCGACCTCGCCGAACTGGTGGGTGGAGAAGGTGTTGGTGACGGTGAAGTCGTCGGTGGGGTCGTAGAGCATCCCCTCCAGCGCCTCCTTCTCCGCCGCCGTGGCGGGCCACGCCGTGGTGGTGGTCGCCGTGACGGGCGCGGCCGGGGTGTCGAGCACCGTGGTCTCGGCCGCCGAGGAGACGACCTGGGTCTGACCGGCGTACTCGTCGACGTCGCCGGTGACCTCGACGTGGTCGCCGGGCTCCACGCCCACGCTGCCGGCACCGTTGGGGTAGTAGACGAAGACGCCGTCGGAGGACGTGCGGGAGGCCGGGTCGACCGACCCGCCCGTGCCGGGGGTCTGCAGGTAGAACCCGTAGAGGAAGCGCGGGGCCGCCGTCACGACACCCGAGGTGGTCACGGGGTCGCCGTCGAGCGGCGAGGCCGCGCCGGTGCCTTGGATCTCGGGGATGGTGGCCTCGACCGGGTCGGGCTCGGGCTCGGGCTCGCCGGCGCCGCCGGAGCTCTGCGGCACCGGGGTGCCCTCGACGAAGTCGTCGGCGTTGTCGTCGGAGTCCGTGCCCGTGGCGGTGCGCGCAGCCGAGGTGCTGTTGGTCAGGGCGACGCCGGTGTTGCGCTCCTCGAAGGAGGTGGGCGTAATGCCGTAGCCGACGGCGTCGAGGACACCGGCCGCGCCGGCGAGCTCTCCGGTGGTGCTCACGGGGGTCTCGGAGGAGGCCAGCAGGACGACGCCGTTGCTGCCGGACATGGCGATGGTGCCGGTCGCGTCGGGCGTCGGCAGGGCGGCGGCCGGCGTGGTGCCGGCGGCCTGCTGCACCAGGTAGTGCCCGCCCGCGGGCACCGAGCCCGAGAGGGGTGTGACCTGGGCGCTGGTGCCGGTGGCGCTGCGGTACTGCACCGACATCCCGGTGACGCTGATGGCGCTCGCGGTGGGGTTGTAGAGCTCGATGAAGTCATGGGTGAAGGCGGCGCCGGTGTTGCCACCGCCGCCGTAGACCTCGCTGATGACCAGACCGGAGCCGTCGGGCGCGGCCAGGGCGGGGGCGCCGGCGAGACCGGTGACGACCGCCGCGAGGCTGAACGCGCCGGCGACGGGCAGAGCCACCCGGCGGGTGGCTCGAGGGGACAGGGGCATGACGGACCTTCCGAGGGAGGGGTGCGTGCGGGACGTGCTCGTGGGTGCGCCCGACGGGCGACCCGGGGGCCGCCCGTGAGCGGGGCCGCCGACGTGCGTCGGCGGCCCCGGTCAGGACGGTGTGCTGCTGGGGACCAGCGGCTCAGCGGGTGCCCGAGACCGGCACCGTGACGGTGGTGCCGCTCGGTGCGGCCACCAGCTCGACCACGCCGCCGGAGGACCCGGCGGGCACGGTGAGGGTGACGGTGGCGCTGCCGCCGTCGACGGTGGTGATCGGGAAGGTGCCGAGCGGGCTCGTGGTCGAGCCGTCGACGTAGGTCGCGGTCAGCTCGGTGTTGGCCGGGCTGCCCAGCGAGGTGAGGTTGAGCTTCGAGAGGGTGAAGCTCGCCTCCTCGCCGGCGACGAGCGCGTCGGGCAGGCCCGACTCGGTGACCTGCTGGCGCGCGAAGTCGGGCGAGACCGGGTCGTTGCCGGCCAGGTAGTCGCGCCAGAGCTCGGCGTCGAGCAGGCCGGTGTCGGTGAAGGTGCCGTTGGTGAAGGCGCGGAAGTTGTCGCCGCCCGTGGCCAGGAACGACAGCGTCGAGATCGTGTAGGTGCGCGCCGGGTCGAGCGGCTCGCCGTCGATGAGCACCGAGGTGATCCGCGAGCCGGCGGGGGCCGTCGGGTCGGTGGTGACCTGGACGTTGTCGGACATCCCGAGCTGCAGGTAGGGGCGCGAGGGCACGGAGCCGTCGGCGTTGGTCTGGTACTGCTGCTCCAGCACCTGCTTGAGGTCGGCGCCGGTGAGCCGGACGATCGCGACGGTGTTGTTGAAGGGCAGCACGGCGTTGGCCTCGGCGAAGGTGACCACGCCGTCGGTGTTGGCCGGGTTGCTGGTCGTGTCGCCGGCGAAGAGCAGCTCGGCGCGCAGGCCGCCGGGGTTGGTCAGCCCCAGGTCGGGCTCGGCGAAGTCCTGCACGCCGTCGCGCAGGGCGTTGGCGACGAGGTCGCCCAGGGCCGACTCCTCCGCACGGGCGTCGCGCGTGCCACCGGTGTAGCCGTCGGGGCCGTAGCTGCCGCCGGAGAACGCGGTGGTGATGTCGTCGGTGATCTCCGCGACCGGCTGGTTGCCGACCTCGGCGGCCAGCCGCAGCGCGCGGTTGGTGATCTGCTGCACCTTGACCACCGCTGGGTAGGACAGGTCGGCCTCGGCGACGCGGGCGACGTTCTCCTGCGTGTAGGCCTTCACCCGGCCGGTGCGCTGGTTGACGCTCAGGGTGATCCGGCCGATGTTCTCGCCGTAGGAGCCGGTCTGCAGGACCGGTCGGGTGCGCTCGGTGCCGGGCACGGGGGCGTCCCAGGCGTACTGCTTGTGGGTGTGGCCGGTGAAGATCGCGTCGACCTTCGGCGTGGTCCTCGTGACGATGCGGGCGAAGGCGCCGCCCTCGGCGACCTCCTCCTCCAGCGTGGCGCCCGCGGGGGCACCCTCGCCGGCGCCCTCGTGGAACTCCGCCACGAGCACGTCGGCCTCGCCGTTGCCCGGCCTGCCGTCGGAGAGCTGGCGCGCGACGCGGTTGACCGCGGCGACCGGGTCGCCGAACTCGATGCCCTCGATGCCGGCGGGGCTGACCAGGCTCGCGGTCTCCTCCGTCACGGCGCCGATGACGCCGACGGTGACCCCGGCGCGCCTGAAGGTGTCGTAGGCCGGCAGGACCGGCGAGCGGGTGCCCTCGGCGTAGACGTTGGCCCCGAGGTAGGAGAAGTCGGCGACGTCGTCCACGCGGCCGTCGAGGTCGTCGAAGCCGCGGTCGAACTCGTGGTTGCCCACCGACGACGTCTTGAGGCCCAGCGCGTCGAGCACCTTCAGCGTCGGCCGGTCCTTGAACTGGCTGGAGGCGAAGAGCGAGGCGCCGATGTTGTCGCCGGCGCTGAGGAAGAGCGTGCGCTTGGGACCGTTGGCGGCCTTGAGCCCCTCGACCGTGGTGGCGAACTTCGTGGTGTTGGCGTCGATGCGACCGTGGAAGTCGTTGATGTTGAGCAGGGTGAGGTCGACGACCTTGTCCGCGCGCGGAGCCGGGGCCGACGGAACGGCCTGGGCGGGAGCGACGGTGGTGACCGAGAGGGCGGCGGCCGCGAGGCCGAGGCCCAGCGACGCGGCGAGCGGACGGGTGGCCCGTCCGGACCAGGAGCGAGATAGCACGAGTGGGAGATCCTTCACACCAAATGGGCGATTGACCTCCGGACCCTAACCCCGGATCAGCGCTGCGCGACCGGGTCGTCAGGTGACAACTGGGTTACGACTTGCCGCTCCCGCGCAGCTCGTGGCGCTGGCGCCACACGCCGCGGTAGAACTCCGCGCCCGACCACAGCGTGAGGGCCACGGCCACGGCCAGCAGCGCCTGGGCGACGTAGAACAGCACCTCGCCGGGCGTCTCGAGCCACGAGGGCAGGTCGGGGTCGAGCAGGGGCAGCACGAGCAGGCCGAGGGCCAGGCCCTGCACGGTCGTCTTGAGCTTGCCGAGGTCGGCGGCCGCGATCACCACCCGCTTGAGCACTGAGAGACGCAGCAGCGTGACGCTCCACTCGCGCAGCAGCACCAGGATCGTCACCCACCACCACACCTCCCCCACGATCGAGAGCCCGATGAAGGCCATGCCGGTGATCGCCTTGTCTGCGATGGGGTCGGCGATCTTGCCGAAGTCGGTGACCAGGTTGCGCGCGCGGGCGATGTCGCCGTCGATCTTGTCGGTGGCCATGGCCACGAAGAAGATCACCCAGGCCACGGTGCGCCAGGTGCCGGAGTCGCCGCCGTCGACGAGCAGCGCGGCGCCGAAGAACGGCACCAGCACGATGCGCAGCGTGGTGAGCACGTTGGGCAGGTTGAGGTTGCTCGGCCTCGGCGAGACGGGCTCGACCTCGGGCTGGGTCATCGGACTCCTCCGGTGGGGTCGGCGAGCAGGTCGACGCCGTCGGTCGAGACGACGGTGGCCGCGACCAGGCGGCCCACGGCGTGGGCGCCCTCGCGCGGGGCCTCGAGCGTCGTGGTGCCGTCGACCTCGGGGCCCTGGTGGGCGGCGCGGCCCTCGGCGGTGCCGTCCTCGCCGAGCGACTCCACGAGCACCTCGACGTGCTCGCCGATGCGCTCCTCGGCCCGCTGGGCGTTGAGCTCCTCGACCAGGGCGGTGACGTGCTCGGCGCGGGCGCGGACCTCGTCGTCGTCGAGCTTGCCGTCGTAGGAGGCGGCCTCGGTGCCGTCCTCGTCGGAGTAGCCGAAGACGCCGGTGACGTCCATGCGGGCGGCGACGAGGAAGTCGCACAGGGTCTGCAGGTCGTCCTCGGTCTCGCCGGGGAAGCCGACGATCACGTTGGAGCGCACCCCGGCCAGCGGGGCGGCGGCGCGCACCTGCTCGAGCAGGCCGAGGAACGACTCGGGGTCGCCGAAGCGGCGCATCCGGCGCAGCACCGTGGCGCTGGCGTGCTGGAAGGACAGGTCGAAGTACGGCACCACGCCGGGGGTGTCGCCGATCGCCTGCACCAGGCCCGGGCGGGTCTCGGCCGGCTGGAGGTAGGACACCCGGACCCGCTCGACGCCGTCGACCGCGGCCAGCTCGGGCAGCAGCGTCTCGAGCAGGCGCAGGTCGCCCAGGTCCTTGCCGTAGGAGGTGGAGTTCTCACTGACCAGGAAGAGCTCGCGCGCGCCCTGCTCGGCCAGCCAGCGGGCCTCGGCGAGCACGTCGGAGGGCCGGCGGCTCACGAACGAGCCGCGGAAGGCCGGGATCGCGCAGAAGGAGCAGCGCCGGTCGCAGCCGCTGGCCAGCTTGAGCGCCGCCATCGGGCCCGAGTCGAGGCGGCGGCGTACGGCGCGGGGACCGGTCGCCGGGCCGCCGGCACCGACCGTGGCCGGGTCGGCCGCCGAGCCCGCGACGGGGGCCGCCGGCGGCACCTGGTCACCGTGGCCGGGCACCGGGGTGGTGGAGGCGGCGCGGTCGACCGGCGAGATCGGCAGCAGCAGGCGCCGATCCTGGGGGGTGTGCGGGTGGTGCACCTCGCCGGCGACGATGGAGCGCAGCCGGGCGGCGATGTCGGGGTAGTCGTCGAAGCCCAGCACGGCGTCGGCCTCGGGCAGCGACTCGGCCAGGTCCTTGCCGTAGCGCTCGGCCAGGCAGCCGACGGCGACGACGGCCTGGGCCCGGCCGCCCGTGCCGGCCGACGCCTTGAGGTCGGCGGCCTGGAGCAGGGTGTCGACGGAGTCCTTCTTCGCGGCCTCCACGAAGCCGCAGGTGTTGACGACCACCGTGTCGGCGGCGGCGGGGTCCTCGACGAGGCGGAAGCCGCCGGCCTCCAACCGGCCGGCCAGCTCCTCGGAGTCGACCTCGTTGCGGGCGCAGCCCAGGGTCACCATGGCGACCGAGAGCAGCTCGCCGTCGGCCGGGGCGTCGGCGTCGTCGCGGGCGGGGAGGGAGGCGGGGAGGGATTCAGTCGTCATGATCGCCCCCGAGTATGCCGCCCGCACGGGGCCGGGCACGAACCCTCGACACGCGCGCGCCCCCGCTCCCGGGGCGTGGGCACCGGGGACGGGGGCGCGTCGAGGGGCGGGTCGACGGACGGTCGACGGGTCAGCCGGGCTGCTCGCCGGGCTTGACCGCCAGCACCGGGCAGGTGGCGGCCAGCAGGATCCGCTGGGCCACGCTGCCCATCAGCAGCTTGCCGACCGGGGTGCGCCGGCGCAGCCCGATGACCACGAGGCGGGCGTCGACGTCGCTGGTCACCTGCAGCACCTGGTCGGCGACGTCGCCACCGACCGACTGGCGCACCTCGAAGGGCACGCCGGCCGCCGCGAGCTCGCGCTCGACCTGCTGCAGGGCCTCGGGTCCGGCGTAGCGGTCGTCGACGAGCGCGTCGCCCTTGGTGGCGTTGACCACCAGCACCCCGCGGCCGCGGTCGCGGGCCTCGAAGACGCCGTGGGCCAGGGCGACGGCGCCGAACTCGTCGGGGGCCCAGGCCACCACGACCCAGCCCTTCGCGCTGCTCGCGCCGTGCGACGCCGGGGCGCCGGCCTGGTCCTGCGTGCGGTCGTGCGTCTGGTCGCTCATCGACCCACCTTCTCATCGTCGCTCGCGGGGGCCGCGTCGGCGACCGCCTCGTCGGTGGCACCGCCCGGGGCGGCCGGTGCCTGGGGTCCACGGACCCGGCTCACCACGACCGGCGCCAGCACGGCGAGGGCGATGATCGCGTAGACCACGACCGCCAGCGGCTCGCTCACCAGGCCGGAGAAGTCGCCGCCGGAGATGCTCAGCGCCTCGCGCAGCTTGCCCTCCATGAGGGGGCCGAGGATGACGCCGAGGATCAGCGGCAGCACCGGGAGGCCGAAGCGGCGCATCATCAGCCCGAGCAGGCCGAAGACGAGCAGCAGGCCCACGTCGAAGGGGTCGAGGTTGGTGGCGTAGGCCCCCAGGCAGGCGAAGAACAGGATGCCGGCGTAGAGCTGGGGCCGCGGGATGCGCAGCAGCTTGGCCCACAGCGGGGCCAGCGGCAGGTTGAGCACCAGCAGCAGCAGGTTGCCGATCAGCAGGCTGGCCAGCAGGGTCCAGACCAGGTCGGCCTGGTCGGTCATCAGCTGCGGGCCGGGCTGGATGCCGTAGCCCTGGAGCGCGGCGAGCATGACCGAGGCGGTCGCGGTGACCGGCAGGCCCAGGGCCAGCATCGGCACGAACATGCCGGCCGCCGAGGCGTTGTTGGCGGCCTCGGGCCCGGCGACGCCCTCGATGGCGCCCTTGCCGAACTCGTCGTTCTTGGCCAGCTTGCGCTCCGAGACGTAGGACAGGAACGTCGGGATCTCCGCGCCGCCGGCGGGGATGGCGCCGAAGGGGAAGCCCAGCGCCGTGCCGCGCAGCCACGGCTTCCACGAGCGCTTCCAGTCGTCCTTGCCCATGAAGGGCTGGCCGACGGGGATGATCTGCAGCGGGCTGCGGCGCAGGTGGGCCGCGACCCACAGCGCCTCGCCGAGGGCGAAGATGCCGACCGCGACGACGACGATGTCGAGGGGGTCGATCAGCTGCGGCAGGCCGAGGTCGAGGCGGGCCTGGGCGGTGTTGGGGTCGAGGCCGACCAGGCCGATGGTGAGGCCGAGGAAGAGCGCGATGAAGCCGCGCAGCGCCGAGGAGCCCAGCACGGCGGTCGTCATCACCAGGGCCAGCAGCATGATCGCGAAGTACGACGGAGCACCGATCTGCACCGCGACGTCGGCCAGCGGCGGGGCGAAGAAGGCCACCAGCAGCGTGCCGATGGTCCCGGCGACGAAGGAGCCGACCGCGGCGGTGGCCAGCGCCTGGGCGGCCCGGCCGCGCTTGGCCATCTTGTTGCCCTCCAGCGCCGTCATCACCGACGCCGACTCACCGGGGGTGTTGAGCAGGATGGAGGTGGTGGAGCCGCCGTACATGCCGCCGTAGTAGATGCCGGCGAACATGATGAAGGCCTGGGTCGGCTCGAGGCCGAAGGTCACCGGCAGCAGCAGCGCCACGGCCATGGCCGGGCCGATGCCGGGCAGCACGCCGACGAAGGTGCCGAGCAGCACGCCGACGGCGGCGAAGAGCAGGTTCTCGGGGGTCGCGGCCTGTTGCAGGCCGCCCCAGAGGAGGTCGAAGTCACCCATCACAAGATCCCATCGAGGATGCCGGGGGCCAGGGGGATGCCCAGGCCGACGTAGAACGCGTACCAGCTGCCGATCGCCAGCACGAGGCCGGCGATCACGTCGCGGATCAGCGTGCGGGAGCCGAGCGCCCAGGCGGCGCCGGCGAAGAGGACGGCCCCGGTGACGGCCCAGCCGAGCAGGTCGACCGTGGCGATCGTGAAGGCCAGGACGCCCACGAGCTTGGCCACGGTGGCCCAGTCGGCGCGCTGGGCGAGGTCGACGTCCTCGCCGCCCTCGGGCTCGGCCTTCGAGCCGCGGGCCGTGGCGATCGCGAGCAGCACGCCGAGCAGCACCAGCACGGCGCCGATGACGTAGGGGAAGACCCGCGGGCCGACCGGGTCGCCGAAGCCGACGCTGAGGGTGGAGGCGTCGTAGAAGGTGTAGGCGCCGACGACGACGAGCAGGGCGGCCAGCGGGTACTGCGCCTTGTCGACGCCGCCCTCGGGCCGGTGGTCACCGGCCGGGGCGTGCCCGCCGGGGGTGCCCGGGGCGCCGGGCGAGGTCGTGGTGGGAGTGCTCACAGCAGGTCCAGCTCCTCGAGCGTCGACGAGACGCGGTCGTCCTGCTCCAGCAGGAAGGCTTCGAAGTCGTCCCCGGTGCGGAAGGCGTCGATCCAGCCGTTCTTCTCGAGCGTCTGCTGCCACTGCGGGGAGTCGTGCATCTCGGAGAGGTAGGCGATCAGCTCGTCCTGACGCTCCTCGGAGATGCCGGGCGGGGCCAGGACGCCGCGCCAGTTGATGAAGACCAGGTCGATGCCCGACTCGGTCAGCGTCGGGGCGTCCTTGACGGCCTCGCCGGTCAGGCGCTCCTCGCCGGAGACCGCGAGCACGCGCAGGTCGCCGGCGGCGATCTGGCCCTCGAACTCGCTGAGGCCGGAGAAGCCGACCTGGATCTTGTTGCCCAGCAGGGCGCTGGTCAGCGGGCCGCCGCCGTCGTAGGTGACGTAGCGGACCTCCTGCGGGTCGATGCCCACGGTCTCGGCCAGCTGCATCGGGAAGAGGTGGTCGGGGCCGCCGGGCGAGGAGCCGCCGCCGACGACGATCGAGCCGGGGTCGGCCTTCCAGGCCTCCACCAGGTCGTCGATGGTCTCGAACGGAGACTCCGCCGGCACGAGCACGCCCTCCTGCTCCTCGATCAGCTGCGCGATCGGGGTCGCGTCCTGCGGCCGGGCGTCGGAGGCGAAGGAGTACGTCGAGCCCACGACCCCCAGCCCGATGGTCATCAGCAGGTGCTCGTTGCCCTCCTGGCCCATCAGCTGGCTCATCGCGGCCGCGCCGCCCGCGCCGAGGATGTTGGTGACCTGGAAGCTGCCGCCGGTGATGTCGTCCTGCTCCATGACCCCCACCGCCGCGCGGCCGGTCTGGTCGTAGCCGCCGCCGGGGCTGTTGGGGATCCACATGTCGAGGTCGGCGCTGTCGTCGCCGCGGGTCACGCCGCAGGAGGAGGCGGTGAGGGCCAGGGCGGTCGCGAGCGCGGCCGCCACGACGCGGGCGCGTCGCGGACCGGGCCGACCGGGCCGGCGGTCGCGGCGTGGGCCCCCTCGCGGGGCCCGGGGTGCTGCGGGGAACATGTCTCTCCTGGGGAGTCGACGGGGTGGGACGTGTCGATCGTCACGCAGGCTGTGTCGGCCGTCACGATTAGGCAACCAAAGGAGGTTGTGGAACTTGTGGTCACGTCGCGGTGAGCGCGCCCGGACCGGCTCGACGCCGCCGTCGTCCGGTCCCTCGCCCACGCCGTCGCCCGGGGCGGCGACCGAGCGCGAGCCCTCGTCGCGCCGCCACCTCAGCCTGGCCGGGCAGTTCCTGATCCTCCAGCTGGTGGTGCTGCTGCTCGTCGTGCTGGTGACCAGCGTGGTGTCGGTGCGCCAGAGCGACGCCGACTTCCGCGACACCCGGGGCGCCCGGCTGCGCGCCGCCGCGGACAGCCTGGCCAACACCCCGGCGGTGCAGCTGGGCCTGCTCGGCACGGACGACGCGCGCTCGCTGGCCTTCTACACCCAGCAGCGGCAGAACGACGTGGGCGCCAGCACCGTCTACCTCACCTCCCCCGACGGCACGGCCTTCGTCGCCACCGACCCGACCCGCGAGGGCGAGCAGGTGCAGCTGGGCCCCGACGCCGCGCAGGGACGCACCTGGACCGGCGACATCGTCGACCGGGGCAACCGGGTCATCGCCGCGCAGGTGCCGGTCTACGCCGGCGCCCGCGCCGCGACGCCGGGCCGGGCGGGCCGGCCCCCGCGCGTGGTGGGGCTGGTGGTCGTCACCGAGGACTACCCGCCCATCACCGAGCGGCTGCGCCAGACCACGGCCGACCTGCTGGTGGTGCTGCTGAGCGGGCTGGCCCTCGGCCTGGCCGGCTCCTGGCTGCTGGCGCGCCTGATCAAGCGGCGTACGCGGGGCCTGGAGCCGGCGGAGATCTCCGCGCTCGCCGACCAGCGCGAGGCGCTGCTGACCTCGATCCGCGAGGGGGTCGTGGCGGTCAACGGCGACGGCGTCGTCACGGTGGTCAGCGACAGCGCGCGCGAGCTGCTCGGCCTGCCGCCCGGCACGCAGGGCCGCGCCCTGGCCGACCTGCCGGTCAGCGACGCCGTGCGCGACCTGCTGCTGGCCCCCGACGACCTGCGCGACGGCGTGCTCGTCGTCGCGGGCCGGGTGCTGGTGACCAACCGCAACCAGGTCACCGCCGGCGGGCGCCGCATCGGCACCATCACCACCCTGCGCGACCGCACCGAGCTGCTGGCGATGCAGAGCGAGCTCACCGCCCGCGAGAGCGTCACCGAGACCCTGCGGGCGCAGACCCACGAGTTCAGCAACCAGCTGCACACCATCTCCGGGCTGCTCCAGCTCGAGGAGTACGACGAGCTCCAGGGCTTCCTCGGCACCCTCAACCGGCGTCGCGCCGAGATCACCGACCACGTGCTGGCCCGCGTGGACGACCCGGCGGTCTCCGCGCTGCTCATCGCCAAGACCACCCTGGCCGCGGAGCGGCGCGTCGAGCTGCTGCTGCGCGACGACACCTCGCTCCCCCGGCTCGACCCCGAGCTGTCGGCCGACGTCGGCACCGTGCTGGGCAACCTGGTCGACAACGCCGTCGACGCGGTCGTGGCCGGGGGCGCGGGCGGCGGCGCGGGCGGCGCGGGCCGGGTCGACGTGCGCCTGGTGCGCGAGGACGACGGCACCGTGGTGGTGCAGGTCGCCGACACCGGACCCGGGGTGCCCGAGGACCGGCGCGAGGCCGTCTTCCGCCGCGGGGTGACCACCAAGCCCGGTGACGCGAGCGGGCGCGGGGTGGGTCTGGCGCTGGTGCAGGTGGTGTGCGAGCGGCGCGGCGGGTCGGTCTCGGTGCACAATGCCGAGGGCGCCGTCTTCACAGCGCGCCTGCCCGCCCCCACCGAGCCGATCCCACCGACCCCAGGACCGTGACCCCAGCGCCGTGACCGAGCCGACCGACCTGACCGTGCTGGTCGTCGACGACGACTTCATGGTCGCCTCGATCCACACCCGCTTCGTCGAGCGCGCCGAGGGCTTCCGGGTCGTGGGCGTCGCCGCGACCGGCGAGACCGCGCTGGCCGAGATCGAGCGACTCTCCCCCGACCTGGTGCTGCTCGACGTGCACCTGCCCGACCTCAGCGGCATCGAGGTGCTGCGCCGACTGCGGGGTGCCGGCAACGACGTCGGCGTCGTCATGGTCACCGCGGCCCGCGAGGCCGACACCGTGCGCGCGGCGGTCGCCGGCGGCGCGGCGCACTACCTGGTCAAGCCCTTCGAGGCCGACGACCTGCACTGGCGCCTCGAGGCCTTCCGTGCCTCCCGCGCCGCCCTCGCCGGCTCGGCCACGCCGGGCCAGGACGACATCGACGCCGCCTTCGCCCCCCTCAACCGCGGCCGCGAGGTGCTGCCCAAGGGCCTGAGCCGCGAGACCGCCGACACCGTGCTCGCCGCCCTCGACGACGGTGTGGAGCGCTCGGCCGCGGAGTGCGCGGAGGCGGTCGGCATCTCCCGCGTCAGCGCCCGGCGCTACCTCGAGCACTTCGTCGCCCAGGGACGCCTCGCCGTGCGGCTGCAGTACGGCGGCTCCGGGCGCCCCGAGCGCCGCTACCGCCGCGCCTGACGCGGTGGGGTCCGACGACGCGCCCGCCGCGGACGTCATGCGCACCGTGGATGCGCATCCACCTCTCGTATGACGTCCCGCACCCGGCCGCCACCCGACCTGACCTCGGACGCACCACGACAGCCGCCACACCCCTTCTGAGCGCCCGCACGGGACGTCATACGCACCGTGGATGCGCATCCACCCCCCCCGCATGACGTCCCGCACCCGCCGCCACCCGAGCGACGCCACCGCACCAGACGTCATACGCACCGTGGATGCGCATCCACCCCCCGCATGACGTCCCGCACCCGCCGCCACCCGAGCGACGCCACCGCACCAGACGTCAGCGTCATACGCACCGTGGATGCGCATCCACCCCCCGCATGACGTCCCGCACCCGCCGCCACCCGAGCGACGCCACCGCACCAGACGTCATACGCACCGTGGATGCGCATCCATCCCCCGCATGACGTCCCGCACCCGCCGCCACCTGGGCGACGCCACCGCACCGGACGTCATACGCACCGTGGATGCGCATCCACCCCCCGCATGACGTCCCGCACCCGCCGCCACCCGAGCGACGCCCCCGCACCAGACGTCATACGCACCGTGGATGCGCATCCACCCCCCGCATGACGTCCCGCACCCGCCGCCACCCGAGCGACGCCACCGCACCAGACGTCATACGCACCGTGGATGCGCATCCATCGTAGCAGAACCGGTCGGCGGCCCACTTGTCCATGTCGGCGTTGGCCACGAGGGCCTCGTCGTCATACGCACCGTGGATGCGCATCCACCCCCCGCATGACGTCCCGCACCCGCCGCCACCCGAGCGACGCCACCGCACCAGACGTCATACGCACCGTAGATGCGCATCCACCGCTCGTATGACGTCCCTCGCCACCACGCCGCCACGCGTCCCGCTCCCGCCGCGGCCCGACCCGGCCGCGGACGCACGCGGCCCCGAGGAGCAGCTGCTCCTCGGGGCCGGGTGGCGGTGTGCGGGTCGCGCTCGTGCGGTCAGTCCTCGACGGTGAAGGTGTCCTGGGCGGTCTTGCCCGTGGCGCCGAGGGCGCCGCGGTTCTGGCCGTCGACGGCGACCTCGACGGAGCCGTCGGAGGACTGCACGCGCACCGGCTGGGAGACCTTGTCGATGACCTTGACCTGGCCGAAGGTCAGCGTGCCCTTGAAGACCAGCTCGTTGTCGCCGTCGCGCACCCACACCGTGGCGCCGCCGCCGGCGGCGGTGAGGGTGACCGGCACGCGGGCGCCGGCCGAGGACTGCACGGCGGCCGGCAGGTTCGGCGCCGGGTCGCGCAGGTCGACCGGCTGGTCCATGACCAGCCGCGCGACCGACCAGCAGAGCACGAGCGCCATGACCGCGGCGATCATGATCGACCAGTTGGGGCCGCCGCGGGTGCCGCGGATCGCCCCGCCCGCCCCGAGCTCGGCCTCGAAGACGCGGCGCGGGTTGATCGGGGCGTCGGCGTACCTCGCGTCGTAGTCGGCGAGCAGCGGCGCCACGTCGACGCCGAGCACGCGGGCGAGGGTGCGCAGGTGGCCGCGGGCGTAGAAGTCGCCGCCGCAGGGGGCGAAGTCGTCGACCTCGATGGACTCGATGACGTGCGGGCGGATGCGGGTGCGCTCGGCCAGCTGGTCGACGCTGAGACCCAGGCGGGTCCGGGCCGCGGCCAGCTCGGGGCCGATCACGGGGTCCTCGGCCGGCTCGGCGCCGAGGTCGTCGATGACGATCGGTGCCACGGCGTCGCCGGCGGTGGCGATCGGGCTGACCCGGTCGCCCCACACCACGGTGTCCTCGACCAGGCTCACGCTGCCGCTGCGGCGCAGCTCGCGCGCCTCGGGGAGGCCGCGGCGGGTGTGGTCGTCGGACTCGTCGTCGGCGAGGTCGAGGGCGTTGGCGCCGTGCACCAGGTCGGTGCGGATCTCGCTGCGCACCGCCACGACGGGCTCGCGCAGCGGGCTCGGCGTCGCGCTCGGGGTGACCTCGGGGCGCCCCATGACGGGCGCGCCCACGGGCGAGCCCGGGCCGCGCACGGCGCCGGTCCCGGCGGGGGCGTCGTGGGAGGAGTCGCCGTCGGCGGGGTCGCCGTCGGTGGCCCGCTCACGGCGCCAGGGCAGCCGCGAGGCCAGGTCGCCGATGGCCTGGGCGAGCGCGGGACGGGGGTCGTGGGAGCGACCCGCGTCCTCCTCGGCCTCCTCGTGGGCGAGACGGTCACCGTCACTGGAGGCGTACGCCGCAGCGCTCGCACCCACCGCGGGGCGCACGGCCGTGTCGTCGGCTCCGGCGGGCGGCGCGGTGGCTGCGGGGACCTCGTCGGTCCCGGCCGCCGGGGGCTGCTCGGTGGTGACCCGCTGGGCCACCGCACGCTCGGCGTCGGCGTCGGCCTCGGCGGGTGCTGCGGTGCCCGCGGCGGCGTCGGCGGCGTCGGCGGCGTCGGCGGCCTCGGCGGCCTCGGCGGCCTCGGCGGCCTCGGCGGCGTCGGCGTAACCGGTGGGCCCGGTCGCCGGGTCGCCGTCGTGGACGGCGGCCCAGGCCTCGTCGTCGAGGTACTCGTAGCCCTCGATCTCGACCACCTCGACGGCACCGCCCGCGAGGGCGTCGAGGGCGTCGACGACGGTGTCGCCGGGCTCGACGCCGACCACGCGGGTCGAGACCGACAGCGGCACCGAGATCGGGTCGTCGTCACCGGCCAGGACGTCGATGGCCCCGTCGCGCACGACGCGGCGGCGCGGGAGCACCTCGACGGCCTCGATCTGGGTCCAGGGCAGGCCGCGCCAGGTGCGGCCGGTGCGCAGGCGCACCCCGAGGTCGTCGGCGACGAAGAGCGGGGTGCGGGCGTCGCGCAGGACCAGGGCGTGGCCGACGGCCACGAGGGCCATCACGACGCAGAGCACCCAGTCGAGCGCCGCGCCCGTCGCGGTGGCGCGGGCGAGGTAGGCCGCGGCCACGAGGGCGGCGACGCCTCCGATGGCGCCGGCCAGCACGCCGTTGCGGCGTACCTCAACCGTGCGCGGCGCGGCGCCGTGCCCGTCGGCGGCCAGGCTCTCGGCGGCGCCCTCGGCGGGCTCGGTCAGGTCGGTGCGGATGTCGTTCACATCTCCCCCTGCAGGGTCGCGATGACGCCGTCGATCTCGTCGGGCTTGACCAGCACGTCGCGGGCCTTGGAGCCCTCGCTGGGTCCGACGACGCCACGGCTCTCCATGATGTCCATCAAGCGGCCCGCCTTGGCGAAGCCGACACGCAGCTTGCGTTGCAGCATCGAGGTCGACCCGAACTGCGTGGACACGACGAGCTCGATGGCCTGGATGACCAGGTCCATGTCGTCGCCGATGTCGTCGTCGAGCTCGCGCTTGCTGGCCGCGGGGGCGGTGACGTCCTCGCGGTAGGTCGGCTCGAGCTGCTCCTTGCAGTGCTTGACCACCTGGGCGATCTCGGCCTCGGTGACCCACGACCCCTGCACGCGCACGGCCTTCGAGGAGCCCATGGGCAGGAAGAGGCCGTCGCCCTGGCCGACCAGCTTCTCGGCGCCCGGCTGGTCGAGGATGACCCGGCTGTCGGCGAGCGAGGAGGTGGCGAAGGCCAGGCGCGAGGGCACGTTGGCCTTGATCAGGCCGGTGACCACGTCGACCGAGGGCCGCTGCGTCGCGAGCACCAGGTGGATGCCGGCCGCGCGGGCCAGCTGGGTGATGCGCACGACCGCGTCCTCGACGTCGCGCGGGGCGACCATCATCAGGTCGGCCAGCTCGTCGACGATGACCAGCAGGTAGGGGTAGGGCGAGAGCTGGCGCTCGGACCCGAGCGGCACCTCGACCTTGCCCGCCCTGACGGCCTTGTTGAAGTCGTCGATGTGGCGGAAGCCGAAGTTGGCCAGGTCGTCGTAGCGCATGTCCATCTCGCGCACGACCCAGGCCAGCGCCTCGGCGGCCTTCTTGGGGTTGGTGATGATCGGGGTGATCAGGTGCGGCACGCCCTCGTAGGCGTTGAGCTCGACCCGCTTGGGGTCGACCATGATCATCCGCACCTCGTCGGGCGTGGAGCGCATGAGGATCGAGGTGATCATCGAGTTGATGAACGACGACTTGCCCGAGCCCGTGGCGCCCGCGACGAGCAGGTGCGGCATCTTGGCGAGGTTCGCGACCACGAAGCCGCCCTCCACGTCCTTGCCGAGCCCGGCGATCATCGGGTGGTGGTCGGAGCGCGCCGTCGTGGAGCGCAGCACGTCGCCGAGGGAGACGATCTCCTTGTCGACGTTGGGGATCTCGATGCCGATCGCCGACTTGCCGGGGATCGGGCTGAGGATCCGCACGTCGGCCGAGGCGACGGCGTAGGCGATGTTCTTGCTCAGCGCGGTGACCTTCTCCACCTTCACCGCGGGGCCGAGCTCGACCTCGTAGCGGGTGACGGTCGGGCCGCGGGTGTAGCCGGTGACCTGGGCGTCGATGTTGAACTCGTCCATGACCTGCATGAGGCGGTCGACGACCGCGTCGCTGGCCTTGGAGCGGGCCTTGTGCACCGAGCCGGGCTTGAGCACCTCGCCGGCGGGCAGGTGGTAGGTGACGTCGCCGGAGAGCGCGAGCTGCTCCACGCGCGCCGGCAGCGGCGTGTGCGGCGGCGGGACCAGCTCCTCCTTGGCCTCCGGCTCGTCGTCCTCGCCGAGGTCGCCGAGATCGGAGAGGTCGGGGAGGTCGGGGGCGACCGGGCGCCGCGCCGACGGCTTCGCCGCCGGGGTGCGCGGCTCGGGGGCGAAGAGGTCGACACCGGCGTCGGTGGCGACCTCCTGCTCCATGGCGACCTCGATGGGGTCCTTGCGGCGCCGCTTCTTCAGCTCGCGGTCGCTGAGCACCGGGCTGTCGTAGGCCGGGTCGCCCATCTCGGGGTCGATCTCGTCCTCGGCGTCGTGGCGCCCGCGGCGCGAGCGGGTGGCCCGGGTGTCGTCGTCCTCGTAGAGGTCGCGGCCCAGGGCGCGGTCGCGCAGGTCGGCGAGCTTGACCGGCACCTGGTAGAGCGGGGTGGCGGTGACGACCAGCAGGCCGAAGACGGCGAGCAGCACGAGCAGCGGCACGACGACGTACTCCTCGCGGAGCAGGTCGAGCAGCAGCGAGGAGACGACGTAGCCGATCGCGCCGCCGCCCTCCTGCAGCGGGCCGGCGTCGCCGCGCACGGGCTGCGGGCTGCCACCGGCGATGTGCACGATGCCGAGCACACCGAGGGCCAGCGAGCTCCAGCCGATGACCTGACGACCGGCCGGGCCGTTGCCGACCGGGTCGCGCATGGTGCGCCAGCCGACGACCACCAGGGCCAGCGGCACCAGCCAGCCGACCTTGCCGACGGAGCCGGTGACCGCGGTGCGGGTGATCTCCATGGCGCTGCCACCGAGCTGGAACCACACGGCGGCGGCGGCGACGACCGCGAGGGCGAGGACGAAGAGGCCCGCACCGTCGCGACGGTGCTCGGGGTCGAGCTCGCGGGCGCCGTGCCCGATGCCGCGGGCCAGGGCGCCCACGCCGTGGGCCACGGCGAGCCAGGTGGCGACCACGCCGCGCAGGACCGCGTCGAAGAGGCGCGCCACCGGGCCGCGACCGGTGCGCACGGCGCGCGGCGCCGGACGCGCGGCGGGGCGCTTGGTCGCGGGCCGCTTGGTCGTCGAGCGACCACCCGTCCGGCTCGCCGGACGGGCTGCGGTCTTCTTCTTGGGCGCAGGCCGCTTGCCGGTGGCCTTGCTGCGCGCGGTCGAGGTGGTCGGGGTACTCCGTGGTCGGGCGCTCGAGCCGTTGCGGGACGTCGTGGGGGACGTCGACGTGGACGTGCTCGTGCTCCGCGACCCCGGCGGGGAAGACGTACGGGTCGCCATGCTGGTTAACCTAGAGGAACGCCACTCCAGTCACAGGGACCACAGGAAGCGTGTCGCGCCCCAGCCGTCACCACTCCCCCACCGGGGTGGGCGGACCCCCGTAGACCGGCGGTGGTGGCACGGCGGGCATCCCGCGCCGGGCGGGCCTCAGGCGGGCAGCAGGCCGGCGGCCTCGAGGCCGGCGCGCAGCGCGGCGACCTCGGTGTCGTCGAGCTCCAGCAGCGGCGAGCGGACCCGGCGGTTGTCGAGCACGCCGAGCAGCTCGAGGCTGGCCTTGGCCGTGGTGGCGCCGTAGTTGGCCACCCCCATGACGGCCTCGATCGCCGGGAGCATCCGGGTGTAGATCTCGAGGGCCTCACCGACACGGCCCGCGCGGTGCGCGTCGTGCATGGCGCGCAGCTGGTCGCCGGCGACGTGGCCCACGACCGAGACGAAGCCGACCGCGCCGTGGGCCAGCCAGCCGAGGTTGGCGATGTCGTCGCCGGAGTAGAGCGCCAGGCCGAGCTGGCTGATCCGCACGCCGCGGGCCAGGTCGCCCACCGCGTCCTTGACCGCGAGCACCTGCTCCCAGCGGGCGACCTCGGCGTAGGACTCCAGGCTGAGCTGGGTGCCGGTGCGGCCCGGCACGTCGTAGAGCATCACCGGCACGTCGCTGGCCCCGACGACCTGGCGGAAGTGGTGCAGCACCCCGGCCTGGCCGGGCTTGTTGTAGTAGGGCGTCACCAGCAGCAGCCCGTCGGCGCCGGCCCGCGCCGCCTGCTTGGCCAGGCCGATGGAGGTGCGGGTGTCGTTGGTGCCGACACCGGCCACCAGGACGATGTCGGGGCCGACGGCGTCGCGCACGGCGGCGAGGACCTCGCCGTCCTCGGCCGGGGTGGTGGTCGGCGACTCGCCGGTGGTGCCCGAGACGACGAGGCCGTCGTGGCCGTGGGCGACGAGGTGGCGGGCGATGCGCTGGGTGCTCTCGAGGTCGAGCGACCCGTCGGGGGCGAAGGCGGTGGCCATCGCGGTCAGCACGGTGCCGAAGGGTGCCGTCGGGGCCCCGGGAGTCGCCTCAGCAGTCATGGCGGCAGGCTATCCCGCCCGGTCGCCGCGTCGCGGGACCGGTCACGCCGCACGGCCGGCGGGCAGGTGCGGCGCCACCTCGGCGGCCACGAGGCGCAGGTGGTCGAGGTCGTGCAGGTCGAGCACCTGGAGGTAGAGCCGCTGGCAGCCCTCCGCGGCGTAGGCCCCGATCCGGTCGAGGACCTCCGCCGGGGTGCCGGCCAGGCCGTGGGCGCGCAGGTCGTCGACGTCGCGCCCGATCGCCCCTGCCCGGCGGGCCACCTCCGCCTCGTCGGCGCCGACGCACAGCACGAGGGCGTTCGACCACGTCATCGAGGCGGGGTCGCGGTCGACGGCCTCGCAGGCCCGGGCGACGCGGGCGCTCTGCTCGCGGGTCGTGGCGGTGTCGACGAAGGGCAGGTTGAACTCGTCGGCGAAGCGCGCCGCGAGCTCCGGCGTACGCCGCTTGCCGAGGCCGCCGATGATCACCGGGGGCGGGGTCTGCACCGGCTTGGGCAGGCCCGGGGAGTCGCGCACGACGTGGTGGCGGCCCTCGAAGGTGAAGCCGCCCCGGGTCGCCCACAGCCCGGTGACGATCTCCAGCTGCTCCTCGAAGCGGTCGAAGCGCTCCCCCACCGACGGGAACGGGATGGCGTACCTCTCGTGCTCGGCGGCGAACCACCCGGCGCCGATCCCGAGCTCGACGCGCCCACCGCTCATCTGGTCGACCTGGGCCACCTGCACCGCCAACGGCCCGGGGTGGCGGAAGGTCGCGCTGGTCATCAGCGTGCCGAGGCGGATCGTGCTGGTCTCGCGGGCCAGCCCGGCCAGGGTGGTCCAGGCGTCGGTCGGCCCGGGCAGGCCGTCGCCGCTCATCGCGAGGTAGTGGTCGGAGCGGAAGAAGGCGTCGAAGCCGAGGGTCTCGGCCTCGCGGGCCACCGCGAGCAGGTCGTCGTAGGTGGCGCCCTGCTGGGGCTCGGTGAACACGCGCAGATCCATGCCGCCATGCTGCCAGCAGCCCGGCGCGGCGCAACCCCGCCGGAGGGTCGCGGACCTGCGAGGATGACGCCTCCGACCACGCGGGAGGCGACGGTGGAGGCCACAGACGAGACGGCGCGCACGGTCACCGGCGACCTGCGCCCGGTCTACCAGATCATGCGACGGCTCAACCTGGGCGGCGACGTCGCCTCGGTGCTCGACGCCGTGGCCGAGGGCGCGGCGGCCACGGTCGGCTTCGCGGTGGCGGCGATCAGCTACCTGCGCGAGGACGCCACCCTGGAGATCGTCAGCGTCGCGGGCAGCGCCGAGGCGCGTGAGCAGCTCGTCGGCACCCGGGTGCCGCTTGCGCTCATGGAGGAGGAGCTGGCGCTCGCCGACGAGTGGGGCTCGCTGCTCTTCATCCCCGCCGAGCGGCTGGCCGACCTGCCGACCGACGGCTGGATCCCCGTCTCCGACACGGCGGCCCCCCGTGACGAGCCGGCCCCCGACGACCCCGACCGGTGGCGGCCCGAGGACACGCTGCGCGCACCGCTGCGCTCCCCCGAGGGCGAGCTGCTCGGACTGCTCTCGGTCGACCTGCCCCTCGACGGCCGCCGCCCCGACGCGGCGCGGCGCGAGCAGCTGGAGATGTACGCCGACCTGGCCGGCATCGCCCTCGGCAACGCCCGGCGCGCCGTCGACCTCGCCGAGCAGGTGCGCCTGGGCGCGGCGGTCGACGCGATCAACAGCGAGGCCGCGGCCAGCCTCGACGCCGCCCAGGTGGTGGACCGCGCGACCGCCTCGATCGCCGCCGCGCTGCGCTCGGACTGGGTGCGGGTGAGGGTCGTCGGCGCCAGCGCGCTGCCGGGCGCCGACCACGGGGCGCGCTTCCCCACCGGCCACGCGGAGACCCCCGCCCCGGTCGTGGCCTGGGCGGCCCGCGAGGCCTGCGACCACTGGGCCGCCGGCACGGTGTCGCTCACCTCGGTGAGCGCCGACGGCACCTCGCTGACCACCCACACCCTCCACCTCGACGCCGCGACCCGCCGCCCGGTCGCCGGCGGGGCCGCCGGCTGGGCCGCCGGCTGGGTCAGCCAGCCGCTGAGCCCGCGCTCCGACATCGGCGACGAGGCCGAGCGCGCCGCCGTGCTGGCCCACCTGCACGGCAACGACCTGAGCAGCATGCTGATGGCGCCGATGGGCGCCGGCACCGACTGCTTCGGCTACGTCGTGCTCGCACGGCGCGACGGACCTGGCAGCGGCGGCGGGGCGGGGGCCAGCGCAGGGGGCGGGGCCGGGGGCGAGGCCGGGGGCGAGGCCGGGGCCGGGGGCGGCAGCGTGCCCGGCGACGGGCCCGGTCAGGGTCCCGCCGACGGGGCGGGCAGCGGCGCGGAGACCGCCGCCGCGGGCTGGACGACCCACGAGGTGCGCGCGGCCAGCCAGGTCGCCCGCCACCTCGGCCAGGCGGTGCTCAACGCCCGGCTGCTCGAGCGCGAGCACGTGCTCGTCGAGCAGCTCGAGGCCCTCGACGTCTACAAGAACGACTTGATCTCCACCGTCTCCCACGAGCTGCGCACCCCGCTGACCTCCATCCAGGGTCACCTGGAGCTGATCGAGGACGACCCGGCCGCTGCGCCCGCGGCCAGCTTCCAGGTGGTGCGCCGCAACCTCGACCGCGTGCTCTCCCTCATCGACGACCTGCTGACCCTCAAGCGCCTCACCGACCGCGAGGCCACCTCCGAGGCCGCGATCGTCGACCTCCACCAGCTCGCCGTCGACGCCGTGGCCGCCTTCCGGCTCCACGCCCAGGAGGACGGCGTGCGGCTCGTGCTCCAGCCCCACGGCGGGCCGCTGCTCATCAGCGGCGACCACGACGAGCTCGAGCGGGTGGCGCTCAACCTCGTCGGCAACGCCGTCAAGTACACCCCCGCCGGCGGCGAGGTCAGCGTCTCGGTCGAGCGCAGCGAGCGGTTCGTGCGCTTCGTGTGCCGCGACACCGGCCTGGGCATCAGCAAGCCCGACCAGGAGGAGCTGTTCACCGAGTTCTTCCGCTCCACCAACCCCGAGGCGCTCGCCCGCCCCGGCACCGGCCTGGGGCTGAGCATCGTGCGGCGCATCGTCCAGCGCCACGGCGGCTCGATCCGCCTGGAGTCCGAGCTCGGCGAGGGCAGCACCTTCACCGTGCGGCTGCCGCTGAGCCGCCTCTGAGGCTCGGCTGGCCGCCCCCCGCCTCGGGCGTCATGCGAGACGTGGATGCGCATCCACCCTCCGCATGACGTCCCACCCCACCGCCCGGAGCGGCCACCCGCCCCGGGCGTCATACGAGACGTGGATGCGCATCCACCCTCCGCATGACGTCCCACCCCACCCGCCGGACCAGCCAGCCGCCCTCGTCCCGGGCGTCATACGAGACGTGGATGCGCATCCACCCTCCGCATGACGTCCCACCCCAACCGCCGGACCAGCCACCCGCCCCACCCCGGACGTCATACGAGACGTGGATGCGCACCCACCCTCCGCATGACGTCCCCGCGCGTACGACGCCCCGCCGGCCCCGTGGCCCGCCCCGCGGCGGCCGGGCCGAGCGTCAGCGGCGTACCCAGCGCACGACGTCGAAGCCGTCGTGCGGCTCGCGGGAGGCCTCGTGCCAGAGCGCGGGGTCGATCGCGGGATAGGTGGTGTCGCCCGCGGGCTCGAGGTGCACCTCGCTGATGACCTGCTCGTCGGCCAGGCCCGCGCCATCGGCGCCGACGGCGGCCAGCACGGCGGCGTAGACCGCGGCGCCGCCGACAACCCTCACCTCGGCGCCCTCGGGCTGGTCGTCGGCGAGGGCGAGCGCGGCGTCGAGGTCGTGGGCGACGAGCACCCCCGGGGCCGACCAGGCGGGGTCGCGGGTCAGCACGACGGTGGTGCGCCCGGGCAGCGGACGACCGATCGAGTCGTAGGTCGCGCGCCCCATGAGCAGCGTGTGGCCGAGGGTCAGGGCCTTGAAGTGCGCGAAGTCGGCGGGCAGGTGCCACGGGATCGCCCCGTCGGCGCCGATGACGCCGTTGCGCGCCACCGCGGCGACCAGCAGCACACGCCGCCCGCCGGGGGTCATACGGCGATGGGCGCCTTGATGCCCGGGTGGGGGTCGTAGCCCTCGACGGCGACGTGCTCGAGCTCGAAGGAGCCGAGATCGGTGACGCTGGGGTCGAGCCACAGCGTCGGCAGCGGTCGCGGCTCGCGGGTCAGCTGGAGACGGGCCTGGTCGAGGTGGTTGGAGTAGAGGTGGGCGTCGCCGAGGGTGTGCACGAAGTCGCCGACGGCCAGGCCCGTGACCTGGGCGACCATGTGGGTCAGCAGCGCGTAGGAGGCGATGTTGAAGGGCACGCCGAGGAAGACGTCCGCGGAGCGCTGGTAGAGCTGGCAGGACAGCCGCGCGGGCCCGCCGTCGACCGCGGGGGCGACGTAGAACTGGAAGAGCGCGTGGCAGGGCGCCAGCGCCATCGACGGGATGTCGGCGACGTTCCACGCCGAGACGAGGTGGCGGCGCGAGTCGGGGTCGCGACGGATCTGCTCGACGACCTCGGCGAGCTGGTCGACGTGGCGGCCGTCGGGGGTGGGCCAGGAGCGCCACTGCGCGCCGTAGACCGGCCCGAGGTCGCCGTGCTCGTCGGCCCACTCGTCCCAGATGCTCACGCCGCGCTCCTGGAGCCAGGTGACGTTGGTGTCGCCGCGCAGGAACCACAGCAGCTCGGCGAAGACCGAGCGGGTGTGGATGCGCTTGGTCGTCACCAGCGGGAAGCCGGCGGAGAGGTCGAAGCGCATCTGGTGGCCGAAGACCGAGCGCGTGCCGGTGCCGGTGCGGTCGCCCTTGGCCACGCCCTCGTCGAGGATCCGCCGGACGAGGTCGAGGTAGGCCTGCACGAGCGCGACCCTACCGGCGCGGCCCGGCCGGCAGCCGGACCTGCCCGGCCACCGTCGTGGCGGTGTCGCCGCCGACCCACACGACGGGCTCGCCGTCGGGGCCGGCCTCGGTGCTGACGTGCACGCGCCCGCGCCGCCCGAGCACCGTGCCCTGCGAGGCGACGTACGCCGAGGGCAGCCGGTCGCCCGCGAGCCACTGGGCCAGGCCGGCGTTGAGGCTGCCGGTGACCGGGTCCTCGCCGACCCCGAGGCTGGGCACGAAGGCCCGCACCTCGACATCGGCGTCGCTGGTGCCGGCGGGGTGGACGCCGACGACGCCGAGCTTGAGGTCGCCGAAGGCCGCGAGGTCGGGCTCCAGCGACAGCACCGCGGCGGCGTCGGCGAGCAACACGCCGAGCCAGCCGGGGCCGTTGTCGACCCAGGCCGCGTCGAGCACCTCGACCCCCGAGCCACCTCGGGGCCCGCCTCCGGGCCCGGCGCCGAGCACGCGGCGCACGTGGGCGAGGTCGGCCTCGTCGACCGGGCCGGAGCGCACCAGCGGCGGCGCGGCGAAGGCGAGCCGCTCGCCGCGGCGCAGCCGCACCAGCCCGGCGCCGCACTCCTGCACCACGACCCCGTCGGCGGCCGGCTCGCCACCGGCCTCGAGCCAGGCGTGGGCCGAGCCCAGGGTGGGGTGCCCGGCGAAGGGGAGCTCGCGACCGGGGGTGAAGATGCGCAGGCGGTAGTCGGCGCCCGGTGTCGTCGGCGGCAGCAGGAAGGTCGTCTCCGACAGGTTGGTCCACCGGGCGAAGGCGGCCATGTCGGCCTCGTCGAGACCCTCGGCGTCGTGCACCACCGCCACGGGGTTGCCGCGCAGCGGCTCGGCGCTGAACACGTCGACCTGGCTGAAGCGACGCCCGACCACCGCGCCGGGCACCGGCGCCCCGCTCACGGGTGCAGCGACATGGGGCCGTAGACGCGGCGCTCGCCCTCGAAGAGCATGACGGCGTCGACGCCCTCGGCGGCGAGGTCGCCGAAGCACTCCCCCACCCACGACTCGGCGTCGGCCTGGTTGGCGAAGCGCTCGCCGGAGAGGTCGGCGCCCACGCTCACCTCCTGGCCGGAGGCGTCCTCGAGGCGCCACCACCAGGGCAGCTCGGCGGGGGTGGGCTGGCGGAAGGTCGGGGGCTGGTCGGGCAGGTTCACGCGGATCACGTCCTGACGGAGGGGGCGACGAAGGGCGGGCGGACGACCTGGAAGACCTCGCGCCGCCCGCGCACGTCGACGCCGACCTCGGCGTCGTCGGCCACGAAGCTGGGCAGCAGCGCGAGGCCGATGCCCTTGCGCAGGGTCGGGGAGAAGGTGCCGGAGGTGATCTCCCCCAGCAGCACGTCGGGGGTCAGCGAGACCGTCATGTGGGGGCGCGGGATGCCGCGGCCGGTGGCCACCAGCCCCTGGAGGCGGCGGCGGGGCCCGGCGGCACGCTCGGCGGTGAGCACCTCCTTGCCCCAGAAGGCGTCCTTGCCCCACCCCACGGCCCAGCCGAGCCGGGCCTGGTTGGGGGTGACGTCGAGGGAGATGTCCTGCCCGTGCAGCGGGTAGCCCATCTCGGTGCGCAGGGTGTCGCGCGCGCCCAGGCCGCAGGCGAGCAGGCCCAGCGGCTCCCCCGCGGCGACCAGCGCGTCCCACAGGCCCAGCGCCGCGGCGACGGGGGCGACCAGCTCGTAGCCGCGCTCTCCGGTGTAGCCGGTGCGGCACACGACCACGTCGTGGGTCAGGCCCTGCGCGGCGTACGGCGCGACGGCGAAGCTCATGTAGTCGTGGCCCACCGGCAGCCCGACGGCCGCGAGCAGGTCGTCGCTGCGCGGGCCCTGCACCGCGAGCACGACGTGGTCGCGGTGCTCGTCGGTCACGCTCACGCCCGCCGGCGCGGCCGCGGTGAGCCGGCGCACGACCTCGGCGGTGTTGGCGGCGTTGGGCACGAGCAGCACGTGCTCCTCGTCGTGGAGGTAGGCGATGAGGTCGTCGACGATGCCGCCGGTCTCCTCGTCGCAGCACAGCGTGTACTGCGCCTGGCCCGGGCCGATGCGGCGCAGGTCGTTGGAGAGCGTCGCGTCGACGAAGTCGGCCGCGCCGGGACCGGTCACGCTGGCCTTGCCGAGGTGGCTGACGTCGAAGAGGCCGACCGCCTCGCGCACGGCCGTGTGCTCCTTGACCACGCCCGAGGGGTACTCCAACGGCATCGACCAGCCGCCGAACTCCGCCAGCTTGGCGCCCAGCGCGACGTGGCGCTCGTGCAGCGGCGAGCGGATCAGCCCCTGCGCGTCGGGCGGCGTGACGCCGCCGGCTGGGTCGCGGGAGGGGTCGCGGGAGGGGTCGGGTGCACGGTCCTCGGCCATGGCCTCAACCTAGCGTGAGGCGCCGACGGTTAACCTGCCCCGGTGACGACGTACTCCTTGCGCAACGCCAACCCCGCCAAGACCAAGGCCGACGCCGTGGTGGTGGGGGTCGTGAGCAGCGGCGACGGGGTCGTGCTGGCCCCGGGCGCGGAGGCGGTGGGCGAGGCCTACGGCCGCAAGCTGCGCCCGCTGCTGGCGATGCTGGCGCTGACGGGCAAGGTCGGCGAGACGACCCGCGTGCCCACCGGGGGCGTCATCGCCTCCCCCACCCTCGTGCTCGTCGGGCTCGGCGCCGAGGCCACGCCGGAGACCGTGCGCCGCGGCGCCGGCGCCGCGGCCCGTGCCGTCACCAACGCCGCGAGCGTCGCGCTCGCGCTGCCCGCCGACTCCGCCGCGCTGGTCCGCTCGGTCACCGAGGGGTGGGCGCTGGGCGGCTACCGCTTCACCGCCTACCAGCGCGACACCGCCACGACCACCACGGTCGCCGAGGTCGCCGTGCTGTCGCCGGTCGCGCGCCGCGCCGAGGCCACCACCGCCTTCGAGGAGGCCCAGGTCGTCGCCGCGGCCGTCGCCACCACCCGCGACTGGGTCAACACCCCGCCCGGCGACCTGACCCCGCCGGCCTTCGCCGACGCCGTCGTGGCCGCGGTCAAGGACAACGCCAAGCAGGTCGCCCGCGGCCACAAGGTCACCGCCACCGTGCACGACGAGGCCGCGCTCGCCGACCTGGGCTGCGGCGGCATCCTCGGCGTCGGCGCCGGGTCGAGCGCACCGCCGCGCCTGGTCGAGCTCACCTACGCCCCCAAGGGCGCCACCCGCCACCTCGCCCTGGTCGGCAAGGGCATCACCTTCGACTCCGGCGGTCTGACCATCAAGCCGGCCGCCTCGATGAGCGAGATGAAGTCCGACATGGCCGGCGCCGCCGCGGTCGTGCAGGCCACGCTCGCGATCGCCCGGCTCGGTCTGCCGGTCAAGGTCAGCACCTTCGTGCCCATGGCCGAGAACATGGTCTCCGGCAGCGCCACCCGCCCCGGCGACGTGCTGCGCATCTACGGCGGCACCACGGTGGAGATCTCCAACACCGACGCCGAGGGCCGCCTCGTGCTGGCCGACGCCCTCGTGCGGGCCACCGAGACCGAGCCCGACGTCGTGCTCGACGTCGCCACGCTGACCGGTCACATGGTCGTCGCCCTCGGCGACAAGGTGGCCGGCGTGATGGGCACCCGCTCGGTGGTCGACGACGTGCTCGCCGCCTCCGAGGTCGCCGGCGAGGCGCACTGGCCGATGCCGATCCCCGAGCAGATGGGCGAGCGGATCCGCTCGAGCAAGGTCGCCGACCTGGCCCAGCACGACTGGGTGCGCTGGGGCGGCGGCCTCTTCGCCGCGGCCTTCCTGCGCGAGTTCACCGCCGGGCTCCCGTGGGCCCACCTCGACATCGCCGGACCGTCCTTCGGCTCCGGCGCCTCGGGGCACGTGACCGCCGGCGGCACCGGCTTCGCCGTCGCCACGCTCGTCGACTACGCCCGGGCCTTCGCCGTCGCGGAGTAGTCCCGGCGCGACGGCGAAGGGCGGGCCCGACGGGGCCCGCCCCGCCGCGGCGGTTTAGAGGCCCTGCTGCTTGCGCTGCGCCTTCATCCGGGAGTTGTAGTCGCGCATGCGCTGCGGCACGCCGACCACGGCCGCGTCGTAGGACGGCACCTGGTGGCGGTTGCAGAACGCGTGCGCCCACTCCACCGACGGCACCCGCCGCCGCGTCCACTCCCCGTCGTGCGCCACGAGCAGCAGGGTGACGTCGGAGACCGCCGTGCGGGGCTCGACGAAGCCCTCCACGCCGTGGCGCTCGCCGACCCAGGACTGCAGGTGCTCCTGGTCGACGGAGTCCGAGGCGCGCACGCGCGTCGAGCCCGTGCGGAAGCCGTCACGGGCCGGCTTGCGCATCTTCGTCGCGCTGCTTCGTCGGAATCGGTCGAGGAACGCCATGCCCCTAGTCTGCCCGCCCCGCCGAAGGCCGGTGTGGACACACCCTGAAGAAGTGCAAAGATGGGTCCGCGCTCACGAGGCGCACCCCTGCTCACGGCGCACGGAAGGACCACGGTGGCCGGCCCCGCTCACGACACCGACTTCGACGTTCTCATCCTCGGTGCGGGCTCGGGGGGCTACGCCTGTGCCCTGCGCGCCGCGCAGCTCGGCCTGCACGTCGCCCTGGTCGAGAAGGACCGACTGGGCGGCACCTGCCTCCACGTCGGCTGCATCCCCACCAAGGCCCTCCTGCACGCGGCCGAGGTCGCCGACACCGCCCGCGAGTCGGAGCGCTTCGGCGTGCTCGCCTCCTTCGAGGGCATCGACATGGCCGGCGTCAACTCCTACAAGGACGGCGTCGTCGCGCGGCTCTTCAAGGGGCTCACCGGCCTCGTCGGCTCGCGCGGCGTCACCGTCATCGAGGGCGAGGGCCGCCTCACCGGGCCCCACGAGGTCACGGTCGACGGCACGGCCCACACCGCCCGCCACGTCGTCCTCGCCTCCGGCTCGACCCCGCGCAGCCTGCCCGGGCTCGAGGTCGACGGCGAGCGGGTGCTCACCTCCGAGCACGCCCTGCGCCTCGAGCGCGTGCCCGCCTCCGTGGTGGTGCTCGGCGGCGGCGTGATCGGCTCGGAGTTCGCGTCGGTCTGGCGCAGCTTCGGCGCCGAGGTCACCGTGGTCGAGGCCCTCCCGCGCCTGGTCGCGGCCGAGGACGAGGCCTGCTCCAAGGTGCTCGAGCGCGCCTTCCGCAAGCGCGGCATCACCGTGCGCACCTCCACCCGCTTCGCGTCGGTCTCCCGCACCGAGAAGGGTGTCGCGGTCACCGTCGACACCGCCAAGGGCGAGCAGGAGGTCGTCGAGGCCGAGCTGCTCCTGGTGGCCGTGGGCCGCGGCCCCGTCACCGAGGGCCTGGGCTACGACGAGCAGGGGGTCGCCATGGAGCGCGGCTTCGTCACCACCGACGAGCGCTGCCGCACCTCGGTGCCCGGCGTCTGGGCCGTGGGCGACATCGTGCCCGGCCTCCAGCTGGCCCACCGCGGCTTCGCGCAGGGCATCTTCGTCGCCGAGGAGATCGCCGGGCTCGAGCCCGCCCCGATCGACGAGACGGGCATCCCGCGGGTGACCTACTCCCACCCCGAGGTCGCCTCGGTCGGGCTCGACGAGAAGGCCGCGGTCGCGGCGTACGGCGCCGACGCGGTGCAGAGCCTGACCTACGACCTGGGCGGCAACGGCAAGAGCCAGATCCTGCAGACCCAGGGCTTCGTCAAGCTGGTCCGCCGCGTCGACGGCCCCGTCGTCGGTGTCCACCTGGTGGGCGACCGCGTCGGGGAGCTCATCGGCGAGGCGCAGCTGATCTACAACTGGGAGGGACACGCCGAGGACGTCGCCCCGCTGCTCCACGCCCACCCCACCCAGAACGAGGCCCTCGGCGAGGCCCACATGGCGCTCGCCGGGAAGCCGCTGCACGCGCATTCCTAGGCTGGCCCCGGCGGCCCCGCGCCCGCCGGCGCGCGCCACCCCTGCTCCAGCCCCGCTCCACCCGCCCCACCACAGACGCACAGCCCCACACCACACGAAGAACGCGAGCGAAGGAACTCACATTGGCCACCGAAGTCAACCTCCCCGCCCTGGGTGAGTCCGTCACCGAGGGCACCGTCACCCGCTGGCTGAAGGCCGTGGGCGACACCGTCGCGGTCGACGAGCCGCTGCTGGAGGTCTCCACCGACAAGGTCGACACCGAGATCCCCTCCCCGGTCGCCGGCACCCTCCTCGAGATCAAGGCCGAGGAGGACGACACCGTCGAGGTGGGCGCCGTCCTGGCCCTCATCGGCGACGAGAGCGAGGCCGGCGGTGACGGTGGCGGCGGCGCCAACGCTCCCGAGGCCTCCGAGGCCACCGAGTCCGCGACCCCCGAGGCCCAGCCGGCCGACGAGGGCGAGGCCGAGAAGAAGGCCGAGCAGGAGCAGCAAATCGTCGAGGAGAAGGGCTCGCTGCCCGCCGGCGACGAGACCCCCGAGTCGGAGAAGTCCGGCCCTGCCGGCGGCTCCGGCGGCGGCTCGGGCACCTCGGTGACCCTGCCCGCGCTGGGCGAGTCGGTCACCGAGGGCACCGTGACCCGCTGGCTGAAGTCGGTCGGTGACGAGGTCGCCGTCGACGAGCCTCTCCTCGAGGTCTCCACCGACAAGGTCGACACCGAGATCCCCTCCCCGGTCGCCGGCACGCTGCTGGCGATCAAGGTCGACGAGGACGAGACCGTCGAGGTCGGCGCCGAGCTGGCCGTCATCGGCGACAAGGGTGCCTCGGTCGAGGAGCCCACCGACTCCGCCGCGCCCGAGGCCCAGCCCAAGGACGACGCCGAGGCCGAGAAGAAGGCCGAGCAGGAGGAGCGGATCGTCGAGGAGAAGGGCTCCCTGCCCGCCGGCGACGAGACCCCGGAGAAGGAGAAGTCCGACTCCCCCGCCGCGGCCGCCCCCGCCGCCTCGCCCGAGCCCGCCGAGGCCACCACCCCGGCCGCCGAGAAGGCCCCGGCGCCCAGCGCGCAGTCGCCCTCCACCGGCGAGTCCGGCTCCTCGTCGAGCAACGACGCCGCCGGCTACGTCACCCCGCTGGTGCGCAAGCTGGCCAACCAGCACGACGTCGACCTCTCCACCGTCACCGGCACCGGCGTCGGCGGTCGCATCCGCAAGCAGGATGTGCTCGAGGCCGCCAAGGCCAAGGAGGCCCCGGCCCCGGCCGCCGCTCCTGCGGCCGCCGCCCCGGCCGCGGCGCCCGCCGCGTCGGGTGCCGCGGCGCCCACGACCACCCCGTCGCCGCTGCGCGGCACCACGGAGAAGGTCAGCCGCCTGCGCAGGATCATCTCCGAGCGCATGGTCGACTCGCTGCACACCGCGGCGCAGCTGACCCAGGTCGTCGAGGTCGACGTCACCAACATCGCGCGGCTGCGCGAGGCGAAGAAGGCCGACTTCCTCTCCCGCGAGGGCGTCAAGCTGTCCTACCTGCCGTTCTTCGCCAAGGCCTCGATCGACGCGCTCAAGCAGCACCCCAAGCTCAACGCGACGATCGACATCGACGCCGGCGAGATCACCTACTACGACCGGGAGAACGTCGCCTTCGCCGTCGACACCGACAAGGGCCTGCTGACCCCGGTCGTCAAGGACGCCGGCGATCTGTCGATCGCCGGTCTGGCCAAGAAGATCGCCGACGTCGCGCAGCGCACCCGCACCAACAAGATCGGTCCCGACGAGCTGTCGGGCGGCACCTTCACGATCACCAACCTGGGCAGCGTCGGGGCCCTGTGGGACACCCCGATCATCAACCGCCCCCAGGTCGCCATCCTCGGCCCCGGTGCCGTCGTGAAGCGCCCGGTCGTCATCGACGACGCCAACCTCGGCGAGACCATCGCCGTGCGCCACATGGTCTACCTCGCGCTGACCTACGACCACCGCCTGGTCGACGGCGCCGACGCCGGCCGTTTCCTCCAGGACGTCAAGGCGCGCCTCGAGGCCGGCCAGTTCGAGGTCTGACGCTCCACCGCACCACGGTGGTCGGGCCGGGAGCGCCAGCGACCGTCCCGACACCACCACCGCACCACCCGACGGCGCGAGGTCACCGACCTCGCGCCGTCGGCGCGTCCACGGCCCGCCTGGTCCGGCGGCAACGCCCGACCGGCCGCGCAGGTGCGGCCCCGAAGGGGGAGCCGGGGTTTCCCGGTGGGTGACAGGGTGGGGCCATGTCCCTGAACGTCGTCATCGCCGGCTCGTCCGGATTCCTCGGCTCCCACCTCGTGGGCGCCCTGCGCGGGCGCGGCCACACCGTCACCGCGCTGACCCGTCGCCCCGCGAAGGGCCCGTCGGAGTCGACGTGGGACCCCTACGCCGGGGCCGTCGACCGCACGCTCGTGCAGTCGGCCGACGTGGTGGTCAACCTGGCCGGCGCCCCGACCGCCGGCAACCCCCACTCCAAGACCTGGGCCCGTGAGCTGCGCGAGAGCCGCGTGACGACCACCCGGCTGCTGGCGGAGGTGATCGCGGAGGCCGAGCGCCCTCCGGCGTACCTCGCGGGCAACGGGATCTCCTACTACGGCGACCACGGTGACGCCCTGCTCACCGAGTCGGCCGACAGCCGCGGCCACGCGCTGCTCACCGACGTCACCCGGGAGTGGCAGGCGGCGGCCGACGCGGCCGTCGACGCCGGCGCCCGGGTGTGCGTGCTGCGCACCGCTCCGGTGATGGACGCCGCCGCTCCCCCGCTCAAGCAGCTGCGCCTGGTCTTCAAGCTCGGGCTCGGCGCCAAGCTCGGCGACGGCAGCCAGCACATGGCGATGATCTCGCTGCGCGACTGGGTCGACGCCACCGTCCACCTCGCCGAGCACGAGTCGGCCTCGGGTCCCTTCAACCTGTGCTGCGTGACCACGCCGACCAACGCGGAGTTCACGAAGGCCCTCGCCGCCGGGGTCAAGCGGCCCGCGGTCGCCTTCGTGCCCGCCCCGCTGCTGCGCACCGCCGCCGGCGCGATGGGCCCGGAGCTCCTCGGCTCGCTCAACGTCACCCCGAGGGCGCTGCTCGACTCCGGCTACACCTTCCACGACCCCGACGTCGAGGCCGTGGTCCGCAGCGGCCTGAGCTGACCGCTGCCCGCGGCGGCTCGGGCCGGGCCGGTCGGTGCGGACGGTCGGGCCAGGCGGGCGCCGCTCAGGCCGGCACGACCTCGGCGACGAGCCAGCCACCCCGCTCACGGACCAGGGTGACCTCGCGGGCGGTCGCCCGGTCGCGCGGCAGCCGTACGTCGACCCCGCGCCCCACCGCCCGTGCACCGACCAGCCGGTCGACCACCCGCAGCCGCAGCCGGGCTGCGGGCCGTCCGGTCCCGTCAGCGGCTACGCCGGCGCCGAGCACCTCCACCGCGACCAGTCGCGTGGCCATGCCCCGCACCCGCAGCCCCCGCGCCGTCCAGGCGCGCAGCATCGCGACGTCGTGGCGTGCGGCGGCCGACCCGTCGACGTAGAGCGACGCCAGCCGCTCCGGGTCGGCCCGCGACCACGCCGCCGCCCGCTGCCGGTCCCACCGCGCCACCACGCGCGCCGCCCGGCGCTCCTCGGCCGACCACCGCTTGGCGGCCCCCGCTCGCGGGTCGGGGCGCTCGGCCACCGCCCCGGCCCCACCGCTTTGGCGAGCGCCGCCCGCGGTCACGGGCCCACCGTCGGCGCTCGAGGGGGGTGGGGCGTCGAGCGCCCCGAGGCCTCCGGCCACCGCGGCCGCGGGCCGCAGGTCCGGGCCGGGCCCTCCTCCCCGCAGGACGACGCCGCACAGCACGACGGCGGAGGTGACGACGACGGCGGTCAGCAGCAGGCGCGGCATGGGTCCCCCCTACCCACCTGGCGACCACCGCCCGCCGGCCGTCCACAGGCGGGACCCTCCTGTGCACGGGCCGGGGCCGGGGCGCAGGGCCGCGAGTAGCATCGGAGCCATGGCGAGCAGCGGGAGAGACCTCGACGTACGCACGGTGGGCCTCGGCGCGCAGGCCGTGGACTACCTCGCCGCGTGGGACCTCCAGCGTGAGGTGCACGCCCAGGTCGTGGCGGGCGAGGCGCCCGACACGGTGCTGCTGCTGGAGCACCCGCCGACCTTCACCGCGGGCAAGCGCACCGACCCCCACGAGCGCCCCGCCGACCCGGGCGGCGCGCCCGTGCTCGACGTCGACCGCGGCGGCAAGATCACCTACCACGGGCCGGGCCAGCTGGTGGCGTACCCGATCGTCCGCCTGCCCGACCACGTGCTCGTGGTCGACTTCGTGCGCCGCATGGAGGAGGCGATGATCGCGACCTGCGCGGCCTTCGGGGTCACCACCGCCCGGGTGCCCGGCCGCAGCGGCGTGTGGCTGCGCGCCGACTCCACCGGCTCCGGCACGCGCCCCGAGCGCAAGGTCGGCGCGATCGGCATCCGCGTCAGCCGCGGTGTGACCATGCACGGGATCTCGCTCAACTGCGACGTCGACCTGGGCTGGTACGACCGCTTCGTGCCCTGCGGCATCGCCGACGCCGGCGTCACCTCGCTGAGCCAGGAGGCCGGTCGCGACGTGACCGTCGCGGAGGTCCTGCCGGTGCTCACCGAGCACCTGCGCGCGCTGCTGGCGTGGGCCGACTACACCCCCACCCCCGACTACGAGCCCCGCCCCGAGCCCGGCCGCGCCCCCCGCATCGAGATCCTCACCCCCGCGTCCTCCCGCTGACAGCGCCCCTCCGGCGCTGCTCGCCGCGGCGGGCCTGGACGTCATACGCACCGTGGATGCGCATCCACCCTTCGCATGACGTCACACCCCACCCCCACCCCACGCCCGGACGCATACGCACCGTGGATGCGCATCCACCCCTCGCATGACGTCACACCCCACCCCCACCCCACGCCCGGACGTCATACGCACCGTGGAGGCGCATCCACCCTTCGCATGACGTCCCACCCCACGCCGAGCACCGGCCGCCACTCACCCCCCGCGGGTAAAGACCCCGTACGGCGCGCCCCCGCGCACCGCCGGCGGGCGGCTGCTTTGATCACCCGACCGGCGCCGTGACGTCGGGAGGATCGAGGACACCGGTGAGCGCGCTCGTGATCGAGACCAGCGGCCTGCGCAAGGAGTACACGTCGCGCCGCGGCGGCAGGCGGGTGGCCGTGCAGGGCCTCGACCTGGCGGTGCCCGCCGGCGGGGTCCACGGCTTCCTGGGCCCCAACGGGTCGGGCAAGACGACGACGATCCGCATGCTGCTGGGGCTCTCACGGGCCACCTCCGGCTCGATGCGCCTCTTCGGCGAGGAGGTGCCGCAGCGCCTGCCGAGCGTCATCGGCCGCGTGGGCGCGGTGGTGGAGTCGCCGAAGTTCTCCCCCCACCTCACCGGTCGGCAGAACCTCCTCCTCCTGGCCCGCTCCATCAGCGCCCCCGACGCGCGCGTCGACGCCGCGGTGGAGACCGTCGGGCTGACCGGCCGCGACGCCGACCGCTACCGCTCCTACTCCCTGGGCATGAAGCAGCGCCTGGCCATCGCCGCCACCCTGCTCAAGGACCCCGACCTGCTCATCCTCGACGAGCCCACCAACGGCCTCGACCCGGCCGGCATCCGCGAGGTGCGCGACACCGTCCGCGACCTCGGCGCCGCCGGCGTCACGGTGCTGCTGAGCTCCCACATCCTCGCCGAGGTGCAGCAGGTGTGCACCTCGGCCACCATCATCGGCAACGGCCGGCTGCTGGCCAGCGGCACCGTCGACGACCTCCTCGCCGGCGCCGCCGCCCACCGCGTGGTCACGCCCGACCCCGTCCTCGCCGCCCGCGTGCTGCGTGAGGCCGGCCTGGCCGTCACCGGCCCCACCGAGGACCCCGCCGAGGACCCCGCCGACCACCCAGGCGACCACCGCGCCGATCACCACCCCGACCACCCGGGCTCCGAGCCCGACCACGCCCTCACCGTCGAGACCGACGACCCCGCCCGCGTCACCCGCGCCCTGGCCGAGGCCGGGGTGTGGCTGAGCGAGCTCACCCCGGTGCGCCAGGACCTCGAGTCCTACTTCCTCGCCCTCACCGCCGACGACACCCTGGGAGGCCGCTGATGGGCGCGCTGCTGAAGGTCGAGCTGACCCGCCTGCGCTGGCGCCGCGCGGTCGTGCTGCTGCTCGCGGCCGCCGTGCTGGTGCCGGCGGTCGTGGTCGGCGCCACCGCCTGGGGCACCCGCCCCCTCTCCGAGGCCGACCTGGCCTCGGCCGAGAGCGACTTCGGCGGCCGGTTCCTCCGCCAGGAGGTGCGCTCCTGCGGCCGCGAGCCGCAGTTCTACGGCCTCGAGGACGTCGCGGCCGCCGAGCTCCCCGAGGCCTGCCGCCTCGAGGTGGTGTCGTCGTACGTAGGGCGCAGCCCGCTCAACCTGTCCGAATCGCTGGAGGGCGGGGCGATGGTCGTCGTCGCCTCGGTGCTGGTGCTGCTGATGGTCATGCTCGGCACGACCTTCGTGGGCCACGACTGGAACACGGGGTCGATGAGCAACCAGCTGCTCTTCGAGGCCCGCCGCGGGCGCGTCTGGGCGGCCAAGGCGCTCGCCGTCGGCGCGGTCGGGCTCCTCGTCGCGCTGCTGGTGAGCCTGGCGTGCTGGCTGGCGCTGGTGGCGATCGCCTCCTCCCGCGACCTGAGCACCGGCGACGGCGTGCTGCTCGACGGGCTCGAGCAGTGCCTGCGCACGGGCCTGGTCGCCGCGGGCGCGGCGTTCGGCGGCTACGCGCTGACCATGCTGCTGCGCAGCACGGTGGCCACGCTCGGCGTCGTCTTCGCCCTCACCGTGCTCGGCGGCACCCTCATCGGCGTCCTCGGGGGCCAGGAGACCCAGCGCTGGCAGCCCCAGCTCAACGTGATGGCCGCCATGACCAACGAGGTCACCTACTACGACGACTCCGGCCTCGAGCCCGCCTGCCTCACCGGCATGGCCCGACCCCGCCTCGACTGCGACGCCACCCAGCGCATCGGCGCCGTGCAGGGCGGGTCCTACGTCGGCGTCGTGCTGCTCGCGCTGGGCGCGGCCTCCGTGGTGTCGTTCCGCCGCCGCGACGTGCCCTGACCCGGCCCGCTCCCCGACCCGGGCGGCCGGCGCCGGCCCGGGCTCACCGACTCCTCGTGACCTGGCCCACCGGCGTAGAGTCAAGGGGTGACGACTGCTCCTGCTCCTGACGGCCGCAAGCTCCTCCGACTCGAGGTCCGCAACGCCGAGACCCCCATCGAGCGCAAGCCCGAGTGGATCAAGACCCGGGCCAAGATGGGCCCGGAGTACACCGAGCTGATGGGCCTGGTGAAGTCCGAGGGCCTCCACACGGTGTGCCAGGAGGCCGGCTGCCCCAACATCTTCGAGTGCTGGGAGGACCGCGAGGCCACCTTCCTCATCGGCGGCGACCAGTGCACACGCCGCTGCGACTTCTGCCAGATCGACACCGGCAAGCCCGAGGCCCTCGACCGCGACGAGCCCCGCCGCGTGGCGGAGTCGGTGCAGAAGATGCAGCTGAAGTACGCCACCATCACCGGCGTCGCGCGCGACGACCTGCCCGACGGCGGCGCCTGGCTCTACGCCGAGACCGTGCGCGCCATCCACGACATGAACCCCGGCACCGGCGTCGAGAACCTCATCCCCGACTTCAACGGCAAGCCCGACCTGCTGGCCGAGGTCTTCGAGTCGCGCCCCGAGGTGCTGGCCCACAACGTCGAGACCGTGCCGCGGATCTTCAAGCGGATCCGCCCGGCCTTCCGCTACGAGCGCTCCCTCGACGTCATCACCCAGGCCCGCGCCTTCGGCCTGGTCACCAAGTCCAACCTCATCCTGGGCATGGGCGAGACCCGCGAGGAGGTCTCGCAGGCGCTGCGCGACCTGCACGAGGCGGGCTGCGACCTCATCACGATCACGCAGTACCTGCGCCCCTCGGTGCGCCACCACCCCGTGGAGCGCTGGGTCAAGCCGCAGGAGTTCGTCGAGCTCCAGGCCGAGGCCGAGGAGATCGGCTTCGCCGGCGCGCTCTCGGGCCCGCTGGTGCGTTCGTCCTACCGCGCCGGGCGCCTGTACCGTCAGGCCATCGAGGCCCGCTCCGGCGCCTCGGCCTGAGCACGACCGACACGACTGGGAGCAGCACGCCCGCATGGCCAAGAAGAAGGACGCCGCCGCGAAGTCCGGCGCACCCGCAGCGCCGGAGGCGATGAGCCGGCGCAAGCAGTTCGCCGAGACCTACAAGATCACCAAGCGCACCGACCCCAAGATCGGGCTGTGGCTGCTGCTGGCCTTCGTGGTCGCCGCCGCCGTCGGCTTCGCGATCTTCTGGATCCTGCCCGGCTCCGGCGCCCTCGCCTGGGTGCTCTCCACCATCGGTGCGCTGCTCTTCGGCTCGCTGGCCGCGCTGATCGTCTTCGGCCGCCGCGCGCAGAGCTCGGCCTACGGGCAGATGGAGGGTCAGCCCGGCGCCGCCGCGGCCGCCCTGCGCATGCTGCGCCGCGGCTGGACGACCACCCCGGCGGTCGCGTTCACCCGCCAGCAGGACGTCGTGCACCGCGTCGTGGGCCCTCCGGGCATCGTGCTCATCGGTGAGGGCAACGCCCACCGCACCCGCCAGCTGCTCACCGCCGAGCGCCGCAAGCACGAGCGCGTCGCCGGCGGCGCCCCGATCCACGAGGTCGTCTGCGGCCGCGAGGAGGGCCAGGTGCCGCTGCCGAAGCTGGTCAAGCACGTCCAGAAGCTGGGCCGCCAGGTGAAGCCGGCCGAGATCACCGACATCCTCAACCGGCTCAAGGCGCTCGACGCCAACCGCTCCGCCGTACCGCTGCCCAAGGGGCCGGTGCCGACCAACATGAAGGGCATGCGGCAGAACATGCGCGGCCGCTGACCCACCGCACCAGGTACGACGAAGGGCGCCTCCCCGGCCGGGGAGGCGCCCTTCGTCGTCGCGCTGGGTGGTGGGGCTCAGCTCATGCCGCCCATGGAGCCCATCAGGTCCTCCATCGACTGCACCTCGCTGGCCGGCGGGGCCTCGATGTCGACCGGGTCGCCCCAGTTGTCGTAGGTCATCGTCATGGGGCCGGTGGCGCCCATGTCGACCTCGGCGCGACGGAACAGGCCCTCGTCGTCGAGGAAGATCTCGTAGGCGATCGTGTCGGGCATCTGCGACTCGGCGAGCCCGGCCATCTCGGGGTCGAGGTTCTCCAGCAGCGCCTTGCCGTCGAGCACGATGGAGTAGTGGTCGAGGCTCTCGCCCTCGACGTCCTCGGTGCCGACGAAGGTGGCGGACTGGATGCCCTTCTCCATCGAGTCGAACATCGTGCGCGGGTCCATCTGCTCGGTCATCAGCGAGCCGAAGGGGTTGTTGGGGTCGCTGAGGTCCATCTTGACCCAGCCGTCGCCGGCGATGCCCTGCATGTAGATGACGTTGTCCTCCAGGACCATGGTGAGGTCCTGGCCGCCGGCCTTCATCTGCATCTCCATGGAGTACGGGTTCTCGGAGAAGTCGGCCTCGCCCTCGGCCTGCATGGCCGCGGAGCCGCCGGTCTCCATGGTGAAGGTGGCGGTCGTGGCGTCCTCGAAGGAGGCGGAGAGGATGTCGGCCATCTCGTCGGCGGGCACCTCGTCGCCCTCGGCGAGGGTCTCCTCGGTCGAGCCCTCCGAGCCCGAGTCGCCCTCGGAGCCGGAGTCGCTGCCGGTGTCGCTGCCGGTGTCGGCGCTGCTGGAGCTGGTGTCGTCGGCGGACTCGTCGCTGCCGCAGGCGCTCAGCGAGACGAGGGCCAGCGGGACGACCGCGGCGGCGGCGGAGCGGCGCAGGGTGCGGCTCCAGGTGGTGGTGCGTGACATGGGGTGCCCTTCGTGTCGTCGTGGGGGTCTGTCTCGAGAGTCCCAACGACCGGCGTCCGGCAAACCTCCCCGGAGGTCACGATCCGGGCTCAGCGCGCGAGCATCCCGCGGTAGGTCTGCAGGGTGATGGTGGCCGAGCCCGCGACGACGTCGTGCAGGCCGCGCCCGTCGGGGCGGAAGACCAGCGGCGGGATGACGAGGATGACCATCACGTGGCGCACCAGGCTGCGCAGCAGGGGCACGGGTGCGCCGTACGGCAGGGAGACCACGCGCAGCCGGGTGGCGACCTGGCCGAAGGAGCCGCCGACGGTGGCGGTCAGCACGGTGGCCTCGACGACGTAGACCAGCAGGGTCCACGACTGCAGGTTGCTGCCGACCTCGAAGTAGTCCTCGAAGCCGACGAAGAGGACGACGACCAGGGTGGAGGCGGCCCAGTCGACCAGCAGCGCGAGCATCCGCCGCGGCCAGGTCGCGGTGTCGACGGCGGGGGCGGGTCCGGTGGCGGCGCTGGTCACTCCCCCAGGCTAGCCAGCGGCTCCTGCACCACCGCCGGAGCCTGACCACTCCGCGTGCCTGCTGTTACATGCACGACACACAACCGATACGGTCAGGAAACGCCTATCTCCCTAGGGTGGGCCGCATCCGTCCGGCGCAACGTCGCACCGGGCTGTCCACTCCCAGACCGCCGGCTGCCCCACGAGATGGACAGCCAAGGAGGACGAATGTTCCAGAACAGCGACGAGCTGCTCGCCTATATCAAGGACGAGCGCGTCGAGATGGTCGACGTGCGCTTCTGCGACCTGCCCGGTGTCATGCAGCACTTCACCGTGCCGGTGTCGTCGTTCGACCAGTCCGTCTTCGAGGACGGCCTGTCCTTCGACGGCTCCTCGATCCGCGGCTTCCAGGCCATCCACGAGTCCGACATGTCGCTGTTCCCGGACCCGACCACGGCCTACATCGACCCCTTCCGGTCCTCCAAGACCCTGGTCGTGAACTTCTTCATCCACGACCCGCTCACCGGCGAGGCCTACTCCCGCGACCCGCGCAACATCGCGCGCAAGGCGATGGCCTACCTGCAGACCACCGGCATCGGCGACACCGCGTTCTTCGCCCCCGAGGCGGAGTTCTACGTCTTCGACAACGTGCGCTTCGAGACCAAGCAGAACGCCGGCTACTACGAGATCAACTCCTCGGCCGGCGCCTGGAACACCGGTGACTCGTTCGAGAACGACAACCGCGGCTACAAGGTGAAGTACAAGGGCGGCTACTTCCCCGTGGCCCCCACCGACCACTTCGGCGAGCTGCGCGACGAGATGGTCATCGAGCTGGAGAAGTCGGGCCTGCAGGTCGAGCGCGCCCACCACGAGGTCGGCACGGCCGGCCAGGCCGAGATCAACTACAAGTTCGACGAGCTGCTCAAGGCCGCCGACGACGTGATGAAGTTCAAGTACATCATCAAGAACACCGCCTGGCGCAACGGCAAGACCGCGACCTTCATGCCCAAGCCGATCTTCGGCGACAACGGCTCGGGCATGCACGTGCACCAGTCGATCTGGAACGAGGGATCGCCCCTGTTCTACGACGAGACCGGCTACGGCGGCCTCTCCGACATGGCCCGTCACTACATCGGCGGCATCCTCAAGCACGCGCCCTCGCTGCTGGCCTTCACCAACCCCACGGTGAACTCCTACCACCGCCTGGTGCCCGGCTTCGAGGCTCCGATCTCGCTGGTCTACTCCCAGCGCAACCGCTCGGCCTGCGTGCGCATCCCGATCACGGGATCCAACCCCAAGGCCAAGCGCATCGAGTTCCGCTGCCCCGACCCGTCGGCCAACCCCTACCTCGCATTCTCGGCGCTGCTGCTGGCCGGCCTCGACGGCATCAAGAACAAGATGGAGCCGGCGTCGCCCATCGACAAGGACATCTACGAGCTGCCGCCGGACGAGATGGCCGACATCGACCAGGTGCCGACCTCGCTCAACGCCGTCCTCGACTCCCTCGAGGCCGACCACGAGTTCCTGACGGCCGGCAACGTGTTCACCCCCGACCTGATCGAGACCTGGATCGACTACAAGCGCCAGAACGAGATCATGCCCGTGCAGATGCGCCCGCACCCGCACGAGTTCGAGCTCTACTACGACATTTAAGTCGGGGGTCGATCTGACCTGCGGCTAGATGCCTGAAACGGCGTCTGACCTGCGAAAACGTCTTTCAACGTCTTCCAGCGTCAGACGCCGTTTCTCATCCTTGTGCGTACCCAGTGCACCCCACAATGGGGTGAGCATCAGGGCGAGTTCCGAGGCCCACACGGCCGGGCGCCGCACACTCGACGTGGTGTGTCATCGGGAAGGCGTACATGACCCTGAGCGTAAGCGCGGTCCTTTGTGATCGGCTGCGCGAATGAGGCAACAAACGCTCCTGACCTGCGGTGATGGCGATCTCTCACCCGGCGAGCGCCGGAGCCAGGCTGCGGGCCTTTGCGAATCAAAGCGAGCCCAATCCGAGCCCTCCCGTCAGCAGGAACCGACGGTCACAAACACCCACTTGGCTGCCGTTGGACCGCGACCCGAGGCGCACACCTGGAGAGCATGACGCTTTCCATCCAGCGCAGGGACCGGCGCTGGCATCGGCACGTGCGGCGCAGGAGGAAGGCCGCTGGTTCGTCCTCGACGAAGCCTTCGCTCTCCTCGACAACACAAGGCGGGCCACCGGCCAGCAGCGACGGGGCTTCAACGATCGGTTCGTCGTCATCGACATCGTTGAGGATGAGAGACCAGTTCGGGGGCGATGGCTCCGTCAGGATCAGAGGCGACGGAGCCGTCGCCTGGAGGGCGAGCCTCCAGGTCAAGACCCCGGCGGCGAGGCGTATCCACTACTGGGTTCTCTCCTCCGGGCAGATCGAGCTCGCCCGTGTCACCGCGCACGACGACTTCGACGCTAGAACCAGCCGCACTCGTTAAAGAAGGCTGCTAGCACTCCTAAACTGGGACGAGCATTGCGAGAACCGTCATCAATGTCGGACCTCTTGACTACGCTCGCTTGCCATGACGGCCTACAGTTTCGGCGCCCGCTGGGTCGGAGTCGTAGCTCTTCGCGAACCACCTCAGCCCGAGCCGGTCCATAAGATGGCCCTCCGACTTCGCCAGCAGTCAAGGTCCCGGGGCGTCCGCCTCGACGGCGTCGATATGCCGGCCGACCAAGTGGTTCGCCAACTCGCGCGCATTCGAGTGCGCGAGGGTCTCGCCGGCCGCTCCGCACGGGCGCGCGAGTGCCTCGTTGCCGAACGGTCGATCCGCGCGGGCCGGGCTCCGAAGCTTCGGGCGTGGCTGCGAAAGCGGCTTCAAGAACCGGCGAGCGCCTCCCCGCCTGCCTTAATCCGCACGGGCGGCCCGAAACCACCGGCGACGCCGCGCGTCCATGTCGGTACCCAACGGCCTGCCGAGCGCGACCGAATCGTGGCGACCGGCTGGGCCACCGGCTACCCCCAGGCCCCTGACTCGCCGTGGCTGCCCCCGCTCAACCCGCCCTTTGTCGCGGCGGTCCGCGATCTCGGGCTTGAGCCCGACGAGGAGGGACTCCGGTGGCTCCGCTGGGCGAACCTCCACTCGAGCTACCTCTACGAGTCGGTATCCAACAGTCCGCTCAGCCAGGGCGTCCTGGAGATCCTGGCCATGCTGGGTCGAGGTTGGATGCGGCTCGCAATGCTTGATCGCGCCCGCGCGCAACTCGGCGAATTCGATTCAAATGATGCGGTCAGCAAAGTGCTTGCCGCCGACCAGCACGCTCGGACCGCGCTCGCAGCCTGGGCCACCCATGTTGGCGCTGGCCTGTACGGAAAGGGTGAAGCGAGCGTCCAGGCCTCCGGCCGTCCCACAACTTCCAGGGAGGTCGTTGCGACGCAACTGCTCGGGGCGCTCTCGCTCGTCGCTGCTTCGCAACGACCCGCTGACATCCTCCTCGCGGCCGTCAACTACCAAGCACCAGCTCCAGAGCCGGACTGGCTCAACGTGCTCGTCACCCAACTCAAGGTGCAGCCAGACTTCGAGCGGCGCAATGAGGGCCCCGATCACGACAAGACGTTCACGGTCACGGTCCGCGCCTCCGGTCGCTCCGCGAGCGCATCCGCGGGATCAGCGAAAGCTGCACGAAAGGCGGCGCTACGTGAGTTCGTCACCCGCCACCTCCCGCATGCGCTCCCGAAGCCCGCGGCCAGAGCCACGCCGCCTCGGCCGCGTGCCTATCAGGCACGGCTGCCGGCGCACAACCAAGCTGTCACGTGGGCGCAGCACGCGTTCGAGGTCACCGACGCTGGCCTCCTTGCACAGGCACTCACGCACCGCTCCTGGGCCTACGAGAACCGTGCGCTGGTGAGCGCAGCGCACCAACGCGACTACGGAACCCTCGCTGCCGAAGGATCAGAGATCCTCACGCATCTTGTGCGGCACCAACACGCTCTCCAGTTGCTCAACGCCTCGTTCGAGATCCCTGTCGGGCGGACCACGTCGCCGAACGTCACCGGGCAGTCGGTGGTCGAACTGTTCGATGCGATGCCGATCGCGGACGGCGTGCTCCGCTCGCGCGGCCTCAGCGAACTCGGTAAGGACTTGCGCGAGGACGTAGCGCAGGCGATCGCCGCAGCGTCCTGGCGCGCAAACGGCGACCTGATGGCCGAGCGTCAGCCAGCCGTTGTCTCTCAATGGGTCCGGAGCTTCACACCGCCAGCCGACCCGACAACCCAGCTGCAGGAGTACTGCTCCCGCGCCAAGGTCACGTTCGACTTCGACTTCGAACGACGGGGCCCAGACCACCTGCAGGAGTACCGAGCCACAGTCACTTTCGACGTCGCCGGGAAACCCTCGTGGGTCGGCGAATGGCGCGCAGGCAAGACGCCCGCGAAGCAATCGGCATCGGCAGGCGCCTTGAGCCTGCTCCTCGATGAGGCGCCGCAGCAGCCCGTCCCATCAGGCCAGGATGCGGCGATCGTCCGGGGCGTTTTTCTCGCAGAACTGCGTGCGATCGACCCTCGGAACGTCGCTTCGGCCAAGGAGATCGCCAATGGCACGCTGGGCGTAGATCTATTGGCCGTCGGCGACTACCAGGCGTACGACACGTGGTCGAGGAGCCGGAGCTTTCTGCTCCCAAGCACGGACTCCGCAGTTGCGCAGCGGCTCACCGACTACTACGAGGCTGTTCTCTCCTCGCAGCGTCGGGATGCGGTGACTCAATGGATCGTGCAACACACCCCGGCACGCGGGGGCCAGTCGGCCGATCCGGCACAGCGGATCCGCGCCTGGTGGACAGGGGAAGACCCGAGCCTTCTCGTGCTCGCAGAGGACCTGCTGACCGAACTCCGCAAACCCGACCCCGGCGAGGCGATCCTGACCTTCGTCGAGACACAGGCCCGCGCCGTCGCCGCAGCCGCAGACACGCGCGTGGAGGTCGAACGCATCGACGACGAGAATGCGCGGACCCTGGCCATCCGCATCGGGGGCGCCGAGTTCTCGGCCGCGTTCGAACCGGTCGTCTCCCTGGTCGAATTGGCCGGTGTCGGCGCGTCGTGGGCGCGTGAGCCTCAAGCGATCTTCCTGACCGTTCCCCGGCCACCAACAGCTACGAACCGGATCGGCGCAGCAGCAGCCAATGCGTTGACGGCCGTTTCCAACGGTCCGTGGCTCGCGGACGTGCAAACGGCGCTGACCTCCTTCCTGACCATCACGGAGCGCCTCTTCGCGACTTCCGACGAGCCGACTGCAGCTGCCATGGATGAGCTGTCGCTCGCCGAGCTCACCCTGATCCTCCAGCTTCAGGCCAGCGACGAGGACGACGACTAGGCCATGCTCGGATATCGCGCACACTTCGAAGTCGCTGACCGAACTACCGTGGTCGACGACACCCTGGGTGAATTGCGAACCTGGCTATCGGGTAAGGGCTACGACCCGGACGCCATCGGCGCCGGCGCCGCTGCGCAGATCGCCGCCGACGTCGACGCCGCGATCATCAGGGTCAGCCGCGATGACGGGTCGCGGTCGCTACGCGCACAAGTCGTCGAGCGGAAGCCGGAAGGGTCTTGGACCAGCGAACTAACGGTCCACTTCCCAGCCGACGAGGGCGAAGCGGCCTCGATATTGCTCGACATCCACAGCCCCGCGACCGACGAGACCCAATCCATCGCAACTGGCGTACCGCGCCTTGCGCGCGGGCTCCTCGGCACGCTCGACGTCCGGGACTCGCTCGCGCGACTTTCCGACCAGCCCATCATCGTCCGGGCCAACGAGGTAGGCGCCCTCGCTGCAGCCGTCCGGGATCCTCATAGGCGCGGCCTGCTCTTCGTCGCCGGTAGCTCGGACTCCCTGCCCCTCAAGGCATGGACCAGGTACGTCGCGAAGCTGCTACGTCAGACCGCGGGCCTGGCGTCGGCGTATGTCCTCGACGCCGATGCCACCAGGCTCCTCGGGGCCGATCTCGGCCCGACCCACGCGGTTGCCGCTGGAACCCTGCGCACGTATCTGCCCGGCGTGGACACCGACAGCGAGCTTGACGCACGCCGCCACCGCATTCTGTCCACTACGAGGATCGTCAACGACCGAAGCCAATGGCTCGCCGCCATTCTCGGGCGCAGAGCCAAGGAGAACGCGCTTGAGGCTGACCTTCCGCCGGCGCTTCAAGCCGTTCTCGACGAGATCGCAGCGACCGCCGATGACGCACTCCTCGGCCGCGTCCGAGCATCGGAACCCGAACCATCCAGTCCCGCAGAACCAGCCGCAGTGCCCGCCGAGAATGCGGTGCCGGCGCCGGGCGATGTTGCCGCCACGGTCGCTGAGGCCATTGAGGACGATGCGCCGGCCCAGCCGGAGACCGTGGATGAACCCGCGACCAACACGACGCTGTCCCGCGCTGACGAGGCCTACCTCGCGGCGTCTGCGGTCATGCACGACGTACTTGGCATATCCGATCCCATGCCGCAGGACTGGGCCACGCTTGGCGAGATCGCCCGGCTCGGGCTCCAGGCCGAACGGAACCAGGCCGAGGTCGCCAGCCGCATTGAGGACCTCCGCCTCGAAAACAGTCAGCTTGGGCAGGACAAGCGCAACGTCGGCCGCCGCCTCGAGGACGAACAACTCGAACATGCCGCGACATTCGCGACCCTGACTAGCGCCGAGGACGAACTCCGACGGCTGCGAGCTCTGCTCCTGCAAACAGAGCAGGCCGCTGCTGTCTATGCCGCAGGCGACGAGACAATCGACGATGAGCCACCCGCATCGTTCGTCGACCTACTGGCGAACGTGCCCGACCTCCCCGGCATCGAGTTCACCGGCGACGAGGCGATCTCGGTCCGCCTCGACGTCCACGACCCCCTCGGACTGTGGGCTTCCAAGACCTGGGCCGTGCTCCAAGCACTGTCGGACTACGCCCAAGCCTCAGTCGCCGGACGCTGCGACCGCGACGTACACGGATATCTGCTGAACCTGCCCGACGGCTGTCGCGGCTACTCAGCAAACAAGCACGCAACAAACGAATCTGAAGACGTCCAGAAGAACTCGAAATTCTCCGAAGCCCGCTTCCTCCCCGTTCCCGAAGCCGTCGAGCCCGCTGGCCGGATCGCCATGATGGCGCACTTCAAGATCGCGCAGTCCGGTCTCATCAGCCCGAGACTTCACTACTACGACGACGTGACACGAAGCGGCAAGGTGTACATCGGCTACATCGGTCCGCACCTCCCGACCAAGCGAACCAATTGAAACCCCGCCCCAGGACGCCTGAGTAGACCACCCCCGAAAGGCGAAGGACTTCCGAGGGCTCCGGCTCACGGCTGGCGCACCGTCGGCCCGACCAGCAACCAACGGCCCGTCGATGCCCACGTCGGCGCGCGAATCCTTGAGTTGCTCGATGACCGGTTGGACTTGACCCGCTCTGATGGACACCAGATTGTGAGCCGCAGGCTCACGAAGGGAGTCCGTTATGGGCCGTCCGTCGAAGTACCCAGCTGAGTTCCAGACCGAGGCTGTTCGTCTGGTCCTGACCACCGACAAGGCGATGGTCCTGACCACCGACAAGGCGATTGGACTTGACCCGCTCTGATGGACACCAGATTGTGAGCCGCAGGCTCACGAAGGGAGTCCGTTATGGGCCGTCCGTCGAAGTACCCAGCTGAGTTCCAGACCGAGGCTGTTCGTCTGGTCCTGACCACCGACAAGGCGATGGCCGAGGTCGCTCGCGACCTCGGGATCAACTACAAGACCCTCGGCGCCTGGGTGCGCAGGGAACGCGAGCAGAAGACGCTCGACGCCCTGCCGGGCGCGCTCAGCGGGCGCGCTCAGCGAGCATGAGCGTCTTGAGTTGAAGCGGCTGCGCAAGGAGGTCGCCGACCTCAAGGTCGAACGCGAGATCCTGCGCAAGGCAGCCGCCTATTTCGCCAAGGAGACGACCAGGTGAGCCGCTTCCGGTTCGTCTCCGAACACCATGAGTCCTACGGGATCAAGCGGCTCTGCCAGGTGCTCGGCGTGAGCCGATCGGGGTTCTACGCCTGGACCACTCGCGGGCCGTCCACGCACGCTCAGCGCGACGCCGAGTTGGCAGCGGTGGTTGTTGAGGTTCACAGCCGTTCGCGGCGGACCTACGGCTCACCGCGGGTGCATGCCGAACTCGGTCGGCTTGGGCACCGCACCGGCCGCAAGCGGGTCGCGCGTCTGATGCGTGAGCACGGCTTGGTCGGCGCGCACTCCCGCCGAAGGTGGCGCACCGGGAAGCCGAACACCGCCTGGGCACCCGACCGCGTCGAACGCGACTTCAACCCCGCCCGCCGCGACCAGCTCTGGGCCGCCGATGTCACCCAGTTCCGCACCGACGAAGGCTGGCTCCACTTCGCCGGCGTCATCGACCTCTACTCACGTCGGGTCGTGGGTTGGGCCATGGGCACCACGCCGGACGCCGACCTCGTCATCGATGCGCTCGTGATGGCGTTCGGACGACGGCGACCCGACCAGCGGATCATCCACCACGCCGACCGCGGCGCGGCCTACACAAGCCTCGCCTTCGGCCAGCAGCTCGAGCGGCTCGGGATCGCTGCCTCGTTCGGCTCCACCGGCGACGCCTTCGATAACGCCGCGGTCGAGTCGACTTGGTCTGTATTGAAGCGGGAACTGGCCTGGATCCACGGCCGGCAGACCTGGCGAAGTCGGGACCTGCTGCGCTCGGCGATCTTCGACTACGTCGAGGGCTTCTACAACACCACCCGCATCAAGCAGCGGCTCGGATACCGTTCACCCGCACAGTTCGAAGAGCAGGCCTCGGCCTGAAAAACCATGTCCACCGGAGCGGGTCAAGTCCAGGTGGGCGTACTCGTCCGGCAGCGGGTCCGATTCGAAGTCGCGGTAGCCACCCCGGGAGGCGATTTCGCCGCCGAGATCGATAAGTGCGCGGGATTGGCCTGCGTAGGCGAGGAAGTCCTCAAGACGCTCGCGGGGCCACCACCTGGATACGACAGCGAGGACGGGGTCGTCGGTGGGACAACCGAGCGCGATCCACGCGGCCAGCCCGCGGTCCGGCCGGGTCCAGCCGAGACCGAAGTGCAGAAGGTGAAGCAGGGGCGCCCAATAGGCCAAGAGCTCACCGTGACGATCGTGCTGCTCTTCGCTTGCGCTCCGCGCATAGCCAAGTGTCGGATCTGCAGGCAGCGGTAGCTCCAGACCAGGCACTGCGGTCGCCTGCCAAGCCAAGGACGGGTGATAGATCCATGGGCCGGTGTCGCCGTACACACGTTGGGCCTTGGGCCGGTTGGTCCATCCCTCCCAGTAAGAGTTCACACCTGGGCACCGCTCAGGACGTCGACCAACTGGGACGTGGCGGCCACCAGTGGGTCTAGACCGGCCGCCACCACGTCGCGTCGAATCTCGAGCATCAAGCCGGTTACGTCAGGATTCCTGCCGTACTGGCCGAGGGGGATGTAGCAGCCGGCGAATGGGGAGTCCAAGCCGATCTGGTCGAGCGGTGCCGCGAGCGCGAACGCGCCGCGTGCGGATGTCACCAGGCTGTCGGGAGTGTGGAACGGATCTGTACCCAGGCACACTTCCGGACGTGGACCGTCGCCTTGGCGTTCGTAGGGCAGTGCGTTTCGCGGGTAGGAGTGCACGTCGAGGACCGTGACCCGACCCGCCGCTGCGAGACGTTGGCTCACCAGCTGAGCCAACGCGTCGGCGTACGGATCGAAGTAGGTGGCGATCAGCGCTGTTCGCTCAGTGTCAGTGGGCCGGCGCAGGACCTCCAGTTGTGTCGTGCGTTCGTAGACCGCCCCCATCCCGACCTCGTTCATCTCTTCGCGCTCATCGGGGAACCGCTCGGGATCCACGACCAGTCGCGAGAAACGGTTGACGAAGACCCACGGCCTCAGGTGCGCAGCGTCGGCAGCGCGTATCGCGATCTCGTCGGTGCGAGCATCGGTGATCGCGGTGAGTTCCAGATCAAGCTCGGCGTCGTCGAGCACGATCCCGGCCCGCTCGTGCGCCGGGATCCGCCGCGACGAGTGCGGCACGTGCAACACCACCGGAGAGGCAGCGTCGCCCGGAACGATCTCGAAGTTGTTCACACTTCTCCTGCGCTGCGCACCAGGTCGTCGTCGCGGCGCACCGCACAGCCAGCCGCTGCGAGCGCCCCGCACAGCGCCTCTTCCTGGTCGGGGGCGATCTGGAGAACGGGTCCGTTGAACACGGTGTCGACAACAGCGCCGACCTCGAACGTTCCGCGCCCGGGCCAGTCTCCCTGCACCAGCTCCAGACTCAGCCCCCCTGGCATCGGCGGCCAGTCTCCGTCGGCCACGACACCAAGCTCAGTGACGTCAAAGGGAGCATCATCGTCTTGGGCGGCTTCTAGGTCCTGCACCGCGAACGGCGGCGCCAGGCACTGGGCCCGATTGGCCAGATCACGCGCCTGACCCCAGGTCGAGGCTGCGCGCCACCCGTCGAGCTCGCGCGCGGCCGCCACCGCGTAGGCCTCGGGCAAAAACACAAGATCGCCGGTGCTGGTCTGCCCGATCACGGTCGGCCCGGGCCAGTCATAGTCACGAGGTGTCGTCATGGTCACCAGGGTGTCAGGCAGGTCCGACAGTCGCGTACAACTGAAGCGCGTCGCGCGCCTGTCGGTCGGCGGTGATAGACAACGTCCCGAGAACTGTCAGGAAGGAGCGGGCTGATCATGGACGTCGTCTCGGGGTGTCGCGACCGGCAACGCCAACTGCTCCTGCAGCTCGACGACAACGGCGCCTTGCCGCTACCCGAGTTCCAAGCGGCACTGGATGAGACGGAGTGCTCCGAGAGGCACCTCCTGCGTCTCGGGGATCTCGATTCCCAGTTGCTCCGAGGAGGTTCCGACGGCGCCATCGGCCTCACCACCGAAGGTCGTGAATGGCTACTCGAAGCAGATCGACCTGCGCGTGACTGGGCCCGCCACGTCGCTCCACCGAGCCCTCCCCTGCGCGCCTGGCAGACCGAGGCACTCGACTCCTGGAGCAGCCATGGTCGCCACGGGGTGATCGAGGCGGTCACCGGCACCGGCAAGTCCCGCGTGGGCGTCGAGGCGGCCCGCGAGGCCCTTGACGACGACTACGACGTCATCGTCATGGTCCCGACCATCGACCTGGTCGAACAGTGGGTCAAGACGCTGCGTCAGCACGGCCTTCCCAGCGTCGGCGCACTCGGCGACGGTCAGCGCGCGAGCCTGCGTAGCCATCGCATCATCGTCGGCACCGTCCAGTCCCTCTATCTGGAACCACCGACCCGACCCGACGGCAAGATCCTCCTGATCGCCGACGAGTGCCACCGCTACGGTGCCGGTCAATGGCGTCGAGCCCTGCACGCCTCCTACCGGCGCCGACTCGGGCTGACTGCCACGTTCGAACGCAACGACGACGGACTGGAGAGCCTGCTGCACTACTTCGGTGGGCCGCCGGTGTTCCGTATCGGGTTCCCACGCGCCATCCGAGACGGCGTGGTGGCCCACTACGACGTACAGCTGCTCGGCGTACCACTCTCCGCGCGCGAACGGGCTGACTATGACGAGGCAGACCGGACCGCGCGCGATGCCCGGATCCAGCTGCTCTCTGCTGGCTTCCCAGCCGAGCCGTTCGGTGCGTTCCTGCACGAGGTCCAGCGTGCTGCCGATGACGATCCCGATCCCGATCCCACGATCAGCGACGTGGCACGTCGCTACCTCAAGGCGTTCTCCACGCGCATCGATGTCATGACCAGCGCCCAGGCCAAGCTCGAGGTCACCACCAAGCTCGCGGCGCGAGTCAATGCCTCCAGCGGCGCCATCCTCTTCACCCGACGAGTCGGCATGGCCGAGGAGATCTCCGCGACGCTCGTCGAGGCCGGGGTCAAGGCAGCCCCTATCCACAGCGACCTGAGCAGAGGCGAACGCAAGGACCGACTGGCCGCTTTGCGCGCGGGGCGCCTCAAGGCCGTCGTCGCTCCCACCGTGCTCGACGAGGGCATCGACGTCCCCGACATCGACCTCGCGGTCGTCATGGGGGGCTCGCGCTCACGACGTCAGATGATCCAGCGGATGGGACGGGTGCTCCGCCTCAAACCTGACGGCGGCAAAGCCACCTTCGTCGTCGTGTACGCCCTCGGCACCGCCGAGGACCTGGGGGTGAGCGACGGCACCGAAAGCTGCCTAGACCTCATCGTCGAGTGCGCCGACAGCGTCACCCCCCTCACCCTCGACGACGACCGAGTCATCCCGTCCGACCTGGTGCATCGCCGCACCATCGACCCCTCGCCCACGTTCCACCTCGACCACGTCGCGCCCGCGAGCCACCCCGTGCGACCTGGCGCCGTGCGTGACTACCGCACCGCGCACGGCACAGACGAGGAGGACGCCAACGAGTCGCTGCGCCGTCTCCTGCACGACCTGCTGCTCATCGGCGGCGTACGCCCCTCGAAGGCAACCCCAGCCGGGTTCGTGCTCAGCAGCTCCGGCTTCGAGCTCTTGGTCAGCGCCGACGGCGTCACCGGCTACCGCTCCCAGCGACCTGACGCCGCCACCTGGGAAGACCTGATGGACAGTGAGGACGAGACCACCGCCGACGACGACGTTGACGTTGACGACGGGGCAACGTCTTCACCAGTGCCGATGCCGGTCATCGAACCGGCCCGACAGCCACCTGGACCACCGGCGCCGCATACGTCCCCACCCCCGGGCCCGTCAGACGACTATGCGGAGCCACACTTCATCGACCACCTCGAGCGACTCGCAGCGCTGCATCGCGAGGGTCTGCTCACCGCAGCTGAGTTCTCTACCGCCAAGTCACGACTTCTCGGTTGAAGGGCTACGACGACGGGGTGCCGCTGCCCCGAACGCACATTCGGCTGCCGTGATCCGTGAACACGATCGGGAATGGCTTCGGAGTGCTGAACATCCCTCCAGCGAGGATGAATCCTCACAGTGAGGTGTCAACCGGAATCTGGGCAGTCCCCTCGCTCCCACCGGGGTCGCGTCGTGGCCCACGAAGCCGTTGCCCCGCGTGGCGATCTGCGAAGGTGGGCGCATGAAGATCCTGACGCACGTCTTTAACCCACCGAGTCTCGTCGCTCAACTCAACGCCGCCGGCTTCCCCGCCGAGATTAGGCACCTCGGCCATCCTGACTTCCACATCTTCGTCAGTACGTCCTCGGAGACTCGTGAGGACGCGCTGGCGCTCGTCAAGAGCTTTGACCCGGAAACGCAGGTTCTGGACTGAACGGGATGAGCCGCCAACGCGCCACGGCGAACTCACCCCCTTGCGTGCCTTGTCGGTGGGTTCTGCCAGAGTCCCGACATGCTGAATGCCGATGATCCGTTGGTTCCCGTCCCCGTTCGTGTCGAGGATTACGTACATCAGGCTCTCATGGACCAGCCCGGTGCCGACGTCATCGAATTGATCAGCAGGTTCCACACCGAGTTTGCCGTGAGGATGACGGGGTTCGATTCGGTCGGAAACCCGATTCCGCCTCCGGACTCTCACGTGCTCGATCATCTCGCTCGCGCATGGGACCTCACCGATGTCGAGGGCGCCGGAGACCGGCCCGCTGCGGGGACCGTCGTGTGCCCTATTGAAGAGCTCGAGTGCGAGCTGTGCGGGGCGCGGGCCCGATATGAGTCCCCACTCGTCATCCGGGGCCAGCGCGTACGGGTCGAGTTGTGCCTCGAGTGCATGCGAGAGCGCGGAGACCCCGTTCTGGGTGGGTCGGGCTCGGTGTATTTCATGTACTTCGACGAGGTCTCGGCGGCGGTGCGTGCGGTGTGCGACGGGATCTGCACACGCAAGGGTCGCGCAAGCATCTGGGGCGGCCCAACCACTGCGCAGGCAGACACAGGTGGAGGTTCCTCACCGACGACCCCAGTGGGCGGACGGGCCTCCGACCCACCGCCCCTCGGTGCCGTGACGGTGGCGGTTCGACTTCGCCGCCTGTGGCTCGACGAGTTCGGACCCGCGTTCGACGAGCACGACCATGACCTGGCTGAGGTCTGGCGGGATTGCGCGGTCCGTCGCTTGGGGCCAGACCTGGTCGTGACCGGGCAGATCTCATTCGGCGACGGAGACCCGTTCGCCGACCAGTTCAGCCAGCGCCTGGCGGCCCGCCTCACGGAGCGCACCCGGGGAAGCGTCCGGGCCCTCAGGTACGAGCACTCGGAACGACCACTGAAGACCCCCCAGAGATCTCGCACCTCGAACTTGGATGTCTTCCATCCGGCTGACCTCACCGTCCCCATCGAGAAGACAGCCAACGGCATTTCGGCTCGGCTGGCGGGTGCCTCTAATCCTGCCAAGGTTGCACTGAGCGGACTGCACCTCGCCGCAGTGAGTAGGCACCGGATCTGGTTCGCAGCCGCATCTGCCGAGGTGAAAGCCACCGTTGGGAAGACCCCTGGTGCGGCCGGTGAGCTCGCATTGGCCGTGAAGGCCGTGCAACGCAAGGATCCGCTGTACGACATCTTCGTCGACTCCGAGGCTGCCTCGCTTCCTAGCGCAACAGCACTTGTCCGGAAAGGACACTGACATGGGATGGCTTAGCCGTCGGCCACACATCGAGTCCGAAAGCCTCGAGCCCCACGACGTATTGACCGTGATAGCGATCGAGCACGAGGTTTCGCAAAGCGGCGATGCCAGCACGTTCGCTTCGTGGCTCTACACCAACTTGATGAGCACGCCCGAGGCCATTCAGCAGAACCGCGCCGCGGTCGAGTTCGTGTGGGAGGGGTACTCGGACGATCCGCGCGAGCTGTGGGACATTCCCGAGGTAGTGGCGTTCAACCGAGACGTGAACGAGCGCTGGCCCTGCTCGCTGTACTTCCTCCACCCTGACAGCAACTCGATGCTCGTCATGGTCTTCTCCCTACTGGGGGCAACACTGGTTCGCGAGCCCGTGGCTGGTCGGGGAGTGTCGCGGGTGGATCGACGCGCGCTCTCGGAATTGATCTCAACGAGTTGGGAACCGATACTCCGAAAGGTCGCGGGTCTGGCGCGCGTGCCCGATTCCCTGGTTGACGACATGCTCCAAAGCGCGACGAACCGCTTCTTTGCCTTGAGCGCTGGGAGCTAGCGCAGGTCGATCAGGGGTTTCTCCAGGGTCGCGCTCGCACCGTCCGTATCCGAGAGTCGCTGGCCAAGAGTTCTGGTGGCGAGCTCGATCGGCAAGGCGGCCGAGAACTTGAGGCCGGAGACGGCCTCGACTCCTGGATTCGGAACTGCGGCAGGGTCGGCCGCGCGTAGATCGAGCGCGGCGGGGACGTCGACGTAGTCGTTCTCGACGCCCTGCGCTTCCAGGCCCAGGCCGGCGAGCAACGTCGCGTTCGCCTTGAGGCCCGCCCAGGTCCAAACCCAACGCCTTTCTCCGCGCTTCCAGACTACGAGGCCATGTGAGCTCACCTCGGCGGCGTGGTCGTCGCGAAGACGATCCAGTGAACCGGGGACTCGCTTCGACAGGGGAACGTCGGGTGTCGCTCCTAGGAGCACCTCAAGACGTGCCTGAGTCATCTCATACGACAGTGCGATCGCGTCGGAGGGCCACTTCACATCGCCCTTCCTCTGGATCTCCTCGACCCAGACGGTGAAACGTTCCCAGTCGACGTCGCGGATGTGCCAACCTCGTCCGGCCAGGATCAAAGGCTTCAGCTCGCGATCATTCGGAGCTGGCAGCGAGAGTGGCGACACGAAGCCAATCTCTTTGGTGCCGGCGACCACTCGGAGTTCCGGAGCAGCAACGAAGGACGACAGGAGTTCGATGAAGTTGCGGTTGCCGAACTCCTCTTCGGCGCGCGGCCCGATGGACAGCAGACCCGAGTCCTCGACTAGGAAGTTGGCCGACCTTAGGTAGTCGAGGACGTCAGGTCCGTCTGCCATAAGTGGGAGATCGCCCCACCAATCCCCCATCGCCGAGGGTCCAAACCGCCCCTCCTGGAGCGCAAGTGCCAAGAGCTGTTGGGAAGCCAGGTGCCGAGGGTGCGGGGGCGCGGTGACATCCTCAACGAAGCCCCTGCGCCACAGGAGCAGGAGCGCTGCCGCATCGAGGAGCCCGTCAAGGTTCGTTGCAAGGAACAAGGCGTTGCGAGTGCCTCCGGCGCGACGACCGGTGCGTCCGAGTCGCTGCAAGAACGAGGACACGGTCCTAGGCGCATCGATCTGGATCATGCGGTCGAGGTCGCCGATGTCGATGCCGAGCTCAAGCGTCGAGGTGGCGACGATGACGGTGTTCTGGGCTTCGGCGAAGGCCTGTTCTGAGCGTCGCCGTTCGTCTACCGACAGCGAGGAGTGGGAGACGTAGGTCTGGACGTCTCGTTCCCGGAGTAAGAACGCAAGTTCCTCGGCGCGGCGGCGGGACTCGAGAAACACGAGACGCTTCTCGCCACGGTGTATGCGCGAGATGACGGTGGCCGCGTTCTCCATGCCGCCCACGTAGTCCAGGGTGACTTCGGGTTCTGGATCAGCCGCGGCGGCGTCCGCTTCAACAACCTGAAGCGGGCGGCGACCGTCGGTCGAGCCTTGCATCCACTCTCCCACGGCCCCGGGATTTCCGATCGTTGCCGAAAGTCCAATCCGCTGCAGCTTCCGCCCGATGACCCGCTCGACGCGCTCCAACACCGCGAGCAGGTGCCACCCCCGGTCCGAGCCCGCGAATGAGTGCAGTTCGTCGATCACGACCGCTTGCAGCCCAGAAAAGAACCGCACATGGTCGACGGTCCTGGAGACCAACATGGCCTCGAGTGACTCAGGAGTCGTCAGCAGCACGTCGGGTCGCTCTGCGAGGATGCGGCGCCGTTCCGAAGGGCCGACGTCGCCGTGCCATAGCGCTGTCGTGCGGCCGATCCACTCCGTGTAGCTATGCAGACGCGGCAGGAGGTTGTTGAGCAATGCGCGCAAGGGGGTCACGTAGAGGACCGAAGTGCCACTCCAACCATCGGCGGTCATTCGCGACAGCAGGGGGAAGGTTGCTGCCTCGGTCTTGCCGCCGGCCGTCGGCGCGAGCAGGACGCAGTCGTCACCCGCTCGGACGGGAGCAACCGCCGCGGCTTGCAGCGGCCGCAAACCCGGCCAGCCGAGGGAGTTGACGACGTGATACTCGATTGCCGGGTCGAGGCCCGTTGCGCTCGACATGCGATCAGATCTCCAGGTCGATCTCGTCGACAGTAGCGACGGCTCCCCCGGCGCCTCGGACCTGGGCTGCACGCTCGACATCGGTGAGCTCGTTCGGGTCGACGGTGAGGCGATAGTCGCGGCGCGGGTCGAAGTCCTCGAAGAGCTCGACCCGGTCGAGCACGTCGGCGATGAGCTTCTTCAGGAAGAGTCTCGGCGCGACGCCTGTTCGTCCGCCCAGCTCGCCCCCAACGGCCCCGGCCAAGTCCCCGATGTACGCGTCGTCGACAACGGCGTGAATCCGGTCGGGGTTCTCGGCACCAGCAGCGAAGATGTCGCGGACCCGGGCTCCGAGCTCCACGAGCGAAGCAGCATTGAAACCGGGCAGCCGGATCTGGACTGCCCGCGGATTGTCGAACCGTGCGTCGGTCTGGAAGTCAGTCTGAAGTCGCTGTGCTAGTGGAGGCAGCCGCTGCACACCCTGCTGACCATCGAAGAACGCTGGCGTCCCGGTCATCACAAGGTAGAGGCCCGGGAAGCGTCCGCCGTCGATCTCGTCCAGGAGTTGTCGCAGAGCGTTGAGGGACTTCTCCCGCACGTCGGATCTCATCCGCTGAAGGGTCTCCACCTCGTCGAGGACGAGCACAAGCCCGGCGTAATCCGAGTCCCGGAGGATGGTGAGCAACCCCTGCAGGAAACCGAGTGCCCCGTAGTGATCGAGGTCGCCTCGCACCCCCGCCGCGCGCTTCACGGAGGCGGCGACATGTGGCTGGCCCCCCAGCCAGGCGAGCAGTCCTTCGGCTTGGGCAGCGTCGCCCGCCTGTTGCGCGAGCCGGTAGGACCGGAGCACAGCAGCAAAGGCCGGAGCCTCGCGGGAGACCTCCGCCAGGCGCTTGTCGAGAAGCTCCAGCGTTGTCGTGGTCCCTTCCGCTCCAGCATCCTGGTCGAGGAAGTAGAACCACCCGTCCACGACGTCGCGGATCGCTCCAGAACCGGTCGTGGGGGTGGCGAGGTTCTCGACCAACCGGCGATAGACCGTCTCGAGCTTGTGGAGCGGGGTCTCCGTTTCGCTGATCTGAATTTCGGCCGTCGCGAAGTTCGCCTTCTTCGCGCGTTCGGTCAGCCACCGAGCGAAGAATGTCTTACCGGACCCGTACTCCCCACGCACCGCTTTGAACCCAGCACCACCGTCGGCTACAGCACCGAGTTGGACGTCAATGGTCGACTCGAAGTGCGAGAGACCAACGGCGAGGACGTCTAATCCCTGCCGGGGCACCGTGCCCCGCCGAAGCGCATCGATGATGTCGCGGCGACGCCGTGGACTGATGGAAACACCTGCCATGAGTCAACGTCCCCGCAGCCCGAACTGGTCACGAAGCAACGCCTGATCGATCTTGTAGGTGACCCCGTCGCTGTCGAGTGAGAGGACGTCGTAACCGTCGATGTTGACCAGGCGCTTGACCGCAGAGAGTACGTGACCAACGTCCGTGGACGGCACTCCGACGGCAGCGGCGACCGTGTCCCGGTGGGCACGGTAGCTGCGTTCAACGATCGCGCGAAGGAAGGTGACTACCTGGTCGTCCGGCAGAGCCCGGCGACCGGCCATCGCACGCTGGCTGGAGTAAGCCGGCGACCCCACGAGAGCGGAGACCAGATCCTCGTCGGACGCGGCCGCGCGAGCCTGGCTTGCGACGTCCACGCTGAAGAGTCCCTCAGCGTCATCACTCGGCACGCTCTTCTTGCGGGGTTTGGGCTTCGGTTCCGCGGGGGCGGGAGCGGCCACGATCGGATCGTTCCACCAGTCCGGCGTCTGTGGCGGCGCCTGCACCCAGCCGTCGGCAGTTGCCGAGAGTGCCGTGGCGGGTTGGAAGACCAACACAGGCACTGTGACCTCTGCGAGGCTCGCGCCGCCGTGATACCCGGCGCGACGGGGACCGAAGTGCGCGTCCTCGCGCCACAACAACACCGCGGAGCCGCCCGACGCGACGACCCGGGGCCCCGAGACGAGCACCTCGCCTGCCGCGACGGGTGCGCCCGCGGGTCGCCAGCGGGAGTCAGCTCCCGAAGCGGTCATGGCCTCAGTCGAGCGCTCGACCACGTGGCCGTGATCCGAAGTAATCACCACTGTCCGACGGGCGTTCACAGCAGTCTCGAGGAGTGCCCGGAGGGGCGCGAGCTGTGCGAGGCCCCATTCCCAGTCGGAAACGTCGTTCTTGTGCACGGCGTCGTCGATAGCGTTAATGACGACACCAACGACAGGGACGTTCTTGGGGTCGGATCTGATCGCGTCCACTACCTCGGCCGGCAGCGCTGCGCCGCCTGGCGCCCGCAAGCCGTCCTTGTGGAAGGTACGAGACCCGGGGAAGGCCCCGTCCAGGCCCTTCCGCTCGTCTTCACCGTTGCCGGTGGCGATGCGTCCGCTGAAGAGCGAGGTGCGCGAGATGTTGGTCAGCGATGGGAGGGCAGACGCCGCGGCGATCCGCCGCTTCGTTGTCGAGGGAACGAACTCGACCAGCCCGAGCCGCGAGATCTCCGCCGCCAACGAGGAGGAGATCGCAGAACTCAGCCCGTCGAGTACGACGAGGAGAACACCGGCGTTCCGCCACGGTGCGACTACGTCGCCGAGGATTCGTTCGACGCCGATGGCCGACTCACCGAATGAAGCTGCGGGGCCGTTGGTCAACGCCTGCGTCAGTCGACCCGCGGCTTTGGCATCTCTCTCGGCTCTGCGCGCGAGGACCTTCGTGGTGAGTGCCGCGTAGGCAGCCGAGATGTCCGGATCGTCCGAGCCGCTCCAAAGGGCACCTATTGCGGCGTCTACCCAAGCACCGTCCGCCATCTGAAGATCGAGGTCGTCTGCCAAGCCGTCGGTGGAGGGCTCGTCGGTCTTCAGCCACCGGTGGAGCCGGACTGCCATGTCCGGCCCGGCGGACTCGCCTCGATCGCGGTGGCGATGCACAGCCACGAGGGCCGCTTCAACATCTCCGCCCTCCTGCAGTGCGGCCGCCAGCGAGCGAACGCGGGCGCGATAGCCGGGGCGAAGAACGGTTGAGCGCTCAGCCCCTGCGGCCCAACCGATGTCCGTGAGCAACGCCTCGGCCTGCTTCAGCGCAACAGCGATCTCGCCGTTGGCCTCAGCATCGGACCGCAGGACAATCCCCTTGGCGATGCGAGCCGCGGCCTTGGCAGCCTCGACGGGAACGGTCTTGCCGTCGACGAAGCGCTCGACGCGAACTCGCGCGGCGACTTGCTCCTCACCGGCGACGGAGCCGTCATCGGGCCAGAGAACGTCGAGAGCAAGGGCCACCGCCAGCGGAGTGACGAACTCTGTCTTCTGGGCGACCTTCAGGGCAAGGGCACCGGAAGAACCGATCGAAGCTTCGGCCCAGTCGTTCAGGTGACGCCGGAGACCTGAGTCGGTCGCGGCCCATCGACTGCGGACTGGACCGCGACCAAGCGCTGACATCAGAACCGTCGAGTCCAACTCGGTGGTGACGTCGAGTCCGAGAACGGCGTTCATGAGTGCCTGGATGGCGAAGTTCTCGCTGACGGCAACGTCGGCTGCTTTCGGCCAGCCGCCGACTGGCTGATGGTCGAGCAGTGCTGTGGCGGCCCAGTCGAGTCGGCGCAGTTCCCGACTGACCTCACGCGCATCGAAGAGTCGTGGAATGGCCTGCCATTCGTCAGGCAGCTGAATGTCGTTCTTGTAGACCCGTGCAAGCACCGCATCACCGAGGTCCGTGCGCGGTCGATCAGTGAGGATGATCGCGTATTCGTCGGCACCCATGTCGGTCAGGAAATCCAGGATCCCGAGTTGGGAAATGCCAGGCGCGACGCGCACGACCTGTGCGCCGGCCTTCAGGTCGCCGCCGGCCCATTCGGGCTTGGCCCGAAGGATGAGCACCCGTTCGGCCCTGGTGGAACTGACGAGGTCGACGGCCTTCTGCTGCAACATCGCAGCTGAAACCCCCACCGCACGGGTGGTGCCCGATTCAGCGGTCTGACTCACTCCCATCTCCAGTCAACCCTGAGGCTCTTGCCCTCAACCGGCGTCTGCAGTTCTTCGACCAACTTCTGGGCCAGGTCGTTGACCTGCGCAGCGAGCTTGAGCTGCAGGGTGTGGGTCTCTTGGACCCGTCGTTGAGCCTCGGCCTCGCGAAGCGCCAACTCCGCCTGCTCCTTCTGAAGTTGCGCCTGCTGCTCCGCTAGCGCGGCCTGCTGCTCCGCAATACGCTTCTGCTGTTCTTCGACCAGACGCGCCTGCTCCTCGGCACGTAGCTTCGCTTCCGCGGCGGCCTCCTGTGCCTTGCGCCGGGCCTCCTCCCCTTCGCCGGTCGCAGGCTTCCGTGCAACCAGGATCCGTGTCACGGCTTCCGAAGCCGCGACAAGAGCAGGCCTGAGACTGTCGTGCATCTCGTCGTGCGCGGCAGTTGTGCGGAGGGCCGTCAGCGCCTCGGCCGCGTCGTCACCGCCCAGGGTCGGAAGCTGGTCGATGAGGGTCCACTGAGCGCCGTCGATGGATGCTGCGACCGCAGCAGCCGACGCGATCGTCTTGCCCAATGCTGGCAGCTCAGCAGGCAGGTCAAACTCGGCCAGAACCTGGACCCGCTCAAGCGCGGAGTGGGCACGATTCACCGCTGTGAAGAGGTCCTGAGCGCGATGGCAGGACACCACCCGAGAGGTGGTCTCATCCAAGCCGAGAGTCGAAGCGTGCTCAGTGAGGGCCGCGACAAGCCGTGAGACGCCCGGCCCGTACTCCTTGACCTTGCTGCCGTACTGGCCGAGGCGCTCCACGGCGGCACTGGAGAGGTGGTACTCGTTGCTGCCGACGCCGAACAGCTCCTTGGCCCGGGCGACCGCTGTGTCCCACTCCTCCTGCGTCGGCAGGATCGGCTCGTGCAGAACCATCTCCGGAACCAACGAGCCGATCGCCGGATCAAGGACCAGGCTGCCGAGGCGTTTGAAGATCCGGTCCGACATGGCGGCCCAGGCCAGGATCAGTAAGTCCTCGGCATCCTTGGTCATCCCGAACTCTGCGAGGGAGGCGCGGAGCTCGGCCACGGTGACGTCGCCCCCGGCGGCAGCCTTCGTGAAGGCGTCGTGCCACCGAAAGTACGGCGCGGACAGGACGTAGGTCACCTCGGCGAGTCGGCCGACCCCATAACCGTCCACAACGCGACGGACCTTGGTCGCCGTCGGGCGGTCGACCTGTTCGATGCGGCCGCCAGCGGCCATGGCTCTGCGCGCCAGCTCCAGGACGGCAACCAGGTCACCCTTCTTCACCTCGTCAGTGCCGCGGTCCACCGCGGGGTGGTTTGGGTAGCGAGTGTCGAGTCCGCCACCAAGCGCAGCTTCCGCGGCCGCGGTGAACGTCGATCCGGAAGCCTTCAGGGGGTCGTATCCGACGGCGAGTGTCTCGAAGTTTCGACCATCGGGGACTTTCGCACCGATCTGGTCGTCACGAACTGCGTCGATGCCATAGGCCTGACGGAGCGCGCCGATCACCTGCTCTCGGAGCGAAGCAGCCTGGTTCTGGAGCTGGCTGCGCGCCGGCTCGCGATCGGCGACAGGGAGAGAAGTGGAGTACTGGTCGAAACGGTTGCCGGTCAACAGGTACTCGAGCTTGACCAGCTTGCCGACATCGTCCATGCGCGAGCTGGTGATGAAGTTGGGCAGCCACACGACGGTGTCACTCACGAACTTGTCATGTTTTAGGTCCTGCAGGCGCACAAGGTCGTCGGAGGGCTGGCGAGCCGCGTCGTCGTCGAACGGGTAGTCGATGACCAGCTTCCAACGTCCACCGTCGGCCTGAAACAGAGAGTTGGGCAGGGACTGTGGATCACGGACGTTGCCGAAGACCACGTCCACGTCGCGCTTCTGACCGCGCCAGACATGAGACAGCGTGTACTCGCTGCCGATGGCACCAGTCGCGCTCGCTCCCACTTCCGAGACAAGAAGCTCACGGATGAGGCGGCGTCGGTTGGCGGGCGTGTCCTCGGTGTCGACGTGGACAAGAATCGAGTCGAAGTCGATGCCGGTCAGCGTCAGGTTGATGATCGGATCGGCGCCCTGACCGACGGTGATCTCACCGAACTCACTGGCCCACTGCTTGACCTGAGTGGTTAGCTGGGTCGCCTCCTGGCCGGGGATCATCGACTTCACGGACCCGAAGTTGAGCGCCGCGATCCTGGATGCCGTCAGGTCCTTGAGGGAGGTTGCTCCGGGGGCGATCGCCGCGATCAGGAGCGTCTTGGCGATGCGGTCGTCTCGCCGGAACGCGTGGGCACGCGGCAATGCCGCAGTGCCAGCTTCGGTGAGACTGTGCTTGTTGAGCAGGTACGGGCGCATCTTCATCTGGTAAAACGTGCGCGCCGCCTTGAAGACGGCCTTCATGTCGTCGGTGAGCGGCTCGGCGTTGCCCAGAACCACCTCGTCGAAGAGGTCACCGACACCGATGACGTCTCCAACGGTCAGCTCGTGTCGGCCATGCGAGAGCAATTCGCTCATGATCTTCAGCGCAGTGCGCTCCCGCTGCATGATCGCGGACAGCGCGATCATGGCATCGACCAGCGCAGGCGAGAACGGGTAGACCTTCTCGAAGTCCACGCCGCTCGACCCGGCCTCATCGGTGAGGAGATGGCGGTAAGCCGCCGGATTGGCCTTCACCTTCGCGACCGCTGCGTTGATGGCCGAGGAACCCGCAGAACCAGACGGGGTCAGGAGTCGCCTCTGCACGATCTCCGGGAGGTCCGCAGCGGGAAGAGTGATGCGCTCGAAACGTCCTTCCCACCACTGGAAGGCGTCGTCGAGGGCGACGCGCTCGGCTCCCCCGGTGCCGCCGCCCAGGAAGTCCTTGAGGTTGCGCTGCCGCGCGACGAAGGACACGAGGGGGATCGGAAGGGAGCCACCCCCGGTCTCGACGAGCTTGGCCACCTTCTCGGTCTCGGTAGAGATGAAGGTGCTGTCGGCCAGGTGGCCGGAAAGCCAGAGAACGAGCTCATCGAGAAAGAGCACGATGCCGTCGTAGCCGAGGCTCTTCGCGTGTTGGGTCATCGCCTGCAGCCCCGCGGACATATCGAGCCACGTGCCCGTGATCTCGAGCGCCGGGAAATAGTGCTTGATGAGCTCGGCGGTGATGCGCTGGCGGTCCGGGTCGGTCGGTGACGCATGCCGCGCGGCGTCGTAACTTGCCGCGGTCACGCCTGATCCGAAGCTCCCCCAGCCGCCCCCTGCCCCGGACGCGAACGGCTCGAAGAATCTCTCGTCGCCGAGCGTGGCCCGGAACTGATCGGCGTTCGCCCAGAGAGCGTCGGAGCGGTGCAACACCGGAGCAGGGGCGTCGGCATGCTTGGCCCTGATCGCCTTCAGGTAACCACCGAAGAGGGCCGACTCGACACTCTCGGCGCCCACGAAGTGGTAGTCGACGGCGAGCAGGTTGCGTTCGATGACCTGGCTGTATTTGGCCACTTCCTCCTGGAGACCAGGCAGAGCGCGGGCATGCGCGTTGCCAGTGAGGAGAAGGTGCAGCACCGCCATGAAGTGCGACTTACCAGCGCCGAAGGAGCCGTGGACGAATGTGCCTCGCGCGCTTGTGTTCTCGAAGGCTGACCGAACCAGCTCCAGGCCATCGTGAAACGCCTCAGCGATGCCGGGCGTGACCACGTAGTCGTTGATCGTCTGGTCCGGCTGGTCCTGCGCCTTGTCGATCTGCAGGACGAAGTCAGCGTCGTGGACCGCTTCGGGAATGGAAATCGCGTCACGGAGGGGCAGCGAAAGCTCAGAGTCAGACACGGTTCAGATTCTTCCCTACGAATTCTTCGGACGGCGGCCGCGAGTAGCAGCCGGGGGTGTCCACGCAGTGACCTCGTCACGTGTGGCTTCGAGTCGGCCGAGCTGCTGGTCGATGACGCCCGTGATCGCTTGAGCGGGGCTCACGCCGAATGAGGCATCCATCTCGGAGTGCCACTGGTGGACCCACGGCTCGAGCTCCACCAAACCGGCAACCATCTGGATCAACAGGTCATTGCCCGCGCCGAGCGCGTCCTGCGTCGGGAACTCCCGCGCCAAGGCGAGCGCCTTGTCCTTGTGGTCCCAGCCGGCCCAACCCAGCACGACGGTGTTGTCGCCCTCGCGACCCAAGTTCGGGTAGAGGATGAAGCGCTCCTTCGGCACATCGAACTTGCCGCGCGCCTGCCAGAAGTCCTTGGAGGTGAAGTCCTTGTCTCCGTACTTAGGAGGCACCGGAATGTCGACCTTGTCTCCCGCATCTTCACGTCGCTGCAACTCCCACACGTGTTGCCACGCGTTGAACTTTTCGATCCCTGACGGCTTGTAGCGGTGCGCCGCCAGATACGGAACTGCTTGCCCACCAACCACCGACGAGAGGACCTTCGTGAGGTCAGCCTCTTTGTCGCCGGCCAGGACTTCGACCAGCTGCAAGAGGAAATCGTCACGGCGCACGTCGTCCGCGAGTTCCGAGATGGACCGTACTGCAGGACCCTGCTCATCCCGCCAGAGTGCGGGCTGCTCGAGACGAACGAGGATGGCCTCCTGGAGTGCCGCGACCAGTTGGGTCTCCCATGGAGTCACCAGCCAGCGGCGCTTGAACTCAGGCTTTTCGAGCAAGCGAATCGTTGGGTCGCTCTGAGTGAACTCGAGACGCCGTTTCACAAGATCGCGGTAGCTCGTCGGCCACACTTCTGGAACCGCTACAACGGGAGTCGACCCGTGTCGCGAGAACCATGCCGTCTCCTCCTCACCGTCTGCAACCCGACGGGCCAATGAGATTTCGAATGTCCGCTCACCAAGCGCAATAGCATCGATGTCAGAGCCCTTGTAGGTGAAGTCATCATCGATGAGCCCGTAGAGCCTGTACGTCTCCCAGTCCAGTTCTTCCTGCGCGAAGATCATCCGCGCGCGAATCCGAGCCCACTCGGCAGACGCGGCCCGGAGGCGGGCATCGAGTGGCTCCGAAAGCCGACCTGCATGCGCGATGACAGCACTGGGCGCTACGACTGCGAGCTCGTGAGCCAGCGAGTCGAGGTGGCGCGCCGCGTTCAAAGGCAGTGCCGAAGGGAGGGGAAACTGCGCAAGCTTCGTTCCGGTGAATTCATACCGCGGCTCCCAGTCCTCGTCGCCGATCCCACCCCCGATGCCGCCGTTTCCCTTGTTGTGGCTCACCTGCTTCATCCAGAAGCACGCCGTTGAGCTGTTCAAGACGCCGAGCAGAGCGAGGTGGTCGTCCTCGGTAGCCGCTTCGGGCAGCTCGATTCGAAGAGCGCCGGGCTTCTCAACAGCGTCACGACGAACCAGAGCGCCGCTAAAGTGAGTTGCAATCTTGGCGAAGGCGATCCTTACCGCGCTGCTTCGCTCGGCACTCACTTGGTGCCACGAGAGCCAGTCGATATCTGCCGACTTGTAGCTGGCGCCCGAGAATGTCGCCCGCGCCCACAATGACGTCCGCCATGGCCAGAGCGCGACGCGAGACTGTTGCGACGATGTGGAAATACGAGCGGGTCCGCCCGCAAAGAACAGCTCACCGATGGTGTCAGCCCGCCAATCACGAGTCGCGTTTCCATCGATTGCGCCCACAACGTCTGTGGGGCTAACGCCAAGGCGCATGAACGTGCCCAACGGAGCAGCGAAGTACTCCTCCGCATGGCTGTCGCCGAACATGCCCATCCGATCGACCTTGGATCCGAGTCTTCCCTGCACGGTCTCGACCGCAGCCTTCAACTCGGCCGCCCCGCCTCCCCCCAAGGACCACGGATGCCGACCGAATACGGAGCGTTCCACGTCGGACACGCAAACGAATTTGCCGTCGAATCCCGGCTCGTCGAGGTGGGTCACGATCTCTGTCCAGACGAGGCCCTTGGACGGGTCCGCCGGCTGGCCGGGTTCACCGCGGACACCGAGGACCGCACGCACCTGATCGCCCACCGGACGTCGGCGGCGGCCGACGATTATCACGGTAGGCGTGCCGTGGCCAGGAATATAGGCGCCCGACGTGTCGACAACACCGGTGAGGTCGACCGGGTTGCTCAGGTGGTGGCCGGCGAAGAATTCCTCGATTAGCTTCTTGCCGAACTCGCGCTTCATAAACGAGTTGGCGGTGATCTGACCAGTGAATCCAGCTCCCTGACCCTGTTCACCTCGGATGGCAAGGCGGAAGAAGAGTTCCATGAACGGCGCAGAAAGTGCATATTGCCCACTGGCCGTGGAATACGACTTCCGATACAGCGTCTTGAGACCGCGGTCGGGAGGAGCGATGTAGGGCGGGTTGCCGACGACGACGTGGTACTGGCCGGGCTTCAGGATGCCGGTGTACTCCTTGAGGTCCTCACCGTCGTAGAAGTAGGTCTCCGATTCCTCGCCCTCGAACTGGAGCGCCTCTGGCGCACCGCCGAACTCGCCCAAGAGGGAGTCGCCGATGGCGAGGTGGAAGCCGAGGTTCGGCACCCCGACAAGTGAGCGCTCCCCCATGGCGAGAAGGCCGGCGACGGTGAGGCGGAAGCGAGCGATGGCCACGGCGAACGGGTTGAGGTCGACGCCGTGGATGGAGTCCATAGCCCGGCGTACACGCTCTTTCGCGTCGAGTGCCGGCGCCTCAGCCTGCCACTGGTCGACAAGTCGCTGGAAAGCACCAAGGAGGAAGTGTCCGGAGCCGCAGGTCGGGTCGATGAGCTTGATCCCGTCGAGACCGAACTCGGCCAGCGCTGGCGTCAGCGTCTGGTCGAGGATGAACTCCTCGACGAAGACGGGCGTCTGGAGCAGAGCGTAGGTCTTGCGGGCGTGGTCGGAGAGGTCCTGGTAGAGGTCGCCGAGGAAGCGGGTGTCGAGTTCCTGGTCGGTGAAGTCATGGACCAGCTTGCCGCTGGAGTCGGTGGCACGCCAGAAGTCGATGAGCGCTGTAGCCCGCTCGGCACTGATGTCAGCGGTCCAGACTGGATTGTGCGCCTCGTCCACGAGCGCCTTGCCCGCGGGCTGCCCGGCCAGAACTGTGAAGGCTTGGCGAAGCCAGTCGCGCCGGTTGTGTGTTGGGTTCTCCCGGAAGTACGCCGTGAGGTTCTCCTCCGCACGTGCAGTCCGGTCGCCTGGACCCGCGATCCAGCCGACGGGAACCGTGGTCCCATTGATTCGGGCGCCCGTCAGCAGGTCGTTGTCTTCGCAGAAGCGCACGAAGGTCATGGCGATCAGCCACGCGACAGCGGCCTGGTCGACCTCGTTGTCGCGCCACACGACCCAGGAGTGGCCGGTGCGCTCGCGCCTGCGGGCCTCGGCGTACTCCTCCTGCAGGCGGGCGCCCCAGCGGTCGGCCTTGTCGTCCGCGCGAGCGCGGAGGTCGGCCTGGACCAGCTTGAGCTGGGCCTTGAGGTCCTTGAGCAGGGCGGCGGACTGGATCACGGGGTGTGAACTACTTTCGGGAGATCGGAGGGCAGTGTGAGCCACCCGCTGGGGCCGAGCGGGACGGGCTTGCCGTCAAGCATCGGGACGTTCTGGCTGGCCTGCATGGCAACGAGCAGCCAACGCGCGGCCGGACGGTCAGTGCCGACATCCAGGAGGTTGGCCAGCAGGTGGCCCAGGCCGTACCGCTGGAGGGGACCGGCGTGCGTGAGGAGCAGGGGACGATCGGACGTCATTGCCGTGGTCCAGCGCGGTTCAACGGCGGCTTGGACGAGCCTCGCCAGGTTGGCCCAGTCAGAACCCTCGCGCACCTTCGTATCGGCATCGACCACGAACGACCAGTCGATGCCGTGCACAGTCGCCAACTCCTTCGCCGCCTCAACAACGACATGGGAGACGTCCACGACGTCGACCCCGAACATGTCGGCGAGATCGCGAGCCTGACGGACATAGCGACTCGGCGGCACGCACAACGTCAGGGCGCCGTGACGACCGATGGAGTCATGAAGTCGACTCACCACTTCCGAACCGGGCGTGGCAACGACGACAGTCCCCAGGAGCGTCGTTGTTCCGGTGACCGTGGTCGGCCGGGTGCTGGCTGGCTCGTAGATGCCGTCGTGGCGGACCATGCCCGGCAGTGCAGCTGCGACCAGCGGATCGAGGTCATGGCTGTTGTCCGGTAGCAAGACGCACGGGAAACGCGTCTGGACAGATCTTCGGACGGCGGCCTCAGAGATCTGTCGGCCCGGCTTGCCACTCAGCGCCAGCTCAACGGCGACCTGGGTCGGCAGCGTTGCGGGATAGAGCTCGTCGAACCCGGAGAGTTCTGCGGTCTCGCTGGCGTCGGCGGCAAGTCGGATCACGCGACGGTCATCCGTCATGACAGTGGCTGCCGCGGTGTCGGCGACCTCGTCTCGGAGCGCTTGCGCTGCGACGGCGAAGGGAACAACCTTGTCCCCCTCGACAAGACGGTCCGCGGCATGCCCCAGCTCAGTTGCGGCATCGATGAGAACGTCGGCCGGCGGGAAGTCGCGACCGGTCTCGTCTGGGTCGGCCCCGTCGTGGAGGGCGATCAGAGCGGGGCGCTTGGCGCTTCGGCGGAGGTCAAAGGCAGGGTCCACTTCGCGAGCGTCGTACTCGAAGACGAGGCGAAGCAGTGCGGCGGCCTGGCGGGTGCGCTCGGCGCCGTCGAGCAGCGAACCGCGCTGCGCCGCTAAGGCCAGCGCCAGCGCCGGCACGGTCATCACGCGGCCCTGTCTAGCCAGGATCGTGACAGCGTCCTCACGAACGCCTTCAAGCTCCTTCTTCTTGACCCACTTACCAACCGCTCGATCGAGGACATCGACCACCTGCTCGCGGTTCTGCCCCAGCGATTGGGCAACCTCGGCGGCGGCCGGCCAGGTCGGCTGGGACTCTGCAGCCTCGGAGGTGAGCCCGAGAAGGGCCTCGGCGACCACACGATCGGCGCCGTTCAGTACCCCGAGCAGCCCCGCGAGGACTCGTTCCACCCCGCGCTTGGCAGTGAGTGCCTCATCGACTGCGGTCGGAACGCTGAGGCGTGCTCGCCACTCCTTGATGCGGGCCTGGATCTCCTTGCGGTAAGACTCCCCTAGGCCGCGGATGGAGTTGATCTTCGTTGGGTGCACGCCGAGTAGCCCGCCAACAGTGGTGACATCGAGTCGCGCTGCAGCCGATCGAGCGCGGGCAGACAAGCCAGACCTCTCGAGCGGCGTGTCGAGGTCGGCTGCTTCAGCCAGCTCGTCGTTGGCCTCGGTGGCTTCGTCGCCTGCATCGAGGGTGGCGAACACCTCGTGCCACGCGACGGCAAGCTCGTCGGCACTGCTGAATCGGGCCTTGGCGTCGGGATTGAGTGCTTTACGGAAGAGCTGGGCGAACTGGGCGGCGACGGCCGGCTCGAATGCCGTGGGCTCGACGACCGGCTCATCGGTGGGGTTCAAGGGTTGGCTACTGCCGCTGCCCCACCACGGCAAACCGCCGGTCGCCATCTCGAAGAGCGTCGCCGACACGGCGTACAACTCGGCGGCGCGGTCGTAGCGACGTCGCTGGCCGCGACCGAGATAAGGATCCAGATACCCCGGTGTGCCCGAAGCGATGTTGTCGACGCTCTCGTCAGCGAGCGAGAAGTCGAAAAGGACCAGAGTCGGCTTGCGAGTGCCGGGGTCGGGGATGATGCCCAAGTTCGCCGGCTTGATGTCGCGGTGGAAGAAGCCCTTGGTCTCCAAGTAGGCCATCGCATCGAGAAGGTCACCGCCGAATTGCTGGAGCTGACCAAGGGTCGAGCGCCCTTCCTTCGCCAACCGCACGGCGAGGGTCTCCTTGCCGGCATCACTCAGCAGGAGGGCGCGGCGTTCGGCGAGCTCGATGGGCCCGTCGATGAGGCGGACGATCCGCTTGTGGTCGAGTGCTCTCAGGACCTCGGCTTCGGCCTTGAGCCGCTTGTCGGCCGACGGGTTGCGCCCGATCTTGAGGATGACCTCGCGTTCGGAGTCCGCGGCATCGGTGTCGTTGACCGCAAAGGCAACTCCGCTCGAGCCCTCACCACGTCGCCCGAGGACGAGGAAGCGATCTGCGATGGCGTCGCCGCTTTGAGCGTCGAGCGGATCCTCAACATCCGTGGGCGCCTCGACTTCATCGCCCTTGCGGACCTCCTCCCACGCCGTGTCAAGGAAGTCGAGCACCTCGGCCATGGTTGAAGGACGGTCGGTCTCAGTCGCGCTCGTGATGAGTGCGATCACGTCGGCGATCGGGTCGGGGATGCCGGCCACGACGGAGCGCGGGTCGAGAGCCCTCTCCTGAGTGAGTTTCTGGTCGAGCTCGACGAGGTTCTCCGCGGGCGCACGGTCGGTCAGGATGAGATGGGCGACGGCTCCAAAGCCGTAGATGTCGAGCGGCACGCCAGGAAGTCCGTCGGACGGCACTCGAGCCTCGGGAGCGAGATAGATCCAGTCCTCGTGGGCTGCCAGGCCGAGGATGTCGGAGACACCAGCACTGATCGTCGTCCAGCGGGTTTCGGAGTTGCTCGAGCGATCCTTCTGCCCGGAGTACCAGTCGCGGATCGACAGCCGCGGCCCGCCTGTCTTGCCGTCCTTGCTGCGCGGCTGCCGGACCCAGATGCGGTGCGGGCCGAGGGCGCGGTGGATCAGATGGCGCTGGTGCGCGAACCGGATCGTCTCACCCAGGCGAATGACCATCGCGATCCGCTGGTCGAATGAAAGGTCTGGTTGCGATGCGATGAAGGCGTCGAGCGGCTGCTCGGAGTCGTCGTACTCGAAGACCAGGGCGGGCCCGTCGTCGGTCTTCTTGAACTCGGTGGGCACATCGATGCCGTCGTGGCGGATGCCATAGGTGAGTTGGTACTCGCGCTGAGCGAGGTCCTCGATGCGCTGGCGATCGGTCGCCGAGGCCTTGGGCGGGAGGTCGCGGAGTCGCAAGCGGAGCCTGACGCCGCTGAGGTGGGGGTTGTCGACCAGCACGTCCTGCCAGTCAGGGCCTTCGGCGATGGGGGTCGAGTCGGCGACCTTGTAGTCGCCGACCATCCGAACCTTGGGCGCCGGCCTGAATCCGGCCTTGCCGCAGAGTGCGCGAATGGCCTTCGCGCGTTGGTAGTCGACGACGTGGTGAGGATTGCTGGGGAGCTCGGCCAGGAACGTGCTGACCTTGGTGAGTGCAGGCTTCGCCTTGATCTCGAACTTGTCCATAGCAAGGACGCCCAGCGTGGCTCGCTCGTCGAGCTCCACCGTGCAGCCGTGGCCGTGAAGGACGACCTTGGACTGCAGGAAGGGAACGTCCTTGCGCGCCTTCTCGTTCGGCGCCACGTCCTTGAGCAGTTCGGCCAGACGCTTCGCCTTGCGGTCGGCTGCCAACCACGGGTTCTCGACATTGCGGATGTTGTGCATCCATCGCTGGGTATTGCCGACGATGCGGCCGTGCCAGCCCTTGAGCTCCACGATGAAGAGTCCGGCACGCGTCAGCAGAAGAACGTCGACCTCGCCTGACCGACCGTTGTTGTCGATGAAGGTCAGGTTTACCCAGGCGGTCGTGATGCCGTCGTCAGGAAGCAGCTTGCGGAAAGCATCGAGGGCGGCCTCCTCTGCTGGGGTCGCGGGCGGACCCATGACGATCCAGTGGGGGGAATCTGCCTTCATGTTTCCTTGACTCGACCTGCAGCGACGTTGGCTGCGCACGTATGTGACGGACGATGCTGATGTTTCCACATGCAACCGTCACTTTGGCTGTGAACCGGGCGAGCGCTTGCCTAGAGGCGGTCAATCCAGGTGTCCTCATCCCGGTCGTCCCAGGCTGACTTGCCGACTCGCCCAGACGCGGGCGCCTGAGCGAGACGCGACAGGACATGCAGACCCTCGTCGTGCGTGAGCGTGCGCAGTGACTCCACACGGCGGCCCGCAGCCGCCTCGATCGCCGACTGCCGCTCGGACATGGTCGTCAGACCGCGCGCATCCAGCGCCTTCCGCAACAGATCGATCTGCCAGTCCGCGATCGGGGCGATCACGGGTGCAACCGGAGCCTTCAGCGCCGGCTCCTCACCAAACAGCGAAAGCTCGTCATTCACAGTGCGAGGCTACGAGGCGCCGGCGCCAGCCTCGCGGTGGGGATGGAACGCGCTACGCGCGGACAGAGCGAGCGCGCCCGATCCTGAGCGTGCAGCCAGAAGCGCCACCTTAACGCCGTCCCACGCAAGGACGAGCACGACGAGGTTCAGCCAGCCGGGTGCACCTGCCGCGACTTGCTCGGCGAGGGCGTGCATCGCCGTCACCAAGACGACAGCGAGAGCAAGGAGCACGCCGGTCATGCGGAACGTGGGCCGTGCCATGCGGACTCGACGCGCGAGCACGTTCGACGGCGCATAGAGCTGCATGTATCGGTGCATCCCCGCGACGGCGATGAGGACCGGCAGTGCGAGCATCAACAACATGGGTGCCTCCCGAGGGTTGGAACTTCCTCGATACGCCCGGCTCGTTGTCGGTCATAGATTGCCCGGGTCTCCCTGTGGAGGACCATGCGCCACCACCACCTATGGAAGCGGAATGGCTCGGACCTCAATCGACGGGGACGCTGTGGCGCGCTCGGATGGCCCGTCCGCGCGCATTGCTCGGATCGCGGCGAGGGCACGCTCACGATCCGCACGCTGAGCGTCGTTCTTCGCGGCGCCCCCAAGCGGTAGGTCCGAGTTGACCTTGTAGCGGTCGCGGTATGCCGCGACTGCCGGCAGACAGGCATCGGCATTGCCTACTCCGGCGGAAGGCGGCCCAAGCCGCAGAGTCCACGCCTCCTGGCGTGCAACCGCGTCCTCCGCAAGGGCGCGTGCCCGCGTCTCGATCAGTTCCTTCCGTTCGTCGATCGCCTGCCGGTCCTCGGCGGACATCGGACCGAGCGGCTCGGGAAAGAGGCCCGCGATCAGCCGCGGACGGAGATGGCAACCTCGCGGCGGAGTCGCTGCGAGCTTGTCGACTCGGTAGCGGAGAACCGCGGCGATGTCATCGGCGTCGTCGAGACCGTGCCGCCCGACGACTCGCGGCAGAAGACGTTCGAGGTCGTGGTGGTATGCCTCGGCGCGACGGAGTGCCGCAGCGAGCGGGCCGAAGGCCGTGGACTGGACGACTGCGGCATGCTGCTCAGCGGTCAGACCGGAGCGGCTGAGGAGGTCGACGAAGCAATCGTGCTGGGCGTCGGCAGCGATCGTCCCGAGTTCGGCTGCGAGGCGGGCGATACCGCCGTTCAGCTCGTACTCAGCCTCGATGGTCTGCGTGGCAGAAAGGTCAGCGCCGGTGTGCTGGAGGACGCCGTACAGAACGGTTCTGGCCGTGACGTCATCCGCCTCGGGTGTGGAGTGGCTGTCGTCGGGCTGGTCGAGGGCGACGTACGCGATGTTGGACTCGCGCCCGCGAGTCATGGACACGTAGAGATTCTCTCGGGTCGTGGATGCGGTCACGACGACGTGCGCCGTATCGACGGTGACGCCCTGAGCGCGATGCGCGGTGACCGCGTAGCCGAGGTCGAGGTGCTCGGCGACATACTCCGGCGGTAGGACCGTTCGTCCGCCGCGGGATCCGAGTCGCTTGACCAGGACGGAGCCGTCCCGCCGAATGTCGGTGACCAGCCAGCGGTCGCCGTTCATCACCCATCCGCCGCGCAACGTCCGAATCCGGCGGTCGTTCTGGCGCGTGATGACGACGTCTCCGACCGAGGCGCGGCAGCCGTCAGCCAGATGCGCCTCACGGTGATCGACGGCGCCATCCAGAAGTATCCGCTCGGCCCGTGCGCGCTCGTTGAGCGCGCGGACATCACGGGCCGACTCGGTCACGAGGATGCTGGCGCGTCCGGCAGCGCAGTCCGCGCGCCAGGCGACGTACGCGGCGTCGACCATCTCGTCGGTGAGGCCCTCGCGGACTCGGAGCCTCGATGCGCAACTTCACCCGGCGCCAGATCGCCGTCATCCTCGGCTGTGTCCTCGCTGGACCGGAAGTACCGACGGGAGTGGCGAGTGTGACGACCATGCAGGCACTGAGGCTGGCGACCACAGTGGCGTCGGGGATGCCCAAGTCGACGAATGACCACAACTTGAACGGCAAGTGTCATCGGAGGCGCGGCTACGCGCGCGGTGCTGCCACCCGGCGAAGTCGATCCGACACAGCGCGAGTGACCTACATGCGTCCGGCGGAGTGTTCGCCGCTATTCGGGACCCGTCGGCAGCCCACTTAACCAGCGCGGGCCTGGAGTAAAGCGGAAGCCGATGTAGGAAAGGACAGCGCTTCGCGCATTGTGGACGTCTCGCGCAAGTGTCGCCAACGCCCGCTCGGGATCCTGCGGTTGGCCACCCACGACCGGGTCGTACAGCCCGGTCGGAAGACCCGTCCCCGCCCAGTCACCAGGTCCCGACAAGCACGCCTCCAAGAGACGGTCGGAGACACCTTGTAGGAGCGTGGGCGACCAGTAACTGGTCTCGCCATCCTCGTTGAACCCCCCGATGAGCGCGTTCAGGGCTGCAATCGCGAGCTGTCTCGCTCCGGTGTCGAGCCACCATGAGTCATCACTGCCCTGTGTGGCCCGGATGTCGGCAAGGAAACCCGACACGAGCCGCGCAGTCAGATCGACGGCCAACCCTTCGAGTTCATCCACCGGGTAGGTCTTTCGCGACCACATCAGGTCATCGAGCTCCGAAGCTTGGAGCAGCAAGGGGGCGTAGTGAGCCCATAGATGAAGCACCCAGCCGAACCACTCGGGCTCGATGTCGTGGCGGACCATGGTCGCCACGTTGGACTTCCCACCGACGCGATCACGCCGCTCCCACAACCATCGCTCGATAGCCGAAGGTGTCGCGAAGCTCCACTGGACCGTGCCGTCGTCGTGGGGCTCTCCGTAGACAAGGAACGTCGGAGTGCCAGCGCGGGAACCGGTCACCCATCCTCTGGCAGTCCCGATATCGAGCTTGGGAAGACCACCCTTCTTCGAGGTGCGCTTGACCTGGACGTGCGCCGTACGCCCCGACAGCTGCCATTGGAGCTTGCCGGCGATAGCTGGGTCGACGTCGGCAAGGTCTTGCGGCATTGACGGCACGTGCAGATGCAGGTCCCAGCCCGTGTCTGACGCGGTGAGGCCGTTAACGGCCGCACCGGTGCGCAAGAGCAGCTGCAGCATCTCTGCTTCGCCCTTGGCGCCGATGTACTGCTTGTAGGTCATCTTCGCCACGGCGTGCAGTCTCGTTTCTCCGCCGGCTCGGGCAAGGGTCGACACGCGCGTCTGAACGAGTTCGTAGGAGGCGAGCGACGCCCGCTGCGATGTCAGGAGCCGCGATCCGCTCCGTGCCGACGTGAATGCGATCGGAACCGGGCGGTCATCGAGACCGGATATGTTGCGAGTCGACCCTCGGGAAGGACTTAGATGAAGGCCGTCGACTCACATCTCCTCACCCTGCTCAAAGCGAGCAGCCAGTTCATCGTGCCGATCTACCAGCGTCTGTACTCCTGGCAGGAACCTGAGTGCGCGCAGCTGTGGGCCGACATCCTGCGGGCGGGCTCCAACCCCAATCTGGGGGCCCACTTCACCGGGTCAATCGTGTACGTGGCCCGGGACCAGTCCACCAATACCTCCGCCGAGCCGGACCTGATCATCGACGGCCAGCAGCGGGTCACCACCGTGACGCTGATTCTCGCCGCGCTCGCTGCCCGGCTAGAGGCGCTGCCCGCCGACGAGCAGGAGCCCTGGGACGGCTTCTCCCCGAGGAAGATCCGCAACCGCTACCTCCTCAACGACGATGAAGAGGGTGAGCGCCAGTACAAGCTGATCCTGTCCCAGAGCGACAAGTCCGCTCTCATCTCCCTCCTCCAAGGGGTCGCCCCACCGGGCGGCATGGTCACCCGGGTCATCGACAACTTCGCCTACTTCCAGCAGATGCTCGCCGACCCGACGGTCAACTTGGCGACGGTCTGCAAGGGGCTCGACAAGCTCGTCGTTGTGGACGTCAAGCTCGAGCGAGGGGTGGACAACCCCCAGCTCGTCTTCGAGGCGATGAACTCCACCGGCAAGAAGTTGTCCCAGGCCGACCTCATCCGGAACTACGTCCTGATGGACCTGCCGCCGAAGGAGCAGGAGAAGGTCTACACGGCGTACTGGCGCCCGATGGAGTTGGAGTTCGCCGGAACGGAGGAGAGCCAGTTCGACCAGTTCGTCCGTCACTACTTGACGGTGAAGACCGGGGAGATCCCTCGGCTAGACGACATCTACGAGGCCTTCAAGGACCACGCTGCCGCCTTCACCGACGCGGACGAGACGATCACTTCTCTCGTAGTCGAACTGCGCCAGTACGCGCATCGCTACTGCGCTATGGCCCTCGGCAAGGAGGACGACCCCAAACTGCGCGCGGCCTTCAAGGACCTGGACCAAATCAAGGCGGACGTGGTCTATCCATTCCTGCTCGAGGCCTACACCGACTACGAGCTCGGCACGCTCGATCGCGACGGGCTTTACGAGGTCGTGCAGATGGTGACGTCGTACATCTTCCGTCGGGCGGTGTGCCGCGTCCCCACCAACTCACTCAACAAGACATTCGCCGGGTTTAGCGCGGCCGTCCGTAAGGACCGCTACGTCGAGAGCGTCAAGGCGCACTTCCTGTCGCTGAAAAGCTACCGGGCTTTCCCGACGGACAAGGAGTTCAAGCACTCGCTCTTGACGACCGACCTGTACAACTTCCGTCGGCGCTCGTACTTCCTCCGGCTGCTGGAGAATCACAATCGAAAGGAGCACGTGACGATTGAGGACTACACAATCGAGCACATCCTCCCGCAGAACGAGGATCTGCCGACGGAGTGGCGGATAGCTCTCGGCAAGGACTGGGCCGACGTGCAGCAGCGTTACCTGCACACCCTTGGCAACCTGACACTCACGGGCTACAACTCGGAGTACTCGGACCACCCCTTCGCCAAGAAGCGCGACATGGAGGGCGGCTTCAAGGACAGTCCGCTCCGGCTCAACAAGGGTCTCGGACAACTCGACGCATGGACGCCCACTGAAATCGAGAAGCGCGCAGACCGTCTGGCCGGCGATGCACTGGAGATCTGGCCGCGACCTTCACTCCCTGAGCGCGTGATCGGCGAGTTCAAGGTGCAACGAGCCGCTTCGGACTTTTCCATCGAGGACCACCCCCACCTACTACCAGTCGCCCGCCGAGAGCTGTTCGACAAGTTCAGCGCCGAGACGCTGGCTCTTGACCCTGGGATCACACGGCAGTTCTTGAAGCTTTACGTCGCCTTCAAAGCGGAGACCAACTTCGTGGACGTTGTACCCCAGAAGGCGCGGATGCGGCTCAGCCTCAACATTCCCCTTGAGGCGCTGCGAGATGAGCGCGGGCTCGCTTGGGACGTCAGCGATAAGGGCCATTGGGGCAATGGGCCAACCGAGGTCGGGCTGGACGAGACATCGGACTTCGCGTACGTCATGGGCCTGGTGCGGCAGGCGCTGGAGTATCAGATGGGCGGCGACTGAATGACGGGATGAGCACGCAGCGCTCGTGAGGCATACATGTGGCATGCCACTCCCCCGCGGCGCCCTGACCTGCGCAAACGCGACGGGTCGAGCTCTACTACGACATCTGATCAGCGCGGTTCGCTGACCAGCGACGACGTCTCCGCAGGCCTTCTGACCTGCGGAGACGTCGTTCGTCATTTTCCATCAGTGTCCACCCTCGGTCACCGTCTCGTGCGCCCACGGTGCGCCAGCGTCGGCCCCGGCGTGCGTCGGGGCTCCGCCCCTTCCGAGCGCCGCGTCCATCGCTCGGCGCGCCTTGTCGCCCGAGCTCGGCATCACGTGCGTGTAGACGCGAAGAGTAAATCCCGGGTCGGCATGGCCGAGGTACTCCGACACCGCCTTGATGCTCACACCGTGCTCGAGCCACAGCGATGCACAGGTGTGGCGCAGCGCGTGCATCCCGTTGTCCCGGTCGTTCGGCACACCCGCAGCAAGCAACGCCGGCCGCCACACGGTCGGGTTGAAGTAATTCCGATTCAGGGGCTTGCGCTCGCGCGTGTAGAAGAGCAGGCCACCGAGGCCAGGACGGTCCGACCGCTCACCGCCGAGGGGCGCGTGCTCACGCGTGGAAGCTTCCAGCTGCTCCCCCACCCAGGACGGCAGCGGGACAGAGCGCGTGCGTCGGTACTTGGGCAGAGCCGGCACGGGCCGGCCGTCCTCGAGGCGGATCTGCTGCCGGACGTGCACGACCTGCCGATCGAAGTCGATGTCGTGCACGCGTAGCCCAAACGCCTCCCCCTGACGTAGGCCACAGCCAGCGGCCACTGCAGCCAGCGGACGCCACCGCGGCGGCAGCTGCGCGGTAACGGAGAGCAACCGCTCGACGTTCCACGGCGTCACCTTCCGTGGCGGAATTGCCGGGGCGCGAACGAGGGACGACGCGACGGGACTGGACGCCAGGATCCCCTCATCGACGGCGCTGCGCAGGATCGCGCCGAAGTTCACAAGGATCAGTCTCACGTAGCCGGCGCTGATGCCCTCGTGAAGCTCGACCACCCAGCGTTGAACGGCCGAGGGCGTGATCTTGGCAAGCGGCCACGGGCCCCAGGTAGGGAGCATGTGGACCCGGAGCCGGACCTCGAGCGCCTGCAACGAGGTCGGCTCTTGAATCTGTCGAGCCAGCCAGTCCGCCGCGTAGTCAGCGAAAAGGACACGCCCCGACCGCTCATCGACGTAGCCGCCGCGACTGAGCTGGTGCTCGACCTCGACGCGGAACCGGTCGGCATCGACGCGTCGGTCGAAGGAGCGGTTGCGCGACTGGCCGTCCGGATCGCGATAGCGCACCTGCCACCGCTTGCCCTGGCCGTAGCGCGAGCTGCGGGTGGTCTTCCCCGTCCCTCGGTCCCGGATGTGCCACCGATCGTTCACCGATGCCATGTCTCTCCTATCCGGGCTGGCACTGCGGGCTCAGCAGCCACGCCTGCACGTCGCGAGGGTCGTAGCGACAGTGGCGACCCACACGGAAGAAGCGCGGGCCCGTGCGTTTGTGGTTGAGCTTGTAGAGCGTCGCGACCGGGATAGCCAGGAACTCCGCCGTCTGTTCGAGCGTCCACAGACGCTCGGGCAGCGTCGACGCCGGCCGCGGACTCATAGCCCATACGCCAATCGCTTGGAGGCCAGCTGCGCGTCGAACGAGTGCTTGCCGCCCTCGTCCTGCAGTGCAATCTCACGACCCAGGAGGCGAAGAGCGTCACCAAGGGATTCCGCCCCGCCGACCGCCCCCACGGATGCGAGATAGCCACGCGCCCCGGGAAGGAGCCGCCGCATGCTCCCAGCGCGCTGCCCCGACCGCACCCGCTCAAGGCCGAGAGCACCATTGCGGAGCGACGCCTGCTGAACGCTCTCCCACTCGGGAGCCACGGGCCATCGGGACTTTGTCCCGTCGCCGGTACGCTTGCGGTAGCTGAGCCACTCATCGGTGAGGTAGGCCCACAGCCTGGGCAGTCGATGCAGACCCTCGATCGGTTCATGAATCGACGTCTGATTCAGAGCGCTCCGACCGACCTGGTATTCGACCCGGAGAACGCGCTCTCCGGGGACGTAGGCATCCCCCCAGACCTCCGGCCACCAGTCGGTGCCCTTGATCCGCGACTCTTCCGTCTTGTCGTAGATCCGCGCCATCAGCCCCGATTTCCCTGTGCCGAAGCGCAGGGTCTGGAACTGAGCACTCGACTCCCACATGGCGAGGTCTCGCGCGCGGCAGACAAAGCGGTCCCTGTCGTCGCTGGCGAGTCCCCAGCCCTGGACGTCGACGAAGACATCGACGCGCGAGGCAGTCCACTCGACCTCCCCGAGCAGCATCTCGATGGTGCCGATGAACCAGTAGAGCGCCATCTGGATGCCCGCGGCGTGGATGAACGCCGCGCTCGGCTGGACGTTGACCGTGGGAAGACTCTTGCTGCTGGTCAGTCCGATGATGCCGTTCTCGTGGTCCAGCCGAAACGGGTACTTGTTCAGTGGCCGAGCGGCAACGAGGAAGGTCTCCTCCCCCGCCACGAACTCCTGAGGGGTGCTCGTGGCGCGAGCCCGGTCCCGGGCAGCACCAAGGTCGGCAGCCAGCCGCTCCGACAATCGACCCCGACCCGACAGGTAGAACGAGTCCACGCCAGACGCCAGCTCAGCGAGCTGACCAGACGGACTCAATCCCATAAATCGGGACTGTAGTCGTAACAGGGCGCACAGTCCAGGTTTCTGGGATTGTTCGTTACTGGGTGTCGCTGTCCTTCGCGCTGTGACCGCTCTTGAAGTACGTCTCGAGGTCGAGAGTCACTCCCGGTAGCTCGAACTCGTCGGGGTGCACACCGAAGACCTTGCGGAAGGACCCCACGCGCCTGTAGATCGCGGATCGACTCATGCCGTGCTTCCGCAGTCCCTCGAACCCGCCCTCTAGGTGCCACATGAGCCAGAAACCCAACAGGTCCGAGACTGCATTGACCGCGTAGCTGCGCACGACCGGCTCCAGCGCCGGGTTGATGATCGGGCCCAGCAGCCTGTTCGTGCCCTTCGCGTAAGCATCCCAGGCTGCCCGCGCGCGCCCCTTTCCCTCAGGTGACGGCATAGGGTCCGACCGGAAGTCGCTCACAGTGCTCAGGCTAACCATCTCCGACGACATCCCTCGATCCCGGCGCGCAGCGAATAGCCTGCGCCCATGTCGCTCTCGGACCTCACAGACCCCGGCGCCGTCACGCGCGCTCTTGCAGAGTACGACTCAATCAGCCGCGAGCCCTTCCTGCGCAAGTACGGGTTCCGCGACGCGCGGACCTACTTCGTTCTGCGCGGCAACAAGGGGTACCCGTCCAAAGCCATCGCCGCAGCAGCGCACGGCCACCAGCATGGGCGGCCACTCTCAGCCACCGAGTTCAGCGGCGGCGAGGCAACAGTGGCAAGCAAGCTTGAATCGCTTGGCTTCACGATGCTGCGTGCGAACCAGGAGTGGCATTACCGGCCAGGCGACCTGGCGGTGCGCTCGGAGATCCACGGCACCTATGGGGGGTCCACCCAAGGCGGCATCGAGCCCTCCGGCAGCACTCCGAACGTCATCATCTATACCGATCCCGAGCAGGGCGCCAAGCACGGCTACAACTACGACGGGCCCGACAAGAACGACCCGAACGTCTTCTACTACACCGGCGAGGGCCAGATCGGCCATCAGGTCATGCGGGAAGGCAATAAGGCCATCCTCGAACACCAGGACGCAGGCCGAGCAATTCGCCTGTGGGAGACGATCGACAATGACCGCACCGCCGCGACTGGAGGTAAGCGACAGCGCTACGTCGGAGAGTTCTACGTCGACCCGGACCCGTCATTCTCTTACCGGACTGCGCGCGCTCCGGACCGCGAGGGGAGCCGTCGAGACGTCATCGTCTTCCGACTCATCCGTTCCGGAACAACCCCCAGCGGAGCGACGCCGGCACCACCAGCGTCCGGGCAGCTTGCCGAAGCACCTGCGGCGCCGCATTCCGGTCCGAACATCACCCTCGAGACGGCAGACGCGAACGACGAGGACCACCCCCGCGACCAGGACTTCACCGGCGAAGCTGACGTAACTCTCGTCGACGCCGAACGCAACGAGGTCCTCGAATTCGAGGTCGCCCCCACGACCGGCAAGCTCGCCAAGCGCGACGAGGCCAAGCTCGTCAACCAGTTCGAGACCTGGCTCGCGAACCGGTCCCATGTGACCAAGAGACTACGCATCAAGATCCCCGGTGAGCGTCACGAGCTCATCACGGACACCTACGACACAACCGCCGGCGTTCTCTACGAAGCGAAGGCCAAGAGCGACCGGGCAACCGTTCGCCTCGCTATCGGGCAACTGCTCGACTACCTGCGCTTCGTCGACGGCCTCGCCGGCAGCATTCTGCTGCCGAACGAGCCGTCCCCCGACGTCAAGCGACTCATCTGGTCTGTCGGCTTCACCGTCACTTACCGCCAACTTGGTACCTGGATAACCCAAGCGACCGACCCCCATGCAGTTTGAGGGTGCTGTGTTACAGCGCACGCACCCTCAGTACCACGGCCGGTTCCACGCTCGAGTAAGAGCGTCCTGGAGAACGAACTGATACCTCACAGTGAAGCCAGCTCCCGAGACTTTCCGGTACACGAAGTCGGTGTTCTGACCGTTCCGGACGCCGATCCCGCCTGTCTCGAACATCTGACGCAGTAGCGCCTTGATCTCGTTCGGCTCGAGATCTCCAGCGAGTTCCTCGCACATGAACTGGAAGGTGAAGAAGCGGCTCGGCGTGGTCCGAAGTGCATCCTTAAACGCCGCCAGCCCGCGCGCCTTGCCCGCCGGCAGCACACCGGCAAGGTTGTCGAAAACCTCGCCGATGAAGTACTCCTCGGCGTATAGCTGTACGGCCCGCCTGGCATTCTCCTCCGGCACGCTGCGACTGCCTTTGTACTCGCGTTGCAAGTAACTCATCAGGGCCACTACGTCCCTCGGCAGGAGCCTGGTGTTATCGAGCAGGAACGTGGTCAGCTCCCTGTGGGGCCCGATCGATACGGTTGTATTCAGGTACTGCGCTACGAGGTTGGTCACCTTAGGTCGCTCAACGGCGGCCTTCTTGGTGAGTAGCTTCCAGAGGTGGTTGTCGCCACCGATGCCGTAAGCGTGCCAGTCAAGGTGCACCGCGTGAGGCTTCAACTTGTTCATCTCCGGGCCGGGGAGCATATCGAAGATATCCGAACGAACTGCCGCGACGACGCTGACGGGCGTGCCGTAGGTGACCATTTCGCGGTTAACGGCTTGAAGCGCCTGCATCAGCCCGGCCAAAGACGTCCACTCGTCCTCAGCCTCAAAGAAGAAGGTGTCGAGCCCGTCCAGCGCTACTACGTGGCGGTGCGCAGTCCGGCACTTTCTCAGCTCCTGCCGTAAGAAGGCGCTTACTTCCAACGGGGTGATCGTCGTGTGGTCGACCACTCCCTCGGCGCCGATGACCTTCACGTCGAACTTAACAGTGCTCGAGGACCACCTAGAGACCTTCGCGAGCCAGTCCCCGACGAGTAGACCGCCCTGCCGCAGTCCCTTGACCATTCGCCAGAAGGATGGAGGAGCATCGAGTGATTGGTCCTGCGCTAATGACTCAACGACGCGAAGCAGAAGCAAAAACTCCCAGGCAGCTTGAGCTCGTGATCCGCCAGCTGACTGACCCGTGCCGATGTTCGTGACATCGTTTACAGGAAAGCCGCCGAGCTGCCATACGGTCAAGAACCGATCATGACGTAGGTCCCAGCGGAGTCGCAGATGCTCGATAACTGCGGACTTCCCGGAGCCCTTAGGCCCCAGAAGAAGCCAGACCGTTTGCCCGTCAATGCCGTATGCAGCTTCTCGATAGTCGTAGAAGCCATCGAGTAAAAGTTGCGGCTGCTCCAGAGCCTCTTGTGCCGCATCGAGGTGTCCGAAGTGAAGCTCTTTGAGAGGGCAAGGGGCGGTAGACACGATGTGAACGATAGACCTATCAATCCGGGTCAGGTGCTACTCGGATGCCCCTATGCGCCGCGGAAGGGCGGGTGGGAGCGCCCCTCCACACGCCGCTTCGCGCCGCGCGGAGCCTCTGCGCACCCGAGAACCCACCCGCCCCCAACCGTTATGGCAACAGGTGGGCGATTCCGGCGGCGCCGCAGCTGACACACTCCCAAGCCACGCCGCCGGGTCGAAGCGCAGCATCGGGAACATGGGGGCCGCCGCCCCAGCTGACGTCCGCGCCGCAGTGCGGGCAAGCGCCGTCATTGGACTGCACAAAGCCACGACCGTCTGCCATCGCTGACCCAAGCTGTTGATCGATGTGCTGCAGCCAGGCCTGGGCCTTGCGGGGGCGCAGGTCTACAGCGGGTTCTCCAACCCACATCACTTCGCCAACCGCCTCGAGCTCCTCTCGAAACGCCTGGCGGACCGCCTCGCGATGCGACAGGCAATAGCCGCGCACGACTGGACGGACTTGAGCTCCTGCCCCGGGCAGCTGCACACCACCGGCCATTCCCAGCAGACGGCTGACCTGCTTGCCGCAGATCTCGCACAACCACACACCACTTTCGAATCCCACGCGGGCCTCCTACAGAGAGGTAGCGCAGTGCTCTCGTGCGCCCACGGTGCGCCCGGCACAATCCAACATAGTGTTTGCCCAGGTCAGCGCGGTTGACGAGCGAGAACCCCGCTCTACTACGACATCTGAGCCACGTCGTCAGCACCAGGGAGGCCCCCGATCCGCAGGAGTGCGGATCGGGGGCCTTCTCACGCGCCGACCTGCCTGCCTGACGGCGTCGGTCGCCCCACAGCCGACCCCGACGACGTCGACGTCTGCCACGGTCTCGGCAAAGGCCGAGCACTCGCCCGGCGCACGCGACGCTCGTCGGCGGCGCACGAGGGTCAGGCAGAAGCCACAGCGTTGATGCGGTCCACCACGGCACGGGCATCGTCGACCGTGAGGAAGAGCCGGGTGAACGGCGCTTGCGCACCGAGCTCCACGACGATGGTCTGCCCCCCGGCGCGGACGTTCCAGTAGCTCGTCTGCCCGTCCTTCAAGAAGGTGCCGACCCACTTCGTCCCGGGAATCGCGAGACCCGGGAGGCGCAGCCCCTTGCCCGCATGGGTGGCCTCAGGGTCGTACGTCGCCCCGCGCACCTGATCGGTGGGCACCACGATCCGGCGTCGCAGTCCCCAGAGCTTGTTCAGCCCGATCGGCTCGACGACCAGACGGCTGCTGTCGAGGGTGAGGTTGTTCTGCACGTCAGTCCTCCGATGGGTGGATGAGGGCCCGGGCGAGGAGTCTCGCGCCCAGGTCGTGGGCAGTGACGCCGCGTCGGTCCAGGTGGTCCCCGAGCAGGCCACAGACCTCGGGATCCCGAGGAGCGAGCTCGAGCAGCGCGACGAGCACGAGGTCCATGGCCACGTCGGCGCTCCGGTCCGTGACGACGTGGCGCAGGCAGGCGAGGAAGAGTCCGCGCTTGCTGCCGAAAGCCTGGTAGAGGCTGCCGCGGTGGAGTCCGGTGGCCGTGACGAGCTCCCCGACCGACGTCCCCTCGTAGCCAGCGACCAGAAAGGCGCGGGTGGCCCGTCGCACCACGTCGGCCTCGTCGAAGAGGCGGTTGCGTCCCACACCGCCACGATACCGATTGATGACCGATCGTTCCAAAATTCTCGTGGTCGAGACCGATCGCAGCCGCACGTCCGGCTCAGTCGCGCACCCGACCGGTCTCGTGGGCCCACAGAGCGAGCTCAACGCGGTTGCGGGCGCCGAGCTTGGCCATGAGGCTGCCGAGGTGGGTCTTCACGGTGCTGAGGCTGATGTGGAGCTCGCGGGCGATCTCGGCGTTGGTGCGGCCCCGGGCGACGGTCAGCAGCACCTCCTCCTCGCGCTCGGTGAGAGGGTCGAGCGGCTGGGCGGGAGGCGCCGTGCGGCCCGTGCCGGCGAAGGTCGCCAGCAGCCGGCGGGTGATGCTGGGCGAGATGAGGGCGTCGCCGCGGGTGGCGGCGCGCACGGCCTCGCCGAGCAGCTCGGGTCCGGCGTCCTTGAGCAGGAAGCCGGAGGCGCCGGCCGCCAGCGCGCCGTGCACGTACTCATCGAGGTCGAAGGTGGTGATGACGACCACCGCGACCGGGTCCTCGACACCCGGTCCGGCCAGCAGCCGGGTCGCCTCGACCCCGTCGAGCACGGGCATCCTGATGTCCATCAGGCACACGTCGGGGCGCAGCTGGCGGGCCAGGCGTACGGCCTCCTGACCGTCGCGCGCCTCCCCCACGACCTCGATGCCCTCCAGCGTGCCGAGGATCAGGCGCAGCCCGGTGCGCACGAGGTCCTGGTCGTCGGCGACCAGCACGCGGATGCTCACGCCGGCACCCGTCGCGGCAGGGTCGCGGTGACGGCCCAGCCGCGGTCCGGGCAGGGGCCCGCGTGGCAGGTGCCGCCGAGGAGCAGGGCGCGCTCGGTCATGCCGGCGATGCCGAAGCCCGCCGGGGCGGCGTCGGCGGCGCCGGGGTCGGTCGAGCGGGGATCGGTGGTGCTGAGGTCGATGATGGTGGGGTCGCCGTCGTCGCGCACGAGGAGGGTGAGCGTCGAGGCGTCGCCGGTGAGGCGTACGTCGACCCGCGTGGCGTGGCGGGCGTGGCGCAGGGCGTTGGTGACCGCCTCCTGCGCGATCCGGTAGACCGCGGCGTCGATCGCCGCCGGCAGGCCGGCGACGTCACCGGAGACGCCGACCTCCACCCGCGGGCCGGCGGGCGAGGCCCCGGCCAGCCGCGCGAGGTCGGCGACGCCGGGCTGCGGCGCGTAGGCCACCGGCGCGTCGCTGCGCAGCACACCCACCATCGCCCGCATCTCCGCCAGCGTGCGCGAGGCCTCCACCTCGATCACCCGCAGCGCCTCCAGCGGCGCGGAGGGGCTGGTCGCGGCGAGCGCGCGCCCGGCCTGGGCCTGCACGGCGATGGCCGAGACGTGGTGGGCCACGGTGTCGTGCAGCTCGCGCGCCAGCAGCACCCGCTCCTCCGACTTCGCCTGCGCGAGCCGCCGCTCCCGGGCGCCGTGCTGGGAGCGCACGGCCCAGCCCAGCACGATGGAGGAGACCAGCACGGCGTAGCCCCCGACCGCGTCGGCGAGACCGGTCCAGCTGACCACCGCCGCCATCGTGGCCGGCACCAGGATGACGCCCAGCCCGGCCACCGCCTCGCGCCCCGAGCCCCACCGGAGGAGCGCGTAGGGCAGCACCAGGACGTAGAGCATCGAGTAGACGTCGAGCACGGGGGCGCCGACGGCGAGCAGGCCGAGGTCGACGACCGCGATCGTGCCGAAGGTCGCCGCCACCACCGCGAAGGGGTGCGTGCGTCGCCACAGCAGCAGCGGCGCGAGCCCGAGCGTCACCACCACCGACAGCACCGGCGTCGGCAGGTCGGCACGCAGCGCTCCCTCCAGCAGGACGCAGACCACCACGAACGCCAGGAGCGCCCGGTCGCGCCGGACGCGGGCCGGCGGGGCCGAGGGACGGGGCTCCTCCAGCAGGGAGCGCAGTGGGTTGCTCACCGGCCCAGCCTAGGGATCCGGCGCCGCGCGGGGACCGGCCGAAAGTCTGACCCGGCGCTCGGCCGAAGGCACGACGTACGCGCGGCCTCACGGCCGATGCCCGACGACCCCGCGCGCCGCCACGGTGGGGCTCTGGTCCTGCGCACCCGGCGCGGGCCGTCCCAGGAGGCCACCATGCCCGCTGCACCAGACCGTGAGGGTCGAGCCCGTGATCACCGTTGAGTCGCTGACCAGGACGTACGCCGGCGTCACCGCCGTCGACGACGTCTCCTTCACCGCCCGGCCCGGCCGCGTCACCGGTTTCCTCGGGCCCAACGGGGCCGGCAAGTCCACCACCCTGCGGGTCGTGGTGGGCCTGACCGCGCCGACCTCCGGGTCGGCCACGATCGACGGCGTCCGCTTCGCCGACCTGCCCAACCCCGGCCGCGAGGTGGGTGTGCTCCTCGACGCCTCCGCGCAGCACGCGGGTCGCACCGGACGCGAGATCCTCGCGATCGCCGCCGCCACCATGGGCCTGCCCGGCTCGCGGGTCGCGGAGATGCTGGAGCTGGTGAGCCTGACCCCGGCCGAGGCCAGACGGCGCGTGCGCCACTACTCCCTCGGCATGCGCCAGCGCCTCGGCATCGCGGCCGCGCTGCTGGGCGACCCCCGGGTGCTGATCCTCGACGAGCCCGCCAACGGGCTCGACCCCGCGGGCATCCGGTGGATGCGCGACCTGCTGACCGACTTCGCCGGCCGCGGCGGCACGGTGCTGCTGTCGTCGCACCTGCTGCACGAGATCGAGGTCATCGCCGACGACCTGGTCGTCATCGGCGGGGGCAGGATCGTCGCCTCCGGCACCAAGGAGGAGCTGCTCGCCGCGGCCGGCACGCTGGCCCGCTCGGCGGCGCCGCGCGAGCTGGCCCACGCACTGGAGCTGGCCGGACTGCCCAGCACGCTCGCCGGCGACGGCTCGGTGCGCACCGACGCCGACCCCTCCCAGGTCGGGGCCGTGGCCCTGGCCGCCGGCATCGCCCTCACCGAGCTCCGCTCCGCCGAGGGCGCCGGGCTCGAGGACATGTTCCTCTCCCTCACCGCCGCCACCCAACGCGACGGAGTCGCGGCATGAGCGCCACGACCGTCACCCCCACCACCCCGACCGCCACGGTGGCCGTGCCGGGCCGTAGGAGTTCGCGCCCGGTCTCGACAAGCAGGCTCGTGGTGATCGAGCTGCGCAAGATGTTCGACACCCGCTCGGGATTCTGGCTGCTGGTCGGCATCGGCGTCCTGGCGGTGCTCGCCACCGGGGCGGTCGTCGTCTTCGCCCCCGACGACGCCGTCACCTACGACAGCTTCGCGACCGCGATCGGCCTGCCCATGTCGGTGATCCTGCCGATGATCGCGATCCTCTCGGTGACCAGCGAGTGGAGCCAGCGCAGCGGGCTCACCACCTTCACCCTCGTGCCCCACCGCTCACGCGTCATCGGCGCCAAGGCGCTCGCGACCCTCGTGGTCGGGCTCGTCTCGATGGCGCTCGCCTTCGCCGTAGGCGCCGTCGGCAACCTGGCCGGCTCAGCCCTCGCCGGCGTCGACACCGTCTGGGACGTCTCGCTCGCCGCCGCGCCCCAGATCGTGCTCGGCAACCTGGTCGGCATGGCCGTCGGCTTCACCCTCGGCGTCGTCCTGCGGGCCTCCGCCGCGGCGATCGTCGGCTACTTCGTGGTCTCCCTCGTCATGCCCGGGGTGCTCGAGCTGCTCGGGCTGGTGCGGGAGTGGTTCCTCGACCTCCAGCCGTGGATCGACTGGAACTACACGCAGGTGCAGCTCTTCGAGGGCGCCACGGACACGGCCGAGGAGTGGGCGATGCTGGCCTCGACCACCGCGCTGTGGATCGTGCTTCCTCTCGTCGTCGGGCTGGTGTCGCTGCGGCGGTCGGAGGTGAAGTAGCCCGTCGAGGGGGCGGTGTCCCAGGCCCTGCGGGCGGCGCGAGAGGTGCCCGTTCCCGGACTAGGCTGAGCCCCATGGCGGCCGGCGCGACGATGCACACGTTCGAGGTCGAGTTGGCCGACACGGATCGCGGGGTCTACGAGGAGTTCACGCTGCGCGCGGCGCGGCACCCGTCAGAGACCGAGGCGTACCTCGTGACGCGCGTGCTCGCCTACTGTCTCGAGCACGAAGAGGGCATCGCATTCAGCGAGGGCATCTCGGCGACCGACGCCCCGGCAGTGCTGGTGCGGGACCTGAGCGGGAAGCTGCTCGCCTGGATCGAGGTCGGCGCACCGGATGCCGCGCGGCTTCACACGGGCAGCAAGGCCGCCGAGCGCACGACGATCTACACGCACCGCGACCCGGCCAAGGTGCTCGCGCAGTGGGCCGGGGCGAGGATCCACCGCGCCGCCGAGATCGTGCTGCACAACTTCGATCCCGGGTTCATCGATGCAGCGGTGGACACGATGGAGCGCCGCAACACGATGACGCTCACCGTCACGGAGCGGCAGCTCTACCTGGAGCTGAACGGCGTGCACCTCTCCTCGGCCGTGCACGACCACCCGATCAGCTAGCGGGGGCGACGTCCCGTTGCCGGTCCTGATGCGCGACCTTCAGCGTGCGTCAATGCGCCGCAGCGACCCAGACGGAGCTACGAAGGACCGAGCGACAGCGGCGCTGCCGTGGCCTGCAGCTCACGGAAGAGCCGGTCCATGGCGGAGGCGATCCGCTCCACAGCACCCGGGTGTGTGAAGAGAGGGTCCGCGGCGATGGTCGGCCGTCGCCGCCAACCGACCGACCGCCCGGACTCGAACGCCGCAGCCAAGCCCGGCAGGTCGCCGAGCTCGGCGGCGAGGGACTCCATGAAGTCCGCTGACAGCACTCGCCCCTGCTTGTGGATCCAGTCGAGGTTGAGCGTCCAGACGACCCCTCGGTGCGTGAAGATGCTCCACGGCTGGGTGCGCAAGGAGCCGGCAACCATCGTGGCCGTCACCGACGGTGCCTGCGCAGCGCCGTAGTACAGGCCGGCATCAGGACCCAGGCGGTTGTGAGCCTCGATCAACGCACCGATGGCGTCCGCCACCGCTGGCGTCGCCTCCGCCCGCACAGCAGGCATGAGGTCCTCTGGTGACCACGTGGTCCCCGATCGCTGCACAGCCCTGGTGCGGACCTGCTTGCCCCAGTCGTTGGGCTGGACGGCCAGGGAGAGCAGCGGGGCGTAGGGAGAGTCCCCGATCCGCACGACCTTCACCTCGACCGCGAAGAACCTCGTCGCCTCGTCCGTGCGCTCGTTCAGCCACTCGAGGGCACGTCGGTGCTCCGGTCGGAACGACGGCGCCACCCAGACGACGTGGGCGGCGTCGGTGCCGCCCGCGTAGGTCATGATCTGGCCGAGGTGCGTGTGGTCGCTGGGCTCGAGCTGGTTCTCGACGATGACCAGGTCGCCCGACAACCGGTCGCGGCCGATCAGGTCGAGGCTGAAGTCGCCCACTGCGTGCTCGGCCGCGTCCAGCTCGAGGTCGAGACCGAGCACCTCGGACAGCACGTCGGCGTTGTCGAGCAGCCACGGCGTGAAGTCGAGCGCCTCGTGACGCCACACCTCGCGCGCCGGCACGGCATTCAGGCGCCCGATGAGCCTCTCGTCGTCCATGGGCGAAGGCTAGCGTTCGGCCCCCACTGAGTCGGCGCACGACGGTGTCACGGAGGAGTGGCACCAGGCGCTGCCAGATCGAGGGCGACCGCCTGGCCTCACTCCCCCATCGCGGCGCCGCGCATCGAGCCGCCCGTGAAGCGGCGTACCTCCTGGGGCCAGCCGCAGCCCTCGGCGACCCTGGCGGCCCACCGGCGGGCGGTCTCGTCGTCGGGGACGTCGATGATGGTCATGCCGCCCAGCCACTCCTCGGTGGTGGTGAACGGGCCGTCGGTGACGACCGGGGTGCCACTGGTGGCGTCGGCGCTCGCGGCCTCCGCGAGGTCCTCCTCGAGGCCGCCGGCGAAGACGAGGACGCCCTGCTCCCTCATGTCGCGGACGACGGCGGTCGAGGGCTCAACGCGGGTCTGGTACCACGCCTCGTCGTGGTCGCCGACCCACTGCTGGTTGAAGAAGATGAGGTAGTGCGGCATCTGTCGTTCCTCTCTGACGGCACCGGGCGCGGCCGGGGCGGGAGCGGCCTGGGTCCTGCGAGCCTCACACCTGCGCGGCGCCGGCGCCACGTCCCTGTGCCACGTCGTGGCACGTCTTCGCAGCGATCCGCCGTGAGTCGCCCCGCCCCGCGCCGGCGGCCCGTAGCCTGCGAGCGACACCCCCACGACACGAAGGAGCACCCATGCGCAGCAACCTGTTCGGCACCAACCTCGAGTCCGAGAGCGCGGAGCGCTTCACGCTGCAGAACCCCCGGATGCTCAAGGTGGCCCTCGACGGCGAGGTGATGGCGCGACAGGGCGCGATGGTGGCCTACCAGGGGCAGGTCGACTTCGCCTACCAGGGCGCGGGCGGCATGGGGAAGTTCCTCAAGAAGGCCATCACCGGAGAGGGCATGCCGCTGATGAAGGTCACCGGCCGCGGCGACGTCTTCTTCGCCGACGACGCCTCCGAGATCCACCTGGTCACCCTCGACAACGACTCGCTGACCGTCAACGGCAGCAACGTGCTGGCCTTCGACAGCTCGCTGACCTGGGACATCAAGCGTGTCGAGGGCGCCTCGATGATGGCCGGCGGCGTCTTCAACACCACCTTCACCGGCACCGGCACCGTCGCCATCAGCACCCACGGCGAGCCCGTGGTGCTCAACGTCGACGCCCCGACCTTCGCCGACATCCAGTCGGCCGTGGCGTGGTCGTCCTCGCTCAGCACGTCCGTACGCCGCACCGCGGGCGCCGGCGCCCTCATCGGCCGCGGCTCCGGGGAGGCCTTCCAGCTGGCCTTCAGCGGCCAGGGCTTCGTCGTCGTGCAGGCCAGCGAGGGCCGCACGGTCGCGCCGCACACCCACTGAGACCGGGCCCGACAGCGTCACGCAGCCAACGCTGTCGGACCTCGGCGGGCCCGGTCAGCGACCGGGTCCGCCGGGCAACCCCTGCCGATGTGGTCGGACCACTGTTCACGGATCACGGTCGCCACACAGGATCGAGACCTGCCGTAGCCCGTCCGCCCCAGGGGTGAGGCGAGGGCAGGAGCCTAGACAGCCCCTGCCTCGAGCGTCGAGCCGGTAGCGGGTCGGGGACGCGGGCCGTCAGTCGATCAACCGGTCGAGGAGCTCGAAGGACTCATACGGCTGGTCGACGTCACCGAAGTGTCCGTCGTCGCGGACGATCTGTGTGCCGCCGAGCCGCTCCAGCATGGCGCGGCCCTGCTCCGCGTCGCAGCCGTAGGGGTCGACGCGGGAGTTGATGAGGTAGAGGTCGCGGACGTTGGCCCGGATGCGCTCCCAGTCGTAGGCCTCCTGCAGCACCGGCTCCTCAGCCGAGCCGGGTCGGGTGCAGTAGCCCGCCACCAGGAGGGCCTGGTCGACCCTCGTGTCGAGGTGCTCCAGGATCGCCAGCAGCAGTGCGGCGCCGCCCGAGTGGCCGACGAGCACGGTGTCGGCGTCGAACGTGTGACGCGACAGCACCGTCGGCAGGAACGTGGCGAGGGGCTCCTGGTTGAGGGTCGGGTAGTGCGGCGCCTCCACCTCGTAACCGCGGTCGCTCAGCCGCTGGCGCAGCCACGGCAGCCACACCACCCCGGGATGTGCGCCCGTGCCGTGGAAGATGATGGCCCTGCGCCCCACGCTCACACCTGCTCCGGGGCGGTGGTGATCGGGGTGATCCACGACTGGTGGGTCTCGGGGCTCTTGGTGATGGCCAGCAGCTCGTCCATGTGCGGCTCCAGGCCGGTGACCTTGTCGAGCGGCACACCGACGACGAGCTGGAAGCCCAGGCCCTTCCAGGCCCGCACGGCACGGCCGGCGAAGTCGGAGTCGGCCTTGACGAAGCCCTCGTCGAGGAAGACCGGGGCGAAGCGGGGCCGCGAGCGCATCTCGTCGCCGAGGCGGAAGCGCAGCGCCGAGCCGACGATGAAGGCCACCAGCTCCTGGCTCTCCCCGCCGCTCTTCTCCCCCAGGGTGCGGTAGGTCGCGCGCAGCTCCCCGGTGGCGGAGTCGTAGCGCTCGGCGCTGACCTCGACGTGACGGCGCACGTCGAGCAGCCGGTCGCGGTCGGTCGGCTCCCCGGCGTGCTCCCCCGACTGCGCGGGCGGGCGCAGCTGGTCCATGAAGCGGCTCAGGTCGGTGAAGCGGCGCTCGAGGTCGGCCTCCTCCAGCCGGGCCGGTGAGGCGGCCGAGAGCGCGCGGAGGTCCTTGAGGAAGACCTGCACGTGGGCGGGGCTGAGCCGGCGCAGGCGGATGCGCAGCCGGTCGCCGGCCCCGCCGAACTCCAGGCGCCGCAGGATCGCGTTGATCGGCTCGAGACGGTCCTCGATGTCCTCGATCGAGGCCGCCATCGCCCCGACCAGGGGCACGAGGTCCTGCCCGCTCCACTCGGTGAGCCGGCGGCGCCACTCGGTGCGGCGCTCGGCCAGCCCGGTGCCGCGGATGTCGGCGAGGATGCGGGCGAAGTCGGGGTAGGAGGCCACCGACGTGCCGAGGTTGAGCGACTCCCAGCGCGCGACGTAGAGCCGGAAGACCGCGCTCAGCTCGTCCTCGACCCGCGCGATCTCGGTCTCGGTGTCGGCCACGGCCGCGCGCAGCCGCTCGGCCAGGCGCTGGGAGGTCTCGGCGAAGCGGTCCAGGTCCTCGGGGTCGGCCGGGGCGGCGGCCGCGGCGAAGTCGGCGGCCAGCGCGCCCGACTGGGCGTCGGTGAGGTCGACCGCGCCGGAGGCCAGGATGGTCTCGAGGCGGTCCTTGACCAGGTCCTCGTCGTCGACCAGGCGACCGTGCACCTCCTCGAGGGTGCGCTGGCGCTGCTCGAGGGCGAAGCGCCGCCGGCGCGTGTCCTCCAGCCGCGCGGCCAGGGCCTCGACCTGCGACTCGGTGGCGCGCAGCTGGTCGTCGGCGCCGAGGATCTCCGCGCGCCGGCGCTCCAGGTCGTCGATGCGCTCCTGGCTGCCCTCGACGTCGAGGTCGGCGAAGCGGGCGGTCACCACGGCGTCGTACGACGAGCGCTGCAGCTCCAGCACACTGCTGCGCCGGTCGAGCTCGACCAGCTCGGCGTCGAGCGCGCCGAGGTCGCGCTCCACCGCGGCGAGCTCGGCGTCGACCTCGGCCACGGCCTCGTCGTTGGAGAAGCCGATGATGCTGCGGGCCTCCGAGCGCCCGTGGCTGCCGCGGCGACCGCTGCGGGTCTGCCCGGCCAGGGTCACCCGCAGGCCGGGGCCGGCGAGGTCGGCGGCGTCCTCGACGCACAGCGCGTTGCGCGAGGGCTCGGCGACGTGGGCCTGCACCCACCCGGAGAAGGGCGAGGAGCGGAAGACCAGCTTGCCCGCGACCCGCTCGGGGTCGGCGGGGCCGAGGTCGGGCAGGTCGAGCGGGGCACCCTCGAAGCTCAGCCGCCCGCGCAGGCGCAGCCCGTCGATGGCCGAGGAGAAGTGCTGGAGCCGATCGAGGGGCACCAGCAGCACCCGGGCGCTGGCGCCCAGCACGGTCTCGACCGCGGTGCGCCAGCGCGCCTCGTCGGGCGCGACGTCGAGCAGCTCGGCCACGAAGGGCAGCTCCTCGGGGCTCAGCCCGCTGGCGCGGGCGACCTCGGCGCGCAGCTCGTGGAGCTGGGCCGGCACGCGCCCGGCGCGGCTCTCCAGCGAGGCGCGCTCGGCACGCAGCTCGGACTGCCGCTTGCTCAGCGGGTAGCGCCGGTCGCGGGCGGCGTCGCGCTCGCGGCGGGTCTGCTGCTGGTGACGGTCCCACCCCGAGAGCCACTGGCGGGCGTGGAGCTGGAGCACGCTGAACGACTCCGCCGACCGCAGCGACGCCTCGAGGTCGCGGGCCTCGGAGTCGGCCGCGGCGAGCAGCGGCAGCAGCCGCTCCTCCAGGGCGTCGCGGCGGGCCTGGCGCTCCTGGCGTACGGACTGCTCCTGCTCCAGGCCGAGGGCGATCGACTCCAGCGCGGAGCCGCCGGCGTCCTGGTGGGCCTCGCGGGCGGCGTCGAGGTCGGCGACCAGGCGGCGCTCGTCGCGCGCCGCGGCGGCTAGCTCCCCGGCGGTGGTGGTGCGGTCGCGGCGGTTGGCGTCGGTGGCGGTCTCGATCAGGCGCAGGTGGGTCTGCAGCAGCCAACGGCGCAGCGGGGTGTCGCCGGAGCGGGTCACGCCGTAGGAGTCGAGCTCGGCCAGGCGGCGGGTGGCGCCCCGGCGGCGCTCCTCCAGCCCGGTGATGGGGCCGAGCAGCTCGAGCTTGGCCTCCTCGGTGCGCATGGCGGTGTAGGCGGCCTCGAGGTCGTCGAAGTGCTCGATGGCGCGGTCGGCGGCGGCGTAGGTGGCGGGCCGCTCGAGCACCATGTCCTTGTAGAGCTCGTCGACGCTGCGCACCTGGTTGCCGGCCTGGATGCGCGCCAGCAGGCGCAGCGCCTTGGCGCCGTCGCCGTTGGCGCCGATGCCGAGGCGGGCGTGGAGCACGGCGGAGAACTCGGCGTAGGTGCGGTGCACCCGGATGCCGGGGAAGAGCTTCTTCAGCGTCGTGGCGTGGAATCGCTCGGGCACCGCGACCTCGAGGCTGGTCAGCTCCAGCCCGGAGTCGTGGGTGACCAGCTGCATCTGCACGTCGGCGGAGCGGGTGGCACGCCTCGGCACGTAGTAGGTGCGCAGCACCGTGAACCGCCCGCCGCGGTCGTTGACGAAGGTCATCGCCACCGCACCCCACGTGTCGCCGCCCTGGCCGCGCAGCAGCCGCTCGACCGGCCGGCCGGTGCGGGGGTCGTCGACGACGTCGACGGCGCCGCGCAGGTAGGACAGCAGGTTGCGCTGGCCCGCGCCGCGCGCGCGACCGGCCACGGCGTCGTTGGAGGCGCCGTTGAACTTCGCGTCGGAGGGCATCATCAGCGCGGTGTAGGCGTCGAGCACGGTGCTCTTGCCCACGCCCGAGGCCCCCGAGATCATCGTGGCGTCGCCGCGCAGCGGGATCGTGGTCAGCCCCGAGAAGCCGCCCCAGTTGACCAGCTGCAGCAGGCTGGCGCGCCACTGCATGGTGTCGTCCTTGGGCGTCGCGACGACGCCGCGGTCGAAGAGGCCCTCGCCGGTCTCGTCGGCCATCTCGTCGGCCATCTCGTCGGCCATCTCGTCGGTGGGCTCGTCGGGGACCGGGCCGTCGAGCCGGTCGCTCTCGTGCACGCTCATGCCTGCTCCTCGCTCGCGTCGTGCTCGGGCGCGACCTCGCCGAAGAGGTCGACCGGCGCCTCCGGCGCAGCCGGTACGTCGGAGCCGTTGGCGCGCCGCAGCGCCTCCAGCAGCTCCTGGAGCAGCTCGAGCGGCAGCAGCGCCTCGACGGCCTCGCTGACCTCGAAGCGCTCCTCGGCCGCGGTGGGGATCAGCAGGCCGGTGCGTGCGACGGCCAGCACCGCGTTGCGGGCCCGCCTCTCCTCCGCGGCCTCGTCGGTCACGTGGGCGGGACGGAAGGTCGCGACGTGGGCGACCAGGTCGTCGCGGTCGACGTAGACGCGCGCGTCGCCCGCGGCCAGGCCGGCGCGCAGCCGGTCGCGCAGGTGCACCAGCACGATGGTCTCCTCACGCGACCACGCCGCGTCGTAGAGCAGCGTCGGGAAGCGGGCGCCCGTCTCGGAGGTCGCCTGCCGCTTCCAGGCCACCTCGCGCTCGCGGTCGACCGCCAGCTCGAGGAAGAGGTCGTTGAGCCGCGAGCGCAGCACCCGCTCGTGCTCCACCAGCACCCGCCAGTCGCGCGGGTGGGTGCGGGCGCTGACGAAGCGCTGCTTGAGCAGCGTGACCAGCACGTGGCGCTGGGCCAGCTCCAGGCCGCCCTCGTCGCCCTCGAAGAGCGAGACCGACCCCCCGTCGGGCACCCGCACGTCGAGGTGGGCGGCCAGGTCGCCGTCGCCGTCGCCGCTGGAGTCGTGGCCGGAGTCGTGGGCGGGCTCGGGCGCGAGGTCGGGGTCGCGGCGCAGGTCGGCGGTGTCGACGTCGGTCATCGGGCCTCGCTCTCGGGTCGGTGCTGCGGGTCGGGGGGCTCGGCGCCGGCGGCCGGGCCTGCGGTGCCGCTGCCGGTGCCGGCGTCGGCGCCCGGCGGGGAGCCGCGCAGCGGGGTGCGGGGGGCGGTGAAGGTGCGGGTGGAGCCGTCGGCGCGCACGGCGGCGTAGGTCTCCAGCTCCTGCTCGGCCTCCCAGCCGTGGTCGGCGGCGAGGTGGAGCAGCCCGAGGATCTCGACCGGGCGGCGCAGCGAGGGCTCGAGGCCGGCGAAGAGCTCGCCCAGGGAGTCGGGCGGGTGGGTGGAGGCCAGGGCTAGGTCGAGGCGCTCGCGCAGCGACCCGAGCTGGGGGCCGCCCTGGGCGCGCAGCGCGTCGAGGGAGACCGCCGGCGCCTCGTCGGGGCCGGCGGTGGCGATGCGGTCGGGCAGGACGTCGTCGGCGGGGTCGTAGAAGCGCTCGCGCAGGTGCTCGACGCCGGCCCGGCTGGGCAGCAGGGCCAGCTCGAGGGTGGCGCGGGGCCCGGTGGTGGCCATCCAGGTGGCCAGCTCCGACTCGACCTGGCGCAGCGTCTGCTCCAGCTCGCGGTCGCGCTCGACGTCGCGGGAGACGATGTAGTCGCGCAGCGTGGCCGTCACCCGGGCGCGCTGGGCCAGCACGCGGTCGAGGCCCTCGCGCACCAGGCGCACCGTGCCGCGCAGCTCGGCGCGGTCGGCGTCGCCGAGCACGCCGTCGGCGACGGGGTGCTCCAGCAGCGCGGTGAGGTCGTCACGCAGCCGGCCGACCAGCTCCTCGTCGCGCAGCAGCGCGAAGGCGCCCTCGAAGGCGCGCCCCTCGTGGGTGGCGGTCATCAGGGCGTCGGCGCGGGCGAGGTAGTCGTCGATGACCTCGCCGGCCGGGCGGTCCTCGGCGCGGAAGGCGGCCAGGATCTCGCTGCGGATGGTGGCGAAGCGCTCCTCGACGCGCGCGAAGTCGCTGGGCAGCGCGGAGACCAGCGAGAGCAGCTCGGTGAAGCCCTCCTGCATGTAGTCCTCGCTCACGCCGACCAGCTCGGCGCCGTCGACGAGGCGGTCGCGCTCGGCCTGGAGCCGGGCGATCTCGGCGTCGAGCAACCCCACGCGCGAGGCGCGGTCGGGGTTGGCCTCGGCGTTGAAGCGGCGCACCGTGCCGAGCAGGGTCGCGATGCGGTGCTCGCTGAGGGTGGCGCGGTCACGCGCGAGGTTCTTGACCAGCTCGAGGGCCTGCTGGGCGTGGGAGGTCAGCGTGTAGACCTCGCGCCCGCCCTCGTCGAGGGAGCGCACCAGCCAGCGTCCGCGCATCCACCGCTGGCAGATCTCACGGCCCTCGCCGACCGGCACCTCGCCCTCGTCGGCGTGCCGGATCGCGGCGAGGTGCTCCTCGACCTGCGTGTGCAGTCGCCCGGTGGGGATCGGCTTGTTGTCGCGGCCGAAGGCGGCGCGGAAGATCGTGATCACCACCGGCGCCTGACGCTGGTGGAGCAGCGTGAGGGTCGGCTGGGAGAACGCGCCGCGCACGCGCGCGAGCTCCCCCGCGATCTCGCTCATCCCTGCCCTCTCACTGCCGCCTGTCGCCCGACGCGGCTCGCGCCGCGACGAGCAAGCATCCCAGAGGGCGCCGACGACCCGGGGATCGAGGGGGTCGCACCGGCCGCGGGCGCTGTGTCCCCCGGGGGCGGTGTGGCGTCATATGAGGCGTGGATGCGCATCCACCGATCGCATGACGTCCCGTGCGGCACCACCCGCGCCCGCCGGGCACCACAGCTCGCAGCCCCTCCGCCGAGCACACTCGCCACCGGCGGGCCGCCTCCGCGGACGTCACACGAGGCGTGGATGCGCATCCACCGATCGCATGACGTCCCGTGCGGGACCACCCGCGAGCGACCACCTTCGCTGCGGGCGGCCCAGCGCACCGGCGGCCTCAGGCGAGGGCGAGGAAGAGCTTCTCCATCTTCTTGGTGTCGACCCCGTCGAGACCCTCGCCGTCGGCGAGACACTGCTGCAGGCCGGTGGCGACGATGGCGTAGCCGGCGCGCGAGAGGGCCTTGTTGACCGCGGCGAGCTGGGTGAGGACGTCCTCGCAGGACGACCCCTCCTCCATCATCCGGATGACGCTGGCCAGGTGGCCGTTGGCACGCTTCATGCGCGTGATGATCGCCTTGATGTCGTCGGGCTGCAGGTCCATCAGTGTGCTCCGTCCTCGAGCGCGGTCAGCGCGGTGGTCAAGCGGGTGCGGGCGTCCTCCGACACCGCGCGCAGGGCGTCGCTGGGCTCCCCCACGAACGACGTCATGACGGCCGGGTCGAAGGCCTCGACCACGGTGGTGGTGTCGTCGACGGAGCGTACGACGACGTTGCACGGCAGCAGCGCGGCGATCGAGGGCTCGGCCTGCAGCGCCTGGTGCGCCAGCTGCGGGCGGCACGCGCCGAGGATCACCTGCGGCGCGACGTCGACGTCGAGCTTGGCCTTGAGGGTGGCCGCGAGGTCGATCTCGGTGAGCACCCCGAAGCCGACCTCGGCGAGCTGCTCCCTCACCGCGGCCACCGCCTCGGCGTAGGGGCGGTGGGTCGTGACGCGGATCGTGTAGTCGCTCATCAGCGGGGCCTTCCTCGTGCTGTCGATCGTGCTCGTGGGGTGCTGTCACGGTCGATGCTACAACCCCCCGGGGGGTTATGCTAACGTCGACGACAGGAACCCCCCAGGGGGATATTTCACCCGCACCGGAGAGGACCGACATGAGGCAGATCGACATCGACCAGCTCGCCGCCGCGATCGACGGCGGCGCCGTGGTCGTCGACGTGCGCGAGCCCGGCGAGTACGCCGAGGGCCGCGTGCCCGGCGCCCGCAACATCCCGATGGGCCACCTGCCCTCGCGCCTGGGCGAGCTCGACCCCTCGCGGCCGGTGCACGTCGTGTGCGCCAGCGGCAACCGCAGCGCGGCCATGACCGACCTGCTCACCGCCCAGGGCCTCGAGGCGGTCAACGTCACCGGCGGCACCACCGCGTGGATCCGCTCCGGCCGCCCGGTCGAGAGGGGCTGACCCCGATGACCGCCACCTCCTCCCCCGCCGACTCCACAACCGGCACCACGACCGGCACCACGACCGGCACCGGTCTCACGGTCGTCCCGCTCGAGACCCCGACGCTGGGCGACCGCAGCTACCTCGTGCACGACGGCGAGGTCGCCTTCGTCGTCGACCCGCAGCGCGACATCGACCGGGTGCTCGACCTGCTCGACGCCCACGGCGTGCGGCTGACCCACGTGCTCGAGACCCACCTGCACAACGACTACGTCACCGGCGGCCTCGCCCTCGCGGAGGCGACCGGAGCGTCGTACGTCGTCAACGGCGCCGACGAGGTCGCCTTCGCGCGCACCCCGGTCGCCGACGGCGAGGTGGTCGCGGTGGGCGAGCGGATGCGGCTCACCGCGCTGGCCACGCCCGGCCACACCTTCACCCACCTCGCCTACGCCCTGCGCGACCTCGGCACCGGCACCGGCACCGGCACGGACGTCGGGGTCTTCTCCGGCGGCTCGCTGCTCTTCGGCGCGACCGGTCGCCCCGACCTGCTCGGGCCCGAGCACACCCACGACCTGGTGCGCCACCAGCACGCCTCCGCGCACCGGCTGGCCGCGCTGCTGCCCGACGAGGCCGAGGTCTTCCCCACCCACGGCTTCGGGTCCTTCTGCTCCGCGACCCAGTCCGACGCCACCTCCTCGACCATCGGCCGGGAGCGCTCGACCAACCCCGTGCTGACCCAGGACGAGCAGTCCTACGTCGACGAGCTGCTCGCCGGTCTCGGCGCCTGGCCGGCCTACTACGCCCACATGGCCCCGGCCAACGCCGCCGGCCCCTCGGCACCCGACCTCAGCCCGCCCGCCCGGGCCGACGCCGAGGAGCTGCGCCGCCGCATCGAGGCCGGCGAGTGGGTCGTCGACCTGCGCCACCGCACCGCCTTCGCCGCGGGCCACGCCCCCGGCACCCTGAACTTCGGCCTCGACGGCGGCTTCGCGACCTACCTCGGCTGGCTCGTGCCCTGGGGCACCCCGCTCACCCTGCTCGGCGAGAGCGCCGCGGACGTCGCCGCCGCCCAGCGCGAGCTGGTGCGCATCGGCATCGACCGGCCCGCGGCCCACGCCACCGGCGACCCCGGGCAGTGGAGCACCCGTGCCCCCGCGAGCTTCGCCACCGCCACGTTCGCCGACCTCGCCCAGGTGCGCCACCACCGCGACGTGGTGGTGCTCGACGTGCGCCGCGCCGACGAGCACGCCGCGGCCGCCGTCGCCGGCGCCGTCAACGTGCCGCTGCACGAGCTGCTCGACCGGGTCGGCGAGGTGCCGCCCGGAGAGGTCTGGGTGCACTGCGCCGGCGGCTACCGCGCGTCGGTGGCGGCGTCGATCCTCGACGCCCACGGCCGGAGCCCCGTCGCGATCGACGACACCTTCGACCAGGCCGAGGCGGTGGGCCTGCACCTCGTCGGCCCCTCGGCATGAGCCGCCCGACCGGGCGGCGACCCGACCGACCGGGCGCGCCGTGACCGCCGAGACGACCGTGCTGGCGGCCCTCCTGGCCGGCGCCCTCATCGGGCTCAGCCTCGGCGCGCTGGGCGGTGGGGGGTCGATCCTGGCCGTACCGGTGCTGGTCTACCTGCTCGGCCAGTCGCCCGCCCAGGCCACGACCGGCTCGCTGGTGGTGGTCGCGACGACCTCCCTGGCAGGGGCCGTCGCGGCCGCCCGGTCCGGCAACGTGCTGCTCGCGCGGGGGGTCGCCTTCGGGGCCGTGGCGACCGGCGGGGCGGTGCTCGGCGCCAAGGCCTCGGCCCACGTCGACGACGACGTCCTCCTCGCGGCCTTCGCCGCGCTCATGCTCCTCGTGGGTGCCCTGATGGCGGTGCGCCTCGTGCGCCGCCCCGGAGACGGGCCCTCCCACGCCGCGCGACCCGCCCTGGACGACCCGATCCTCACCTTCTCCCCCGCCTTCGCCTGCGCCTGCCCGCGCGCGCTGAAGGTCCTGCTCACCGCGACCCTCGTGGGCGGGCTGACCGGCTTCCTCGGCGTGGGCGGCGGCTTCCTCGTCGTGCCCGCCCTGCTGCTGGCCCTCGCCCTCCCCCTGCCCTACGCCGCCGGCACGTCGCTGGTCGTGATCACGATCACCAGCGCCGCCGCGCTGGCCACCCGCGCCGGGGTGGGCCCGGCCCCCGACTGGGGTCTCGTGCTCGCCCTCACCGCCGCCTCAGCCCTCACCGCCGTGGTCGGAGCCCGACTCGCCGACCGTGTCGACACCCGTCGACTCTCCGCCGCCTTCACCGCCCTCGTCCTGGCCGTCGCCGCCTACACCGCGACCCAGGCCCTCCCCGCGCTGCTGTGACCCGGCCGCATCGCGACCGCAGCACCACGCGCTCCGCGCGACCCGACCAGTCCCTCATCCGACGCACCAGGAACGGACCGACCATGAGCACCACGAGCCCGCGCCGCGCCAGCGACGCCGACACCCCGCCCGACCAGGAGGCCGGCCGGCGACCCGACCAGCGCGCCGGCCGGCACTCCGGCCCCGCCGCGAGCCACGCCTCCGAGGCGCGACCCGGGCCGCTGGGGCGCCTCGGCGTCTGGGTCACCGACCACGCCCGCCTCGTCACCGGGGTCTGGCTGCTGCTCGTCGTCGGCCTCGGCGCCTTCGCCCCGCAGGTCGAGCACAACCTCTCCGGCGCCGGCTGGCAGGCCGACGGCTCGGAGTCGGTCGCGGCGCGCGAGCTGGCCCGCGAGAGCTTCGGCGGCAACGCCTCCTCCGCGATCCAGGTCGTCGTCCACTCCACCGACGGACCCGTCACCGAGGGCGCGGGCCGTGACGTCCTGACCCGGGTCACCGCCGTGCTCGAGCGCGAGCCCCGTCTGGCCGACGTCGTGGCCCCGCAGCCGGGCGCCACCCTGAGCCAGGACGGCTCGACCGCGATCGTGCTGGCCGGCGCCGGCGTCGACACCAACGAGATGGTGCGGGTGGCCACCGACCTCAAGGAGGAGCTCCAGGACCTCTCCGTCGACGGCGTCCAGGTGAACCCGACCGGCTCCTCGCTGCTGTGGTCGGACTTCAACGAGGCCAACCTCGAGGCCATGCTGACGTCCGAGATGGTCTCCTGGCCGGTGACCATGGCGATCCTGGTGCTCGCCTTCGGCGCCCTCGTGGCCGCCGGCCTCCCCCTGATCCTGACCCTCGCCGGGCTGGTCGCCTCCGCGGGATCGCTGGTGCTGATCAACGAGCTCGTCCCGGTCTCGATCTGGGCGATGAACTTCGCGATGATGTTCGCCCTCGCGCTCGGCATCGACTACGCGCTCTTCCTCGTGGTGCGCTACCGCGCCGCCCGGATGGGCGCCGGCCGCTCGGCACGCCAGGCGGTCGCGGAGACCATGGACACCGCCGGCAAGGCCGTGCTCCTCTCCGGCGCCACCGTCCTGGTCTCGCTGTCGGCGGTGATGCTCGTGCCCTCGCCGTCGTTCCGGTCGATGGCCGGCGGCATCATGCTCTCGGTCGTCTTCGTCCTGGCCGCCACCCTCACCCTGCTGCCGCTGGTGCTGTTCACGCTCGACCACCGGATCAACAAGCTGTCCCTGCCCTGGGTCAGGACCGGGGAGCACCGCTCCGCGGCCTTCGCCGCGTGGGGTGAGCGGCTCTGGAGGCGCCCCGTCGTCTGGGGTCTCGGCGCGCTGATCGTGCTGCTCGCCCTCGCCGCGCCGGTCCTCGGCCTGAAGACGGCGATGCCGTCCATCAAGGTCCTGCCGGAGGACGCCAGCGCCCGCATCGGCTACGACCTGGTCCAGGACTCCTTCGGCGACGGCGCGCCCGGCACGCTCCAGGTCGTGACCGCGGCAGCCGACTCCGAGGCCGCGAGCAGCGTGCTCGCCTCCGACCCCGGGATCGCGGGCGCCCTGCCCGCCCAGCCGGCGGCCGACGACAGCGGGCTGGTCCTCCTCCAGGCCGTCCCGACCGTCGACCCCTCCGACCCCGCCCTCGCCGACACCGTCGACCGCCTGCGCGCCGACCTGCCCGGCAGCGCGCTCGTCGGCGGCGCGGCGGTGGAGAACCTCGACCTGAAGGACCAGCTCGACGAGTCCACGCCCCTGGTGGTCGCCGTCGTGCTCGTGCTCGGCTTCCTGCTGCTGCTCGTGGCCCTGCAGGCCCCGCTCATCTCGTTGCTCGGCACCCTGGCGAGCCTGCTGTCCACCGCAGCAGCCTTCGGGGTCGCCCGCCTGGTCTTCCAGGAGGGCATCGGCGCCGACCTGCTGGGCTTCGAGGGCCAGGGCTTCCTCGACGCCTGGGCGCCGGTGTTCTTCTTCGCGATGATCTTCGCCATCGCCATGGACTACACCGTGTTCCTGCTGGCCTCCGCCAAGGAGCACTACGAGCGCTCCGGAGACCCCAAGGACGCGATGGTCGGCTCGCTGGCCCACTCCGGACGCGTCATCTTCGCCGCCGGCGCCGTCATGGTCGCGGTCTTCTTCACCTTCGCGCTCTCCGGCCCACTGCCGCCCAAGGAGATGGGGATCGTGCTCGGCGTCGCGGTGCTGCTCGACGCCTTCCTCGTGCGGCTCGTGCTGCTGCCGGTCATGCTGCGGCTCACCGGTCGCGCCGCCTGGTGGACCCCCGCCTGGCTGCGACGGGTGCTGCCCACCATCACGTTCTCGCACGGCTGACCACCCCGACCGCACCGCGCACCACCACGCACCACCTGCACCACCCCACCACCACCTCGAACCGAAGGAGCACCACCGTGTGCCGAGCAGTCACCTGCAAGCAGTGCGGCAAGACCACCTGGGCCGGCTGCGGCCAGCACGTCGACCAGGTCATGGCCCGCGTGCCCCGCGCCGACCGGTGCGCCGGCCACCCCCGCGAGGAGCGGCCCGGCCTGCTCGGGCGGCTCTTCGGCCGCAGGCCCTGAGCGCCGGGCGCCCCGCCCGGCACGGGCCGGGCCGGCGCCCGGAGGCGCTCCCAGCGGCCCGGCTCGGCCCGGCCCGGCTCGGCTCGGCTCGGGTCGGGTCGGCCCGGCTCGGCTCGGGCGCCAGCCCGGCTCAGCGCGACCCGGTTCGGCTCAGCGCGGCGCGGTCCCGGTCGGCACGACGTCGACCGGGGCTGCGGCCCGCGCCACCACCGCGGCCGTGACCGACTCGCGGCCCTCCGTCGGGTCCGTCTCCTGCGTCGGGTCCGTCTCCTGCGTCGTGTCCGTCGGGTCCGAGGTCACCGGGGCGGGCCCGCCTCGCACGGGATCGGCCGGCGCGCCGCCCGTGCCCACCACCACCAGGTCGGCGCGCCGCGAGGTCTGGAGGATCCCCTCGAGCACCGAGCCCGCGTAGAGCACGGTGTGGACCACGAGCTCCGGCTGCCACTCGCGCGCGGCGCGCTCGGCCGCCACCAGCAGCGCGTGCTCCTCGTGGGTGCGCGGCAGCACCGGCCGGGAGGGGCCGACCCGTCCGCCCGAGGCGCGACGGTCGTCCACGTGGAGGACCGTCACGCAGGTCGCGCGCCGCACGGCCCCCTCGACCGCCCGGCGCAGCACCGCCTCGTCACCGGGCCACCGGCCCAGGGCCGCGACCACGCCCACGTCCGAGCCGGCCCCGCTGCCCCGCTCCGCGCGCCTGCTGGCTGCCACCGCACTCCCCACCTCGGTCGTGCGCCCAGGCCCCCGACGGCCGGGGACGACGCCCCTCGAGCCTGCGCGACGGCGGCCGGGGCCGACAGGGACGTACGTCCCGCCCCGGCGGACCTCCGTCCCGAGCGGCGAGCACTCCCGCGAGCGGGCCGGCGGGTCGGCGGGTCGGCGGGCGCGCAGGGACCTTCGGCCCGCCGACCCGGGGCGCCCGGCCGGTGCGTCGGCGGGGTCGACGTACGAGCCTCGGGGCAGCAGCCCCCACCCACGAGGAGCACCCGATGGACCGGCCCGACCCCGCACCCGACCAGGCCCGCGACCGGGGGCCCGGTGCCCGGGCCCTGGTGGCCCACGAGTCGATGTTCGGCAACACCCGCCTCGTCGCCGACGCCGTCGCCCGCGGCCTCGAGCGTGCCGGTGTCAGCACCGACGTGGTCGACGTGGCCGAGGCCGGCGCGGTGGGCCCCACGGTGCCCGACTACGACGTGCTGGTGGTCGGCGCCCCGACCCACGCCTTCTCGCTGAGCCGCGCCTCCTCGCGCGCGCAGGCGATCGAGCAGGGGGCGCCCCTCGACCACGAGGAGCGCGGCATGCGCGAGTGGCTGGCCGAGGTGCCCGAGCCCCCGCCCGGGGCGCACCACGCCGCGACGTTCGACACCCGTGTCACCAAGGTGCGGCACCTGCCGGGCTCGGCCGCGGTGAAGGCCGCGCGGATCCTGCGCCGCCACCACTACCTCGTCGAGGACGCCCCGCGGTCGTTCTACGTCGAGGACCTGCAGGGCCCGCTCGTCGCGGGCGAGGTCCACCGCGCCGAGGAGTGGGGCGCCGAGCTCGGCGCGGCCCAGGTGGCGCGTGGTCGGTCCCCGCGGGCCTGAGCACACCGCGACCGACAGGCGCCCGGGACGCCGTGGACCCGGTGAGTCGTGGCACCAGGGCGCCGGCCGACGGGCGCTCCCGCGCAGGTCGAGGGTGGCGGGAGCAGGCCGAGACCCTGCTCGCCGGGGCCGCGGCCACCACGCTGCCGGTGGTCGACGGCTCCGGCGCACTCCACGACACCCTCGACGGGGCCGAGCGCCTGCACGCCACCACCGCGCCCGACCCACCGGCCCACCTACGGCGACCGCAGCCGCACCTCGCTCCCCCGCTGCTGGTCGAGGCGGCGGGTGTCACTGAGTCGGTCCCGACCGGGCGCGCCACGTGGGACGATCGCCCCGGAGGAGTCGGGTCGGACAGGGCCCGGCGCACGGCGGGCGGGAGGGCAGGCACGGGTGCGCGCACACGACGAGGGATGGCGGCTCTTCCGAGGGGCGGCGGCGGCGGCCGGCACGGTGCTGGTGGTGGCCACGGCCCTCATGCTCGGGCCGTGGAGCGGCCCCGACCGTGCCTGGATCGCCGCCGACGCCGCGACCATGGCCGCCGACCTCTTCGCCGTGGCCGCCGTCGCCCTGCGGGTGCGGCGCAGCCGCCCCGGCCCGGCGCGACGCGCCTGGGGCCTGGTGCTGGTGGCCCTGGTCGGCTACGCCGTGGCCGACGGCGTCTGGACGGTCTACGACATCGCCTCCGCCCCGGTGCCCTACCCCTCGGTCGCCGACCTCTTCTACCTGCTCGCAGCGCCCCCGGCGCTCGCCGGGCTGCTGCTCTTCCCCGTCGGTCGCGGGGTCGCGGTGAGCCGCGCGCGGGTGCTCCTGGACTCCGCCGTGGTGTGCTGCGCGGTGGTCCTGGTCGCCTTCATGGTGCTGCTGCGCGACGTCTTCTCCTCCCTCGGCAGCGGTCTCGGCGCGGCGGTGAACGCCGGCTACCCCGTCCTCGACGTCCTGCTGGTGTGCGTCGCGAGCCTGCTGCTGCTGCGCGGCGGCGCGGCCCGCCCCCGCGCCGACCTGGCCCTGCTGGGGCTGGGCTTCATCTGCTACGCCGTGGCCGACTCCGCCTTCGCGCTGGTGACCCTCGACGGGTCCTACGAGTCGATGCTCCTGACCGACGTGCCCTACATCGCCGCCCCCCTGGTGCTGGGCCTAGCCGCCCTCGCCCCACCCCCCGAGCAGCCGGGCACGCCCTCGGCCCGGGCCCGCCTGCTCAGCGCCGCCGCCCCCGACCTCGCGGTGCTGGCCGCGCTGGCCACGACCCTGGCCGTCGGTGGGTCGGAAGGGGCCAGCGGCCGGCTGGTGCTCCTCGTGGTCGTCCTCGCCGTGGTGCGCCAGGTCTGGCTGGGGTGGGAGAACCACCGCCTGCGCGTCGGGCTCGAGCAGCGCGTGGCCGAGCGCACCGAGGAGAACCTCGCGCTGACCGCGCGCCACGTGCACCTGCTGGAGTCCGTCGGCGAGGGGATCCTCGGCCTCGACGCCCGCGGCCGCATCGACTTCGTCAACGACGCCGGCGCCCGGATGCTCGGGTCGACGGCGGCGGCGCTGGTGGGCGCACCCGCGTGCCCGCGCCTGCACGGCGTGCACGCCGCGGCCGAGCACCCGGTGGCCGCGGCGACGGCGGACCCCGGACCGGTCGTCGAGGAGCCGCTGTGCGCCCTCGACGCCGCGCTCGGCGGCCGGGCCGTGCGCGACGCCGAGCACGGCTTCCGCCGCTCCGACGGGAGCGTGCTGCCGGTCGAGATCACCGCCGACGGCGCCCGACCCGGGCCCGACGGACGGGCCAGGGGGGCCGTGGTCGTCTTCCGCGACGCCACCGAGCGCCGCGCCGCCGACCGGCTGAAGTCGGAGTTCATCTCCGTGGTCAGCCACGAGCTGCGGACCCCGCTGACCTCGATCCACGGCGCGCTCCACCTGCTCCACGACGGTGACGTCGGCGAGCTGTCGCCCACCGCCGAGCGGGTCGTCGACGTCGCCCTGCGCGGCACCGACCGGCTCGCCCGGCTGATCAACGACATCCTGGTCGTCGACCGGCTGGAGTCGGGACGCCTGCCGCTCGACCTCGCCGACCACGACGCCGCTCCCCTCGTGGCCGGCGTGGTCGCCGCGCTCGAGCCCGTCGCCGACGCCGCCGGCATCGCCCTCGAGGCCGGCCCGGCCGAGGCGCGGGTCAGGGTCGACGCCGACCGGTTCACCCAGGTGCTGACCAACCTGGTCGGCAACGCCGTCAAGTTCACCCCCCGCGGTGGGCTCGTGCGCGTCGAGGCGGTCGTGCGCGACGGGGCCGCCGAGGTGAGCGTGACCGACACCGGCCCCGGCATCCCCCGCGAGGCGCAGGAGACGGTCTTCGAGCGGTTCCGCCAGCTCGACGAGAGCGACGTGAGGCAGCGCGACGGCTCGGGCCTGGGCCTGGCCATCAGCCGCTCCCTGGTCGAGCACCAGGGCGGGCGGATCTGGGTCGACAGCGTGCCCGGCCACGGGGCCAGCTTCCGCTTCACCGTGCCGCTCGCCGCGAGCGCGTCGGCGCCCGTCCCGGGAGCCTCGGAGGGTGGCGCCGCGGCCGGCTCGACGCATGACTCGGCCGAGCACCCTGCCGGAGGCCCCGCGGCGGGTGGCGCCGGCGTCGGCCGCACGGCGGCGAGCCCCGCTCCCGGTCGCTGAGCGCTGTCGGAGCCCCTCACTACCCTGTGGCACCCACACCGCGAGGAGAGACCATGACCGAGACCACGGCACCTCCTGCGGGGCACCCCGCCGACGGCCACGACCTGATCCGGGTGCAGGGCGCCCGGGAGAACAACCTCAAGGACGTGAGCGTCGAGCTGCCCAAGCGGCGGCTCACGGTCTTCACCGGCGTCTCGGGGTCGGGCAAGAGCTCGCTGGTCTTCGCCACCATCGCCGCGGAGTCGCAGCGGATGATCAACGAGACCTACAGCGCCTTCGTGCAGGGCTTCATGCCCTCGCTGGCACGCCCCGAGGTCGACCGGCTGGAGGGCCTCACCACGGCGATCATCGTCGACCAGGAGCGCATGGGCGCCAACCCCCGCTCGACCGTCGGCACCGCCACCGACGCCCATGCGATGCTGCGCATCCTGTTCAGCCGGCTCGGCTCGCCGTACGTCGGACCGCCGACGGCGTTCTCCTTCAACGTGCCCACCCGACGGGCCAGCGGCGTGATGTCGACCGAGCGGGCGGGGCGCACCGAGAAGAGCGTCGTGAAGGGCGCGGTCTACCTCGGCGGCATGTGCCCGCGCTGCGAGGGCACGGGCAGCGTCAAGGACATCGACCTGACGGCGCTCTACGACGACACGCTGTCGCTGGCCGACGGGGCGCTGAACGTGCCCGGCTACTCCATGGACGGGTGGTACGGCCGCCTCTTCGCCGGGATGGGGCTGCCGATGGACGCCCCGATCTCGACCTTCACCGCGAAGCAGCTCGACACGATGCTCCACGCGGAGCCGACCAAGATCAAGGTCGAGGGCGTCAACCTGACCTTCGAGGGGATCATCCCGAAGATCCAGAAGTCGATGCTCTCCAAGGACCCCGAGGCGATGCAGCCCCACGTGCGTCGCTTCGTCGACCGGGCGGTCACCTTCCAGACCTGCCCGGCCTGCGAGGGCACGCGGCTGACCACCGAGGTGCTCGCCTCACGCATCGAGGGGCGCAACATCGCCGAGCTGTGCGCGCTGCAGATCAGCGACCTCGCCGACTGGGTGCGCGCCCTCGACGCCCCGGAGGTCGCGCCGCTGCTCGTGGGCCTGCAGCACCTGCTCGACTCCTTCACCGCGATCGGGCTGGGCTACCTCTCCCTCGACCGCCCCGCGGGCACGCTCTCGGGCGGGGAGGCCCAGCGCACCAAGATGATCCGTCACCTCGGGTCCTCGCTGACCGACGTCACCTACGTCTTCGACGAGCCCACCATCGGGCTGCACCCCCACGACATCGAGCGGATGAACGACCTGCTGCTCGAGCTGCGCGACAAGGGCAACACCGTGCTGGTCGTCGAGCACAAGCCCGAGACCATCGCGGTGGCCGACCACGTCGTCGACCTCGGCCCGCGCGCCGGCGCGGCCGGCGGCGAGATCGTGTTCGAGGGCACCGTCGAGGGGCTGCGCGCCAGCGACACCCTCACCGGGCGCCACCTCGACGAGAGGGTGGCGCTCAAGGCGACGCCACGCACCCCCACCGGCACCCTCGCGGTGAGCGGTGCGGCCACCCACAACCTGCGCGACGTCAGCGTCGAGGTGCCCCTCGGCGTGCTCTGCGTGGTCACCGGCGTGGCCGGGTCGGGCAAGAGCTCGCTGGTGCACGGCTCGATCGCCGGTCGCGAGGGCGTGGTCGTCGTCGACCAGGGCGCCATCAAGGGCTCGCGACGGAGCAACCCCGCCACCTACACCGGTCTCCTCGAGCCCGTGCGCAAGGCCTTCGCGAAGGCCAACGGCGTCAAGCCCGCGCTCTTCAGCTCCAACTCCGAGGGCGCCTGCCCCACCTGCAACGGCGCCGGGGCCGTCTTCACCGAGCTCGGGGTGATGGCCACCGTCGAGTCGCCCTGCGAGGAGTGCGAGGGCCGACGCTTCCAGGCCGCCGTGCTCGAGCACACCCTGGGCGGGCGCGACATCGCGCAGGTGCTCGCGATGCCGGTCGAGGAGGCCCTGGCCTTCTTCGCCGAGGGCGAGTCGCGGGTGCCGGCCGCCCACGCCGTGCTCGAGCGGCTGCGCGACGTCGGCCTGGGCTACCTCAGCCTCGGCCAGCCCCTCACCACGCTCTCCGGCGGCGAGCGCCAGCGCCTCAAGCTCGCGGTGCAGATGGCCGAGAAGGGCGAGGTCTACGTGCTCGACGAGCCGACCACCGGGCTGCACCTCGCCGACGTGCGCCACCTGCTCGCCCTCCTCGACCGCCTCGTCGACTCCGGCCGCTCGGTGGTGGTGATCGAGCACCACCAGGCCGTCATGGCCCACGCCGACTGGGTCATCGACCTCGGCCCCGGCGCCGGCCACGACGGCGGCCGCGTCGTCTTCGAGGGCACCCCGGCCGACCTGGTCGCCGCCCGCAGCACGCTGACCGGGCAGCACCTCGCCGCCTACGTCCGCGCCTGACGCCGCCTCACCCGGTCGCCCCACCCGGGCGCCCGGCCCGGGCACCCGGCCCCGCGCCGATCCGACCACGCCCGCGCAGCAGCGGCCTAGGCTCCTCGGCATGAGACGCTCCGCCGCCCTCGCCGCCCCCGTGACGCTGCTGGCCCTGCTCGTCGGGTGCAGCGACGACGACTCGGCCAGCGACGGGGCCGCATCCCGCGGAGGCGCGACGACGAGCGCGACGCCCGCCCCGTCGGACCCCGGCACGCCCTCCGGGAGCGACGAGGGCGCCCCCTCGCAGGACTCCGCGCCCGCGCCGGGCGCCCCCGACGCCGCCGTGCCGGGCGCGTGCCGCCAGGTGGTGCTGGGCATCGACGCCTTCAACCTCGGCGACTACGAGGAGACGGTGCGCCGCTTCGAGGAGGCCGTGCCCCTGGCCCGGGAGGCCGTCGACGACGACCCCACCACCGACGCCGCCGACCTGCTGGAGGCGGTGGAGTACTACGCCGAGCTGGCCCCCGAGGACTACCTCGGGGCCGCCGCCACCTCGCCCGACTTCGCGCGCTACAAGGAGATCACCCTGGGCCAGTGCGCCGCCGTCGGCGCCGGGCGCCCCGTGCAGAGTGAGCCGCCCGGCCAGCTGGCCTGAGCGGGCCCCAGTCGCCCACCGGCCCGGGCGGAGGCCCGGTCGTCTGACTGTGCGTCTGCACCAGCCGCTGCCCGGGCGCTCGGGCGGCCGATCGGGCGGGCCACCGGCCCTCGCTGCCCGGGGGCCGGTGGGATGCGTACCGTGTCCTCACCGCCATGACCACCGAACCGACCGACGCCTCCCCCGCGAGCGCCTCCCCTGGGAGCGCCCCGCCCGTGACCGCCCCGCCCGTGACTGCGGCGCCTGCCCAGGGCCGCAAGCTGCTGCTCGCCGTCGACGCGCCGTCGCTGCTGCACCGCAACCACCACGCGCGGGCGGAGTCGGCGCTGCTCGACCAGGGTGGTCGCCCGGCGTGGGCGCTGCACGGCATGCTGCGCCAGATCCTCGAGGCCATCGACCAGTTCGCGCCCGACGCGGTCATCTTCGGGCTCGACGACCGCCGCGACTCGGTGCGGGAGCGGATATACCCGGCGTACAAGGCCGGACGCGCCGCCAAGGACGCCACCCTCGTCGACCAGCTCGAGCGGGCCGCGGCGCTCCTCGACGCCCTGGGCCTGCAGACCGTCACACCGGCCGGGCTCGAGGCCGACGACGTGAGCGCCTCGGCCGCGGTGTGGGCCGAGACCCACGGGTGGGAGTGCGTCATCATCACCTCCGACCGCGACTCCTTCGCCCACATCAGCGAGCACACCCGCGTGCTGCGGCTGATCAACGGCGGCATCAACGCCTCCCCGCTGCTCAACCCCGCGCGGCTCTTCGCGCTCTACGGCATCGCCGCCGAGCACTACCTCGAGTACGCCGCCCTGCGCGGCGACGCCAGCGACAACCTGCCCGGCGTGCCCGGCATCGGGGAGAAGACCGCGCCGGTGCTGCTCTCCCAGATGGGCTCGATGCGCTCGGTGTGGGCCGACATCGAGCACTGCGACGGCGCCAACCTCGTCGCCGCGCTCGACTCCTACTGCGAGGAGACCGGCCAGCGCCGCATCGGCGCCGGGCTGCTCAAGCGGCTCACCGCACCGGGCGCCCGGGAGCGCTTCGACTTCAACCTCGCGATCATGTCGGGCCGCCCGGTCGACCTGGGACTGACCCCCGACGTGCCCGGCACCCCGGGCCTGCTGCCGCTCGACCCCGACCGGGTCTCGCGCGTGGTCGGCTACCTCGGCGTGCCCGCCACCACCCAGCTGGCGCTGCGCGTGCTCACCGAGCCACCGGGCTCGCGGCTGGCCGCACCGACCTGGGGCTGAGGGCCCTGACCGGGTGCGTCGCGGTCGTCGCCGGCTGCACCAGTGGGGGCGACCCGCCCGCACGTCTCGCACGTCCGTCCTGCACGTCTCGTACGTCCGTCCCGCGCAATTGCGCCACTTCAGCGGTCGGCCCGCCCCGGCAACCGCACCAGCGGCGCACACCCACCCCGGCAACCCCACCCCACCCACGCAATTGCGCCACTCCAGCAACCAGGCCGCCCCGGGAACCGCACCAGCGGCGCAACCCCACCCCGGCAACCCCACCCCACCCACGCAATTGCGCCAGGGCGGTGTCGTCGGCGAAGAGGCGTAGGGCCTCCCCGCCGTCGTGGGCGGCCACCACGTCGTGAGCGGCCTGTGCAGACCGCACGAGCACCTTGCGGATCTCTCCTGGTCCTCGCCTATCCCGATGCGGTCCGCGGTGGCGTGTCCTGGGCCCGGTCGCGGATCAGCGCAGCGCGGAGGCGCTGACCCGGTCGCCCCAGACCGCCTCCGCGCCCGAGTCGCCCACGCGGTAGACCTGCACCGCGGTGGCCAGCGCCGCCACGACGGCGAGCACCGCCACGACGGTCGTCAGCCACGAGGGCCCCGGGGCCGGCTTGCCCGCGGCCGAGCGGCGCGCGAGCACCACCATGACCAGGGTGAGCACCAGGAGCGGGATCGCGAACCACAGCAGCTGCTCGCCGAGCTCGGCGTGCTCACCCGGGTCGCCCACCCGCTGCTCGAGTGCCTCGCCGCTCGAGGTCGCCACCGGCACCAGCACGGTGGCGACCGCGGCGACGCCGACGACCAGCGGCCCGAAGGTCACGCGCCAGCGCGGCCGGGCGGCGATCGCGATCGTGCCGAGCACCGCGAGCGGCAGCAGCACGACGACGGCGTGCACCACGAGCGGGTGGACGGGCAACCCGTCGATCAGGTCGAACATGGAGGACCTCCGGAGTCTGTGGCCGTCCGGGGATCGGAGCGGTCGGCCCGTGGGCGTGGACCGATCATGGCGCAGCCACCTGAGGAGCGCCTGATCCGGCGCGCCGCCGCCTCGGTACCATCCGCGCGCGGCGCCGACCACGGCGCCGCGGACCGTCGCGACACCCAGGGGAGCACCGGTGCGAGCAGTCGTCGTCGAGCAGTACGGGCAGGCACCGGTCGTGCGGGAGGTCGCCGACCCCGAGCCGCCCCCGGGCGGGGTGGTGGTGCGCGTGCACGCCACCGGGCTGTGCCGCAGCGACTGGCACGCGTGGGCCGGCCACGACGACGGCGTCACCCTGCCGCTCGTGCCGGGCCACGAGCTGGCGGGCACGGTGGTCGCCGTGGCCCCCGACGTACGCCGCTGGCGCGTGGGCGCCCGCGTGACCACGCCCTTCGTCTGCGGCTGCGGGCGCTGCGCGTGGTGCACGAGCGGTCAGGCGCAGGTCTGCCCCGACCAGACCCAGCCGGGCTTCACCCACGACGGCTCCTTCGCGGAGCTGGTCGCGCTGCGGGCCGCCGACACCAACCTCGTGGCCGTGCCCGACGCGGTCGGCGACGCCGCGGCGGCCAGCCTGGGCTGTCGCTTCGCCACCGCCTACCGCGCCCTGAGCGCCCGCGCCGACCTCCGCCCCGGTGAGTGGGTCACGGTCGTGGGCGCCGGCGGGGTCGGCCTCAGCGCGGTGATGATCGCGGTGGCCCGGGGGGCGCGGGTCGTGGCCGTCGACCGCTCCCCCGCCGCCCTCGACCTGGCCCGCCGCCTCGGCGCCGAGCACACCGTGCTCGCCGCCGAGCCGGCCGACCCGGCCGCCGGGCGGCCGCCGGGTCACGACGTCGGCCCCGGGCCGAGCCGGGTCGCCGAGGAGGTGCACGACCTCACCGGCGGCAGCCACGTGGCCCTCGACGCCGTGGGCAGCGCGGCCACCTGCGCCGACGCGATCCACAGCCTGCGCCGCCGCGGGCGCCACGTGCAGGTCGGCCTCCTGCCCGCCGTCGACGGCCACCCGCCGGTGCCGATGGACCGGGTGGTGGCCTGGGAGATCGACGTGCTCGGCAGCCACGGCATGGCCGCGGCCGACTACCCCGCCCTGCTCGCCGAGGTCGAGCGCGGCGCGCTGCGCCCCCAGGACCTGCTCGAGCGGGTCGTCGACCTCGACGAGGGCGCGAGGCTGCTGCCCGGCGTCGCCACCGCGTCACCGGCCGGCATCACCGTGATCGACCCGCGCCTGCCGGCCCGCGGCTGAGCCGGCGCTGCCGGCGTACCCCCCCGCAGGGCCGCAGGGCCGCGCGCGGCGTCCGGAGAGGGGGAAGCCTCCCGCGGCACGGGCCGGCCCTGCCATCATCGGAGCCATGAGCACCGACAGCGCCGACGCCACCGCCACCGGGGTCACCTGGACCCCCGACCTGCTCGGCGAGGGCTACGAGCAGCACGTGATGGACCTCGGGGAGGACCCCGACGGCGAGGGCGAGGTCGCGGCGGTGCTCGTGCGGCGCGGCGTGCGCGAGGGCGAGTCCGTGCGCGGCGCGACCCTCTACGTCCACGGCTTCTCCGACTACTTCTTCCAGACCGAGCTGGCCGACTTCTTCGCCGAGCGCGGCCAGGCCTTCTACGGCCTCGACCTGCGCAAGTGCGGTCGCGCGCGCCGTGAGGGGCAGACGGCCCACTTCGTCTCCGACCTGGCGCAGTACGACGCCGAGCTCGACCGCTCCCTGGAGCTGGTGGCCGCGGCGCACCCGGGCGTGCCGGTCACCGTGGTCGCGCACTCCACCGGGGGCCTCATCGCCCCGCTGTGGCTCGACCGGCGCCGCCGCGCGGGCCGGCTCGCGCCGATCGCCGGGCTGGTGCTCAACAGCCCCTGGCTCGACCTCCAGGGCAAGCCGGTCATGCGCGGCCCGGTCACCTGGGCGGTGCGGGCGCTGTCGAAGGTCCGCCCGCTGCGCGCCCTCGACCTGCCCGAGGGCACCTACGGCGAGACGCTCCACGTCAGCGGCACCGGGGAGTGGGAGTTCGACACCGTCATGAAGCCGCTCGAGGGCTTCCCCGTCACCGTGGGCTGGCTCAACGCCGTGCGCCGCGGCCACGCGCGGCTCCACCGCGGGCTCGACGTGGGCGTGCCCTCACTGGTGCTGCGCTCCGACAAGACCTACTACTCCTCGCGCTACTCCGAGCGCAGCGACCGCGCCGACACCGTGCTCGACGTGCGCCAGATCGCCCGCTGGTCGGGCTGCCTGGGCTCCGAGACCACGGTCGTGCCCGTCGTCGACGCCCGCCACGACGTCTTCCTCTCCCTCGCCGAGCCCCGCGCGGCCGCCTACGCCGCCGTCGACACCTGGCTGCGCACCCACGATTTGGCCGGCTGAGGCCCCGGGCGTACGGCGGGCCGCGTCAGCCCAGCGTGACCGGGAGCCGGTCGAAGCCGCGCAGGATGCGGGTGGTGCGGCGCCGGGCGCCGGGGGCGAGCGCGAGGTCGGGGAAGCGCTCGACGACCGCGCGCAGGCCGACCTCGCCCTCCATCCGCGCCAGGGCGGCGCCCAGGCAGTAGTGGCGCCCGGAGGAGAACGACACGTGGTCGGCGGCGTTCTCACGGGCCACGTCGAAGGTGTCGGGGTCGGCGAAGACGTCGGGGTCGCGGTTGGCGGCCGCGAGCAGCGTGGTGACCGCGGCGCCGCGCGGCACCGGGACCCCGGAGAACGTCGTGTCGCGCAGCGTCATCCGCCCCGTGAGCAGCACGGGCGGGTCGTAGCGCAGGACCTCGTCGACGGCGTTGGGCCACAGCCCGGGCTCGGAGCGCAGCCGGGCGAGCTGGTCGGGGTGCTGGAGCAGCAGGGCGACGCCGTTGCCGAGGAGGTTGACCGTGGTCTCGAAGCCCGCGGCGAGCACGAGACCGGCGGTGGCCTTGAGCTCGGCGTCGGTGAGGGCCACGCCGTCGTCGGAGCGGGCGGTGACGAGCTGGCTGAGCAGGTCGTCACCGGGGCTGCGGCGCACCTGGTCGATGTGGTCGCTCAGCCACGCCTCGAAGTCGGTCAGCGACGACTCCACGCGCCGGAAGCCGCCCCACGTCAGCCCCAGGTCGAGGCTGGGCGCCGCGCCCGTGCCGAAGTCGAGCACCCGGCCGCGGTCGGCGGCGGGCACCCCGAGGATCTCGGCGATGACGGTGACCGGGAGCTGGGCGCAGTAGGTCTCGACGAGGTCCACCGCGGCCCCCGGCTCGCGGCGCGCCCGCGCCTCGAGGTCGTCGAGCAGCCCGGCGGCGATCTGCTCGGTGCGCTCGCGCAGGCCCTGCACGGCCTTGACCGAGAAGACCCGCGTGACGAGCTTGCGGTAGCGGGTGTGGTCGGGCGGCTCGGTCACCAGCAGCGAGGGTGGGGTCAGCGGACCGATCGGCGCCTGCCGGGCGGCCCAGTGGCCGATGCGACCGAGCACGCCGCCGGGTGAGAATTCCACCCCGGCCCGCACGTCGGCGCTGGTGAGCACCTCCTTGACCACCGGCTGGGAGGCGGTGACGAAGGCGAACTTCGAGCGGTGCAGCGGGCCGTCGGCCCGGATCGCCTCGAAGAGCTCCAGCGGCACGGTCTCCCCGTCGCGGGTCGCCTCGATCAGGCGCCCGTGCAGGTCGCCCTGCCTGGCCGCGCTGCGGATGGCTGTGGCCGGCAGCGCGTGGCCGAAGCCCCACCGCACCGCCGAGGCCGCCCGGCCGCCGACCTGCTCCTGGATGCTCATGGGCCCACCTCTCCTCGCCGACACCGGCCACGACCTGGGATACCGATCGGTATCGAGTACTGGTGAGTATCGTAGCCACCGATGTCAACCTCCCCCCAGCACCGCCCCACCACCGACGGCGCCGCCGACGGCACCAGCGACGGCACCAGCGACGGCACCAGCGACGGCACCGACGGCGTTCCCGATCCCGCCGTGCGTCGTCGACCCCCGCGCGACGCGGTCCGTCGTGCCCTGCTCGACGCCGCGGCCGAGCTCTTCGCCCGCGGTGGCATCGACGCCACCAGCCTCGACGACGTGGCCCGCGCGGCGGGCTTCACCAAGGGCGCCGTCTACTCCAACTTCGGCAGCAAGGACGGTCTGGTCGACGCCCTGGCCGAGGACCGGATCTCGGCCTACCTCGACCTGGGCCTGGCCGCCGTCAGCGACGTGGCGGTGCCCCTGGAGCAGCAGGCCCGCGACCTGGGCGACCGGCTCAGCGCCGCCGCCGAGGAGCAGCGCGACTGGCACCTGCTCTTCCTCGAGCTGTGGCAGCGCGCGGTGCGCGGCGAGGGCTCGCAGGCCTTCCGCGAGCGCCGTCGCGACCTGCACCGGGCGGTCACCTCCGCCATCGCCGAGCACGTCGACGCCGCCGGGGTCGCCGCCCCGCTGCCGGCCGAGGAACTGGCCACGGTGCTCATGGCGCTCTCCAACGGCCTGGCCATCGAGCGGCACGCCGACCCCGGCTCGGTCGCCGACGACCTGCTGGGGCGGGTGCTGGTGGTGCTGATGGGTGCGGCTCCCCCGGCGGGACGACCCGCTGACGTGGCGCGCGAGCAGACCCGGGGCGCGGCTCAGAGCAGCGTGGACCAGTAGTCCCAGAAGCGCACGCCGATGAGACCCACCACCACGACGAGCGCGAGGAGCAGCACCAGCGCGTGGGCGTCGCGCAGCAGCGCGGTGAGCGAGGAGTCGCGGGCCCGCTCCCCCAGCACGCCGCTGCTGAGGTTGCGCAGCGTGACGTACCAGAAGACCGGCACGACCACGCTCCACACGACCATGCAGTAGGGGCACAGCGCGCCGATGCTGTAGAGGCTCTGGTCGATCAGCCAGGCCACGAAGACCAGGCCCACGGTGGCCCCGGCCTGCAGCCCCAGCCACCACCAGCGGGGCAGCCGCACCCGGGCCAGCACCAGCGCCCCCGTCACGACGAGCACGGGGAAGGCCGCGATGCCGATCAGCGGGTTGGGGAAGCCCAGCAGCGAGGCCTGGTCGGTCGCCATCACCGAGCCGCAGCTCAGCACGGGGTTGATGCTGCAGCTGGGCACGTAGGAGGGATCGGTGAGCAGCTTGATCTTCTCCACCGCGAGGGTGAAGGCCGCCAGCCCGCCGACCAGCCCGCCGACCAGCAGCAGCCAGCCCAGCGCGCGGTCGGCGTACGCCGCACCGCCGCCACCGGCCGCGGCGCCGCCGTCGTGGTCCGGGGAGTGGTCCGGGTCGTGGTCCGGGTCGTGGTCCGGGTCGTGGAGGTGGTCGGGCGGGACCGACCCCTGCGGGTCGACGACCTCGGCACGCTGCGACACGGGGCACCCTCCTGCCACGTCGGATCGGGCCCGGGGCCCGACGGGCGCGTCGGCGCCCACCAGGATGGTAGGCGACCCCGGCCGCACGCACCTGAGTTCACCCTGAGGGGTCCTTGTGAGGACCGGGGCGCTCCGACATCGTGGATCGGACGGCTTCCGCCGTCAGCCCCACCCCACGCGCACCACCTCCGCTCCACGGAGTCTCAGAAGGAGTCATCTCATGGTCATCGGCCTGGGCATCGTCCTCATCGTCGTCGGACTCGTCTTCGTCCTCGACGTCATCACCCTCGACCTCGCCAACGTGGAGGACACCACCCTCGGGTGGGTCCTGCTCGCGGCCGGCGTGCTCGCCATCGTCGTGTCGCTCGTCGTCAACCAGCAGCGCACCCGCAGCGTGCACGTGACCGAGCGCCGCGACACCCTCCCCCCGCGCTGAGCAGCCGCGTGAGCGCCGCCCACTCGCTGGAGGGTCCGACCCACACGCCCGTCCTCCACCTGGCCACCGCGGCCCCGCTCCCGGCTCCTGAGCCGCTGGGGGCCGAGGGGTTCCGTCTCGACCTGCCCCGCACCCACCAGCACCTGTGGGACCTGCGCGGCGTGGAGTTCGAGGACGGCCTGACCGTGCGCTCCTACGAGTGCACGGGCTGCACCGACGTGCTCTTCCGCTGAGCCGTCGCGCTGCGGGGCCGCTCGACCCCGCACGACCACACTGCTCGACAGCACCGCACGAGAGCCCCGCCGGCCGTCGCCGTCGGGGCTCTCGTCCCGTCGTCGCCGTGCCGTCAGGGCCGGTCGCCGCGGTGCCGGCGCCGGCTCGGCCGGTGCGACCGCCCGCGGCCCGACCGGCGGGTCGGGCGTCAGTCGCGCTGCAGCATCCGCGAGCGGTCGGGCTCGAAGCCGTGGGACATGCCGTAGGCCACGGCCTGGGAGCGGCTGGTGACCTCGAGCTTGCGGTAGGCGGTGCGGATGTAGGTCTTGACCGAGTTAATGCTGAGGTAGGTGCGCTCGGCGATCTCCTGGTTGGTCAGGCCCTGCACGATCAGCGCGAGCATCTCGCTCTCGCGGCCCGAGAGGCCCAGGCCGCGGCCGGGCCAGCTGACGGCGTCGCCGGTGGCGTCGTCCTCGGCGCCCTCGTCGTCGCCGCCGCTGCCCGTCGGCGGCACGACCCGGGCGCCCGCGTGCACGCGCTCGATCGACTCCACCAGGTCGGCCGACGACATCGACTTGGCGAGGTAGCCCGACGCGCCCGCCTTGAGGCTGTCCTGGACCAGGGCCTCGTCGACGTTCCAGCTGTAGACGGCCAGGCGGGCACCGGCGGAGCCCACCTCGTGGACCAGGTCGCGCAGCTCGGTGCAGGCGCCCTGGGTCTGGGCGAAGCTGTCGAAGAGCACCACGTCGACGTCGCTCTCGACCGGCACGTTGACGGCCAGCTCGACGACCTCGACCCGGTCGGCGAAGGGCGCCAAGGCACCCGCGAGGCCCTTCACGACCAGCTCATAGTCGTTGACGATCGCGAGGCGGATGGGGGAATCGGTCGACACGAGCCCGACCCTACTCACGCCGCACCCCGGGGGCGAGCCGTCCCACCCGTGGGGAGGTGATCCGCGCGCGGGGTCAGGGTGAGGCGCGGCCGATCACGGCCCGCGCCAGCTCCGCCTCGGTGAGCCCGAGCCCGAGGGCGGTCTCGCGCAGCCGCTCACGCGCTGTCACCACGTCGACGTCGAGCAGCGCGGCCCACACGCCCGTGGCGGTGTCGACGGCCGCGCGGTCCTCGGCGCGGCGCGGCGCCTCACAGGCGTCGTCACGGCGGGCGAAGCCCAGGTCGGCGTCGGTCACGGCGCCGGGCGCCCACGCGTCGAAGAGACGCGCGAGCTCGTCGTGCCTACCCGCGAAGGCGCCCGGGGTCGCGGCGTAGAGGTCGACGGTGCCGACGACGCGTTGGCCGTGCATGATCGGCAGCGTCAGCGTGCTGCCGACGCCGAGGGCGGCCGAGGCGCGCCCCGAGGAGCTCCAGGACTGCTCCTGGCACGGGTCGTCGGAGGCCGCGGTCGCCGCCATGATGGGCAGCTCGGCGCTCGAGGTGGCGGCGCGCTCGGCGGCCGTCGCCTCCACGGTCAGCACGAGGTCGAGGTCGGCGTGCTCCCAGGTCAGCCCGACGCAGTCCGGCACGACCTCGCGGGCGCGCTCGCCCAGCAGGCAGAGCCAGCGCAGGACGTCGTCGTCCACCGAGGCGGCGTCGAGGTTGTCGACCGCGGCCACGGACTCGGGGATGGGCTGCACGGTGCACCTCCCGCCTCATCTGCCTCCATGGTGCGGCCGGCGCCGCGGGGGACGAACCACCCCTCGGGGTGCCTCCCCGCCCCGCCCGGTCCGTGCGGGGGGCAGACGGGTCTGCCACGGCGGGCGGGACCGAGCGGGACAGCGTGCGGGGCCGCGGTCCTCTCAGGCGGCCGAGGGCCGCGAGGAGCGGGCGGTGCGGGCCAGGAGCACCGCGGTCGCGACGCCGGCGAGGGCGACCAGGGCGCCGACGCAGGCCACCGTGAGCGGCCAGCCGCCGGCGCGCCAGCCGAGCCCGACCAGGGCGCCGAAGACCGACGAGCCGACGTAGTAGGAGGCGACGTAGAGCGCGCTGGTGCGCGCCGGCTGGGCCGAGCCGACCACCGGGGCCCAGCCGCTGGCCACCGAGTGGGCGCCGAAGAAGCCGGAGGTCAGCACGACCAGGCCGACGACCACCAGCCACAGCACGTCGGGCAGCGTGAGCAGTAGACCGGCGCCCATCACCGCGACCGACACCACCAGCACGACCGCTCGCCCGACCCGGTCGGCGGCGCGACCCGCGACCGCGGAGGCCGCGGTGCCGGCGAGGTAGGCCAGGAAGACCAGGCCCACGACGGCCGCGGGCAGCTCGAAGCCCGGACCGGTGAGGCGGTAGGTGAGGTAGTTGTAGGTGGCCACGAAGCCGCCCATGAGCAGGAACGGCAGGGCGAGCACCGCCAGCACCGCCGGGTCGCGCAGCAGGTCGACCACCCGCCCCGGGGGCGGCGGCACGCCGATGGCGCTGGCCACGCCCGCCGCGGGCCCCGGCACGAGGCGCTGGAAGGCCAGGGTCGCGATCAGGGCGCAGACGCCCAGCGCCACCACGGCCCAGCGCCAGCTGCCGGCGAGGTCGACGACCGCGGAGGTCACCACGCGTCCGCCGACACCGCCGAGGGAGTTGCCGGCGACGTAGAGCCCCATCGCCGTCGCCAGGCCGCGCGGGTGGACCTCGGCCGCGACGTGGCCCATCGCCACGCCCACCACCAGCGCCAGGGCCGCGCCGGTGAGGCCGCGCGCCACGAGGAGCAGGGGGTACGTCGGCGCCACCGCGCTCAGCAGCGTCAGCACCGCGGCGACGAGCAGGCCGAGCCGCATCGTGGCGACACGTCCGCGCTGGGCGCCGATGCGGGTGGCGGGGATGACCAGCAGCGCCAGCAGGCCGGTGGTCACCGAGATGGTGAGGCTGGCCCGGGTGGCGTCGACGCCGAAGTCGTCGCCGATCTCCGGCAGCAGCGGCTGGGTGGCGTAGAGCATGCCGAAGGCGGCCAGCCCCGCTGCGCCCATCGCGAGGTTGAGGCGGCGGAAGTCGCGCGAGCCCGGGAGGTGCCCCGCGGGACCCGCCGGCGCAGGCGCGAGGGGCGCGCCGGCGCGGGTGGCCGTGGGGTCCAGGTCGCTCGGGCGTCTCACGTGACCCAGTCTCTCCCGCCGTCGCTGATGACTCCAATGCACCGGTCGACCTAGACTCATGCACGTGCAGCATGACTCCGCCGGCTTCCTGCGACCGCTCGAGGAGCTGCTCGCCGTGGCGCGCACCGGCCACGTCACCGATGCCGCCGCCGAGCTGGGCGTGCCGCAGCCGACCCTGAGCCGCTCCCTGGCGCGACTGTCGGCCGAGGTCGGCGCCCCCCTCCTGCTGCGCCGGGGACGCGGGATCGCGCTGAGCCGTCACGGGCGGCTGCTGGCCGACGCCGCCGAGCGGGCCGTGGCGGAGGTCGAGGAGGCCCTGCGCGCCATCCGGGCCGAGGTCGACCCCGGGGCCGGCCGGGTGCGGCTCGGCTTCCAGCACGCCCTCGGCGCCGACCTGGTGCCGCGGGCGCTGCGGGTCTTCCACGACCGTCACCCACGGGTGACCCTGCAGCTGGCCGAGGGCGGCGCCGAGCACCTCGTCGCCGACGTGGCCGGCGGCCGCCTCGACCTCGCGCTCGTGGCCGTGCTCGAGCCCTCGACCGGGACGGGGCTGGCCTCGCTCGTGCTCGGCACGCAGCCGCTGCGCGTGCTGCTCCCCCGCGGTCACCACCTGGCGGGTCCGGGCGAGCGCGGGGCGTCGGGGCGTGGCTCGCGGGGGGCCGAGGACGGCCGCGCGGGGCCGGTGGCTCTCGCCGACCTCGCCGAGGAGCCCTTCGTGGCGATGGCGACCGGCTACGGGCTGCGCACCATCACCGACGCGATGATGCGCGAGGCGGGCGCACCGCGGCGCCCGGCGTACGAGTGCGAGGACCTCGCGACCGCCGGCGGGCTGGTCGCGGCGGGCCTGGGCTTCACCGTCGTGCCGGCCGGTGTCGACTACCCCGGCACGGTCGAGGTCGCCCTCGACGCCGGGGCGCGGCGCGCGGAGCGCGTCGTGCAGCTGGTGTGGTCGAGCGCCGGGCCGCCGGCCCCCGTGACCGCGCTGCGCGACGTCCTCGAGGAGACCCTCCCGGGCCTCCTCGGGGCGTCACCGCCCCGCGACGACCGCGCGGGCCGCACCGCAGGCCGCGACGCGGGGCCCCGCGCGGGTCACGGTGCAGAACACGGTGCGGGTCACAGGACGTAGAGCATCTCCTGGTAGGTCGGCAGCGACCACAGGTCGTCGGCCACGAGGCCCTCGAGGGTGTCGGCGGCCGCACGCACGGCCGCCATCGCGGGCAGCACCCCGTCGCGCACCGCGGTCGCCGCCGCCAGGGCGTCGGCGGGGTGCTCGTGGGCGAGCGCGGCGCCGAGGTCGGCCAGACCGGCGCGCAGCGCGGCCAGCGGCTCGGAGACCGACAGCAGCGTGGAGGTGTCGGCCTCGACGCCGGCCGCCTTGAGCGCCGCGACGTTGCCGGCCAGCTCGGTCTGGTAGCGCAGCGCCGCCGGCAGGACGATCGTCGTGCCCATCTCCAGGGTGAGGTTGGCCTCGACGCCGACGCTGAGCACGTACTGCTCCAGGCCGATCTCGTAGCGGCTGTGCATCTCGCGCTCGTTGAAGACGCCGTAGGCCGAGAACAGCGCGAGAGCCTCGGGGGCGATCAGCTCGGGCAGGGCGTCGACGGTGGTGCGCAGGTTCTTCAGCCCCCGCTGCTCGGCCTCGACCGGCCACTCCTCGGAGTAGCCGTTGCCGTTGAAGATCACCGCACCGTGGTCGCTGATGACCTGGGTCAGCAGCGCCTGCACGGCCTCGTTGAAGTCGGTGCCGGCCGCGACGGCGTCCTCGAGGAAGCTCGCGCAGTGGTCGAGGGCCTCGGCCATGATCGTGTTGAGCACCACCATCGGGCCCGCCACCGTCTGGTTGGACCCCGGTGCGCGGAACTCGAAGCGGTTGCCGGTGAAGGCGAAGGGGCTGGTGCGGTTGCGGTCGCCCGGGTCCTTGGTGAGGTTGGGCAGCGTGTCGACGCCGATGGTCAGCGTGCCGCGCTCCTTGGAGCGGGTGGCACCGCCCTTGGCGATCTGGTCGAAGACGTCGGCGAGCTGGTCGCCGAGGAAGACCGAGATGATCGCGGGCGGGGCCTCGTTGGCGCCGAGGCGGTGGTCGTTGGAGGCCGAGGCGACCGAAGCCCGCAGCAGCCCGCCGTACTGGTGGACGCCGCGGATGACCGCGGCGCAGAAGACGAGGAACTGCGCGTTGTCGTGCGGGGTCTCCCCCGGCACGAGGAGGCTGCCGAGCTCGGCGTTGCCCAGGGAGAAGTTGACGTGCTTGCCCGAGCCGTTGACGCCGTCGAAGGGCTTCTCGTGGAAGAGGCACTCCATGCCGTGCTTGCGCGCGACCGACTTGAAGGTGGTCATGAGCAGCTGCTGGTGGTCGGAGGCCTCGTTGGCCCGCTCGAACATCGGCGCCACCTCGAACTGGCCCGGCGCGACCTCGTTGTGGCGGGTCTTGGCCGGGATGCCGAGCTTGAAGAGCTCGCGCTCGGTGTCCATCATGAAGCCGAGCACGCGCTCGGGGATCGCGCCGAAGTAGTGGTCGTCGAACTCCTGGCCCTTGGGCGGCCTGGCGCCGAAGAGCGTGCGCCCGGCGTTGAGCAGGTCGGGGCGGGCCATGAAGAAGTGGCTGTCGACCAGGAAGTACTCCTGCTCGGGGCCGCAGTAGGCCACGACGTTGTCGGGGTCGTCGTGGCCGAAGAGCGTGAGCACCCGCTTGGCGTGGACCGACATCGCCTGCTGCGAGCGCAGCACGGGGGTCTTGTGGTCGAGCGCCTCGCCGGTCATCGAGATGAAGACGGTGGGGATGCACAGCGTGTTGCCGTTCGGGTTCTCCAGCACGTACGCCGGGCTCATGACGTCCCACCCGGTGTAGCCGCGCGCCTCGAAGGTGTTGCGCAGCCCGCCGTTGGGGAAGCTCGAGGCGTCGGGCTCACCCTGCACCAGGGTCTTGCCGGAGAAGGACGCGAAGGCCGTGCCGTCGCCGACCGGGTCGAGGAAGCTGTCGTGCTTCTCCGCGGTCAGGCCGGTGAGGGGGTAGAAGACGTGGGCGTAGTGCGTGGCGCCCTTCTCCATCGCCCAGTCCTTCATGGCCGAGGCCACCGCGTCGGCGACGTCGGGGTCGAGCGGCGTCGACCGCTCGATGGTGGAGACGACCGACTTGTAGACGCTCTTGGGCAGCCGCTTCTGCATCACGGTGAGGCTGAAGACGTTCTGCCCGAAGATGGCGCCGGGCTCCTCGCCGGGGTCGAAGCTGATCGGCGGAGCGACGGTGGCCTCGACGGCCCTCATGGCCTGCAGGCGGACGGGATTGGCGCTCATCGGTGTCTCCTCGGACGGCGGGGCGGTAGCCGGACCGTAGGGGGCGCGCGTGTCGGGGGTGTTTCGCCCGGGTCACGTGGGCCGCCGGGGCGACGCGACGCGCGTCACGTGCTCGGTGGCTGGGCCAAGTGGAGGGGCCAGGTGGAGGGGCCGGGTGGAGGGGCCGGGAGGACGGCGGACCGAGCGGGGCGAGCGGGGCGAGGACGGGTCTCGGAGCGGGGCTCGACGAGGACGTGTGGGCCAGGCCGCGGCTTCTGGGGGGCATCAGTCGCGACCTGGCTCCCCCAGTGTGACGCGCCGGCATCGGTAAAACACGCGATCACGCGAACGTGTCGCCTTTTCCGTGCCGGCGGACTAGACCGGGGCCGACCCGATCACACGAGGGGTCCTCGACCGCGTCCTGGGCCGGGTCCCGTGTCCGGCGGGCTCAGAGCGTGCCGCTGGCCCTGCTGCTGCCCGGGCAGGTGAGGTCGCGGACGTAGGGCTCACCGGTCCAGCCCTTGAGGGTCGAGGTGATGGTGAGGCGGTAGGTCTGCGCACCGGCGATGAGCCCGGTCTCGTAGCGCAGGGCGGCCGAGCGGGACGTGGAGTCGACCGCGTCGCGGGTGACCCCGGCGCGGGAGAGCCGGTAGGCGTAGGTGGCCCCGCTCGGCCCGGCGTCGGTGAAGGAGTCGACGTCGACGTCGATCGCCTCGTAGCCGATCGTCAGGATGCTGAAGCGGGTGCACGTCCAGGTGCCGGTGACGCCCGTCGGCATGGCCATGCCCGCTGTGCCGACGCTCAGCGAGGCCTGCTGCTGGCCGGAGAAGCGGGCCGAGGCCAGCTGCGGCAGGCACACCAGGAACGCCGTGAGCGTGACCAGCACCAGCACGCGGCGACGCAGGCTGTGGCTCATGGCGTCCTCTCGGCGGGGTGGCTCGGTCGGGTGGCTCGGTCGGGTGGCGCGGTCGGCTGGCGCGGTCGGGTGGCGCGGTCGGGTGGCGCGGTCGGCTGGCTCGGGGTCGGTCGTCGCCCACGGGTGGGCGACAGGACGAGTCTGTCCGGAGGGTCTCAACCGATCCGCCGACTTGCCTCAAGGAATCCTCAAGGTCTGAGAGGATCGTCTCGATGTCAGTCACGGGGAGCATGACCAACGGCAGCGGCACCACCACCGAGGAGCGGCGCGCCCTCGTGGTGGAGGACGACGAGGACATCCGCGCGCTCATCGAGCTCTCCCTGCAGTCGCAGGGCTTCGCGGTCACCACCGTCGACAACGGCCTGGCCGGGGTGGAGACCATCCGCACCCTCGACCCCGACCTGGTGACCCTCGACCTCGGGCTGCCCGGGATCGACGGGATCGAGACCTGCCGTCGCATGCGCGAGCTCACCGACGCCTACGTCATCATGATCACCGCCCGCGACGAGGAGATCGACAAGCTCCTCGGCCTCGAGACCGGTGCCGACGACTTCCTGGCCAAGCCCTTCTCGGTGCGCGAGCTCAAGGCCCGGGTCAACGTGCTCTTCCGACGCCCCCGCCGCCTCCCGGCGGCGGACGGCGCGGGCGGCCCCCCGGCGACCCACGACGCCGGCGCGACGACACCGGCACCCACGGCACCCACGGCACCCACGGCACCCACGGCACCCGCATCGCACGAGGTGCTCGACCACGGCCCGCTCCGCGTCGACGTCGACGGGCGGCGCGCCTTCCGCGACGACACGGAGCTGACGCTGACGCGCACGGAGTTCGACCTGCTCACCGAGCTGATGCGCAGCCCGGCGCGGGTGTGGAGCCGCGAGTCGCTGCTGCGCTCGGTGTGGGGCACCGAGTGGGCCACCGACACGCACCTGGTGGAGGTGCACATGGGCAACCTGCGCCGCAAGCTCGGCGCCGGCCGGCTCATCCACACCGTGCGAGGGGTGGGCTACCGCATGGAGGCCCTCTGAGGCGCCTCCCCCCAGGCGCCTCAGAGGGCTGTCTCCCCCGGCCCGCGGGCGGCCGGTGGTCAGTGGGTCGTGCGGGTCGTGCGGGTCGTGCGGGTCGTGCGGGTCGTGCGGGTCAGCTGCGTGCGAGGTAGCCGTCGAGCGCGCGCTCGGTGCACCCGGTGACGGCGCGCAACCGGGCCAGACGGCAGCGGGCGGCCTCGCGGTCGCCCCGGCGTACGTCGCGCGCGAGGCCCTGCGCGACCTCGGCCAGGCAGCAGGCGCCGACGGCTGCGGCCGAGGTGCCGAGGCTGAGCACCGCGTCGAGCACGTCGACGTCGGCGGCCTCGGTGGCCGCCGCCGCGGGCGGGGCGAGCACGCTGGTCACCCGGGTCACGCGCCCGGGCAGCATGCGGCGGTAGGTCCGGGCGAAGGTCAGGGCCGAGGCGGGGCAGAGGTCGAGCGCGAGCTCACCCAGGACCGACTCGTCGAGCACGGCCACGCCACCGCAGAGGTCCTCGGTGCTCACCGCTCGGACCCGGCGGGCTCCCGGAGGACCTCGTCGGTGCCGTCGGCGGTCTCGGGGGTCCCGGTCCCGGGGCTCCTGGTCCCGGGCTCCTCGTCCTCGTCGCGGGCCCAGATGCGCACCAGGCCGAGCACGACCAGCAGGCCCAGCGCGCCCCACAGCACGCCGTGCTGCACGACGGGCGCGCGCAGCCACTGGATGGCCTTGCCGACGTGAGGCACGACCGCGGTCATCTGCCACACGGTGTCGCCCTCGAGCGTGGCGGTCCAGGGGTCGACGCCCTCGTTGGCGTCGCCCTGGGTCTGCACCGCGATGCTGCCGTCGTCGCCCCGGACGACCTTCGTGACCCGGTGGGTCTCGACGCGGTGGTCCTCGATCGGGATGTGGTAGCTGATCACGTCGCCGACCTCGACGTCGGCTGCCGGGCGCGGCACCGTCACCACGACGTCACCGGGGCTGATCCCCGGCTCCATGCTCCCGGTGAGCATCGTGGCCGTGCGGTAGCCGAAGACGTGAGGGCCCACCGCGAGCAGCAGGAAGGCCGCCAGGCACGCCACCAGCACCAGGCTGGTCACGACGTTGCCGAGCACGTGCAGCGCCCCGCCGGCCGTGGGTCGGGTGACGACCCTGCTCGACCCGTCGCCGCGGTGCCTGGCGGAGGACTCGGTCGCCGCGGTGGTGGCGGTGGAGCTGCTCATCGTGTCCTCCTGGTCGCTGGTCCGGTCTGGGCTGGGCTGGGTCGGGCTGGGCTGGGGTGGGTCGGGCTGGCGGGGCGGGCGGGGCGGTGGTGACCCGTGCGGCCACGAGGGCACCCCTGGCCGCACGGGAGAGGAGGGTCAGGTCGTCCGGCGACCCGGGGTCGAGCCTCCCGCGCGGCCGGCAGCGGCGTCCGCGGCCGCGCGGGAGGGGGTCACTGGAAGTCGCCGGCGCGCTGCGTGGCGAGGAAGGAGTAGTTGATGGTGCTGGTGAGGTTCTGGAAGGTGTTGTCGGCGGCCTCGGGCAGCGTGAGGGTGACGCGGAGGAAGGAGGTCTTCGCCGCGGCGTTGAGGGCCGTGGTGACCACCGGCAGCATCGTGTTGGCCTGGAGGACGCGACCGCTGGCCAGGACGGGGGTCTCCGTGCCGCCGCAGGTCAGGGCGTTGGTGGAGCCGACCTGGGTGTAGGCCTGCGAGCACTGGTCGATCCGCATCTGCAGACCCTTGGTGGCGTCGCCGGTGAGGACGTTGGCGGTGGAGCTGGTCGTGGTCAACGCGACCGAGCCGAAGGTCTCGTCGGCCGAGCCGCGGGTCAGCGTCAGGGCCCGCTGCACGGTGTCGGTCGGCACCAGCTTGGGGATGGCGACGTCGAAGCCGCGCGCCGGGTTGCTGGCGGTCAGCACGACGGTGCCGGTGGTGGTGGCCTCGGTGGCGCTGGTGGTGGAGGTGAAGGAACCGAACGTGCCGAGACCGGCGACCGATGCCGCACCGGCGACGAGGGCGACCGAGGCGGCCAGGCGGGTGGCGCCCTTGGAGACCTTGCGGGTGGTGGCCTTGCGGTGTGCAGTGCGCATCGGGAGTCCTTCGAGTCGGGTGGACCAGCCCTGCGCCGGTCGCTGTTGCTTGATGACCAGGACTCTGTCGCTCCAGCCTCAAGCCACGACGCGGCAGATCCACGACGTTGCCTCAAGGAACGCGCAAGGCGGGGCGACCCTCTTGAGGTTCGCCCCGGCTCGGGGTGCGCTGCCGCCGTACGGCGCTCGGTCTGGCCGCGAGCGCACGTGGCGGCCTTGCGGTGACGTCGTGCGAGAGGTGGGGGCGACCCCACCACCCGCACGAGGCCCCGCCGTGCGGGTCACACGGTGTCGAACCACCCCGCCAGCGCCGGCACCCGTCGCAGCACGAGCTGGTCGAGGGCCAGCACCACCAGCAGCGACAGACCGAAGAGCGGCAGGACGATCCCGAGGGCGACCAAGCCGACGAGCAGCACGGGGCTGCCGCGCAGCGGCATGCGTCCGCGCGGGGCGCCGATGCGTGCCGCACCCCGCGGGCGGCGGCGCCACCACATGAGCGGGCCGGTGACGCAGGCCGCGATGATGCCCACGCACATCAGCGCCGCACCCCAGAACGACCACAGCCCGAGGCTGCGTCCCTCGTGCAGCCCGATGCCCTGCGAGACCACCTTGGCCAGCGTGGGGTAGTCGTCGAAGCCGTAGGTGGAGACCACCGCGCCGCCGAAGCGGTCGACGTGCACGGTGCGCTCGTCGGAGGGTGCGTCGAAGGCGTAGCCGATGACGGAGTAGACCCCCGCCTCGTCGGTGGTGGTGTCGGGCACCGCGACGGTGAAGGGGTGGCGCAGGCCCTCGGCCTCGGCCACCTCGACGGCGGTGTCGATGTTGGCCACGCTGCCCTCGGGGTCGCCGGTCGAGCGGGGCACCTCGGAGGCGCCCATGCCCCACGGCACGTCCTGCACGTGGCTGTGCGGCAGCGACTCGTCGAGGCTGGAGGTGGGGTCGGACAGGGCGCCCGGGTCGGTGCTCCACAGCGAGCTGCCACGGTCGGTGGCGAGCTTCTGCACGGTCTCGCCCCACACCCCGGTCCAGGGCAGGCCCGAGACGAGCAGGAAGAGCAGCCCGACCCCGACGCCGGCACCGAGCCAGCCGTGCCGCGAGCGCAGCCGGGCGCCGGGGCGGTCCTTGGCCCGGGCACGGCGACGGGCCTTGGCGCCGCGGACGAAGAGGTAGTAGCCGGTCAGCGCCATCACGATCGCCCAGCAGGCGCCGAGCTCCATGAGGTGGTCGCCGAAGCGGCCGGCCATCAGGTCGGCGTGCAGTCTCACCGCCGTGCCCGACAGCGTCGTGTCGGGGTCGAGGGAGCCGAGCACGTCGGGGCCGTAGGGGTCGACGTAGACGTCGCGCGGACTGCCGTCGGCCTCGACCACGGAGAAGGCCGTGGCGTCGTCGGCCTCGAGCGGCTCGCGCATCGAGACCACGGTGACGTCGGGGTAGACCCGCTCGAGCGCGGTCTGCTGGGCGGCGTAGGACTGGCGGACCTCGGTGGCCGCGGGGGTGTCGATGTGCATGAGGTCGCCATGCATGAGCGGCTCGATCTGGAAGCGGAAGAGGTAGATCAGCCCCGTCACCGACAGCACGAGCAGCACGGGCACCACGAGGAAGCTGGCGAAGAAGTGCCAGCGCCACATCGCGCGGAAGAGGCCCGACCCGCCCTTCTTGCGGGCGCGCTCGTCGCGCGGTGGTCGCGGTCGGCGCGCCGGGGTGGCGGTGGGGGCCGCCTGGTCGGTGGGCTGGTCGGTGCGTTGGTCGGTGGGCGGGTCGGTGGGCGGGCGGGCGGGGGTGGCGCGCGCGGGCGCGCCGGGGCTGGCGATGGAGTCGGTCACGGTCTCTCCTCGAGACGGCTCCGCAGGGCGACCGCGCGGGCCGAGCCCCGGCGGGCCCGTGGTGGCGGGCCCGGGCCGGGGCGTGGCGCGGCAGCGGTGGGTGCGGGCGCAGGGACGCGCGACGGCGGGGCCGTCGCGTCGGACGATGCTGACGAGGGCCGACCGCCTCGTGCGGTCGGACCGGGGTGCGGTCAGGCGAGGAGGGCCGGCGGTCCCCGGCGTACGACGCTGCGCGCCAGGTGCGCCACGACCGGCGCGGGGTGGTGGGAGGTCGGCACGAGGCGGCCGCGCGCGGGGGCCGGCAGCGACCGCGTGCGGGCCCAGGCCGCGAGCAGGCGCCACGGCGCGGCGAGCACGGCACCGGCGAGGGCCACGAGGGCCCACAGCGCGTGCTCGCCGACGGCGAGCCACAGGCCCACGAGGGCGGCCGCCAGCAGGTGGGCGGCCATCATCGGGGCGTGGGCGGCCAGGTCCTCGACCAGGTGGCCGAGGGTCAGCGAGGGTCCGGAGGCGAGGTCGCCGGCGGGGCCGGTGTAGGCGTCGAGCAGCGAGCCCACCCGTCGACCGTCGACCTGCGGCAGCGACGCGGAGGCGGCCTGCGCCGCTCCCCCGGCCGGCGTGGCGGTGGTCGGGGCGTCGCCGACGTGACCCGCGGTGGCGCTGAGCACCACGTGGACGGCGGCCTGACCGCCGACCAGCAGGGTGACCAGGCGCAGCGTCGAGGCCGGCCGGGCGAGGAGCGCCGCGCTCAGCACGAGGGTCACGGCCGTGAGCAGGGTCATCACCACCGGGCCGGGCAGCAGGCCGTCCGCGGTGACGTGGCCGGCGGCTCCCAGGAAGAGGGTCACCGTGGCCAGCAGACCCGCGCGGAGCCAGAGCACGACCGGGTCGACCCGCGGCTCGGCGGCCGGGGTCGACGGGAGGGCGGTGCCGTGGGACATGACCCGGCGATTGTCGCACGGCCCGGTCGACTTTCGGCCGCGCGGACCCGGCCCCGCCCCGGCGCGCTCGTGGTGGGCCGACCGACTCGCGGCTGCGGACGTCATGCGGCGCACCCGGACGTCATGCGCTGCGTGGATGCGCATCCACGCAGCGCATGACGCCCCAGGACCCGCGTCGACCCCAGCACGCTCGACCGCCTCGGCCCGCACCCGGCACCGCAGGCCCGGGACGTGCGGGCCCGGGGTCGTCCGCGCCACGGTGTGGCCGACGCCGGAGGAGTGCCGCGGGTTGGTCGAGCGTTCGCGTCCGACCCCGAGACGTGCGGCCCCGGGGTGTTCGCGCCGCGGAGTGGCCCACGTTGGAGGAGTTCCGAGGGTTGATCGAACGTTCGTTCAACCCCGGGACGTGCGGACGTTGGGTCGTCCGCACCGCGGTGTGGGCGATGCGGGAGCGAGGCCCGCCCCGGACGTCATGCGCCGCGTGGAGGCGCATCCACCCTCCGCATGACGCCCCGCGACGGCACCGCAGGCGAGGCCCGTTGCCCGCCCGTCCGCACGCCCGTCCGGCCGGCCGGCCGCGGAGGGTGCGAGGGTCAGAGCCGCGGACGGAAGCGGCGTCCCCGCACGGCCTCCTCCACCAGGCCCACGGCGCGCCGCGCCCCGGCCAGGCGGGCGTCCTCCCGCAGCCAGGTGTCGACGACGGCGTCGACGACCTCCGGCTCGACCAGCCCGCGCAGCTCGGCACGGGCCTCGCTCAGACCCCGGCGGCACGCCAGCTGACCCGCCTCGACGTGGAGCACCGCGAAGCGTGCCAGCACCACGAGGTGGCGACGCAGCACGGGGTAGGAGCGGTGGTCGGGCGGGCACAGGTCGAGCAGCCAGGCCTCGGCACTGGCCTCCCACTCGGGCGCCCCCGGGGCGCGCACCTCGGCGGGCCAGCCGGGCGGGGCGACGGGAGCACTCACGGCGCCACCCTACTCCACTGATCGAACATCTGTTCGATCAGAGCGCGACCTGTCGGCCGGCCTCCGGCTCCGGCAAGAAGCCGACTCCGGCCGGCGCGACCGACCTCAGGACCCGAGGAGCGCCACGTGGACGAACAGCCAGGTCGCGTCGAGGAGGAGGACGAGCAGCGTGCCCGCCAGCAGCCCGAAGCCCAGGCGCCGCCACTCCGTGAGGCAGAGGCAGACGAGCGCCGCCGCGGAGGAGACGGCGAGGAAGAGGCAGACCGGGTCCGACCACAGCCCGAGGTCGTAGGCCACTCCGTCGTAGCCGACCTCCAGCACCGCGGCGGCCCAGAAGGCGACCGCCACGACGAGGTTGACCCCCACCGCGGCCACCAGGCCGACCCGGAGGTCGCGGGGCGCACCCCCGGCCCGGCGCAGGTCGGCCGCGCTCCGGTCGGCGGCGCTCTGCTCGGCCGCGGTCCGGCGCGACGAGCTCCGACCGGCGGGGCCGGGCGCGCCGGGACGAGACACCGCCCCATGGTGCCCGACGACGGGCGTCTGCGTCTGCACTGTCGGGCGAGGCTCAGACCCGACCCGCGCCACCCTCGGCCCCCCGGCCCTCCCCCCGGCCCTCCGACCGGCCCTCCGACCGGCTCTCCGGCCGGCCCTCGAGCTCGCGCTCCAGCTCGGCCAGGAGCGGGTCGCGCAGCCCCACGCAGTCGAGCTCCCAGAAGGCGTCGCGGTAGACCAGCGGCCCGGTCAGCGTGTCGTCGTGGGTCGAGAGCAGGGCGACCTGGAAGGCGGCGCGCGGGATGCGGGGCGAGGGTCGCTCGAAGCCGTGGTCGCCGGCCGGGCCGAAGCCCCGAGCGGAGTAGTAGGCCGGCGAGCCCTCCAGGAACACCGCCGGCCACCCGTCGGCCTCGGCGGCGTCGAGCGCGGCCGCCAGCAGCGCGCCGCCCACGCCGCCACGCTGGTGGTCGGGCGCGACCGACAGCGGGCTGAGCACCAGCACCGGGCGCAGCCGCTCACGCGTGTCGACCCAGCACTGGGTGAGCATCACGTGGCCGACGACGGCGCCGCCGACCTCGGCGACCAGGCCGAGCGCCACCGCCCGCGAGGCCTCCAGCCGCTCCACCAGGCGGGCGACGACCTCGCCCTCCTCACCGAAGGCGGCGGTCACGACCCGGGTGATCGACTCCCGGTCCTGGGGGTGCACCGGGCGCACGACCAGGTCGCGCCCGGCGGGGCCCGCGCTCACGCCGCCCCCAGGAAGCTCAGCCGCACCTGGCGCTCGGGGTTGTCGACGTTGAGGTCGACCAGGCAGATGCTCTGCCACGTGCCGAGGGCCAGCCGACCCTCCAGCACGGGCACCGTGGCGTACGGCGGCACCAGCGCAGGCATCACGTGGGAGCGGCCGTGGCCCGGCGAGCCGTGGCGGTGGCGCCACCGGTCGTCGGCCGGCAGCAGGTCGGCGAGCGCGGCGAGGAGGTCGTCGTCGCTGCCGGCGCCGGTCTCGAGGATCGCGACGCCCGCGGTGGCGTGGGGCACGAAGAGGTGCACGAGCCCGTCGCCTCGTCCGGCGCAGAAGTCGGCCACCTCGGCGGTGAGGTCGAGCACGCGCTCGCGGTCACCGGTGTGGAAGGTCCGGGTCTCTGAGTCCATGGCCCCGATCGTGCCAGCCGCCGCCGGTCGCCACCCACACCCCCGTGGTCGACCGCCGGGCGCGGGATCAGTCCTCGAGCCAGGCCCGGAAGGCGCGGGCGTCGTAGGGGCGGCCGAGGAAGTCGGCGACCAGGTCGGCGGCGTCCTTGCTGCCGCCGGCGGCGAGGACCGTGTCGCGGTAGCGGGTGGCGACGTCGGGGGCGAGGAGGTCGTCGGGGTCGAAGGCCGAGAAGAGGTCCTTGGCGATGACCAGGCTCCACATGTAGGTGTAGTAGGCCGAGGTGTAGCCGCCGAGGTGGCCGAAGCCGGTGTGGAAGTGGGTGCCGGGCAGCGCGGCGAAGGCGGCGTACTCCTGCGACAGCTCGTGCAGGCGCGCGCCCAGGTCGGCGGGCCGGTCGCGGTGGAACTGGTAGGAGACGGCGGCGTAGAACATCTGGGTGCGCGCGTAGTAGCCCTTACCGAACTCCTCCGCGGCGCGCATCCGCTCCACCAGCGCGGCGGGGATCGGGGTGCCGGCGTCGTCGGTGGCGAAGGTGGCGAGCACGTCGGCGTCCCAGGCCCACTCCTCGAGCATCTGGCTCGGCGCCTCGACGAAGTCCCACTCGGTGGCCACCCCGGAGAAGCGCACCCACGGGTGGCGACCGGCGAGCACGTGGTGCATGAGGTGACCGAACTCGTGGAAGAGCGTCACGACCTCGGAGTGCTCCATGCGGCCCCGCCCGAAGTTGCACACCAGCACGCCCTCGGGCAGCTGGCGACCGGCGACGCCGCTGACCAGGTCGAACTGCGCGGCGTGGTTGTACTTGCCCGGGCGCGGGTGGAGGTCGAGGTAGATGCGCCCGAGCAGCTGCCCGTCGAGGGACACGTCGTGCACGCTGACCTCCTCGTGCCAGGTCGGGGCGTCGGGCACCGCGGTGTAGGTGAGGCCGAAGAGTCGCCCGGTGACCTCGAGCAGGCCCTGTCGCACGCGGGTGAAGTCGAAGTACTCCCGCACGGCCTGCGCGTCGACGTCGTACTGCTCGCGGCGCACGAGCTCGCCGTAGTGGCGGCTGTCGGCCACGTCGACCCGCTCGAGGTCGGGGTGGTCGCGGCGCGCGCGCTCCAGGAGGACGGCGACGTCGCGGTCGGAGGCGGCGAGGGCGTCGGCGGCGATCCGGTCGACGAACTCCCCGATCGCCTCGCCCGTGCCGATCATCTTGACCTCGGCGTCGAGGTCGGGCCAGCCGGGGAACCCGAGGGTGGTGGCCTGCTCGTGGCGCACGTCGAAGAGCTCGCGCAGCACCGCGTCGTTGTCGGGGGCGAGGGTGAAGAAGGTGCGCGCGACGGCGTGGCGGGCCTCCCGGTCGGTGGAGAAGGCCAGGAAGGGGTGGGTGTCGGGGTAGTCGGTGGTGATCGCGACCCGGCCCTCGGCGTCGGCCGGGTGGGCCGCGACGTAGTCGGCGGGCAGACCGGCCAGCGCCGCCGCCGGCACCCGGGTGACCGCGGCACCGTCGCGGATGTTGCGGGAGAAGGTCTGGGCCAGGTCGCTGGCCCGCTCGGAGAGCTCGGTGAGACGGGCCCGGGTGGCCTCGTCACGGTCGACGCCGGAGCGGCGGAAGTCGCGCAGCGCGTCGGCCAGCACGCGTCGCCCGCCGTCGTCGAGGCCCTCGGTGGGCACGGCGGCGAGACGCTCGAAGACGGAGGCGTCGAGCAGCAGGGCGGTGCGGAAGCGGTGCAGCTCCTGCTCGCTGGCCTCGGCCGCCTCGCGCAGCGGGGCGTGGGGGTGCACCTGCGCGAGCAGCGAGCAGACGGCGAAGGCGTTGGAGAGCTCGACGAAGAGGTCGTTCCACCGCTGGAGCGCGGCCGGGTCGCCCGGCTCGAGGGCGCGCAGCCCGTCGGCCAGCGCGCGGGCCGCCACCAGCCCGCCGGTGCTGCGCGTCTCGAGCAGCGCGCGCCACCCGTCGCGGTCGTCGACGGCGGGCAGGGCAAGCGGGGCGAGGGCGTCCTGGGTCACGCCGGCGAGGGTAGCGCCGCGGGCCGACACCCGGCGCGTGCCGACACCCGGGGCGTGGGCGCGGAGGCGGCCGGTCGACGGGGTCGACGGGACGTCGACGGACAGGCCGGCCTCAGACCGGGGTGCCGGCCCCGGCGGCGTCGGCCGGGTCGATGCCGCCCTCGCAGGAGGCGCCGAACTCCGGGGCGGTCTCGCCGTGGCCGAACTCCTGCAGGAACATCGCCAGGCGCGGGTCGTCGGCGCCCTCGAGCTCCAGCTGCACGCCCCACACGGTGACGACCACCGGGGCGGCCTGGCCCTCCCAGGGCGAGAGGATCCCGTTGGCGGGCAGCACGTCGGCGAGGGCGGCGACGTCGTCGGCGGGCAGGCCGGGCTCGTAGGTGAGCACCACCGTGCCGTGCTCGAGGTCGTGCACGAGGTTCTCCGCCGGCACCTGGGTGTCGTAGGCGCCGCAGTCGAGCCACTCCTGGGCGTGCGGGCCGCCGACGGGCGGCGACTGCGGGTAGTCCACCGACCCCTCGACGTGGTCGCGGCGCAGGTCGGCGTACTGCTCGATGGCCGCGAGCGTCGCCTGCTGCTCGACCGGCTCCTCCGAGCGGGTCACGAGGATCGGCACGACCACGGCCGCGGCGACCACCGCGACGGCGCCGACCAGGGCCAGCACGAGCCGGGTCGTGCGTCGCGGCGCGGGCGGAGGGGGGCCCTCCGGGCCGACCGGGTACGGCGACCAGCCCGGCGGCGCCTGCGGGGGCGGGCCGGCCGGCGGCGGACCCGGGGGCGGCCCGGCCGGGGGCGGGCCCGGCGGCGGGAGGCTGCTCATCAGCCCTCCAGGATCCGCTCGACGCGCTCCACCTTGGCGCTGAGCTGGCCCTCCCACCCGGGGCGGATGTCGGCCTTGAGCACGAGCCCCACGCGCGGGGAGACGGCGGCGACGACGTCGACGGCGCGCTTGACCACGGCCATCACCTCGTCCCACTCCCCCTAGAAAGCTTCAGAACATGACAAATCATTAGGAGTCCTCCGAGCGAGCCAGAGCAGTCTCGACGCGCTCCACCTTGGCATCGATCTGGCCGTCGAACCCAGGTCGGATGTCGGCCTTAAGAACCAATGAGACTCGCGGTCCGAACTTCTGCACGGCCTCGGTCGCACGCTTGACGACGTCCATCACCGTGTCCCAGTCAGGTCCTTCGATGGTGGTGAACATGGCGTCCGTCCGGTTCGTCAGACCTGAATCTCTCACGACCTTCACTGCGGCCGCGACTGCCTCTGAAACGGACCCCTCCATGTCTCCTGACCCGCTCGGTGCCACCGAGAACGCAACCAGCATCTACTTCATCCCTTCGTTGACTCGGTCAGAGTCTGCCTCTCGCGCTTCCGCAGCGACCGACTGGGGCTGAGGGCGGGAGTCTGAGCGCTTCGTGAAGGCCGCGTGGGGATCAAACCCGCTCACAGACCCACCTGGCGGTTCCAATCTCCGACGTACATCTCGAGCCGACGAAACTCGGCGCTCGTAATCATGCGGTTGTGCGCGATGAAGTTGCGTGCGCGCTCCAACTCGTCCAAGCGCTGCTTCAGCCAGTGCTGAGAGGGGATGAGGTCCTCGAAGTCAGACCAGTTATTTACGATGATGTCTGACAGACCCCCAAAGTCGACGTAGCCCAGTACGTCTTTGTAGACGCCTTCCAGCCAAGAGTTCTTCTCGGCGTCCTTTAGTCGATTCTCCGCCGTGTCATGGACCTTCTTTGGGACACGCGGCGTATCCCACCAGTCATCGGCCTGCTCAGATAGGCGGCTTCGAATGAGGTCTCGTACAGAGTTCTCGAAGCAGTAGATGATTGAGTACAGACGTCCCATGCGGAGCGCCTCGTTCCGGGTGGCTAGGTCAAATGGAGCTAGTGCCTCCTCCAGCAGACGGTTCTCGGTGGCAGTCTCATCTACGCCAACTCGTACGCCAGCCCGTCGGAATGGCTCTGTATCGGCCTCGAACATGAGGCTTCTGAAGAGCCAACTTCGGAGAGCATCCAGGTCGCTCACGTCAGAAGATTCTCTCGAAGCGATCGGAAGATGGCGTTGTACACCTCAAGATCCTTGGTCGCAGGCAGATGGACCTGAATGGTGTAGTGCAACTCCGTCGAGAGCGTCCCTTGGACCCTCGGCTCCACGAAACCATCGTTGGGTCCGGCATCCTCGCCAGGCGACGCTTCGGCGTCACCTGGCACCGTCACATCGCTCGCCGTGATCGTCGGCGTGGAGGCGTCCATGTCAGCCAACTTGAGCAACGCGTAGAACGTTGAAGCCTGAAGCTGAGCAACCTTGTCAGTCGAATTGTTCTTGGACTTAAAGAGTCCTTCTACTGCTTGACGATCCCCCGTGGTCGGACGCTCCCGGATGTGGAAGACGTCCGTGTAGGCCTCCCGCAGCGCCTCAGCCATGACAGCCTTCGAACGCGACTTGTCCCGGTAGGCGTGGTAGCGCGGTGTCGGAGCCCCCTCCGCCGTGAGGAAGCCCAGGTCCTTCAGCAGTGGGATGAACGGCCGGTCATTGCTGCTACTGAGCCCAATGCCCTTTAGGTGATCAACCGTGAATTTGTCCGGCGCCGTCCCTTCCACGATTTTCGTGAAGAGAGTCGGCACATTCTTGGCCGATGGCAGGTATCGCTTCGTCAGCATGCAAGTCCCCGTTCGTTGTTAACGGCATCTTGCCAACTGAGGCCTGCCGAGGTCACGAATACGCCCCATCGAGCAAGACGAAGCCAACGCACACGAGCATGTGCCCTTACGGACGACTCGCACCCTCGATGTTGGTGAACATCGCGTTGGTCTCGCACGGCAGCCCCGACTCGCGCACGACGCGGACGGCCGCCGCGACGGCCTCGGAGACGCCGCCGGTGTGGTCACCGCTGGTGGGAGTGATGCTGAAGGCCACGATCATGCGCCCACCGTAGCCGCGCCTCCTCGCCGCCGTCCGGACGCCGTCCGAGCGCCGCACCGGTCGCCCTCCGACCGCCTCACGGCACCGCCGGGGCCGGCAACGCCTCGCGCCGACGGGCCAGGCCGTCACGGGCCTGGGACTTCACGGTGCCGACCGAGACGCCGAGCAGCTCGGCGGTCTGGCGCTCGGTGAGGTCGTCGAAGTAGCGCAGCACCACCACGGCGCGCTGCCGCGGCGCCAGGGCCTGCAGGGCCGCCCGGAGCACCAGGGCCTGGTCGTGTCGACCGACGGGGTCGTGGCCCACCTCGGGCAGCCGGTCGGTGAACACCTCCCGCCACCGACGCCGTCGCCACCGCGAGACGTTCTCGTTGACCAGGATCCGGCGCACGTAGGGCTCCGGGTCGTCCTCGATCCTGCGCCACGCGCCGCTGGCCTTGACCAGCGCCACCTGCACGAGGTCCTCCGCGTCGTCGGCGTCACCGGTGAGCAGGTAGGCCGTGCGCAGCAGCGCCCCGCGGCGGGCCAGCACGTAGGAGGTGAAGCTGTCAGGGGCGGACACGTCGCCTCCACAGCCCCACGCCGGCCGCGCCGAGCAGCACCACGACGACGCCGAGCGCGGCGACCGCGCGCGGGTCGAAGGGGTCGGGCGGCGCGAGGACGTCGCGCTCGGGCGCCGACCAGACGCCCTGGGCGAACGAGACCTGTGACGACGCGACCGGCAGCTCCGCGCGGCTGACCACCTCCGTCTCCCCCGTCGCGACGTCGACGGAGACGAAGGCGGTCTCGAGGTCGCTCGCCGCGAGCACGACGTGGGTCTCGTCGCGCCATCCCACGGGCGTCAGGGTCTCGGGGGCGTAGCCCTCCACCCGCAGCGGCCGCACCGTGAGCCGTCCGTCCGTCGCCGGGGTCGCCAGCACCGGCTCGGTGGGCCGGTCGGTGAAGCGCCCGGTGCCGCGGGCGTAGGCGGTGGTCACGACGGTGGGGCCCTCGGGGGAGGCGAACGCCGCCCCGAGGAGCTGCCGGTCGCCCCCGAGGACGTCCCGGGCGCCGGGGCCCGGGAAGCGCACCACCCTCCGCCCGGAGGTCGCCACCAGCGAGCCGCTGTCGACGGCGCCCATCCCCGGCACGTAGGCCGGACGGTCCGCGACCCCCAGGCTGATGCCCGTGCCGTTGGACAGGTCCCAGGCCGCCGCGCTCAGGAAGGAGGAGGTGCTCCCCGAGGCGCTCCCGACGTCGGTGTGGGCGAAGGTCGACCACCACAGCGTGTCGCCGGCCCAGGCCAGGCCCTCGGGCTGCAGCCCGTGCTCGCTGACCACCTCGCGCCGCCGGACCTCCCCGGTCGTCGTGTCCATCACCGCCAGGCCCGTCACCGGCGCGTCGGTGCCCGAGGCCGCGGGGTCGACGGGCGCACCCGTGATCGCACCGCCGCTGGTCCACCAGGCCAGCCACCGACCGTCCGCCGACAGCGCGGTGGTGAGGTCGCCGCGCGCGGCGTCGACGAGCGGGAGGAACGCGTACTCCCCCGTCGCCGACACCCCGACCAGCCCCGGTCGGCTGTCGAGCCAGCCGGCGTCGCTCCACGGCACGGTGGCCACGAGGGGGCCCGTCGGCGCCTCGGCGGCGGGCAGCCAGTCGTTCGGGGTGAAGAAGGTGTCGGGCAGCCGCAGCCCGCCGCCGACCCCTGCATCCACCGCACCCGCCGGCTGGACCTCGGCGCGCCCCCGGTCCCAGGCCAGCCCGCCCAGGGCGGCCAGCAGCACCACCACCGCCGCCACCCCCGCTGCACCCACCGCTCGGCGCCGACGGCGGTACGCCGCACCGCGCGCCCACAGCTCGTCGGGGGCGGGGGGCGCGCCGCTCGGGTCGGCCCGGTCGGCGAGCAGGCTCATCGTCTCGCGCAGGTCGTCGCTCATGGGTGGGGGTCCTTCCTGTCCTCATCCACCCACACGTCGCGGGCCCCGGGGAAGGAGGGGTCCGGCGACGGACTTCCTCCTGCCACCGGGGCCCGCGGCTCATCGGACCCGGTCAGGAGGCCCGGCCCGGCCCGTCGGCACGAGCGGCCCCGGCCCCCGTGCGTGCCACCGGCGAGGGCAGCACCGCGCGGGCGACGACGAGCAGCCACGTGCCGGCGTAGCCGACGCTGGTGACGACGTCGGTGACGTGGTGGGCGCCCTGGTAGAGCCGGGCGGCCAGCACGAGCACCGGCACGAGGAGGATGGCCAGCGCCCACGGGCGCGCGGCGGCGGAGTAGGCGAGGGCGAGCAGGGCCAGGGCGCCGTACGCCGTGACCGCGGTGCCGACGTGGCCCGACGGGAAGCTGTGGTCGGGCACGAGCCCCGGGTCGAGGATCGGCACCGGGGGCCGGTCACGCGAGATCAGGTGGGTGCCGACGGCGTAGATCCCGCCGGTGCCGGCCACGACGAGCGCCACGAAGACCAGCGGGCGCCAGGTGCGACGCCAGGCGGCGAAGGCCAGCGCCGAGAGCGCCGCGACGGCCATGCCGACCGGGGTGTCGGCCAGCAGGGTGCCGACGTCGGCCACCTCGCCCAGCCCCGGGGTGCGCTCGTCGGCGATGCCGCGCGAGACGTCGTCGTCCCACCCGCCCACCGAGGAGGCGAGCGTGTGGGTGAGCAGCCAGCCGACGCCGAGCACCACGGCGACCAGCACCACCCAGGTCAGGACGAGGCGGCCGGCGGTGGCCAGCAGGTCCCGGGCGCGCGACGCGGGCTCGGCCGGGGTGGTCGTGGTGGAGGGCATCGGGCCAGTCTGGTGCACCCGGTGCCCGGTCGCCCCGCTCCGCCGCGCCGACGCAGGCGCTCGCCCGGCACGCCGAGGTGGCGGCGGGAGCAGACTGGGCCCGTGACCCCCCAGCGCACGACCTTCCCCGACGGCACGACCACCCTCGAGCACGAGCTGGAGGTGCCGCTCGACCACGCCGACCCCTCGCGGGGCACCCTCACGGTCTTCGCCCGCGAGGTCGTCGCGCCGGGCGGCGAGCAGCGGCCCCACCTGGTCTTCCTCCAGGGCGGTCCGGGCTCGGAGGCGACCCGGCCCACCTTCGACCCCACCGCGCCCGGCTGGGTGGCGCACGCCCTGCGCCACTTCCGCGTCGTGCTGCTCGACCAGCGCGGCACGGGCCGCTCCACGCCGATCGGCGAGCCCGCCGACCTCGGCGCCACCCCGCAGGAGCAGGCCGACCGGCTCGCGCTCTTCCGCGCCGACGCGATCGTCGCCGACGCCGAGCTGCTGCGTGCCCACCTCGGCGTGGAGCGCTGGTCGGTCCTCGGGCAGTCCTTCGGCGGCTTCTGCCTGCTGCACTACCTCACCGTGGCGCCGGGGTCGCTGGCCGCGGGTTACTTCACCGGCGGGCTGCCGCCGGTCGCCCGCCCGGTCGACGACGTCTACGCCGCGACCTACCCGACCGTCCTGGAGCGCAACCGGCTCTTCCACGAGCGCTACCCCGCCGACCGCGACCGCCTGCGACGCGTGCACGACCTGGCCGCCGAGGGCCGCATCGTCCTGCCCGGCGGCGACCGGCTGACCCCCGCCCGCCTCCGCAACGCCGGCAGCGTGCTCGGCATGTCCTACGGCGCGGAGACGATGCACCACCTGCTCGAGCTCGACCCGCTCTCCCGCGCCTTCCGCCACGACCTGGCCCACCTCGTGCCGTGGGGCGGTCGCAACCCGCTCTACACGCTGCTCCAGGAGGCCTGCTACGCCGACGGCACCACGACGGGCTGGGCCGCGGCGCGCACCCTGCCCGAGGAGTTCCGCGCCGACCCCACGCTCTTCGTCGGCGAGCACGTCTTCCCCGAGACCCTCGCCGACGACTCCGAGCTGGCGCTGCTGGCCGGGGCCGCCGACCTGCTGGCCCACCGCGCCTGGCCGCGGCTCTACGACGCCGACGCGCTGGGCGAGGTCGATGTGCCCTGCGCGGCCGCGGTCTACGCCCGTGACCCCTACGTCGACGCGACGCTGTCGCTGGAGACCGCCGCCCTGGTGCCGACGCTGAGCACCTGGGTCACCGACGAGCACGAGCACGACGGCCTGCGCACCTCCCCCGAGGTCGTCCTCGACCACCTCTTCGCGCTGGCCCCGCCGCCGGCCTGAGACACCCGCACGCGCTCGGACGCACCCGGACGCACCCGGACGCACCGGTGCCCCGGGCCGCTGCTGCGGTCCGGGGCACCGGTGGTGGAGCGGGTCGGCCCGTCCTGGGACGGGCCCGGCTCGGTCAGGCCTTGAGCAGGTTGCGCAGGACGAACTGCATGATGCCGCCGTTGCGGTAGTAGTTCGCCTCACCGGGGGTGTCGATGCGCACGACGGCGTCGAACTCGACGTCGTCGTGGCCGCCACCGGTGGCGACGACCTTGACGGTCCTCGGGGTGGAGCCGTCGTTGAGGGCGGTGACGCCGGTGACCGAGAAGGTCTCCTCGCCGGTCAGGCCGAGCGACTCCGCGCTCTGGCCCTCGGGGTACTGCAGCGGCAGCACGCCCATGCCGATGAGGTTGGAGCGGTGGATGCGCTCGTAGGACTCGGCGATGACGACCTTGACGCCCAGGAGCGCGGTGCCCTTGGCCGCCCAGTCGCGCGAGGAGCCGGAGCCGTACTCCTTGCCCGACAGCACGACGAGCGGGGTGCCCTCGGCGATGTACTTCTCCGAGGCCTCGAAGACGGTGGTGACGTCGCCGGAGCCGTCGGCGGAGAAGTCGCGCGTGAAGCCGCCCTCGGTGCCGGGGGCGATCTGGTTGCGCAGGCGGATGTTGGCGAAGGTGCCGCGGATCATGACCTCGTGGTTGCCGCGGCGCGAGCCGTAGGAGTTGAACTCGCGCTGCTCGACGCCGTGCTCGGCGAGGTACCGGCCGGCCGGCGAGTCCTTCTTGATCGCACCCGCCGGGCTGATGTGGTCGGTGGTGACCGAGTCGCCGAGCTTGAGGAGCACGCGGGCGCCCTCGACGTCGGTGACCGGGGCCGGCTCGTCGGGCATGCCGTCGAAGTACGGAGGCTTGCGGACGTAGGTGGACTCGGGGTCCCAGGCGAAGGTCTTGCCCTCGGGCGTGGGCAGCGACTGCCACTGCTCGTCGCCGGCGAAGACGTCGGCGTAGTCCTTGGTGAACATCTCCGAGGTGATGGCGTCGGCGATGACGTCCTCGACCTCGGCGGCGCTGGGCCAGATGTCCTTGAGGAACACGTCGTGGCCGTCGGTGTCCTGACCCAGCGGGTCGGTGAACAGGTCGACGTCCATCGATCCGGCCAGGGCGTAGGCCACGACCAGCGGCGGGGAGGCCAGGTAGTTCATCTTGATGTCGGGGTTGATGCGACCCTCGAAGTTGCGGTTGCCCGAGAGCACCGAGACGACGGCGAGGTCGTTGTCGTTGACGGCCTGGCTGACCTCGGGGATGAGCGGGCCCGAGTTGCCGATGCAGGTCGTGCAGCCGTAGCCGACGAGGTTGAAGCCGAGCTTGTCGAGGTACGGCGTGAGGCCGGACTTCTCGTAGTAGTCCGAGACGACCTTCGAGCCGGGCGCGAGGGTGGTCTTGACCCAGGGCTTGCGCTGCAGGCCCTTCTCGACGGCCTTCTTGGCCAGCAGGGCCGCGCCGATCATCACCGAGGGGTTGGAGGTGTTGGTGCACGAGGTGATCGCGGCGATGGTGACGGCGCCGTGGTCGAGCTCGAACTGCGTGCCGTCGGCCAGCGTGACCAGGGCGGGGTTGCTCGGGCGACCGCCGTCGGCCGGGGCGGCCGAGACGTAGTCGCGCGGCGGGGCCGAGCCGTTGCCCTCGTGGGAGGGGGCGTCGGAGGCCGGGAAGGTCTCTTCGACGGTCTCGTCGTAGCCGGTGGCGCCCGCGGCGTCGTCGGGGTCGTTGTCACCCTCGTCGACGTACTCGCTCAGCGCACCGCGAAAGGCGGTCTTGGCCGAAGTGACCTCGACGCGGTCCTGGGGGCGCTTGGGCCCGGCCAGCGACGGCACCACGGTGGAGACGTCGAGCTCGAGGCGCTCGGAGTAGCGCGGCTCGGCCGACGGGTCGTGCCACAGGCCCTGGGCCTTGGCGTAGGCCTCGACCAGCGCGAGCTGCTCCTCGGAGCGGCCGGTCAGCTTGAGGTACTTCGTGGTCTCCTCGTCGATCGGGAAGACCGCGATGGTCGAGCCGAACTCGGGGCTCATGTTGCCGATCGTGGCGCGGTTGGCCAGGGGCAGCGCGGAGACGCCGGGGCCGTAGAACTCGACGAACTTGCCGACCACGCCGTGCTTGCGCAGCATCTCGGTGATGGTGAGCACGAGGTCGGTGGCGGTCGTGCCCTCGGGCAGGTCGCCGTTGAGCTTGAAGCCGACCACGCGCGGGATGAGCATGGAGACGGGCTGGCCGAGCATGGCCGCCTCGGCCTCGATGCCGCCCACGCCCCAGCCGACGACGCCGATGCCGTTGACCATGGTGGTGTGGGAGTCGGTGCCGACGCAGGTGTCGGGGTAGGCCTGCAACTCGCCGTCGACCTCGCGGGTGAAGATCGTGCGGGCGAGGTGCTCGATGTTGACCTGGTGCACGATGCCGGTGCCCGGGGGGACGACCTTGAAGTCGTCGAAGGCGCCCTGGCCCCAGCGCAGGAACTGGTAGCGCTCGCGGTTGCGCTCGTACTCGATCTCGACGTTGCGCTCGAAGGCCTCGGGGGTGCCGAAGACGTCGGCGATCACGGAGTGGTCGATGACCATCTCGGCCGGGGCCAGGGGGTTGATCTTGCTGGCGTCGCCGCCGAGCTCGGCCATCGCCTCGCGCATCGTGGCCAGGTCGACGACGCAGGGCACGCCGGTGAAGTCCTGCATGATCACGCGCGCCGGCGTGAACTGGATCTCCTTGCTGGGGTCGGCGTCGGCGTCCCAGCCCGCGATCGCGCGGATGTCGTCGGCGGTGATGTCGGCGCCGTCCTCGGTGCGCAGGAGGTTCTCCAGCAGCACCTTGAGGCTGAAGGGCAGGCTCGCGACGTCGAGGCCCTCTCCCTCGACCGCGTCGAGGCGGAAGATCTCGTAGGACTTCCCGTCCACGTCCAGGGTGCTCTTGGCACCGAAGCTGTCCTGACTGGGCATGCGCCTTCATCTCCTCTGGTGCGACGCGTGCGCGTCGCCGTCTCTGGTTCGCCGCTGCCATCTTGCCGTCGGGACGCACCCCCTCAAAAGGAAGGCTGCCCTAACACCGAGCGACCGGTCACCGTCAGTTTGTCTTGATGTCAAGATACATCATGTCGAGCGATTGCGGTACGCCGCGCCGCGTCGGGCGCGCGGCTCCGTTGCGGCGCGTCGCCGCGGCGGGTAGGTTCTCGCGCTTGTGCGTGGCTCGGGGCGGACCTACTGGCGACTGCTGGTCGCCGGCTTCCGGCGCGGCTCGACCTACCGCCTGGCCGCCCTCGGCGGGCTGGTCGCCAACGCCACCTTCGGGCTGCTCAAGGTGGCCGTGCTGCTCGCCACCGTCGAGGCCGCCGGCGGCGAGCTGGCCGGCTACGACGCGGCGCAGATGAGCGCCTACATCTGGCTCTCCCAGGGCCTGCTCGGCTCGGTCAACCTGTTCGGACGCACCGACGTGGCCGAGCGGATCAAGACCGGCGACATCGCCGTCGACTTCCTGCGCCCTCTCGACGTGCAGGCCGCCACGATCACCACCGCCGTGGGCCAGGCGCTCTTCGCGCTGCTCCCCCGCGGCGTGCCCTCGGTGGTGCTCGGTGCCCTCGTGGTGGGCATGGCCACCCCCGACCACCCGGCGTCCTACGCCCTCGGCGCGCTCAGCGTGCTGCTCGGCATCGTGCTCTCGTGGGCCACGGTCTACGTCGTGGCCACCGCCGGCTTCTGGCTGGTCGACGCCCGCGGGCTCCAGGTGCTCTACATGGTGGTCTCGGGCTTCCTGGCCGGCCTCTTCGTGCCGATCTGGCTCTTCCCCTCCTGGCTGGTCGCGCTCGCCCAGGCCACCCCCTTCCCGGCGATGCTGATGTACCCCGTCGACGTGCTGTCGGGGCGCGTGGAGGGCCTCGGCGCGCTCGCGATGGTCGCCGCCCAGGTCGGGTGGCTGGCTCTCGTGCTGCTCGCGGGCCACCTCCTCACCCGCGCCGGGCGGGTCCGCCTGGAGGTGCAGGGTGGCTGAGCCGACCCGGGCCCGGCCCGCGACCGGGACCGAGTCCGAGCCCGGGACCGGGACCGCACCCGAGTCCGCGCCCGCCGCCGGGACCCGCCGCGAACCGCTCGCGCGCGGGCGGCGCGCTGCTGCGCCGTACCTCGCGGTGCTGGGGTCGCGGGCGCGCTCGCAGCGCTCCTACCGCGTCGGCTTCGGCGTCGACCTGGCCAGCTCGCTGCTGGTCGGGGTGGTGGAGCTGGCCGAGGTGTGGGTGCTCTTCCACAACGTCGAGCGGCTCGGGGGCATCGACTTCGCGCAGGTGCTGCTGGTCTTCGGCCTCGCCGACCTCTGCTTCTCGCTGGCCGACCTCGCCTTCGGCCACTGCGACACGCTGCCGACCTACCTGCGCGCCGGCACTCTCGACGTCTTCTACCTGCGCCCCCAGCCGCTGCTGCTCCAGCTCGTCACCAGCGACCTCAGCCTGCGGCGCCTGGCCCGTGCGGCCGTCGGGCTGGCCGCCCTGGTGGCGGGGCTCGTGGTCAACGACGTGGCGTGGTCGCCGGCCACCGTCGCGCTGCTGCTCGTGGCCGTCGTCAGCGGGATCGCCACCTTCGCCGCGCTCTTCGTCACCGCGGCCGGGCTGCAGTTCTTCCTCCTCGACGGCGCCGAGCTGACCAACGCCTTCGTCTACGGCGGGCGCTACGCCGCCTCGCAGCCGGCCAGCGTGTGGTCGCGGCCGCTGGTGGTCGTCTTCGGCTTCTTCTTCCCCATGGCCTTCACCGCCTACCTTCCCGCCCTCGCCCTGCTCGACCTGCCCGGGTCGGACTGGCTCCCGGGCTGGCTGGGCTGGTGCGCACCGCTGGCCGCGGTGTGGGCCTGGGCCCTGGCCACACTGAGCTGGCGCACCGGCGTGCGCCACTACCGAGGAGGCGGCGGATGAGCGGTCCCACGACACCCGGCACCCTGCCGGGCAGCCCGGGCGAGACCGGGCCCGTGATCGAGACCCACGGCCTGACCCGGGAGTTCACGGTGCGCGACGGGCTGCGCCGCCGCCGCGTGCGGGCCGTCGACGACCTCACCGTCACCGTCGGTGCCGGGGAGGCGGTGGGCTACATCGGCGCCAACGGCGCGGGCAAGTCGACCACCATCAAGATGCTCACCGGCATCCTCGTGCCGACCTCCGGCACGGTGCGCACCTGCGGGCTGCGTCCGGTCGAGGACCGGCGCCGCCTGGCGCGTCGCGTCGGCGTGGTCTTCGGGCAGCGCTCGCAGCTGTGGTGGGACCTCCCGGTGCGCGAGTCGTTCCGGATCCTGGCCGCGATCCACTCCCTCGACGCCGCCGCCGAGCGCGCCCGCACCGAGGAGCTGGTGGAGCGCCTGGAGATGGGCGACTTCCTCGGCACCCCGGTGCGCCAGCTCTCGCTGGGCCAGCGGATGCGCGCCGAGGTGGCCGCGGCGCTGCTGCACTCCCCCGCGCTGGTCGTGCTCGACGAGCCAACCATCGGCCTCGACGTGCTCTCCAAGCAGCGGCTGCGCGAGTTCCTGGTCGCCGAGCGCCGCGCCCACGGCACGACCCTGCTGCTGACCACCCACGACATGGGCGACGTCGAGCGGCTCTGCGACCGCGTGCTGCTGGTCGACCGCGGCGCGCTGGTCTTCGACGGCGACCTGGCCGGGCTCTCGCGCACCGTCGGCGCCGAGCGGGTCATGGTCGTCGACCTCGCGGGGGCGACCCCCGACCTGACCGGCCTGCCCGACGTGCGCCACCTGGGCAGCGAGGGCGGTGGCCTGCGCCAGCGGCTGTCCTTCGACCCCGACACCACCACCGCCGCGCGCGTGCTCGCCGCCGTCTCCGAGCACGCCGAGGTGCTCGACCTGTCGATCGAGGAGCCCGACGTCGAGGACGTCGTGCGCCGGGTCTACGCCGCCCGCCGCTGAGGCGGCTCGGCCAGTCAGGGAGAGGCCGAGGACGAGTCGGTCGGCCTCGACCCGACCGTGCAGGTCCCCACAGCCGGGCCCGCGGGCCGCCGGTGCTCCCGGTGGCCTCAGCCGGCCAGGGACCCCGCGAAGATCTGCCAGGCCAGCGCGGACTTCGCGCCGAGACTCAGCGCCAGGTAGACCTTCTCCCCGAACGCATAGCTGCGCCACGGCCCGACCTCGCGGTACTGCAGGTACTGGTTGAGCGCGAACGACGTGAAGAACACGAAGAGCGAGACGAAGATGCCGTGCACGAACCCGGGGACGGTCTCGGACCCGACGATGTTGACGGTGATCGCGACCCACGGCGCGGCGCCCGCGATGCAGCCGAACCAGAACGGCAGCATGGTCGTGGACGACCGTCCGGCCGGGTTCATCGTCTCCTGGAGCCAGCCGAACAGGATCATCGCCACGTTGGCGCCGATGATGGCGATCGCGGCGTTGACCTGCGTGATGCCGGCGTAGAAGGCGATGAGCAGGATCATGATCGTGGCACTCACCGAGTACTCGACCCAGCGGAAGACGTTGATCCCCCGCCTCAGGTCGCGCTCGTAACGGGTGCGGAGCACCGTCGCGGTCAGACCGTGGTCCAGCGCGGCCAGGGCGAGGAACGCGGAGACGGCGAGGCCGATCGGCACGTCGAAGGCCACGCTCGGAGCAGGGACACGGCTACCTGGGGGGCCTTCCGGGTAGGCCGTCGACACGTCGATCGCGAAGTCCGAGGCGAGCACCAGCACCGCGATCGCCTGAGCGGCGTGGAGCACCGTCAGGCCGACGTTCCACCGCCGAATGTTGGTCAGCCTGGCCTCGTCGAGTTCCGCGGCCGGGGCCTGCGAGGTGCGGGAGGAACGCTTGCGGCTCGTCACGCGTCCAGTATGGCGGCCGTGGGAGCGGCGTGCGGCTCCCACGGCCGCCTGTGGGCCCTGAGGCCGGTCCGTGGCGTCGACCACGGGAGCCCGAGCGCCTCAGCGCGTGTCAGCGCGGGTCGGCGCCCGCTTGCTCCAGCAGGGCGACGCACTCCACGTGGTGCGTCATCGGGAACAGGTCGATGGGCCCGAGCGTGAGTGCGATCGTGTGCGACTGGGTGCACCCCACCGGCGAAACTGACCTCTGACCTGCAGCGATGCCGCCCGAGAGGTCTGAGGTCGTCAGCACGCCACAAAGGGAGCTTGCGAATCAAGGCGAGCCCATTCCGAGCCCTCGTGTCTGCGGGCACCGACGGTCGCAATCAACTGCATCTTGAGGTGTCGCCGCGAGCGCGTGCTTCGAGGTACTGATCCATCTCCGCCACGGGGATCCGGCCGCGGTCGGAGACGACGATGTCGTGCGTGGACGCCCAGCGACGTACGTCCGCCGGGGTCGGCGGTGCGGGCGCGAGCGGCGGTGCCGATTCGAGGGCTCGTGCGGCATTGGCGCCGACCATCTCCTCGGCCAGTCCTACGCTCGCAGCTGCGAGGAAGCGGTAGGTCCGCCCCTGGGCGAGCTTGCGGGTCTCGCAGAACATGATCGGAACGTTGGGGAACCGGATCTGGCACTCGGCGATGCCGTCGGCCACGACACTCGGCCGGACGTCCTCCGGCATCCTGATCCTCACCCTGCCCGCCAGCTCTGTCACCGCAGGCGTCGTCGTGCTCACCTCGGCATCGGGTACCGCACCCTCCGCCACCGACTCGACCGCCAGGCGCAGGCCTGACTCACATCGCTGCCTGACATGTCGATGCCGTGTCGAATCCAGTCGCTCGTGACCGAGCCCGACCATGCTTACGTGCCGGATCAACACAGTCCGGGGCCAAAGGGTGTCAGGCCGGGGCACGCAGCAGGTGGCCGGAGAACACTCCGCGCCCGGTACGAACCGCCACGGTCCCCCAGGCGAGCAGGAGGCCGGCGTAGAAGAGCACTGCAGCGACGACCAGGAAGTGCGCACCCGTGATGGCGGCCAGTCCTGACGTCCCGGTGACGACGGTGCCGACTGGGAAGGTGAAGGACCACCAGGTCAGCGAGAAGGGCATGCCTGCTCGCACGGTGCGGATCGTGATGGTGATCGCGAGCGCGAGCCACAGCATGGCGAATCCCCACATGGGTGCCCCGTAGACGAGCCCCATGGCCTCGAAGGCGCGCCCGTACGGTGCGGGGTAGACGTCGGTCGCGGTTGCTCCAAGCGTGTGCGCGGCGGTGATCGACTGGCCGAGCGGGCCGAGCACGATCCACAGCGTGGGCACCGCGGCCGCGGCCCCGACCTTGTGGTGAACCATCCGACTCCAGATCATCGTGATCACGACCAGGCTGGCGACGATGGTGAGACCGAACATCATCGTGCAGGCCAGCTGCATGCTGAGCTGCCACTGACCGGCGGGCAGGTGGGGCAGCAGCAGTGGGCCGGTGGCCGCGCTGACCATGGGCGGCACGATCGGCATCAGCCAGCCTCCGAAGGCGGCGTCCGGCTTCACCTCGTGGGTGGTGAAGGCCTTGTACGGCACGGCCACCGCGGTCCAGAGACCGAGCAGGGTGCCGGCGGTCCAGAGCACGAAGTCGATCCCCACGGCTGTGCCCTGGCCGACCAGCGGCTGACCGACCAGCAGCGCACCTGCACCGACGGTCATCAGCGCCATGGCCGGGGCGCCGTAGAAGTGCGACATCACCGGGTTGTCGAGGTGTCCCCGCGCGGCGCGGGGGTGCTGCGTCCAGTGGATGAGCGTGGCCGTGCTGATGACGACGAGCAGGATCACGTCGAGAACCCACACAGTCCGTGCGAAAGGCAGAAGGCCGGGGACCTTGACGGGCAGGGTCGCGGCGGCGTTCGCGACGATCCCGGTGCCCATCACTGAGGCGAACCAGTTCGGGCCGATGAATCCGAACGCGGGCTGTCCCTCGAGATCGGTCAGGAAGGAACGACGATCCGCGGGGCGCACGCTGGTGCTGGCGCGGGCTTGGAGAATGCTCATGACGTCAGTCTGCGAGCGCGCAGCGTGGGTCAGTAGTCCCCGCCGAGTTGTGCATCCACAACCAGCGCTTGTGACTGACGGTAGGTTTGGCCTGTGTCCTCTCCCCATCTTCCCGACCTCGATGGACTGCGGCTTCTCGTGGGAATCGCCCGCTATGGCAGCATCGGTGGTACGGCCCGCGCCAACGGCATGAGCCAGCAGGCCGCGTCTGAACGCGTGCGGGCGATGGAGGCCCAGACCGGGCTGACGCTTGTGCGACGCGGCGCACGTGGATCACAGCTCACCGAGGCCGGCGTGGTCGTAGCCGAGTGGGCGGCGAGGTTGCTCGATCTGGCCGAAGAGGTCGACATCGCGATCGAGGGGTTGCGCGGCGACCGTAGTCGCGAGCTCGTGGTGTGGGCGAGCATGACGATCGCAGAGAGTCTGATCCCCCGCTGGCTGGTGCAGCTGCGACAGCGACAGCAGAGCGAGGGCTACCGGGCGACGTCAGTGAGTCTCCATGCCTCCAACAGCCGCGACGTGGTCGAAGCGGTTCGCGCAGGAACGGCCCACGTGGGCTTCGTCGAGGGAGTCGAGGCGCCGGCGGCGGTGCGGTCTGTCATCGTCGCCCAAGACGAGCTCGTCCTGGTCGCGGCGGCCGGCACGCCGTTGAGTCGACGACCCACCCCTCTGTTGCCCGAGGAGGTGGCAGCACTTGCGCTGACCAGTCGTGAGGAGGGCTCGGGCACCCGCGAGGTCCTCGAGATCGCCCTGGCCAAGCATGGCTTGGTGGTGGACGACCCGGAGGTGGAGCTCACTACCGCGACCGCTGTACGTGAGGCGGTCCTTGCCGGTAGCGCGCCGGCGTTCCTCAGCCGTCGCGTCGTCGCGCACGACGTGGCCTCCGGGAGCCTGAGTGTCGTGGCGGTCTCGGACCTCGATCTGAGACGGTACTTCCGCGCCGTCTGGGTCGGAACCAAGAATCCGCCTGCGGGCGCGGTGCGTGATCTCGTGGCGATCGCGCGGACGACCGAACGCTGACCAGAGCCCCTGCACGACGAATTGGTAGACCACCAGCAAGGGTTCCGAGCACCACGAGCAAGCCGAGCGAGGCCTGCTGCTCGCCGGCTTCGTGGTGTACCCCCACAACACGGCCTTGTGTCCCAGCATCGCGGACGTGTAGGCGCGAGCAGGCGGCTCGGCCGCGCTCGGCATAGGATTTCGCTCATGACGTGGTCGCCTCATGCCCGCGACGAGCAAGCGCTCCCACTCCCGGTGGTCGCCGGCCTCGTGCGCCCATGCATCGCTACAGGTGTCGCGCCCGTGGGCTGGAACTGACTGCGTGCGACCAGACCCCGCAAGCAAGCGAGCCCGCGTCCATGACACCCCGGTCCGCCGTCTGAACGAGCTGGTCGAGCGGTGGCGGCTGGGAGGTTCGACCGGTTCCAGGTTCGTGCCTTGGTTCGACCCCGACGGCGCGGGCACCAGCGCTCGGGTCCTGCTGCTGATGGAGGCGCCCGGCCCCAGGACGGTCGCGGCGGGCGACCTGGGCTTCAGTTCGCTCGACAACGACGATGCCACCACCCGACAGGTCCGTCGGGCGCTGAGCCCTTCCGGGCTCGACCCGGCGCATTGCCTGCGCTGGAACGTCGTCCCCTGGGCGTTGACCAGCTCTGAAGGTCGACGCCGCAGCCCCCGGGTCGATGACCTGGAAGATGCCCGGCCCGCCTTGAGTGCGCTGCTCGCCGAACTGACCGACCTCCGGGTGGTGGTCCCCTTCGGCAGCGCGGCGCTTGAGGGCTGGATGCGGTACCTCACGCTCACCGACCATCCGGTCGTCATCCCCACCCTGGCCGTTCCCCATCCCTCACCTGTCAACGGACACCGGCGCCAGGAGGCCCTCCAGCGAACCACCACCGCACTGGAACGAGCAGCAGATCTCTGCCGGTGAACGGCCCACTCCCTGGTGCGAGGACAACTGCCGTCAGCTTCTGGTAAGTATTTCGACCGGCAAGCGACCTAGTGTGGCGGACATGCTCAGAAGCCTCACGCGAAGCGCAGTGGCACCGGTCGTCGTGCTGGCCCTCACCAGCTGCGGACGGGCGCCCCAAACGGCCGGCAGTGCCTCAGCCGGCGGCTCCTCAGGGCAGACGATCGTCGTTGCCGACGCCCCGGCGCTGAGGTGGGGCGAGGGAGACTACGGAGTCGTCCTCGCACATGGCGCTGCTTTCGACGCGGCCAGTTGGGAGGAGCAGGCCGTCGCGATCGCCGATCAGGGGGCGAGCGTGATCGCTGTCGAGGACATCGACCCCGATGCGATTCGCGACGCCGTGGAACAGCTACAGGGCGAGGGAGTCGCCGACGTTGCGCTCGTCGGGGCCAGCGCTGGGGCCGACGCCATCCTCGATCTCGCGAGCCAGGACCCAGAGCTGGCCGATCAACTGATCCTGCTGTCGCCGAACGCAACGGTCGAGGGGCTCGGGGAGGAACCGAAGCTCTTCGTGGCCAGCAAGGACGAGCCGGTGGCCCACGTCTCGACGGAGTCGGCCGAGTCTTCGCCCGGTGAGGAAAACGCGGTGATGATCCTTCCGGGCTCGGCCCACGCGCAGAACATCTTCGCCACCGACCAGGCCGGACCGGTCCTCGACTCGATGCTCCAACGTCTCAAGCGCTTCGCTGCCCCGTGAGCCCCCACGGAGCCGTCGTGCACGGCGCGACACGGTGAACCGATCCCGAGAGCGCGTCGTACCCAGGCTCGTGAGATCGCTACGCCCGGGCTCGCGGGCACCCGGTAGGACGGCCGAAGCCGACGAACGGGTGCTGACCGAGCTCTACCTACGACACGGAACGGCGCTGATGACCTTCGTGCTGCGCCTGGTCGATGACCGCGGCCGGGCCGAGGACGTCGTGCAGGAGACGATGCTGCGCGGCTGGCGCAACCTGGACAGGATCGATCCGAGTCGCGGTGAGCCGCGGGCCTACCTGTTCGCGGTGGCCCGCAACCTGGTCATCGACCTGTGGCGCGCCGACGAGCGCCGCCCACGACTGATCGGCGACGACGACACCGTGGCAGCCCAGTCGGTCGGTGACCGCGCCGACGCGCTCGTCGACGCCTACGTCGTCGAGCAGGCACTGGACCGGCTCTCACCCGAGCACCGGGCCGTGGTCGACGAGCTCTACTACCGCGGCGCCACCGTCACCGAGGCCGCCAGCACCCTCGGGCTCCGCCCCGGCACCGTGAAGTCACGCTCGTACTACGCGATCCGCATCCTGCGGACCGCATTCGAAGAGATGGGAGTCGAGCGATGAACCAGCACGAGGAGGACCGCGCCCACAACCGGGTGCGCGACCTGCTGGGCCCCTACGTCCTGGGCGGTCTCGACGCCGACGACCGGGCCCGGCTCGAGGCCCATCTCCCGGCCTGCGCCTCGTGCCGCGACGAGCTCGCGACGTACGCCGGGCTGCCGGCGCTGCTGCGGGCCGGGGCGCCGTCATCAGCACACCGCGAAACCTCCGATGCTGCCTTGGGTGACGCGATCGGAGCCCTGCGGACCCGTCGTCGACGTCGCCGGCTGCTCCTCACCGCTGCCGCCGCGGTCGTGCTGGTCGCGGGAGCGGGTGTCGGCACGGCGGTGGTCCTCGAACCCGACGCACCCGTCGCTACGACTCTCGCCCTGAGCGCACCGGCGGGAGCGAGCGCCACCGGTGCGGCCTCCTTGAGCGCCAAGCCGTGGGGCACGTCGGTCGAGCTCGACCTGCGGGGGCTCCCACAAGACGAGCAGTTCGTCGCCTGGCTGGTCTCACCCGAGGGAGAGCGCCAGCAGGTCGCCACCTGGGGATCGACCGGCAATGGCGAAGCGCACGTGACCGGGGCCTCGGCGTTCGCCACGCGCGATGTCGCCCAGGTTCGAGTCACCGACTCCGACGGTGGTCTCGTGATCTCCGCCACCACTCGGTGAACCGATCCGCCGAAGACGGCGTACCCCTGCCTGACACCCGACGAAAGGGACCCACCATGAACAAGACCACCACCGCCCTCACCGCCCTCACCACCCTCACCGTGACCGCAGCACTCGCAGGCACCTACGCCGCCACCACCGGCAGCGCCTCCGCCACCTCCGGGCCAGGGCACCGCGACCGCCATGACGCGGCCAAGTCCGTGGACGTCGAGATCCTCGCCCCCGCACGCGGCGACAACGCCGGCATCGCCGGAGCCGGGTGGTTCGTCGACCTCGACATCGAGTTCGACGACACCTCGCTCGCAGGCACCGGCTTCACCGCCAGCCAGTTGACCGGGCCGGCCGCGCACAACAACACCGCTCCCTTCCCCGGGAGCTTCTCGACCGGTGCCGACGACCGGATGCCCGGCCTGGTCGTGCTCACCAGCACCACCAACAGCACCCTCCCCGGCTTCTCCGGGCCCGGAACCAACCTGGCCAACCTGTTCAACCTCACCGGCGTCACCGACCGCTCCGAGAACGACGTCGAGATCTGGGACACCTGGATCGTCGGCGCCCCGATCGCCGGCAAGGACGTCACCACCACGTTGACCGTTGCCGTCATCGACGACCTGAACCACGACGGCATCTACAACGACGCACCCGCCGTCGTCACCGACCAGAACGCCGACGGACGCATCGACCGCCGCGACCTGGAAGCCATCGGCGTCGCCTCCAAGGTTGAGACCGTGGACTTCCGCATCAACGGCGCATCCTGAAGGAGATCCGAGCGCCCTCCCGTCATCGCGCACCGATCATCACCTCGGACATGACTCGTCGGTCGAGCGGACCACCCTGGGGCAGGCAGAATCGACGAATGCCGACACCCCACCTGGAGCCACGATGACCGCCCCGCCAGTCACTGGCGCCATCCCCACCTGGGCATGATCACCTCCGTCATCACCGGAGCGGTGGCCGGCGTGGTCATGGGCTACGCGCTGCAGCGGGGGCAGCTGTGCTTCCACTCCGCGATCCGCGGCTCTTTGGACGGCCGGTTGCTCCTGGTCCGAGGCTGGGCCCTCGGCGTGGCGCTGGCCTCGGTGGGCCTCGCGCTGCTACTGCTCCTTCCGGGCGCCAGCGGCCTCAACCAAGGCTTGGCTTTCCGTCCGGTGGCGAACGTGACCGGCGGGTTGATCATCGGCATCGGAATGGTCGTGGCCAAGTCATGCGTCTCGGGGCTGTTCTACAAGCTGGGCTCAGGCATGCTCGGTGCCCTGGCCGGGCTGACCGGCTGGGCAGCGGGTGAGCTGATCGCCCGCCAGCTCACGCTGCCCGGGCCGACCGTGCTTGCGGGTGGCGAGGCCGCCACCATCCCCGGCCTGCTCGGGGTGCCGCGCCTCGGCGTGGCCGTCCTGCTCCTCCTCGGCGTCGCGATCGCTCTCCGGCTTCGGCCGGGTCGTGAGTCCCCGGCCCACGACTGGCAGTGGGGGTGGCGACGGATCGGAGTGGGCCTCGGGGTCGCGATCACCGGCGGATGGGCCTTGGCCGGCCTGGGCGGCGCCAGCTTCGGCCCCAGCTCTGTCGGTGCCGTCGCGAGCATCGCCGGCGGCTCCCCCACCAACTACTGGTTGATCACGTTCCTCCTGGGCATCGTCGCGGGTGGCACCCTTGCGGCTCGTATCGCGGGCGGGTTCTGGGTCCGTGGCGAGGAGCCGGTCCGCTACGTCCAGCTCGCGGGCGGTGGGCTCCTGCTCGGGTCCGGAGGCTGGATCGCTGGGGGCTGCAACCTCGGCCACGGACTCTCCGGAGTCGCCCAGCTGAACGTCTCCTCGCTCGTGGTGGTGGCAGCCATGGTCGCCGGGGTCTGGGTCGCGGGGCTCGGCGCGAGCCGAGTCGCAAAGCGGTCGTCGACCGCTGGTCGATAGCACCTGGGTCTGCTGCACCATCCGGTGACAGGATGACGGCCCCATGGGTTGGTGACACGATTCAGTGCAGCAGACCCGTTCGAGTCGCTGCCCAATCACGGCCAGACCGAGGCCATCGAGTCGAGCGAAGGTGGTCAGGTCAGGGCGGCCGAAGCCGGCCGGCGGGGTAGCGTCGGGCACGTCGAGGTCTTCCAGATGGTGAGCGTCAGAACTTCCATCTTCGGAAGACCTCGACGCCTACCTGGGGACCGACGCGCCAGCCCGGCCTACACCCTCATCTGGGAAGAGCCTTCACAGTGAGCCCAAAGCGAGCCTCAGGGCCGGTTCCGAGGGATCGACCTCGAGGACCCAAATCGCATCACCGCAGGTCAGAGCCGGTTTTCGTCAACAGCGCGACGCACTCGACGTGGTGCGTCATCGGGAAGAGGTCGAAGGCGCGCAGCGAGGTGAGGTGGTAGCCGTGCTCGGCGAAGATGGCGACGTCGCGGGCGAGGGCGGCGGGGTCGCAGGCGACGTAGGCCACCGCGCGCGGCGAGCGGGAGACGACCTGCTCCACCACGACCCGCTTGGCGCCGGTGCGCGGCGGGTCGAGCACGACGAGGTCGACGCTGTCAGGGCCCTCCTGAGCGCGCAGGGCCAGCACCTTCTCCACCGGCCCGCACACGATCTCCACGCCGGTGCCGCGCTCGAGCAGCGGGGCCAGGTTGCTGCGGGCGTGGCCCGAGGCGGTGCGGTCGGCCTCGACCGAGGCGACCCGGCCGTCGGCGCCGACGGCCTCGCCGAGGAAGCGGGCGAAGAGGCCCACGCCGGAGTAGAGGTCGAGCACCGACTCCCCCGACCGCGGGGCGAGCGCGTCGAGCACGGCGCCGACGAGGGCGGCCGGCGCCCCGGGGTGCACCTGCCAGAAGCCGTCGGCGGCGACGGTGAAGTCGTGCGGCCCGACCGGTCCGGCGGCGGTCGTGGCGCTGACGGTCTCGCTCAGGGTGCCGGGGCCCGGCTCGCGGGCCTCGGGGTGCGCGATGAGGCAGTCGTCGATCGCGACGACCTCGCTGGAGCGGTGCTTGCGCATGCCCACACGGCGCCCGCCGTCGTCGGCCTGGCCCAGGTCGACGTACTGCATGCGCGTGCGCCAGCGCAGGCCGTGGTCGTCGCCGGGCACGGCCTCGACCTCGACGGCCAGGTCGAGGCCGGCGAGGCGGCGCAGCTGCTCGGCGACCACGGCCGCCTTGAGCCCGCGCTGGGCGCCCAGCTCCACGTGCTGGAAGTCGCAGCCACCGCAGCCGCCGGGGCCGGAGTAGACGCAGGGCGCGGTGACGCGGTCGGGGGAGGCGGTGAGCACCTCGACCGCGTCGCCGCGCCAGAAGCGGTCGCCGTCGGTGCCCTCGGTGATCGCGAGCACGACCTGCTCGCCGGGCAGTGCGTGGCGCACGAAGACGACCCGCAGGTCCTCGCCGTCGGGCACACGGGCCACGCAGTGACCGCCGTGGGCGACGGGGCCGACCTCGACCTCGAAGCGCTCGCCGACGCGGGAGCGTCCACGAGCGGCTCGGGGGCGGGCGGCGCGGGCGCGGGGGTGTCGGGTCATCGTCTCAGCTCGTCGGGGTGGCGCTCGTCGACCTGGCCTCGGCGCAGGTCTCCGGGTCGCACGCGGAAGTCGTCGGACAGCTGGCGCTCGCGCGCGATCTGCGAGGAGCGCAGCTGGTAGGGCACGGAGGTCACCATGACCCCCGGGGTGAAGAGCAGGCGGCCCTTGAGCACGAGCGCGGTCTGGTTGTGCAGCAGCTGCTCCCACCAGCGTCCCACGACGTACTCGGGGATGTAGACGGCGACCACCCCGCGCGGGTTGGAGCGGCGGATCTCGGTGGCGTACTCCACGATCGGGCGCACCAGCTCGCGGTAGGGCGAGTGGAGCACCTTGAGCGGCACGTCCATCTTCCGCTCGTCCCACTCGGCGAGCAGCTTGTCGGTGGCCACGGGGTCGACGGAGACGTAGATGCCCTCCAGCACGTTGGGCCGGGTCGCCTTGGCGAAGGCCAGCGCGCGCAGCGTGGGCTTGTGCAGCTTGGAGACCAGCACGATCGCGTGGACGCGGGTCGGCATGACCCGGTCCTCCTCGTCGGCGGCCAGCTCCGCGGAGACCTTGTCGTAGTGGCCGCGGATGCCGCGCATGAGGGCGTAGAAGAAGATCATCGCCAGGATCGTGATCCAGGCGCCGGCGAGGAACTTGGTGACCAGCACGATCACGAGCACCACGGCGGTGAAGCTGAGCCCGATGGCGTTGATCAGGCGCGAGCGCACCATGCGGCGCCGCTCGGCGGGGTCGCGCTCGGTCTGCAGCAGCCGCGTCCAGTGGCGGATCATGCCGAGCTGGCTGAGGTTGAAGGACACGAAGACGCCCACGATGTAGAGCTGGATCAGCCGGGTCGTCTCGGCGTCGAAGGCCAGGATCAGCACGATGGCCATCACCGCCAGGAAGACGATGCCGTTGCTGTAGGCCAGCCGGTCGCCGCGCGAGCCGAGCGCGCGGGGGGCGAAGCCGTCGTTGGCCAGGATCGAGCCCAGCACCGGGAAGCCGTTGAAGGCGGTGTTGGCGGCCAGCACCAGGATGATGCCGGTGACCGTGACCACGAGGTAGAAGCCCGGCGGGAAGTCGCGGAAGACCGCCTCGGCGATCTGGGCGATGACGGTGTGCTGGTCGTAGTCGGCCGGCAGCGCCTGCCCGTCGCGGGTGAGCCGGTCGAGGTCGTGGGGGTCGACGTACTTCAGCCCCATCTGGCGGGCCAGCACGATGACGCTGACCATCATCGAGATCGCGATCATGCCGAGCAGCAGCAGCGTCGTGGCGGCGTTCTTGCTCTTGGGCCGCTTGAAGGCCGGCACGCCGTTGGAGATCGCCTCGACGCCGGTCAGCGCGGCACAGCCCGAGGAGAAGGCCCGGGCGAGCAGGAAGAGCAGCGCGAAGGTGGTGAGCGGGCCCTCGAGGCCCGGCTCGGGGGTGATGGTGAGGTCGGCGCTCTCGACGCGGGGCAGGTTGCCCGTGAAGAGCTGGAAGAGCCCGATGCCGCACATGCCGAGGATCGCGACCATGAACAGGTACGTCGGCGCCGCGAAGAAGCTGCCCGACTCCCGGATGCCGCGCAGGTTCATCGCCATCAGCAGCAGCACCAGCAGCGAGCCGAAGGTCGCCTCGTGGCCGCTGAGCGCCGGGATGGCCGACGCGGCGTACTGGGCGCCGGAGGAGATCGAGACGGCCACGGTGAGGATGTAGTCGACCAGCAGGGCGCTGGCCACGGTCGTGCCGGCCTTCGGGCCCAGGTTGACGGTGGCGACCTCGTAGTCGCCGCCACCGCTGGGGTAGGCGTGGACGGTCTGGCGGTAGGAGGCGATCACCGCCGCCATCACGATCGCGACGGCGATCGCGATCTTCCACGACCACATGTAGGCCGAGGCGCCGGCCAGCGAGAGCATGATGAAGACCTCGTCGGGGGCGTAGGCCACCGAGGAGAGCGCGTCGCTGGCGAAGACCGGCAGCGCGATGCGCTTGGGGAGCAGCGTCTCCCCCAACTGGGAGCTGCGCAGCTTGCGTCCCAGCAGGATCCGTTTCGAGACGTCGCCAACTCCCACGCGACGGAACGCTACGGCACGCACGGCCCGGAGCCCTAGGCGATACGGTGACGGCGTGCACGTTGTGATCATGGGCTGCGGCCGCGTCGGCTCGACGCTCGCGCGCAGTCTCGAGGACCGGAACCACACCGTGTCCATCATCGACAGCGAGCCGGACGCCTTCCGGCGCCTCGGCCCGGGGTTCAACGGCGACAAGGTCACCGGCTACGGCTTCGACCAGGAGGTCCTGGAGAAGGCCGGCATCCGTCGCGCCGACGCCTTCGCCGCGGTCTCCAGCGGCGACAACTCCAACATCATCGCCGCGCGGGTCGCCCGCGAGACCTTCGGCCTCCAGCAGGTCGTCGCCCGCATCTACGACCCCGGCCGCGCCGAGGTCTACCAGCGCCTGGGCATCACCACCGTCGCGACCGTGAAGTGGACCGCCGACCAGGTGCTGCGCCGGATCCTGCCCGCCGGCGCGGAGCCCGACTTCCGCGACCCCAGCGGCACCATCCGCGTCGACCACGTCACGGTGCCCGAGTCGTGGATCGGCCACCGCACCGTGGCCATGCAGGAGCAGAGCCGCAGCCGTATCGCGTGGATCGACCGGCTCGGCGAGGGCATGCTGCCCTCGCGCGAGACGATCCTGCAGGAGGGCGACATGCTCCACCTGGTGATCCGCGAGGACAACGCGGCCCACGCCTACGCCGTGCTCGACCGAGGACCTGAGGAGCACTGACGTGCGAGTCGCCATCGCAGGAGCCGGCGCCGTGGGCCGCTCCATCGCCCGCGAGCTGATCGGCAACGGCCACCAGGTCCTGCTGATCGACAAGAACGCCGGCTCCATCAAGCCCGAGCGGGTGCCCGACGCCGAGTGGCTGCTGGCCGACTGCTGCGAGATGTCCTCGCTGGAGGAGGCCGGGCTGGAGCGCTGCGACGTGCTCATCTGCGCCACCGGCGACGACAAGGCCAACCTGGTCGCCTCGCTGCTGGCCAAGACCGAGTTCGGGGTGCCGCGCACCGTCGGGCGGGTCAACCACCCCAACAACGAGTGGCTCTTCAGCGAGGCGTGGGGCGTCGACGTCAGCGTCTCGACCCCGCGCATCATGTCGGCCCTGGTCGAGGAGGCGGTGAGCGTCGGCGACCTCGTGCGGCTCTTCACCTTCCGCCAGGGCAACGCCAACCTGGTCGAGATGACGCTGCCCAGCGACTCGCCCTACGTCGGCAAGCCCTCGGGCCTCATCCCGCTGCCCGACAACTGCGCGCTCGTCACCATCCTGCGCGACGGCCAGGTCTACGTGCCGACCCCGGAGCAGCCGGTGGAGTCGGGCGACGAGCTGCTGCTGGTCGTGCCGGCCGAGAAGGAGGACGAGCTCGAGCGGCTGCTCGCGCCCTCCTCCCACGGCGGCTGAGCCGACCGGCGTACGCCGGGGCCGCGCGGCGCCCGGGGTGCCGGGCGGGGCTCAGGCCACGGCGGGCGAGACGGGCGTGCGGTTGCGGCCGAGCACCCACATCATCGCGCCGAGGGCGAGCAGCTGCAGCGGCCAGCCCAGCGCGATCTTGAGCACGCCGAGCGCGGCGACGACCGTGTCGACGTCCATGGCACCGGACTGGCCGGCCAGCCACAGCGGCAGCTGGAGGGCGACCCGCACGACGCACGGCACGGCCAGCAGCCACGTCAGCGTGGTGCACAGCCGCACGACCTGCTTGTCGGCGTGCCAGGCCGTGGGGTCGCCGGTGACGCTGCCGACCATGAAGCCCACCAGGGGCCAGCGGATCAGGCAGGTCAGCCCCATCGCCACGGCGTAGACGCCGTTGTAGATCAGGCCCGGCAGGAAGTAGGCCAGCGCCTGCTCGTCGGCGCTGCCGCCGTTGCGCGCCGAGAGCGCGACGAAGAACCAGCCGATGCCGATGCCGACCAGCGCGTTGACGGCGAACTGCACCGTGGAGCGCTGCACGAGCCGCACCACCAGGGCCAGGGCGGCGGCCGCGCCGCCGACCGCGATGGCGAGGTTCAGCTCGCGCGTGGTCAGCCACAGGACGGTGAAGAGGAGGGTCGGCACGGCCGCCTCGACCATGCCGCGACGCCCACCGAGGGCCTTGGCCAGCTGCGCACGCACCACGGCCTCGACGCTCTCGACCCCGGGGTCGTGCTCGGGCTGGTCGACGGGCGGGCCGGGCTGGTCGGCGGACCGGGACAGGGGGTCGCCGGCGGGACGGAGCGGGTCGCTCACGGGATCAGCTCGTAGCGCGGGTTGTACATGACGCGCACACCGTCGTGGCAGCCGATGCGACCCTGCACCTGCATCGACACCCCCGGGGAGATCCCGACGATGCGGCGGCGGCCGAGCCACACGATGGTGATGACCCCGGAGCCGTCGAAGAGCTCGGCCTCCAGGGCCGGCACCCCGCCGCGCGGGCGCAGCGTCACCGTGCGCAGCGTGCCGCGCAGCACGACGCGCTCACGGTCGGGCGCGGCGGCGATCGTGTCGTGGCCGGGCTCGCAGTAGGTCTTGCGCAGGTCGCGGGCGTGCTGGTCGGAGCTGTTGGCCCACTTGCTGATGCTGCGGCGCAGCCGGCTCTTCTCACCCACGGGCGGTCTACTCCCCCGTCGGCTGGGTGAGCTGCTGGCCGGTCTCCTGGGCCGTGCGCTGGGCGGGCTGCACCTTGCGCGCGTTGTCGGGCAGCGAGACCGGCAGCGCCTCCCCGACGGGCATGGCGCCCTCGCCGCGGCGCACCGCGACCCGGGTGATGACGTGCTCCCAGTCGGCCGCCGTCTCCGGCTCGCGGGCGGGGCCCCCGATGAGGGTGGCGCGCAGCAGCCACCGCGAGCCGTTGACGCCGATGATGCGCGAGTGCTGCGTGCCCGTGCGGCCGTCGGGCAGCTGGGTGGCGAGCTGGCACTGCAGCTCCACGCCGAAGGGGCCCTCGACCTCGGTGGCGGTGCCACCGCGGCGGGTCATGTCGGCAGCGATCTGGGGCCTGACCTCGCTCCACAGGTCGCCGTTGCGGGGGGCGGCGAAGGCGCGCAGCTCCAGCGCCCCGTCGGGGCCGGCCAGCATGACCGCCTGCACCTTGCCGGTGGACTCCTCGACCTGCAGGCGCAGCTCGCGGTCGGCGCTCGGCTCGATGAGCAGCGAGCCGAGGTCGGCGCGGGTGACGCCGTCGTCGGGGAGGTCCTCGGCGTCGAAGGGGCCGCGGGCCGGCTCCTGGGGCTGCGACGCGTCGTCGAGCTCCTCGGCGGTGACCTGGGACTTGCGGCGGAACTTCACGAGAGCCTGCTCCTCGGTGGATCGTCTGGGTCGGCCCGCCCGCGCCGCCCCGGACGGGTGCGGCTGCGCGGCGGGCGCGCTGCGGAGGTGCGGCCCTGGGTCAGCCCTGGCCGAAGCCTCCGGTAGAACCGTAACCCCCCTGGCCGCGCTCGCTGTCGGGGAGCCGGTCGACCTCGACGAAACGCACCCGCTCGACGCGCTGCACGACCAGCTGCGCCACCCGGTCACCGCGTCGCAGCAGGATCGGCTCGCCCGGGTCGAGGTTGACGAGGAGCACCTTGACCTCGCCCCGGTAGCCCGCGTCGACGGTGCCCGGGCTGTTGACGATCGACAGGCCGTGGCGCGCCGCGAGGCCCGAGCGGGGGTGCACGAGCCCGACGTAGCCCTCCGGCAGCGCCAGCGCGATGCCCGTGGGCACGAGCGCGCGCTCGCCGGGGGCCAGCGTCACGTCGACGGTGGTCAGCAGGTCGGCGCCCGCGTCACCGGGACGGGCGTACGCCGGCAGCGCCAGGTCGGCGTCGAGGCGCACCACGGGCAGCTCGAGGTCACTCATGGCCCGGACCCTAGCCCCGCGCGAGGCCGGGCCGCGCCGCGCACGGCCCTCCCGGTCGGCCCCTGCGCGGCTCGCACCCGCCCCAGGTCGCCGCGGGGCGGGCGGGAGTGGGAAACTGGGCCCCGTGACCCCGACCTACCGCGAGCGACTCGCCGTGCCCCTGCGCTGGTGGGTGCAGGGCACGATGCTCGTCGCCTCGCTCTGGCTGGCCGTGGTCGTCGCTGTGCCGGGCGTGGTGGCCTGGGTCGTCGCGGGCCTCTCGGTGGCCCTCATGGCCGCCCTCCTGCTCGCCTACGGCAACGCCGTCATCAGCGTCGCCGGCGGCGAGCTGCGTGCGGGCCGCGCCCGCATCGGTCTGGAGCACGTCGGTGCCGTGGAGCCGCTCACCCCCGAGGCGGCCCGCCTCGCGGCCGGTCGGGACGCCGACGCCCGCGCCTTCCTGCTGCTGCGGCCCTACCGCAAGCGCGCGGTGCGGGTGCACCTCACCGACCCGGCCGACCCCACGCCGTACTGGCTGCTCAGCACCCGGCGTCCCGACGCCCTGGCCGCCGCGCTCACCGCGGCCGCGGCGTCGCCCCGCGGGGCGCACGGACCGGGCCCGACCACCGCGCAGGGTGAGCAGCACGCCGGCTGAGCGGCGGTAAGGTCGGCGTCATGGCATCTGGTGGCTCCTCCAAGATCTGGTCCGTCTTCTCCCTCGCCGCGGCGATCGGCGCGGCGACGGTGGCCAAGAAGACCCTCAACACCTCGTGGAAGGCCGCGACGGGCAAGAACCCGCCCGCCAACCCCGCCGACCCCGACGTGGAGATCTGGGAGGCCGTCGCCTGGGCGGCCGCGAGCGGCACCTTCATCCAGATCGCACGCATGCTGGCCGCCCGCAAGGCCGCGCACTACTACGCCAAGTCGACCGGCCACCTGCCCGCCGAGCTGCAGAAGGACGGCCAGGACGCCTCCAAGGCCTCCACGCCCACCAGCTGACCCCGGCCTGGGACCAGCTCCGCACGGCCGGCACGACACGAGGGCCGCACCCTGGGGTGCGGCCCTCGTCGTGTCGTGCGGCGCAGCGCAGGCCGTGCGCGGCGCGGGCGTGCTCACTCGCAGTCGAAGCAGATCATCTTCTTGCTGTCGGCCAGCTGCGAGCGGTGGTGCACCAGGAAGCAGCTCATGCAGGTGAACTCGTCGTCCTGCTTGGGCTTCACCTCGACCGCGAGCTCCTCGTGCGACAGGTCGGCGCCGGGGAGCTCGAAGGCCTCTGCGGCCTCGGCCTCGTCCTCGTCGACCTTGCCGGAGTTCTTGTCGTGGCGACGCGCCTTGAGCTCTTCGATGCTCTCCTCGGACTGGTCTTCCTCGTTCTTGCGCGGTGCGTCGTAGTCAGTCGCCATCGTCAGTCACTCCCCTCGTCCTGCCGGTCGGTCCTCGTCGGCGCCAGATTGTGCACCATCGGGTCCGGCTCGCGCACACCGGTCTGGTGTGGCGACGCGTGAACATCCGGTGACGTCACGCTATTCCTGGTGTCCGCCCACCGGTTCCCCGTCGTGGCGCCGGCCGACCGGCTCGTCCCGGCCGCGTCGGCGCAGGTCACAGCCCTGCTCCGGTGGCGGTGGGGGGCGTGGCGGGGGCGGTGGGCCTGCCCGCGGCGAACCCGGCGCCGTGCACGGCGTCGCGGAAGGTGTCGAAGGTCTCAGCGCCCGCGGCGACCATGAGCGGCAGGCCACCGACCCCGGTGAGCAGTTCCGTGCGCGCGCCCGCCAGCCGGGCGACGAGCCCGCCGGCGGCGTGGTCCCAGGGCTGCACGCCCTCCTCGACGTAGGCGTCGAGGCTGCCCTCGGCCACGGCGCACAGGTCGAGCGCGGCCGAGCCCAGGCGGCGTACGTCGCGCACGCGCGGCAGCAGCTCGACGAGGGCCCGCGCCTGGAGCACCCGCACGCTACGGTCGTAGGAGAAGCCCGTGCCCACGAGCATCTCCGCGAGGGGCTGGGCGGCGCGCACCGCGATCGGCTCGCCGTCGCGGGTCGCCACCGCGCCCGTGCGGTCGTCGGCACCGGCCGGCCCGGTGTGGGCGAGGTAGGTGTGCCCGTCGGCCACGTTGAGCACCACGCCGGCGACCACCTCCCCGTCGCGCTCGGCCGCGATGGAGACGGCGTACTGGCGGATGCCGTAGAGGAAGTTGACCGTGCCGTCGATGGGGTCCACGACCCAGCGCACCCCGGAGCTGCCGGCGTGGTCGTCGCCCTCCTCGCCCAGGATCGCGTCGTCGGGGCGGTGCTCCAGCAGGCGCTGACGGATGAGCACCTCGCTGGCGCGGTCGACCTCGGTGACGATGTCGATGTCGCTGGTCTTGGTCGCGGCGACCTCGACCCCGCGCGCCCGACGCTCGCGCACCAGCTCGGCGGCCTCCCGGGCCACCGCGAGGGCGATCGCGGCGAGGTCCGCGGGAGCGGCCGGTGCGGAGCGGTCCGCGGGACCGCTCACGCGACGACCACGGCCTGGCCCGGCACGGTGGCCGCGGCGTCGGCCGGCACCGGGTCGGAGCCGCACAGGGCGGGACGCTCGGCGCGGGGGTTGGAGCAGCAGGTGCGGGGGCAGCGGTCCCACATCGGCCCGGTCGAGCCGACCGCCGCGCGGGCGACCTCGCCGCCGCGCTCGACGGTGGCGCGCTCGACCAGCAGGTCGCGCACGGCGGCCACGAAGCGCGCGTCGGTGCCGGCGGTGGCGGCGCGCCGCGCGGGCAGGCCCAGCTCGGCCGCGGTCTCCATGGCCTCGGTGTCGAGGTCGTAGATGACCTCCATGTGGTCGGAGACGAAGCCGACCGGCACCATCACGACCGCCGGGACGCCGTCGCCGTGCAGCTTCTCGAGGTGGTCGTTGACGTCGGGCTCGAGCCACGGGATGTGCGGGGCGCCCGAGCGCGAGCAGAAGACCAGCTCGTGGGGGTGGGTGCGGCCGGTCTCCTCGGCGACGCGGCGGGTGATCACGTCGGCGACGTCGAGGTGCTGGCGCACGTAGGCGCCACCGCCCTGCTCGGGCGGACCGCTGGCGTCGTTCATCGACAGCGGGATCGAGTGGGTCACGAAGGCCAGGTGAGCGCCGTCGCGGACGTCGTCGGGGAGGTCGGCCAGCGCGGCCAGCACGGCGTCGACGTTGGGCTCCACGAAGCCGGGGTGGTTGAAATAGTGACGCAGCTTGTCCAGGCGCGGCGCCCCCTCGAGGCCCTCCACGGCGTCCCAGAGGTTCTCGCGGTACTGCCGGCAGCTGCTCCACGAGGAGTAGGCGCTGGTCACGAAGCAGGCCGCGCGGGTCACGCCGTCGGCGGCCATCCGGGCCAGGGTGTCCTTGAGGTAGGGGTCCCAGTTGCGGTTGCCCCAGTAGACCGGCAGGTCGATGCCGGCCTCGGCCAGGTCGGCGCGCAGCGCGGTCAGGAAGTCACGGTTCTGGTCGTTGATCGGCGAGCGACCGCCGAAGAGGTGGTAGTGCTTGCCGACCTCCTCGAGGCGCTCGCGGGGGATGCCGCGCCCCCGGGTGACGTTCTCCAGGAAGGGCACGACGTCGTCGGGGCCCTCCGGGCCGCCGAAGGAGACCAGCAGGAGGGCGTCGTACGGGGTCACGTCGACGTCGGTCAGGACATCCGCGGGGTCGTTGCTCACGCCCTTCATCGTAGGTGCGCGGCCCCGGCGTCCCTCACCCCTCGGGCTCGCCTCGGCGCCGGGGCGTGCGACCCGTGTCACGCCCCGGCTGGGATTGGTCCCGCGTCCCCGGCGCGACCTAGGCTCGCGGTGATGCTGTCGTCCTACCAGCGGGTGCTGCGCGAGCCGGGCGCCCTGCTCTTCTCCCTGACCGGTCTGGTCGCTCGCCTGCCCATCTCGATGGCCGGCCTGGGCATCGTGCTGCTGGTCGAGGCCTCTACCGGCTCCTACGGCGTGGCCGGTGCGGTCTCGGCGGCCTACATGGTCGCCAACGCGCTGCTGGCGATCGCCCAGGGCCGCCTGGTCGACCGGCTCGGCCAGGGCCTGGTGCTCAGCACCGCCAGCGTGCTCTTCGGCGTCGCCATGGTGCTGCTGGTCTGGTCGGTGCAGGACGGCTGGCCGATGGCCACCACCTACGCCGCGGCGGCGGTCGCGGGCGGAACTCTGCCCCAGATCGGCTCCTGCGTGCGCGCCCGCTGGTCCCACGTGCTCTCCCGGCCCGCCGACGTGCAGACCGCCTTCGCCCTCGAGGCGGTCGTCGACGAGGCCTGCTTCATCCTCGGTCCGATCACCGTGACGCTGCTGGCCACCGCGGTGCACCCGGTGGCCGGCCTGGCCGTCGCGGTCGTCGCCGGTGTCGCCGGCGGTCTCTTCTTCGCCTCGCAGCGCGCCACCGAGCCGCCCCGGCAGCGCCACGACGCCGCCACCGGGCCCCGCCCCGCCATGCCGTGGCGCACGGTGGCCCCGCTCGCGGTCGTCAGCGCGGCGCTCGGGGTGCTCTTCGGCGCCGCCGAGGTCACCACCGTCGCCTTCTCCGAGGAGCAGGACGCCAAGGCCTGGGCGGGCGCGCTGCTCGCGCTGTGGGCGCTGGGCAGCCTGCTCTCAGGCGTCGTCACCGGGGCCATCACCTGGCGCCGCGGCCCCGCCGTGCGGGTGCGGTGGGGGTCGCTGGCGATGGCGGCGGCCATGGTGCCGCTGCTGTTCGTCGACTCGATGGTCGCGATGGGCCTGCTGCTGCTCGTGGGCGGCGTGGCGATCGCCCCCACGCTGGTCGCCACCCTCTCGCTCACCGAGCGCACGGTGCCGCCCGGACGCCTCACCGAGGGCATGGCCATCATGCAGACCGGCCTCGTGGCCGGCGTCGCGCCCGGTGCGACGCTCAGCGGCGTGGTCGTCGACGCCCGTGGGGCCTCCGCCGCCTACCTCGTGCCGGTGGTGGCCGGGCTGCTCGCCGCCGTGGCCGCCCAGCTGCTGCCCCGCGGCGACGACGCGGAGCCCACCGCCGCGTCGGCAGGCGACGCCCCCCACGACGACCTCACCCGCGGCGACACCACCGCCGGTGCCGGCGCCGCGACGGCCGCCGCGACCGACCCCGGTGGTCGCGCCGTGCCGAGCTCCGCCCCCGTCGAGCCCGACCCGCTGCGGCCGCCCGGCTGAGGCGTCCGGCTGAGGGGTCCGGCTGAGGGGTCCGGCTGAGGGGTCCGGCTGAGGGGTCCGGCTGTGCCGCGGTCGGGGGCCCTCGACGTCCGGACCGGCCGGCCAGCCAGGACCGAGAAGTGGCGGCGAACGACAGCCTCGAGACCCTCCGACCCGTCGTCTGCCGCCACTTCTCTCCCCACCGGGAGGACAGGTGTGCGCCACACCCGGCCGAGCGAACCGCAGGGGCGTGGCTCGACGCCGCGGTCCGGCGGGCCTCGCCGTCCGGACCGGACCGCCGGTCGGGCGAGTGACCCAGGACCGGGAAGTGGCGGCGAACGACAGCCTCGGGGCCCTCCGACCCGTCGTTCGCCGCCACGTCTCGCACCACCGGGAGAACAGGGGTACGCCGCACCCGGCCGAGCGAGCCGCTGGGGCGTGGCTCGACGCCGCGGTCCTCCTCGTCGTGGAGCCCGACGGCTGGCTGGTCGGCTGGCCGGGCCTGGAGCTGGCCTAGACGCTGGCCGAGCCGCGCGGCAGCGGCGCCTGCCACCCGCGCCACACCGCGAGCAGCCGCCAGGCCAGGCAGACCGCGGCGCCGGCGACCGAGACGGCCACGGTCGGCAGGTCGGCGCGCACACCGACCACGGCCACGGCGCCGCCCGCCAGCGCCGGGATGGCGTAGAGCTCGCCGCGGAACACCACCGGCACGCGCCCGGCCAGCACGTCGCGCACCATGCCGCCGCCCACCCCGGTGGCCATGCCCAGCAGCGCGGCGGGCAGCGGACCGAGGCCGTAGTCGAGGGCCTTCAGCGCACCCGCCACGCAGAAGAGCGAGAGCCCGAAGGCGTCGAAGACCGTCACCAGGCGCTCCATGCGGCCCAGCGCGGGGTGGTGGACGAAGGTGACCAGCCCGGCGGCCAGCGGCACCAGGAGGTAACGCCAGTCGGCCAGGGCCGCGGGCGGCACCGCCCCGATCAGCACGTCGCGCAGGAAGCCGCCGCCGAGCCCGGTGACCCCGGCCAGCACGATCACGCCGAAGACGTCGAGGTCCTTGCGCACCGCCACGAGGGCCCCGGAGATGGCGAAGACGAAGATGCCCAGCAGGTCGAGGACCACCAGGGTGGCGGCCAGCGTGCTGCTGGGGTCCGACGTGCTCACGCCCGGAGGCTACCGACGCGCGACCGGTTGCGCGGAAAGCGCGCGGACGCCGTCACCGCAGGTCAGGTACGTCGACCGGGCACCGGGGCGGGCCGGGCCGCCCCGCGGCGGCGGGTGCGCGCGGCACGACCACCGGGCCGCCCCCGGTGCGGCGGCGTCCGTCGTACCGGTCCCGGCGGGCGCGCCGAGCCAGTCCGCGCCCGCGGGGTGGTGCTGGCGTAGGCTCGGTCCATGGTGCACCTGACCCTCGCCGGCGTGAGCGAGGACGGGAGGCACCTGCTCCTGGTCAGTGACGCCGGGGTCGAGTTCACCCTCGACAACGACGCACCCCTGCGAGCCGCACTGCGCGCAGAGACCTCACGCACCGGTCAGTTGGAGAACACCATGGACAGCGCCCTCCGCCCTCGCGACATCCAGGCCCGGATCCGGGCCGGGGAGACCCCCGAGGCCGTCGCCGAGGCCGCCCGCACCAGCCTCGACCGGATCATGGCCTACGCCGGCCCCGTCCTCGCCGAGCGCGAGCACGTCGCCCAGCGCGCCCAGCGCTCCTCCGTACGCCGCCGCGGCGGCGACGGCTCCACCGCGCGGACCCTCGGCGACGCCGTGGCCACCCACCTGCGCGCCCACAACGTCGATCCCGACCAGGTCGAGTGGGACTCCTGGCGCCGCGAGGACGGCCGGTGGTCGCTCGTGGCGCAGTACACCGCCGCCGAGCGCCAGGGCACCGCCGAGTTCACCTTCGACCTGCCGGGCAACTACGTGCTGCTCGACAACGACGACGCGCGCTGGGTCGTCGGCGAGGCCGTCGCCACGACGCCCGCCCCCGAGGCCCACGACGACCTCGAGCGCGCCCGCCAGCGCCGCCTGACCGCCGCGCCCGACTCCCCCGGGGCCCCGGGTGCTGGCGACACCGACCCGGCTCCCGGCGCCCGCGCGCCGCGCACCCGCGTCGACCACGCCGACCAGGAGCTCCCGCTCGGCGACGACGCGATCGAGATGGTCTCCCCCACCGACGCACCCGCAGCGGCACCCGCTGAGACCCCGGCCGCCGGGCGGCCCGCCGCGCGCGCCGCCGACCTCGGGTCGGAGGCGCCGCCGGAGGCCTTCCTCGACACCGCCGCACCCCGCGCGCGCCCGGACGCCCCCGACCTCGACGCCTCCGAGCGCGAGGAGGCCGCCGACGCCGCGGCCCTCGACGACGCACCGGTCGAGCCGGCTCCGGAGCCCACCCCCGAGCCCGCGCCCGAGCCGGTGCGGCGACCGGTGAAGAAGAGCCGCGGCCGCGCCTCGGTGCCCAGCTGGGACGAGATCATGTTCGGCGGCGGCAAGCAGGACTGAGCGGCTCGCCGCCCCCTCGTCCGAGCCGGTCGCGACGTCACCGGGCCCCCACCCGGGGCCGCGCCGGCGGAGCGACGGACGACGCCGTCGACCCGCGGCACAGCGGCCTGCCTGCGAGTACCCTCCCGCCATGTCGTACTTCGTGACCGGCGCCACAGGGTTCATCGGCCGCCACCTCGTCCAGGAGCTCCTCGACCACCGCGAGGGCACGGTGTTCGTGCTGGTGCGAGCCGGCTCGATGGAGCGCATGGAGGCGCTGGTGCGCCGCTGGGGCTCCGAGCGCGTGGTGCCCGTCGTCGGCGACCTCGGCGAGCCCGGCCTGGGCGTCGCGGCGTCGTGGGTGGCCGAGCACGCCGGCGAGGTCGACCACCTCTTCCACCTCGCCGCGATCTACGACATGACCGCCGACGACGCCACCAACGAGGCGCTCAACGTCGGCGGCACCCGCCACGCCCTCGAGCTGGCCTCGGCCCTGCGCGTCGGCTGCTTCCACCAGGTCTCCTCGGTGGCCGCGGCCGGGGAGCACCGCGGGCGCTTCGACGAGACGATGTTCGACGAGGGCCAGCACCTGCCCTCGGCCTACCACCGCACCAAGCACGAGTCGGAGCGGATCGTGCGCGAGGAGGCGACCGTGCCGTGGCGGGTCTACCGCCCCGCGATCGTCGTCGGCCACTCCCAGACCGGCGAGATGGACAAGGTCGACGGCCCCTACTACTTCTTCCCGCTGATGAAGCGGCTGCGCGACGCCCTGCCGTCGTGGCTCCCCGTGGTCGGCGTCGACCTGGGCGACACCAACGTGGTGCCGGTCGACTACGTCGCGGCCGCCATGGACCACCTCGCCCACCTGCCCGGCCACGACGGGGAGGCCTTCCACCTGGTCAACCCCGAGCCGCAGCCCGTCGTCGACATGGTCAACGCCTTCTGCGCCGCAGCCGGGGCCCCGACCTTCGCGACCCCGCTCGACCGGCGGGTCACCACGGCGGGCCCCCTGGGCCGGCTGCCCGGTGCCCTGCGCCCCACCGCGCTGCTGGGCAAGGTGGTCGGCAACGGCCTCGTGCAGGCCGTGCTGGACCCGGTCACCTCGCGTGCCGGCGTGCCGGCCGAGGTGCTGGCCCACACCAGCTTCAGCGCGGTCTTCGACTCCCGCCGCACCGAGCGCGCGCTGGCCGGCTCCGGCATCGCCGTGCCCGACCTGGAGTCCTACGCCCGCACGCTGTGGGGCTACTGGGAGGAGCACCTCGACGAGACCACCGGCCGCGACCGCGCAGCGCGCCAGGCGCTGCAGGGCAAGCACGTGGTCATCACCGGCGCCTCCTCCGGCATCGGCCAGGTCACCGCCCTCAAGGTCGCCCAGGCCGGCGGGGTGCCCGTGCTCGTGGCCCGCGGCAAGGACAAGCTGGAGGAGACGCGCGCGGTCATCGAGCGGCGCGGCGGCAGCGCCCACGTCTACCCCTGCGACCTCTCCGACCTCGAGGCCATCGACGCGCTGTGCGCCCAGCTGGTGGCCGACCTGCCCTCGGTCGACTTCGTCGTCAACAACGCCGGCCGCTCCATCCGTCGCTCGCTGGCGCTGTCGCAGGACCGCTTCCACGACTTCGAGCGCACGATGCAGCTCAACTACTTCGGCGCGATCAGGCTGGTGATGGGCCTGCTGCCGACCATGCGCGAGCAGGGCCGCGGCCACGTCGTCAACGTCTCCTCGATCGGTGTGCAGACCAACCCGCCGCGCTTCTCGGCCTACGTCGCCTCCAAGGCGGCGCTCGACTCCTGGAGCAACGTCGTCAGCTCCGAGCTGGTGGGCGACGGGGTCACCTTCACCGGCATCCACATGCCGCTGGTGCGCACGCCGATGATCGCGCCGACCAAGATCTACGACAAGTTCCCCACCATCTCACCGGCGCAGGCCGCCGACCTGGTCGTCACCGCGATGGTGGAGCGCCCCCACGAGATCAACACCGCCCTCGGCAACGCCGGGGCCGTGGTCCACACGCTGGCCCCCAAGCTCGCCTTCCGGGTGCTCAACATGGCCTACCACGTCTTCCCCGACTCCGCCGCGGCCCGCGGCGACGGCACCGCCCGGGAGTCGGAGCAGATCATGCTGGCGCGGCTCTTCAGGGGCGTGCACTGGTGACCTCGGGGCCCGGGGGCGCCCCGGGCGCGGCTCACCCGCGCTCGACCGGACGGGTCGGGTCGGTGACCCAGCCGCTCCAGCTGCCGGGGTAGAGCGCCGCGCGCACCCCGGCCAGCTCCAGGGCGAGCACGTCGTGGGCGGCGGTGACCCCGGAGCCGCAGTACGCCGCCACCTCGGCGCCCGGCACCGCGCCCGCGGCGGCGTAGACCTCGGCCAGCTCCGCCGGCGGGCGGAAGCGGCCGTCGGGGCGGAGGTTCTCGCTCGTCGGCACGTTGACCGCGCCGGGCACGTGGCCGGCCACCGGGTCGACCGGCTCCACCTCGCCGCGGTAGCGCTCGGGGGCGCGGGCGTCGAGGAGCACGGCCACGTCCGGCACGTCCTGCGGACCCACGATGGGCAGGTGCCCCGGGTCGGCCGCCAGGTCGCCGGGGACGGGCGTCACGGGCCCGGTCTCGACCGGGCCGCCCGCCGCGACCCAGGCCGACCAGCCGCCGTCGAGCACGCGCACGTCGGGGTGGCCGTGGAAGCGCAGCAGCCACCAGGCGCGGGCCGCGGCCCGACCCGACCAGTCGTCGGCCACGACCACCGGCCGGTCCCGCGACACCCCGACCCGGCGCATCGCGGCCGCGAAGGCCTCGGGCCCGGGCAGCGGGTGGCGCCCACCGCCACCGGGCCCGGTCTCCGGTGGGCCGGCCAGGTCGGCGTCGAGGTCGACGTACGCCGCCCCGGGCACGTGGCCGGCGGCGTGCTCCCGGCGGCCCGGCGGACCGCCGAGGCGCCAGCGCACGTCGAGCACCGTGACCTCCCCGAGCCGCGCGCGCAGCTCCTCGACGCCGATCAGCGGGGCCTGGACCCGGTCGCTCCCCCGGTGGCCGAGCAGGTGGCCGGGCCGGTCGCTCCCCCGGCCGGTCTGGTGGTCGCTCATGGCGCCCATCCTGCCGCGTGCGGCCCGGACGCGGCGTGACAGGATCACCCCTCGTGGCCGAACTGCACTTCTTCACCGGCACGATGGACTCCGGCAAGAGCACCCTCGCGCTCCAGACCAACCACAACCACGCCGCACGCGGCCGTCAGGGCCGCATCTTCGTCACCCGCGACCGGGCCGGCAACGGCCAGGTCTCCAGCCGGCTGGGCCTGGTGCACGCCGCTCTCGAGGTCGACCCCGACTTCGACTTCTGGCGCTACGTCGTCACCTCGCTGACCCAGGGCGGGCGCATCGACTACCTCATCTGCGACGAGGCGCAGTTCTACACCGGCGACCAGATCGACCAGCTGGCCAAGGTCGTCGACGAGCTCCAGATCGACGTCTTCGCCTTCGGCATCCTCACCGACTTCCGCACCCAGCTCTTCCCGGGCTCGGCCCGCCTGGTGGAGCTCGCCGACCGGATGAACGTGCTGCAGGTCGAGGCGCTGTGCTGGTGCGGCAAGCGCGCCACCCACAACGCCCGCACCGAGAACGGCGTGATGGTCACCGAGGGCGAGGTGATCGTGGTCGGCGACGTCGAGCAGACCGCGGCCGAGGACGGCACGCCGGCCACCGCGGCCCCCGAGTCCGACGCCGACGTCGCCTACGAGGTGCTGTGCCGCCAGCACCACCGCCGTCGCCTCACCGCGGCGCGCGCCAAGGCGGTCTCGCTGGCCCCCGAGCCGCTGCCCTTCGGCTGACCCGACGCGACCCGGGCCGGCCCGGCCGGAGCCGGGACCCCCGGAGTCGGGACCGCCCGCACGGGGTCAGTCGATCAGCACCGGGATGAGCATCTCGTCGGGCGTGAGCGACCCGTGGAAGCCCACCAGGCCGGTCTCGTAGGGGAAGTCGGTCGACGAGAGCACCACGGTGTCGCCGTGGCAGGCCACGACGACGTCGCCGTAGCGCGGCAGCACCGACGACGACACCTCACCGAACCAGCCCCGCGCCACGGCGTCCTCACGGGCCAGCACCTCGGCCCGGTCGCCGAGCACACCGCGCCAGGCGGCCACGACGTCGTCGACGGCGCCGCGCTGGCAGTAGAGCTGGCGGAAGCGGGCCTCCCCGCCCAGCAGGGCCACCCCGTCGCGCAGCGCGTCGACGACGTCGACGTCGACGCGGGTGTCGTCGGGGGCGTCGACCATGCCGTGGTCGGCGACGACCAGCAGCCGCACGTGGGTGGGCAGCGCCTCGCGCAGCTGCTCGGCCTCGGCGTCGATCATGGCCAGCTGCTGGAGCCACTGGCTGGAGGCGACGCCGTGGCGGTGCCCGGTCCAGTCGAGGTCGCCGTCGTAGAGGTAGGTCAGCGACGGGCGCTGCGCCGAGGCCGTGACCGCGGCGGCGATCCGCTCGCCGACCTTGTCGGCGCCCACGTAGTCGGCCCCGCGGTGGGCGGCGACGGTCAGCCCGCTGCCGGCGAACTCGCGCTTGTTGACCACCGTCACCGAGGCCCCCGCGGCGCCGAGGCGTGCGAAGGCGGTGCGCTGCGGCTGCCACTCGGTGGGGTCGACCTGCTTCGACCACTGCAGCGCGTTGAGCAGCCGGTCGGTGCCGGGCACGCGGGAGGTGAACCCGACGACGCCGTGCGCGCCGGGCACGAGCGCGGTGCCGAGCGAGGTCAGGCTCGTGGCGGTGGTCGACGGCACCCCGCAGGTCGCGGCGGCATGGCCCTGGGCCAGCGCGGAGAGGTACGGCGCGGCGTGCGCGTGCCGCTCCAGCAGACGAGCGCCGAGGCCGTCGACCAGGAAGACGACGTAGGCCGGCGCGTCGGGCAGCAGCAGCCCCGCGGGCCGCCCACCCGCGAAGAGATCGCCCGGCAGCCCCAGGGCGCCCGCGACGGCCGGCACAACGTCGCCCAGCGAGCCCACGCCGTACGCCGGCTCCAGGAAGCGCGCGTCGCGGGGTCCGGGCGGGGTGGTCCCGTCGGGGGCGGGGGGCACGTCGGGCCTCAGGCCAGGTGGGTGCGCGCCGAGAGCTCCTCGGCGAAGGCGAGAAGGCCGGCGACGGCCTCGCCGCCGTCGGCCGCGGCCGAGACGCGCAGCGAGAAGTCGTCGGAGGCGAGGACGCCGGTGTAGCCGTGGTCGGCGTCGCACTGGGGGTCGGAGCAGCCGGCCGGCTCGAGGTCGAGGCGGCTCACGCCGCCCCAGCCGATGGTCATGACGGCCTCCGCCGGGTGGCTGGGACCCGACGTGGGGTTGGCGACCATGCGGGTGACGACCACCGAGGTCACCGACGAGAGCCGCACGGCCTCGGTGGAGGTCGAGGTGTAGGGCTCGGGCAGCAGGTCGTCGCCGGCGTGCTCGTCGGTGTGGGCCAGCACCAGGCGCGAGGGCGTGAGCACGATGACGCTGAGGTGGCGGCGCACCTCGTCGTGCTCGAAGGTCGGCTCGTGGTGGACGAAGAAGGCGAGCACCTGCTCGCCGGCCACGGCGGTGGCGACCCCGTCGGAGACGACCTCGGGGTAGTAGCCCGTGCGGTCGATGGCCGCCCTCAGCTCCCGGGTGCGGTCGCGGTCGTCGGTCCGGGCAGCGCGCATGGTCGTCAGTGTGTCACGGGCGGCTGCGGACCCCGCCGCGGGCGCCGCGGGCGTCGCGACCGCGCGCGACCAGCGCCGCGGACCCCGTCGGCGCGCGGGGTCCCGGTGGTCGGGCTGCCGGTCGGGCTGCCGGTCGGGCTGCCGGTCGGGCACGGCGTTAGAAGGAGTAGCCGAAGACGGCGATGTCCTTGGCGAACACCGACTCCACGCGCCGGCGCATCGCGTCGGTGTACTCGTCGTGGTAGTCGGGGCGGGACTTGTCGACGTTGACGCTCTTGAGCGGGGTCCAGGGCAGGTCGAAGCGGGCGAAGACGGCCCGCAGGTCGGCCTCGAGGGTCTCCTGGCGCCCGATCATGTCGGCGCGGCGGGTGCGGGTGGTGAGGTAGCGCACCTGCGGCGTCTGGAGCCGGGTCCACTCGTCGAGGCCCTTCATGATGAAGGTCTCGAAGTCGGGGCAGCTCTCGGCGACGCCCTGCATGAACTGGTTCTTGCGCTCGATGACCTGGGTGCCGTCGCGCTCGGTGTCGCGGAAGCGCTCGACCATGCGGAACCACGACAGCATCCGCGCCCACGGGTTGCGCACGAAGCCGACGGTCCAGTACGGCGTGAGGTCGGGCTCGGCGCGCAGGATGCCGCCGAGCATCGCGTGGCGGTCGATCCCCTTGACCTGGCGGGCGTCGGGGAGCGCCGGCTCGAGCGCACGCTGGATGGTCGAGCCGCCCGTCTTCTGCACGTGCACGAAGAGCAGGCGCGCACTGTCGGAGATCACCATGGCCGGGATCCTACGGCGTGACGGGGCCCGGCCCGCCACGCGCCCCGCGGCGGCGCGCGGTCAGTTCGGGATGGTGTCGCCGGGGGCGCTGGGCAGGCGCCGCACGAACCAGTCGGAGCGGGCGTCGGCCACCGGGTCGATGCGGGCGTGGCCGGTCAGCACCGAGGCGCCGTGGGGCCCGGCGAGCACCAGCGGCAGCTCCAGCGAGCTGATCTGCGGGTGGTCGTTCTGCAGCTGGGCGACCCGCCGGATGAGCCACTCGACCTCCCCGATGTCGACCACCTCGCTGCCGCGGTAGCCGAAGAGCATCGGGGAGGACTTCACCTCGCGCACCATGGCCGCGGCGTCGCGCTCCCCCAGCGGCGGGATGCGGTAGGCCTTGTCGCCGAGCAGCTCGATGATCGGCCCGGAGATGCCGAAGGAGACCACCGGGCCGAAGAGCGGGTCCTCGATGCTGCGCACGGCCACCGGCACGCCGACCGGCGAGGTCTTCTGCACCACGAAGCCCGACTCGACCGGGTCGCCGATGAGGGTGGTGAGCGACTGCCAGGCGTCGGCCATCTCGCGCCGGTCGTCGATGTTGCGCCACACGTGGGAGAGGTCGGGGCGCTCGCGCAGGTGCTCGGCGGTGGCCTTGAGAACGACGTCCCAGCCCAGCTCGTCGGCGGCCGCGGTCGCCTCGTCCAGGGTGTGCACCGGGTGGGCGGTCCACAGGTCGATGCCGTAGGTCGCCAGCAGCTCGCGCAGGGCCGGGGTCGGCACCTCGAGCCCGTCGGGGTGCTCGGCGAGCAGCTCGTTGAGCAGGTTGCGCGCACCGATCTGGTCGACGGCGTCGGGGTCCGGCGGCACCCCGTCGGGGGTGCGCAGCCACACGGCGTACTCGACGACGTGGGCCAGGGCCCGCACGGCCGCCTCGACGGCGGGGTAGGACGGCACCGAGCCGCGCCCGGCCGTCGAGCCGGCGACGTCGGGCACGCGCAGCAGCTCGGGCACGCCCTCGACGCCGAGGAAGGTCGAGACGAGCGGCTTGTCGGACTGCTCGCCGATGGCGGCGAGCACGTTGGCGACCTCCTCGCCCGAGACGTTGAGCGGGGGGATGTAGACCGCGACGACCGAGTCGACGTCGGGGTCGTCGATGGCGGCGTCGAGGGCGTCCTCGAAGTCGTCGGCGCCGGCCTCGGCGCCCAGCGCGACCGACTTGTTGACGACCAGCCCGACCGCGGCGGCGGCGTCGGCGGCGAGCAGCCCCAGGGCGTCGGAGTTGCCGACGATGGCCACCCGGCGCCCGCGCGGCAGCGGCTGGTGGGCCAGCAGCTGGGCGACGTCGAACATCTCCTCCAAGGCGTCGACCTGGATCACCCCGGCCTGGCGGAACATCGCGTCGACGGCCTGCGGGGGCGCGGCGATCTTGCGCACGGCGTGGCCCATGGGCACGCCCTGGGTGGTGCGGCCCGAGCGCACGGCCACGATCGGCTTGCGCAGCGAGACCCGCCGGGCGATGCGCGAGAACTTGCGCGGGTTGCCGATGGACTCCAGGTACATCATCACGACCTCGGTGGAGTCGTCCTCCTCCCAGTACTGCAGGAGGTCGTTGCCCGAGACGTCGGCGCGGTTGCCCGCGCTGACGAAGGTCGACAGGCCCAGGCCGCGGTTCTGCACCTTCTCCAGGATGGCCGAGCCGAGCGCACCGGACTGGCAGAAGAAGCCCGCGCGACCGCGCGGCGGCATCACCGAGGACAGCGAGGCGTTGACCGAGACCGCCGGGTCGGTGTTGATGACGCCCAGGCAGTTGGGGCCGATGAGGCGCAGGCCGTAGGAGCGCGAGAGCCCCACCAGGCGACGCTGGCGCTGGCGGCCCTCCTCGCCGGTCTCGGCGAAGCCCGAGGAGATGACCACGAGCCCGTGCACGCCCTTGGCCGCGCAGTCGAGCACGACGTCCTGCACCGCGTCGGCCGGCACGGCCACGATGGCCACGTCGACGTCGTCGGGGATGTCGGAGACCGACTTGTAGGCCGGCAGCCCCGACACGGCGCCGGCGGTGGGGTTGACGGCGTAGACGCGCCCGGTGAAGTCGCCGTTGACGAGGTTGCGCACCAGGGTCTGGCCGATCGTGTCCTGGCGGCGGCTGGCCCCGACGATGGCCACGGAGCGGGGGTTGAAGAAGCGCTCGATCGAGGCGGCCTCGGCGCGGTGCTCGCGCCCGTGCATCACGCCGACCGCCGTGTCGGTGGGCGCGATGGGGAACTCCAGCTGCAGCACGCCGTCCTCGTACTCGCTGGCCACGCGGTAGCCGGCGTCGCGGAAGGTCTGGATCATGCGGCTGTTGTCGGGGAGGATCTCGGCGACGAACTTCTCCAGGCCGCGCTCGCGCCCGGCCTGGGCCAGGTGCTCGAGCAGCAGCTGCGCGATGCCGCGGCCCTGGTGGGCGTCCTCGACGAGGAAGGCGACCTCGGCCTCCCCCGGGCGCACCAGGTCGTAGCGGCCCACGGCGATCATCCGCTGCTGGAGCAGCAGCACGAAGGCGACGCGGTCCTGGTGGTCGACCCGGGTGAAGCGCTCCACGTCGCGCGGCGAGAGCTGCGGCATCGGGGAGAAGAACCGGTAGTACTTCGACTGGTCGGAGACCCGGGAGTAGAACTCCACCAGCAGCTCGGCGTCGTCGGGCGTGATCGGCCGGATGTGGGCCGATCGGCCGTCGCGCAGCAGGACGTCGGCCTCCCAGTGCCGCGGGGGTGCGGGGATCGGTGCCGAGGAGGTGTCCACGCCCCGAAATCTACCGGGTCCCGCCTCCCCCGGTGGTTGAGGAGGGAGCGCCAGCGACCGTCTCGAAACCACCCCCCGACCACGGTGGTTGAGGAGGGAGCGCCAGCGACCGTCTCGAAACCACCCCCCGACCACGGTGGTTGAGGAGGGAGCGCCAGCGACCGTCTCGACACCACCCCCCGACCACGGTGGTTGAGGAGGGAGCGCCAGCGACCGTCTCGAAACCGCCCTCGTCCCTCACCCGCGACGCGCGCGGCTCGCGAGTCGCGGCAGCAGCTCGAACTCGCCTCTGATGAGCGCCTCGCGCTTCGCGCGGCGCCACCCCTGGATCTGCTTCTCGTAGCGGAACGCCTCCTCGATCGAGGCGTACTGCGCCGACCAGACGAGCCGCACCGGCCGCCGGCGCCGTGTGTAGGCCGCACCGACCCCTGCGTCGTGCTCACCGATGCGGCGCTCGAGGTCGACGGTGCTGCCGGCGTAGAAGGAACCGTCGGCGCACTCGAGGATGTAGGTCCAGCCCATGACTCGACCCTCGTTCAGACTCGGGACGCCGACAACCGGCTCGGGGCGCGCCTGTGGAGAACCGCGGCCGTGGTTTCGAGACGCTCGCCAGGGCTCGCTCCTCAACCACCGGGGCGGCAATCGTGGTTTCGAGACGCTCGCCAGGGCTCGCTCCTCAACCACCGGTGACGGGCTCGCTCCTCAACCCCCGGGACGGCGCGCGGCGTGGGGGTGCGCGGATCGTCAGCGGCGACCGGGACAATGGGCCGCATGGCCAGGCGTAGCGCTCCTCCCCCGCCCTCCGACGACTTCGAGGAGCACATCCTCGACATCGACGTCGGCGACGAGATGCGCAGCAGCTTCCTGGAGTACGCCTACTCCGTCATCTACTCCCGCGCGCTGCCCGACGCCCGCGACGGCCTCAAGCCGGTGCAGCGCCGGATCCTCTACACGATGAACGACATGGGCCTGCGCCCCGACCGCGGCCACGTCAAGAGCGCCCGCGTCGTGGGCGAGGTCATGGGCCGGCTGCACCCGCACGGCGACAGCGCCATCTACGACGCGCTGGTGCGCATGACCCAGCCGTGGTCGATGCGCGTGCCGACCGTCGACGGGCACGGCAACTTCGGCTCGCCCGACGACTCCCCCGCCGCCATGCGCTACACCGAGTGCCGGATGGCCTCGGCCGCGGTGGCGATGACGGCGAGCATCGACGAGGACACCGTCGACTTCCGGCCCAACTACGACAGCCGCGAGATGGAGCCGTCGGTGCTGCCCGCGGCGATCCCGCACCTGGTGGTCAACGGCACCACCGGCATCGCGGTCGGCATGGCCACCAACTGCGCCCCGCACAACCTGGTCGAGGTCGTGCAGGCGCTGCGCCACCTCATCACCCACCCCCAGGCCGGCGTCGACGACCTCATGCGCTTCGTGCCCGGCCCCGACCTGCCCACCGGCGGCAAGATCGTGGGTCTCGACGGCGTCCGGGACGCCTACGAGACCGGGCGCGGCACCTTCAAGATGCGTGCGACGGCCCGCATCGAGACCATCGGGCGCCGCAAGGGGATCGTGGTCACCGAGCTGCCCTACGGCGTGGGCACCGAGAAGGTCGTCGAGCGGATCAAGGTGCTCGTGCAGGGCAAGAAGCTGCAGGGCATCTCCGACATCAAGGACCTCACCGACCGCGACAACGGCCTGCGCCTGGTGATCGAGGTCAAGAACGGCTTCCACCCCGAGGCGCTGCTCGAGCAGCTCTACAAGATGACGCCGATGGAGGACAGCTTCGGCATCAACAACGTGGCGCTCGTCGACGGCCAGCCCCGCACGCTCGGCCTCAAGCAGATGCTCGAGGTCTTCCTCGCCCACCGCTACGAGGTCGTGCGACGCCGCTCGCAGTTCCGCCGGAACAAGAAGGCCGAGCGGCTGCACCTGGTCGAGGGCCTGCTCGTGGCCCTGCTCGACATCGACGAGGTCATCCAGGTCATCCGCACCAGCGACGACACCGCCGCCGCGCGGGCCCGGCTGATGGAGGTCTTCGACCTGAGCCTGAGCCAGACCGACTACATCCTCGAGATGCAGCTGCGCCGGCTCACCCGCTTCAGCCGCATCGAGCTGGAGAAGGAGAGCGAGGAGCTGCGCCGCGAGATCGAGGACCTCGACGCGATCCTCGGCGACGAGGCCATGCTGCGCCGGGTGGTCTCCGAGGAGCTGGCGGAGGTGGCCACGACCTACGGCACCCCGCGCCGCACCGTGCTGCTGGAGTCGGCCGGCACGACCGTCACCGCCGCGAGCGTGCCGCTGGAGGTCGCCGACGACCCGTGCTTCGCCTTCCTGTCCTCCAGCGGCCTGCTGGCCCGCTCGAGCAACGCCGAGCCCCCGGGCGTCGGCGGTGGGCGCACCAACCACGACGTCGTGGTCTCGGCCGTGGCCACCAGCGCCCGCGGCGAGGTCGGCGTGCTGACCTCGCAGGGCCGGCTGCTGCGACTGGGCGTCCTCGACCTGCCGGTGATCCCCGCCTCGGCCAACGACCCCAACCTCCAGGGCGGGCTGCCGGTGAGCGAGATGCTCCAGCTCGCCCCCGGCGAGCGGCCCCTAGCGCTGTGCACCCTGGCCACCGACGGCCCGGGGCTCGCCCTCGGCACGCGCCAGGGCGTGGTCAAGCGGGTCAACCCCGAGGTGCTCAACCGCGACGAGTGGGACGTCGTGCGGCTCGCCGACGGCGACGAGGTCGTCGGGGCCGCCGAGCTCACCACCGGCGAGGAGACGCTCTGCTTCGTCAGCACCGACGCCCAGCTGCTCCACTTCCCCGCCGAGGCGGTGCGGCCCCAGGGCCGCACCGGCGGGGGGATCGCGGGCATCCGGCTGACCTCGGGGCAGACGGTCGCGTGGTTCGGCGTGGTCGACCCCGCGGCGCCCGAGGGCTCCGTGGTCGTCACCGCGTCGGGATCCTCCACCGCGCTGCCCGGCACCGAGCCCGGCTCGGTCAAGGTCGCGCCGTTCACCGAGTTCCCGACCAAGGGCCGCGCCACCGGCGGCGTGCGCTGCCACCGCTTCCTCAAGGGCGAGGACACCCTCGTGCTCGCCTGGGCCGGCACGGCCCCCGCCCGCGCCGCCGCGGCCAGCGGCGCCCCGGTCGACCTGCCCGAGGCCACCGGACGCCGCGACGGCTCCGGGGTGCCGGTGGCCCAGCCGGTGGCGGCCGTGGCGGGCCCCGTCGGTGCGCGGGTCGCCCCGACGGGCGGCTCGACCGGTCGCGGGACGGACGGGCCGGGGGACGGCGCCGACGACGGCGCGGGAGTCGGGCCGTCGGCTCCCGACGGTGTGGAAGGCTGATCCCATGCGTCTGCCCCGTCGTGCCCGCGTCGGCACCCCCGCCCCCCACCCGGCCCGCGCGGCCTCGGCCCGCCGCTCGGCCGGGCTCGCCGCCGGCGCCGTCCTGCTGACCGCGCTGAGCGCCTGCACCGGTGGCGGGGGCTCGGGGGCCGCCGGCGACGACGACGCGACCCCCGAGGAGGTGCTGGCCCAGGCCAAGGAGCAGCTCGACTCCACCCCGGGCGTGCACGTGGTCCTGACCTCCGACGGCCTGCCCGAGGGCGAGACCGGCCTGGTGGGCGCCGACGTGGTCGGCACCCACGAGCCGTCGCTGGCCCTGGAGGGCACCATCACCGTGCGCCTCAGCGGCATCGAGCCGGTCGTGCCGATCGTGGCGGTCGACGGCGAGACCTACGCCCAGCTGCCGCTGACCTCCGACTACCAGGTCGTCGACCCGTCGGACTACGGCGCGCCCGCCGACCCCGCGCAGCTGCTGTCGACCGACGCCGGGTTCTCGTCGCTGCTGACGCAGACCACCGACGTCGAGGCCGGTGACCAGGTGCGCGGCGGCGAGGACAACACCGAGGTGCTCACCGAGTACACCGGCACCGTGCCGGGCACCGCCGCCGCCAACATCCTGCCCACCGCCGAGGGCGACTTCGACGTCGCCTACACCGTCACCGACGACGGCGAGCTGCGCCAGATGGTCGTCACCGGAGCCTTCTACGGTGGCGACGACCAGGTGACCTACACCGTCGACTTCGACCAGTACGGCATCGAGCAGGAGATCACCGCCCCGTGAGGCCGGCGTGAGCGCCGGGTCGGCCGGGTCGGCGGGGTCTGCGGGGGCGGCCGGGCCGGCCGAGGGAGCGGGCCACCCCGGGCGCGCGACGCGCGTCATGCTCACCGTCGCCGCGGTCGCGGTGGCCTTCGCAGCCGCCGACACCTACGTCGTGGTGCTCGCCCTGGTCGACATGATGCGCGGGGTCGGCCTCTCCCCCGACCAGCTGCAGCGGGCGGCGCCGATCATCTCCGGCTTCCTGCTCGGCTACGTCGCGATGCTGCCCCTCATCGGCCGCATCGCCGACCTGCGCGGGCGGGTGCCGGTGCTGGTGGCCTGCCTGGTGCTCTTCGCCCTGGGCTCGCTGGTCACCGCGCTGGCCTACGACCTGCCCAGCATGGTCGCCGGCCGCTTCCTGCAGGGCGTCGGCGGCGGCGGTCTCGTGCCGGCCACGCTGGCCCTGGTGGCCGACCTCTACCCCAAGGACCGTCGCGCCGTGCCGCTCGGACTGGTGTCGGCGGTGCAGGAGATCGGCAGCGTGCTCGGTCCGCTGCTCGGCGCCGCCGTGCTCGCCGTGGCCGACTGGCGCGCCATCTTCCTGCTCAACCTCGCCGTCGGGCTGGTCCTGGCCGCGGCGGTGCGGGTGGTCGCGACCCGCACCGGTGGTCTCGCCGACCCGGGGCCCGGCCCCGGCGCGAGCGGAGGGCGCGACGTACGCCGACGGCTGCCGGACCCGCTCGGGGTGGTGCTGGCGCTGGCCGTGCTCGCCCTGGGGGCGCTGGTGTTCCTGCGGCCCACCCAGGTGCTGCGCGACGTCACCTGGGGTCAGGTCTTCATCCCCTACGCCGGTGACGGCCGCTGGCTGACCCCGGCCGGCGTGGCGACCATGGTGGCCCTGCTGCTCCTCGTCGTGCGCTGCGCGACGGCCCGCCACCCGCTGGTCGACCTGCGCGCGTGGACGCGGAGCCTGCGGGAGGCCGACGTCGTCGGCGCGCTGTTCCTCGCCGCGGCGCTCGGCGGGGTCATCCTCGCCTTCGCCACGGCCGACCCCAAGATCCAGGTCTTCTCCGACCAGGGGCTGTGGTACCTCCTCGGGGCCGGCGTCGCTGCCCTCGCGCTGGTCGTGCACCTGCGCCGCAGCCCGGCCCCGCTCGTGCCGCGCGGTGCGCTGCGCCGCACCCCCGCGTGGGGCGCGGTGCTGGTCTCCTTCTTCGTGGGCGCGGCGCTCATCGCCGCCCTCATCGACGTGCCGCTCTTCGCGCGCACCACGGCCTACCCCGACTCCCAGCTGATGGCGGCGCTGGTGCTGCTGCGCTTCCTCGTCGCGCTCCCGGTCGGGGCGGTGCTCGGCGGCTACCTCACCCGCAGCGTGCCGGCGGGCGTCGTCACCGCCGGCGGCATGGCGCTGGCGGCGATCGGCTTCGTGCTGATGTCGCGCTGGGACCTCGACACCCTCGAGGGCTGGTCCTACACGATCGCCCTCGTCGTCGCGGGGCTCGGCTTCGGCCTCGCGCTGGCCCCCGTCAACGCCGCCGTGCTCGCCGCCACCGACGACGCGGTGCACGGCCTGGCCAGCGCCATGGTCGTCGTGGCCCGCATGGTCGGCATGCTGGTCGGCATCTCCGCCCTCACCACGATCGGCCTGCGCCGCTACTACGCCGAGGAGGAGTCCATCCCCTCCATCGTGGAGGTCTGCGGCGAGGGCGTGGGGCGGTGCCAGGAGTTCAGCGACCTGCTGCGCCTGGCGGGCATCGCCCAGGAGCAGACGGTGTTCCTCGGCGCCGCGGTGTGCGCCGCGATCGCCGGCGTGCTCGCCCTGGTGGTCCTCCGCACCGCCGACACCCGCTCGGTCGACGCCGCCACGCTGCCGCCCCGCGGGGCCTGACTCCGCCCGCCCCGGACGCGCACGTCATGCGCATCGTGGAGTCGCATCCACCCTTCGCACGACGTCCCCCGTGGGCGGCGGCGGTCGCCTCAGCCCCGACGACCGACCGCCAGCAGGGCCTCGGTCTCGAAGGCGAGCTCCCCGTCGTGCACGAGGGCCGCCACGTGGTGGTCGTAGGCGGCGCGCAGCCGGAGGCGGGTCGCGTCGTCCTGGGCGCACACGGTGGCGCCGATGCCGCCGATGCCCGCGCTGGCGCCCTCCCACAGCGACGCCGGGTCGCCCCGGTGGGTCCACCGCACCGCCTCGACCGCCACCTCGAGACCCGTCGCGGCCACCAGGTCGGCCAGACCGTCGGGCGTGCGAGGGAAGTCGCGGTCGGGCGGCAGCCCCACCGAGGGCGGGGTCACCACCCCGGCGTCGGCGAGCACGGCGGCCCAGAGCCGCGACTGCGTGTTCTGCCCCGAGGGCCAGATCGTCACCGCGAGGCGCCCACCGGGCGCCACCAGCCCCGCGAGCTCGGCCACGCCGGCGCGCGGATCGGCGAGGTGGTTGACCACGAAGCCCGCCACGACGACGTCGAAGGCGCCCTCGTCGTACGGCAGACCGGGCAGGCCCGCCCGCGCCACGTCGGCCTCGGGCACCGCCCGCTCGGTCCACGCCACCATGGCCGCGTCGGGGTCGACCGCGGTGACCTGCGCGCCACGGGCGACGGCGGCGGCCGCCACCGACCCGGTGCCGGTGCCGACGTCGAGCAGCCGCGGGCGACCACGACCACCGGTGCCGGTGACCGGTGCCTCCGGCCCGCTCGCAGCACGCCGCGGCGACAGGTCGTCGCGACCGACGTCGGCGGCGTCGAGCAGCGGCTCCACGGCACCGGCGCAGAGCAGGGCGAAGGTCCGGGCGTAGGTCGCGGCCACGTCGGACCAGCCGACACCCGTGGCCGGGTCACGCAGCGGCCCGCCGTCGGAGGGTGCGGGGCGGTGGGGGGCGGTCTGGCCGGGCTGGTGGGGCACCGGGCGAGGCTAGCGGCGCCCGGCGCGGCGAGCGGCGTCGGTGTGACCTGTGTCGCGGTCCACGGTGCGACAGCGCCCTCCCCCACCGTGGCGTCCTCCGCTAGTTTCGGGGTGTGGCTGACTTCGACGACCTGATGAGCGCCAACCGCACCTTCGCCGAGGACTTCCGCTACGGCGGGTTCGACGGCGTCGCCGCAGCCGGTGTGGCCCTCGTGACGTGCATGGACTCGCGCATCGACCCCCTCGGCATGATCGGCCTCGTCCCCGGCGACGCCAAGATCTTCCGCAACCCCGGCGGGCGGGTGACCCCGCAGGCCCTGGAGGCCCTCGTGCTGGGCGTGCACCTGCTCAACGTGCAGCGCGTGCTCGTGGTGCCCCACACCCGCTGTGCCGTGGCCAGCAACTCCGAGGCCGAGCTCCGCGAGCGCGTGGCGGCCTCCGCGGGCCAGGACGCCTCGTGGCAGCAGTTCCACGTGGTCGAGGACCAGGTCGCCGCGCTGGCCGAGGACGTCGCCAAGGTCCGCAGCCACCCGCTCGTGCCCGACTCCGTGCTGGTCGGCGGCTTCCTCTACGACGTCGACTCCGGGCTGCTCGAGCAGAAGGTCTGACCCTCCCCTGCCCTCCCCTGCCCGCCCCGGACGCACCGGGGGGCCCCGCAGGCATCCGTGGGTTGATCGAACATTCGATCAACCCACGGACGGCCCCAGGAGGCTGAGCACCCCGTCGGTCTCCGCGGTGCGACGCTCAGCGAGCGTTTCGGCCCGGCACAGCCCCGGCACAGCCGACGGGCGTTGCCTGGGGGCATGGACATCGTCAGCACCACCGCCCCCGACCAGCCCGTCGCCGACCCGGCGTCCTCGCTCGCCGAGACCGGAGCGCTCCGGGCGGCGGCGGCCCCGGGGACGGCGACACCGCCGTCACCCTGCCCGGGGTCGTCACGCTCGGCACCGAGCGCCCCGGCCGCTCCTGGTACGTCGTGCCCCCGGCCCGGCCGCACCCCACGGCCGCGGCCTAGGCGCTCCGCCCGGCGGCCGGACCGGCCGTCACCGCAGCCGCCCGAGCACTACCTGGTCGTCGCGCACCCCGGCACCCAGGACCCGCCAGCCCTCGCGCTCGTACAACCGGCGCGCAGGGTCCCCGGGGTCCGCCGTGGTCATGAGCAGCAGCCGCTCGTGCTCGGTGGAGTCCACGAGGGCACGCAGCAGCGCCGTACCGAGGCCGCGCCGACGCGCGTGCGCGGACACCGCCAGGCTCACCACCTCCAGGTGCCCGCCGAGCCACGTCGCGGCCGTGGACCGCGGGAGCCGCCGCTCGACCTCGTCGGTCCACCACTGCCCACGCTCACCCGTGTAGGCGTGGGCCGCACCGACCAGGGTGTCCCCGTCGTGGGCACGGACCACACGGAAGTCCTCGCGCGACCGGTGCCGCAGCCAGATGTCCCGGAGCCACGCCGCGTGGTCCTGGGCGTCGCCGAAGACCTGCTGGTAGAGCGCCCACACCTCCCGCCCGACCCCTGGTCCGGGCTCGGCCGTCACCCGCACGCCACGAGCCGACCGCACCGCGCCCGCCACGGCGACCACGTCCACCGGCCCCGTCGCGTCGACCTCGACCACCGGCCAGCCGCCCGCGACCGGCTCCAGCGCCCGACCGCCCCACAGCTCGTCCTCGTCGCGGCCCACGGCGGGGTCGGTCGAGGCGGCGGCACGCTCGGCGTAGCGGCGCCGCAGCACCGCCGTGGGGGCCGACAGGTGCACCTCCACCACCGCCCCCGGGAGCGCGGCGAGACGGGCCCTGGCCCAGTCCTGGTCGACCCAGACGCTGTCGAGCACCGTGCCGGTGGCGCCGCCCTCGGCCACGGAGGCCTCGGCGAGGTCCACCAGGGCCCGCACCGAGGCCCGGCCGAGGCGTCGCGACGCCTCGACGTCGTCGCCGCCGTCGGGGTCGAGGCTGCGCCTGAGGGCGTGCTTGAGGACGTCCTTGGCGAGCAGCGGAAGACCCAGCTCGCGAGCCAGCCGGGATGCGAAGGAGGACTTGCCGACGGCCGGTGGGCCGCTCACCACGACATGCACGACGCCCACCTCAGCAGAGCCGACGGTCGGGCGCCACCCTCAGGGCGCTTCGACGGCGCCGACGCGGGGCGTCAGCCCGTGGGCTGCTCCCACACCCGACGGGTGCCGAGGGCCACGCGCTGCTCGCCCAGGCTCAGCTCGCCCTCGACCCAGCTCGGGCGGTAGGGCACGACCACGACGAGGGCCGGGCCGCCGTCACGGTGCTCCAGCTCCACGCGGATCGCGTCGCCGCCGTCGACGCTCGTGTCGACCACGACGCCTGCGCCCAGGAGGGACCCGCGCTGCTCCCTGGCCGCCGACACCAGCAGCGGCAGCAGGTCGGAGGCCTTCGGGCGGGGGCCGCTGACGCGGGGGTCGACCCACGACAGCTGCGGGCGGCGGTCGTCGCCGAGGAGCACCGCGAAGGGCTGGAACCCCTCCCGCTTGGCGAGGGCGTCGCTCGCGGTGCGGACGGCGAGCACGACCATCGCGTCGAGGTCGCCCTGCACGGGCGCTGGGGTGGTCTCTCGCCACGCCACGGTGGGTGCGTCGTTCTCCATGGCCCCGACCCTACGACGGCGCGCTGCCGGCCACGCACCCCGCGCCCCGGCCGCGACTCAGGCGGCCGCCACCGGGTCGACCCGGCGTCACACCCAGACCGGAGTCACACCCGGACCGCAGTCACACCCAGATCTGTCGCGGGCCCTCCGCGACCGAGGAGGCGCCGAGGGTCACCTTCGTGCGCCGCCGGTCGAGGGTGTAGGGCACCAGCACCTCCAGCGCCGGACCGTCGCGGTGCTCGAGCTCGACGCGCACGGCCTCGGAGCCCTCGACGCTCACCGGGTAGACCAGCGCCGTGGCCCGCAGCGTGTCGCGCGAGGCGTGCAGGCCGGCCACCAGCACGTCGAGCACCTCGCCGGCCTGCGGGTGCGAGCCGACGTCGTCGGCGCCGACGAGCGCGAGCCCCTCGGCGTCGGCGCTGAGGCCGAAGGGATAGAACTCCCCCGACTCCTCCAGCAGGGCCTGGGCCCGGGTGACGGCCTCGCCGGCCAGGGAGTCGAGGTCGTCACGGACCGGCTCGGAGGCCGCGTCGCGCCACGGCGCGCTCATGCGTCCAGCGCTTCCACGTCGACGTCGTAGGCACCTTGCACGATGAACTCCTTGCGTGGGGCGACCTCGGAGCCCATGAGGAGCTCGAAGACCTGGGAGGCGACGTCGGCGTCGTCGACGGTGATGCGGCGCAGCGTGCGGTGGCGCGGGTCCATGGTGGTCTCGGCCAGCTGGTCGGCGTCCATCTCGCCCAGCCCCTTGTAGCGCTGGACGGGGTCCTTCCACCGCACGTTCTTCTTGGACAGCTCCGCGAGCTTGCGCTGCAGCTCGTCGTCGGAATAGGTGTAGACGTACTTGTCCATGCCCTTCTTCGGGTTGGACAGCTCGATGCGGTGCAGGGGCGGCACCGCGGAGTAGACCCTCCCCTCCGCGATCAGGTCGGGCATGTACTTGAAGAAGAGGGTGGCGAGGAGGCAGCGGATGTGAGCGCCGTCGGAGTCGGCGTCGGCCATGAAGATGATCCGCCCGTAGCGCCGCGCCTCCATCTCGAAGGTGCGGCCCGAGCCGGCGCCGACCACCTGGATGATCGAGGCGCACTCGGTGTTCTTCAGCATGTCGCCGACCGAGGCCTTCTGCACGTTGAGGATCTTGCCGCGGATCGGCAGCAGCGCCTGGAACTCGGAGTTGCGGGCCAGCTTGGCCGTGCCGAGGGCGGAGTCGCCCTCGACGATGAACAGCTCGGTGCGGTCGTTGTCGTTGGCCCGGCAGTCGGCGAGCTTCGAGGGCAGGGCCGAGGACTCCAGGGCGTTCTTGCGGCGCTGGGTCTCCTTGTGCTGGCGCGCGGCGATGCGGGTCCTGGACGCCCCGACCACCTTCTCCATCACCAGCTTGGCCTGGGCCTTCTCCTCGCGCCTGGTCGAGGTGAGGAAGGTCTTGAGCTCGGCGGCCACGACCTTGCGCACCACCGAGCGCGCTGCCGGCGTGCCGAGGATCTCCTTGGTCTGGCCCTCGAACTGCGGCTCGGCCAGGCGCACGGTGACGACGCCGGTGAGGCCCTCGAGCACGTCGTCCTTGATGACGTCGGCGTCGTTGACCTTGAGCGCCTTGGTGGCGCGCATGACGTCGTTGAAGGTCTTGGTCACCGCCTGCTCGAAGCCGCTGAGGTGCGTGCCGCCCTTGGGGGTGGCGATGACGTTGACGAAGGAGCGCAGCTCGGTGTCGTAGCCCGTGCCCCACCGCACCGCGACGTCGACGTGCAGCTCGCGCTCGATCTCCTGCGGCGTCATGTGGCCGTGCTCGTCGAGCAGCGGCACGGTCTCGGTGAAGGTGTCCATGCCCTGCAGCCGCAGCACCGAGGTGACCGCCTCGTCGGCGGCGAGGAACTCGGCGAACTCCGAGATGCCGCCGTCGTGGCGGAAGGACTCCTCCACCGGCTCGGCGCCGCGCAGGTCGCGCAGCACCAGCTCGAGGCCCGGGACGATGAAGGAGGTCTGGCGCGCGCGGGTGACCAGCTCGTCGTAGACGAACTGCGCCTCCTTGGTGAAGATCTGCCGGTCGGGCCAGAAGCGGATGCGGGTGCCGGAGCGGCCCTTGGCCACCCGGGCGCCCTTGCGGGTCAGCCCCGAGCGGGGCTCGAAGCCCGCGCCGCGACCGCTCGGACCCAGCCCGTCGGCGTCGAAGACGCCGGGCACGCCGCGCTGGAAGGAGATGCCCTGGACCGCCGGGGAGCGCTCGACGTCGACGTCCATGCGCGAGGACAGCGCGTTGACCACCGAGAGCCCCACGCCGTGCAGGCCGCCGGTCGCGACGTAGGACCCGCCGCCGAACTTGCCGCCCGCGTGGAGCTTGGTGGCCACCACCTCGACCCCGGGCAGCCCCGTCTTGGGCTCCTTGTCGGTCGGGATGCCGCGCCCGTCGTCGTGGACCTCGGCGGAGCCGTCGGGGTGCAGGGTGACCTCGACCCGGTGCGCCGCACCCGCCAGGGCCTCGTCGACGCCGTTGTCGATGATCTCCCACAGGCAGTGCATGAGCCCCCGCGTGTCGGTGGAGCCGATGTACATGCCCGGTCGCTTGCGCACCGCCTCCAGCCCCTCGAGGACCAGCAGGTGGGCGGCGTTGTAGGTGTTGTCGGCGATCGTGGGGCTCCTGCGCGGTCCGGGGTCGGCAATCCGGGGTGGTGTCGGTGCCGAATCTACCGGTGAGGCACCGACAGTCTCCGCAGGCTCGCCCCTCCCCGGGTCCATCACGATGTGGACACGAACACGACCGGATATCGGCCGGTCCGCCCGGGAGGCGCCCGCAGGGGTGAGACTGTCGGGACGGTATCTGGGACAAGATCCGATCCAGAGGCCGACAACACCTCAGCACCGACGCTCCACCGCCGAACCCCTTCTCGAGGGCCGCAGCAGACCGGGCCCGCGACACCGACGTCGCGGCGCACCAGCAGCCCCGGCCGGGGAGACGCACCGCACGACTCAGGCACCACCGAGGCAGCACGAGGACCACGTGTCCGGGGCCACACGGCTCCGGGAATCTTGGCCCCCGCCGCTACGTTGAGATCAACACCGGATGATCTAGAAATGAGGCCGATGTGACTACTGCACTTGCCCCCAGCTCTGCGCTGACTGCCGCAGACCGCTGCGACCGTTGCGGCGCCCAGGCCTACCTCCGTGTGGAGCTGCAGTCGGGCGGTGAGCTGCTCTTCTGCGCCCACCACGCCCGGGAGCACGGTGACAAGCTCAAGGAGGTCGCGGCGAACGTCGTCGACGAGACCCACAAGCTCAGCGGCTCCCCCGCCGCCGGCTCCTGAGCTGACACCGACCCACACGGTCCCACCCCACCTACGCCCCGACGGCCCCGGACTCCACGTCCGGGGCCGTCGGCGTTCCCGGACTCAGGCCGGGCGCGACAGCGAGAGCGCGAAGTCGCCGGCCGGGTCGGTCCACCACTCCTCGACCCGCAGGCCCGCGGCGGCCAGCTCGGCCTCGACGCCCTCGCGGCGGAACTTCGTGGAGATCTCGGTGCGCATCTGCTCCCCGGCGGCGAAGCGGACCTCCAGGTCCAGGGCCACCAGGCGCACCGTCTGCTCGCGCAGCGACTCCAGGCGCATCTCGACCCACTCGTGCTCGGGCACCCAGACCGCGCGGTGGGCGAAGGCGTCGACGTCGAAGTCGGCGTCCAGGCTGCGGTTGATCACGTGCAGCACGTTCTGGTTGAAGGCGGCGGTGACGCCCGCGGCGTCGTCGTAGGCCCGCTCGAGCCGCTCGACCGGCTTGACCAGGTCGGTGCCGAGCAGGAAGCAGCCGTCCTCGCCGAGCACGCCCCGCACACCGGCGAGGAAGGAGCGGCGCTGGTCGGGGTCGAGGTTGCCGATGGTGGACCCGAGGAAGGCGACCGCGGTGCGCGGGTGGCGGGGCAGCTCGCCGAGGTGCTTCTCGAAGTCGCCCACCTCGGGCTCGACGGCCAGGCCCGGGAAGTCGGTGTGCACGGCGAGGCTCGCCTCCTCGAGCACCACCGGGTCGACGTCGAAGGGCACGAAGCGGCGCAGCGTGCCGGCCTCGGTCATCGCCTCGAGCAGCAGACGGGTCTTCTCCGAGGTGCCGCTGCCCAGCTCCAGCAGGGTCTCGGCTCCGGCGGCCGCGGCGACCGCACGGGCCTGCGTCTCCAGGATGGCGCGCTCGGTGCGGGTCGCATAGTACTCCGGCAACCGCGTGATCTGGTCGAAGAGCTCGCTGCCGCGACCGTCGTAGAAGTACTTCGGCGGCAGCACCTTGGGGCTGCGGGCCAGCCCGTCGCGCACATCGTCGGCCATCTGCCGGGCCAGGGCGCCGGGGTCGAGGTGGACGCCCATGGCGCCGGGGGTCTCGGGGGCGGGCATGTCAGCTCTCCAGGGGGGTCACGGCGACCCCGGACGAGGTCACCTCGATCAGGTGTCGGTCGGGCACGTCGACCCAGCGCGGGTCGTCGTCCCAGGGCTCGCTGGCCACGGCCACCCCGTCGGGCTCGACCAGGTACGACAGCGGGTCGCCCCACGTCGTGGCGAGCACGCGCTCGCCGTCGCCCAGCAGCAGGTTGAGGTACGCCGCAGGCGCCCGCTCGGCCACGGCGAGCACGGTGGCGGCCAGCCGGTCGGGCCCCTCGGCGAGCACGTGGGCGGCGAGCACGGCCGAGTCGCAGACCGACTCGGCCGCGTGGGTCGCCGGCAGCGCGGCGCGGTCGACCGACCCGTTGTGCGAGAGCAGCCAGCGACCGTCGGTGAAGGGCGCGGCGGCGGTCTCGTCGGCCGGCATCCCCACGGTCGCCGAGCGCACCGCGGCGACCACGGCCCCGGAGGTCAGCACCGGCGCGACCGAGGCGAAGGACGGGTCGGCCCACAGCGGGCGCGAGGAGCGCCAGCGCACCGGCTCCCCCCGGTCGGGGGCGAAGAAGCCGACGCCCCAGCCGTCGGCGTTCATCAGGCCGCGGGCCTGGCGGCGCGGCGCGTAGGACTGGGTGAGCAGGCCGTGCGGCGGGCGGAGCACGAGGTCGGCCACGCTCCGGGGCTCCCCCAGCCACGCCAGGTGCCTACACACCGTCCCACGCCAGTCGCAGGCCGCTGAAGATCTGTCGCCGCTGCGGGTGGTCCCAGTTGCGGAAGGACGGGCGGATGCTCGCCCCGCCAACGGCCCACGACCCGCCGCGCAGCACGCGGTAGTCGCCGCCGAAGAAGGGGGCGCTGTAGTCGGCGTACAGCATCGGGGCGAAGCCCGGCCAGGGCTCGAAGCCCGAGGTGGTCCACTCCCAGACCTCGCCGACCATCTGCTCCACGCCGTAGGCCGAGGCGCCGGCGGGGTAGGCACCGACCGGGGCGGGGCGCAGCGCGTCGCCGCCGAGGTTGGCCAGGGCGGGGGTCCACTCGCTGTCGCCCCACGGCCAGCGGCGCCGCCGGCCCAGGGCGGGGTCCCAGACGCAGGCCTTCTCCCACTCCTGCTCGGTGGGCAGGCGGGCGCCGGCCCAGGCGGCGTAGGCCTCGGCCTCGAAGAAGCACACGTGCTGCACGGGCTCGTCGGGCGGCACGTCCTCGACCACGCCGAAGCGGCGCCGCGAGCCGTCGGGCGACCAGAACTGCGGCCGCTCCAGGCCAGCCTCGACCCGGTGGGCCCAGCCGCGCTCGGACCACCAGGCGGGGTCGTCGTAGCCCCCCGCGGCCATGAACGCGGCCCACTCGGCGTTGGTGACCGGGCGCCGCGCGATCGAGAAGGCCGGCAGGTCGACCACGTGGGCCGGGCGCTCGTTGTCGAGGGAGTCGGGCTCCGCGGTGCCGTCGACGCCGAGCACGAAGGGCCCGGCGGGCACGGGCACGGCGTCGGCCGGCAGCGGGCGGCCCGGCGGCAGGGGCGCACCCGCGCCCAGCAGCGGGGTGCCGTCGCGCAGCTGGTGGGTGGCGAGCATGGTCTCGACGTGCTGCTGCTCGTGCTGCTCGACCATCGCGAAGGCGAAGAGCGCCTCGGCGTCGTCGACGGCGGCGGCCTCGAGCCCGTCGAGCACGCGCCCGCGCACGTCGGCGAGGTAGGACCGCGCCTCGCGCGGCGTGAGCAGCGGCAGGCCCACGCGCGTCGCACGGGGGTGCTCGAAGGCGTCGTAGAGCTTCTCGATGCGCGCGGGCAGGAGGCCCTGGGCCTCGGTGCGCCCGCCGCGCAGCAGCCAGAGGTCCTCCTGCTGCCCGATGTGGGCGAGGTCCCAGACCAGCGGGCTCATCAGCGGGCTGTGCTGCGCCGTCAGCTCCGGCTCGTCGAGGTCGGTGAGGCCCAGGGTGCGCGCGCGCGAGGCCTCCAGGCCCCGCGCGGCGCGCTCGCGGAGGTCGAGCGAGGTGGCAGGAGTGGCGCCGAGGGCCGGGTCGGGAGTGGGGTCGGGAGTGACGTCGGGGGTGACGTCGTGGGTGGTGCGGGCGGCGGGGTCAGGCACGGGCTTCCTCCTCGAGCAGGGCCAGCGGGCCCCGGGTGTCGGCGACCGCGCGCAGCTCCTGGCCCGGCGAGGAGCCGTCGGCGACCAGCGTCGCGAGGGCCTCGAGCTCGGTGCGCAGTCCCGCGGGGGCGCGGCGGGCGGCCAGGTCGGTGCAGCCGGCGACGGCGCGGCGCAGGTCGGGGTCGGTCACGCCGTCGCGGGCGGCGCGCTCCCAGGCACCGGCCACGGGCTCGCACAGCTCCGCGGCGAGGTCGGCGGCCACGGGGTCGTCGACGAGGCCGACGACCAGGGCGGCCACCGCGGGCCACCAGCGGTCGGGCAGGGCGTCGACGCAGCGGATCTCGACGTACCCACGCGGGCGCACCGGCGGGAAGAGCGTGGTCAGGTGGTAGTCGAGGTCGGTGAGCGTGGCCGGCCGACCGATGAGCGCGGGGTCGCGCAGCCAGGCCGCGAAGGTGACCCGCTCGGTGACCGCGCGCATCGCCGCACCCTCGCGCACCAGCATCACGGGGGCGTCGAGGGCGTAGAGCGCCCAGGCCACGCCCGGCTCGCCGGAGGTGACCGGGTCGCTGCGCCCGGAGTCGATGCCCTGCCAGGTCTCCTGGCGCATCGAGCTCCAGCCCGAGCTGCGCCCACCGAGGTACGGCGAGCCCGCCGAGGCCGCCACCAGCACCGGCACGAGCGAGCGCAGCAGCGCGAGCCGGTCAGACCAGCCCGCGGCGGGACCCGCGTCGAGGTTGACCTGCAGGGCGGCGGTGGCCGTCATCATGGCCAGCCCGGCGCCGGCGCAGGAGCGCGCGGCGAAGTGGCGCTCCATGGCGTCGTAGCGGGCGTGGGGGTTGACCCGGCGCGGCGGGCGCACGGGGTCGGCGCCCAGCGGCACGGCGGCGTAGCCGCGGGCGGCCAGGGCTGCGCGCAGCACGTCGCGGTCGGCCCGCAGCGCGGCCACGGAGCTGACGACGTCGGCGTGGGGCGGGGTGGAGAGCTCCAGCTGTCCCCCGGGCTCGAGGGTGACCGAGCTGCCCGACGGCATGGCGGGCATCGCGGCCACCAGCGCCATCACGTCGGCCCAGGCGACCCGCTCCGCGGGGCGCGCCAGGTCGACCAGGTGCAGCTCCAGCTCCAGCCCGACGCGGCCCACCGGGCCGTCGGCGAGCGCCTGGGCCGCGACGTACGCCGCCGCCGCGGCCACCGCGTCGCGTCCGCTGAGGACGTCGGCGTCGGCGAGGGTCTGCAGGCTCGGCTCGGGTGGCGCGAGGTGCGAGGTGTGGGTGGTCATGACGGAAACGGGCCCCCTCCTGGTCCGGACCGGTCGGATCGACCGCGGGTCGGTGTTGGGGCGGCCTGGCTGCGACCGTCCTCTGGCCCCACTCAACCTCACCGGCCCAACTTCTGCACCCCCTCGGGTGGGTGAGTCGGCGGGGCCGGCCCCGGACGTGGGCACCGCTGCCTCCTGCGGGACGTCATGCGCTGCGTGGATGCGCATCCACCCCCCGCATGACGTCAGCCTCGGCGCCCGCGCGCGAGCCGCCCCCGCGCGCACCACGGGACGTCATGCGTTTCGTGGATGCGCATCCACCCCCCCGCATGACGCCACAGCACCGGCCGCGGTGCGCGAGCCACCCCCCGCCCCGCACCACGGGACGTCATGCGCTCCGTGGAAGCGCATCCACCCCCCGCATGACGTCAGCCTCGGGGGTCGGAGGTGCCGCGGCCCTCGACGACGAGCTGGGCGACGAAGGAGGCCAGCGCGATCAGGGCGACCCCGCCGGCGAAGCCGAGGGTGGCCTCGCGCAGCCCCCAGCGCAGCGACGCCGCGCCGAGCAGCACGACGGGCAGGGAGATGGCGAGGTAGGCCACGAGGAAGAAGCTGGTGACCGTGCGCGCGCGCTCGGCGGCCGGTGCGGCGGCGGTGATCGCCGCGGTGCCGGCACGGAAGGCCAGGGCCTGCCCGACGCCGATCACCGCCAGCGCCGCGACCAGCACGGCTACCGACTCGGCCAGCAGCGCCGCGGCCAGCACCCCGGCGCCCAGCACGAGCACCAGGCAGCCGGAGGTGAGGGCGGTCCGGGTCGCGACGCCGCGCAGGCCCACCTGGGCCAGGGCGGAGGCGGCGAAGAGGGTCAGCACGACGAACCCGACCGCGGCCCGGTCGCTCACCCCGAGCACCTGCCCGAGGATGCCGGCCGTGGCGCCGGTGACCAGCCCGAGCGCGGCGAAGGCCGCGAAGGCGGCCAGCGAGGCCGGCACGAACACCGCGCGGGCCTCGGCGGCCACGCTCGGGCGCTCGGGTCGCAGGGAGGCGCCCGGGGCCACGACCACCTCGCGCGCCAGCAGCAGGGCCGGCACCGCGAGCGCGAGCAGGCCGAGGTGCACGACGTACGCCGTGACCAGCGGGGCCGGGGCCAGCTCGGAGACCAGCCCGGCCAGCGGCGGGCCGAGGCCGAGGCCGGTCATGTTGACCACCGTGGCCAGCAGCGACGCGCGGGCCTGGCCGCCCTCGGGGGCGAGCTCGACGAGGTAGACGGTGCCCGTGGTCGTGGCGATGCCGGCACTGAGGCCGGAGAGCACGCGCCCGAGGTAGAGGCCCGAGAGGTCGGGGGTGGTGGCGAAGAGCAGCGTGCTGAGCGCCGAGACCGCCACGGCGACCAGCAGCAGCCGTCGGCGTCCCAGCGCGTCGGAGGCGCGTCCCAGCAGCAGCAGCGCGGCGAGCACCCCCACGGCGTAGGCCGCGAACACCAGGGTCACCGTGGCCTGGCCGAAGCCGAGGTCGGCCTCGTAGAGCGGGTAGAGGGGCGTCGGGAGGGTCGCGCCGAGCATCACCACCAGGAAGGCGAAGGCGACGCCGGCCGCCCCGGCGCGGGGGCCACCGCGCCCCGCCGCCGTCGGTGCGGTGGAGGTCGTCGGGGTGGTCGGGGTGCTCCGGGAGGTCACAGGGGTCCAAGGCCGGTCCCGCCCCCGGCATTCCTGAGCGCTCCCCCGACCGGCGCCGGAGGCCCGCCAGGAACCGCCGGGCAACACCGGCGGAGGGGTCGGTGGTTCGGGCGGCGGAGCCCGACGTCGGACGCCCCGCCTGCGCCGGGTGGCGCGGACGGGGCGTCCGGGAGGCGTCGGTGCGCCGGGGTGGACCTCAGTCGAGGTAGTCGCGCAGGACCTGCGAGCGCGAGGGGTGACGCAGCTTCGACATGGTCTTCGACTCGATCTGGCGGATCCGCTCGCGGGTCACGCCGTAGACCTTGCCGATCTCGTCGAGGGTCTTCGGCTGGCCGTCGGTGAGGCCGAAGCGCATCGAGACCACGCCGGCCTCACGCTCGGAGAGCGTGTCGAGCACGGCGTGCAGCTGCTCCTGGAGCAGCGTGAAGGACACCGCGTCGGCGGGCACGATGGCCTCGGAGTCCTCGATGAGGTCACCGAACTCCGAGTCGCCGTCCTCACCCAGGGGCGTGTGCAGCGAGATCGGCTCGCGGCCGTACTTCTGGACCTCGATGACCTTCTCGGGGGTCATGTCGAGCTCCTTGGCCAGCTCCTCCGGCGTGGGCTCGCGGCCCAGGTCCTGGAGCATCTGGCGCTGGACGCGGGCGAGCTTGTTGATGACCTCGACCATGTGCACCGGGATGCGGATGGTGCGGGCCTGGTCGGCCATCGCGCGGGTGATGGCCTGACGGATCCACCAGGTGGCGTAGGTCGAGAACTTGTAGCCCTTGGTGTAGTCGAACTTCTCAACCGCGCGGATCAGACCGAGGTTGCCCTCCTGGATCAGGTCGAGGAAGAGCATGCCGCGGCCGGTGTAGCGCTTGGCCAGGCTGACCACGAGGCGCAGGTTGGCCTCGAGGAGGTGGTTCTTGGCGCGACGGCCGTCCTCGGCGATCCACTCCAGCTCCTCGAGGAGCTTGGCGCTGATCTTGCCGCCCTTGGCCAGCTTCTCCTCCGAGAACAGGCCGGCCTCGATGCGCTTGGCCAGCTCGACCTCCATCTCGGCGTTGAGCAGCGGGACCTTGCCGATCTGCTTGAGGTAGTCCTTCACCGGGTCGGCGGTCGCGCCCGCGACCATGACCTGCTGCTCGGGCTCGTCGGTGTCGTCGGCGGCGGAGACGACGAAGGAGGCCTGCTTCTCGTCCTCGACGATCGTCGGGTCGGCCTTGACGTCCTTCTCGAACTGCTCGTCGGGCACGTCGGGCAGGATCTTCTTGCCGTCGGGGCCGAGCACCGGCTCCTCGGTGACGACCGGCACCTCGGCGGCGGCGGCCTTCTTCGCGGCGGCGGTCTTGGCCGCGGTCGTCTTGGCGGCGGTGGTCTTGGCCGCCGTCTTGGTGGCGGCGGCCTTGGCCGGAGCGGCCTTGGTGGCGGCGGCCTTGGCCGGCGCCTTCTTGGCCGTCTTGGCGGTGGTGGTCTTGCGGGTCGACGTGGCGGCGACGGCGCGCAGCGAGGCGGCCGGCACGTTCACCGAGATACCCATCTCGCTGAGGTGGGCCAGCAGCGCCTTGAGGTGGCGCGGCTCGACCGCTGCGTCCTCGCTGGCCCGGCGCACCTCCTCAGGACTGACGCTCCCGGAGGGGGTGCCCTGCTCGATGAGGGACGCGACAGCCGGGTGGGCGAGCACCTCGGCAGGGATCTTGCGTGCGTTCGAGGACACGAACACCTCTCGTCAACTGGCGTGGGGGCGCGGCGAGGCCCGGTGTCGTCAAGAGCCGCGCTGTCATTCTGCCACGGGGGCCCTGAGCACACCGCATCCGGCCGGGCCCGGAGCGCCCCGGGCGGGTCGGCCCGGGGCGGCGTACGGCACGACGACCGGCGGGTGGCCGGGAGGTGAACGGGGCTCTCAGACCGCGGGTCAGGGCCGTCAGCCGCCGGCCTTCGCCTTGGCCGCGGCCTTCATCTCCTTCTTGTGCTCGCGCACCTTCTGCAGCGAGGCGGGGTCGACGACGTCGGCGACGGAGCGGTAGCCCTCGTGGGCGTAGTCGCCCACGACCTTCTCCCACCCCTCGGGGCGCACGTCGAGCTGCTTGGCCACGAGTGCGACGAAGATCTGCGCCTTCTGCTTGCCGAAGCCCGGCAGGGCGGTCATCCGCTGGAGGAAGTCGCGTCCGTCGGCGGCCTCGGTCCACAGCCGCTCGGCGTGGCCGTCGTAGGTGTCCTCGACGATGCGGGCCAGCTCCTGCAGCCGCGAGGCCATGGACCCGGGGAAGCGGTGGATGGCCGGCGGCTGGGCGCACAGCGCCGCGAACTCCTCCGGGTCGGCCGCGGCGATGCGCGCCGGGTCGAGGCTGCCGAGGCGCTCCAGGACCTTCGCCGGGCCACGGAAGGCGTGCTCCATCGGGTACTGCTGGTCGAGCATCATGCCCACGAGCAGCGCGAAGGGGTCGTCGGAGAGCACCTGGTCGGCGGCGTCGTCGCCGGTGATGTGGATGGCCATGGCGCCATCCTGTCCCAGGGCCCCGCGACGGGCCAGCCGCGCCGGCGGGGAGCGGGCTCAGTCGGCCTTGACCGCGAGCACCGGGCAGTGGGCGTCGAGCAGGATCCGCTGGGCGTTGCTGCCCAGGATCAGCTTGCCCACGGGCGAGCGGCGGCGCAGGCCGATGACCAGCAGCTCGGCGTCGTTGGCCTCGGCGATGCTGATGAGGTCCTCGGCGGGCTCGAACCCGCGCACCAGCTGGCGCAGGTCGAACTCCACGCCGGAGGCCTCCAGGCGCGCGCGCACGGCGTCCATGTCGGCCTCGGCCTTGGTGGAGGCGTGCTCGTCGAACTCGGCGCCGCCGCGGTGGGAGTTGACCACCACGAGCTTCTTGCCGCGCAGCGTGGCCTCCTCGATCGCCTTGTCGAGGGCGGCCTCGCCCTCGGCCTTCGCCACGTATCCGACCACCACGGTCCCCATCGGCACTCCTTCGTCGTCGGCTCGACCGACTCGTCGTCGGGTCGATCGTCTCCGGGCAACTTAACCGATCCGCGCGCGCTCCGGGAGCCTGTGGACGACGAGGCGCGCCGGGGGATCCCGGCGGGCACCCTAGGGCGGTGCCCCACCCACCCGTACGTCGCGCCCTCGGCCCCGGCGACGCGTGCGGTCTCACCGAGCCGCTCGCGCCCGGGCTGGAGGCCCTGCTGCGACGCGCCGTGCTCGACGTGGCGCTCTCGGGCCCGACCCGGGTGCGCCCACCCGTCCTGCACGTGGGCGTGCCGGGCGGGCCGACCGCGCTCTTCGTGCCGCGGACCGACGACCCCGACCTCGACCCGGCGCTGCGCTCCGACGTGGTGGCGGCCATGGTGCGCCGCGCGGACCTCATGGCCGCGGCGGGCCGGACGCGGCACGGCCGGGGCGAGGCGGCGCCCACGGCCCCCACGGCCCCCACGGCGCCGGTGGTGTGGCTGGTGCGGCTGGGCGACCTCGCCCTCCAGGACGTCGACCTCGCGTGGCTGGCCGCGGCCCGGGCGGCCTACGCGGAGGCGGAGCTGCCGCTGGTGATGGTGGTGGTCAGCCGCACCGCCTGGCGCGACCCCCGCAGTGGGGTGGGGCGGAGCTGGCGGCGCCTGCGGGTGCGGTGAGGCACGGGCGGCGCGACACCCGACCGGGCCGCGCTCAGGTCCAGGTGTGCACCGGCTCGTTGGTGTGCATCCGCTCGGTGTAGTCGAGGAGCACCGCGCGCAGCGCGTCGTAGCGGTCCTCCCCCGCGCGCTCGGCCATGCGCGCCGCGAACCACTGCGCGCCGTTGACGCCGGTCAGGCAGCGCTGCTCGATGATCCCGAGGAAGCGGTCGCGGTCGGCGGCCTCCACCCCCCACGCCTCGAGGCCCTGGTGGGCCAGCGGGAGCAGCCGGCGCAGCACGAGCTCGGTGGCCTGCACCTGTCCGACGCCGGGCCAGTAGATCTGGGCATCGATGCCCTGCTGGGCGGCGGCGTGGAAGTTCTCCTCCGCGGCGCTGAACGACATCTGCGACCACAGCGGCCGCTCGCTCTCGGCGAGGGCGCGCACGAGACCGAAGTAGAAGGCGGCATTGGCGACGGTGTCGGCGACGGTGGGCCCGGCCGCGAGCAGCCGGTTCTCGACGCGCAGGTGCGGCACCCCGTCGGCGACGTCGTAGACCGGACGGTTCCACCGGTAGATGGTGCCGTTGTGCAGCCGCAGCTCGGCGAGGGCGGGGGTGCCGCCGGCCTCGAGCACCTCGAGCGGGTCCTCCTCCTCGGTGACGGGGAGCAGGGCCGGGAAGTAGCGGACGTTCTCCTCGAAGAGGTCGAAGACCGTGGTGATCCACCGCTCGCCGAACCACACGCGCGGGCGCACCCCCTGGGCCTTGAGCTCCTCGCTGCGGGTGTCGGTGGCCTGCTCGAAGAGGGGGATGCGGGTCTCGCGCCACAGCTCCTTGCCCAGCAGGTAGGGCGCGTTGGCCGCGGTCGCCACCTGCACGCCGGCGATGGCCTGCGAGGCGTTCCAGTAGGCCGCGAACTGGTCGGGCGAGGTCTGCACGTGGAACTGCGTGGAGGTGCAGGCCGCCTCCGGGAGGATCGAGTCGGAGGTGGTGTCGAGCCGCTCGGTGGCCCCGGCGATCTCGATGGTCAGGTCCTCGCCGCGGGCGTGGAGGATCTGGTCGCTGAGCAGGCGGTAGCGGGGGTTGGAGCTGATGCTGTGCATGCCCATGTGGCCCTCGGCCAGGGTGGGCAGGATGCCGATCATCACCAGGTGGGCCCCCACCTGCGAGGAGCGGCGCTCGGCCTCGTTGAGGCTGGTGCGCAGGGTGTCCTCGAAGGTGCGCAGCCCGCCCTCGCGCAGCCGGGCCGGGGGCACGTTGATCTCGATGTTGAACTGGCCCAGCTCGGTCTGGAAGTCGGGGTCGGCGATCGCCTCGAGGGCCTCGGCGTTCTTCAGCGCCGGGTCGCCGCGGTCGTCGACGAGGTTGAGCTCGACCTCGAGCCCGGTCATCGGGTCGTCGGTGTCGAAGCGCGCCTCGCGCAGCATGCGTGCGAACACGTCGAGGCAGCGGCGCACCTTCTCGCGGTGCCTGGTCCGGTCTGCGCGCGAGAACTCCTGCGCCTCCACCTCTTCGCCCATGCCGCGACCCTAGGGCCCCCGGCGGCCGGCCGCCTCACCCCGCTGACGTCACCCCGCCGACGGCACCCGCCCACGTCGTCCGCCCGCAGCCGCGCGCGTCGCCGGGATGACGCGGATGGCGCAGGGGACCACGGCTCCGGCCGCCTGCGGCCGGTCCCGTCCTACCAGCCGTGGTCGCGGCCCGCGTCGGGGTCGTCGTCGAGCTCCCCTCGTCGGTCGAGCTCCTCGAGCTCCTCGATCTCCTCGAGGAGGGCGACCAGGTCGGAGCGGCCCGGGCCGCCCGGCGCGTCCCACGCCGCCGGCGGCACCGCGGCCGTCAGCAGCCCGCCGACCAGACCGGCGAAGGAGTGGTCGGGGTCGACGGCCAGCGCACGGTCGAGGGCGCACCAGGCCAGCGCCCCCTCCCCCGCGAGCCAGGCGCAGAACGCGGTGACGGTGGCGGGACCGACGACGAGCTCGGGCGGCGTGAGCCGCAGGACCCCGCGCCACAGCTCGGCCCATGCGGCGGCCTCGCGGCGCTCGACCAGCGCGCAGGTCAGGTCGCGCAGCCGCGGGCTGCGCAGCGCGAGCAGCAGCCGGGCGACCTCCTCGGGGTCGGGCAGCGTGCCGTCGACGTGGTGGTCGAGCAGCAGGTCGCGCAGCGCCATCGCCTCGACCAGCTCCGCCGGGGTGTCGCCCCGCGGGGCGAGCGGCCCCTGGGCCACCAGGCACGCGACCCGGGCGTGGGCCGCGACCTCGGCCGGGCCGGGGTCGAGGGAGCGGTCGAGGTCCTCGCGGGTGGGGTGGGTGACCTTGCCCGCGAGCACGGTCTGCGCCACGAACGGGTGCTCGCTGACGTCGTACGGCACTCCCCAGGGCGGCGCTCCCGGGTGACGGCGCAGCATCGGCCACCAGCGGCGGCCGTCGGCGCGCAGCACGTCGACCACCTCCATGCCGCTCCCCCGAAAGGCCGGCACGAGGGCGCGACGCGCGGCGAGCGCGGTGTGCTCGTCGTCGCTGAAGACGACCAGCAGCACGGCACGCACCCGGTGGCGCACGCACGGCTGCCGGAGCAGGTCGACCATCTCGGTCAGGCCGTCCGGCTCCTGGGCCAGCTGGGCCGCGGTGGGCAGGTCGACGCGCGCGTGGAAGGCCCGCGCGGCCCCGAGCGTGAGCATGGCGACCGACTGCGTCGGGGTGAAGCCGAGCACCGCCGGCACCATGGCGAGGACGTCCTCGGGGGTGCGGGCGACCAGCGGGGCCGTGGCGGCCGGGGCGCGCGGTGTGGACGGGACGGGGCGGGGGGAGCCGGGGGCACCGGGAGTCGTGGTCATGGCACGACGCTCCCCCGCCGCAGCCGCACGCGCCGGGCGCACCGCGAGGCCTGTGGAGAGGGTTGGGCGCACGGGTCGCGGTGGACGACTCGTGGTCCTCGGTGCGGGATCCCCGACCGGGGGCCGCCTCCGGGGAGGGAGCGCTCGGGGCCCGGGCGCGCCGGGGCGCAAGAGCGGCGGCCGGCGCGGTGCCCCTGCTCCCGTGTCGTCGCGGGTGAGGACGGGGCCGGCGGGTACGTTGCCGACGTGCGTGCCCAGGCCTCGGTCCTCCACCTGGACCTCGACGCCTTCTTCGCCTCGGTCGAGCAGCGCGACAAGCCGTCCCTGCGCGGCAAGCCCGTCGTGGTCGGCGGCGTCGGCGGCCGGGGCGTGGTGTCGACCGCGTCCTACGAGGCCCGGGTCTTCGGGGTGCACTCGGCGATGTCGACTCGCGAGGCGCGTTCGCGGTGCCCGCACGCCGCCTTCCTCACCGGGCGCTTCCACGCCTACCGCGAGGCCAGCGGCGTGGTCATGGGCCTGCTGCGCGCGGTGTCCCCGCTGGTGGAGCCGCTCTCGCTCGACGAGGCCTTCGTCGACCTCGAGCGCGCCGACCTGCCCGACCTCGAGACGCCCACCGTCACCGCCTTCGCCCAGCGGCTGCGCCGGGAGGTCTCGGCGGCGACCGGCGGTCTGACGGCCTCGGTGGGTCTGGGCACCAGCAAGTTCATCGCCAAGGTCGCCAGCGACCTCGACAAGCCCGACGGGCTGACGGTGGTGGCGCCCGGCACCGAGCAGGAGCTGCTGCGCCCGATGAAGGCCACGGTGATCCCGGGCGTCGGGCCGGCCACGGCGGAGCGGCTGCGCCGCGCCGGCATCGTCACCGTCGCCGACCTCGAGGCGGTCAGCGCCGAGGAGCTCGTGCGGATCGTGGGCCGCTCCCACGGCACCGGCCTGTGGCACCTGGCCAGGGCCCTCGACGACCGCCCCGTGGTCGCGGAGCGCGAGGCCAAGTCGGTCAGCGTCGAGGGCACCTACGACACCGACCTCACCGACCGCCGGCTGATGGAGGGGCTGCTCACCCGCCAGGCCGGCGAGGTGGCCGCGCGGCTGGTCAAGCACGGGCTGTCGGGTCGCACGATCACGATCAAGGTGCGGCTTCACGACTTCACCACGGTCAACCGCTCGAGCACCCTGCCGTCCCCCACCGACACCGCCGGCACCATCGCCCGGGTCGCCCGCTCCCTGCTCGGCGACCTGCTCGCCAGCGCCGACCTCAGCGGCGGCGTGCGCCTGCTCGGGGTCGGCGTCTCCGGACTGGCCGACTGGGTGCAGGAGGACCTCTTCGGTGGCACCGACGCCGAGCCCGAGCCCGAGGTGCCCGTCGACCTGCCGACCATGCGGCGCCGCGAGACCTGGCCGCCGGGGCTCGACGTCGAGCACGACGAGATGGGCCGCGGCTGGGTGTGGGGCTCGGGGCGCGGCGTCGTCACCGTGCGCTTCGAGACCGCCGAGACCCCCGCCGGCCCGGTGCGCTCCTACGCCGCCGACGACCCGCAGCTGCACGCCTGGCTGCCGCCCGAGCCCGCCGCGCCCGCCGAGCCCGTGGGACCCGCCGGGCGCGACACGGCGACCGACGCGGACGGGAGCACCGACGTCGCGGGCGAGGGTGCCGCCGACAGCACGCGTGACGACGGGGAGGACCGGGAGGACCGGGAGGACCGGGAGGACACCGGCGATGAGGCCGGCGATGAGGCCGGCGGCCTCAGCGCGCCACCAGACGCACCGGGTCCCCGGGCCTGAGCTGGGCGCAGCGGGCCACGTGCTCGGCCACCACCACGGCGACCACCGGGTAGCCGCCGGTCGTCGGGTGGTCGGCCAGGAACACCACCGGCCGGCCGTCGGGAGGCAGCTGCACCGCACCGAGCACCACCCCCTCGCTGGCCAGCTCGCCCTCGCGCGCCCGCGCGAGCGGCTCGCCCTCCAGCCGCAGCCCCACCCGGTCGGAGCCACCGCCGACCCGCCACGGCGTGGCCAGCAGCCGCTCCCACCCCGCGCGGCCGAGCCAGTCGGCCCGCGGCCCCTCGGAGACCCCCAGCGCCCCGTCGTACGCCGGACCGGGCGGCACCACCACCGGGGCCGGAGGGGCCTGCCGCGGGCCGAGCGGCAGCACGTCGCCGGGCGCCAGCGGGGCCGGACCGACCCCGGCCAGGGTGTCGCGCGAGCGTGAGCCGAGCACGGGGTCGGTCGCGATCCCGCCGGCGACGGCCACCCACGAGCGCAGCCCGACCGGCGGCGGGCCCAGGCGCAGCGTCGCGCCCGCCGGCACCCACTCCGCGCGGCCGGTCGACCGGGCGCGGCCGTCGACCGAGACTGTGACGGGGGCGCCGGTGACGGCCACCCACGCCCCGACCGGGCCCCACCGCAGCACCAGACCGCCGAGCAGCACCTCGAGCACGGCGTCGTCGGGCCCGTTGCCCACCAGTCGCCCGGCGAGCGCGGCGGCCGCGGGGTCGAGGGCCCCGGCGCGCGGCACCCCGAGATGGGCGTGCCCGGGACGGCCGCGGTCCTGCACCAGGGTCAGCGGCCCGGGGTCGAGCACCTCCACGTGACCCGCAGGACCCCCGGCCGCCGACCGCGTGACGTCCCCGGTCACGCGCACCCGCTGCGGCCGCGACGCCCGGGGACGTCGCACCCCGGAGTGTCATGCGAAGGGTGGATGCGCATCCACGATTGGCATGACGTCCACCCCGGACCCACGCCCACCGCGCCACCCCTCACCGCGCCACGAAGCCCACCCGCGTGCCCGGGGACGTCGTGCCAGGAGAGGTCATGCCAGCAGACGTCATGCGGAAGGTGGATGCGCATCCACCACTCGCATGACGTCCACCCCGGACCCACGCCCACCGCGCCACCCCTCACCGCGCCACGAAGCCCACCCGCGTGCCCGGGGACGTCGTGGCAGGAGAGGTCATGCCAGCAGACGTCATGCGGAAGGTGGATGCGCATCCACCACTCGCATGACGTCCACCCCGGACCCACGCCGACCGCCCCACCCCTCACCGCGCCACGAACCTCACCCGCGTGCCCGGGGCCAGCAGCGCCGGGCCCGGGTCGAGCCGGTCGGGGTCCCACAGCACGGCGTCGGTGCGACCGATCAGCCGCCAGCCGCCCGGCGAGGCGGTGGGGTAGACCCCGCACCAGCGGTCGGCCAGCGCCACCGACCCGGCCGGCACCCGGGTGCGGGGGGTGGCCAGGCGCGGCACCGCGAGCTCGGCGGGTAGCCCGACGAGGTAGGAGAAGCCCGGGGCGAAGCCGCAGAAGGCGGCCGTGAGCTCGAGGGCTGAGTGGCGCGCGACCGCCTCCTGCACCGAGCAGCCCCACAGGGCGGCGACGTCGGCGAGGTCCTCGCCGTCGTAGTCGACCTCAAGGACCACGAGCGGCCCGTCGGTCGCCCGGCCCGTGGGGCGCCAGCGCGCGACCGCGTCGCGCACCGCGGCGTGGGCGGCGGCGTCGGCCAGCCCGTCGACGAGCACGGTGGCAGCGGCCGGCACCACGTCGGCCACGGGCAGGCGCAGCGCCCGCAGCCACGAGGCCAGCGCGGCTGCGGCACCGGCGCCGCCCACCTCCACGAGGAGGGCGTGCGGGCCGTAGGGCAGCACCCGGCGCGCACCCACGAGGTCGCTCCCGGGGTCACCGAGCACTCCGTCGCCGACCGCACCCTCGGTGGCGGAGCCCCCCGCCGCGCCGTGTCCCCGCCCGTCTCCCCGCCCGTCGCCCCGCCGGCTCACCCGGTCCGCCCCTCGACGGCGCCCGGCGGGGCGAAGGGTCGCAGGACGAGACCTGCCGCCTCCAGGGCCGCACGGACCCGCCGGGCCCGCTCGACCGCCCCGGGGTGGTCCCCGTGCACGCACACCGACTCCACCCCGCGTGCGACCGGCCGCCCCACGAGCGCGCCGCTCCCCCGGGTCGCGAGCGTGACCGCCCGCGCCGCCACGAGGGCGTCGTCGTCGAGCACCGCCCCCGGCTCGGAGCGCGGCACCAGCCGCCCGGCGGGGGTGTAGCCGCGGTCGGGGAAGCCCTCGAGCACGGTGCGCCGCCCGCCGTCGCGCGCGAGGTCGAGCAGCACCCCGGGCATGCCGAGCACGGGCAGGGCCCCGTCGTCGGTGACCGACCCCGCCAGCACCGCCGCGGCCTGTGCGGCGTCGTCGAGGGTGCGGTGGTAGAGCGCGCCGTGGGGCTTGACGTAGGTGACCCGGGTGCCGGCGGCCCGAGCGACCCCCGCCAGCAGCCCCACCTGGTCGGCGACCTGCTCGCGCAGCACGTCGGGCTCGACGTCGAGGGCCACGCGCCCGAAGCGGGCCCGGTCGTCGTACGACACCTGGGCCCCCACCGCCACCCCGGCGGCCACGGCCTGCTCGCACACGGCGCGCATGATCGCGGCGGAGCCGGCGTGGTAGCCGCAGGCGACGTTGGCGCTGGTCACGACGCCCAGCAGCGCGGCGTCGTCGGTGATCTCCTCGCCGAGGTCGGCGTTCAGGTCCACGGGCACGTCGCGACGCTACCGACCCGTGGCCGGTCGCGCCGCCGGAGCGCTGGCTAGGGTCGGCTGCATGTCTGAGTCCTCCGCCGCACCGTCCGGCACCGCCACCCCCGACGCCGAGGCCCCGGCGGCCCCCTCGGCCCCGCCGGTGGCCGACCGACGCCCCACCAGCCGCGAGATCCACGGGCTCACGCGCACCGACGACTACGAGTGGCTGCGGGAGAAGGAGTCCGACGACGTCACCGGCTACCTCGAGGCGGAGAACGCCTGGACCCGGGCGCGCACGGCCCACCTGGGCGACCTGCGGCAGCAGGTCTTCGACGAGATCAAGGCGCGCACCCGCGAGACCGACCTGTCGGTGCCCACCCGCAACCGGGGTCACTGGTACTACGCCCGCTCCTTCGAGGGCCGTGAGTACGGCGCGAGCTGCCGCGTGCCGGTCACCGACCCCGACGACTGGACGCCGCCGCAGCCGGCCGAGGACTGCGCCCCCGACGAGCCGGCCCTGCCCGGCGAGGAGGTGCTGCTCGACCTCAACGCGCTCGCGGAGGGCCACGAGTTCTTCTCCCTCGGCGGCTCGGCCGTCAGCCTCGACGGGCGCCTGCTCGGCTACGCCGTCGACACCGTCGGCGACGAGCGCTACACGGTGCGCTTCAAGGACCTCACGACCGGCGACCTGCTCGACGACGAGCTGACCGGTGTCATGGGCGGGGTGACCTGGCACCCCAACGGCGTCGACTGCCTCTACTCCACCGTCGACGAGTCCTGGCGCCCCGACAAGGTGTGGCGCCACCGCCTCGGCACGGCCCAGGCCGACGACGAGCTGGTCCACCACGAGACCGACGGGCGCTTCTTCACCGGGGTCGGGCGCACCCGCTCCGAGCGCTTCCTGGTGGTCGCGGTGGGCTCGAAGACCACCAGCGAGTACCGCTACCTCGACACCCACGCCGAGCCCGGCACGCCCGAGGCCGCCTGGCAGGTCTTCGCCGAGCGCGTCGAGGACGTGGAGTACTCCCTCGACCACGCCGTCATCGCCGGTGAGGACCTCTTCCTGGTCACCCACAACGCCACCGGCCCCGACTTCGAGCTGGCCACCGCGCCCCTGGCCCCGACGCCCGCCAGCGGCTGGACCCCGCTCATCGCCCACGACCCGAGCGTGCGCCTGGAGGACGTCGACGCCTTCGCCGGCCACCTCGTGGTCCACCAGCGCAGCAACGGCCTGACCCAGCTGCGCATCCTCGAGCTCGGCCCCGGGGGCGTGGGCGAGGACTACCTCGTGGAGTTCGACGAGCCGGTCTACACCGTCGGCTCGGGCGGCAACCCCGGCTTCGCCCAGCCGGTCGTGCGCATCGGCTACACCACCCTGGCCGTGCCGTCGTCGGTCTACGACTACGACGTGCGCACCCGCGAGCTCACCCTGCTGCGCCGTACCCCGGTGCTCGGCGGCTACGACCCCGCCGACTACGAGGAGCACCGGCTGTGGGCCACCGCCGACGACGGCGAGCAGGTGCCGATCTCGGTCGTGTGCCGCATCGGCGCGCGTGAGGACGACGGCGGCGGCACCCGACCGGTGCCGACCCTGCTCTACGGCTACGGCTCCTACGAGGCCTCCATCGACCCCTACTTCTCGGTGGCGCGCCTCTCGCTGCTGGACCGGGGCGCGGCCTTCGCCATCGCCCACGTGCGCGGCGGCGGCGAGATGGGCCGGCGGTGGTACGACCAGGGCAAGACGACCAGGAAGAAGAACACCTTCTCCGACTTCGTGGCCTGCGCCCGCCACCTGGTCGACACCGGCTGGGCCACCCCCGACACCCTGGTCGCGGAGGGTGCCAGCGCCGGCGGCATGCTCATGGGCGCCGTGGCCAACCAGGCCCCCGAGCTCTTCGGCGGCATCGTCGCGGGCGTGCCCTTCGTCGACGCCCTCACCACGATGCTCGACGCCACCCTGCCGCTGACGGTCACCGAGTACGACGAGTGGGGCAACCCCGAGGCCGACCCGGAGGTCTACGCCTACATGGCCTCCTACGCGCCCTACGACAACGTGGGCGACCAGGCCTACCCCCCGATCCTCGCCGAGACCTCGCTGCACGACACCCGGGTGCTCTACGTCGAGCCCGCCAAGTGGGTGGCCAAGCTGCGGGCCACCGGGCCCGACTCCCGCCCCCACGTGCTGCTGCGCACCGAGATGGCCGGGGGCCACGGCGGGGTCTCCGGGCGCTACAAGTCGTGGCACGACCGGGCCTTCACCCTGGCGTGGATCCTGGACCGGATGGGGCTGGCCGGCACCACACCCCGGTGAGCGGGTGAGGGGCGCCGTCCGGGCGCGGTGGGCCGCCGGACGGCGCCCGGACCGGCGGCCGACCGGTCCTTGGGGGTGAGGTTCTGAGAAGTGGCTGAGAGTTGACTGGTCACGCAACTCTCGGTGGTCGCCGAGCGTCGTGCTGGGTGAAGGCCCACCGCGAAGGACCGGAATCCTCCGGCCACGGTGGGCGTTGAACACGACGTGAGACGCACCGACTGCGCCCACGAGCAGAAGGAGAGGGTCCCGATGGCTAGCAGCACCGGCAGCACCGCCACCCGCACCCGGGCCACATCGACCACCCGAGAGATCGAGGGCCGCGACAGCGTGGGCCTCTACCTCGACGAGATCGCCCGGAACGCGCTCCTCGACGCCGCCACGGAGGTGGAGCTGTCGAAGACGATCGAGGCGGGGTTGATGGCCGAGCACCTCCTCGCTCAGGGCCGCATCGGCCGTCGCAAGGGCGGCGCCCCCCTCTCGGCCAACGCCGAGGAGCTGGAGTGGCTGGCCGAGGAGGGCCGCAAGGCAGTGGACACCTTCATCACCGCCAACCTGCGTCTCGTCGTGTCGATCGCCCGCAAGTACGGCCGGGCCCAGATGCCGATGCTCGACCTGATCCAGGAGGGCAACACCGGCCTCATCCGGGCGGTCGAGAAGTTCGACTACACCAAGGGCTACAAGTTCTCGACCTACGCCACGTGGTGGGTGCGCCAGGCCATCACCCGCGGCATCGCGCAGCAGGCGCGCGTCGTGCGCCTGCCCGTGCACGTCGTGGAGGAGCTCAACCAGGTCGGCGGCGCGCGCCGGACCCTGGAGCGCCAGCTGGGTCGTGACCCCGAGCCGGCCGAGATCGCCGCCGAGCTCGGCATGGACGTCGACCGCGTGCTCGACCTCATGTCGTGGGGCCGCGAGCACGTCAGCCTCGACACCCCCGTCGACGAGGACGGCGACACCAGCCTCGGTGACCTGATGGCCCAGGAGACCTCCCCCGGTCCCGACCTGACCGTCCTCGACACCGAGTCGCGCGACCGTCTCAACGCCCTCGTCGGGCACCTGGACGACCGGGCCGCCGACATCATCCGCTCGCGCTACGGCCTCACCGACGGACGCCAGCACAAGCTGGCCGACATCGGCGCCAAGCACGGCATCTCCGCCGAGCGGGTCCGCCAGCTGGAGCGGGAGGCGCTGCAGAAGCTGCGCCGCTTCGCCGACCCCGACCTGGCCGCCGGCTCGGCCGCCTGACCGCACGCACGACCGACGAGAGCCCCCGCCCCTCGGGCGGGGGCTCTCGTGCGTCCCGGAGGTGCCGCGGGCCCGCTACGAGCCGCCGCGGGCGGCGCGACGCTCCTGGAGCCGCTGCTGCGCGGCCTCCAGGTAGGCCAGGCAGGGCGCCTCGACCTCGGGGTGACGCTCGGTGAGGTGGAAGGTCCAGCGGTCCATGGCCGCGAGGTAGCCGTTGTCCTCGCCGGGACGGAAGGTCCACCAGGCCCGGGTGCCCTTGGCCGTCGTGGTCGAGCAGCGCACGCAGCTGATCTTGTAGACGAAGGCCTCGTCGGCTCCCACCTCGATCCTCACCAGCGCCAGGGCACCACCCTCCGCGCTGGCCTTGCGCTCGCGCGCCGATCGGCTCGCCACCATGTCGACCTCCTCGTCGTCGACCTGCGAGGCTACCGCCGCGCCCGCCGCGTCCCCGCAGCGCGGCGTCTCACCCGGCGACCAGACGCGCGTGCACCTCGGCCACCCGGGCGCGCAGGTCCTCCAGCGAGCCGGTGTTGTCCACGACGTACGTCGCCACCGCGCGCCGCTGCTCGCGGGTGGCCTGGGCGGCGATGCGCGACTCGGCGTCCTCCCGGGTCCAGCCGCGGTCGCCGACCATGCGCTCGAGCTGGAGCTCACGCGGGGCGTCGACGACGACCACGGCGTCGAAGTCGCCGGCGCGCCCCGACTCCACCAGCAGCGGGATGTCGTGGACGACCAGGTCGTCGGGCCCCGCGGCCGCCTCGGCCTCGGCGTAGCGCTCGAAGACCAGCGGGTGCACGATCGCCTCGAGACGACGCCGCGCCTGCTCGTCGCCGAACACCAGCCGCCCCATCGCCGGCCGGTCGAGGTCGCCCTCGGGGGTCAGCACTCCCTCGCCGAACTCCTCGACCACCCGGGCCAGCCCCGGGGTGCCCCGCTCGACCACCTCGCGGGCGAGCTGGTCGGCGTCGATGACGACGGCGCCCAGCTCGCGCAGCAGGCCGGAGACCGTGCTCTTGCCCGAGGCCACGCCCCCGGTCAGTCCGACGCGCACCTCAGAACTCGTAGCCGAAGCGCTTGAGGTCGCGGGCGAAGACCTCGGCGACCTTGTCGCGCATCGCGTCGGTGTAGCGCTCGCGGTAGTCGGTGGGGGTGCCGGAGTTCAACCGCGGGATCTCGGTGGGCCACTCGGCGCCGAGACGGTCGAGCACGGTGCGCAGGTCGGCCTCGAAGCTCTCCTGGCGACCGATGAAGTCGGCCGTGCGCTGCTTGGTGCGCAGGTAGGCGATCTGGGGGCTGTTGAGCTGCCCCTGCCGGTCGAGTCCCTCCATCACGAAGGACTCGAAGTCGGGGTAGCGCTCCTGCACCAGGCGCCACAGCCGGTTGCCCGCGAGCCGCTCGGCGGCCTTGGCGTTGCCCTCGGCTACGTACCGCTCGTTGCGCTTGATCATGGAGTGCCACGACAGCAGCCGGGCCCACGGGTTGCGCACGAAGCCGAAGATCCAGTAGTCGGCGAGCTCGGGGTGCTGCCTGAGCGCCGGACCCAGCTGGGCGTGGCGGCCCTGCGGCAGGTCGCGCACGTAGGCGACGTCGGGCAGCACCGCCTGGAGCATCGAGTCGATGGTCGACCCGCCGGTCTTCTGCACGTGGACGAAGAGCACGCGCGCCTCGTGGGAGACCATCATGGGCGGCAAAGTACCAGCCCCGCCCGCCGACGCCACGAGGGCCCGGCCACCTCTCGGTGACCGGGCCCTCGGGCGTCGTGCGGGGTGCTGCGTGGTGCGGGTGCTACGGGGTGCTGCAGATCAGCTCGCGCCGCCGGTGAGCTTCTCGCGCAGGGCCTGGAGCGCCTCGTCGGAGGCCAGCGAACCGCCCTCGGACTCCGTCTCGTCCTCGGTCGAGCCCGAGGAGTACGACGTGGCCTCGCCGGCCTCGACCTCGGCCACCTTGGCCTCGGCCTGCTGCTTGACGTGGGCCTCCCAGCGAGCGTGCGCCTTGGCGTACTGCTCCTCCCAGACCGCGCGCTGCTCGTCGAAGCCCTCGAGCCACTCGCCCGTCTCGGGGTCGAAGCCCTCGGGGTAGACGTAGTTGCCCTGCTCGTCGTAGGTCGCGGTCATGCCGTAGAGGGTCGGGTCGAACTCCTCCACGTCGGCGGCCGCGGCGGTCTCGTTGGCCTGCTTGAGCGACAGCGAGATGCGACGACGCTCGAGGTCGATGTCGATGATCTTGACCATGACGTCGTCGTTGACCTGGACGACCTGCTCGGGGATCTCGACGTGACGCTCGGCGAGCTCGGAGATGTGCACCAGGCCCTCGATGCCCTCCTCGACGCGGACGAACGAGCCGAAGGGCACCAGCTTGGTGACCTTGCCGGGCACGATCTGACCGATCTGGTGGGTCCGGGCGAAGTGCTGCCACGGGTCCTCCTGCGTCGCCTTGAGCGACAGGGAGACACGCTCGCGGTCCATGTCGACGTCGAGCACCTCGACGGTGACCTCGTCGCCCACGGCCACGACCTCGGAGGGGTGGTCGATGTGCTTCCAGGACAGCTCCGAGACGTGCACCAGGCCGTCGACGCCGCCGAGGTCCACGAACGCACCGAAGTTGACGATCGAGGAGACGACGCCCTTGCGGATCTGACCCTTCTGCAGCTGGGTCAGGAAGCCGTGGCGGACCTCCGACTGGGTCTGCTCGAGCCAGGCACGGCGGGACAGGACCACGTTGTTGCGGTTCTTGTCGAGCTCGATGATCTTGGCCTCGAGGGTCTGGCCGACGTAGGGCTGCAGGTCGCGGACGCGACGCATCTCCACGAGGGAGGCCGGCAGGAAGCCGCGCAGGCCGATGTCGAGGATGAGGCCGCCCTTGACGACCTCGATGACGGTGCCCTCGACGACGCCGTCCTCCTCCTTGACCTGCTCGATGGTGCCCCAGGCGCGCTCGTACTGGGCGCGCTTCTTGGACAGGATCAGGCGGCCTTCCTTGTCCTCCTTCTGGAGGACCAGGGCCTCGACCTCGTCGCCGACCGAGACGACCTCGGCGGGGTCGACGTCGTGCTTGATCGACAGCTCACGCGAGGGGATGACGCCCTCGGTCTTGTAGCCGATGTCCAGCAGGACCTCGTCGCGGTCGACCTTCACGATGGTGCCGGCGACGATGTCGCCGTCGTTGAAGTACTTGATCGTCGCGTCGATGGCGGCGAGGAAGTCCTCTTCCGACCCGATGTCGTTGATCGCGACCTGAGGCGCGTCGTAGTCGGGAAGAATGGAGATGGTGCTCGTCATAAGGGAAGTGTTTCCTTGGATGGGCAGAAGTCGTGCGGGCACGCCCGAGGTCGGGTTTCACTACCGGTGGATCGGTGCCCGGGGCGATCGCGACGCGGTGGGCGAGGCGGCTGGGCGTGGTAGCGAGCGAGGGTCCACTCCGTCTGGGACGCAGGCAGACTTCAGGCGCCTTGCCAGACTACGCCGCGGCGCGCGTGGCAGTCCAACCCGCACCCCTGTGCCGACACGCCCTCGGCGGGGCTCAGCCCGCGGGCTCGTCGGCCGCCGCGTCGCCGGCTCGGGCGATCGCGCGGAGCAGGACGTCGGCGCGCGCGGCGGCGGGGTTGTCGCCGCGTCGCGAGGCGAGGTCGACCAGCGCACCGAGGTCGGCGGCCCGGGCGAGCACCAGGGCCTCCTGCACGCCGACGCCCAGGGCGTCGGCGTACGTCGCGACGGCGGCGTCCTGGAAGACCGGGGCCCGGTGGTGGCGCACGAGGTTGCCCAGGTCGGTGAAGGGCAGCCCCGCGTGGGCGTACTCCCAGTCGACGAGGCCGGTGAGCCGCTCGCCGGCCGGGCGGGCGGGGTCGAGGAGCAGGTTCTTGGGGTTGGCGTCGCTGTGGACGAGACACACCCCCTCGACGGCGTCGAGCGCCGCCTGGGCGTCGACGGCGGCGGCGCGCAGGCCCGTCCACTCCGCCGGCGTGAGGTGGTCGAGGCGGTCGGCGTAGACCTCCACCAGCGCCGGCAGGCCGTCGACGTCGTAGGGCGGCTCGTGCACCCCGACGCTGAGGTCGGCGTCGACGAAGGGGCCCCAGCGCAGCATCCGGATCCCCGCCAGCCGAGCCAGCGCCGCACCGAGCTCCTCACCCAGGGCGGCCAGCGCCTCGTCGGAGGCGACCTCGGCGCCCGCACCCGCTGACCCGGCCAGCGGGTCGGCCAGCAGGTCGGCCAGCGGGTCGGCGCGGCGCAGGACCAGGTCGCCGCGCGTGCCCGGCAGGAAGGAGGTGACCAGCAGGCCCGGCAGCCCGCGGTCGGGGTCGCCGTGCCTGACCTCGAGCACCTGCGGCACCGGCACCGTGCCGCGCGCCAGCCGCAGCACCGCCGCGTCGACCGACGGCGCGACCGGACCCCGGCCGCCGGCGTAGATCCGCACGACCGAGCGCTCACCCCCGGTCTCGGCCAGGAAGGTCTCCCCGGAGAAGCCGCCCTCGAGCGGTCGGAGGCCCGCCGCGAGATCGCCGGGGGCGCCGGCGTGCTCGGTGGCGTGCTCGGGGGCGTGCTCGGAGGGGGGCACCGTCATGGCCAGGATGCTGCCACGGCCTCCGCGCGACGGCGCTGCGCCGTACGGTGAACCCGTGAGTCCCGACGTGCCCGACCGCCCCGCCCCCCGCTCCCCGCGTCGACCGGCGCCGGGTCGGCCGACGCCGGGCTGGCCCGCGGGCCTGCCGCGGGAGGTGCCCCGCGACCTCGGCGGCGTGCTGGGCGTGCTCGGCGGGGCGGCCATGCTCCCCGTGCGGGTCGGGGTGGCCGCCACCCAGACCACGCTCCAGCTGGGTCGTCTCGCGGCTCCCGACGGGCCCGTGCGCCGCCCGGGTGGCTACGCCGACCTGGTGCTGCGGGTCATCGGCGAGCACGGCTACGCCCAGCAGCTGGTGGAGCTGCTCACCGACGAGGACGGCCCGATGCGGCTGGCCCGCACCGTCAACGAGCTGATGGAGCCCGGTCGCCCGGTCGCCCGGCTGCTCGAGCGCGACGGCCTGCTCGACCGGCTGCTGGCCGACGAGGGCCCGCTGGCCCGGCTCACCGCCGCCGACGGCGGGCTGGAGCGGCTGCTCGGACCCGAGGGCCCGGTCGAGCGGCTGCTGGCCCCCGACGGGGCGCTCGAGCGGCTGCTCGCCGAGGGCGGCGCGCTCGACCAGCTCATCGCCCACGAGGGCGTGCTCGACCGGCTGCTGCAGACCGGCGGCGCGCTCGACCGCCTCACCGCCGCCGACGGGGTGCTCGACCAGGTGCTGCGACCGGGCGGGCTGGCCGACCGGATGCTCACCGAGGACGGCTTCGTCGAGAAGCTCATCGCCGACGGCGGCACCCTCGACCAGCTCGTGGCGCTCGGCGCCACGCTCGAGGGGATCCAGCCGCGCCTGGTGGAGATCGCCCGGATCGTGCCGGCGCTGGCCGAGTCGGCCGACGCGCTCGGGCGGGCCGTCGGCCCGCTGGGCGACCTGGCCGGCCGCCTGCCCGGGCGGCGCAAGCCGATGCCGCTCGCACCGTGAGCGCTCTGCCGCCGCAGCCCGACCAGGCGCCCGACTCCCGCTCCCACCCGCCCCTCCCGCCGGTGCGGGTGGAGCGCCGCGACGTCGGCGAGGAGGAGTCGCGGCGCGCCAACGGCCCCGACTGGGACCGCTACGCCGACGACTACCAGGCCACCCACGGGGAGTTCCTCGGCGACGCCGGCTTCGTGTGGGGTCCGGAGGGCCTGACCGAGGCCGAGGTCGGCGTGCTCGGCCCGGTGGCGGGCCGCGACGTGCTCGAGGTCGGCTCGGGCGCCGGGCAGTGCAGCCGCTGGGTGCGCGACCAGGGCGGACGCTCCTTCGGCGTCGACCTGTCCTACCGCCAGCTCCAGCACTCGCGGCGCATCGACGAGGGCACCGGCGTGGTCGTGCCCTCGGTGCAGGCGACCGCCACCCACCTCCCCTTCGCCGACGCCTCCTTCGACGCCGTGTTCTCCTCCTTCGGGGCGCTGCAGTTCGTGCGCGACCTCGACCGGGCCGTGGCCGAGACCGCGCGGGTGCTGCGACCGGGGGGCCGCTTCGCCTTCTCCATCACCCACCCGACGCGCTGGATGTTCCCCGACGACCCCGGCGAGGCCGGCCTGGTCGCGTCGCAGTCCTACTGGGACCGCACGCCCTACGTCGAGGTCGACGACGCCAGCGGCGAGGTGTCGTACGTCGAGCACCACCGCACCCTCGGCGACTGGGTGGGGGTGCTGGCCGGTCACGGCTTCGCGATCGTGCGGCTCGTGGAGCCGGAGTGGCCCGAGCACCACGACCGGGTCTGGGGCGGCTGGTCGGCCACCCGCGGCCGCTGGACCCCGGGCACCGCGATCTTCGCCTGCGACCTGCGCTGAGCCCGCACCGTCGAGGCCCGTGACGGCCCGTGACGCCGACAGGCCCCGGACCGCGTGGTCCGGGGCCTGCTGGTGGTGCGGGTGCGGCCCGCGACGGGTCCGCAAGACCGGTCAGCGACCGGCGGGCGTCCTGTCGCGGTGCGTCGTGCTGGCCGTGCCCGCGGTGCGCGGGCGCGCGCGCAGCAGGAGCACGGCGCCGGCGACGAGCAGCAGGCCGCCGCCGACGAAGCCGACGATCGGCACGGTGCGGGTGATGAGGTCGAGGCTCGCGATGTTCTCCTCGGCGTCGGCGACGTTGGTCGCCTGCTGGTCCTCGGTGAAGGCCAGCTGCAGGTCGAGGGCCTGCGTGCCGTCGTCGAGGTAGCGCTGCTGGTCGTCGGTCTGGTGGATGATCGCGCCCGTGCGCGGGTCGACGTAGATCTCCTTGACGTCGTCGTAGGTGCCGTTGAGCTCGAGCAGCGCGCTGACCACGATCGGCGCGTCCTGGATCTCCACGCGGTAGACGTAGGTCTCGAGGCCCATGACGTCCTCGGTGCGGTCGTAGACCGCGTCGACGCCCTCGCCGGTCACGCTGTCGAAGTAGGTGTAGGTGGTCTTCTCCGCGTCGAAGGGCCACTTGTTGACGACGCCCTCGTGGGCCGCGGCCTGCGCCGGCAGCTCGTCGGACTCGACCGACTCGGCGGTCGTGCGGTCGGTGGCGAAGAAGTCGTCGGCACCCGACAGCACCGACTCGTCGTCGAAGGCCGGGCACTCCTCGGTGGCCTCGGTGCCGTAGACGGCGCAGGAGCGGTTGAAGAACACCGCGGTGTCGTCGCTCGAGGCCTCGCTGTCGCTCTTGGTGATGCTGAGGGCGTAGATCGGCTCCGCCGCGCCCAGCTCGTTGGTGGCCGTGTCGAGGCGCGCCGCCTCACCGCTCAGCACCGTCACCGAGTCGACGTCGACGGGGGTGCGCTTCACGGCCCCCGGTGCCCACGTGAGGGCGACCACGGCCGCCACCACCAGGAATGCCCCCAGGCCCACGAGGACCCGTCCCAGAATCTTCATCCACTTCCCTCCCAGAAAGATCGATCGGCGAACCGTAACCCATCCGGAGGACGAAGTGTGCCTCCCGTCACAGGCTGTTACCGAACAGTAGGAATCGGTGGCCCGCGGCGCGCCTGTGCGAGACTCGCCGGCGTGCCAGACCAGCCGTCGTCGTCGACCCGCACGACCTCGGACGACGCAGCGGTGTCGACACCTCCCGCACCTCCCGCGCGCGGCGACCGGCCGCCGGCCGCCGGCGCGCGCCCCCTCGTCCTCGGCGCGTGCGCGATCCTGGTGGCGGCGCACCTGGCCCTGCGGGCGTGGGCGCTCTACCCGAGCTGGTTCTACCTCGACGACCTCCAGATGCTCGACGACGCCGAGCGCTCGGGCCTCGGTGCGGGCCTGCTGCTGGAGCCCTACGACAGCCAGTTCATGCCGCTCGGCCGGTTCCTCGCCTGGGTGGTCACCACCGGCGGCGACGTCGACTGGGCCCTCGCCGCCACGACCACCCTGCTGCTGCACCTGCTGGCCGCGGCGGCGTGCGTCTGGATGCTGGTCGTGCTCTTCGGGGCCCGCTGGGCGGTCGTGCCCCTGCTCGCCCTCTACCTCTCCAGCGCCATGACCCTGCCGGCCGCCATGTGGTGGGCGGCCAGCCTCAACGCGCTGCCGCTGCAGGTCGCGTTCTTCTCCTCGGTCGCCGCCTGGACCTGCTACCTGCGCACCGGGCGGCTGCGCTGGCTCCTCGTGACGCTGGTGGCGCTGTCCTTCGGCCTGCTGGGCTACGTCAAGGCGCTGGTCCTGCTGCCGATGCTCGCCGCGTACGCGCTCGGGTGGTTCGCCGAGGGCGGTCCGGCGCGACGTGCGCGCGTGCTGGCCCGTGCCTTCTGGCCCGCCCTGGTCGCCTGCACCGCCCTGGCGGTGGCCTACCTCGTGCACTACCTGCTGCGGGTGCCCTCGCTGGCCGAGGAGACCTCGGGCTCGGTGGCCGGCGGTCTGGCGGAGACGATGCTCGGCCGGTCGCTGTCCACCGGGCTGCTGGGCGGTCCGTGGCGCTGGAGCGACGTCAACCCGCCCGCAGGGCTGGCCGATCCGCCCGACCTGCTCGTGCACCTCGCCTGGGTCGCCCTGGCCCTCGGCGGTCTCTTCGTCGTGCTCCGGCGCACCGGGGCGGCCCGGGCCTGGGCGCTGCTGGCCGCCTACGCGGCCGCCTCCTACGTGCTGCTGCTGGTCACCCGGGCGCCCGTCGTCGGAGAGGTGGCGGGGCTGGAGTACCGCTACCTCAGCGACGTGGCCTGCGCCGCCGTGCTGTGCCTGGGTCTCGCCGTCCTGCCCCTGGCCGGGGCGCCCGGCTCGAGCCGGCCGCGGGACACCCCGCTGCTGCTGGTGGGCGTGGGGCCACGGGTCCTCACCGTCGCCACCGTCGCGGTCGTGGTGGCCGGGGTGGTGAGCTCGGTGCTCTACGCCCGCATCTGGCACACCGACAACCCCGGCGAGACGTACCTCCGCACGACCCAGGCCGAGTTCGCCGGTCTCGGGGCCGTCGACGTGGCCGACACCGTGGTGCCCGACGAGGTGGTGCCCGGCTACCTCTACCCGTTCAACACGACGGTCAGGCTGCTGCCCGTGGTGGTCGACAACGCGCGCTTCCCCTCGGTCACCGACCGTCTCGTCGCCCTCGACGCCCAGGGGCGCCCGCGGCGCGCCGTCATCGACCCCGTGGCCGTGGCCGAGGAGGGGCCGCGGCCCGACTGCGGGTGGGCCGTGCGCGAGGGCCGTTCCCGCACCGTGCCGCTCGACGACACGGCCTTCGACTACACCTGGTGGGTGCGGGTCGGCTACCTGTCGTCGGCCGCCGACACCGTCACCGTCGAGGTCGGCGACCGCACCGTCGAGGCGCCGGTCGACGCCGGCCTGGGCAGCCTCTACGTCGAGGTGACCTCCGCGGTGTCGTCTGTCACCCTGGACGGGCTGTCGCCGGGGACCACGATGTGCGTCGACGTCGTGGAGGTGGGCACAGCCGTCGCAGGAGGTCCGTTGTGAGCACACCGTCGCACGCCCGGCTCGCGCCCGGGGCCGACTCCGGGGCCGACTCCGGCGCCGCCACGGGGGCCGCCACGGGGGCCCGCAGCGCGACCGCCGCGGCCCCCGCTCTCCCCCAGGGCTCGCTCGTGCCCCCGCCGGCGCGCAGCGGCCCCGACTTCGCGGCGCTCGACGCGCTGCGCGCCGTGGGCGCGCTGTGCGTGCTCACCACCCACGTCGCCTTCTGGTCCGGCGACTACACCGGCAACGGGTTCTGGGGCACGCTGCTGGCCCGGCTCGACGTCGGCGTCGCGCTCTTCTTCGTCCTCTCCGGCTTCCTGCTCGCCCGCCCCTGGCTGGCCGCCACGGCCGACCGCAGGCCGACGCCGGCGACACCGGACTACCTGTGGAAGCGCTTCCTGCGGATCGCCCCGCTCTACGTCGTGACCGCGGCCCTCGCCCTGGCGTTCGTGCGCAGCAACGCCGACCTCTCGTGGGGTGACCGGGTCGCCACGCTCCTCATGCTCGACACCTTCCGCTCTCCGCTGCTGCCGGGCGGGCTGACCCACATGTGGAGCCTGGCGGTCGAGGTCACCTTCTACCTCGCGCTGCCGGCCCTCATGGTCGCGCTGCTGGGCCGTCGCCGGGTGCGGGCGGCCCGCGGCCTGCGCCCGGCCCGGGTCCTGGTCGGCATCGCGGCGCTCGTCGTGGTCACCGCCTGGTGGCACCTCGACGGCGCGACCCGGGTGGGCCCCCACACCGAAGGCGCCCCGCTGCAGTGGCTGCCGGCGTACCTGTCGTGGTTCGCGCTCGGCCTGCTGCTCGCGCTGGCCCACGTGCTGCACGAGCGGGGCGCGTGGGAGCGCCTCACCGCGCCGCTGGTCGCGCTGGGCCGCCAGCCCGGGAGCTGCTGGGCCCTGGTGGCCGGCCTGCTGCTCGTCGCCGCGACCCCGGTGGCCGGACCCTCGATGCTCGACGCCCCGACGCCGGGGCAGTCGCTGACCAAGAGCCTGCTCTACGCCGTGGTCGGGCTGCTGGTCGTGGTGACCGGGGTCTTCGCCGACCCCGCCAGCCGCTACGCCCGGGTGCTCTCCCACCCCGCCGCCCGGCGGCTGGGCTGGATCTCCTTCGGGATCTTCTGCCTGCACCTGCCGCTGCTGCACCTGGTGATGTGGGCGACGCCGTGGGAGCTCTTCGAGGGCCACGGCGTGCCGTTGTGGCTGCTGACCCTCGCGCTGTCGCTGGTGGCGGCGGAGGCGTCCTACCGCCTCGTCGAGCGCCCGGCGATGCGCCTGCGCGGACTCGTGGGGAGCCGCTCGGCCAGCCGGCCGGGGAGCCGCACCCCCTCCGGTCCGGCGACGAGCAGCCCCACCAGCGGCACCAGCATCAGGTAGACCGGCCACGCCGCCTCGCCGGCCCACCCGTCGCTGCTGCCCCAGGGCGTCACGGCGTAGGCGCCAGCGACGACGAGGACGGGCACGGCGACCGCCCAGGCGAGCGCGTCACCCGCCCCTCGGCGCTCCAGCAGCCCGGCCGCACCCCGCACGAGCACCGTGACGACGGCCGCCACGACCACGCCGGGCCAGCCGGCCACGGCGCCCGCGCCGAGCAGCCCGACGCCGGCCAGCAGGGCGCCCGGCACCCGGCGGTCGGTCAGCGGTGCGGCGTCGTCGGGCCACCCGCGGCGTCGGCCGAGCAGCACGAGGACGAGCAGCGCCACCAGCCCGACCAGCCCGGCCAGCAGACCGGCGCGGTAGGCGCGGTCGGGTGCGAACACCGCCTCGACCGGGGCGGCCTCGGGCTCCGCTCCCGTGGCCGTTCCCATGGCCGTTCCCGTCGCCGTTCCAGCGGTCGCGGAGGGGGCCGCGGCGTCGGGGAGCAGCCAGCCCTGCTGCCAGCCGTCGACGACCACCGGGGTCAGGTCGACCCCCTCCTGCGAGGCCCGCCAGCCGGCGTTGGCGTTCTGCCGCAGCACCACGAGCGCGTCGCCGGCGGCGGGCTCCACCGTGCGGGTGTCCGGGGTCCGGCGCCACGGCAGCGCCTGCTCCCCCGCGCCCAGCGGGAGGACGGCCTGCGCGGGATCGGTGAGCACGAGCGCGTCGACGGCGAGCGCGGCGCTGCTGGGGGCGTCGACCAGGACCTCGCCGGCGGGCAGGTCGAGGGTGGCGCCGCCGCAGAGGCGGCCGTCGACGACCTCGCCGCGGGCGAGGTCGGCGGGCGCGGCATCCAGCGCGGTGGGCAGCACCTCGCCGTCGACGACGACGTCGGGGCCGGTGCCACAGGGGTAGGCAACCGGCTCGGTGGGCAGCGCCAGCGGGAGGTACTCCACCCCGCCCAGGTCGATCTCCGAGACGCCCACCCCCAGGTCGATGCTGGCGGCGGAGAAGTCGAGGCTCGTGGTGTCGTCGGCCTCGAGCACCTCGACGCGGAGCCGGTCGGTGCGGATCGGCACGAGGCGCGCCCGGCCGTCGTCGAGGTCGACGGTGCGCTGGCCGTCGGGCCAGGTGAGCCGCAGCCGGGTCGGGGCACGCACCGCGGCGTCCTCGTCGACGTCGACCGCGATCCGTCGCAGCGTGCGCTGGCCGAGCCAGGCGAGCTCGAGCGCCGGGCGCAGGTCGTCGGGGTCGGCGCTCCAGGTCGTGCCGGGGTCGCCGTCGACGGCGGCCACCGCACCACCGCGCGGGTCGGGCACGGCGGTGCTGCTGGCGCCGACCGAGACCGGCTGGTCGCGCAGGGCGAGCCGGTCCAGCTCGGGCCCGCCGCGCGGCACCAGGCTCAGCCGGGTGTCCCACGCCGAGGCGGCGTCGAGGGTGAACGCGCGGCTCAGGCCGGCGGCCTCCTCGTCGTCGCGGTCGCGGCCGGCCACGCAGCGCACGTCGCCGTCCACGACGACGCAGCCGCGGCGGGCGTCGCGGTCGCGTCGCAGCACGACCGCGGCCGGGTCGCCCCACGCCGCGGGCAGGGTCGGCAGCACGAGCCGGCGGCGTACGTCGACGCCGGGCAGCACGACCTCCGCCAGCGACAGCGCGCGGCCGGCCACCCCGGAGGCGTCCTCGACCCCGACCCAGGCGGTCTCCCCGGCCGGCAGCGTCGTCTCGCGCACGTCGCCGGGGCCCAGGCGCAGCTCCTCGCCGACGCCGGCCTCGGTGCGCAGCCGCACGAGCTGGTCGTCGGTGGCGCCGGGCCCGCCCTCGAGCCGCACGGTGCCGCCGGCCAGGGGCTGCTCGAGGTCGAGGCGCCACCACGCCGACGAGGAGGACAGCGGGGCCGTCTCCCAGGCCGTCGCGGGGTCGCCGTCGACCGCGGCGTAGGGCAGCGCGCCGCGGCGCGCGCCACCGACCGCGGTGGCGTCGGAGGCCGAGGAGGACGCCGAGACGGCGCGCGCGCCCTCGAGCCGGACCGTCGTCGACCAGCGCCCGGCGTCGGCGGGCAGGTAGTCGCGCGCCGGGTTGCCGGTGCGCCGCACGTCGCCGGGCGTCAGCGCGGCCGAGGCGCCGTCGTGGAGGCGGGCGAAGCCGCGCTCGCGGGCGCGGAGCCCGTCGGTCAGCACCACCGGGGCCTCGAGGCCCCCGTCGTCGCCGACCAGGGCACCGGCGCCCTCCGCACCGTCGGCGGCGAGCACGGTCGGGGTGTCGCCGAGGAGCCCGAGCCGCGACAGGTCCAGCAGGTCCTCGGGGCCGCCGGCCACGACCACGGGCTGCTCGGTGCCCACCGCGAGCCGACCGCCGTCGGGCACCGCCCACACCTCGACCGCGGCCTGCAGCGACTGCCAGCCGCCGTTGACGAGCACCCGCTCGCCGTCGACCTCGTCGAGCAGCGAGCCACCGCCGACGTCGGGCCCGAAGGTCGCCATTCGCTCCAGCCCCGGGCTGTCGGCCAGGGCGGCGTGCACCAGCACGGGGTCGGGCACGTCGCCGTCGCGGGCCAGGTCATTGCGCACCACGAGGTGCTCGACCCCGGCGCGCTGCAGGTAGGCCACCAGCGCCGCCGACCCCTCGCCCTGGGCCAGCCGGTCCTCGATCGCGTCGAGCATGCGAATGTTGCCCGGGCGGGTCAGCGGGATCACGTTGCGCACCGCCCAGGGCGCGTCGGCCAGCCACTGCAGCGGCTCGTCGCGCGGGCCGCCCCACACGTACTCCCCGAAGGCCGAGCCCGGCACCAGCAGGTCGGTGCCGCCGGGGTCCGTGTCGTCCTCGGCCGCCAGCCAGGCCGCGGTCTCCTCCCAGTACGACGGCACCCCGAGGGTCGCGCCGGCCGGGGTCACCCGGCCCAGCGCCGCCGGCAGCGCCGCGCCGGCCACGACCGCCAGCGCCATCGCCACGACCGCCGCGCGGTTGACCCGCTCCAGGCGCGCCTGCGGACCGGCGCCGGGCCCCTGCGGGGCACCCACGTCGGCACGGTCGTCGCGACCACGCGCCAGCACCCGGTCGAGCACGAGGGCCAGGCCCACCACCAGCGGCAGGCGCAGCACGGGGTCGAACTTGTGCACGTTGCGCAGCGGCGCCATCGCGCCGTCGAGCAGCCCGCGCACGTCCGCGGCCCACCAGCCCTCGACCGCCCCGGTGTGGCCGGCCCCGACCATGAGCACGCCGAGGAGCACCGAGAGCACGAGGAAGGAGCGGTGCGGCGTGCGGCGATGGGCCAGCCCGGCCACGCCGAGCAGCAGCACCACACCGCTGTTGAGCACGAGGGTCGCGGTGGTGATCAGGTCGTTGCCGGCGCGCGAGGCGGGGTCGACGTAGGGCACCCAGTTCGAGGTGCCGCGCAGGACGTCGAAGAGCGTGGTCGGGAAGGTCGTGACCGACGTCGTCTCGATGTAGTCGAGGAACGGCGGGCTGTAGGCGCCCATCACGAAGAGCGGCACCAGCCACCACAGCGTACCGAGGAGCGTGAGGAGCGGCCACCACAGCATCAGCGCGCGCCGCCGCGGTCCGGGGGTGCGGGTGAGCAGCCACACCACGCCCAGCGGCAGCACCGCGAAGGTCGCGGCCGCGTTGACGCCGCCGACCATGGCGACCGCCAGGGCGGAGAGGGCCGCGGCACGGCGGGGCGACCCCACCGTGGCACCGCGCACCAGCGGCAGCAGGACCCAGGGCGCCAGGGCGCTGGGCCACGCCTCGATGCTGATCGGGCCGAGCGTGGTCAGCAGCCGCGGCGAGAGCGCGAAGGCGAAGCCCGCCGTGAGGCAGGCCAGGTCGGAGCGCACCCCCAGCGCCCGGGTGACCCGCGCGGCCCCGCTGAGTGCCACCGCCATGACCAGGCCCACCCACAGCCGCTGCACCACCCAGCCGGGCAGGTCGACGAGCCCGCCGAGGAGGAAGAACGGTCCCATCGGCCACAGGTAGCCGTAGGCCTGGTTCTGCAGCTGGCCGAAGGCGCCCTCGCCGTCCCACAGATGCAGGGCCCGGCCCAGGAAGTCGGCGGGCGCGGCGGCGAGGTCGAGCTTGGTGTCGGCGACGAGGTAGCCGGGGTCCTGGACGAAGGCCACCCCCACGACCACCAGGCACGCGGCGAGCAGCCGCAGCCGGAAGGTGGCGGTCATCGCTTGCGCAGCACCAGCACGAGGTTCCAGGTCACGACCTCGCGCAGCACCGGCACGCGCAGCATCCACCACGACCAGCGGGGGTTGTAGCGCGGCAGGACGGCCACGACCTCGGCGTCCTGCTGGCGCGCCGCCCAGTCGAGCCCGGCGGCGACGGTGACGGCGAACAGCGACTCGCCGTACTTGTTCTTGGGCTCGTGGCCGTGCGTGCGGGCGTAGCGGCGACGCGCGTAGCGGCCGCCCACGAGGTGCCACGGCGAGGTCTCGTGGCCGCCCCACGGGCCCCACCACAGGCACCAGCTGATGAACGTCGTGCCGCCGGGCCGGGTGACGCGCAGCATCTCCTCGCACATCAGCCACGGGTCGGAGACGTGCTCGAGGACGTTGGAGGAGTAGCAGACGTCGACCGCGCCGTCACGGAAGGGCAGCCGCATCCCGCTGCCGACGACCGTGCCGCCGGCGATGCCGCCGAGGCCGGAGAGCTCGCCGACGTCGGAGTCGAGGGAGAAGTACGTCGCCCCCGCCGCGCGGAACGCGTCGCGGAAGTAGCCGGGGCCGCCGCCCACGTCGAGCAGCGTGGCGCCGCGCAGGTCGACGTAGGACCCCAGCTGGGTCGCGGAGTCGTCGGCGAGCGCGGTGTAGAAGCGCGCGGGATCGCTCTGCTCGTGGCGGAACTCCCCCAGCAGCCGGGTCGCCCGCCCCCAGGTCGCGCGGCGACGAGCGCTGCGCGGACCGGTCGGGAACACCCGGCCACGCCCGCGTCCGGCGGCTCGGACCTCGCCGGGTCGGCGGCGGGGCAGGAGGGAGCTGGGGCGACGCACGGCGGCGAGACTACCCGCTGGTAGCCGCGTTGGTAGTGTCCGCCGGATGCACGCTCGCCCGTCCCCGGCCGACCGCCCGGCCGACCCGTCCTCCGACCCGCTGGCCGACCCGCTGGCCGACCCGCTGGCCGACCCGCTGGCCGCCTCGCTGGCCGGCACCTCGGTGGTGTTCCTCAGCTGGCGCGACACCAGCAACCCCGAGGGCGGGGGCGCCGAGCGCTACCTGGAGAAGATGGCGGCGGGGCTGGTCGCGCGCGGCTGCGAGGTCACCGTCTTCTGCGCCGCCCACGCCGCGGCACCGCCCGAGCAGGTGGTCGACGGCGTCCGGTTCGTGCGGCGCGGCACGAAGCTCTCGGTCTACCTCGAGGGCATGCGCGCGCTGCGCCGCGGCGACCTCGGCGACCCAGACGTGGTCGTCGACGTGCAGAACGGCCTGCCCTTCTTCAGCCGTCTCGTCACCGGTGCCCCCGTCGTCGTGCTCGTGCACCACGTGCACCGCGAGCAGTGGCCCGTGGTCTACCCCGGGCTGGTGGGCCGGGTCGGCTGGTGGATCGAGCGGCGCCTCGCACCGAGGCTCTACCGCCGCTCCCAGTACGTCGCCGTCTCGCGCGCCACCGCCCGCGAGCTGCGGGCGCTCGGGGTGCGCGGCCCCCGGGTCGCCGTGGTGCACAACGGCACCGACCCGTGGGTGCCGGTCGACCCCGGCCCCTCCCCCCGGCCACTCGTCGCCGTCGTCGGCAGGGTGGTGCCCCACAAGCAGGTCGAGCACGCCGTCGACGCGGTCGTCGCGCTGCGCGAGGAGGTGCCCGGCCTGCACCTCAGCGTCGTCGGCAGCGGCTGGTGGGAGGCGCAGCTGGCCGAGCACGTCGCGGCCCTCGGCGCCGGCGACCTGGTGACGCTGGAGGGCCACGTCACCGAGGAGCGCAAGCACGAGGTCTACGAGCGCGCCTGGGTGCTCGCCCTGCCCTCGCTCAAGGAGGGCTGGGGCCTGGTGATCGGCGAGGCCGGCATGCACGCCACCCCCACCGTCGCCTACCGCTCCGCCGGGGGCACCCAGGAGTCGGTCGAGGACGGTGACTCGGGTCTGCTGGTCGACGACCAGGACGCCTTCACCGACGCGCTGCGCGCCGTGCTCACCGACGACGCCCTGCGCGAGCGGCTGGGCGAGGGCGCCCGGCGCGTCAGCCGCACCTACACCTGGGAGGCCGCCCAGCAGGCCTTCGCCCTCGTGCTGCTCGCCGCGGTGGAGGGGCGCCACGTCGAGAGCCAGGACCCCGAGGTGGTCGCCGACGTGCGGCCCCGCCGCTCCCGGGCGCGACGCGGGGGCACGGACAGCGGCCCGCTCGCACGGGCCCGGCGGGCCCTGGACGCCAGGAGGGGCCGGCGGTCGCGATGACCTCCGGCCCCTCCGGGCACGCTGGGTGACGGCGCCGCTGCGCCGTTGCGTCAGTTGGTCGAGCCGTAGCCGACGACCTGCGAGGCGTCGGTGACGCTCACCGGGCTCTGATCGGGCTTCTGCGTCTGCGACGAGACGACACCGACGATGGTGGCGGTGGCCATGGCGCCGCCGACGAGGACGGCCGCGACCGTGCTGAGAATAGTTCCCACTGTGTAAACCCCTCCCTGAGTTCGGGGAGAGCCTAACAGTGACGACGGTCTCAGGCGGACTTCACGCCGACTTCCTGCGCAGGCGGCGCGCCGCGGCCCGCACCCCGGTCGGCAGGGCCAGCACGCCCACCACCGCGGGTCCCCCCAGGTACGCCGTCCAGGCGAGCACCAGCGCGACCACCCAGCCGCGCGGGGACGGGTCCGCCTCGACCCCGGCGAGACGCACGACCCGGAGCTCGGGCCCGTCGACCAGCACCTGCCCGGCCACGTCGGGCACGTCGGCGGAGAGGGCGGCGGCGGCCTCGAGGTCGACCACCACCACCGCGACGCCCAGGGCGGCGAGCTCCGCGGCGGCGGCCCCGGGGGTGCCCGCGTCGAGCGCGGCCAGCGCCGCGCGGGCGCGGGGGTCCTCCCCGGCGACGGCCGTGCCGTCGACCACGAGGGAGTCGTCGGCGACGTAGTCGGGCGCCAGGTAGCGACCGAGGGGGTCGAGCACCTTCCGGTCGTCGTTCCACGCCGGCCGGCGGTAGCTCGAGGCGGGCAGGACGAGCACGTCGCCCCCGCTGGGGGCCGCGGCGGCCGAGACCACCGGGCGCGCCGCGGCCCACGACGACGGGAGGTCGACGGCGCCCAGCCGGCCCGCCGCGCCCCACGTCGCGTCGGGCAGCAGCGCGACGGGCAGCAGCACCGCGGCCCCCGCCACCGCCAGCGGCAGCACCGGGGCCGCCGAGCGACGCGCCAGCGCGAGCAGCACACCGGCGCCGTGGGCCACGAGGAGCACCAGCAGCGGCGCGCACAGCAGCAGCAGCCGCGACCCGTCGCGCAGCAGGCCCAGCCCCGGCACGGTCGCCGCCAGCGAGCCCAGCGCGTCGGGCACGGCCCAGGTGAGCGCGGCGAGCAGCCACCCGGTCGCCCACGCGGCCAGCAGCACGCCCCGCTCCCGCGCCGGCGTCGCCCGCCACCAGGCGCGTGAGCCGAGCAGGGCCAGCGCCACGAGCACGACCAGCGCCACCCATCCCGTGGCGCCCAGGCGGCTGGGCGGCACGACCTCGACGTTCCACACCCCACCCAGGGTCAGCGCGGCCAGCGGACCCGGCACCGAGCCCTCCCCCTGCAGCGCGAAGAGACGCGCGCCCGCCGCGTCGGTGGTCGCCACCGACGCGTGCAGCGTCCCCGCCACCAGCCACGGCGCGTTGCCGGCCGCCGCCATCGCCAGCACCGCGCGACGCCGGCCGCGCCCCCAGGCGGCCAGCACGAGCACGAGCGCCGAGGCCAGGCCCGCGCTCGCGCTCAGGCAGGCCAGCGGCACCATCAGCCACAGCCGGCGGGGCGCGCGGCCCACCACGCGCCACTCCCGCGCGAGCAGCAGCAGCCACGGCAGCGCGGCGTAGGCGACCAGGACGGGCCAGGCGCCGAGCACGAGCCGCTCGACCACGAAGGGGTTCCACTGCCACAGCCCGACGGCGAGCAGCCGCACCGGGGTCGGGCCGGGCGCCAGCCGCGCGGCCCCCACGCCGCCGGCGACCAGGCTCCCCAGGAGCACGACCTTCTGCAGCACCATGCCGCCGACCACCTCGTCGAGCAGCCCGACCACCGCGTCGGAGGGCACCGCCCGCGGCAGCCCCGAGCCCAGCCCCCACACGTCGGGTCGCAGGGCCAGGTCGGGCACCCACACCATGTCGAAGGTCAGCACGTAGCCCGGCGCGAGGGCCGGCCCGAGCAGCAGGACGGCCAGGAGCAGCGACCACAGCGGTACCAGCCAAGGCGGCGTGCGCCGGGGGTCGACCACGCGGCGCTCGGAGGGGTCGTGCTGTCCGGTGTCGGTCACGGTCCCCCTCGTCCTCCCCTCGTCGACGCCCTCGTCGTCCGTCGCGCGCGGGGTCGCGGTGATCCAACCACCCCGGCCGGAGCGTCCGGGCACCACCGGCGGCGCGCCCCGTCGTAGTGTTCGTGCCCGTGACCCCCACGACCGCGCCGACGACCCGGCGCCTGCGCGGCGGCGCCTCGATCGCCGTGGCGATGGGCGTCATGAACGTCGCCACCTACGGCTACACCGTGGCCGCGGCGCACCTGCTCGGCCGCGAGCCCTTCGGCGCCTTCTCCGCCCTCATGGGCGTCCTGCTCGTGGTCAACGTGCTGTCGCTGGGCCTCCAGGCCACGGGGGCCCGGCGGATCTCGGCGGCGCCGGCGCAGACCGAGGAGATCGAGCGGGTCGTGCTCGGCGTCGGGGTGCGCAGCGCGCTGGGACTCGGCGCGCTGTGCCTGCTCGCCTCCCCCGTGCTCAACACGGTGCTCCAGCTCCACAGTCTTCCCACCGCGATGCTGGTCGCCCTCGCGGCGGCGCCGCTGACCCTCATGGGTGCGCAGGCCGGGGTGCTCCAGGGCGAGCGCCGCTGGGAGCCGCTGGCCCTGGTCTACCTCACCCAGGGGCTCGGCCGCGTCGCCTGCGGACTGGGACTGATGGCGGTGTGGCCGACCGAGTTCGCAGCGATGCTCGGGGTGGCGCTCGGCGCCTGGCTGCCGGTGCTGGTCGGCTGGGTCGCGCTGCGGCGTCCCCGCCCCGAGGTCGAGACACCCGAGGGCCACCCCGGCGTGGAGCTGTTGCGCGAGGTCGGTCGCAGCAGCCAGGCCCTCTTCGCCTTCTTCGCCCTCTCCAACGCCGACATCCTGGTCGCCCGCGCCGTGCTGCCCGACGACCAGGCGGGCCTCTACGCCGCCGGTCTGATCCTGGTCAAGGCGGTGCTCTTCCTGCCGCAGTTCGTCGTGGTCATCGCCTTCCCCAGCATGGCCTCCGACGGCGCCAGCCGTCGCGCCCTGCTGCTGTCGCTGTCGACCACCGCGGTCCTCGGGGCGTGCGCGCTCGGCGGCACCCTGCTCCTGCCCGACCTGGCGCTGCTCTTCGTCGGCGGCTCCGACTTCGACGACATCAAGTCCGAGCTGTGGCTCTTCGCCATCGTCGGCACCCTGCTGGCGATGCTGCAGCTGCTCCTCTACTCCGCCCTGGCCCGTCGCCAGGGCCGCGCGATCCTGGCGCTGTGGACCGGGCTCGTCGTGCTCGTCGCGGGAGCGCTGACGGTGGAGTCGGTGGGCTCGCTCATCGTGCTGGTCGTCGTCATCGACGCCTGCCTCTTCGTGTGCCTGCTCACCCTGGCCCTGCTCGACCGCCCGGCCGTCGCCCCCGAGGCGGCACCGGCGCGCGTCGGCGACTGAGCCCGCCCGCGCCCTCCGGCACCCCCGGCGACGGGAGCGTGCGTCCGGCCGGGGACGGCTAGTGGGCCGCGTCGTGCCAGCTGCGGCCGGTGCCGACGGAGACGTCGAGCGGCACGGCCAGGTCGGCGGCGCCGCCCATGTGGGTGCGCACGAGGGCCTCGAGGGCCTCCCGCTCACCGGCGGCGACCTCGAGCACGAGCTCGTCGTGCACCTGGAGCAGCATCCGCGAGCGCAGGCCCTCGGCGGCGATCGCCTCCTCCACCCGCAGCATCGCAACCTTGATGATGTCGGCGGCCGAGCCCTGGATGGGGGCGTTGAGCGCCATCCGCTCGGCCATCTCGCGGCGCTGACGGTTGTCGCTGGTGAGGTCGGGCAGGTAGCGACGGCGCCCCATGATGGTCTCGGTGAAGCCCGAGCGACGGGCCTCCTCGACGATGCCCTCGAGGTAGTCGCGGATCCCGCCGAAGGTCTCGAAGTACTCCTCCATCAGCCCGCGGGCCTCGCCCGGCTCGATGCCGAGCTGCTGGGAGAGCCCGAAGGCCGAGAGCCCGTAGGCCAGGCCGTAGTTCATGGCCTTGATCTTGGCCCGCTGCTCGACGGTGACCGCGTCGGCCGGGGTGTCGAAGACCCGGGCCGCGGTGATCGAGTGGAAGTCGCGACCCGACCTGAAGGCCTCGATGAGCAGGGCGTCCTCGGAGAGGTGCGCCATGATGCGCATCTCGATCTGGCTGTAGTCGGCGGTCATCAGGCACTCGAAGTCGGCGCCGTCGGCCTCGCGACCGACCACGAAGGCCTCGCGGATGCGCCGACCCTCCTCGGTGCGGATGGGGATGTTCTGCAGGTTGGGGTCGGTGCTGGAGAGCCGGCCGGTGGCGGCGATCGTCTGGTTGTAGGTGGTGTGGATGCGCCCGTCGGGGGCCACGGTCTTGAGCAGGCCCTCGATGGTCTGGCGCAGCCGGATGACGTCGCGGTGGCGCAGCAGGTGCAGCAGGAACGGGTGCTCGGTCTTGACGTAGAGCGCCTGCAGCGCGTCGGCGTCGGTGGTCCAGCCGGTCTTGGTGCGCTTGGTCTTGGGCATGTCGAGCTCGTCGAAGAGCACCACCTGCAGCTGCTTGGGCGAGCCGAGGTTGATCTCCTTGCCGATGACGGCGAAGGCCTCGTCGGCGGCCTGCTTGACCTCGTCGGCGAAGTGGGACTCCAGCGCCTCCAGGTGGTCGGTGTCGACGGCGATGCCGACCTGCTCCATGCGGGCCAGCTGCTCCACCAGCGGCAGCTCGACCTGCGCCATGAGCTCGCGCCCGCCGTGCTCCTCCACCGCGGTGTCGAGGGCCTCGGCGAGGTCGACGACGGCGCGGGCGCGCAGCATCGCGACGTCGGCGACGGCCTCGTCCTCGTCGAAGAGCAGGCCCTGGTCGCCGTCGGTCTCCTCGCGCAGCTCCCTGCGCAGGTAGCGCAGCGTGAGGTCGGCCAGGTCGTAGGAGCGCTGGTCGGGCCGCACGAGGTACGCCGCGATCGCGGTGTCGCTCTGCAGGCCGCGCAGGGTCCAGCCGTGGGCGGCCAGCGCCAGCACAGGGCCCTTGGCGTCGTGGAGCACCTTGGGCCGGGCGGCGTCGCCGAGCCACGCCGCGAGCGCGGCGTCGTCGGCGGGGGTCAGGGTGGCGGCGTCGACGTAGGCCGTGCGATCACCGGGGGCGGCCAGCGCGAGGCCGTCGACACGACCGGAGCCGGCGCCCCACGCGCCCCGCACGTGCAGACCCACGACGCCGTCGCCGGTCTCCTCCAGCCACGGGCCCAGCTCGTCGGCGCCCAGGGTGGTGCCGCCGACCTCGAAGCCGGGACCGTCGACCTCCTCCTCCGAGGTCAGGGTCTCGAAGAGCCGGTCGCGCAGCACGCGGAACTCCAGCCCGTCGAAGAGGGTGTGGACCTCCTGGCGGTCCCAGGGCCGCATCGCGAGGTCGGCGGGCAGCAGCTCGAGGTCGAGGTCGCGCACCAAGGCGTTGAGGCGACGGTTGCGGATCACGTCGCCGAGGTGGGCGCGCAGGTTGTCGCCGGCCTTGCCCTTGATGGCGTCGGCGTGGGTGATGACGTTGTCGAGGCCGTCGTACTGCGCGATCCACTTGGCCGCGGTCTTCGGGCCGACCCCGGGCACGCCGGGCAGGTTGTCGGAGTCCTCGCCGACCAGCGCGGCCAGCTCGGGGTAGCGGTGCGGGGGCACGCCGTACTTGGTCTCCACGGCCTCCGGGGTCATCCGGGCCAGGTCGGAGACGCCGCGCATGGGGTAGAGCACCGTGCAGGCCTCGGTGACCAGCTGCAGCGAGTCGCGGTCGCCGGTCAGCACGAGCACGTCCATGCCGTCGGCCTGGGCCTGGGTCACCAGCGTGGCGATGATGTCGTCGGCCTCGAAGCCGTCCTTCTTCAGGAACGGCACCCGCAGCGCCCCGAGGACCTCCTCGATCAGCGGCAGCTGGCTGCCGAACTCGCTGGGGGTCTTGTTGCGCTTGGCCTTGTACTCGGAGTACTCCTCCAGCCGGAAGGTCTGCCGGGAGACGTCGAAGGCCACCGCGAGGTGCGTCGGCTGCTCGTCGCGCAGCACGTTGATCAGCATCGAGGTGAAGCCGTAGACGGCGTTGGTGTGCTGCCCCGTGGTCGTCGAGAAGTTCTCCACCGGCAGCGCGAAGAAGGCGCGGTAGGCCAGCGAGTGGCCGTCGAGCAGCAGCAGTCGCGGGCGGGCGGAGGCGTCGGGAGCGGGCGTCGTCTCGGGCACCCGGCGACTCTATCCGTCGCCGGGGACACCGCCACCCGCGCCGCCGGAGGGCCCGGCCGGTGCCGCGACCCCCGCTAGGTTGAGCCCCATGAGCGAGACCTCCGCACCCCGGTCCACCGACGACCTGATGGCCTCCCTGCCCCACGGCATGGGTGGGCTGAACGAGAAGATGGGCATCGAGCTCGTCGAGTTCTCCGCCGACAGGGTCGTGGCGACCATGCCCGTCGAGGGCAACACCCAGCCCTACGGCCTGCTGCACGGCGGGGCCTCGGTCGTGCTGGCCGAGAGCCTCGGCTCGATGGGCTCGGCGCTGCACGCCGACCCGCTCGGCAAGGTCGCGGTGGGCGTCGACATCAACGCCACCCACCACCGCTCGGCGACCGCGGGCCTGGTGACGGGCACCGCGACCCCGGTGCACCTGGGGCGCTCCTCGGCGTGCTTCGAGGTCGTGGTCACCGACGAGCGCGGCAAGCGGGTCTGCACCGCGCGCATCACCTGCGCGCTAGTGCCCAAGGAGCAGCTGGGCATGTGACCCGGCGCCCCGGGTGGTCCTCGGACCGGCCGGGGCCCTGTCGACGGAGCGGGCTCAGGCCTCGGCCTGGGACTCCTTGCGCCGCAGCGAGCGGCGGGCGGCGAGCACCTGCCCGCGCTGCCGGCTGGTGAGCCCGCGCCCGGTGCCGGGGCGCTGGGCCTCGATCTTGCTGCGCACCAGCGCGGTGGCCGCGACCCTGACGGTCGCCTGCGGGGCGAGCGCGAGGCGGGCCATGAAGCGGTTGGCGTCGCGGGAGCCGGAGTCGGCCGCGGTCATCACGTGGGCGACGCCGAGCTCCTCGGCGTAGGCGACGGCCGACTCCATGAGGGTGCGGCCGATGCCGCGGCGGCGGTAGGCCGGCAGGACGTGGGGCGAGAGCGCCTGCACGACCGGCTCGAGGTTGATCGGGCTGACCGTGGCCACGCGGAGGTAGACCGCGCCGGCCGGCTCGCCGTCGTGCTCGGCCACCAGCAGCCGCTGCTCGGGCGAGTCGGCGGCCGACTTGATGACCACCTCGAGGTCGGCGACCTGCTCCTGCAGGTCGGTGCGACGCAGCGAGTCGGCCCACAGCTCGGCCAGGAACAGGGCGTCGGCGACCTCGGCGGGCCGCAGCGAGACCTGCGAGCGTGTCATCGACCCGACCCTCCCCTGGGCCCTCGGCAGGGCCCGTCCGTGGTGGGCGCCCCCCGGCGAGCCCCCTTCGTGCGTGTGACGCGCCGTCGAGACTACGCTCCCACCCGATCGACTGTCAGAGGAGTCCCGTGATCCCCGGTGCCGGCACGCTCGTCAACGTCGCGACGGTCCTGCTGGGCTCCGGGCTGGGCGTCCTGCTGGGCAACCGGCTGCCGACCCGCACCCGCGAGCTGGTCACCGACGCCCTCGGCCTCGTCACGCTGCTCATCGCCGCCACCTCGGCGATGGAGGTGCTCTCCCCCGACCTGAGCGACGCCGTCGGCAGCAGCGCCCCGATGCTCGTCGTCCTCGGCGCCATGCTGGTCGGCGGGATCGTCGGCTCCACGCTGCGCCTGGAGCAGCGCGTCGAGCAGCTGGGAGCCTGGCTGCAGCGCCGCCTGGGCGGGGGCTCCGGGTCGGGTGACGCAGCACCGGACGCCGCGGTGCCGGACACCGCCGGACCGGGAGCGGCGGCGGGCGAGCGGCGGCGGCGCTTCGTCGAGGGCTTCGTCGTGGCCTCGCTGGTCTTCTGCACCGGGCCGCTGACCATCCTGGGCTCCCTCAACGACGGCCTCGGCAACGGCGCCGACCAGCTCTACCTGAAGTCGACCCTCGACTTCTTCGCCGCCATCGCCTTCGCGGCCTCCTTCGGGTGGGGCGTGGCCGCCTCGGTGCTCACCGTCGTCACCGTGCAGGGCGGGCTCACCCTGGTCGGGCTCGCGCTGGGCGACGTGCTCCCCGACGCCCAGCTCGCCGCGATCACGGCCACCGGCGGGCTGCTGCTCGTCGGGGTCGCGCTGCGGCTGCTGCGCATCCGCGAGGTGGCCGTGGCCGACCTGCTGCCGGCGCTGCTCGTGGCCCCGCTGCTGGTGACGGCGCTCGCGGCGTACCGCTGATCCTCGCGTGACGGGGCCCCGGGGGCACCGATCCGGCCCCAAGGTCACGAATCGGCCACAAACGTTTCAGCCTGCGCAAGCGGGGTACCAAAGCGGCCCCTGCGCACTAGGTTGCCTCCTGTGCCGTGACCCCGACCACGGTGCCACGAGATCCCGGAGGACAGATGAAGCGTAGATCCACCACGATCCGCCTCGCCGCCGTTGCGGCTGCCAGCGCGATGGTGCTCGCAGGCTGCGGCAGCGACTCGGGCGACGAGGAGCCCAGCTCCACCAGCTCCGACAGCGGGTCCTCGGCCCCGACCGCGGAGGGCGACGGCACCCTGGTGTTCGGCACGCTGCTCCCGCAGACCGGCAGCCTGGCCTTCCTCGGCCCGCCGGAGTTCGCCGGCGTCGACCTGGCCGTCAACGACATCAACGAGGCCGGCGGCGTCCTCGGTGCCGACGTCGAGAGCGTCCGCGGCGACTCGGGCGACACCGACTCCGGTATCGCCCCGGCCGAGACCGACAAGCTCCTCGACGGGGGCGCCGACGTCATCGTCGGTGCCGCGTCCTCGGGCGTCTCGCTCACCGTGATCGACAAGATCATGTCCTCGGGCGCGGTCATGTTCTCCCCGGCCAACACCTCCACCGCCTTCGACGAGGGCGACTACGCGGAGCCGGACAACTACTTCCGCACCGCCCCCTCCGACATCCTCCAGGGTGCGGTCATGGCCAACCTGCTGCTGCAGGACGGTCGCCAGAACGTCGCGATCCTCGCCCGCCAGGACGCCTACGGCGAGACCCTGGCCGAGCAGATCGCCACCAACCTGGAGAACGCCGGCAGCCAGGTCGCCGCCACCGTGTTCTACGGCGAGAAGGCCCAGTCCTACGACTCGCAGGTGGAGGAGATCGCGGGCTCCGGCGCCGACGCCGTCGTGCTGGTCGCCTTCGAGGAGACCACCTCGATCATCCCGCAGCTGATCCAGGCCGGCGCCGGTCCGCAGGACCTGCCGACCTACTTCGTCGACGGCAACACCGCCAACTACGACAAGTCGGCCACCGCTCCGCTGCCCGACGGCACCCTCGAGGGCACCAAGGGCACGATCCCGGGCGCCGAGACCGCGGCCGACTTCAAGGACCGCCTGGCCACGGTCGACGACAACCTCAAGGACTACGCCTACGCCGCGGAGTCCTACGACGCCACCATCGTCTCCGCCCTGGCCGCGATCGCGGCCGACAGCGACGCCGGTGACGCCATCGCCGAGCAGATCCCCGACGTGACCCGCGAGGGCACGACGTGCACCACCTTCGAGGAGTGCGCCGGCCTGCTGGCCGACGGCGAGGACATCGACTACGACGGTGTCTCCGGCCCCATCGAGCTGAGCGACCTGGGCAGCCCGACCTCGGCGTCGATCGGCATCTACGAGTACGACGCGCAGAACAAGATCTCGCCGGTGGACTACATCAGCGGCGACATCTGAGCCGACCGCGGCACCGCACCACCAGCACCCGCTTCATCCGCAGGGCCCCGGAGCACCGCTCCGGGGCCCTGCGCCGTCCCGCCCGGACGGGAGCGGGAGGGACCGGGCGACGCGCGCACCGGTCCCCCCGCTCAGGCCACCGTGGTGGTGGACGCCGCGCGGTCCCGGGTCGAGGCGGGCCGCTCGAGCGCCGTGCCCTCCTCCGCGGCCTCGAAGGCCGGGTCGTCGGCGAAGGACTTCAGGCGCGCGATGCGGTAGATGAGCAGGCCGTAGAGCGCCTTGGCCAGGATGTCGGCGATGGAGTAGCCGGCCTGCTTGCCGACCCAGGCGTCGGAGCCGTCGAAGCCGAGCAGGGGCAGCAGGTAGGCGATCGGGTAGACCCCCCACGAGGCGAAGAGCAGGATCCGCAGCCGCGAGATGGTCTGGCGCACCGCGGGCGGCTGGCGGTCCAGCGACCGGGTCAGCTCCACGAAGAGCACGTAGAGGATGTAGAGGAACGGCAGGGTCGACAGCAGCCCGAACACGTGGCGCAGGGCGTCGCTGTCGCTGATCTCCCCCGGGTAGCCCAGGACGATCATCAGCGCCGAGGCCGGCACGAGCCGCCACAGCAGCGACGCCTGGAGCTTGCGGGCCAGGGCGAGGACGACGACCAGCTCCACGAGCAGGAGCGGCACCGTGAGCAGCCAGTCGACGTAGCGGTAGCCCTCGTTGAACGACGCACCGACGGCCTGGGTGTAGGTGCCCTCGCCCCCGACCGCGTCGGTGACGAAGGCCTCCTTGAAGGAGCTGAAGATGCGGAAGTAGTGGTAGGCGGCGATGCCGCACACCACCGCGGAGACCAGGAGCGCCTGCCGGTAGCGCGGCAGCACGCGCGGCTGGGCGGCGACGAGGAACAGCGCGGTGAACAGCTGGGCCGCGATGACCAGCGACAGCAGGTTGTAGACCGTGTCGTACTGGCCCTGGGTGAGTTGATCGGGAATCACTGGAACGACCTCCGTTGACGTGTGGCCGAGGAGGGCGACGGCGCCCTCAGGTCAGCACAAGTGGCGCTGACCTGCGCCGATGCGGGCCGTGGTGGGCCGCTGACGCAGCCTCAGTGTGGACCTCCACGCGAACTTCAACAAGATATTTCAATCCTTTGTTGAGATTTTGCCGTCCAGGGGTCCCCGAGGCCGTCGCCGAGGTCGATACTCGCGGTGTGACCGTCCTCGAGCCCCGACTCGCCCCCGCCGGCGGGCCGGCGCGCGTCGACGTGCTCCGCACCGCGTGCCGCTGGTCGCGCCGACTCGCGGTCGTGGCCGTCGGCGGGGCCGTCGTGCTGGCGGCGGCGCCGGTCCCCGCCGGGGTCTCGGGTCCCCTCGTGCTCGCCGTCGCGGGCGCCGGGCTGCTCCTCGGCCTGCCGCACGGGGCCGTCGACCACGTCGTGGCCGCGCGGCTCACCCGCCGGCCGTGGCCCGTGGTCGCCCTCGCGTACGCCGCGGTCGCCGCGGTGAGCTGGGTCCTGCTCGCCACCGCGGGGCCGGTGGCCCTGGTCGCGGTGCTGGTGCTCAGCGTGGTGCACTTCGGCCTCGGCGAGCTCGAGGTCGTCAGGGAGGTCTCCGGGTGGCGGCCCGGCCCCGTCGTGTCGGTCGCGGTCGCTCTCGCGGGAGCCGGCGCCCTGCTGCTGCCGCTGGCCCGCGCCGGGCCGCTCCTGGTCGACGTCGGCACCGCGGTCTCCCCCGGACTCGGGCCGCTCCTGGGCGAGCCCGTCGTGCGGGCCGCGCTCGCCGCGACCTGGGTCGCGGCCGCAGCGGTGGCGACGACGGCCGCGCTGCGGGCGGGCCGGCGTCAGGTCGCCGCCGACGTGCTGATGCTCGGCCTCCTCGGCGCGGTCGTGCCGCCGCTCGCCGCCTTCGCCCTGTGGTTCGGCGGCTGGCACGGTCTGCGCCACTGCGCCCGCCTGCTGCTCGACGACCGGCACTGCGCCTCCTGGGTCGCCGCGGGTGACCCCGCCCGAGCGGTGCGCGTCCTGGCCGGCCGCGCGGCGTGGCCCACCCTCGCGGCCACGGCCGTGCTCGCCGCCCTCCTCGCGGGGTCCGTGCGCGCCGCCGACCCGAGCCGCGCGCTCGCCACGACGCTGCTGCTCCTGCTGGCCCTGACGGTGCCGCACATGCTGGTCCTGCTGTGGAGCGACCACCGCGCCCGGCACCCCGGCCGACTCAGCCGGTCTGCCAGGTGAAGCCCAGCTCGGAGGGCTCCGGCGGTCGTGTGCCGTCGGTGCGGGCGAGCCAGTAGAGGCAGCCCGCGTCGCCCCAGGCGGAGTCCGCGCCGCCGTCGACCTGCAGCAGCGGGCGCCACCGCAGCGCCTCGCGGCGGTGCTCCTCGTCCCACGTCGCCGCGCCCAGCCGGGCCTCGGCCGCCTCCCACTCCACCGCTCCCTGCACCGGACGGGCCCAGCCTCCGAGCTGGTGACCGACCGCGTCCTCACCGACCGCGTCGTCGAGCAGCTCCCCCAGACGCTCCTCCATGGCGTCGGGGAGCTCGACCCCGGCGATCTCGAGCACCGGGTGCTCGCTGTCGGGCCAGGTGAGGACCTGGACGCCGGCGAGCGCGGCGTGCGCCCCCAGGGCCGGCCCGACCCCCTCCAGGTGGAGCAGTCGCCACCCCGCCGCGGTGCCGGGATCGGCGGCGTCGACGATCGCACCGGTGCCGTCGGGGTCGTCGTAGCAGAACGCGAGCAGCCGTCCGGTGCTCGCCAGCCGCAGGCCGGCGTCGAGGCCGGCGGCGGCCACCGCGGCGAGGTCCACCTCGGCGACGAGGCGCAGCCGACCCTCACCCGGCCACCGCGGGCGGTCGGCGCCCGGTGGGAGGTCGGGCGACCCACCGAGCCGCGCCACCGCCGGCTCCCCCGGCCCGGCGGGTCTCAGCAGCACCGCCGGGCGGAGCAGCCCGAGCCAGGCCCTCGCGCCCGCCTCGTCGAGGTGCTCCCGGGCGAGGGCGGTCAGGTGCTCGCTGGCGAGTGCGGTCATGTCCACCATCGTGGAGGGGGCAGCCAAGGAGGACCCGGCCCCCGGTCGACGACACCCGGCAGCGACACGGGTGCGGTCCCGCTCCTGCTCCCGCAGGAGCGGGACCGCTTCCCGCAGCCGAGGTGGGGCCGGCTCAGGAGGCCTGCTTGCCCAGCGTGCCGAGGTACAGCTCGATGACCTTCGGGTCGTCGGCCAGCGAGCGGCCCGTGCCGGTGTAGGCGCTGCGTCCCTGGTCGAGGACGTAGCCGCGGTCGCAGATCTGCAGGCAGCGACGGGCGTTCTGCTCGACCATGACGACCGAGACCCCGGCCTGGTTGATCTTGCGGGTCTGCACGAAGACCTCGTCCTGCATCACCGGCGACAGACCCGCCGACGGCTCGTCGAGCAGCAGGACCGACGGGTCCATCATGAGGGCGCGGCCCATCGCCACCATCTGACGCTCGCCGCCCGACAGCGAGCCCGCGCGCTGCTTGCGCCGGGTGCCGAGGGTCGGGAAGAGGTCGGTGACGAAGTCGAAGCGGTCCTGGAACGTCTTGGGAGCCTGGTAGCAGCCCATCTCGAGGTTCTCCTCGATGGTGAGGCTCGGGAAGACGTTGTTGGTCTGCGGCACGAAGCCGATGCCCTGCGCCACGAGCTGGTCGGCCCGCTTGTTGGTGATCGCCTCGCCCTTGAGCGTGACCTGGCCGGTGTGGATCTTGACCAGGCCGAAGAGCGCCTTGAGCAGCGTCGACTTCCCGGCGCCGTTGGGTCCGATGATGCCGACCAGCTCACCGGGCTGGCAGTAGAAGTCGGCGCCGTTGAGGATGTTGACACCCGGGAGGTAGCCCGCGATCAGGTTGTCGGCCCGCAGGACGGCGCCCTCGGCGCCGGCCTCGTGGGCGCGGCGCTCGGGGCTGTCGGGCTCGGTGGTGCCGCTCATTCCTTGGTCCCCTCGATCTCGGCCATGGCCTCTTCCATGATGGCCTCTTCGTCCATCTCGCTGAGGTCGGTGTCGTGGTGGGCGCCGAGGTAGGCGTCGATGACGCGCTGGTCGGCCATCACCGAGGCCGGGGTGCCCTCGGCGACGATCTGGCCCTGCGCCATGACGATGACCCAGTCGGAGATGTGACGCACCATGTCCATGTCGTGCTCGACGAAGAGCACGGTGCGGCCCTCGTCGCGCAGGGACTGCACGTGGCCGAGCAGCGACTGCTTGAGCGCCGGGTTCACACCCGCCATCGGCTCGTCGAGCATGATCAGCTCCGGGTCGACCATCAGCGCGCGCGCCATCTCGAGGAGCTTGCGCTGACCGCCCGAGAGCGAGCCGGCGAAGTCCTCGCGCTTGGCGTCGAGCTTGAAGCGCACCAGCAGCTCGTCGGCACGACGCGTGATCTCGTCCTCCTGCGAGGACCACAGCGACTTGAAGGGTGCCGACCAGAAGCGCTCGCCGCGCTGGCCGGTCGCCCCCAGGCGCATGTTCTCGATGACTGTCAGCTTGGAGAGCACCTTGGTCAGCTGGAAGGTGCGCACCATGCCGCGGCGGGCGACCTTGTAGGCCGCGACCCCGCTGAGGGGCTTGCCGTTGAAGCTCCAGTCGCCCGTGTCGGGGGCGTCGAAGCCGGTGAGCAGGTTGAACAGCGTGGTCTTGCCGGCGCCGTTGGGCCCGATCAGCGCGGTGATGACGCCGCGCTGGATCTCCAGGTGCTCCACGTCGACGGCCTTGAGGCCGCCGAAGGCGCGGGAGATGTTGTCGCCGACGATCAGCGGGTCGGGCTTGCGGGCCCCGGGGTCGGTGGGGACGCCGGCGAGGCCGGCGCGCCCTGTCGAGTCAGCGTCCATCGATCGCGATCTCCCTCCGGTCACCGAAGATCCCCTGTGGTCGGTAGATCATCAGCAGCATCAGTGCCAGTCCGGTGATGATGAAGCGGACGAGGCTGGACTGGGTGTCGTCCATGATCCAGCTGGGGATCAGCGGGTCGACGCCCGAGGTGGCCTGGCCGAAGAACGAGCCGAGGCCGGACAGCAGGAACCAGAAGATGATCGCGCCCACCACGGGACCGAGCACCCGGGCCGCACCACCGAGCAGCAGCGCGGTGTAGGCGTAGAAGGTGATGTTGGTGGAGTAGTCGCTCGGCACGACCGAGGACTGCTTCAGGGCCAGGAACAGACCGGCCAGGCCACCGAACATGCCGCCCAGGATGAGCGCCTGCATCTTGTAGGCGAAGACGTTCTTGCCCAGCGAGCGCACGGCGTCCTCGTCCTCGCGGATCGAGCGGAGCACGCGACCCCACGGGCTGCGCATCAGCGCGAACACGATGAGGCAGCCGAGGGCCACGAGGACCCAGCCCACCGTGACCGACCAGAGGTCGTCGCGGCTGTAGCGCACGATGCCCCAGTCGATGCCCTCGGAGTAGGGGTTGAGGTCCTTGTAGACGCTGGAGTAGCCGGTGAGCCCGTTGGAGCCACCGAAGTAGTCCTTCATCTCCACCGAGCCGAAGACCAGGCGCAGGATCTCCGCCGTCGCGATGGTGGCGATGGCGAGGTAGTCGGCCCGCAGCCGCAGGGTCGGGAACCCGAGCAGCACGGCGAGCAGCAGCGGGGCGGCGAAGGCCATCACCAGGCCCACGCCGAAGGGCAGCCCGGCCACGACCACGGTGACGGCGAGGCCGTAGGCACCCACGGCCATGAAACCGGCCTGGCCGAAGTTGAGCAGGCCGGTGTAGCCGAAGTGGATGTTGAGGCCGATCGCGGCCAGGGCGTAGACGATGGCGTTGGGACCCAGGGCCTGGGTCAGGGCCGTCGAGAAGATGTCTGTGAAGTCCATGTCGGGGTCCTTAACCGATCCGCTCGCGACGACCCAGGATGCCTTGGGGTCTGATCAGCAGGATGAGGATGAGCACGACGAGGGCGCCGACCTCCTTGATCGACGAGGGCACCCCGAAGAGGGGGCCGACCTCGACCATCAGGCCGATCACCATCGAGCCGAACAGCGCGCCCCAGATGGTGCCGAGGCCGCCCAGCGTGACCGCCGCGAAGACCAGCAGCAGCAGCTTGAAGCCCATCAGGAAGTTGACCTGGCTGTTGATGGCCAGCAGCACGCCCGACAGCCCGGACAGTGCGGTGCCGAGGATCCAGGCGTAGCTGATGACGCCGTCGACGCGCATGCCGGAGGAGGCGGCCAGGGCGGGGTTGTCGGAGACCGCGCGCATGGCCTTGCCGAGGCGGGTGCGCATGAGCGCCACGCAGACCGCGGCGATCGCCACGAGCGCGATCAGGATGATCGCGAGCTCCTTGTCGGCCAGCGCGATCGGCCCGTAGCTCTCGCGCGCCTGGCTGGTGTACTCCGAGAGCGACTTGGTCGAGCTGGAGAAGAAGTACTGGTAGAGGCTGCGCAGGAAGAGGCCGAACCCGATCGAGACGATCATCATCGCGATCAGCCCGGTGCCGCGGGCGCGCAGCGGTCTCCACAGCGCGCGGTCCTGGGCCCAGCCGAAGGCCGCGCAGACGACCACCGCCACGATGCCGGCCACGATGACGGGCAGGCCGAAGGTGCGGTTGGCGACGTAGGCCGAGATGCCGCCGAGGGTGATCAGCTCGCCGTGGGAGAAGTTCGTCAGGCCGGTGGCGCCGAAGATCAGCGACAGGCCGAGGGCCGCGAGGGCCACGATGAGGCCGAACTTCACCCCGGAGACCAGGGCCGCGGCCAGCTTGTCGGCGAAGGTCGCGGTGTCGGCCGCGACGACACCGATCGGGAAGGCGCCGAAGTTGTTGGGGCCGTCGAGACGCGCGACGACGGTCACCGAGGAGGGCGTGTCGGAGTCGAGCTCCACCCCCTCCGGCAGCGTCGCCTCGTCGAGGGTCACGGTGTAGGTGCCCTTCGACGGGACGGCGATGATGGCGCGTCCCTCGGCGTCGGTGACGCCCTCGCCGACCTCCTGGTCGGACTCGTCGGTGACGGTCAGGCCGACGTCGGGGATCGGCGTGCCGTTGCCCTCGGCGTCGAGGTCGGAGCTGTCGGTGAGGAGGACGTTGATGCCGGTCTCGTCAGGACCGATCGTCGGCTGCGGGGCGCCGGCGTCACCCGAGGGCGACGCCCCAGGAGAGGCCGAGGACTCCGCCGACGGACTGCTGGACGGGCTGGGGCTGGGGCTCGTCGTCCCGGCGTGGGCGGCCAGTGGCAGCAGGACCGCCACCAGCGAGGCCGCCACGAGCGCGAGGAGCGCCATCAATCGCGAAGCCACACACAACTCCTGTCGTTCCACGCACTTCCGGCGAGGGCTGCGAGGAGTGTAGGGGTCGGCGGGGGTCGCGCAAGGGCTCTGTGACGGACCGACACCAAACGGTGACAACCCTGATGCAGGCACCCGGGCACGCGGGCGCCCCCGACCCGGGCCCAGACGGGCGCGGGACGTCCGGGGACCGACGGGCGCCGCCCGGCGCCGCGGTCAGGAACCGGGGCCGGAGGCGATGCCGGGGCCGTGGGTGACGACCCCCTCGGCCACCTGGCGCATCGAGAGCCGCAGGTCCATCGCGGTCTTCTGGATCCAGCGGAAGGCCTCGGGCTCGGAGACCTTCAGCTGCTCCTGGAGGATGCCCTTGGCCCGGTCGACGGCCTTGCGGGTCTCGAGCCGCTCGGTGAGGTCGGCGACCTCGGTCTCCAGCTGCTGCACCTCGGCGAAGCGGCTGACCGCCATCTCGATGGCCGGCACCAGGTCGCTCTGGGTGAAGGGCTTCACCAGGTAGGCCATGGCACCGGCGTCGCGGGCCCGCTCGACCAGCTCGCGCTGGGAGAAGGCGGTGAGGATGACGACCGGCGCGAGCCGCTGACCGGCGATGGACTCGGCGGCGGCGATGCCGTCGAGCACCGGCATCTTCACGTCGAGGATGACCAGGTCGGGGCGCAGCTGCTCGGCCAGCTCGATGGCCTTGGCCCCGTCGCCGGCCTGCCCCACCACCGACCAGCCCTCCTCGGTGAGCATCTCGGCGAGGTCCATGCGGATGAGCACCTCGTCCTCGGCGATCACGACCGTCCGGGTGCTGGGCGCGGCGGGGGCGGGGGCGTCGGTCACGGCGACAGGCTATCGCCCGCCGCGCCGCGGCCGAGCGCGAGACCGCGAGGCGCCGACCGGCGGGGCCCGCACGTGTCCCACCCCGGTCGGAGCGTCAGGAGGGCGTCGGGAGGCGGCGCCCCGCTCGTCAGGCCGGGCGCTGCGCGCGCCGCGCCGTGCGGGGCGTGGCGAGGAAGAGCTCGACCTCGGCCCGCTCGAGGCGCCGACGGGCGGCGTCGGTGGCACCCTCGCGGGCGTTGCGCACCGCGCGCTCGTGGCTGGCGCGCGCCCACCGCCACGGCGCCCAGCGGCCGCCCCTGCCGATCACTGCCCTCGCCATGACTCAAACTGTAGTGATCTGGTCGACTTTTGTCGACTGTTGAGCCCGTAGCACCGTCGGGTAGCGTCTGCGCGCGTCGTGGCCCCGGTAGCCCAACGGCAGAGGCGATGGTCTCAAACACCATGCAGTGTGGGTTCGAATCCCACCCGGGGCACCCGTACGGCTCCCCCAGGAATGTCGGTGCGTGAGGGGACCCTGGGGCCATGCACCCCGACGAGCTGGTCGCCGCCGCCCGGCGGGAGCACGAGGGTGGCGCCAGCGACAGCGAGATCGGGCTCCGCCTCGGGGTGGCCCGCACGACCGTCCGCGACTGGCGGCTCGGGCGCTGGCGGGAGGATCGGCACCGCCGGCGCGACGTCGACTGCCCGACGTGTGGCGAGGCTCCGCTGGCGGCTGAGCCCTACGCCGTCCTCCTCGGCTACTACCTCGGCGACGGCTGCGTCTCGCAGCAGAGGCGCACCGTGTCGCTGCGGGTCGCGTGTGACGCCTCCCTGCCCGGCATCGTGGAGGACGTGGCCACGGTGGTCGCGCAGGTCCGCCCGCGGGCCCGGGTGTTCCGGGTGTCCGCTCCTGGCACGACGGTGGTCCACGTCAACTGGCGCCACTGGCCCTGCCTGTTCCCCCAGCACGGACCCGGCCGCAAGCACGAGCGCCCGATCGTGCTCGAGGCCTGGCAGCGCAAGGCGGTCGAGGCGCACCCCGCCGCCTTCCTGCGCGGGCTGTTCCACTCCGACGGCTCACGCAGCGCCAACTGGACGTCGCGGCGGCTGCGTGACGGCACGGTGCGCCGCTACGACTACCCCCGCTGGCAGTTCGTGAACGCCTCGGCCGACATCCGTGGCCTGTGCTGCTGGGCCCTCGACCTGGTGGAGGTGGCCTGGCGGCAGTCGGCGTACCGCACGATCAGCGTCTCCACGCGCGCCGGCGTGGCCCGCCTCGACGCGCTGGTGGGGCTCAAGGGCTGATCCTCTGCCCGAGAGGTCCGCAGGACCCGCCTCAGGCCTCCGGGCGACGGTAGGCGGGGGCGACCTCGTTGATCGCATCGCCCATCCGGTGGATGCGCAGCGCGTTGGTCGACCCCGGGATGCCGGGGGGCGCACCGGCGATGATCACCACCAGGTCGCCCTCCTGCACACGGCCGATGCGCAGCAGCTGCTCGTCGACCTGGCGCACCATCTCGTCGGTGTGCTCGACGGGCGCGGTCTTGAAGGTCTCCACACCCCAGCTCAGCGAGAGCTGCGAGCGCACGACCGCCTCGGGGGTGAAGGCCAGGATCGGGATCGGGCCGCGCAGCCGCGACATCCGCCGGGCGGAGTCACCGGACTGGGTGAAGGCCACGACGTACTTGGCGCCCACGCGCTCGGCGACCTCGGCGGCCGCCTTGGCGATCACGCCGCCGTTGGTGTGGGGGTCCCAGTCGATCTCTCGGACCCCGGCGACGGCGCCGGCCGAGAGGGCCTGGCGCTCGGTGGAGGAGATGATGCGGCCCATCGTCTCGACGGTGACGACGGGGTACTCCCCCACCCCGGTCTCCCCCGACAGCATGACGGCGTCGGAGCCGTCGAGCACCGCGTTGGCGACGTCGGAGGCCTCGGCCCGCGTGGGCGAGGGGCTGGAGATCATCGACTCGAGCATCTGGGTCGCCACGATGACCGGCTTCGCGTTGAGCCGGGCCTTCTGGATGATCTGCTTCTGCAGGAACGGCACGTCCTCGAGCGGGCACTCCACGGCCAGGTCGCCGCGGGCGACCATGATGCCGTCGAAGGCCGCGACGACCTCGTCGAGGTTCTCGATGGCCTGCGGCTTCTCGATCTTGGCGATGACGGGCACCATGACGCCCTCCTCGCGCATGATGGCCCGCACGTCCTCGGCGTCCTGGGCGTCGCGCACGAAGGACAGCGCGATGAAGTCGACCGAGAGCGACAGCGCGAAGCGCAGGTCCTCGACGTCCTTCTCCGACAGCGCCGGCACCGAGACCGCGACGCCGGGCAGGTTGATGCCCTTGTTGTCGGAGACCTTGCCGCCGACCAGCACCTCCGTCGTCACGTCGGTGTCGTCGACGCCGGTGACCCGCAGCCGGATCTTGCCGTCGTCGATGAGAATCGGGTCGCCCACGCCGACGTCGCCCGGCAGGCCCTTGTAGGTCGTGCCGCAGCTCTCGATGTCGCCGGGCACGTCGCGGGTCGTGATCGTCCAGACCTGTCCGCGTCGCAGCACGACCGGCCCGTCGGCGAAGCGCTCCAGGCGGATCTTGGGGCCCTGCAGGTCGGCGAAGATGCCGACCCCGTGGCCACTGGCGTCGGAGGCCTCGCGGACCAGCCGGTAGCTCTCCGCGTGGTCGGCGTGGCTGCCGTGGCTCATGTTCAGCCGGGCGACGTCCATGCCGGCGTACACCAGCTCACGGATGCGCCTCGGCGACGAGGTCGCGGGACCCAGGGTGCAGACGATCTTGGCTCTACGCACGTCCCTCACCCTAGCGCTGTCTTGGAACGTTCCAACACCCTTCACGGACAAAACCGGCGGGAGTCCCTCGCTCGAGGGGCTCCCGCCGGCGTGTCGCGCGCAGCGGCGGCGGTCAGACCGTCAGTGGCCGGTCGGTGGGCTTCACCGGGGCCGGCAGCGTGGTCGAGCCGGTCAGGAACTCGTCGACCTTCGAGGCGGCCGCGCGGCCCTCCGCGATGGCCCACACGATGAGCGACTGGCCGCGACCGGCGTCGCCGGCCACGAAGACCCCCGGCACCGAGGACATGTACGACGCGTCGCGCGCGACGTTGCCGCGCTGGTCGAGGTCGACGCCCAGCTGCTCGACGAGGCCGGCGGTTTCCGGGCCGGTGAAGCCCATCGCGAAGAGCACCAGGTCGGCCGGGATCTCGCGCTCGGTGCCCTCGATCTCGGTGAGCTTGCCGCCCTCGAAGACGACGTCGACCAGCACCAGGCCGGTGACGCGCCCCTCGGTGCCGACGAAGCGCTTCGTGGAGACCGAGTAGACCCGCTCGCCGGCCTCCTCGTGGGCCGAGGACACCTTGAACGTCATCGGGTAGGTCGGCCACGGCTGGCCGCTCGGCCGTGCCCCCGGGGGCTCCGGCATGATCTCCAGCTGCGTGATCGAGGCCGCGCCGTGACGCGTCGAGGTGCCGAGGCAGTCGGCGCCGGTGTCGCCGCCGCCGATGATGACGACGTGCTTGTCGGTCGCGGTGACCTGGCCCTCGACCTCCTCCCCCAGCGCGGCACGGTTGGCCTGGGGCAGGAAGTCCATGGCCTGGTGGATGCCGTCGAGATCGCGGCCCGGCACGTCGAGCTCGCGCGCGGTGGTCGAGCCCATCGCGAGCACGACCGCGTCGTAGCGGTCCTTGAGCTTCTCGCCGGTGAGCTCGCCGCCCACGTCGACCCCGGGCCGGAAGACGGTGCCCTCGCGCCGCATCTGGTCGAGGCGACGGTCGAGGTGCTTCTTCTCCATCTTGAACTCGGGGATGCCGTAGCGCAGCAGCCCGCCGATCTTGTCGGCGCGCTCGTAGACCGCGACCGTGTGGCCGGCCCGGGTGAGCTGCTGGGCGGCGGCCAGGCCTGCGGGGCCCGAGCCGACGACCGCGACCGTGCGGCCCGAGAGCCACTCCGGGGGCTGGGGCCGCACGAAGCCCGACTCCCAGGCCTTGTCGATGATCGAGACCTCGACGTTCTTGATCGTCACGGGGTCCTGGTTGATGCCCAGCACGCAGGCGGTCTCGCAGGGAGCCGGGCAGAGGCGACCAGTGAACTCCGGGAAGTTGTTGGTCGCGTGGAGACGCTCGATGGCGCCCTCCCAGTCGTCGCGCCAGACCAGGTCGTTCCACTCCGGGATGATGTTGCCCAGCGGGCAGCCCTGGTGGCAGAACGGGATGCCGCAGTCCATGCAGCGTCCGGCCTGGGGCGTGATAATCGGCAGCAGCGCACGGCCGATCCCGTCGGGGTAGACCTCGTTCCAGTCGTGCACACGCTCCTCGACAGGGCGTCGCTCCGCGACCTTGCGCCCCTCCTTGAGGAATCCCTTCGGGTCAGCCATGGAGGGCCTCCATCATCGCGTTGGCGGTGTCGTTCTCGTCGAGCCCGTCGGCCTCGGCCTTCGCCTTGGCCTCCAGGACGATCCGGTAGTCGCGCGGCATGACCTCGGTGAAGCGGGTCAGGGAGGTCTCCCAGTCGGCGAGCAGCTCCTCGGCCACCTCCGACCCGGTCTCCTCGTGGTGGGCGCGGACCATCTCGTGCAGCTCCGCGGCCGCCTCGTCGGTCACCGGGCCGAGCTCCACGAGCTCCTTGTTGACCCGGAAGTCCTTGAGGTCGAGCACCCAGGCCACGCCGCCGGACATGCCGGCGGCGAAGTTGCGCCCGGTCTTGCCCAGCACGGCCACGCGCCCTCCGGTCATGTACTCGCAGGCGTGGTCGCCCACGCCCTCGGTGACCAGCCAGGCCCCCGAGTTGCGCACGGCGAAGCGCTCGCCGACGCCGCCGCGGATGTAGACCTGGCCCGAGGTGGCGCCGTAGGCGATCGTGTTGCCGGCGATGATCTGCTCCTGCGAGCGGAAGGTCGCCGCGCGGTCGGGCCGCACCACGATCCGCCCGCCGGAGAGGCCCTTGCCGACGTAGTCGTTGGCGTCGCCCTCCAGCCGCAGCGTGACCCCGCGGGGCAGGAACGCGCCGAAGGACTGGCCGGCCGACCCCAGGAAGGTCAGGTCGATCGTGCCGTCGGGCAGCCCCTCGCCACCGTGGCGCTTGGTGACCTCGTGGCCCAGGATCGTGCCGACGGTGCGGTTGACGTTGCGGATCGTGACCTGGGCGCGCACGGGCTCGCCGCGCTCCAGCGCCGGCTCGGCCAGCGGCAGCAGCTCGATGACGTCGAGCGCCTTGTCGAGGCCGTGGTCCTGACCGGTGGTGTTGCGCAGCGCGGCGCCCTCGGGCAGCTCGGGCACGTGGAGGATCGGCGCCAGGTCGAGACCCGAGGCCTTCCAGTGCTCCACCGCCTGCTCGACGTCGAGCGTGGCGACCTGGCCGATGGCCTCGTCGAGCGAGCGGAAGCCCAGCTCGGCGAGGATCTCGCGCACCTCCTCGGCGATGTACTCGAAGAAGGTCACCACGAACTCCGGCTTGCCCGAGAAGCGCTCGCGCAGCACGGGGTTCTGCGTCGCGACGCCGACCGGGCAGGTGTCGAGGTGGCAGACCCGCATCATGATGCAGCCCGAGACCACCAGCGGCGCGGTGGCGAAGCCGTACTCCTCGGCGCCCAGCAGGGCGGCGATGACCACGTCGCGACCGGTCTTGAGCTGCCCGTCGGTCTGCACGACGATCCGGTCGCGCAGACCGTTGAGCAGCAGGGTCTGCTGGGTCTCGGCCAGGCCGAGCTCCCAGGGACCGCCGGCGTGCTTGAGCGAGGTCAGCGGCGAGGCGCCGGTGCCGCCGTCGTGGCCGGAGATGAGCACCACGTCGGCGTGCGCCTTCGACACACCCGTCGCGACCGTGCCGACGCCGACCTCGGAGACCAGCTTCACGTGCACCCGCGCCTGCGGGTTGGCGTTCTTCAGGTCGTGGATCAGCTGGGCGAGGTCCTCGATGGAGTAGATGTCGTGGTGCGGCGGCGGGCTGATGAGGCCCACGCCCGGCGTGGAGTAGCGGGTCTTGGCCACCCACGGGTAGACCTTGTGGCCGGGCAGCTGCCCGCCCTCGCCGGGCTTCGCGCCCTGCGCCATCTTGATCTGGATGTCGTCGGCGTTGGTGAGGTACTCCGAGGTCACCCCGAAGCGGCCGCTGGCGACCTGCTTGATCGAGCTGCGGCGCTCGGGGTCGTAGAGGCGCTCGGGGTCCTCGCCGCCCTCGCCGGTGTTGGACTTGCCGCCGAGGCGGTTCATCGCGATGGCGAGGGTCTCGTGGGCCTCCCCGCTGATCGAGCCGTAGGACATCGCGCCGGTGGAGAAGCGCTTGACGATCTCCGAGACCGGCTCGACCTCCTCGATCGGCACCGGGGTGCGTCCGGTGGCCCCGCCGTCCTTGAAGCGGAACAGCCCGCGCAGCGTCATCAGGCGCTCGGCCTGCTCGTCGACGCGCTGGGTGTACTGCTTGAAGACGTCGTAGCGACCGGCCCGCGTGGAGTGCTGGAGGCGGAAGACCGTCTCGGGGTCGAACAGGTGCGGCTCGCCGTCGCGGCGCCACTGGTACTCCCCACCGGTCTCCAGCTCGCGGTGGGCCTGGAGGATGCCGCCGCGCGGGTACGCCGTGGCGTGCCGGCGCGCGACCTCCTCGGCGATGGTGTCCAGCTCGATGCCGCCGAGCTTGGAGGTCGTGCCGGTGAAGTACTTGTCGACCACGGCCTGCGAGAGCCCGACGGCCTCGAAGATCTGCGCGCCGGTGTAGGAGGCGACGGTGGAGACGCCCATCTTCGACATCACCTTGAGCACGCCCTTGCCGAGGGCCTTGACCAGGTTGGCCATGGCCTTCTCGGGGTCGGCGGTGACGTAGTAGCCCTCGCGGGCGAGGTCCTCGACCGACTCCATGGCCAGGTAGGGGTTGACCGCGGCCGCGCCGTAGCCGACCAGGAGCGCCACGTGGTGGACCTCGCGGACGTCGCCGGCCTCGACGAGCAGGCCGACCTGGGTGCGGGTCTTCTCGCGCACCAGGTGGTGGTGGACCGCGCCGGTGAGCAGCAGCGACGGGATCGGCGCGAGCTCGGCGGTGGAGTGGCGGTCGGAGAGCACGATGATGCGGGCGCCGTCGGCGATCGCGGTGCTGACCTCCTGGCAGATCTCCTCGATCCGCGCGGCCATCGCGGCGCCGCCGCCCTCGACCTCGTAGAGGCCGCGGGAGACGTGGGTGATGAAGCCCGGCATGTCGCCGTCACGGTTGATGTGGCGGATCTTGGCCAGGTCGTCGTTGGAGATGACCGGGAAGGGCAGCACGACCTGCCGGCAGGAGGCCGGCGTGGGGTCGAGGAGGTTCGACTCCGGGCCGATGGTGCCGTTGAGGGAGGTGACGAGCTCCTCGCGGATCGCGTCGAGCGGCGGGTTGGTGACCTGCGCGAAGAGCTGCGCGAAGTAGTCGAAGAGCAGCCGCGGCTTCTCGCTCAGCGCCGCGATGGGGGTGTCGGTGCCCATGGAGCCGATCGGCTCGGCGCCGGTGTTGGCCATCGGCGTCAGCAGCACGCGCAGCTGCTCCTCGGTGTAGCCGAAGACCTGCTGGCGACGCGTCACCGAGGCGTGGGTGTGCACGACGTGCTCGCGCTCGGGGATGTCGTCGAGGTGGATGAGGCCGGCGTGGAGCCACTCGTCGTAGGGGTGCTCGGCGGCGAGCTCGGCCTTGATCTCCTCGTCCTCGATGATGCGGTGCTCGTCGGTGTCGACGAGGAACATCCGGCCCGGCTGGAGCCGGCCCTTGCGCACGATCGAGGCGGGGTCGAGGTCGAGCACGCCGACCTCGGAGGCCAGGACGACCAGGCCGTCGTCGGTGACCCAGTAGCGCGAGGGGCGCAGGCCGTTGCGGTCGAGCACCGCGCCGATCTGCGAGCCGTCGGTGAAGACGACGCAGGCGGGCCCGTCCCACGGCTCCATCATGTTGGAGTGGAAGGAGTAGAAGGCGCGGCGCGCCTCGTCCATCTCGGTGTGGTTCTCCCACGCCTCCGGGATCATCATCAGCACCGAGTGGGGCAGCGAACGGCCGCCCATGTGCAGCAGCTCGAGCACCTCGTCGAACGACGCGGAGTCGGAGGCGCCCGGCGTGCAGATCGGGTAGAGCCGCTCGAGGTCGCCCGGGATGAGGTCGGAGGACAGCAGGGCCTCGCGCGCGCGCATCCAGTTGCGGTTGCCCATCACGGTGTTGATCTCGCCGTTGTGGGCGATGAACCGGAACGGGTGCGACAGCGGCCAGCTCGGGAAGGTGTTGGTGGAGAAGCGCGAGTGCACCACGGCCATCGCCGAGGCGACGCGCTCGTCCTTGAGGTCGGGGTAGACCTCGTCGAGCTGCGCCGGGGTGAGCATGCCCTTGTAGGCCAGCGTGCGCGAGGACAGCGACGGGAAGTAGACGTCGGTCTCGTGCTCGGCGCGCTTGCGCAGCACGAAGGCGAGGCGCTCCAGGCCCATGCCGGTCACGCGGGCGCCGGCACCGGCCACGAAGAGCTGCGCGAAGGTCGGCATGACCCCGCGGGCGGTGGAGCCCAGCGAGGTGGGGTCGACCGGCACGTCGCGCCAGCCGAGGACGTCGAGGCCCTCCTCGGCGGCGATGGCCTCGATCGCGGCGCGGGTGGCCGCGACCTGGTCGCCGTCACCCTGCAGGAAGGCCGTGCCGACGGCGTAGGCGTGCTGCGGCGGCAGCTCGAAGTCGACCACCTCGCGCAGGAACGCGTCGGGCACCTGGATCAGGATGCCCGCACCGTCGCCGGAGTTCGGCTCGGCACCGGCGGCACCACGGTGGTCGAGGTTCAGCAGGGCGATGATGCCCTTGCGGACGATGTCATGGCTGGCGACGCCGGTCAGGGTTGCCACGAAAGCCACACCGCACGCGTCGTGCTCGTGCGCGGGGTCGTAGAGCCCTTGGGGCGGCGGGAATGCGTGCTGGTAGGGCACCGGTCGTTCTCCCGTCGTCGTCTGAGCCGGACTCCTCGACGCACACCGGGCCGGGAAGGTCCGAGGTGGTGGGGCTGAGGAGGCGGCCGGGGGTGGGGCAGGGGGTGGAGCGGGTGTCGAGCGAGGGTCGTGCCGGACGCGGCCGGCACGGTGATCCTACGAGGCTCCAGGGACCGCGGTGGAGGGGACGACGCTGGCCCTCGCGGCAGGCTCAGGTTACCACTGCGTTTCGCGGCACCCGGCCGGCAGCGCTGCGGCGTACGTCAGGTGAGACGGGTCAGCGGGCGCCCGGCGGGTCGTCGACCCGGGTGCCGGGGGCCTCCCCCGCCGGGCCGGCGGGGCCGGAGGGGGCGGACCTGCCGGTGCCGGTGCCGGTGTCGGTGCCGGTGCCGGTGCCGGTGGCGGCGTCCGGACCGCGGCCGTCGAGGTAGACCTCCTCCTCGCGTCCCGGGTGACGCCGGGCGCTGAGCACGAAGTAGGCCAGCGCGAGGACGAAGAGCACGATCGAGACCCAGACGTTGAAGCGCAGGCCGCCCACGTCGGAGAGCTCGACGTCGTCGATGCGCAGCATCTCGATCCAGCCGCGCCCGGCGGTGTAGGCCATGACGTAGAGGGCGACCACCCGGCCGTGGCCGAGCCGGAAGCGGCGGTCGGCCCAGATGACGAGCGCGAAGGCCAGCAGGTTCCAGACGAACTCGTAGAGGAACGTGGGGTGGAAGGTCGTGCCCGGCGCGTAGCCCGCGGCGGCAGCCACGTCGTCGCTGACGCGCAGCGCCCAGGGCAGGTCGGTCGGTCCGCCGAAGAGCTCCTGGTTGAACCAGTTGCCCCAGCGGCCGAGGGCCTGGGCCACCAGCACCCCGGGCGCCATGGCGTCGAGCACGGGGAGCAGCCTGATGCCGGCGACGCGGGCGCCGATCAGCACGCCGACCGCGCCCAGGGCGACCGCGCCCCACACGCCCAGGCCGCCGTTCCAGATGTAGAGCGCGGCCCACGGGTCGCGGCCCTCGCCGAAGTAGAGCCCGCTGTCGGTGGCGACGTGGTAGAGCCGGCCGCCGACGAGGCCGAAGGGCACCGCCCAGATCGCGAGGTCCTGGATCTCGCCGGCTCGCCCGCCGCGGGCCACCCAGCGGCGCTCGCCGATCCAGATCGCGGCGACGATGCCGAGGATGATCGACAGGGCGTAGCCCCGGATCGGCACGGGGCCGAGGTCCCAGGTGCCGTCGGCCGGGCTCGGGATCGACCACGGCACGCCGGTGGCCGCGAGCTGCGGCAGGAGGTCAGCGACCACGACGCACTCCCCCGGCCAGGTCCTCGGTGAGGGCGGCCAGCGCCCGCAGGCCGGCCGCGCGGTCGTCGGGGTGGTCGAGCAGCGTGCGCACGAACGCCGAGCCGACGATGACGCCGTCGGCGTAGGAGGCGACCTCCGCGGCCTGGTCGCCGCTGCCGACGCCGAGGCCGACGCCGACCGGGAGGCCCTGGGGGGCCAGGGAGCGCGCGCGCGACACAAGGGGGCCGGCCAGGTCGCTCGTGGTGGTGCGGGCCCCGGTCACGCCCATGACGGCGGTGGCGTAGACGAAGCCGCGGCACGCCGCGGTGGTCATCGCGATGCGCTCGTCGGTCGACGACGGCGCCACGAGGAAGACCTTGTCGAGACCGTGCTGGTCGGCGGCGGCGATCCACTCCGGGGCGAAGTCGGGGGTGAGGTCGGGGGTGATCAGCCCGGCCCCGCCGGCCGAGGCGAGGTCGGCGGCGAAGCGCGGCACGCCGTAGCGCTCGACGGGGTTCCAGTACGTCATCACCACGGTCGGCACGCCGGTGGCGGCGACGGCCTCGACCGTGCGCAGGACGTCGCTGGTGCGGTAGCCGCGCTCGAGGGCCTGCTGGGCGGCGGCCTGGATGGTGGGGCCGTCCATGACCGGGTCGGTGTAGGGCGCGCCGACCTCGATGACGTCGCAGCCGGAGTCGACCATGACCCGCAGGGCCTCGATCCCGCCGGCCACGTCGGGGAACCCGGCGGGCAGGTAGCCCACGAGGGCGGCGCGCCCCTCGGCGCGGGCCGCGGCGAAGGCGGAGCCGGCCGTGGTGCCGGCCGGAGCGCCCGACCCGGTGACCGCGGCCGCGGCGTCCGCCACGCGGGCCGTGGTGGGGGGTGCGTCGACCCGGGGGCTGGAGCCGGCTCCCGGGGTCGCGGCGGAGGGGCCGGGCGTGCTCACTTCTGCTCCCCCTCGCCGCTGCCGTGGCCCTCGGCGTGGGCCGCCGAGCCGCCGACGGGGTGGGCCGCGACCTGCTCGGGGTCCCCGAGGCCGAAGTACTCGATCGCGGTGCCCATGTCCTTGTCGCCGCGCCCCGAGAGGTTGATCAGCACGGTGGCCTCGGGTCCCTTCTCGGCCGCCAGCCGCTCGGCGACGCGGATCGCGCCCGCCACGGCGTGGGCGGTCTCGATGGCGGGGATGATGCCCTCGGTGCGGCTGAGGAGGGCCATGGCCTGCATCGCCTCGTCGTCGGTGACCGGGAGGTAGGTCGCGCGTCCCGTCGCCGAGAGGTGGGCGTGCTGGGGGCCCACGCCGGGGTAGTCCAGGCCGGCGGAGATGGAGTGCGACTCGACGGTCTGGCCGTCGTCGTCCTGGAGCACGTAGGTGCGCGCGCCGTGGAGGACGCCGCGGGCGCCGGCGTGGATGGTCGCGGCGTGGCGGGGGGTGTCGACGCCCTCGCCGCCGGGCTCGAAGCCGTAGATGGCGACGTCGTCGTCGTCGAGGAAGGCGGTGAAGAGCCCGATCGCGTTGGAGCCGCCGCCCACGCAGGCCGCGATGGCGTCGGGCAGGACGCCGTACTGCTCCAGGCACTGGGCACGGGCCTCGTCGCCGATGCCGCGGGTGAAGTCGCGCACCATGCTGGGGAACGGGTGCGGCCCCGCGGCGGTGCCGAAGAGGTAGGCGGTGTGGTCGACGCTGGCGACCCAGTCGCGCAGGGCCTCGTTGATGGCGTCCTTCAGCGTCGCGCTGCCCGACTCCACGGGCACGACCTTGGCGCCGAGCAGGTGCATCCGCGCGACGTTGAGCGCCTGGCGGCGGGTGTCGACGGCGCCCATGTAGACGGTGCAGTCCAGGCCGAAGTACGCCGCGGCGGTCGCGCTGGCCACGCCGTGCTGGCCGGCGCCGGTCTCGGCGATGACGCGGGTCTTGCCCATCCGCTTGGTGAGCAGGGCCTGGCCCAGCACGTTGCGGATCTTGTGGGCGCCGGTGTGGTTGAGGTCCTCGCGCTTGAGCAGGATCCGGGCGCCGACCTTCTCGCTGAGGCGCTCGGCGAAGTAGAGCGGGCTGGGCAGGCCGGCGTAGTCGCGCAGGATCGCGTCGAACTCCCCCACGAAGGTGGGGTCGGCCATCGCCTCGTGCCAGGCGACGGTGAGCTCGTCGAGGGCCGCGACGAGCGCCTCGGGCATGAAGCGACCACCGAAGCCGCCGTCGGCGGGGTCGCCGAACCAGCCGCGCTCGTCGGCGTCGTGGGACGTGGGCCGGTGCACCTGCGTGGTCATGCCATCACTCCTGTCAGGCGGTGGACGGCGGCCTCGGGGTCGCCGTCCTTGACGAGGGCCTCGCCGACGAGGACCGCACGGGCCCCCTCGCCGACGAAGCGGCGGACGTCCTCGACGCCGAAGATGCCCGACTCGGCCACGAGGACCCGGTCGTCGGGCACCAGCGGCGCGAGGCGCCCGAAGGTGTCGCTGTCGATCTGGAGGGTCTTGAGGTTGCGGGCGTTGACGCCCACGAGCTCGGCGCCCAGCTCCACGGCCCGCTCGGTCTCGGCCTCGTCGTGGACCTCCACCAGCACGGTGAGGCCCAGCTCGCGCGCCTCGTCGTGCAGACGGTGCAGCGTGTCGTGGTCGAGGGCGGCGACGATGAGCAGCGCCAGGTCGGCGCCGGCCGCACGGGCCTCGACGAGCTGGTAGGTCGTGACGATGAAGTCCTTGCGCAGCAGCGGGGTCCCGACCGCCGCGCGCACCGCCCGCAGGTCGGCGAGGCTGCCGCCGAAGCGCCGCTCCTCGGTGAGCACGCTGATCGCGGCCGCTCCCCCGGCGGCATAGTGGCGCGCCAGCACGGTGGGGTCGGGGATGTCGGCGAGCGCCCCCTTGCTGGGGCTGCGGCGCTTGACCTCGGCGATCACGCTCGAGCCGGCGGCGCGGAAGTGCGGCATCGGGTCGCGCGGCGCGTCGACGTCGGCCAGGGCGGCGCGCAGGTCGGCCAGGGGCGTGGCGGCCTCGCGGACGGCGAGGTCGGCGCGCACGCCGTCGACGATGTCGTCGAGCACGGACATGAGCGGTCCTTCGTCGGTCTGGGTCGGCACCCCGAGTCTGTCACGGGGCGCCGCGTCGGGTGTCGTCGGGCGGCGTCGGGCGGCGCCGCCGGTGGTGGCCGGTCGTGGCGGATCGTGGCGGGTCGTGGCCGGTCGTGGTGCCCGTGCGGCGGTGGGTGCTCCGCCTGGCGGGGCGGGAGCAGGCGGGCTCAGGGCGCCAGCCACGCCCCGGGCAGGTTGCGCAGCACGGTGAAGGCGGCGACCAGCGCGAGGAGTGCGCCGACCGACCAGCCCGGCACCGTCGCCGCGCCCCGCAGCGGGCGCGCCTGCCATCGGCGTACGGTCCACACGGCCAGGAGCGCGAGCAATGCCGGGGCGAGCAGCACGAGGAGCAGGTTGCTCGACGCGGCGGCCGCGAGGTCGCCGTGGGTCAGGTCGTTGACCGCGCGCAGCCCCCCGCACCCGGGGCACCAGATCCCCAGCAGCGACGAGGGGCACAGCCCCCAACTGCCGGCGCGGTGCGGGTCGCGCACGTGCAGCGCGGCGACCGCCAGGGCCAGTCCGGCGGCGGTCCCGAGGGGGGCCGCGAGCCGGGCGGCACGCTCGCGACCGGGCCGCGGGCGCGGTCCGGTCGGGGCGGCGGCCTCGGTCAGTGCGATGACTCGTGCAGACCCATCTTGGCCATGACGAGGAAGACGACGCCCGCGGCCAGGATGATGGCCAGGCCGACGTAGAAGATCGTCATGCTGACCGGGTCGAGCATGAGCCCGATCCCGCCGACGACGAAGCCGAGGAGACCCACCACGACCGCGCTCCAGGCTGCGGGGGTGTTGCCGTGGTTGTTGGACATGCGGGTGCTCCTCGGGGTGCGGCGGGTGCGGTCGGATCTCGTCGCAGGACGTCGGGCCCAGTGTAGGGGCGGGTCCCCGACCGGCGTCGGGGGCCTCGCCGCGCCACCGCGCCCGGCGAGGCCGGCATCACGCCGGGGAGCCGTGGCGCCGGGTCGGGCCGCCGGGTCGGGCCGTCGGGTCAGGCCGTCGGGTCGCGTCCCTCGTCGATGGCCTTCCAGAGGTCGAGGTTGCTGGCGTCCTCGGTGGAGACCCGGGTCGGGGCGGCGCCGCCCTGGGGGGTGTCGTAGCGCGTGCCCATCTCCGGCCACTCCCGCACCAGGCGTACGGCGGGCAGCGCGACGCCGGCCGCGGCGAGGCAGGCCAGGACGCCGACGTAGGACCACCACGTGTGCTCGGTGCCCCCGCCGGCCGGACCGAGCGCGTCGGCCACCGCGTCGTCGAGGGTCAGCCAGGCGGAGACCGCCGCCACGAGCGCACCGAGCGAGGCGAGCGCCCCCAGCACCGCGACGACGCGCCGGGCGCGCCCGCGGGCGACGAGCACGACGCCCCAGCAGGCCAGCAGCACCAGCGCCAGCGAGGTCACCACCGGCGACTCCCCCGGGTCGGTGCCGGTGACGGCGTAGCCGATCGCCGCGTCGGACCCGCTCCCGCCCTCGGGCTGCACCCACGGCCGGGCTCCCGCCACGGCCGCGAGTCCGGCCGAGGCGAGGCCGGCCAGGACCACGGGGGCGAAGAGGCGTCGACCCCGGGTGCGCTGCGGCGTGCTCGCGGCGCTCCGGCCGGCGTCCCCGTCGGGGCCAGCGCCGGTGGGCCCGCCGGTGGGCCCACCGGTGGACTCAGCCACGGGGCTCACCCACGACGGCGGGCAGCAGGTCGGCGTCGAAGCAGGTGCGGTCGCCGGTGTGGCAGGCGGCACCGACCTGGTCGACCTTGAGCAGGAGGGTGTCGCCGTCGCAGTCGAGGCGCACCTCGCGCACCCACTGCAGGTGCCCGGAGGTGTCGCCCTTGACCCAGTACTCCTGCCGGGAGCGCGACCAGTAGGTCGCCCGGCCGGTGCTCAGCGTGCGCGCCAGGGCCTCGTCGTCCATCCAGCCCAGCATCAGCACCTCGCCGGTGTCGTGCTGCTGCACCACCGCCGGCACCAGTCCGTCGGGGGTGCGCTTGAGGCGGGCGGCGACGGCGGGATCGAGGGTGCTCACCACCCCAGTATCGCCCGGCGGCGGGCGCCGGACCGCATCGAGGTGCGGCCCCCGACCACCCGGGCTCAGGCGCCCTGCTGGGCGACCCAGGAGGCGTGCAGCCCGGCGTAGACCGAGCCGGCCTCGGTGACCAGCCGGTCGTGCGGGCCGCGCTGGACCACGCGACCGCGGTCGACGACCACGACCTCGTCGGCGTTCTCGGCGGTGGAGAGACGGTGGGCGATGGTCACCGACGTGCGACCGCTCATCAGCCGCTCGAGCGCGCGCCCGATGCGCATCTCCAAGGCGGGGTCGACCGCGCTGGTGGCCTCGTCGAGGACCAGCAGGTCGGGGTCGGCCAGGTGGGCCCGCAGCAGCGCCACCAGCTGGCGCTCCCCGGCCGACAGCGACTCTCCGCGCTGCCCGACCCGGGTGGCCAGGCCCTGCGGCAGGCCCGCGAGCCAGTCGCCGAGGCCGAGCTCGTCGGCGCTGGCGAGCACGTCGGCCTCGGTGGCGTCGAGACGGCCGTAGCGGACGTTGGCCAGCAGCGTGTCGTCGAAGAGGAAGCCCTCCTGCGGCACGAGCACCACGCTGCTGCGCAGCGAGGCCTCGGCGATCCGGCGTACGTCGACGCCGTCGAGGAGGACCCGGCCCTCGGAGGGGTCCATCAGGCGGGTCAGCAGCTTGGCGAAGGTGGACTTGCCGGAGCCGGTCTCGCCGACGATCGCCACGCGGGTGCCGGCGTCGAGGGCCAGGTCGACGTCGCGCAGCACGGGCTGCCCGCCGGGGTAGGCGAAGGTGACGTCGTCGAAGCGCACGTCGATCGGGCCGCGCGGGAGCGCGACGCCGTCGGCACCGGGGTCGACCAGGTCGGCCGGCGTGTCGAGGATGCCGATGACCCGGCGCCAGCCGGCGATGGCGTTCTGGGCGTCGGTGAGGATCTGCGTGCCGAGCTGGACCGGGCCGACGAAGAGGGTGACGAGGAAGGCGAAGGCGAGCACCTCGCCGGCCGTGATGTCGTCGGCGAAGCCCAGCCAGATCCCGACGATGAGCACGCCGGCGTTGGCCAGGCCCGCGGAGATGCCGCCGAGGGAGAAGGAGACGGCGGTGAAGCCCTGGGCGCGGGTGCTGGCCGCCTTGTGGGCGTCGATGGCCTCGTCGATGCGGCGCTGGGTGCGTGACTGCACCGAGTAGGAGCGCACCACCGCGGCGCCGACCACCGGCTCGGCGATGGCCGAGAGCAGCAGGCCGACCTGGCGGCGCACGGTGCCGTAGGCGTCGGAGAGCTTGCGCTGGAAGAAGCGCAGCGAGAGGAACAGGGGCGCGAAGGCGACCCACACGACCAGCGCGAGCTGCCAGCTGTAGAACAGCATCACGATGGTGGCGATGAGCACCTGGCCGACGCTCACCACGAAGAGCAGCCCGCCGAAGACCAGGAACTGGCTGACCTGGTCGACGTCGCTGGTGACGCGGGAGACCAGCGCTCCGCGTCGCTCGGTGTTCTGGGTCAGCAGGGGCAGGTCGTGCACGTGACGGAAGGCCTTGACCCGCAGCGTGGCCAGGCCCCGCTCGGAGGTCGTGAACAGCCGCGACGTCATGGCGTAGGAGGCCCAGCTGGTGACGACCAGGGCGAGGGCGGCGGCGACGCCCATCCACACGGTGAAGGACACGTCGGGCCCGCCGGCGCGGCCCAGCCCCCGGTCGAGGGTCTGCTGCACCGCGATGGGCACGATCACCTGCCCGACCGAGGCCAGGACGGCGAGCAGCAGCGTGCCGCGGATGCCGTCGGTGAGCTCGGGTGAGAAGTGGATGCCGCGCCGGATGGTCTCCAGCGCCTTCATCTCCTCGCCGGTGTCCATGGTCGTCGCGGCGCGCGCGTCGGCACGGGCGGCCCCGTCGGAGCGGCCGGCCGCGCCGGGTCGCCCGTCGCGCGCGGGACCGCCGGGGCCGGTGGCGGCGTCGGTCTCGGTGCGGCTCACGGGGTGCCTCCGGTGGTGGCGTCGGTCGGCTGGTCGGTCGGCTGGTCGGTCCTGGCCGAGGGCGCGTGGTCCTCGGTCTCGTAGGCGTTGACCAGGTGGGCGTAGGAGGCACTGCGGGCCAGGAGCTCGCGGTGGGTGCCGCGGTCCACGATCCGGCCGCCCTCGAGGTGCACGACCTCGTCGGCCAGGCCGATGGTGGCCTTGCGGTAGGCGACGACGAGGAGGCTCGCGCCCCCGGAGCCTTCGCGCAGGGCGGCGAGGATGCGGGCCTCGACCTCGGGGTCGACCGCGGAGGTCGCGTCGTCGAGCACCATGAGGCGGGGCCGGCGCACGAGGGCCCGGGCCAGCGAGAGCCGCTGGCGCTGCCCGCCGGACAGCGACGTGCCGCGCTCGCCGAGGCGGGTGTCGAGGCCGTGCGGCAGCGCCGCGACGAAGCCGTCGGCCTGCGCCGCGCGCAGCGCCTCCCAGACGGTCTCGTCGTCGAGGTCGTCGCCGAGGGCGACGTTGCCGCGCACCGTGTCGTCGAAGAGGAAGGCGGTCTGCGGCACCACGGCGACGGCCCGCGACAGCTCGCCGGCGGCGAGGTCGCGCACGTCGGTGCCGTCGAGGAGGACCCGACCGGCGTCGGGGTCGACCAGACGGGTCACCAGGGAGGTGAGGGTGCTCTTGCCCGACGCGGTGGCCCCGACCAGGGCCACGGTGCGCCCGGGCTCCACGGTGAAGGACACGTCCTGCAGCAGCTGCTGCGCCGGGTCGTAGGCGTAGGCCAGCGCGTCGACCTCGAGGCGGGCGCCGCCGCCGGCGCCGGACCCGGGCGTGACGGCGTGCTCGCCGTAGACCATCTCGCCCGTGGCGTCGAGCACCGAGGAGACCCGACGGAAGCCGACCACGCTGCGGGGGAACTCCCCGAGCAGCCAGCCGATGGAGCGGATCGGGAAGGACACGATGGTCAGCAGGTAGGCCACCGTGACCACGTCGCCGGCGTCGGTGGCCCCGGTGAGCACGCGCTGCACGCCGACGGCCAGCACGACGAGCACGCCGAGGTTGGGCAGCGCGGCCAGGGTCGGGTCGAAGGCCGCGCGGATGCGCCCGGCGCGGATGTTGACGTCGCGCAGCTCCAGGGCCTTGGCCGCGAAGCGCTCGGTCTCCTGGGGCTCGCGGCCCAGGGTCTTGACGACCATCGCGCCGTCGAAGGACTCGTGGGCGATCTCGCTGACCTCGGCGCGCAGCTGCTGGGCGCGCGTCATCAAGGGCGAGGCGAGGCGCTGGTAGGCCAGGTTGGCCGCGATCACGGCGGGGAAGACCAGGAGGCCGACGAGCGCGAGCACGAGGTCGGCCACCAGCATCTGGGCCACCGCGATCACCATCATCGCCACGGTGCCGACCGCCATCGGCAGCGGCGCGATCGGGCCCCACGCGGCCTCGACGTCGGAGTTGGCGTTGGAGAGCAGCTGGCCGGTGGGGTGGCGCTGGTGCCACTCCATCGGGAGCTGGAGGTACTGCCGCGTCACCGCACGGCGGGTGTGGGCCTGCATGCGGTACTGCATGATCCCGGCGCCGAGGCGGCGCGCGACGATCCCGACCGCCCGCAGGATCGCCACCGCGACGAAGAGCCCGAGGATCGCCCACAGCAGGCCGCCGTCGATCTCGCCGTCGCGGAAGGCCGGCAGCACCACGTGGTCGGTCGACCAGCCGAGCACCCAGGCGTCGGCGACCGTGAGCGCCCCGAAGAGCACGCTGCCCAGGGTGGAGAGCGTGAAGATCCACGGCTCGCGCTTGATGGCCACGAGCAGCACGCCGAACCCGTCGCGGGTGGTGGAGGCCCGCGACGAGGCCATCTCGGCGGCGTCGCGGTCGATCCGCTCCTGGGTCTGCGTCACGTGCCGTCCGTCCTGCGCTCGGGTGCCGGGGGCCCCGCGCTCCGCAGGACCTGCGGGAGCGCTCGGGGGCCGCAGGAGAACCTCCCGCGTCACGCACGCTATTCCCGGGCGCCGACAGGCCCCGAATCCCGGTCTCCCCCCGACCCCGGGGCGAGCGGTGGGTGCCGCTGCCTAGGCTCGGGGTATGAGCGACCTGCTGCTGGCCCGGCGCGAGCGCCACGCCCTGTGCGACCTCGCCCTCGAGCTCGGCCCCGAGGCGCCCACGCTGTGCGAGGGGTGGGCGGTGGCCGACCTCGTCGCCCACTGCCTGGTGCGCGAGACCTCCCCCGTCGCGGCGCTCGGCGCGGTGGTGCCGCCGCTGGCGGGCCTAGCCGACCGGGCCGTCGCGCGCGCCCGCCGGCGGCCGCTGCCGCAGCTGGTCGCGCGGCTGCGCGACCCCGGGCTGACGCCGTACCGCCTGCGGCCGGTGGAGCGGGTGGCGAACACCCTGGAGTTCCTCATCCACCACGAGGACGTCCGGCGCGCGCAGCCCGGCTGGCAGCCGCGCGCCCTGGCGCCCGCCGACGCCGCCGTGGTGTGGGGCTCCCTCGGCGGCCTCGGGCGGCTGCTCGTGCGCCCCGCCGGTGTGCCGGTGCAGGTCCGCGACGCCGACTCCGGGCGTCGTACGACGCTGCGCGCCGGCGCCGACCCGGTGGTGGTCACCGGCGCCCCGGTCGAGCTGGCCCTGCTGCTCTCGGGGCGCGACCAGGTCCGCGGTGTCACCGTCGACGGCCCGCCCGACCGGGTCGCGGCGTTCCGCGCTGCCGGGTTCGCCTGCTGAGGGCTGGCGGCGGGCGGCGGGTTTCACCAGCCGGCTGGTGAAACCCGCACCTGTCGGCCCACGCGTCGGCCGACAGGTGCGGGTCCGGGCCGACCGGTGTGACGGGTGGGGCTGGCGGGGCGGCGTGCACGCCGGACCGGTCCCCCGCGCCCGGTCCAGCGCCGTGGTCCCCGCGCCGTGGTCCCCGCGCCCGGTCCCAGCGCCCGGTCCCAGCGCCCCGGTCCCAGCGCCCGGTCCCAGCGCCCCGGTCCCAGCGCCGGGTCCCAGCGCCCCGGTCCCAGCGCCGGGTCCCAGCGCCGGGTCCCAGCGCCCGGTCCCAGCGCCCCGGTCCCAGCGCCGGGTCCCAGCGCCAGGGCCCGGCGCCGGGTCTCAGCGCACCGGGTGACCGGTGGCGGCGAGCGCGTTCTTGACCTCGCCCACGCGCAGTGTGCCGAAGTGGAACACGGTGGCGGCGAGCACGGCGTCGGCGCCGGCGTCGACGGCGGGGGCGAAGTGCTCGAGGCGCCCGGCGCCGCCGGAGGCGATCACCGGGATCGCCACCTCGCGCCGCACGGCGGCGATGAGGTCGAGGTCGAAGCCGTCCTGCGTGCCGTCGGCGTCCATGGCGTTGAGCAGGATCTCGCCCGCGCCGAGCTCGGCGGCGCGCACGGCCCAGGCCAGCGCGTCGAGGCCCGAGGACTGCCGCCCGCCGTGGGTGGTGACCTCGAAGCCCGAGTCGGTGCCGGCGGCGCGACGGGCGTCGACCGACAGCACGAGCACCTGGTTGCCGAAGCGGTCGGCGATCTCGGCGACGAGCTCGGGGCGACGGATGGCGGCGGTGTTGACCGCGACCTTGTCGGCCCCGGCGCGCAGCAGCCGGTCGACGTCAGCGGTCGAGGAGACTCCCCCGCCGACGGTGAGGGGGATGAAGACCTCCTCGGCGCAGCGCGAGACCACCTCCATCGTGGTCGCGCGGCCCTCGTGGGAGGCGGAGATGTCGAGGAAGGTCAGCTCGTCGGCGCCCTCGGCGTCGTAGGTGCGGGCCAGCTCGACGGGGTCCCCGGCGTCGCGCAGCTCGGTGAAGTTGATGCCCTTGACCACCCGGCCGCCGTCGACGTCGAGGCACGGGATGACCCGCACCGCGAGGGTCACGACACGCCTCCCGGCCGGGTCAGGGCCAGGGCGTCGACCAGGGTGAAGCGGCCCTCGTAGAGCGCGGTGCCGATGATCGCGCCCTCGACGCCGCTGCCGACCAGGCCCATGAGGGCCTCGAGGTCGGCCAGCTCGGTGATGCCGCCGGAGGCGACGACCGGGCGGTCGGTGGCCGCGCAGACGTCCTGGAGCAGCTGCAGGTTGGGGCCCTGGAGCATGCCGTCCTTGTTGACGTCGGTGACGACGTAGCGCGCGCAGCCCTCGGCGTCGAGGCGGGTCAGCACGTCGTAGAGGTCGCCGCCGTCCTGGGTCCAGCCGCGCGCCGCCAGGGTACGGCCGCGCACGTCGAGGCCGACCGCGACCCGGTCACCGTGCTCGGCGATGGCCCGGGCGCACCACTCGGGCTGCTCGAGGGCGGCGGTGCCGATGTTGACGCGGCGGCAGCCGGCGGCCATCGCGGCGGCCAGCGACTCGTCGTCGCGGATGCCGCCGCTCATCTCCACGTCGATGTCGAGGGTGCCGACGATGCGGGCCTGCAGCTCGCGGTTGTGCCCGCGCCCGAAGGCGGCGTCGAGGTCGACGAGGTGGATCCACTCCGCGCCGGCCTCCTGCCAGCGCAGCGCCGCCTCGACGGGGTCGCCGAAGCGCTTCTCGGAGCCGGCGACGCCCTGCACCAGTTGGACGGCCTGGCCGCCGGCGATGTCGACGGCGGGGAGGAGCTCGAGGTGGTCGGACATCAGGGTTCCTTCGGGTCGGCGCGCTCCCGGCGTACGTCGGGACCGTGGCGGCGGGCTGGGGTCGGCTGGGGCGGCTGGGGCGGCTGGGGCGGCAGGGGGTGGTGCGGCGGGGGGCGGGGCGGCAGGAGGGGGCGGTTCAGCCGCGCCCGAGGGTGGCGACCCAGTTGCGCAGCAGGGCCGCGCCGGCGTCGCCGGACTTCTCGGGGTGGAACTGCGTGGCGGTGAGCGGGCCGTTCTCGACGGCGGCGACGAAGCGGTCGCCGCCGTGCTCGGCCCAGGTGACGCGGGGTGCGGTGGTGCAGTCGTTGGTGACCAGGGTCCACTCGCGCACGCCGTAGGAGTGCACGAAGTAGAAGCGCTCGTCGGCGAGTCCGGCGAAGAGCGTGCTGCCCTCGGCGACCTCGACGGTGTTCCAGCCCATGTGGGGCACGACCGGGGCCTGGAGCCGCTCGACCACGCCGGGCCACTCGTCGCAGCCCTCGGTCTCGACGCCGTGCTCGACGCCGCGGGCGAACAGCACCTGCATGCCCACGCAGATGCCCAGCACGGGGCGTCCGCCGGCGAGGCGGCGCCCGATCAGCCGGTCGCCCTTGATCTCGCGCAGGCCGGCCATGCAGGCGGCGTAGGCGCCGACGCCGGGCACGACGAGGCCGTCGGCGTGCAGCGCGGTCTCGAAGTCGGAGGTCAGGGTGACGCGGGCCCCGGCGCGCTCGACGGCGCGCACGGCCGAGCGCAGGTTGCCCGAGCCGTAGTCGAGGACGACCACGTCGGGTCCGTCCGCCCCCTCCGTCACCGGACCGGCGCTCTCCCCCGCTGCGGCGCTCAGAGCGCACCCTTGGTGGAGGGGATGCCGGTCTCGCGCGGGTCGAGCGCGACGGCGTCGCGGAAGGCACGGGCGAAGGCCTTGAACTGGGTCTCCACCAGGTGGTGGGGCTCGCGCCCGGCCAGCACCCGCACGTGCAGCGCGAGGTGGCCGTGGAAGGCGAGGGTCTCGAAGACGTGCTGGGTCAGCGACCCGAGGTAGGAGACCCCGGAGCCGCCGAGCGCGACGTACTGCTGGCCCTCGGGCTCGCCGGTGTGCACGCAGTAGGGGCGGCCCGACACGTCGACGACGGCCTGCACGAGCGCCTCGTCGAGCGGCACGGTGGCGTCGCCGAAGCGGCGGATGCCGCGCTTGTCGCCGAGCGCCTGGCGCAGGGCCTGGCCCAGGGCGATCGCGGTGTCCTCGACGGTGTGGTGGGCGTCGATGTGCACGTCGCCGGTCGTGCGCACGGTCAGGTCGACCAGGGCGTGACGGGCGAAGGCGGTGAGCATGTGGTCGTAGAAGCCGACGCCGGTGGCGATCTCGTGGCGCCCGGTGCCGTCGAGGTCGACCTCGACGAGCACCGAGGACTCACTGGTCTGGCGCTCGACGCGTGCGGTCCTGCTCATGTCGTCTCCTTGGGGGCCTGCGGGGTCGTCTGGCCGGTCACCTGGGTGAGGGCGGTGCGGAAGGCGGCCATCTCGTCGGGGGTGCCGATCGACACGCGCAGCCAGCCCTCGGGGCCGACCTCGCGCACGAGCACCCCGTGGTCGAGCAGGCCCTGCCAGACCGCGTGACGGTCGGGGAAGGTGCCGAAGAGGCAGAAGTTGGCGTCGCTGTCGGCGACCTGGTGGCCCTGGGCACGCAGCCACGCGACGGTGCGGTCGCGCTCCTCGCGCAGCCGGTCGACCTGGCCGAGCAGCTCCTCGGTGTGGCGCAGCGCGGCCAGCGCCGTCGCCTGGGTCACCGAGGAGAGGTGGTAGGGCAGGCGCACCACGCGGATCGCGTCGCAGATGGCCGGGTCGGCGGCGAGGTAGCCCAGCCGCAGACCGGCCCCGGCGAAGGCCTTGCTCATGGTGCGGCTGACCACCAGGTTGCGGTGGTGCGGCAGCAGCTCGAGCGCGCTCGGCGTGCCGGTGCGGCGGAACTCGCCGTAGGCCTCGTCGACGACGAGCACGCCGTCCTCGCCCACGGCCTCGCACAGCAGCGCGACCGCCTCGGGCGGCAGCGCGGTGCCGGTGGGGTTGTTGGGGCTGGGCAGCAGCACGACGCTGGGGCGCTCGGACTCGACGAGGGCGCGGGCGGCGTCGAGGTCGAGGGTGAAGTCCTCGGCGCGGCGACCCGCGACCCAGCGGGTCATCGTGTCGCGGGCGTACTCGGGGTACATCGAGTACGTCGGGGCAAAGCTCAGCGCCGTGCGCCCCGGGCCGCCGAAGGCCTGGAGCAGCTGCAGCATGACCTCGTTGGACCCGTTGGCGGCCCACACCTGCTCCGGCACGATCCCGTGGGGGGTGTCGCGGGCGAGGTAGTCGGCCAGTGCGGTGCGCAGCGCTACGAACTCGCGGTCGGGGTAGCGGTTGAGCGTCGCGGCCGCCGTCGCCACGGCGTCGGCGATGTCGGCCACGCACGCGGGTGAGGGGCCGTAGGGGTTCTCGTTGACGTTGAGCTGCACGGGCACGTCGAGCTGCGGGGCGCCGTAGGGCTCGAGGCCGCGCAGCTCCTCGCGCAGGGGCGGGAACACCGGCGCCTACCCGTCGGCGAGGGGGCGGTCGAAGCGCACCCGCACCGCCGCGCCGTGACCGGGCAGGTCCTCGGCCTCGGCGAGGTTGACGACGTGGTCGGCCACGGCGGCCAGTCCCTCACGGGTGTAGTCGACGACGTGCACCGCCTTGAGGAAGCTGCGTACCGAGAGCCCCGAGGAGTGGCACGAGCAGCCGCCCGTGGGCAGCACGTGGTTGGAGCCGGCGCAGTAGTCGCCCAGCGAGACCGGTGCGTGGGGGCCGACGAAGATGGCGCCCGCGTTGCGGACCCGGGCCGCGAGGGCGGCGGCGTCGCGGGTCTGGATCTCCAGGTGCTCCGCGCCGTAGGCGTTGACGACGGCGAGGCCCTGCTCGAGGTCGTCGACCAGCACGATGCCGGACTGCTCCCCGCCCAGCGAGGTGCGGATACGCTCGGCGTGGCGGGTCACCGAGACCTGCTTGTCGAGCTCGGCCTCGACCTCGTCGGCCAGCTGCACCGACGTCGTGACCAGCACGCTGGAGGCCATCGGGTCGTGCTCGGACTGGCTCAGCAGGTCGGCCGCGACGTACGCCGGCTCCGCGGTGTCGTCGGCCAGCACCGCGATCTCGGTCGGGCCGGCCTCGGAGTCGATGCCGACGATGCCCTTGAGCAGGCGCTTGGCGGCCACGGTGTAGATCGCACCCGGTCCGGTGACCAGGTCGACGCGGCGGCACGGGCCCGCGCCGTGGGCGAACATCGCCACGGCCTGGGCGCCGCCGACGGAGTAGACCTCCTCCACGCCCAGCAGCGCGCACGCGGCCAGGATCGTGGGGTGCGGCAGCCCGCCGAACTCCTTCTGCGGGCTCGAGGTCAGCGCGATGGACTCGACGCCGGCGACCTGCGCGGGCACGACGTTCATCACCACGCTGGAGACCAGCGGGGCGATGCCGCCGGGCACGTAGAGGCCGACCCGGGAGATCGGCACCATCCGCTTGCTGACCCGTGCGCCGGGTCCGAGCTCGACCGAGGTGTCCTCCTCGAGCTCGGCGACGCACGTCTCGCGCAGGCGGCGGATCGACTCCTCCAGAGCGACCCGGACGGCCGGGTCGAGCTCCTCGAGGGCCTGCGACAGCGCCGCCGGGGGCACGACGATGTCGTCGTTGCGGACGCCGTCGAAGGTCTCGGAGAACTCCAGGATCGCCTCGACGCCACGGTCGCGCACCGCGTCGCAGATCGGGCGCACGACATGCATCGCGGCCTCGACGTCGAACTCGGCGCGCGGCACGGCGGCGCGGTAGTCGACGGGGGCAGCGCCGTCGGCGGCAGTCCCTCGCAGGTCGATCCGGCGAATCATGGGTCAATCCTACGAGCCCCGGTGCCGGCAACCCGAACCGGCGACCCCGCGTGGACCCTGCACGGACCCACCCGTCCGGGCCACGGCGTGCGGGCCGGGGGTCTAGGGTCGTCAGCGTGACCGACACGCTGCCGATGTTCCCGCTGAACTCGGTGCTCTTCCCCGGCGTCAGCGTGCCGCTGACCGTCTTCGAGGACCGCTACCGCGCCCTGGTCCACCACCTGCTGCGGGTGCCCGACCCGGCGGAGCGGGTCTTCGCCTCGGTGGCCATCCGCGAGGGCTACGAGGTGGGCGACCACGGGGCCCAGTCGCTCTACCGGGTCGGTGTGCGCCTGCAGCTGACCGAGGTGGAGGCCCACCCCGACGGCACCTTCGACGTCGTCGCCGTCGGACTCGACCGCATCGGCCTCGACCGCCTCGAGAGCGGCGAGACCTTCCCCGTGGGTCACGTCCACGCGGTGCCCGAGGGCACCGACCCCGTCGACGAGGGCGTGCTCGAGCGGGCCCGGGCGACCTTCTCGGCCTACCGCGCCGCGCTCTCCGAGATCCGCACCGACCCCTACTCCGGCAGCCTGCCGCGCGACCCGTCCTACCTGTCGTGGACGCTCGCGGCCTGCGCTCCGCTGCCGATGCCGGAGCGGCAGGCGCTGCTCGAGGCCGAGGACGCCGGCAGCCGGCTGGTCATGGTCACCGACCTGCTGCGCTCGGAGCTGCGCGCGATGAACGTCATCCCGTCGCTGCCGGCCACCGAGGTCGCCCGCACCCGCTGGTCGCCCAACTAGCCGCCGTACGACGGAGCGCGGCGGTGGCGAGGAAGGGCGCGGGCGCGACCCCGGCGACGCAGGCGCTGACGCGCGCCGGCGTGGCCTTCACGCTGCACCCCTACGAGCACGACCCGCGCGCGGAGTCCTTCGGGCTCGAGGCGGCCGGCGCCCTCGGGGTCGACCCGGCCTGCGTGCTCAAGACCCTGCTCGCCGACGTCGACGGCCGACTGGTCGTCGGGGTGGTGCCGGTCTCGGGCCGCCTCGACCTCAAGGCCCTCGCGCGCGCCGTCGGCGGCAGTCGCGCCGCCATGGCCGACCCCGCGACGGCCGAGCGGTCCACCGGCTACGTCGTCGGGGGCATCTCCCCCCTGGGCCAGCGACGGCGCCTGCCCACCGTGGTCGACGTCTCCGCCCTCGCCCACCCCGTGGTCTACGTCTCGGGCGGGCGGCGCGGGCTCGACCTCGGCCTGACCCCGGGCGACCTCGTCGCCCTGACCGGCGCCGTCACCGCGGCCGTCGCCCGCGACTGAGGCGACCCCGTCGGCCCGCCGGGCGGAGCGCCCCGCTGCGGCACGACCCGGCCCGGGGGCGGGTCGCGCCACAGCGCTCAGTCGTCGGTCGAGACGCGGAGCACCAGGTGGGCGACGTCGTCGTCGACCCAGCTGCTGAGGCCGAGGGCGCGCAGCGGGTCGAGGTTGTCCTCGACCGCGGGGGCGTCGTCGCCGAGCAGCGGGAGCAAGGAGTCCCCGGCGATGCTGCTGACCTGGTCGAGGTCGACGAAGACGACCGAGCCGGCCTCGTCGCTGTCGGGCACGACCCTCTGGTAGGTCTCGGAGTCGCCGAGACCCTCACCGTCCGCGACCACGTCGGCGAGGTAGTCCTCGTCGAGGCCGATCGCGGTGAGGCCGTCGCCGCCGGCGACGCCCACCGTGCCGACCTCGGAGCCCAGCGGCCCCTCGGCGAGCCGGTCGAGCACGCCCTGCACGTCGTCCTCGTCGCCGCGCACGGTGAGCGCCACGGGCAGGTCGGCGGGGTCGGCGGAGCCCGTCAGCTCCTCGACGTCGAAGCCGCTGCCGAGCGAGACGGCCGCGGCGTCGCCGACGACCGTCTCGACGTCGTCGGGCAACGTCAGGCCGGTCTCGCCGGCGAGCTCCTCGAGGCCCTCGGCGTCGATGAGGCCCTCCGAGGCCGTCTCGAGCTGCTCGAGCACGGCGGCGAACCACCCCTCCTGGAAGCCCGCCCCGACCGCGGCCACGGTGTCGGCGGGCAGCTCCTCGACGACGTCGGCGCCGCGGTCGGTCACGAGCAGGTCGGACCCTCCGAACACCGCGGCCTCGCCCGCCGCCTCGATCTCCAGCGCCCCGTCGTCGAAGCGCAGCGTCAGGGCGGCGCCGGCGAAGTCCTCGAGCGCCTCGGCCGGGGCCTCGGCGCTCGGGAGGCCGGCGCTGGCGCCGACGACGCCGTCACCCGCCGCGCGGCCCGCACCGGAGAGCGCGCTGGGCATCGCCGGCGCCGACGCGCTCATCTCCGGCACCGCGGGGGCGAGCAGGTCGGAGGAGCCCTCGAGGCCGGGTCCGAAGGCCTCGGCGAGGTACTCACCCGCCTCCGGCGCGGCGTAGAGGGTGACGACCCCGTCACCGCCGGTCTCGTCGGTCCAGCGCTGGAAGTCGGCGTCGTCGGCGAGGCTGCCGTCGGACTCGGTCTGGTCGACCACGGCCTGGGCGGTCTCCTCGGTCTCGGCGAGCACCATCCAGTCGCCGCTCACGACGTAGGCCGGGCCGCCTCCGCCCTCGGCGGGGTCGCTGCCGGTGCACGCGCTCAGGTCGTCGAGCGCCCGGCCGGCGGCGTCGGCGTCGGCGACCTCGATGGTGAAGACCGGCGCCGGCTCCTCGCCGCCGGTGTCGACCGCGGCGAAGGCGGCGCGGTCGCCGAAGGCGTCGGCCGCCTCGGTGACCTGGGCGCAGTCGGTCTGCTCGGCGAGGTAGTCGACCAGGGTCTGCTTGACGTCGATGTCGCCGACCGGGCCGTCGAGCCCGAACTCCTCGCGGATGGCCGGGAACTTCTCGAGGGTCTCCAGCGCCTCCACCTTCTGACCGCCACTGGGGTCGAGGTTGACGCCGACGTAGCCGATCGTGCCGGCCGGGAGCGCCTCCGCGGCCTGGGCGCCGTCGGCGAACCAGGAGGCCGCCCCGAAGGCTCCCGCACCGACGACCGCCACGAGGGCGACGCCCCCACCCACCAGCAGCCCCGTGCGGCGGGGCCGCCGCTCCCGCGGGAGCCGCCCTCCGCCGCTGCTGTCGAGCATCTCGGGCGGCGGGCCCTGCGGCGGCGGCCCCTGGGGCGGCCGGCCCGACGGCGGCGGGCCCTGCGGCGGCGGGCCCTGCGGCGGCGGGCCCTGGGGCGGCGGTCCGGGCGGAAGGTTGCTCGTCACGACGGCTCCCGTGGGTGTCCTGGCGCCGGCCCCGTCGGCCGCGCTCGCGCGGGAACCTACCCCGGCGGGGCCGGTCCTAACCGATCGCTCCCCCACCCGTCGGGCGGTCCGCGGCGCCGCTCAGGCGCGGGGGTCGGCGGGGGCGCGTCGGGCGCCCCGCTTGGCCACCCCGACGAAGGCCACCAGCAGGCCCACGAGGGCGCCGGTGGTCCACACGAGGTACGGCACCGGTCGCGGCGCCTCGAGCGCGCTGAGCAGGGTGGTGCCGTCGTCGGCGGAGCGCGCCAGCACGTCGGGGTCGGGCGGGCCGAGCTGCTGGCCCACCCAGGCCATCAGCGCGGCGGCCACGACAGCGCCCACCACGACCGCCGCCAGCGTCACGAGCTCGTGGCGGTCGAGGACCAGTGCCGTGAGGAGCCCGACCGCGACCGCGGTCGGGAAGGCGACGACGGCGAGGAGGCCGGTGGCCGAGAACAGCCCGCGCAGCTGCGGGAGGTCGTAGAAGCCGTCACGGTCGACGACGACGAAGCGCCCCTGGAAGGCCAGCCCCCGCGAGGGCTCCCACACCAGGTGCCACAGCCAGGCCGCGCCGAGGCCGGCGACGGCGAAGACCACGACCACCAGCAGCGCCTGGACCCCGGCCCGTCCCCACTCGCGGCGCCCGCGCAGCCGGGGCGCGTCGGCGGCGCTGCCGCCGTCGCGGACGCCGACGGAGGGGTTCAGACGCTCAGGCACCCGGGCCCCAGCAGCTGCTTGAGGTCGGCGAAGAGCGCCGGGGTGGCGGTGACCCGGAGCCGGTCGTCGAGCCGCATCACCTTGGTCGCCTCGCGCGTCATCAGCCGCAGCCGCACCTCGGTCATGCCCGGGTGGGTGGAGAGCACGTCGCGCAGCTGCTCGATGACGGGCGGGGTGCAGCGTGTCGAGGGCATGCTGATGACGACCGGACCCGAGGGGCCGTCGGAGATGTCGGGCACCGAGACCTCCTGGCCGTGGATCTCGGGCTGGTCCTTGCTCTTCGACAGCCGTCCCTTCACCGTGAGGATGGCGTCCTCGATGAGCAGGGTGCTGGCCAGCTGGTAGGCGCTGGGGAAGAGCAGCACGTCGATCGCGCCGTCGAGGTCCTCGAGGGTGACCATCGCCCACGCGTCGCCGCGCTTGGTGATCTTGCGCTGCACCGTGGTCACCAGGCCACTGATGGTGATGGGCGAGCCGTCGGAGCGCTCCTCGTCGAGCATGAGTTGACCGATGCTGCAGTCGCTGGAGTTGGTGAGCACGTGCTCGAGACCCAGCAGCGGGTGGTCGGAGACGTAGAGCCCGAGCATGTCGCGCTCGTGGCCCAGCAGGGTCATCTTGTCCCACTCGTCGATCTCGGGCACCGTCACCGTGATCCCGAAGGACCCGCCCGCGTCGTCGTCGAGCCCGCCGAAGAGGGAGTCCTGACCGATCGCCTCGTTGCGCTTGATGTCGACGTACTGGTCGACCGCGGTCTCGTGGATCGTGACCAGCGCGCGCCGCCTGTGCTTCATCTCGTCGAAGGCGCCGGCCTTGACCAGCGACTCGATGACGCGCTTGTTGCACACCAGCGCCGGCACCTTGTCCATGAAGTCGTTGAAGTCGGCGTAGCGGCCCTTCTCCTCACGCGCCGCCACGATGCCGTCGACGACGTTGGCGCCGACGTTGCGCACGGCCGTCAGGCCGAAGCGGATGTCGGTGCCGACGGGGGTGAAGTTGGAGGAGGACTCGTTGACGTCGGGCGGGAGCACCTGGATCTTCATCCGGCGGCACTCGTTGAGGTAGATGGCCGACTTGTCCTTGTCGTCCTTGGTCGAGGTCAGCAGCGCGGCCATGTACTCGGCCGGGTAGTTGGCCTTGAGGTAGGCCGTCCAGTACGACACCAGGCCGTAGGCCGCGGAGTGGGCCTTGTTGAAGGCGTAGTCGGAGAAGGGCAGCAGGATGTCCCACAGCGTCTTGACCGCGGCGGCGCTGTAGCCGCGCTCCTTCATGCCCTGGGAGAAGCCCTCGAACTGCTTGTCCAGCTCCGACTTCTTCTTCTTGCCCATCGCGCGACGCAGGATGTCGGCCTGGCCCAGGCTGTAGCCCGCGAGCTTCTGCGCGATGGCCATGACCTGCTCCTGGTAGACGATCAGGCCGTAGGTCTCGCCCAGGATGTCCTCGAGCGGCTCGGCCAGCTCGGGGTGGATCGCCTCCACCGGCTCGCGCCCGGTCTTGCGGCGGGCGTACTTGTTGTGGGAGTCGGCGCCCATCGGGCCGGGGCGGTAGAGCGCGCCGACCGCGGAGATGTCCTCGAAGGTGTCGGGCCGCATGGAGCGCAGCAGCGCCCGCATCGGACCGCCGTCGAGCTGGAAGACACCGAGGGTGTCGCCGCGCTGGAGCAGGCCGTAGGTGGCCTCGTCGGTGAGCGGGAGGTCCTCGAGCACCACGGTCTCGCCGCGGTTGGCCTGGATGTTCTTGACCGCGTCGTCGAGCACGGTGAGGTTGCGCAGGCCCAGGAAGTCCATCTTGATCAGGCCGAGGCCCTCACAGGTGGGGTAGTCGAACTGGGTGATCATCGCGCCGTCGGCGGGGCGCTTGAGCAGCGGGATCACGTCGACCAGCGGCTCACTGGACATGATCACCCCGGCGGCGTGCACGCCCCACTGCCGCTTGAGGCCCTCGATGCCGATGGCGGTGTCGACGACGCGCTGGACGTCCTTGTCGGCGTCGTAGAGCTGGCGGAACTCCCCGCCCTCGCCGTAGCGCTTGTGCTCGGGGTCGAAGATCTCCTGCAGCGGCACGTCCTTGCCCATGACCGCCGCCGGCATGGCCTTGGTGATCCGGTCGCCCATCGCGAAGGGGTAGCCCAGGATGCGCGAGGAGTCCTTGACGGCCTGCTTGGCCTTGATGGTGCCGTAGGTGACGATGTAGGAGACGCGGTCGTCGCCGTACTTGTCGGTGACGTAGCGGATGACCTCGCCGCGCCGACGCTCGTCGAAGTCGATGTCGAAGTCGGGCATCGAGACGCGGTCGGGGTTGAGGAAGCGCTCGAAGATCAGGCCGTGCTGGAGCGGGTCGAGGTCGGTGATGCGCATCGCGTAGGCGACCATCGAGCCCGCGCCCGAGCCGCGGCCGGGTCCGACGCGGATGCCGTTGTCCTTGGCCCAGTTGATGAAGTCGGCGACCACCAGGAAGTAGCCCGGGAAGCCCATCTGGGTGATGACGCCGATCTCGAAGTCGGCCTGCTTGCGCACCGCGTCGGGGATGCCCGAGGGGTAGCGCACGTGCAGCCCGCGCTCGACCTCCTTGACCAGCCAGGAGTCCTCGTTCTCCCCCGGCGGGCAGGGGAATCGCGGCATGTAGGTGCCGTTGCCCTCGGTGAACTCCACGTCGCAGCGCTCGGCGATGAACAGCGTGTTGTCGCAGGCCTCGGGGAAGTCGCGCCACAGCTCGCGCATCTCGGCGGCCGACTTGAGGTAGTAGCCGTCGCCGTTGAAGGCGAAGCGCTGCCCCGGGCCGTCGCCCGCGGGGATGTCCATGGTGGACCCGGAGTTGATGCAGAGCAGGTGCTCCTGGGCCTTGGCGTCCTCGCGCATCACGTAGTGCGAGTCGTTGGTGGCCAGGAGCGGGATGCCCATGTCCCTGCCCAGCCGCAGCAGGCCGTCCTTGACCCGGGTCTCGATGTCGAGGCCGTGGTCCATCAGCTCGAGGAAGTAGTTGTCCTTGCCGAGGATGTCCTGGAAGTCGCCCGCGACCTGCTTGGCGGCCTCGTAGTTGCCGTGGCGCAGGTGGACCTGCACCTCGCCGGAGGGGCAGCCGGTCGTGCCGATGATGCCCTTGCCGTGCTGGGAGAGCAGCTCGCGGTCCATGCGGGGGTGCTTGAAGAACCCGTCGCGCCACGCGCCCGTGGAGAGCCGGAAGAGGTTGTGCATGCCCTCGGTGGACTCCGAGAGCAACGTCATGTGGGTGTAGGCACCGCGGTTGGAGACGTCGTCGGGGCCGCCGCCGTAGAAGTTCACGCCGCGCTTCTCGAAGCGGGAGATGTTGGGCGTGAAGTAGGCCTCGATGCCGATGATCGGCTTGACCCCCGCGGCCTTGGCCTTGGAGTAGAACTCGTAGGCCCCGAAGACGTTGCCGTGGTCGGTCATCGCCACCGCCGGCATGCCGAGCTCCGCGGCCCGGTCGGCCAGCGCGCCGAGGCGGGCGGCGCCGTCGAGCATGGAGTACTCGGTGTGCACGTGCAGGTGGACGAAGGAGTCCTGGGAGCCTGTCGACATCGTGTGTGGAAGTCCTCGCCGGGTCGAGATCGGGCAGCGGTCTCGGACGGGCGCCGATCGACCTTCTGGGGGAAGGGGATCAGCCTACGTCAACCGCTCCGGGGATCGTGCCAGCCGCCGACGACACCACCGGCGGCACCACCGGCGGCACCACCGGCGGCTCAGCCCTCGCGGGCGGCGTCGAGGCTCTCGGTGATCACCACGTCGACGATGCGGTGCAGGCGCTCGACCCCGAGGGCCGGTGCCCGCTGCGCCATCGCGACGGCGATGGCGCGCTCGCGGTCGGGGTCGCGACGGGTGTGGCCCTTGTGCGGCTGCACGGCGGCGGTGAGGGCCGCGCGGCGCGCCAGCAGGTCGCCGAGCTGGTCGTCGACCTCGTCGATGAGCCCGCGCAGGAAGACGAGGGGCTCGCGGCCGGGCCAGGCCACCCTCAGGTCGGGGGCGCGCTCCTCGTTGGCCGAGCCGTCGGTGCGCTCGAGCTCCACCAGCCCGTGGCGGGCGTAGAAGGCGCGCGCCGCGGTGTTGGTCTCGAAGACCCACAGGCAGAAGCCGTCGGGCCGCTGCGCCTTCACGGTCTCCAGCAGCAGCGAGCCGAGCCCGCGACCCGCGGCACCGGGCAGCACGTAGAGGTCGTCGAGCCAGTCGCCGGCCAGGGCGGCGTAGGCCACGACGCGCCCGCCCTCCTGTGCCACCCACAGCTCGCGCGCGGAGAGGTCCCAGGTGGCGAACCAGCCGCGCACCTCGGTGTCGGGGTGCGCGCCCGGGGGCATCGCGGGGTGCGCCGCGCGGCGGCTGCGCAGGTGCACGTCGGCCACCTCGGCCAGGTCGGCGCCCGTGCCCGGACGCACCAGGACGTCGGGCTGCGCAGGGGGTCCGTCAGGACCCGTCACGGACGACCTCGAGGGCGTGGGCGAGGTCGGCGGGGTACTCCGTCTCGTACTCGACGTGCTCACCGGTGTCGGGGTGCTCGAAACCGAGCCGGACGGCGTGGAGCCACTGACGCTCCAGGCCCACGCGCTTGGCCAGCACGGGGTCGGCGCCGTAGGTCAGGTCGCCGACGCAGGGGTGCTTGAGCGCGGACATGTGCACCCGGATCTGGTGGGTGCGGCCGGTCTCCAGGTGCACCTCGAGCAGGCTCGCGAAGCGGTGCGCCTCGAGCGTCTCGTAGTGCGTGACGCTGGCTCGGCCGTCGGCCATCACGGCGAACTTCCAGTCCGAGCGGGGGTGACGACCGATCGGGGCGTCGACCGTGCCCTCCAGCGGGTCGGGGTGGCCCTGGACGAGCGCGTGGTAGGTCTTGTCGACGGTGCGGTGGCGGAAGGCGTTCTTGAGCACCGAGTAGGCGTGCTCGGACTTGCAGATCACCATGACACCGGACGTGCCGACGTCGAGGCGCTGCACGATGCCCTGGCGCTCGGAGGCGCCGCTGGTGGCGATGCGGAAGCCCGCGCCCGCGAGGTGGCCGACGACCGTGGGGCCGGTCCAGCCCGGCGAGGGGTGGACGGCGACGCCGACCGGCTTGTCGATCACCACGATGGACTCGTCGTCGTGGACGATCTTGATCCCCTCGACGATCTCGGGGGTCACCGTCAGCGGGTCGGTCAGGGTCGGGATCTCCACGTCGAGCAGCGAGCCCGGCAGCACCCGGTCGCTCTTGCCCACGCCGGCGCCGTCGACCTGCACCAGGCCCTGCGCGATCAGGTCGGCCGCGCGGGTGCGCGAGAGCCCGAACATGCGGGCCAGGGCGGCGTCGACCCGCTCCCCCGCGAGGCTCTCGGGCACGCTCAGGCTGCGGTGCTCGGAGGTCTGGCTCATCGCTGGTCCCCCGCGGTCGGGCCGCTCGCCGTGGCTGCGTCGTCAGGCTCGACGTCGGGCCGGTCACCGGGCTGGTCGTCGGACCGGTCGTCGGGCTCGTGGTCGCGGTCGCGGGTGCCGTCGAGGCGGACGCCGCGGAAGGCCTGCACGAGGATGAGGCCGGCGGCGACGTTGATGCAGACGTCGGCCACGTTGAAGACCGGCCAGTTGGGCAGCATCAGGAAGTCGATGACGTGGCCGCGCATCGGCCCGGGATCGCGGAAGAGCCGGTCGGTGAGGTTGCCGGTCACTCCCGCGAGCAGCAGGCCCAGCGCCACGGCCCACAGCCGGGAGCGCACCCGCAGGCTGAGCACGAGCACGACCACGGTGGCGGCGATCGCGATGCAGCTCAGCGCCACGGTGAACTGGGTGCCGGTGCTGAAGGCGGCGCCCGGGTTCTTGACCAGCGTCAGCGTGAGGAGGTCACCGACGACGGGCACGTCGGGCCGGCCCTCGAGACGGTCGAGGGCGAGCACCTTGGTGACCAGGTCCACGGCGTACGCGGTGGCCGCGATCGTCGCGAACAGCGCCCACACCCGCGCCCGGGAGCGCCCGGCGGGGGCTGCTGCGGTGGTCTCGGGGTCTATCGCCGTTCCTCGCGCTGCTTGCATGTCATGCACAGTGTGGCACGCGGAAATGCCATCAGCCGATTCTTGCCGATCGGCTCTCCGCAGGACTCGCAGACGCCGTAGGTGCCGTCGTCGATGCGCGCCAGGGCCCGCTCGATCTGGGCCAGCTTGTCGCGCTCGTTGTTGAGCACGGTGAGCTCGTGGTCGCGCTCGAAGCTGCTCGCCCCGACGTCGGCCTGGTCCTGCCCGGCCCCGTCACCGGAGTCGCGCATCAGTCCCGACAGCTCCTGCTCCTGGTCGGCGATCACCTGGGCGATGTGGTCGTGCTGCTCGTGCAGCTCGGCGACGACCTCGTCGAGCTCGGCGGCGGTCCAGTCGGACTCGCCCTCCTTGACGACGAGGTCCTGGGCCTGGGCCGCGGTGGCGGCCTTCTTGGTGGGTGCTGCCTTGGTCACGGGCACAGCCTTCGAGCGGGGGCGCCGCAGCGCCAGGGGTGGACGGAGCAGGGAGGTCCGGGGGGCGGGAGAGGGGTGAGGACGGTGAGCAGGAGGGTAGCCAGTCGGTGGTGAACCGACCAGGGCCCCTCCGCCACGGGCCCGCGCAGACGACGGAGCGGCCGGCCCCCGAGGGGACCGGCCGCGCCGGATCGAGCCAGGTGGAGCAGTCGCTCAGGACTCCTCGTCGCCCAGGATGGAGCGCAGACGCTTGGGGGCCGGGGCCTCCTCGGTCGGAGCGGCGCTCTCGGCGCCGTTCTGCAGCGCCTCCAGCTGCTGGGTGAAGTAGCTCTTCAGGCGCGAGCGGTACTCGCGCTCGAACGAGCGGAGGTTCTCGACCTCGCTGCTGAGCTTGTCGCGCTCGCGCTCCAGGTCGCCGAACATCTGCTGGCGGCGCTCGGCGGTCTCGGAGTCGAGCATCGAGGCGCGGGTGCGCGCGTCGGACTCCATGCGGTCGGCCTTCGACTTCGACTCGGCCTCGAGACGCTCGGCCTTGGTGCGGGCCTCGCCCACGATCTTGTCGGCGTCGTTCTTGGCCTCGTCGACGAGCTCGTCGGCGTTGCGGGTGGCGATCTCGAGCAGGCGCGCCGCGGCGTTGGAGGCCTGCGGCACCGTCTCGACGCGGATCGTCTCCGTGGGGGCCGCAGCGGCGGCGGGCGCGGCCGGTGCGGCCACGGGGGCCGGCGTCGGCTCGGGCTTCGCGACCGGCACGGGCTGCGTGACCGGCTCGGGCGTGGACGGCGCGGTGGTCGCCGGGGCGGACTGACCCGAGGACGGGCCTGCCTGACCCGATCCCGACGGGCCCGATCCCGACTGGGCGGAGGCGAGCTTGGAGCGGAGGTCCTCGTTCTCCTTGGTGAGCCTCGCGAGCTCGGCCTCCACCTCGTCGAGGAACTGGTCGACCTCCCCCATGTCGTAGCCCTCGCGCAGCCGGACGGGAGTAAAGCGCTTGTTGCTCACGTCCTCAGGCGTCAGTGGCATGACCTCACCCATTCTCAGTCGTGGTGTTCAAGTGGATCCCAGACGTGCCTCGCGCGGGTGCGCGAGGTCGTGCTGCGAACTTCTCGGGGAACAATAGCGCCTGTCGTGGGACAGGTGGGACAGGCGGGTCCCGGTGGGCGGCCGGGGCCCCGGAGGGCGCTCAGGCGATGTTGAAGACGGCGTCGTTGACGTTGAGCAGCACCCACGCGATGACCAGGACGAGCAGGAAGCTCAGGTCGAGCGCGATGCTCCCCAGACGCAGCGGCGGGATGAAGCGGCGCAGGAACTGGATGGGCGGGTCGGTGACGGAGTAGACCGCCTCCAGGACCAGCAGCAGCGGTCCGCGCGGACTCCAGGAGCGCGCGAAGACCTGCACCCAGTCCACGATGAAGCGCACCCACATGAGCGCGATGAAGAAGAACAGGATCCAGTGGATGATCCAACCGGCGATCTGCACGTCGGTGATAGCTCCTGTCGGGGCCGGACCGGGCTCGTCGTGACGACGGGCCTCAGCTCTGGTTGAAGAAACCGCCCTCGGCGATCCGCTCCTTGTCCTCGGCGGCGACCGTGACGTTGGGCGGGGAGAGCAGGAACACCTTGTTGGTGACGCGCTCGATCGTGCCACGGGTGGCAAACACCAGGCCGGCGGCGAAGTCGACGAGACGCTTGGCGTCGGCGTCGTCCATCTCCGAGAGGTTCATGATCACCGGCACGCCCTCGCGGAAGTTCTCCCCGACGGTGCGGGCCTCGTTGTAGGTGCTCGGGTGCAGGGTCGTGATGCGGGACAATTCGGCTACCACTCCGGTGGGGCCGGCGGCCGGACGGCGGCGCTCGGCGAGGTCGGACACGGACGCGGCTCGCGCCGCGGGCTGACGGGGCGCCACCGGGGCGGGCTGACGCTGGGCCGGGACCGCCTGGGTCTCACGGGTGGTGTCGTCGCCGTCGTACTCGTCGTCGTACCGGCCGGTGTCCTCGAGCAGGCCGAGGTACTCGCCGATCCTGCGCATCGCGCCGCTCATGACAGTCGTCCTCCGGAACTCCTGCGCCGTCGTCCCCGGGTGGGGCGATCGGCGCTCAACGTTGTAGTCGGACCCTACTGGACCGTGGGCCTCGAACCGAGCACCGCGGAGCCGAGCCGCACGTGTGTCGCGCCGGCGGACACCGCCTGCTCGAGGTCGCCGCTCATGCCGGCGGACAGCACGGTCGCCGCGGGGTGCTGGGTGAGCAGCCGCTCGTGCAGGCGGGCCAGCCGCTCGAAGGCGACGGCGGGGTCCTCGGCCGGCGGCGCCACCGCCATCAGGCCCCGCAGGCGCAGGTGCTCGGCCTGCGCCACGCGGTCGGCGAGGGCGAGGAGCGCGTCGGGCCCGACGCCGGCGCGGCCCTCGGCCCCGGGCGGGTCCAGGCTGACCTGCACCAGCACGTCGAGGGGTCGCCCACGGCGCTCGGCGCCGCGGTCGAGGGGACCGACGAGCTTGGGACGGTCGACCGACTCCACGACGGCGGAGTACGCCGCGACCGTCGAAGCCTTGTTGCTCTGCAGACCGCCGATGAAGTGCCACGACAGGTCGAGGTCGGCCAGCTCCGCGGCCTTGGCCTCGGCCTCCTGGTGCCGGTTCTCCCCCACGTCGGTGACCCCGAGCCCGGCCAGGACGCGCACGTCGGAGGCGGGGAAGAACTTGGTGACGACCACCAGGTCGACGTCGTCGCGTGCACGCCCCGCCGCCACGCACGCGTCGCTGAGCCGCTCGCGGGCACGCCCGAGGGCGGCCGTCAGCTCCGCGGCGCGCTCCGTCGTGGCGACGGAGCCGTCCGTGGGCCGGTGCGGGTCACCGGACCCGGCGCCGTGGGCGCTCACGCGCGCCGCCGTACGACGCCGGCCAGCCGCCCGGCCGCCCGGCCGTCGCGACGGTAGGAGAAGAGGTCGGGCGACTCGCGGGTGCAGCGGGAGACGTCGTGAGCGACGACGTCCTCGCCGCGCAGCTGGGCGACCACCCCGGCGCCGACGTCGAGCGCCGGCGTGCCCCAGGTGGTCGTGGCGCGGCTCTCCGGCACGACGGCCGCGACCTCGTCGCGCATCTGCTCGGGCACCTCGTAGCACCCCCCGCAGACGTGCGGTCCGACCCAGGCCTCGATCCGCCGCGCCCCGAGCTCCCGCATGCGCGAGACCACGGCGGGCACCACCCCGGCGACCAGGCCCGGTCGGCCGGCGTGGGCCGCACCGACGACGCCGGCGACCGGGTCGGCGAGGAGCACCGGCACGCAGTCGGCGGCCCGGACCACGAGCACCACGCCGGGGCTGTCGGTGACCAGGGCGTCGGCGCGCGGACGCTCGGCGGCGGGGCGCTCGCCGACGGTGACGACCTCGCGGCCGTGCACCTGCAGCAGGTCGGCGACCCGGTCGCCCGGCGCGAAGTCGGCGAGGAGCAGCTCGAGGTTGCGCTGTCGCGAGCCGGGGTCGTCGTCGCCCTCGACGGCGAGGTTGAGCTCGGCGAAGGGAGCAGCACTGACCCCGCCGACACGGTCGGTGAACGCGAGGTCCACGAGCGAGTCGGCGGGGCCGGTGGTGGTGCGGAAGGCGTACACCGGGGCAGGACCTACTTCAGGAAGTCGGGCACGTCGAGCTCGTCGTCGTCGAACTGCACCTGTCGCGGCGCCGGCCGCGGGGCGGGCGGCTGGGTCGGAGCCGGGCCCGTGGGACCGGACTGGCCACCCTGCTGAGCGCCCTGCTGGCCGCCCTGGTGCGGGGCCTGCTGCGGCGCCTGGCGCGGCGGCTGCTGCGGGGCCTGGCCGGACTGGCCGCCCTGGGGCGCCGGCTGGCCGAAGCCCTGCCGGGCGCCTGCGGGGACGGGCTCGCGCTCCTCGCCGCGACGCAGCGACGGCGCCGGGGACGCCTGGCGGGCCTCCTGGGCCGGCTCGACCTTCGGCTCGCGGCGCAGGACGGTGCCCTCGTCGCGCCGCTTGGGCGTGCCGCCGTCGAAGCCCGCGGCGATGACCGTGACGCGCACCTCGTCACCGAGGGCGTCGTCGATGGTGGCACCGAAGATGATGTTGGCCTCGGGGTGCACCGCCTCGGCGACGAGCGCGGCGGCCTCGTTGATCTCGAACAGGCCGAGGTCGGAGCCGCCGGCGATCGACAGCAGCACGCCGTGGGCGCCGTCGATGGAGGCCTCGAGCAGGGGGCTGGAGACGGCCATCTCGGCGGCGGCGACGGAGCGGTCCTCGCCCCGGGCCGAGCCGATGCCCATGAGGGCGGAGCCGGCGTTGGCCATGACCGACTTCACGTCGGCGAAGTCGAGGTTGATCAGGCCGGGGGTGGTGATGAGGTCGGTGATGCCCGAGACACCCTGGAGCAGCACCTGGTCGGCCTGCTTGAAGGCGTCGAGCACCGACACGTTGCGGTCGCTGATCGAGAGCAGCCGGTCGTTGGGGATGACGATGAGGGTGTCGACCTCCTCGCGCAGCTGCGCGATGCCCTCCTCGGCGGAGTTGGCGCGGCGGCGGCCCTCGAAGGCGAACGGCCGGGTGACCACGCCGATGGTCAGCGCGCCCAGCGAGCGGGCGATGCGGGCCACGACGGGAGCGCCGCCCGTGCCGGTGCCGCCACCCTCGCCGGCGGTCACGAAGACCATGTCGGCGCCCTTGATGACCTCTTCGATCTCGTCGGCGTGGTCCTCGGCGGCCTGGCCGCCGACCTCGGGGTTGGCGCCGGCGCCGAGGCCGCGGGTGAGCTCGCGGCCGATGTCGAGCTTGACGTCGGCGTCGCTCATGAGGAGGGCCTGGGCGTCGGTGTTGATCGCGATGAACTCGACTCCCTTGAGCCCCACCTCGATCATCCGGTTGACGGCGTTGACACCGCCTCCGCCGATGCCCACGACCTTGATGATGGCCAGGTAGTTCTGTGCTGCTGCCACGGCGGCTCGCCTCTCGCTGATCGGTGGTGGTGCTGGGTCCGTGCGTCGCGCACGGGTGGTCTGGGGTGCCGCACCGGGACGGGCGGCGTTCGTGCTGCTGGTGGTGGTGCTGGGGTCGTGCTGGGGGTCGTGCTTGGGGGGTCGTGCCGGATGGTGCTGCGGGGAAGCGACGGGCCTCAACTCTGACCCTCAACCTGAGGGTTATAGTTATGTCAACCTCGCCGTGACAACGACAGTAGGCACACGGAGGCGCCGGATCGCGCAGACACGCCCGGCGCGTCCTCGACGATCCGGACGAGGCCCGGTCAGCCGACCGCGGGACCGCTCACGGTCGGACGGCCCGGCACGCTCACGTCGTACGCCGTGCCGGGCTGCGACAGCAGCACGGTCAGCACCTCGGCCTTGCGCGCGGACTCGTCGGCGCTCCCCCACGCCACGGTGCGGCCGTCGCGCAGCGCCAGGACGATCCGGTCGACGGTCTCGACCTCCACGTGGTCGAGCCGGCCCGCGAGGTCCTCCGGCAGCGCGGCGACGACCTGGGCCGCCTCGCGCAGCGCCTCCGCGGTGGTGTCGACCTGGCTCTCGACGCGCGGGAGACCCTGCGGTGCGGCGGTGTAGGTGCGGAAGGCCACGCCCTCGGCGTCGAGGCCGCGCAGCGTGCCGCCGAGCTCGACCACGGCCACGGCCACCCGCTCCTCGACCGAGATCGTCACCGCGTCGGGCCACGACCGGGTGACGTCGGCGGAGGCCACCTGCGAGAGCGACTCGACGCGGGCGCGCACGGCGGCGAGGTCGACCCGGGCCAGCGGCTCGCCGTCGGGCACCTGCGCGGCCGCCCGCACCTGGTCGGCGGCCAGCGGCCCGACGCCGGTGACCTCGACGTCCTCGACGTCGAGCAGCGCGGAGAACCACACGGTCCACACCGCAGCGGCTCCGAGCGCGAGCAGCACGAGGCCCACGACGGCGTAGCGCAGCGTCGACCAGCGCCGGGCCCAGCGACGCCGCACGAAGCGGCGTCGGGTGCGCCGGGTCCGCGGGTCGACCGGCTCGCTCACAGCCGGGGCCCCGCCTCGACCCCGTCGGCGCGCTCCTCGAGCAGGTCGAGCACGCGCGGGCCGACGGTGGTCACGGTGCCGGCGCCGAGGGTCAGCACGAGGTCGCCCGCGCGGGCCCGGTCGACGAGGGCGGCCGGGGCGTCGGCGAGGTCGGGCACGAAGGCCACCCGGTCGTCGGGCAGCGGCACCGCGTCGGCGACCAGCGCGCCGGTCACCTCGGGGTCGGCGTCCTCGCGGGCCAGGTAGACGTCGAGCACGACGACCTCGTCGGCGGCGCCGAGCGCCTGGCCCATGGCCACGCCGAAGATGCGCGTGCGCGAGACCAGGTGGGGCTGGAAGGCCACGACGACGCGCCCCTCCCCCGCCACCGAGCGGGCGGCCTGGAGGTCGCCGGCGATCTCGACGGGGTGGTGGGCGTAGGAGTCGTAGACCCGCACCCCGGCGGCCTCGCCCTTGCGCTCCATGCGCCGCCGGGTGCCGCCGAAGGACTCCAGGCCCCGCTTGAGGGCCTCGAAGTCGTGGCCCAGGCGCAGCGCCGCGCCGAGCGCCGCCAGGGCGTCGAGCACGTAGTGGCGCCCGGGGATCTGCAGGGTGACCCGACCCAGCTCGACCCCGCGGTCGACGACGGTGAAGGAGGAGGTGATGCCGGCGAAGACGACGTCGACGGCGCGCAGGTCGGCGCCCTCGCCCTCGCCGACGCCCACGAAGGCGAGGTCGCGCGAGGCCGCGACCGCGCGCAGGGCGGCCGCGCCGTCGTCGTCGACACAGGCCACCAGGAGGCCGCCGGGGCGGATGCGGCCGACGAACTCCTCGAAGGCGGCGGCGTAGGCCTCCTCGGTGCCCCAGTTGTCGAGGTGGTCGGCCTCGACGTTGGTGACGACCGCGACGGTGGGCTCGTAGACCAGGAAGGCGCCGTCGCTCTCGTCGGCCTCGGCGACGAAGAGGTCGCCCGCGCCCTCGGCGGCGTTGGTGCCGGTCTGGGCGAGGTCGCCCCCGACGGCGTACGTCGGGTCGGCGCCGGCCGCCTGGAGGGCGACCGTGAGCAGCGAGGTCGTGGTGGTCTTGCCGTGGGTGCCGGCGACGGCCACGACGCGGCGCCCCGCCATCACCGCTGCCAGCGCGGCCGAGCGCGGCAGCAGCCGCAGCCCGCGCTCCTGCGCGGCCACGACCTCGGGGTTGTCCTCGCGCACAGCGGTCGAGACGACCACGGTGTCGGCGTCGCCGAGCTGGTCGGCGGCGTGGCCGACGTGGACCGTGGCGCCCAGCTCGCGCAGCCGCTGCAGCGTCGGGGAGTCGGTGCCGTCGCTGCCCGACACGGTGATGCCGCGGGCGAGGAGGATGCGCGCGATCCCGGAGAGCCCGGCGCCGCCGATCCCGACGAGGTGGACCCGGCCGAGCCGGTCGGCGGGCAGGAGGGTCGACGGCACGGGCACCCTCATCGAGCACCCCCCGTGCGGTCGCGGCGCGTGGCACCCAGCTCGAGCACCAGGCGTGCCAGGCGCTCGTCGGCGTCGCGGGGCACGAGGGCCACGGCCGCCGCGCTCATCCGCTGCAGCCGGGGTGCGTCGGTGGCCAGGCCCGGCACGGTCGCCGCGACCCAGTCGGGGGTGACCGCGGCGTCGTCGACCAGGAGCGCGCCCCCGGCGTCGACCACGGGTCGCGCGTTCTGCGCCTGCTCGCCGTTGCCGATCGGCAGCGGCACGAGGATGGCGGGCAGGCCGGTGGCGGCCGCCTCCACGACGCTGTTGGCCCCCGCGCGGCAGAGCACGAGGTCGGCGGCGGCGTAGGCGAGGTCCATGCGGTCGACGTAGTCGACGATGACGTAGGAGGAGCCCGCCGCGGCCGGGTCGGCCCCGCCGTGCTTGCCCTGCACGTGCAGCACCTGCACGCCGGCGGCCGCGAGGGCGGGCGCCGCGGCGGAGACGGCCTGGTTGAGGCGGGTCGCGCCCTGCGACCCCCCGGTCACCAGCAGGGTCGGCCGTGCGGGGTCGAGGCCGAAGGCTGCGCAGGCCTCGGCGCGGCTGGCGGCCCGGTCGAGCTGGGAGATCATGCGGCGGATCGGCAGGCCGACGTACTCGGCGCCGCGCAGCGGGGTGTCGGGGAAGCTCACGGCCACGCGCGCGGCGACGCGGGCGCCGAGGCGGTTGGCGACGCCGGGCAGGGCGTTCTGCTCGTGCAGCGCGATCGGGAGGTGACGACGCCGGGCGGCGAGGTAGGCCGGCACCGAGACGTAGCCGCCGTAGCCGACCACGACGTCGGGGCGGACGCGGTCGAGCACGGCGAGGGTCTCGGTGACCGCACCGCGCAGGCGGCCCGGCACCCGCAGCAGGTCGGCGCCGGGGCGCCGCGGCAGCGGCACCGGCGGCACCAGCTCGAGGGGGTAGCCGGCCTCGGGCACGACCCGGGTCTCGAGCCCGCGGGGGGTGCCGAGGCAGGTCACCTCGGTGGCGGGGTCGAGCCGACGCAGGGCGTCGGCGGTGGCGAGCAGGGGCGAGGTGTGACCGGCGGTGCCACCGCCGGCGAGGAGTACGCGCATCCGGACCAACCTAGCGATCGGACCGGCCGCGCCCGGAGGTGAGGCCCGCCAGCGGGCCGGCCGCCACACCGCTGGAGCGTCCGCGCCGGCGCAGGGCGAGGGCCCGGGCCGCCTCGGGCTCGCGGCGGGCGAAGCCGATGAGCAGGCCCAGCGCGATCAGCGACGGCAGCAGCGCCGACCCGCCGTAGGAGACCAGGGGCAGCGGGATGCCGATGACGGGCAGCAGGGCGAGCACCATGCCGACGTTGATCACCATCTGCCCGACCAGCCAGACCACGATGCCGAAGGAGGCGTAGCGCACGAAGGGGTCGGCGGTGTGGCGCGCGACCCGCAGGGCGGCGAAGGCGATGGTGAGGAAGAGCGCGACGACCAGCACCGTGCCGACCAGGCCCAGCTCCTCGCCGAGCACGGCGAAGATGAAGTCGGTGTGGGCCTCGGGCAGGTCGCCCCACTTCTGCTGGGAGGCGCCGATCCCCTGGCCGAACCAGCCACCGCTGGACAGGGCGTAGAGCCCGTGGGCGGGCTGCCAGCCGGAGTCGTGGAAGTCCTTGAAGGGGTCGGCGAAGGTGGTCAGCCGCGAGACCCGCTCGGGGTCGCTGGCGGCCAGGCCGATGGCGGCGACGCCCACCAGCGAGAGGCAGACGGCGAAGAAGCGCAGCGGCGCGCCGACCACCCACAGCATGCCGAGCATGATCGCGAACAGCACGAGCGCCGTGCCGAGGTCGCGGCCGAAGACGACCAGGCCGGTGGCCAGCAGCAGGCCGGGGACCACCGGCACCATCACCTGGTGCAGGCTCGCGAGGCGGCGCTCCTTGTTGGCGTAGATGTGCGCGGCCCACAGGATGAGCGCGAGCTTGGCGATCTCGGAGGGCTGGATCTGCAGCGGCCCGATCGCCAGCCAGTTCTGGTTGCCGTTGACCGCGACGCCGATGAAGGCCGTGAGCAGCAGCAGCGCCAGCGAGACGAGGTAGCCCGGGTAGGCCAGGGCCCGCAGCAGCCGGTGGGGCAGCCGGCTGGCCACGAAGGCGAGCGGCAGCCCGAGCACCACCCACATCAACTGGCGGCGCACGATGGCGTAGGAGTCGCCGTCGTTCTGGGTGAAGGAGTACACGCTCGAGGCGCTGAGGACCATGATCAGACCGATGGTCAGCAGCAGGGTCGAGGCCCCCAGCAGCAGGTAGTACGACGTGAGCGGGCGGTCGAGCGCGTCGTGCACCGTCGCCGTGGTCGTGCGCACGCGCTCGCGCAGGGTCCACCACGCCGAGGCGGCGCCGCCGGGGGCGGGCATCGACCGGGTGTCGTCGAGGCCCTGCGGCGCGGGGCGGGCGGTGCGGGTGGGGCTGGGGCCCCGCTCGGCGGTGGTGGTCACGGCGTCCCTTCCTGCGTGGGCCCTGCGGGCCCGGTCGGACCGCTAGCCGGTCCTCTCCCGGACCGCTGCGGTGAAGGCGTCACCACGAGCGGCGTAGCTGGCGAACATGTCCATGGAGGCGCATCCCGGCGCGAGGAGGACGGTGTCCCCCGGCCGGGCGAGCCCGGCCGCCGCGTCGACGACCTGCCGCATGACCTGTTCTGGTGTGTCTGGTGTGCGTGTGACTGCTGGTGCGTGTGTGGCGCCAGTCTGGTCGCCGCCGACGACTTTGACGGGCACATCGGGCGCGTGTCGGGCAAGAGCGCGGGCGATCACGTCGCGGTCACGGCCCAGCAGCACGACACCGCGGAGCCGGGGTGCGGCGGAGCGCACGAGGTCGTCGAAGTCGGCGCCCTTGGCCAGGCCGCCGGCGACCCAGACCACGGGGTCGTAGGCCTGCAGCGACGCCCCGGCCGCGTGGGGGTTGGTGGCCTTCGAGTCGTCGACCCAGGTCACGCCCTCGTGGGTGGCCACCACGGCGATGCGGTGGCCGTCGGGCCGGAAGCCGCGCAACCCGTCGCGCACCGCCTGCTGGGAGACCCCGTGCGAGCGGGCCAGGGCCGCGGCGGCCAGGGCGTTGGCGACCTGGTGGGGTGCGGCCGGGTGGCCGTCGACCTCGAGGTCGGCGAGGTGGCACAGCTCGGCGGCGCTCGTGCCGCGCTCCTCGATGAAGGCGCGGTCGACGAGGATGTCCTCCACCAGGCCGAGCATGCCCACGCCCGGGACGCCGAGGGTGAAGCCGACCGCGCGGGCCCCCTCGACGACGTCGGCCTCACGCACCAGGCGCTCGGTCTCGGGGTCGGCGACGTTGTAGACGCACGCGCGCTGGACACGCTCGTAGATGCGCCCCTTGTCGGCGGCGTAGTCGGCCATCGAGGCGTACCAGTCGAGGTGGTCCTCGGCGAGGTTGAGCACCGCCGCCGACTGGGCGCTCATCGAGTCGGTGTAGTGCAGCTGGAAGCTGGAGAGCTCCACGGCCAGCACGTCGTAGGGCTCGGGGTCCATGACGGCCTCGACGATGGGCAGGCCCACGTTGCCGACGGCGACGCTGCGCAGACCCGCCGCACGCAGGATCGCGTCGAGCATCTGCACGGTGGTGGTCTTGCCGTTGGTGCCGGTCACCGCCAGCCACGGCGTAGCGTGGGCCGGGTCGCGCAGGCGCCAGGCCAGCTCCACCTCGCCCCAGACCGGGATCCCGCGGGCCCGCGCCTGCGCGAGCAGCGGCGCGTCGGGGCGCCAGCCCGGCGAGGTGACGAGGACGTCGACGTCGTCGGGCAGGGTCGCCGTGGCGCCCTCCCCCAGGCGGATCGAGGCACCGAGCACCTCCAGCAGCTCGGCCTTCTCCTCCTTGCCCGCCGCCGACTCGTCGAGGGCGGTGACGTCGGCGCCGAGGTGGTTGAGGTTGTCGGCGGCGGCGAAGCCGGAGACGCCGAAGCCGGCGACGACGGCCTTCACGCCGTCCCAGGGCGTGTGCCGGCCCAGGGAGTCGAGGTCGCGGGGCGCGCTCATGTGCCGGCCACCCACTCGGCGTAGAAGATGCCCAGGCCGCCGGCGACGCACAGCCCGGTGATGATCCAGAACCGGATGACCACCGTGATCTCGTCCCAGACCATCTCGAAGTGGTGGTGGATGGGCGCGATGCGGAAGAGCCGCTTGCCCGTGCCGGTGATGCGTCGCGTGGCCTTGAACCAGGTCACCTGGAGCATCACCGAGACGGTCTCCATGACGAAGACGCCGCCGAGCACGATGAGGAGCAGCTCGGTGCGGCTGAGCACCGCGAAGCCGGCCAGCGCCGCGCCCAGCGCCAGGGAGCCCGTGTCGCCCATGAAGATCTGGGCCGGCGAGGCGTTCCACCACAGGAAGCCGAAGCAGGCGCCGGTGATGGCCGCGGCGATGATCGCCAGGTCGAGGGGATCGCGCACCTCGTAGCACTTGCCGTAGGCGATGTCGTCCTGGCCGCACCACTGGTTGTTCTGCCAGATGTTGACCAGGGTGTAGGCGCCGAACACCATCACGCTCGCGCCGGTGGCCAGGCCGTCGGCGCCGTCAGTGAGGTTGACCGCGTTGCTGGTGGCGATGACGATCAGCAGGATCAGCACCACCGCCACCACGGCGGGCAGCACGAAGCTGTCGAAGTCGCGGATGAAGGACAGCGAGAACGACGCCGGCCGCTGGCCGCGGTCGTCGGCGAACCACGGGCTCAGCGCCAGGACCGCGAAGGTGAGGCCGACGATGGTCTGCCCGACGATCTTGGCCTTGCTGCGCAGGCCGAGGCTGCGCTGCTTGTAGATCTTGATGAAGTCGTCGAGGAAACCGACCAGACCGGTGCCGACGAAGAGGAAGAGCAGCAGCAGCGCCGAGGCGCTGGGCAGGTCGCGCGTGACGAGCTTGGCGAAGAAGTAGCCCACCACGGTCGCGCCGATGATGACGACGCCGCCCATCGTCGGGGTGCCGCGCTTGGTGTGGTGACTGGTGGGTCCGTCGTCGCGGATCTCCTGGCCGTAGCCCCACTCGGTGAAGCGCCGGATCGCGACGCGGGTCCCGAGCAGCGAGATCAGCAGCGCCAGGCCACCTCCCATGAGGATCGCTCTCATCCGACTACGTCCGCTCCCTCGGTGCCGTCACTGCGCGTCGCCGCGCCGTCCCTCGCCCCGCGTCGCCGCCGGGGTGATCCCCGACGTCGCCGGGGCAACCAGGACATCTTGGCCCACGAGGGCCGCCGGCGCCTCCGCGCCCCGCCGCCCGGTGGCGATCCTCACGTGCGCCGCCGACCCCCGGGCCCGCCCGACCCACCCCGGCCCCACCCCGGCCCACCCCGGCCCGCGCCGACCGGCAGCCGGACGGCGAGGGCGGACGGACCACGGCGCAATCTATTCTCTAGTAACTGACGCCAGTTACTCCTGAAAGGCAGACCTCCATGAGCCGGCAGCTGCACCTCGGCGGATTCCAGATCGCCTCCCACGTCACGCACTCCCACGCCGCCTGGCGCCACCCCGGCTCCGACCCGGCGTTCCTGACCCCCGACTACTGGCACCGTGTGGGGCGCACCCTGGAGCGGGGCACCTTCGACTTCGTCTTCTTCGCCGACCTGCTGGCCGTGCCCACCAACTACGGCGGCGACGAGCGCGAGGCGCTGCGGCGCGGCACGCAGGCCAGCGCCACCCTCGACCCGTCGCTCGTGGCGGCCAGCATCGCCGCGGTCACACGCCACCTCGGCGTCGCGGTCACCAGGAGCACCACCTACTTCCACCCCTTCGAGGTGGCGCGGGCCTTCGCGAGCCTCGACCACCTCAGCGGCGGTCGCGCGGCCTGGAACATCGTCACGTCGCTCAGCCGCTCCGAGGCCCAGAACTTCGGCCTCACCGAGGCCCTCGACCACGACCTGCGCTACGACCGCGCCCAGGAGTTCGTCGAGGCCGCGGTGGCCCTGTGGGACACCTGGGACGCCGACGCGCTGGTGCAGGACAAGGCGACCGGCGTCTTCGCCGACCCCGACAAGGTGCGGCCGGCGCACTTCGACGGGCTCTTCTACAAGACGAGGGGACCTCTCACGACCCCCCGCTCCCCCCAGGGCCGGCCCGTGCTCATCCAGGCCGGCTCCTCGAGCAAGGGGCGCGACTTCGCCGCGAGGTGGGCCGAGGCCATCTTCGAGATCGACCCGACGCCGGAGGGGCGGCGCGCCTACTACGACGACATCAAGAGCCGCGCCAGCGACGCGGGCCGCGACCCCGACCAGGTCAAGGTCTTCCCCTCGTTCGTGCCCTTCGTCGGCGAGACGCGGTCGATCGCGGAGGAGAAGCAGGCCTTCCACAACGAGCTGGCCGACCCGGTCTCGGGCCTGATGACCCTCTCGGTCCACACTGACCACGACTTCTCCGCCTACGACCTCGACGCCCCGCTCGAGCACGTCGAGGTCTCGGGCACGCAGGGACTCTTCGACCTCGCCCGCCGTCTGAGCGAGCGCGACAGCCTGACGCTGCGCGACATCGGCCGGCTCTACGCCCAGGGCGTCCTGCTGCCGCAGCTCGTCGGCACCGCCTCCGAGGTCGCCGACCAGATCGAGGAGAGCTTCCGCGGGGGCGAGGCCGACGGCTTCATCCTCTCGGCGGCGCAGAGCCCCGGCACCTTCGAGGACTTCGTCGACCAGGTCGTGCCCGAGCTGCGCCGGCGCGGGCTCTTCCGCCGGGAGTACGCCGGTCGCACCCTGCGCGAGCACCTCGGTCTCGACCTCGGGCGGCGCGAGCGCGTGCCGGGCTGAGCCGCGAGGCACCGGCGGCGCCCTCGTGCCACGCCGCCGGTGCCCGCGGGGTGCGGGAGGACCTCAGGCGTCGGGCTGCTCGGCCCGGGGGGCGAGCAGCAGCTCACGGGCGACGAGCCGGTCGTCGAAGGGGTGCACCACCCCGTCGACCTCCTGACCGGTCTCGTGGCCCTTGCCGGCCACGAGCACGATGTCGCCCGACCGGGCCACGGCGAGGGCCGCGGCGATCGCCGTACGCCGGTCGCCGACCTCGCGCACCTCGGCGCGCTCGGCCTCGGGCACCGCGGCGGCGCCGGCCAGGACGGCGGCGCGGATGGCGGCCGGGTCCTCGCTGCGGGGGTTGTCGTCGGTGACGACGAGCACGTCGGCGAGCCGCGCGGCGATCTCCCCCATCACCGGGCGCTTGCCGGTGTCGCGGTCACCCCCGGCGCCCAGCACGACCACCACCCGGCCCGCGGTGAGCGGGCGCAGGGCGGCCACGGCCGCCTCGACGGCGTCGGGCTTGTGGGCGTAGTCGACGACGACCTCGAAGTCCTGCCCCGCGTCGACGCTCTCGAGCCGGCCCGGCACGCCGGCCAGAGCGGCGATCCCGTCGGCCACGCCGGAGGCGTCGAGCCCGGCCTCGCCCGCGGCGGCCACGGCCGCGAGGGCGTTGGAGACGTTGAAGGCACCGGCCAGGGGCACCTCGGCCGGGAACGGCGGGCCCGCCGGGCCACGCACCTCGAAGGAGGTGCGGCTCGGGGCCGGACGCAGGTCGAGCGCCTCCCAGTCGGCGCCCCCGCCGGTGGTGGAGAAGGTCGCGACCGGCAGCGGCGTCTCCCGGGCCAGGCGCCGGCCGTGCTCGTCGTCGCGGTTGACCAGCGCGCGACGCGCGCGGTCGGGGCCGAAGAGGGCGGCCTTGGCCTGGAAGTACTCCTCCACGGTGTCGTGGAAGTCGAGGTGGTCGCGCCCGAGGTTGAGGAAGACGGCCACGTCGAAGACCACGCCGTCGACGCGGCCCAGCACGAGCGCGTGGCTGGAGACCTCCATGGCGCACACCTCGACGCCGCGCTCCACCATGACGGCGAAGAGACCGTGGAGGTCGGGCGCCTCGGGCGTCGTCAGCGCCGTGCGTACGTCGACCCCGGCGATGCGGGTGCCGACCGTGCCGATGACCGCGGAGCGCACCCCCGCGCCGGCCAGGCCGCCCTCGAGGAGCCGCGTGGTGGTGGTCTTGCCCTGGGTGCCCGTGACGCCGATCATCGTCAGCCGCTCGGCGGGGTGGCCGTAGAGGTGGGCGCTGACCCGCCCGAGCACACGGCGGGGGTCGTCGACCACGAGGGCGGGCACATCGGGGGGCACGCGGTCGGCGCCCGCGGGGTCGGTGAGCACCGCCACGGCTCCGGCCCCGACCGCCGCCGCGGCGTAGTCGACGCCGTGGGCGCGCGCGCCGGGGAGCGCGGCGTAGAGGTCGCCCGGCCGGACGCGCTGGGAGCTCAGCGTGATGCCGGTGAGCGTCGGGTCGCTCGAGGGCGCGGTGCGGTGCGCCGGCACCAGCTCGCGGCGCACCCACGCCGTCAGCTCGGAGAGGGGCGTGCGGGGCGGGTCTGCGGGGCGGGTGTCGCCGGACGTGCCGGGAGTGCCAGGTGTCGAGGTCACGATCGGGTCAGCCTAGGAGCGCGCGGCCGGGCTCACCACTCGACGGGCAGGCGCGAGGGCTCGGTGCCGGTGGGAGGCACGGCGTAGCGGCGCAGCGCGTAGCCCATGATCTTGGAGAAGGCCGGACCGCCGACCGAGCCGCCCCCGCCGCCGTTGGTGGGGTTCTGCACCACGACGTAGATGGTGAAGCGGGGGTCGTCGGCGGGCGCGAACCCGGCGAAGGACACGGTGTAGCTGCCGTCGTAGCACTGGCACTCGCTGCTGGCCCGCTGCGCCGTGCCGGTCTTGCCGGCGACGCGGTAGCCGGGGACGGCCGCGCCCGGGGCGACGCCGACCTCGGGGTCGACCACGCGCTCCATCATGTGGGTCGTCTGGCGCGCCGCGTCCTCGCTGATGACGCGGCGCTCCGTGGCGTGGTCGGTGCCGACCTGCTCGCCGGAGTCGGTGGTGGCCGAGCCGAGCACCACGCTGGGGTCGATGCGCACCCCGCCGTTGGCGATGGTGTTGACCGCGGCCGCCATCTGCAGCGCGTTGACCGAGACCGACTGACCGAAGGCGATGCGGTCCTGCAGCGCGTCGGACCAGATGCTCTCGTCGGGCAGGATGCCGGCCGACTCGCCGCGGATGCCCGTGCCGGTGGTGCGCCCGAGGCCGAAGGCGTCGAGGTAGGAGCGCAGCTCGCCGTCGTCGTACTTCTCCGTGGCCATCACGGTGCCGATGTTGGAGGACTGGGCGATGACGCCGGCCAGCGTGAGCCGGATGGTGCCGTGGTCGAACCAGTCGCTGATCGGGTTGTCCCCCTCGCGCTGCAGCACGCCGGGCACCGTGAGCCGCGTGCGGGCGGTGACCTTGCCGGCGTCGACCAGGCCCGCGACGGTGAGGACCTTCTCGACCGACCCGGGCTCGTAGACGTCGCTGACCGCGCGCGAGCCGAGGTCGGCCTCGTCGGACTCCAGCGGGTGGTTGGCGTCGAAGGTGGGGTAGTCGGCCAGCGTCAGCACGTCGCCGGTGCGGCTGTCGAGCACGACGACCGAGCCCGACTCGCCTCCGGAGTCGCGCACGGCCTGGCGCAGCACGCGCTGGGAGTAGAACTGCAGGTCGCGGTCGAGGGTGGTGCGCAGGTCCTCGCCGTCGACGGCCGGCACGGTGGTGTTCTCCCCCAGCGGGACGCGGTTGCCGGCGGCCACGGAGTAGCGCGCCTCGCCGTCGACGCCGTCGAGGAGGTCGTCGAAGGTGCGCTCGAAGCCGGCCAGCGGCTTGGTCGTGCCGTTCTTGCGGGGGGTGCCGACGAAGCCGACGAGGTTGGCGGCGACGTCGCCCGCGGGGTACTCCCGCACCGGGTCGCGCTCGGTCACGAGACCGTCGTAGCCCAGCGCGCGCGCCTTGGCGACCACCGAGGTGGCGAGCGCTGCGGGCACGCTGCGGGCGATGTACTGGAAGCGGCTGTCCTCGGCCCGCAGGCGGGGCAGGATCGTGAAGTAGTCGACGTCGAGGCGGTTGGCGAGGAAGCGCGCGAGCTCCGGGGCGTCGTCGGCGGTCAGCGCCGGGTCGGCCACGACCATCAGCCCGTCGACCGACTCCGCCAGCGGCTCGCCGTTGCGGTCGAGGATGTCGCCGCGCTCGGCGGGGAGCACGATCTCCTCCAGGCCCTCGGCCGCGGCCATCGAGGCGTAGGAGGCGGGGTCGAGACCCTGGAGCTGCACGAGGCGGCCCACGAAGACCGACAGCACCATCGCGATGACCAGGAAGCCGATCCGCAGCCGCAGCTGCGGGGAGCCCCTCAGCTCGCCGGCGGGGCGGGCCGGGCCACGGGCTGCGGTCCTGCGCATTGGCTGGCGGGTCTGTCGCACGCTCGTCCTCCGGGTGGTGCTGGTGCTGGGCGGTTCGGTCCGTGGTGCGGGTGATGCACGTGGTGCGGGTGGTGCAGGTGTTACCGGTCGTTCCTACCCCCACCGGCGTCGCCGTCGCGGTTGCCGCGCGGGGCGTCCTCGCCGGTGTCGTCGCCGGTCTGGTCCTGCTGGCGCTCACGACCACTGCCGTCGCGGTCGCCGGACCGGTCGCCGGCGTCCGAGCCGTCGCGGTCGCCCGAGCCGTCGCGGTCGCCCGAGCGGTCGCGGTCGCCCGAGCGGTCGCGGTCGCCCGAGCGGTCGCGGTCGCCGGGGAGGATGCCCTCGGGCGGGGCCTGGGTCGGGGCCGGCGGGCGGAGCTCGGCCGGCAGCGGCGCCGGGGGCGGGTCGAGCGCGAGGGTCCCGGGGGCCAGGGCGGCGTCGGTGGTGCCGGTGACGGTGCCGTCGGAGAGGTCGAGGAACTGCGGTGCGGCCGGGAGCACCAGGCCCTGGGCCTGGGCCCGGCGCGCGACGTTCTGCGGGTCGCGCAGGCGCTCGAGCTGCATCGACAGCGAGGCCTGGCGCGCGGTGAGCACGGTGGCGCGGTCCTGGAGCTCGGTGGCGGCGAAGGCCGACTGCTGCATCGAGGTGTTGAACAGCAGCAGGCCCACGACGCCGCCGAGCATCAGCAGGCTGAGCAGGGTCACGAACGGCACCTTGGCCGCCCTCGTGCGGCCCCGGGGCACGACGGTCAGCCGGGCGCGCTCGACGGCGGCCTCGGCGAGGCGGGGCAGTCTGGTCTGGATCGCTCGTGCCGTGCTGCTCATCGGGCTGCTCCCCCTCGGGTGTCGGGACGGTGGGTGGTGCGGGGCGTGCGGGCGGCCGACCGGCCCTGGGGCCGGTCCTGGGGCCCGTCGGAGGGTCGGACCCGCTCGACGGCGCGCAGGCGCACGGAGGCGGCGCGCGGGTTGGCCTCGATCTCGCCCGCGTCGGCCTTCTCCGAGCCGCGGGTGACCAGGCGCAGGGCCGGCTCGCTGCCCTCGGGCACGAAGGGGAGGTCGTCGGGCACGACCGAGCGGGTCGCGGCGGTGAAGGCCTGCTTGACCAGCCGGTCCTCCAGCGAGTGGTAGGACTCCACCACGACCCTCCCGCCGACGCCGAGGACGTCGATGGCGGCCGGCAGCGCGCGGCGCAGGACGGCCAGCTCGTCGTTGACCTCCATGCGCAGCGCCTGGAAGGTGCGCTTGGCGGGGTGGCCGCCGGTGCGCCGGGCCGGCGCGGGGATCTCGGCGTACAGCAGCTCGACGAGCGGCCCGGACGTCGTGAAGGGCTCGCTCTCGCGGCGGCGCACGACGGCGGCGGCGATCTTGCGGGCGAACTTCTCCTCGCCGTAGTCGCGCAGGACGCGGGTCAGGTCGGCGGCGGAGTAGGTGTTGAGGACGTCGGCGGCGGTCGGCCCGGTCGAGGAGTCCATGCGCATGTCGAGCGGGGCGTCCTCGGCGTAGGCGAAGCCGCGCTCGCGCACGTCGAGCTGCATGGAGGAGACCCCGAGGTCGAAGAGGACGCCCGCGACCTCGCCCAGGCCGAGGTCGGCGACGACCTCGCCGATCTCGTCGTAGGTGGCGTGCACGCCGGTGAAGCGCTCGCCGTGGGCCGCCAGGCGCTCGCCGGCAAGCGCGAGCGCGGCGGGGTCGCGGTCGATGCCCACGACGCGGGCGCCGGGCAGCCGCTCAAGGACGGCCTCGCTGTGGCCACCGAGGCCCAGGGTGCAGTCGACGAGCACGGGAGCCGCGCCCAGCCGGGCGGCGGCGGACTCGTCGAGCGCGGGCGCCAGCAGGTCGACGACCCGGTCGAGCAGGACCGGGACGTGGCGGGGGGAAGCCATGGAGCCGACCTCAGCGTCCCAGGCTCGAGAGCAGCAGGAGGGTCGCGGCGCCGCCGAGGGAGACCGCGGCGGAGAACGCCATCAGCACCACCGCGTCGCGCGCCTGGTGGCGCACCCGCGGCGGCGCGGGCTCGTGGGTGATGCTCATCGTCGACCCCAGATCGGGTGGTGTGCGGGCGGTGCGGGGGAAAGGGCGGATCCGCCGAGCCGGGTCCCGGCCCGCTCCGTGAGAAGACTCGAGGTGGCGTTCGGTCCTGGTGCCGGGGAAGGTGCCCCAGGGCCGAGGGAGCGGGCCGGTACCGAGACCGGCGGATCCGTGGTGGACGTGCGGGTGGTGCTGCTGGTGGTGCGGGTGGAGCCGTCTGCGGTGGTGCGGGGTGGAGCCGGGGGTGCCGGGTCAGACGGGCGGCTGCTCGTCGAGCTCGGCGAACTTCTCCTGGGCCCCGGAGGAGTACTCCTGCCAGCGGGCGGGATCCCAGATCTCGATGCGGTCCATCACGCCGATGACGACGACGTCGCGCTCGAGCGAGGCGTACTGGCGCAGCACCGACGGGATGCCGATGCGCCCCTGCTTGTCGGGCGTGCCCTGCTCAGCGCCCGCGAAGAGCACGCGGGCGTAGTCACGGGCGTCGCGGTTGGTCATCGGCGTGCTCTGTGCGCGCTGGGCCTCCTGCATGAAGACGTCCTCGGGCCACACGACCAGGCACTTCTCCTGTCCCTGTGTCACGACGAGCCCCTCTGCGAGTCGGTCCCTGAACTTGGCCGGCAGGAAGAGACGTCCCTTCTCGTCCAGCTTCGGCGTGTACGTGCCCATGAAGAACACGTCGCACCTCCACTGATCCGGGAGCCTCCTCCACTTCGCACCACCTTACTCCACCTTCCTCCACCGTCAACCACATCCGACCACTCCGGGGCGGTGTTCTGCGCCCGCGAGCGCTCCACCGGGCCGCGGCCGCTCGTCGCCCTGTCCGTCCGACCTGCGGGGCAGACCCTGCGCCGGCGCGGCGCGCCGCGGCGGCCGAGCGCCCCGCCGAACCGCTGTCGTCGCAGGTCAGCGGCCTGCGGCACCGAGATCGGCCGGGCGCTCCCGGCGTACGACGAGGCGACGCGGACCTGCTGCGGGGCGCACGGTGGGGGCCGGTGGAGCGGGCCCGCGCGGAGGTGGAGCGCGGGCGGAGGAGCGTGGGGCACCCGGCGCGCCCCGGGGGTGCGTGGTGGGGCGCAGCCGACCACCGTGACCGCCGGGGCCGGACCTGACGCGAGCGCGCCGACAGGCGACGCGAGTTGCACCGACGCCCTACCGTGATGTCATCCCCGGGCGCCGTGCCCGCCGGCGCCGAGTGCACGACCGAAAGGACCCGACGTGGTTGCTCCGATCCCTGGAGGCGCCGACCTCGAGACCGTGGCCCGGGTCGTCTCCCGGGTGCGGGGCAACGTCGAGCGGGTCATCGAGGGCAAGCCCGACGTCGTCTCCGCGGCCCTCGTGGTGCTGCTCGCCGAGGGCCACCTGCTCATCGAGGACGTGCCCGGGGTCGGCAAGACCATGCTCAGCAAGGCCCTGGCACGCAGCATCGACTGCTCGGTGAGCCGCATCCAGTTCACCCCCGACCTGCTGCCCTCCGACGTCACCGGGGTCTCGGTGTTCAACCAGAACACCCGCGAGTTCGAGTTCCGCCCCGGCGGGATCTTCGCCAACGTCGTCGTCGGCGACGAGATCAACCGGGCCTCCCCCAAGACCCAGTCGGCGCTGCTGGAGGCGATGGAGGAGCGCCAGGTGACCGTCGACAACGCGACCTACCACCTCGAGGCGCCGTTCATGGTCATCGCGACCCAGAACCCCGTCGAGATGGAGGGCACCTACGCGCTGCCCGAGGCCCAGCGCGACCGCTTCATGGCCCGGGTCTCGATGGGCTACCCCGTCGCCTCCGCGGAGATCGCCATGCTCGACTCCCACACCCGCTCCAACCCCCTCGACGACCTCGAGGCCGTCACCGACGCCTCCGAGCTGCGCAAGATCACCGGGATCGTGGCGCAGGTGCACGTCGCCCACGCGGTGCAGCGCTACGCCGTCGCGCTGACCAGCGCCACCCGCACCACCGAGGACCTCACCCTCGGCGCCTCCCCCCGCGCGACGCTCCACCTCGTGCGGGCCGCGAAGGCGTACGCCGCCATCGAGGGCCGCGACTACGTCGTGCCCGACGACCTGCAGCTGCTGGCGCGCACCGTGCTGGCCCACCGGCTGCTGCCCAGCGTGGAGGCCGCGATGAACGGTCGCACCACCGAGGCCGTGCTCGACCGCATCCTCGCCGGGGTGCCGGTGCCGGAGCCCGACCGGGCCTGAGCCCCACTCCCCCACCGCGGCACCCCGCGCCGCGCCACACCGCCCCACACCGCCCCACGCCGACACCACCGACCTCACCGACACCGCCGGACGACCCTGGGAGGACCGATGCGCGAGGCCCTCGCCGGGCTCACCCTGCGCGGTCGCGCCTTCGTCGCCGCGGGCGTCACCGCCGTCGTCTGCGCCGTGCTGCTCGGCCAGCCCGCGCTCACCCGCGTCGGTGTGCTGGTGCTGGCCCTGCCGCTGCTCACCGCCGCCTACGTCGGCCGCAACCGCTACCGACTCGCCCTGGTGCGCACGGTGAGCCCCCAGCTGGTCACCGCCGGCCAGCCCGCCCGGGTCGGGCTCACCATGACCAACCAGGGCCGCACCCCCCACGCCGTGCTCCTGGTGGAGGACCAGCTGCCCTACGTGCTCGGCACCCGCCCGCGCTTCGTGCTCGACGGCATCGGCCAGGGCTGGCGCCGCGAGGTGAGCTACCAGGTGCGCAGCGACGTCCGGGGGCGCTACGACGTCGGGCCGATGACGGTGCGGGTCAGCGACCCCTTCGGACTCGTCGAGCTCGGCCGGGCCTTCCAGACCAGCGTGCCGCTGACCGTCACCCCCCGGGTCGTGCCGCTGCCGCCCATCAACCTCGGCGGCGGCTCCTCCGGGTCGGGCGACAACCGGCCCCGCACCTTCGCCCACGGAAGCGCCGAGGACGTCACCGTGCGCGAGTACCGCCGCGGCGACGACCTGCGGCGCGTGCACTGGCTGAGCTCGGCCCGCACCGGGGAGCTGATGGTGCGCCGCGAGGAGCAGCCGTGGCAGGCCCGCGCGACGCTCTTCATCGACAACCGCGCCGGCAGCCACCGCGGCCAGGGCGTCGCCTCCTCGCTGGAGACCGCCGTCGTGGCCGCCGCCTCCATCGCCACGCACCTGGGTCGGCGCGGGTTCGCCGTACGTCTGGTCACCGCTGCGGGCGAGGACGCCGCCGCGGCCTGGCACGTGCGTGACGCCACCCTCGACACCGGGCCGATCCTGGAGTCCCTCGCCGTCCTGCAGCCGCTGCGGGCCACCCACCTCGACACCGGCTGGCTGCGCGAGCAGGGCCAGGGCGGGCTCGTCATCGCCGTGCTCGGGGACCTCACCCAGGCCGACCTGCCGGTGCTGCGCCGCATGCACCACGGCGCCGACGCCGGTCTCGCGGTCGCCCTCGACGTGGCCGCCTGGGGCACCGGCGTGCCGACCGCCCCGGGCGCCTCCGGCGCCGCCGTGCTCTCCCGCCAGGGCTGGCGCAGCGTCGGGCTCGGCCCGCGCGACCGCCTCGACGCCGCCTGGCAGGACCTCGGCCGCAGCCGCGCCACCGCCCCCCGACCGCACGGGGCGACCAGCGGGCCCGGCACCGGGATCAGGACCGGCGGCGGCACCGGCGCGACCACCCGTGGAGGACCCTCGTGAGCGCACCCACCCTCGTGCCACCGGCCGGGTCCCCGGCCCGCCCGAGCACCGGCCGCGCGCGAGCGTCGGCGCCGAAGGACCCTCGCGCCCGGGGCGCCGGGCGCCTGCTGCTCTCGGCCCTGGCCGCCACCCTCACCACCTGGGCCGCGGTGGTGTCCTGGCGGGGGCTGACCGAGACCCCGGGCGGGTTCCTGCGGCCCCTGCTGCTGCTGGCCCTGGTCGTCGCCGGCACAGGTGCCCTGGCCCGCCTCGCCCGCCTCCCCGCCCTCGTGGTGCTGCTCGCGCAGACGGTGGTCGGGGTCGCCCTGGCCTCCGAGCTGCTCATCGACACCCCAGTGCCGCTCGGTGCCGGCTGGGGCGAGCTGGTGCGCGCCGTCGAGGCCGCCGTGGCGACCTCACGCCAGTACGCCGCCCCCGTGCCGCCCGAGGCCGCCCCGCTCGACCCGCTGCTCGTCGGCGGCGGGCTGGCCTGCATGCTCCTGGTCGACCTGCTCGCCAACGGCGTGCGCCGTGTGCCGCTGGCGGGCCTGCCCCTCCTCACGGTCTACGCGGTGCCGGTGAGCATCGTCGACTCCGGGCTCTCCTGGTGGGTCTTCGCACTCACCGCGGCGGGCTTCCTGGTCATGCTCTTCCTCCAGGAGGACGAGCAGGTCGCCCGGTGGGGCCGTCCGCTCGACGAGCGCGGCCGCCCGACCGAGGCCAGCGACACCGACCTGCGCGCCTCGGCCGCCCTGGGCCCCCGCAGCTCGACCTCGCGGGTGGGCGCCGCGAGCGTCGGTGCCGCGGCGACGGCGCTGGCCGTGCTCGTGCCCCTCGGGGTGCCGACCCTCGACGTCGACGTCTTCTCCCTCGGCGCGGGGGGTGCGGGCGGCGACGACGCCGTGCAGATCGTCAACCCCATGACCGACCTCCAGCGCGACCTGCGCCGTGGCAGCGACATCCCCCTGCTCGAGGTGCAGACCGACGACCCCGACCCGTCGTACCTGCGCATCGCCGTGCTCAACCGCTTCTCCAGCGAGGCGTGGAGCTCCGGGGACCGCGAGATCCCCACCGACAACCTGCCCGACGGCGCGGTGCCGGCTCTGCAGGGCGTCGCGGGCGACGTCGCGCGACGCTCCTACGACTACGACGTGAGCATCGGTGAGGACTTCCAGTCGCGCTGGCTGCCCACCTGGGCGCCGATCCGCGCCATCCGCGCCGAGGGCGACTGGCGCTACGACGAGTCGACCATGGACTTCCTGGCCAGCGCGGACGACCTCGACACCGCCGGGCTCGACTACTCGATGACCGGCGTCGAGCTGGACCTCTCCGCCGCCCAGCTCGCCTCGGCGCCCTCGGCCGCCGGCGCCGTCAGCGCGGAGATGGTCGACCTGCCCCCGCTGCCCGACCTGGTGCGCGACCTGGCCGTCGAGGTCACCGCCGAGGCACCGACCCGCTACGCCAAGGCCGTGGCCCTGCAGAACTGGTTCCGCTCGGAGTTCACCTACGACCTCGCGCGTGCCGAGGAGGGCAACGGCGTGAGCGAGCTCGAGGCCTTCCTGCGCGACGACGAGGGCGGGCGGGTCGGCTACTGCGAGCAGTTCGCCTCGGCCATGGCGGTGATGGCCCGCGAGCTCGACATCCCGGCCCGGGTCGCCGTCGGCTTCCTGCGCCCCGACGAGATCGGTCCCGACCGGTACCAGTTCAGCGCCTACGACCTCCACGCCTGGCCCGAGCTCTTCATCGCCGGCGCCGGGTGGGTGCGCTTCGAGCCCACGCCCGCCGACCGGGCGGCCGCCGTGCCCGACTACACCCGTGGCCAGCTCGACTCCGAGCCCGACCAGCCCTCGGCCCAGCCGAGCGAGCAGTCGCAGGCCCCGGTGCAGCCCGACCGGCCGACGCCGAGCGCAGAGCCCGAGGTGCCGCAGGCGCAGGGCCCCGACGACACCGACACGACGGCGACGACCTTCCCGTGGGCCCCCGTCGCCGGGGGCGTCGGCGGCCTGCTGGCGCTCGGGGCGCTGCTGCTCCTGCCGCGCCTGCTGCGGGGCCGCCGGCGTGAGCGCTGGCTCGCCGCAGGTCCCGAGGGTGTCTGGCAGGAGCTGCGCGCCACCGCCCTCGACCTCGGCCACCCCTGGCCCGAGCAGCGCTCGGTGCGCACCGCCGGCGCCGCGCTCCTCGACTGGTACGCCGACCCCGCGGCCGAGCCGGTCGAGCGACCCGAGCGCGGCGCCGCGGCCGCCCCGGAGGCGGCCGCCGCGACCCGTCGGCTCGTCACCGCCCTCGAGCGGCTGCGCTACGCCCCGGCCGGGTCGACCGGCTCCCCCGCCGCCAGCGAGCAGGTGGGCGACGACGGGCGCGTCTGCGTCGCGGCCCTGCTGGCCGGTGTGACGCCGCGACAGCGCCGCGCGGCGCGGTGGTGGCCGCGATCGGTGCTCACCGCGGGCCGGCGACCGTCGGGCGCCCAGGCGCGACGGGCCGAGGTGCGTGCCACGCGCACCGGCGCCGCGACGGTCGACGAGGTCGGCTGACCTCTGCGGCGCCGGCCGGGTGACCTCACCGGTGCGACCGGATCGACCGACCGGCTGAGCACGCGCCGCCGCCCTGGCCCGACCGCTGAGAGGGACCGCCGGGCGGGCCGGGTGTCGACCGACCGGCTGAGCACGGGCCGCCGCCCTGGCCCGACCGCTGAGCGGGGCCGCCGGGCGGGGGGCCGGGTGCCAGCGCTCCCGGCGGGCTCCGGTGGGGGCGGTCGGGGCTCCGCCCCGTGGCTCCACCGGCTCCCGCTCCGTCGACCTCGCGCCGGTCCGACGACCGGGGCCGGGCACATCGGCCGGCGCAGGCCGGGGTGGCCGCTGGACCCCGCGGACGACGAGCCCCTCGCACCGACCTGCCGACCGGGGCCGGCATGTCGGTCGGTGCGGGCCCGAGTGGCCGTCCGCTGCCGCCGTCGACGAGCGCCGTCGACCGGAGGCCTCGGACCGAGCCGTCGACCAGGACCGTCGACCGGGACCGTCGTCCGGCTCGTCGAGGGCGGCCGCCGGAGGGCCGAGCGGTCAGGACCGAGCAGCGGTCACCTCAGGCGCGCACGCCGGGCACGGGTCCGAGCCGCCATCGGTCACGCGTGGGGACAGGGCCGAGCGAGGGCTCAGAAGCCGCCGTTCTGCTCGCGGCGCCGGCGCCAGCGCTCCTCGGCGCGCTCCATGAACGTGCCGGACTTGCGCGGGCGACGCGACGGCCGCCCGCCGCGGCTCTTGCCGGCGCGCGCGGAGCGACCTGCGCGGCCGCCGTCGATGACGGTGAAGCCCGCCGACGGGTGCGCCGCGGCGCCCTGGGTCTCGGCGGCAGCGGCGGCCTGCTGGCCCTTGAGGGCGTTGAGACCGATGGTCGCCGAGGCGAGCATGATCACGAACCCGACGATGCCGATGGCGTAGACCTTGCTGATCACGCCGCCCATGAGGACGCAGATGCCGACGACGAAGACGACGCCGGCCAGGATCGCGCGGCGCCGTGCAGCCCGGCGCAGCGAGGTGCCGCGCAGGGTGGAGGCGAACTTGGGATCCTCTTCAGAGAGGGCGCGCTCCATCTGCTCGAGCAGTCGCAGCTCCTCTTCGGAGAGTGGCACAGGGTCCTCCAGGGTCACGCGGATCGGCGGGCTCACCGTCGCGCCAATTCTAGGCAGGCGATCGACGTCACGGTAGGCGCGTCGGGAAATTACTCGCGCGGCGGGGGTCGAGGGACGTGCTCGGCGGCGGCACGACGACCTCTGTCGCGCGCCGCCGGTCCTCAGAGCAGGCTGGCCGGACGCACCGCGGCGCCCCCGAAGCGACGGGTGGCGCGGTCGACCGCGCGGTCGGCCTCCGACCAGCCACGCTCCCTCTCGCCGAGCACGTGCTGGTGGTGCACCGCACCGCGGGGGCCGAGGCCCTCCACCCGCACCCCCACCAGGCGTACGGCGCGCCGCTGCGGACCCAGCGCGTCGAAGAGCGCCACGGCCGTCTCGTAGACCTCGCGCGTCACGTCGGTGGGCTCCGCGAGCGTCCGGGAGCGGCTCACGGTGGTGAAGTCGGTCGAGCGCACCGTGATCGCGACCGTGCGTCCGACCAGGTCGCGTCCCCTCATCCGGCCCGTCACCGAGGTGGTGAGCCGCAGCAGCTCGCGCAGCACGCCGTCGCGGTCGGCGACGTCGCGCCCGAAGGTGTGCTGGGCGCCCATCGAGGAGTCGGGCTCGCCGCCGCCGAAGCCGGGGGCACGCCCCACGACGAGCTCGCCGCGGTCGGTGCCCCACGCCAGCGCGAGCAGGTGGTCGGCCTGGCGGGCGCCCACCAGCTCGTGGAGAGCGGCGCGGGGGGTGCGGGCGACGTCGCCGACGGTGCGCAGGCCCAGTCGCTGGAGGCGGGCGCGGGTCTTGTCCCCCACGCCGTAGAGCAGGCCGACGTCGAGGGGGTGGAGCATGCGGGGGACGTCCTCGGGAGCGACGACGACCACGCCGTCCGGCTTGGCCAGCCGGCTGGCCAGCTTGGCCACCGACACCGTCGCGGCCACCCCCACCGAGCAGGTGATGCCCTGCTCGTCGTGGACGGTGGCGCGGACCAGCTCGGCGACGACCTCGGGCGGCCCGAGCCGCCGCCCGGCGCCGCCGACGTCGAGGAAGGCCTCGTCGGCCGACAGCACCTCCACCAGCGGAGTGATCCGGCGGAAGCACTCGTGGACCGCGCGGGAGACGCTGCCGACGAGCTCGAAGTCGGGGGCCAGCACGACCAGCTGGGGGCAGAGCCGTCGCGCCCGCGACATCGGCATCGCCGAGCGCACGCCGTGCGCCCGGGCGGGGTAGCTGGCGGCGAGCACCACGCCGCGGTGGGCGCCGCCGACGGCGACGGGCACGTCACGCAGGTCGGGCCGCTCCCGCAGGGCCACCGAGGCGTAGAACGCGTCCATGTCGACGTGCAGGATCGGCGTCACCGGTCGGGGCGTGCCCTCCGGCCGCCGGTCGGCGCGTGGCGCGGCGCTCCGGCCCGCGTCCGGGAGCGCGGCGTCGTCGGGGCCCGCCACCCCCCGGTCGGTCACCACCGGTCCCCCCGCGGCCCAGGGGTGCGAGGGCGTCGGCCGGCGGGTGCCGGCCGGTCGCTAGCGGGCGAGCACGTGCAGCTGCGTCGCGAGGGGGAGGTACTCCGAGCGGCGTGCGACGGCCCGCTCGAGCTCGACCAGCGCGGCACTGGCGCCGGGCTCGAGGTCGAGCAGCGACCCGGGCACGAGGTCGGCGAAGACGCGCACGCCGTCCACCGAGAGCACCTCGAGCCCCGCGCCGCCCAGCAGCCCCTCGAGCTCGTCACGGGTGAAGCGTCGCCCCGAGCGGGCGCGTCCGCCGGCGACCGGTGCGCCGCTCGGCGCGTCGAGCATCGCCAGCGCCTGCCCGAAGTGTCCGGCCATGGCCCGGGCGACGACGGCGGCGTGGTGCTGGGCGACGAGCAGGCTGAGGGTGGCCTCGGGGCGCATCGCCGCTCGCAGGCTGGCCAGCGCGGCCGCCGGGTCGTCGACCACCTCGAGCACCCCGTGGCACAGCACGACGTCGGCGCTGGCGGGGCCCACCACCTCGGCCAGGGTCGACAGGTCGCCCTGCTGGCCCGACACCTCGACGCCCCGCTCCCGCGCGCGCCGCGCCAGCGAGGCGAGGGCATCGGGGCTGGGGTCGACGACGGACACCCGGTGGCCGAGCTCGGCGACCCGCACGGCCAGGCCGCCCGTGCCGCCGCCGATGTCGAGCACGTCGAGCGGTCGGCCCGCCCCTCCCGCGCCGAGCGCTTCCTGCAGGGCCGCCCAGACGACGGCCGTGCGCGCCGCCGCCCGCCGCTCGCTGGGCCGCTCCTGGGACCGCTCGTCGGGCCGGGCGGGAGGGCGCTCGCTTGCTGCCATGGCGCCCACCCTAGGGGACCGACGAGCGGTCGGGCCCGCGCCCGCGTCGCCGGGCCGCCCCCGGCGAGGGACGCGGCGACGGGGGCGGCGGTGGGGACGCGCTGGGGTCGATCACCTGGCACGGGGGCGGACTCCCTGGGGCTCGACCCGGTGGCAGGTGCTGCGGCCGCCGGGGACGTCGTGTGTCGAACGTCTGTTCGACACCCTCCACCCTACGACGCGTCGCAGGTCACCGCCACCCGTCGCGCACCGCCACCCGCCAGGCACCGTGGCCGCTCGTCACCGCCACCGACCGCGGCCGCCGGCGCGGGTCACCAGATGGCGTCGGCCCACTCCGGGTGGTCGATGAAGGGGTTGCGGTTGAACTGGAAGCGCTCGTAGATGACGTCGTTGCGGCGCATCTCGAAGGCCGACGGCGGGTCCTCGGCGTTCCACCGCAGGAGCGTCGACAGCTTGCCGTGCAGCGGGGCGGTGCCGTTGGCGACCCGGTCGTTGACCTCGAGGTCGGGGAAGCCGTCGCCGCCCTCGTAGCGCACGGACATGAAGAAGATCATCCGCGCCACGTCGCCCTTGTCGGCGTCGCGCGGCTCCCAGGAGTCGCCGTCGGCGTAGTTGCCCGGAGCCTCGGCGTTCTGCGAGCCGCCCTCGTCGAAGTCGAGGTTGCCGCGAGCGGAGTTGACCGTCACGTCGGCCGGGCGCAGGTGGTGCAGGTCGGTGCCGGGGCCCGTGGCCGTGCCGAAGTCGCCGTGGCTCTTGGCCCAGACGTGCTCGCGGTTCCACTGCTCGACGCCGCCACCGTTGTCGGTCTCGGGGCGGCTCTCGCCGGTGTAGAGCTCGATCACGCGGCTCGCGTCGGCGGGATCCTGGTCGGTCTCGCGCAGGGCGGCCCAGACCTCGTCGTAGGTGAGCCGCGCGACACCGCGCGAGACGATCGTGTGCAGCGACGTCTCCAGCGCCGAGCCCGTCTTGCCGACGGCACCGGCGTAGTAGGTGCTGTCGTAGTCGTCGGTGCCCCCGCTCGTGGGCGGGGTGGTGCCCCCGCCGCCGTCGGCGAGGGCGAAGGCGGTGGCGTTGCGCACGCCGGGGGCCGAGAAGTAGGCGCCGAGCGTGCCGGTCACGTCGATGCGGCGCCCCATCAGCGCGGGGTTGGACCGCAGCCCCCAGGACGCGCGGAAGGCGCTCGGCACCTGCACGTAGACCATCCGCGACGTGGCGGTCTCCCCCGGCGCGTCGGCCAGGGCGAGGGCGTAGTCGTCGGGGAACCCCGAGGTCACCACGGTGCTGGTGGCGGTGGGCTGACCCACGACGTAGCCACGCACCGTGGCCGTGGAGCCGTCCTGCACGGTGCGCGCGGTGGCGACGCTCACCGGCGTCGCCGCGTTGGCCGCCCCCGGCAGGACCGACCCGACCATCGAGCCGGCCGTCGAGCCGGCCGTCGATCCCTCGGGCGCGCCGAGGAGGGCGGCGGGCGCGAGGGCGGGGGCCACCGTGAGGGTGGCCGGGACGAGGAGGAGGGACACCAGCTGCGCCGTGCGGCGCGGCCCGAGAAGCCGCATGCGCGGGACTCCGATCACTGGGACACCCGTGCGGGCGTCGGGGCGGGCGGGGCCACAGCGGCCCCCGGTCGAGCCTGGGCGATCCTCACCGCCCGGCGCGACCGGGGAACCCCTCGTCATGGACTCAACCCCGACCATCCAGCCACCCGGACCGACGAGGCCCCGCCCCGAGCCGTGTCACCGCCCTCGCCGCGCGGCCGGGCGGCCGGTCGAAGGGGGGCGGAGGGCTCAGCCGGCGCGGCTGATGCGCTCGGCCGAGGGCGCGTGCGGGACCAGGCCCAGGGCCTGCTCCACCACACCCAGGAACCGGTCGGCATCGCGGACGAGGTCGTCGGCCTCGCGCTCGCTGACCGCGCGCCGCGACCCCGCCTCCGCGGCGGCGCGCTTCGAGGCCCCCGCTGCGAAGAAGGTCGCCCACTCCGCCAGCTCCGGCGCCACCTCGGCCAGCAGCACCCAGGCGTTCTTCTGCGGTCGACGCCGCGCCGGCGCCGGCTGGGCCCGCGCCGAGAGCAGCGCGGCCGCCGAGCGGAGCGCGGCGACGTGGGCCAGCGCGTAGCGCGCCGGCACCTCGGTGGCCACGACGGCCTCCTGGAGCGACTCCGCGGCCCGCAGGAGGTAGGAGTGGGTGGTCGCGGGGAGGGCGTAGGGGTTGGGCGGGGCCACCGACGCCCGCGGCGCGCTCACGCCTCCACCTCGGCCCCACGCGGGGCGTGCTGCTGGATGTCGTCTGTCATGGTCCACCTCACCTGGTCGTCGACCCCACGTGCGACCCCCTGACCTGCTCCCGACGAGGCCCCGCTCCGGCGGAGCCACCCGGGATCGAGCGCCGACGGGGACGGGGGTCGAGGTCGCCCCCGTCGGCAGTGTTCGAACATGTATTCGAACACGGGTGAACCATACCGCCCGCCACGGACAGTGCGTCAAGGGTCGCCCGAGCGCCCCCGGGGCCGCCTGGTCGCGGAGGGCTGCGGCCGGCCCTGGCGGGATTCACCGGTCGGCTGGTGACACCCGCACCTGTCGGCCCACGCGCAGGCCGACAGGTGCGGGTCCGGGCCGACAGCTGGGGCCCAAGGGGCCGACGAGGCCTGCGGGACTGGGCCGGGCCAGGCTGGGCCGGGCTGGGCGGAGCAGGCCCGACCGCGGCGGGCCTGGCGGGGCCGGGCGGGGTGGGACCGGGAGCCAGGCTGGGCCGGGCTGGGCGGAGCGGGCCCGACCGCGGCGGGCCTGGCGGGGCCGGGCGGGGTGGGACCGGGAGCCTCGCGGGGTGGGCCGGGCGGGGTGGGACCGGGAGCCTCGCGGGGTGGGCCGGGCGGGGCGGGCGGGGGGGGCGGGGCGGGGTGGGGCCGGGCGGCTCAGAGGGCCGCGGGGGCCTCCTCGACACCGCGCATGTAGGTGTTGGTGTCGCGGTGCCACAGGGCCACGAGCAGACCGATGTCGAGGGCGAGGGCGAGGTAGGAGATGGCCACGAAGACGGCGGGCGGGTCGATCCGGATGCCACCGATGGTGGCCACCGCGATCATCACGACCAGCACGGTCAGGCTGACCCGCGCCCAGTTGTGGGAGTCGCGCAGGAAGACGACGAGCACGGCGATGAGCATGGCGAGCACCACGAAGAGCACGGCGGCCACGGGGAAGAACTGCGGGATCACGATCGGCTCGTTGGACTTGAGGTAGTCCAGGCCCCGGGTCTCCAGGATCTCCCGCGCCGAGCGGTGCCCCTCGGCCCAGTTCAGGATCAGCGTGTCGCGCATGAGGGCGGTGAGCGCGACGGTGACGGCACCCACGGCCACCAGCAGCCCGAGCAGCGCCATCGCCACCGTCAACGACCTGGGCTGCTGCCGCATCATGCTGTGTTCCTCCGTCTCGAGCCGTCCTGTCCGGGCCATGGTCCCAGACGAGGTGGAGGACGTCCCGCACCACCACGCGGGGCGGGCGCCGCGGGGGCGACGCGCACCACACCCTCCCTGCGCGCGGCGCGCCGCCGGCACGACCCGCCCCGACCGGACGACCGCACCACGGCTGTCGGCGTCACCGCCTAGGGTCGCACCATGAGCGAGGAGCACCCCGGCATCGCCCGCTTCCGGGCGGCCCACCGCGAGCGGGGCGGCACGGGCGAGGTCGTCGTGCTGCCCGACGCCGTCCACACCGCGGCCCTGGCCGCCGAGGCGCTGGGCTGCGAGGTGGGCGCCATCGCCAACAGCCTGCTCTTCGACGCCGGCGGCTCCCCGGTGCTGGTGCTCACCTCGGGGGCGCACCGCGTCGACACCGCCCACGTCGCCGCCGTCGTGGGCGTCGCCGCCCTGCGCCGGGCCACCCCGGAGTTCGTGCGGGCCCACACCGGCCAGGTGATCGGCGGGGTCTCCCCGGTCGGGCACCCCGCGCCGGTGCCGACGTACGTCGACTCCTGGCTGCGCCGCCACCCGGTGGTGTGGGCGGCCGCCGGCCACCCCGCGGCGGTCTTCAGCACCACCCACGACGAGCTGCTGCGCCTCACCGGCGGCACCCCGGTCGAGGTCGAGCCGGCGCCGTGACCTCTCCCGACCCGTCCCCGGGGTCGTCGAGCACCGCCCCGACCGCCACGGGCTCCACGACCTCCGACGCCGACGCCGACGCCGACGCCGTGCCCCGCGTCACCGAGCTCTGGGTCGCGCCGGAGCGGCACGCCCCGATGGAGCCCCGCCGGTGCGTCGAGGTCGAGGCGGGCGCAGGCGTGGTCGGCGACCGCTGGCACGGCATCCGTCACCGCCACGTCACCCTCCAGTCCGCCGACGCCCTGCTCGAGGCCGCCGAGGCCCTGGGCTCCCCGGTGCCGGCCTCGGCGACGCGGCGCACCGTCACCGTGAGCCACGGCACGGTGCCGACCGACCCGGGCGCGCGGGTCAGCGTGGGCGGGGTCGAGCTGGAGGTGGTGCGGGTGGCGGCCCCGTGCGCCCTGATGGAGCGCAGCATGGGCCCGGGCGGTGCCGCGGCGCTGCGTCGCCGGGGCGGGTCGGTGCTGCGGGCGCTGTCCTCGGGTCCCATCGCGGTCGGCGACCCGGTGGAGGGTCTCCTCACGGCACCGACGCCCTCCCGCGGCGCTGGTCCTGCGCGCCGGCCCGGCCCCTCGACGCCCTAGGCTCCGGGCATGTCGCGGGTGGTGGTGGTCGGTGGGGGCTTCGGCGGGATGGCCGCCGCCGTCCGGCTGGCCAAGCTGGGCCACGAGGTGCGGCTCCTCGAGCGCTCGACCGCCCTCGGCGGCGCCCTCGCGGCCCGCGAGCAGGACGGCTTCACCTGGGACGCCGGGCCCACCTCCACCCTCGTGCCGGCGGTGCTGCGCGACCTCTTCCGCAAGTCGGGCCGTCCGCTGGAGCGCGAGCTCGACCTGGAGCCGCTCGACCTCGTGCGCGAGCACCGCTTCGAGGACCGCACCGTGCTGCGGCTCCCCGCCACCCGCGCGCCCCAGGTCGCGGCCTTCGACGCGCTCTCCCCCGGGCTGGGTCGGCAGTGGGCCGACTGGACGGCGTCGTTCACCGACGACTGGGAGGTGCTGCGCCGCGGCTACCTCGAGGTGCCCTGGCAGCGTGGGGCCCTGCCCCGCGAGGTCGCCGCACGGCTCGACTCCCGCGAGACCCTCCACAAGCGCCTGCGCCGCACCTTCCGCGACGAGCGGCTGCGCCTGGTCGCGGGCCACCCCTTCACGGCCGACGGGCACGACCTGCGCAACGTGCCGGCCTGGGCCGGGGTGGTGTCCTACCTCGAGCAGCGCTTCGGCGCCTGGACCGTGCCCGGCGGCCTGCACCAGGTCACGACGGCGCTGACCGCGCGGCTGGCCACCCGTCGGGTCGAGGTCGACCTGGGCTGCGAGGTGCGCGACGTGGTGGTGCGCGGGGGCCGCGCCGTCGCGGTCCGCACCGACCAGGGCGAGGTCGACGCCGACGTCGTCGTGCTCGCCGTCGACCCACGGCGCATGCCCGCCCTCGCCCGGCTGGTCGAGCGCACCATGCCGGCCATCCCCCCGACCGTGTGCCACGTCGGCCTGCGGGCCGCGACGGACCTGCCCGACCTCCCGCACGAGGTCGTGCTCCACGGAGACCCCGTGATCGTGGTCAGGCCGGGAGGCACGGCCCCGGACGGTGGCGCCGCCTGGACGATCCACGGTCGCGGCCGGCTCGCCGAGGACGTGCTCGTCGCGCTGGCGCGGGCCGGCATCGACGTCCGGCCCCACGTCGTCACGCGGATCGACCTCACACCCCGCGAGCTGGTGCAGGAGTGGGGCGGCTCGCCGCTCGGCGTGCTCTGGCAGGGCCGCTCGACCGTACGCCGCCGCCTGGGCCCCGACACCCCCGTCGCCGGGCTCGTCACCGCGGGCGCCCACGCCACACCGGGCGCGGGGCTGCCCTTCGTGGGACTCTCGGCGGCGCTGGTGGCCCAGGTGGTCGGGCCCGCCGACGGGGTCAGGGTCAGACGCTGACGTCGAGCTTCTCGAAGATCTCCAGCGTGGCCCGCGAGCGGTTCAGCGTGTAGAAGTGCAGCCCCGGCGCGCCGCCCTCGAGCAGCTCCTCGCACAGCTCGGCCGCGGCGGCGATGCCCTCGGCGCGCATCGAGACCGCGTCACCGTCGTGGGCGGCGATGCGGGCCACGACCTCCTCGGGCACCTCGGTGCCGATGAGCTCGCCCTGGCGACGGATGGCCTTGAGGTTCAGGATCGGCATGATGCCGGGCAGGATCGGCAGGTCGACGCCGCGGTCGCGGACCCGCTGCACCAGCGCGAAGTAGTCGGCGGCACGGAAGAACATCTGCGTGACCGCGAACTCCGCGCCCGCCCGGGCCTTCGCGACGAGCACGTCGGCGTCGTGGTCGAGCGACTCCGCCGAGGGGTGGCCCTCGGGGAAGGCCGCCACGCCGACGCGGAAGTCGCCGCGCGCGCGGGCCAGCTCCACCAGCTCCGTGGCGTAGGTCAGGCCGCCCTCGGTCGGGGTCCACGGCGCCCGGGGCCCGTCGCTGGGGTCGCCGCGCAGGGCCATGACGTGGTGCACGCCGGCCGCGGCGTACTCGTCGAGGATCGACTCGAGCTCGCCGCGGGTGTGCCCGACGCAGGTGAGGTGGGCCATGGGCAGCAGGGAGGTCTCGCGCGCGATGCGACCGGTGATGCGCACCGTGGAGTCACGGGTGCCGCCGCCGGCGCCGTAGGTCACCGAGACGAAGGTGGGACGGTAGGCCTCGAGGGTCGCCACCGCCTGCCACAGCTGCTCCTCGCCGGCGGCGTCCTTGGGCGGGAAGAACTCGAAGGAGAACGACCGCTCGCCCCGCTGGATGAGGTCTGCGAGGGAGCGTCCACGGCCGTCGGTCATGCTGCCCAGTCTAGGTTCGCCCCGTCTGCGGACCCGGCGCTGTCCACCTCCACGGGACCAGGACAGGCGGCGGACGGGCGGCGGACGGCCGCCCGACGGGCGGTGGAGGGCCCCGTCGGACCCCCTGCGGCCCCCGCGCCGGGCCGGCGCGCGCGACCTGGACCCACCGCCTAGGGTCGTGGCGTGAGCGCGCGCGAGGCCAGCCCGACCGACGACCGACCCGACCAGCGACCCGACCGGCGACCCGACCGGCTCCCCGACCAGGCCGACGACGGGTCGACGGACGGTGCCGAGGCAGCGCTGGAGAGCGCACCGTGGGACGGCAGCGGCTTCCGGGCCCGTGTGCAGGCCGCGCTCGACGCCCACGTCGAGGAGCAGGTGACCCGCCTCGCACCCGTCGGACCCGACGCCACCCGGCTGCTCGACGAGGCCCGCGCCCTCGTCGCCGGCGGCAAGCGGCTGCGCGCGGCCTTCTGCTGGTGGGGCTTCCGCGCCCTCGAGCCCGACCCCTCGCCCGAGACCGAGCGGGCCGTGCTGCGGGCCTGCGCCGCGCTGGAGCTCCTGCACGCCAGCGCCCTGGTCCACGACGACCTCATGGACGCCTCCGACACCCGTCGCGGGCGCCCGGCCACGCACCGCGCCTTCGAGGCCGAGCACCGCCGCGCCGGCTGGACCGGCGACCCCGAGCAGTACGGCGCCGCCGCCGCGATCCTGCTCGGCGACCTGCTGCTCACCTGGGCCGACGAGCTGCTGCGCCGCTGCGGCCTGCCGCTGGAGCGCGTCGTGCCGGCCCTCGAGGTCTTCGACCTGTGCCGCTCCGAGGTCATCGCGGGGCAGTTCCTGGACGTCTCGGTGCAGGCCCGCGGGCGCGCCGACGTCGACGCGGCCATGACCGTGCTGCGCTACAAGTCGGCCAAGTACTCCATCGAGCGGCCGCTGCACGTCGGGGCCGCGCTGGCCGGCGCCGGCCCCGAGGAGCTGGCGGCGCTCACGGCGTACGGGCTGCCGCTGGGCGAGGCCTTCCAGCTGCGCGACGACCTGCTGGGGGTCTTCGGCGACCCCGCCACCACCGGCAAGCCCGCCGGCGACGACCTCGTCGAGGGCAAGCGCACCGTGCTCGTGGCCCTGGCCCTCGACGCCGCCGCGCCCGAGGAGGCCGCGCTGCTCGACCGCTCGCTGGGCCGTCCGCTCGACGCGGCGGCCGTCGAGCGGCTGCGCGAGGTCATCACCGACTCCGGCGCGCACGACCAGGTCGAGGAGGTCATCGGCCACCTGACCGAGCGTGCGACCGGCGCGTTGGCCGCCTCCGGGCTCGACCCGCGCGCCCAGGAGGTGCTCCGCGACCTCGCGGTGGCCGCGACCCAGCGGCGCACCTGAGGCCGACCGCACCTGCTGCTCGGCCCGGCGGCGCGTCCTACTGACCGTTGCGCCCACTGCCTGACCGTCGTGACGGTCGGGTAGTCGTCCCAACGGTCAGTAGGACGCGGCCGCCGGCGGGACCGGCGGCGGCTCAGGTGCGGATCCGGGCCAGCGACTCGAAGCCGTCGGGGGTCCAGTACTCCTCGCCGCCCTCGCCGACGACGATGCGGCGCGGGCTGGCCCCGTCGGCCGTCCCGTCGGCGGCGTCGGCCGTGACCTCAGGCGAGTCGGCGGGCAGCGGCACGGCGTACTCGGAGTAGTAGCCCTCGACCTCGAGCGGCAGCAGGCCCTCGAGGTTGCGGTAGGTGCGACCGTCGCCGGGCGTGGGGTAGGGCCCACCGGCGTCGATGAGCCGCAGGGTGTCGATGGCCTCGTCGGGGAGCCGGTCGAGGTCGACGTAGGGCAGACCGCTGGCGGGGTCGGTGGTCTCGGGACCCGCGCCGGTGGAGGTGCCGGGGTCGCGACCGGCCAGCAGCCAGATGCCGACCGCGAGCGCCACGACGGCCACCATCGCCGCCAGGCCCGTGGGGTGGGGCCGGCGGTGCTCCTCGACCTTCGGGATGCGGTAGACCACGGCGGCGGTCAACCGGCCCTAGAAGGCCATCGCCTGCGCGCGCCGCTTGACCTCGGAGCCGCGGTTCTCACGCAGCGCGTCGATCGGGCGGCCGGGCAGGTCGGCGTCGAGGAAGAGCCAGGCGATGATCTCGCGGTCGTCGTAGCCACCGTCGTGGAGCACGGTGAGCAGGCCGGGCACGCCCTTGACGGGGAAGCCGTCCTGCACGAGGTCGGCCGGCACCTGCTGGCCCGCGCCGGGGTAGGGCACCGCGGCGGCCAGCTCGTGGTCGCGGATCATCGTGCGCACCTTGGCCACCGTGACGCCCAGCTCGCGGGCGGCGGTCGCCCAGTCCCACCACGTGGGCACCAGCACCGACAGGTCGTGGTCGGCCAGCCTCAGCTCGCCCGGGGTCGGGCCCGCACTCTCGCTCATGGCCACCATGGTTCCACCTGGGTCCTGGGGAGGCGAAACGCCGTGCGCCGCCGCGCCACGACCGGGCCGGAACCTGCGGTCGCGCCACGCCGCACCGGGCGCGCACCCGGGCCCCCGGCGGGGCAGACCGTACGATGAGGAGCCCGGATCCTTCCCCGTCCGGACCGCAGGAGGGTCGCCTGTGCCGACACGACGGCAGCCGCAGCACGACGCCGCGCCCGTGCCCACGGGCTCGACGGCGTCGTCAGCGTCGACGGGAGACCCCATGGGCGGCCGTGTCCTCGACGGTCGCTACCGCATCGGCGCCCGGATCGCGCGGGGCGGCATGGCCAGCGTCTACGAGGCGCTCGACCTGCGCCTGGACCGCACGGTGGCGATCAAGATCATGCACGCCGGGCTGGGCGACGACGAGGAGTTCGCCGCCCGCTTCGTGCGCGAGGCGCGGGCCGCGGCCCGGCTCTCGCACCCCCACGTGGTGGCCGTGCACGACCAGGGCGACGACGACGGCGTGGTCTTCCTGGCCATGGAGCTGGTGGCCGGCCACACCCTGCGCGACACCGTCGCCAAGGAGAGCCCGATGCCGCCGGGGCGCGCGCTGGCGCTGCTGGAGCCGGTGGTCTCGGCCCTCGCCGCGGCCCACCGCGCCGGGATCATCCACCGCGACGTCAAGCCGGAGAACGTCCTCATCGCCGAGGACCCCCACACCGGCGCCGAGGTCGTCAAGGTCGCCGACTTCGGCCTGGCCCGCGCGGTCAGCGCCGACACCCAGCACACCGCCACCGGCGGGGTGCTCATCGGCACGGTGTCCTACCTCGCCCCCGAGCTGGTGGTCGACGGCCGCTCCGACACGCGCGCCGACGTCTACGCCGTGGGCGTGGTGCTCCACGAGCTGCTCACCGGTCGCAAGCCCCACGAGGGCGAGACCCCGATCCAGGTGGCCTACAAGCACGTCCACGCCGACGTGCCCGCCCCCTCGCGCCAGGTGCCGGGCATCCCGCCGTACGTCGACGCGCTGGTCGCCCGCGCCACGGCGCGCGACCGCAGCCAGCGACCGGCCGACGCGGGCGTCCTGCTGCACCAGCTGCACCGCGTGCAGCACGCGCTGGCCGCCGGTGTCGCCGACGACGCCGACCTGACCGAGGACCTCTCCCCCGTGCGGCCCGCCCCCGGCGTCGCGTCGGCCGCCGTCGCCGCACCCGGCGACACGGCTCCCGAGGTGTGGGACCCCGAGGAGATCGAGGCCCTGCTCGGTCCCGACCGCTCGCGCCCCGTGCCCGAGCCCACCTCCTGGCTGCCCCGGCAGGGCGAGGGCGACGACGCGCAGGCCCCGCGACCGGCCGGTCCGGTGCGTCTCACCGGCCCGACCGCCCTGGCCCTGGCCGCCCACGACCCGGGCGCCGGTCCCACCGCCTCCCCCGACACGGTGGCCGTGCCGGTGCTCGACCGCGACGCACCGGCGGGCGGCCCGGGCGGCACCGTCGGCACCCCCGGGCACCCCGGCGCACGCAGCGCGCCCCCGGGCGCCCGCCCGCGCCGCTCGCGCCGTGGCCTGCTGCTCCTGGTGGTGGCGCTCGTGCTCGCCGTGGGCGTCGGCGGCGGCGCCTACTGGTTCGGCTGGGCCCGCTACTCCACCGTGCCGGCCGTGCTCGACCAGACCGGCGCCAGCGCGGTCACCGAGCTCGAGGCGGCCGGCTTCGAGGTCGTCGTGGGTGACCCGGTCTACAGCGACGACGTGGCCGAGGGCCGCGTGGTCTCCACCGACCCCGATCCCGGCTCGCGGCTGGTCAGCGGCCGCGAGGTCACCCTCGTCACCTCCCTCGGCGTCGAGGAGTACGAGGTGCCGCGCCTGGCCGGTCGCACCCGCGCCGAGGCCGAGGACGCGCTGCGCGACCTCACGCTCGTGCCCGGCCGCGTGCGCGAGCGCTTCTCCGAGCGCGTGCCCGAGGGCGTCGTGATCCGCAGCACCCCCGGCACCGGCGCCGTGCGCCGCCCCGGCGCCACCGTCGACCTCGTGGTCAGCAAGGGCCGACGCCCCCTCCAGGTGGGCGACTGGGTCGGGCGGTCGGCCGACCAGGCCGAGCAGACCCTCACCGAGCGCGGCCTGGTCGTCGTGCGCGACCAGGAGGTCTTCGACGACGAGGTCGCCGCGGGCGACGTGGTCAGCCAGAGCCCCGACGGCGGCACGCTCTTCGCCGGCGAGACCGTCACCTTCGTGGTCTCGAAGGGCCCCGAGCTCGTCGAGATGCCGCGTCTGACCGCCAGCGGCGTCGACGCGGCCCGCGAGCGGCTGGAGGACCTCGGCTTCGAGGTGAGGGTCGAGAACTCCTCCACCTACATCGGGCTGGGCTACGTGCTGTCCACCGACCCCGACCCCGGCGACATGGTGCCCAAGGGCAGCACGGTCACCCTCTTCCTGGTCTGACGGCCTGGTCCGACGTCCTGGTCCGACGTCCTGGCCTGACGCCCTGGTCCGACACCTTGGCCTGACGTCCTGGCCTGATTTCGCCGGCGGACGGGCGCCGCCCTAGCCTCGCGCCATGCGCAACCCCGTCGGCACCCACGTCCTCGTCGGCAAGGGGCTCGCGGCCGGTGCGCTGGCCGACGCCGAGCGGCTCGGCTGCGAGACCCTCCAGGTGTTCGTGGGCAACCCCCGCGGCTGGCGGCTCTCGCCGGGCAGGCCCGCCGACGACGCCGCCTTCCGCACCGCCACCGCCGAGCGCGCCATCCGCTCCTTCATCCACACCCCCTACCTGGTCAACCTCGGCTCCCCGACGGCGAGCACCTACGACAACAGCGTCGCCGTGGTCGCCCACAACCTGCGCCGCGCGGTCGAGATCGGCGCCGAGGGCGTCGTCGTGCACACCGGCTCCTACGTCGAGACCGGCGCGCCCGCCGGCGCGGCGGACCCCGCGGCGACGCAGGCCGCCCGCGCCGCGCGCCACGCCGCCGCCCTGCGGCAGGTCCGCGAGGGTCTGCTGCCGTTGCTGGAGACCCTCGAGGACGACGCCGCGCCGTGGCTGCTGCTCGAGCCCACCGCCGGCCAGGGCCGCTCGCTGTGCGCAGGCGTGGAGGACCTCACCGCCTACCTCGACGCCCTCGACCACCACCCCAAGGCCGGCATCTGCCTCGACACCTGCCACGTCTTCGCCGCCGGCGCCCCGCTCGACGAGCCCGGCGGCGCCGCTGCCACCCTCGACCGGGTCGTCGAGATCGGCGGGCCGGGCCGGCTGCGGCTGGTGCACGCCAACGACTCCATGGACGTGCGGGGCGCCCTGAAGGACCGCCACCAGAAGATCGGCCAGGGCCACATCGGCGAGACCGCCTTCGCCGAGCTGCTGGCCCACCCCGCCACCGCGGGGGTCCCCTTCGTGCTCGAGACCCCGGGCTCGCGCGAGGAGGGCGACCCCGACCTCGCGCTGCTCAAGCGGCTGCGGGCCCGCGTCGGGTCCGAGCAGGCCCGGTGAGCGCCCCGGCCCCGGCGACGCCCGCCCACGACGCGAGCGGCGTCGACCGGCGTACGACCCTGCTCGCGACGGCCGCGCTGCTGGCCATGACGGCCTGCTGGGGCAGCACGTTCTTCCTCATCAAGGACCTGCTCGAGCGGGTGCCGACCCTCGACTTCCTCGCCGTGCGGTTCACGATCGCCGGGCTGGTGATGCTGCTGGTCGCACCGCGCGCCGTGGCGCGCCTCAGCGCGGAGTCGCGTCGCCACGCCGCCGTGCTCGGCCTGGTCTACGGCGCGGCCCAGATCCTCCAGACCGCCGGCCTGGCCCACACCCCGGCGAGCGTCTCGGGCTTCATCACCGGCATGTACGTCGTGCTCACCCCCGTGCTGGCCGCCCTGCTGCTGCGCACCCGCACCTCCCCGGTCACCTGGGCCGCGGTCGCCCTCGCCACCGCCGGCCTCGGCGTGCTGACCCTCGACGGGCTGTCCATCGGCTACGGCGAGTCCATCACCCTGGTGAGCGCGGTGCTCTACGCCCTGCACATCGTGGGCCTGGGCGCCTGGTCCGACGCCCGCCAGGCGCTCGGCATGTCGATCGTGCAGCTGCTCGTCATCGCGGCGGTCTGCCTGGTCGCCACCGCGCCCGACGGCGTCGTGCTGCCCGCGACGACCGGCGACTGGGTCTCGGTGGTCTACATGGCTCTCTTCGCCGGCGCCCTCGCCCTGCTCGGCCAGACCTGGGCGCAGGCCCACCTCGCGCCCACGCGCAGCGCGATCATCATGAGCATGGAGCCGGTCTTCGCCGCCTTCTTCGCGGTGCTCCTCGGCGGCGAGGGCCTGACGCTGCGCATGCTCGGCGGCGGCGCGATGGTGCTGGCGGCGATGCTCGTCGTGGAGCTGGTGCCACGGCGCACGGTCGAGGGCGAGGTCCAGCACCTCGTGGTGTGACCCGGTGGTGTCTCGGGGGCCGGGAACGCCCCCGACGCGCGCCGTCACCGCCCTAGGGTCGGGCCCGGGCCCGGGTCAGCACGACGCGGGTCAGCACGGTGCGGCGACACACCACCGGCACCGTCCCGCGCCGGCGAGGAGGGAGCACGTCATGGTCGTCGTCATGTCACCCGAGGCGACCGACGAGGACGTCGCCGCCGTCGTGGCCCGCGTCGAGGGCGTGGGCGGCCGCGCCAACGTGAGCAAGGGCCTCGAGCGCACCGTCATCGGGCTGGTCGGCGACATCACGTCCTTCCACCACCTCAACCTGCGCACGCTGCGCGGCGTCGCCGACGTGCACCGCATCTCCGACCCCTTCAAGCTGGTCAACCGCCAGCACCACCCCGAGCGCTCCACGGTCTGGGTCGGGCGTCCCGGCCGGCAGGTCCCGGTGGGGCCCGGCACCTTCACCCTCGTCGCCGGGCCGTGCGCGGTCGAGACCGCCGCCCAGACCCTGGAGGCGGCGCGGATGGCCCGCTCGGCGGGCGCCACGCTGCTGCGCGGCGGGGCCTTCAAGCCGCGCACCTCGCCCTACGCCTTCGCCGGCCTCGGCGTGCCCGCCCTGCGGATCCTCGCCGACGTCGGCGAGGCCACCGGCCTGCCGGTGGTCACCGAGGTGGTCGACGTCCGAGACGTCGACGTGGTCGCCGAGCACGCCGACATGCTCCAGGTCGGCACCCGCCACATGAGCGACGTCGGCCTGCTGCAGGCCGTCGGTGACGCCGGGCTCCCGGTCCTCCTGGAGCGCGGCGCCACCGCCACGGTCGAGGAGTGGCTGATGGCCGCCGAGCACGTCGCCCAGCGCGGCAACCTCGACATCGTGCTGTGCGAGGGCGGCATCCGCACCTTCGAGAGCGCCACCCGCCGCACCCTCGACCTCTCCGCCGTGCCGGTCGTGCAGGCGTGCAGCCACCTCCCCGTGGTCGTCGACCCCTCCCACGCCGTGGGCCGCAAGGAGCTGGTGGTGCCGCTGTCGCGCGCGGCCGTCGCGGTCGGCGCCGACGGGCTCGTCGTCGACGTGCACCCCGACCCCGAGACCGCACTGTGCGACGGCCCGCAGGCCCTGGTCGACACCGAGCTGCGCGAGCTGGCCCAGGCCGTACGCCGGTTCCCGCCCCTGGTCGGCCGCGTGCCTGCGGCCCCGACCCGGAGAGACCCGTGAGCAGCTGCCACCGCTGCGGAGCCGCGACCCCCACCGGGCGCTTCTGCGCCGAGTGCGGTGCCCCGGTCGCCGCCTCACCCGCCGCCGGTCCCGGATCCGCGAGTCCGTCCGGCGCCAGCGCCGGCCGCACCGCCCGGGTGCTGCCCTGGGTCGTGGGCGCGCTCTTCGTGGTGCTGCTGGCCGCTGGCGGCGCGCTGCTGGTGCTGCGCGAGGGCCCCGAGGAGCCCGCGGCGGTCGACGTGCCGCGCGGCGGCGCAGGTCGCGCCCCCGACCGGGCCCCCACCTCCGCGGCGTCGCCCTCCGGGTCCCCCGGCGAGGAGACCGCCCCGACCCCGACCGGCGCCCCGGTCGAGGTCGCCGCCGCCGCGTCGATCACCGTGCCCGCCACCACGCCCAGCAGCGTCGACGTCGCCGACGGCAGCACGACCTTCTACGACGACACCCGGCTCGTCGACGGCGACCCCACCACCTGCTGGCGCACGAGCGGCGACGCCGGCGGCTCCGAGATCGTCCTCGACCTCGCCGAGCCCGTGGCGCTGTCCCGGGTCGGCCTGGTCAACGGCTACGCCAAGACCGCGACCGACCCGCGCGGCACGACCTACGACTGGTACTCCCTCAACCGCCGCGTCCTCGCCGTGGAGTGGGTGCTCGACGACGGCACGACCCTGCGCCAGGACCTGGGCGAGAGCCGCGAGCTGCAGACCCTCGACGCCGGCGGCGCCGTCACGAGCAGCGTGCGGCTGCGTATCGTGGCGGTCTCGGCGCCCGGTGACGGCCCCGACGCCAAGGACTACACCGCGCTGAGCGAGGTCTCCCTCCTCGGCGCGCCCGTGGCCGCCGGCTGACCCGCGGGGCCCGGCACCTCCCCGCGCGCGGGGGTCGCGGCGGGGGGCGTGGTCCCGGAGCCGTGGTGTCAGAGGGCCGCGAGCACCCCGGCGGCCCGCTCGACGTCGGCACGGCCGACGCCGAGGTGGGTGACCAGCCGCACGACGGCGGGGCCGACCGCCGAGACGAGCACGCCGGCCTCCCGGGCGCGCGCGACGACCTCGGCGGCGTCGCCGCGCGGCACGGCGACGATGTTGGTGTCGACGCCGGCGGGGTCGACGCCGCAGGCCTCGGCGAGCAGCCGGGCGTGCTCGTGGTCCTCGGCCAGCCGCTCCACGTGGTGCTCGAGGGCGTGCAGGCCGGCCGCGGCGAGGATGCCGACCTGCCGCATGCCGCCGCCCATGCGCTTGCGCCACACGCGGGCCTCGGCGATGACGTCGGCCGAGCCGACCACCAGGGAGCCGACGGGGGCGCCCAGCCCCTTGGACAGGCAGACCGCCATGACGTCGGCGATCGCGCCGTACTCGCTCAGCGCGGTGCCGGTGGCCACGTGGGCGTTCCACAGCCGCGCGCCGTCCATGTGCACCGCCACGCCGGCGCCGGTGGCCAGCTCGCGCAGGTCGCGCAGGTCGGCCAGGGGCAGCACGGTGCCGCCGGCGAAGTTGTGGGTGTTCTCCACCGAGATCGCCGCGGTGCGCACGAAGAACGGACCCATGTCGGGGGCCAGGATCGAGCGCACGGTCGGCAGGTCCACCTGGCCGCGCGGGTGGATCCAGGTGCGGGAGGTGATGCCGGAGTAGGCGCCGTGGGCCCCCAGCTCGGCGCGCACGATGTGGGCCGAGGCCTCGCAGAGCACCTCCTCGCCCGGCTTCACGACCGCGCGCACGGCCAGGACGTTGGCCATCGACCCCGTGGGGCAGAAGAGCGCGGCCTCGTGGCCCAGCAGGTCGGCCACCCGCTCCTCGAGCGCCAGGACGGTGGGGTCCTCGCCGTAGACGTCGTCGCCGACCTCGGCCCGGGCCATGGCCTGGCGCATCGCGTCGGTCGGGCGGGTCACGGTGTCACTGCGCAGGTCGATCACGCGGCCATCCTCCCGCACCGGCTCTCGCCGGCCGGTCGCGGGGCGAGCAACGACAGCGGCCCGGCGACGTGCCCGGGCGCCCTCGTGGCTTGATCAGGCCTTGCGCAGCATCTCGGCGACGAGGAAGGCCAGCTCGAGGGACTGCACGCGGTTGAGGCGCGGGTCGCAGACCGACTCGTAGCGCGAGGAGAGGTCCATGTCGGTGAGCTCCTCGCCGCCGCCGACGCACTCGGTGACGTCGTCGCCGGTGAGCTCGACGTGGACGCCGCCGGGCCAGGTGCCGAGCGAGCGGTGCACGTCGAAGAAGCCCTGGACCTCGTCGATGACGTCGTCGAAACGGCGGGTCTTGTAGCCCGAGGAGGCCTCGAAGGTGTTGCCGTGCATCGGGTCGCAGACCCAGGCGACCTCCAGGCCCGCGGCCTTGACCTTCTCCACCAGCGGCGGCAGACCGTCGCGGATCCTCCCCGCGCCGAAGCGGGTGATGAAGGTGAGCCGGCCGGCCTCGTTGTGGGGGTTGAGCTTGGCGGCCAGGGCGATCGCGTCGTCGGGGGTGGTGGTGGGGCCGAGCTTGACGCCGATGGGGTTGCGGATGCGGCTGAGCAGCTCCACGTGGGCGTTGTCGAGCTGGCGGGTGCGCTCGCCGATCCAGACGAAGTGGCCCGAGACGTCGTACGGCGCGTCGGTGCGCGAGTCGATGCGCGTCATCGCGTGCTCGTACTCCAGCACCAGCGCCTCGTGGCTGGAGTGGAAGTCGACGCGGTGGAACTCGTCGGGGTCGGCCCCGATGGCCTGCATGAAGGTGAGCGCGCGCTCGATCTCGCCGGCCATCTCCTCGTAGCGCTGGCCGACCGGCGACTCGCGCACGAAGTCGGTGTTCCAGGTGTGGACCTGGCGCAGGTCGGCGTAGCCGCCGGTGGTGAAGGCGCGCACGAGGTTGAGGGTCGCGGCGGAGGCGTTGTAGACGTCGACCAGGCGCTGCGGGTCGGGCACGCGGGCCTCGGGGGTGAACTCGAAGCCGTTGACCGCGTCGCCGCGGTAGGCCGGCAGGGTCACGCCCTCGCGGGTCTCGAGGTCGGAGGAGCGCGGCTTGGCGTACTGACCGGCCAGGCGGCCGACCTTCACGACCGGCACCGAGGCCGCGTAGGTGAGCACGACCGCCATCTGCAGCAGCACGCGCAGCTTGTTGCGCACGTTGTCGGCGGTGACCCCGGCGAGGGTCTCGGCGCAGTCGCCGCCCTGGAGCAGGAAGGCCTCGCCGCGCGCGACCGCGGCCAGCTTGCCCTTCAGCTCGTCGCACTCGCCGGCGAAGACCAGCGGCGGCATCGTGCGCAGCTGCGCGACGGCGGAGTCGACGGCCGCCTGGTCGGGGTAGGTCGGCTGCTGGGCCGGGCCGAGGGCGTGCAGGGTGGCGAGGTCGGGGATGGTGCTCACCGGCCAAGGGTACGGCCGGGTCCGCTCGCGCCCCGAAACAGCGCGACCCCGCCCGCGATGCGGACGGGGTCGTGCCGGGCGGTGCGCGCGACGCGGCGGAGCCTCTAGTCCTCGAGGTGCTCGATGTCGCGGAAGCCGGTGCGCTTGGCGCGCACCCCGCGGTTGACGAACCAGGTGAGCAGCCACAGCGCCACGCCGATGAGCAGCAGCACGAGCGCGATCTGGTACTGCAGGACGTCGCGGTCGACCCACGGGCCGATGAGGAAGGCGCAGAGCACCGCGGCCACGGCCGGGGTGACACCCGGCGAGCGGAAGAAGCCCGTGCCCTGCTTGTCGTCGCGGCGCAGGATCAGGCAGGCCACGTTGACGATGGTGAAGACGCCGAGCAGCAGCAGCGAGGTCGTGCCGGACAGCGCGGCGACGATGCTCGAGTCCGACTGCGTCGCGACGTACCAGATCAGGGCCACGGCGATGAGCGTGGTGAAGATGATGCCGACGTAGGGCGAGCGGCGGTTCGGGGAGACCTTGCCGAGGCTGCGGGGCAGGACGTCCTGACGGGCCATGCCGTAGACCAGGCGGCTGGCCATGAGCATGTTGATCAGCGCGGTGTTGGCGACCGCGAAGACGGCCAGGAATGGGAAGACCTTGTCGATCGGGAAGTCGGGGGCGCCCTTGCCGACCACCTCGAGCAGCGCGCGGCCCTCGGACTCGTTGATGACCGCGAGCTCGTCGGGGGTGAGCACCGTGACCACCGCGATGGCCACCAGCATGTAGAAGATGACCGCGATGCCGAGGCCGGTGAGCATCATCTTCGGGAAGATCCGCTCGGGCTCCTTGGTCTCCTCGACCATGTTGACGGAGTCCTCGAAGCCGACCATCGCGAAGAAGGCCACCGAGGTGGCCGCGGTGACGGCGAGGAAGAGGCCCTTGTCCTCGGGCGACTCGAAGGTCGTGATCTGGCTGATGTCGCCCTCGCCCTGGGCCATGGCGTAGAAGCCGACGCCGATGACGATGGCCAGCGCGGTCATCTCCACCAGCGTGAGCACGACGTTGAACTTCACGCTCTCGCCGACCCCGCGCAGGTTGATCGCGGCCAGCAGGCCCATGAAGAGCATGGCGATGATCGTGGTGCCGGTGGTCGAGAGCCCGGTCTCCAGCCCGATGCCGTCGAGGCCGGCCAGGAGGTTCTGGGCCAGGACGTTGGCCGAGGTGGAGGCGCTGGTGATGCCCGAGCAGATCACCGCGAAGGCCACGAGGAAGGTGACGAAGTGGATGCCGAAGGCCTTGTGCGTGTAGAGCGCGGCGCCGGCGGCCTGGGGGTACTTCGTGACCAGCTCGAGGTAGGACAGCGCCGTGAGCGTCGCGACGACGAACGCGACCAGGAACGGCAGCCAGACGACGCCGCCGACGATGCCGGCCATCTGGCCGGTCACGGCGTAGACGCCGGCGCCGAGGATGTCGCCGACGATGAACAGCAGCAGCAGCTTGGGGCCCATCACCCGCTTCAGGGTGGGCTCGGACCCGGGTGTCTCCACCGCGGCGGTCTCGTGGGTGCTCATCAGGGTGCCTCCTGGTGGATGCGTGCGAGTGGGCCTACCCAACCCCAGGCGGGGGGTCGTTGGCTACTCGCCCCGCGGCAGGAGGCCTTCCCGGCGGGCCCGGGGCTCAGCCGAAGAACACCTCGGCCTCGGCGTACTCCTCCGCAGAGACCAGCTTGAGCTCGGCGGTGCCCTCGGCCAGCGGCACCCGGTCGATGCGGGTGCCGCGCAGGGCCATCATCGTGCCGAAGTCGCCGTCGGCGACCGCGTCGACGGCCTGGAGGCCGAAGCGGGTGGCCAGCCAGCGGTCGAACGCCGTGGGCGTGCCGCCTCGCTGCACGTGGCCGAGCACCACCGCGCGGGCCTCCTTGCCGGTGCGGTGCTCGATCTCGGAGGCCAGCCTGTCGCCGATGCCGCCGAGGCGCACGTGGCCGAAGGCGTCCTTCTCCCCCGAGGCCAGGGTCATGCCCGAGCCGTCGGCGGGCACCGCTCCCTCGGAGACGACCACGATGGGGGCGTACTCGCTCTCGAAGCGGGTCTCGACGTGGGCGCAGACCGCGGCGATGTCGAAGGGCTGCTCGGGGATGAGCACGGCGCTGGCACCGCCGGCGATGCCGGCGTGCAGAGCGATCCAGCCGGCGTGGCGGCCCATGACCTCCACGACGAGCACGCGGTGGTGCGACTCCGCGGTGGTGTGGAGGCGGTCGATGGCCTCGGTGGCGATGTTGACCGCGGTGTCGAACCCGAAGGTGAAGTCGGTGCCCGAGAGGTCGTTGTCGATCGTCTTGGGCACCCCCACGACCTTGACGCCCAGGTCGGCCAGCCGGGTGGCGACCCCGAGGGTGTCCTCGCCGCCGATCGCGACGAGGGCGTCGACGCCGTCGGCGGCGAGGTTGTCCTTGATCCGCTCCACGCCGCCCTCGATGGAGAACGGGTTGGTGCGGCTGGAGCCCAGGATGGTGCCGCCGCGGGGCAGGATGCCGCGGCACTGCTCGACGCCCAGCGGCATGGTCAGCCCCTCGAGCGGGCCCTTCCACCCGTCGCGGTAGCCGACGAACTCGAAGCCGTGGTCGCGCGTGCCGCGCCGCACGACCGCGCGGATGACGGCGTTGAGACCGGGGCAGTCCCCGCCTCCGGTGAGTACTCCGACGCGCATCTGCGCTCCTGTCCTGGTGACCCGGGAGGGCCGTGGTCGGTGGTCGGCCCGGCCGACGGCTTGGATCGTTCGAAGCGGGCGGGCCCGACTGTAGTGGCGGTCACACGGTCGGGCCAGGTGCTGTCCACCGCCCGGGCGGGTCGGCGTCGGGCCGACGGGGTGGCGGGTGGGGTGGTGGGCCGGGGTGGAGCCGCCGGGGTGGGCCGGGGCGGGGCGGGCGTGTCCTAGGGTCGCGCCATGACCTTCTCGATCGTGGCCCGCTCCGCCGACGGTGAGTCCTGGGGCGTGGCGGTGGCCTCCAAGTTCCTCGCGGTCGGTGCGGCCGTGCCGGCCGCCGTGGCCCAGGTCGGCGCCCTCGCGACCCAGGCCGACGCCAACGTCGCCTACAAGGGCATGGCCCTCTCCCACCTCGACGACGGCGCCACCGCGGAGGTCGCCCTGCAGCGGCTGCTCGAGGAGGACCCGGGCCGCGACCACCGCCAGGTCGGCATCGTCGACGTCGACGGCGGCGCGGCCAGCCACACCGGCCCCGCGTGCCTCGACTGGGCCGGCGGCGCGACGGGTGAGGGCTTCGCGATCCAGGGCAACGTGCTCGCCGGGGAGCACGTGGTCGAGGCCATGCGCACGGCCTGGGAGGGCTCCCCCGCCGACGCTCCCCTGGCCCGGCGCCTGCTCGCCGCCCTCGCGGCCGGCGACGAGGCGGGCGGCGACAAGCGCGGCCGGCAGTCGGCCGCGCTGCTCGTGGTGAGCGACGGCGCCGGCTACGGCGGGCTCGACGACATCGCCGTGGACCTGCGCGTCGACGACCACGTCGACCCGCTGGCCGAGCTGGCCCGGCTGCTCGACCTCAACGACCTCTACCTCACCGCCTCGACCGAGGAGGAGAAGGTGCCCGTCACGCCCGAGCTCGAGGCCGAGCTGACCGCCTTCGCCGCGGCCCAGGGCCAGCGCGACTTCCACGCCTGGGTCGGCACCGAGAACTACGAGATGCGGGTCGACCCCGAGCTGGCCTGGATCGACCGGCGGGTGCTCGACATCGTGCGCTCCACCGGCGCGTGAGCGCCGCCGGCAGGCCGGGCGCGTGGGCGCCGGGCCCGTGACCCGGCCATGAGCGGCCAGGGCAGCGCGCACGGCTCGGACGTGCGACTGGCCGTGCGGGTGACCTCCACGGCCGTGCACGTGGCCGGCCTCGCGCCCAACGGCGCGACCATCGCCACCTCCGCGCTCACGCTGCGCCACCACCGGCCGGCGCCCGACCAGGTGGAGACCTCCCCCGAGGAGGTCTGGCAGGGCACGCTGAGCGCCGTCGCCGAGGTGGGCGCGGCGCTGCCCGAGGGCTGGGCGGTGGTCGAGGTCGCCGTCGGCGGCGACCCCCACACGCTGCTGGTCTGGGACCGCGAGACCCTCGGCGCGCCCCGACCCGCGATCACCGCCGGCGACCGTCGTACGACGGGGCTGTGCGAGCAGCTGCGCGCGGAAGGGGCCGCGGCGCACGTCGAGCTGCTCGCCGACCAGCCGCTGGACCACCGGGTCGCCGGCCCGCGGCTGCGCTGGCTGGCCGAGCACGAGCCGCACACGTGGGCGCTGGTGGAGGACGGCCGCTACGCCGTCGGCGGGGTGGAGTCCTACCTCGTCGCCCGGATGACGCGCGGGCTCGAGCACGTCACCGACGCCGCCCACGCCCGGCCGACGCTGCTGCTGGGTGCCGAGGGCTGGTCGGAGGAGCTGTGCGCCCTCTTCGGCGTGCCGCTCGACGCGCTGCCCGAGCTGGTCGAGGCCACGTCGCCCGCGCACGCGCCGACTCCCCGGACCGACGCCCGGCCCGATCTGCGACCCGACCTGCGGGTCGGCGCCTGGGGTCGCACCGACCCCCGCACGTTCGCCGGGCTGGCCGTGCCGGTCAGCGCGCTCGCGCCGGCCTGAGCCGGTCGCGGGCGGCCGCGGCCGCGTCGCGCTCGGCACGCGCGGCCTCGAGAGCGCCGGCCGCCTCGCCGCGGGCGTCCTCGGCGTCGTCGAGCTCGTCGTCGACCTGCTCGGCGCGCGCCTCGGTCTCGGCCACGCGGCGACGCAGCTCGTCGAGGTCGGCCTGCAGCTGCATCGAGCGGGCCTCGAGCTCCTGCACGTGGGCCTGCGCCTGCTCGTGCTCGCCGGTCGCCGCCGCCAGCGCCTCCTCGGCCGCCTCGAGGGTCTCCTGGGCCGAGGCCAGGGCCTTCGCGTCGGCCTTCGGGTCGGGCACGACGCGCAGCTCGGGTCGCGGCGTCGGCGCGGCCTCGCGCGGTGCGGCCGCGTGGCCGAGCGCCGCCGGCAGCGCGAGGGCCGCGGCCACGTCGACCTCGTCGACGCCGGTGCTGGCGAGCGGGCCCACGAGCAGGCCGCTGCGCACGGCGGCCCCGCAGCGCTCGTCGAGCACGGCGGCGGTGAGCGTGGCCTCCACCTGGTCGGCCACGGCCTGCGTCACCCGCACCCCCGCCTCGGCGGCCAGGGACCGCGCCTGCTGGGTCACCGCCGCCGTGAGCTGGCGGCGCTGACGCGTGAGGGCCCGCAGCTGGTCGGCCGACATGCCGGCCTGGGCCTCGCGCAGGGCCGAGCCCACGCTGAGCACCTGGTCGACCTGGGCGGCCTCGCGACGCACCAGGAGGTTGACCACCCAGGCCGCCGTCGACGGCTTGCGCAGCGCCTTGAGCGCGGCGGCGAGGTCGGTGCCCTTGTGGGCCCTGGCCCGGGCGTCCCGCGCGGCGGTGAAGTCACCGGGCGGCAGCGCGTAGAGCTCGTCGGCGAGCTCGAGCACCGGGTCTGCCATCCGGCGAGCATAGGGCGGGGCCCGCGGGGGCTCCCACGGGCACCGGGGCCTCGACGTCGCCGACGCGCGGCCCGGTGCGCGGGCCCGCGGGCGGACGGGTCGCTCAGCCGTCGTCGTCGAGGCCCTGCTCGATGGCGTAGCGGGTCAGCTCGACCCGGTTGTGCATCTGCAGCTTGCGCAGGGTGTTCTGCACGTGGTTCTGCACCGTGCGGTGGCTGAGCACGAGGCGCTCGGCGATCTGCTTGTAGGACAGCCCCTTGGCGACCATGCGCAGCACCTCGGTCTCGCGGTCGGTCAGCGCGTCGCGGGAGGGGTCGGGCGCGGCGGGCCCCTCGGCCATGCGCCGGAACTCCCCCAGCACCAGTCCGGCCAGGCCGGGGGTGAAGACCGAGTCGCCGCGCGCCACCCGACGCACGGCCTCGAGCAGCTCCTCGCGCGACGCCGACTTCACGAGGTAGCCGGTGGCCCCCGCCTTCACCGCCTCGAGCACGTCGGCCTGCTCGCCGGAGGCCGAGAGGATCAGCACGCGCGCCGACGGGTCGTGGCGCAGCACCTGGGCGGTGACCTCCACCCCGTCGGGCTCCGGGATGCGCAGGTCGAGCACCACGACCTGCGGGCGCGCGGCCGGGAAGCGGGCGATCGCCTCCGCCCCGGTGCCGGCCACCGCGACCACGTCGAAGCCCGCCGCCTGCAGGTCGCGCTCGACCGCGTCGCGCCACATCGGGTGGTCGTCGACCACCATCACCCGCACCGCTCGCTCCGCCATGGCCCGGACCCTACCCAGGTCGGCGGGCCCTGACGCGTGGTCGGCCGCGGGTCCCCCGGGCCGCGAGGGTCAGCCCAGCCGCGAGTAGCGCCCCCGGCGGTGGCCGAGCGGCTCGACGTCGTCGCCCACCTCGACGTGCTCGACCAGGCAGGTCAGCAGCCGCGACCAGCCGGCCGGCTCCGCCGCGACCAGCCGCACCCCGGCCCACGTGGTGACGTCGGACAGCCGCGGCCCCCAGGCGGTCTCGGTGAAGGCCGCCTGCCGGAAGGGCCCTCCGGGCGCGGGCGCCGTGCCGGCGAACTGGTCGGCCAGGTCGCGGTGGCCCCAGGCCAGCAGCTGCACCACGAGGGCGTCGCCCACGTCGACGGAGTCGGCGAGGTCGGAGTCGGGGTCGACCAGCCCGAGCACGCGGGCGGGCTCGCCCCCGGCCACCAGGAACGAGCTGACGGTGAGCCCGGCGCGCGCGGGCCCGGAGCCCGTGGTCCACAGCGAGACCGCGCCGCCGGTGCGGCCGCGGAGGCGGCGTACGGGGTCGGGATCGGGGTCGGCGAAGGGATGGGTGTCGTGGATGGTCATGCGTCCTCCTGCGCCGCGTCGCGACGTACGACGAGCTCCCACTCGGTGCCGTGCGCGCCGGTGCTGAGCGTGGCGGTGCCGCCCAGGTCGACCATCCGGCCGACGACGGAGCCGCTCACCCCCATCCTGCCCTCGGCCTCGGCGCTCGCCAGCCGGCCGGGGGCGATGCCCGGGCCCTCGTCGCGCACCGAGACCTCCACCCGGGCGCCGAGGTCGTCGAGCAGCACCCAGGCCGGGGCCCCCTCGCCGACGTGGCGCTCCACGTTGTCGAGGCAGGCCCCCACCGCCGCGGCGACCTCGCCGGCGACGTGACCGGGCAGCAGCACCGGCTCGGCCGGCACCACCACGGTCACGCCCGCCCGCTGCTCGAAGCGGGCCAGGGCGACCGCGAGGTCGACGGTCACGGGGCCAGCGGAGCCCGGCACCGCCCCGTCGGCCCCGTCGCTCCCGTCACCACCGCGCCCCAGGGAGGCCTCCTCCTGCACGAGCCGGCGCAGCGCCGCCTCCTGCTCCCCGGCGAGCCGGGCCAGCTGCGCGCCGTCGCCGCCCAGCTCGCGACCGCGGCGCTGCACGAGCGCGAGCACCTGGAGCACGCCGTCGTGCACGGCGCGCGCCAGGCGCACGCGCTCGGCCGCGGCCGCGGCCGCGCGCTGGGCGAGGTCGCGCTCGGTGGCCATCTCCTGCAGCGAGCCGCACATGTAGCCCACGATCGGGCCGCCGATGACGAGCAGGAAGACGTTGCCGTAGTTGTTCTGCGTGAGGTCCTCGCGCACCAGCAGGTCGGTGCCGCCCAGCGCCAGCCCGGCGACCAGGCCGCCGGCCCAGCGCCAGTGGACCGCCCAGGCCAGCAGGGCACCCATCACCCAGAAGCCGGGCAGCGACGCGCTGAACCCGTCGCCCTTGAGCAGCGGCGTCACCGCCAGCGAGCCCACCGCGAGCCCGAGGTCGGCCACGAGCAGCAGCGCCGTGCGCCGCCGGACCACGGCGTACGCCGCGAGCGCCACGCCGGTCCACACGACCATGGCGACGACCGCCGCCGCGGCCCACCGCGGGTGCTGGAAGTTCTCCGCGCGGTAGAGGTTGAGCCCGACCGCGTTGGCCAGCACCACCACCCGCAGCACGGCGAGCGCCCGGAACAGCCGGTCCTCGACCGCCCGCGCGGCCGCGCTCGCAGGACCCACCGGTCTCAGCCCACCGGTCTCAGGAGGCCTGGCGCCGGGAGTCCTCGGCGGCCTTCTCCTCCGCGCGCGCCCTCGCCTGCTCCTTGGCCAGGTCCTTGGCCTGCTCCTTGGCCAGGTCCTTGGCGCGGGTGGCGTACATGTCGACGTACTCCTGCTCGGAGAGCCGCATGATCTCGTACATGATCTCGTCGGTGACCGAGCGCAGGATGTAGCGGTCGTTCTCGAGGCCCTCGTAGCGCGAGAAGTCCAGGGGGCGGCCGAAGCGCACGATCGGTCGGGTGAACGAGCCGAATTTCTTGCCCGGCGGCGCCACGACGTCGGTGCCGACGACGGCGACCGGGACCACCGGCACCCCGGTCTCGAGCGCGAGGCGGGCCACACCGGTCTTGCCGCGGTAGAGCCGGCCGTCGTGGGAGCGCGTGCCCTCGGGGTAGATGCCGAAGAGCCCGCCCTCGCCGAGCACCCGCTTGGCCGACGCCAGCGCGCCCGCCGCCGCGTCGCCGCTGGTGCGGTCGATGGGGACCTGGCCGGATCCGGAGAAGAACGTCTTCTGCAGCCAGCCCTTGAGGCCGGTGCCGGTGAAGTACTCCGCCTTGGCCACGAAGGTCACCCGCCGCGGCAGGGTCAGCGGCATGAAGAGCCAGTCGGCGTAGGAGAGGTGGTTGCTGGCCAGGATGGCCGGGCCCTCGGGGGGCACGTTGTCGGCGCCGAAGGTCTGGGGGCGGAAGACGACCCGGAGCAGGGGGCCGATCGCGACCCACTTGAGGAACCAGTAGAACACCGAGACACCCTCCCCGACCTCGCACGCCTGTCACACCACGACCGCCAGCGCCGATCAGCTGGAGGGGCCGTCGGCCCGGGTCGCCAGGCGAAGACTAGGGCATGATCGCCGCCATGGAGACCCAGCCGCAGGTCCACCCGCAGGCGCAGCCGCTCTCGATCCCCGCGCGACCGGAGCTCACCGGCGGGCGCCGGGTGGGGGTGCTGCTCACCCACGGGTTCACCGGCTCCCCCGCCTCGATGCGACCGTGGGGCGAGCGGCTCGCAGCCCGCGGCTACGCCGTCGAGGTGCCGCGCCTGCCCGGGCACGGCACGTCGTGGCAGGACCTCAACACCGTCGGCTGGTCGCAGTGGCGCGACGCGCTCGACGAGACCCTGGAGGAGCTGGCCGCGCGCTGCGACGCCGTCGTGCTCGCCGGGCTCTCCATGGGCGGGGCGCTGGTGCTGCGCCTGGCCGCCGACCACGCCGACGACCCCCGGGTGGCCGGCGTCGTCGTGGTCAACCCCGCGCTGGCGACGAAGCGTCTCGACGTCAGGCTGCTGCCCGTGCTCAAGCACGTCGTGCCGTCCTTCCCCGGCATCGTCAACGACATCAAGCGACCCGGCGCCGACGAGCACGGCTACCACCGCACGCCGCTCAAGGCGGCCCACTCGATGATGCGCGCCTGGCCGGGGGTCGTGGCCGACCTGCCCCGCATCGCGGTCCCGCTGCTCTACCTGCGCTCCACCGTCGACCACGTCGTCGACGACTCCACCGAGCTGCTCGTGATGGACCGGATCTCCTCGCCCGACCGCACGCTGGTCCGGCTCGAGGACAGCTACCACGTCGCCACGCTCGACAACGACGCCCAGCGGATCGTGGAGGAGACGCTGCGCTTCCTCGAGCGGGTGACCGCACCCGCCCGCTGACCGCGTACCGTGGGCCGGGTGCAGCGTGAACCCCACGACGCCGAGGACGGGTCGACCGACCCCCACGACGCCGCCTGGCGCGCGATCGTCGACAACTACGGCGACCGCCCCGAGCTCGACCCCGACGACCTCCCGGGGGCGGGGCCGCACCACGACGACGCCGCGGCCGGCCCCGGTGACGCACCGGAGCCTCCCGCTGAGCGCGTGGGCCGGTGGCGCCTGGAGCCCGAGACCCCCGTCGAGGGACCCCGCGACCCGTTCGCGCTGACCCCGGAGGACCGCTTCGTGCCGCCGGAGCCCCCGCCGGTCGACCGCCCGCCGCTCGACCGCCTGGCGGCGTGGGTCGGTGTGCTCGGCGCCCCCGTGGTCGTGGTGGCCCTGCTCCTGCTCTCCACCGTGCTCGGCGTCGGGTTCCCCGGCTGGGTGCTGCTGCTGCTGGTGGCCGCCTTCATCGGCGGGTTCCTCTACCTCGTGGCCCGCATGCCCCGCGAGCCCCGCGACCCCTGGGACGACGGCGCCCAGGTCTGAGCCCCACCCGCGGGCGCCGGCACCCGGGCGGCCTCAGCCTCCGGCGGCCCCGCGCGCCAGGTACGCCGCACCGACGACGCCGGCCTCGGGGCCGAAGCGGGCCCGCAGCACCGGAGGCACGCGGCGGTGGGCGGCGCCGACCAGCGACCGGGCCAGCGCGGAGCGGGCCGGCTCGAGGAGCCGGTCGCCCGCGGCCGAGACCCCGCCGCCGACCACGACGACCTCGGGGTCGAAGGCGGCCACGAGGTTGGCCAGGCCCACACCGAGCCAGTCGCCGACCGACGCGAAGGCCTGCCGGGCCAGCAGGTCGCCGTGCTCGGCGGCCTCGGTGACCATCGGGCCGAGCAGCCGCTCCGGCACGCCGCCGCACATCTCCTCGAGCACCGTGGGCTCGTGGCCGAGGCGGTCGCGGGCGAAGCGGACCAGGGCGTTGCCGCTGGAGTACTGCTCCCAGCAGCCCCGGCCCCCGCACTCGCACGGCGCACCGTCGGGCACGACCTGCGCGTGGCCGAACTCGCCGGCCATGCCGTTGGTGCCGCGGTGCACCCGCCCGCCCAGCACGACCGCACCCCCGATCCCGGTGCCCATCGTGACCACCAGGGCCTCCGAGGCGCCCCGGGCGGAGCCGGCCACGCACTCGGCCAGCGCGGCGCAGTTGGCGTCGTTGTCGAGGGCGACCACGGTCTCCCAGCGCGCGGCCAGCCGGGCGCGCACGTCCTCGCCGCGCCAGGGCAGGTGCGGGGCGAACATCACCCGCTCCCCCGCCGCGTCGACGAAGCCGGCCGCGGCCAGGCCCACCCCCGCGACCGGTCGTCCGTCGGCCACCTCGCGCACGGCCTCGTCCAGGGCGGTCTCCACCAGACCCACCTCGACGCGGCGGCCCGGGGTGGAGCGGCGGGCGATGCGCGGCAGGGAGTCGTCGGGGGCGACCTCGGCGGCGAGCACCTTGGTGCCGCCGACGTCGACGCCGATGTACAGCCCGGCGCCGTCGCGCGACACCGTCTCGTGGGGCGGGGCCACGTCAGTAGCGCGCGAGGTCGGCGGCGCCGATGAGGCCCGCGCGGTTGCCCAGGCGGGCCTTGCGGATCTCCAGGCTGGGGCGGTGCCCGCGTCCGGTGAGGTTGGCCGCGAAGGCCTGGCGGATCGGGCCCAGCAACAGCTCGCCGGCCTCGCTGACCCCGCCGCCGATCACCACCACGGCCGGGTCGAGCACGGCGGTGAGCGAGGCGATGCCCTCCCCGAGCCAGCGACCGAGGTCGGCCAGCTGCTCCACCGCGAAGGGGTCGCCCTCGCGCGCGGCCTCGGTGATGAGGGGGCCGGTGATCGCCTCGGCCGCCCCGCCGGCGCGGTCGAGCAGGGTGCGCGCCAGCAGCGAGCCCCCCGCGGCGGCGCCGCGGGTCTCGCGCACCAGCGCCGAGCCGCTGGCGTACTGCTCGAAGCAGCCGTAGTTGCCGCAGCCGCACAGGTGCCCGCCCGGCACGACCCGCATGTGGCCGATCTCGGCGCCGACACCGAAGGCACCGCGCCGCAGGTGGCCGTCGAGCACCAGCCCGCCGCCGACGCCGGTGCCCACGGTGACGAGCAGCAGGTCGTCGACGTCGTGGCCCGCACCGAAGCGGAACTCGCCCCAGGCCGCGGCGTTGGCGTCGTTCTCGATCACCACCGGCAGGTCGACGCGCGCCTCCAGCTCCGCCTTGAGGTCGACGTGGCGCCAGGCGATGTTGGGCGCGAACATCACCACCGCGCGCGACTTGTCAACGTAGCCCGCGGCGCCGACGCCCACGCGGGTGATGTCGTGGCGGCTGCGCAGCTCGGTCACCAGCCCGGCGATGGCCAGCTCGATGGCCTCCTCGTCGGAGGCCGGGGAGACCACGCGCAGCTCCTCCAGGATGCTGCCGTCCTCGTCGACCACGCCTCCCGCGATCTTGGTGCCGCCGACGTCGATGCCGCACGTGAGCGTCACTGGTCCTCCTGGAGGTGCTGGGTCTGGTCGTGCGGGGTCTGGTCCTGCTGCTGCTCGGCCCGCGGGGGCCGGGCCGGGTCGGGCGGGTCGGGCGGGTCGTCGTCGAGGTCGATGTGCTGCACCCGGGACGGGCGCCGCTCGGCCGCGGCCCCGGTCGGGTCGGCCTCCGAGCGGTCGGCCCCCGTGGTGCGGGGGCCGGCGTCGTCGGGCACCTGGGTGGCCAGGACCCCGGCGGCGGCCTGCACGAGGGAGGAGGCCGCGGAGGTGAGGTGGGCGCGCACCTCCGGGCTGAGCTGGCGCACCGCGGCGACGGCACGGCAGACCGGGCACCAGGCGCACTCGGGGGCGCCCGTGGCGAGGTTGTCCTGGAGACCGCGGTGCACGTGCTCGCCGACGCGGGCGGCCTGCTCGGCCACCTGCTCGGCCAGCCCCGAGAGGCCGGCGCCGAGGCCCGACCCCAGCCCTGCGCCCAGGCCCGCGCCGAGGCCGGGGCCCTGGTCGCGGGCCCAGTCGGCGAGGGCGCCCATGAGCTTCGCGGCCTCCTCGGCCACGTCGCCCACGTCCTCACCGGACCCGCTGCGCGCGTCCGGCTCGCCCGCAGCGCCCGGCGGCTGCTCCTCCGGCCCGGTCACGACGTGCGCTCCCGTCGCGGGGGCACGTCCACGGCCGCGGCGGGAGCCCCGGCGAAGCGCACCTGCAGCTCCCCGTCGACCACACCGGCGCCGACGAGGTCGAGGCGCGCGAGGGCGGTGGGCAGGGTGAGCAGGCGGCGGTAGGACCCCACGGTCACGACGAGGTCGTCGGCGGTGCGGGCCAGGTCGACCTCCGAGCGGGTGGCGCCGGGCAGGGCCAAGCGCAGGACGGCGCCGTCGCTGCTGCGGGTGATGCGGAAGGGGCCGGCCCCCGTGGGCGCGGCGAGCGGGTCGTCCCCGGCGTAGAGCTCCTCGGCCAGGCCGCGCAGCGCCTCGAGGCCGACCGGCTCCTGCGCGCGGTAGGCCGCGCGCCACACCGGGAGGCCCGCGAAGGACTCCTCGACGCCGGCCAGCACGTCGTCCTGGGCGAGCACCCAGCCGGCACGCCAGTCGTCGGAGCCGCCGGCCGGGAAGACGCGGTTGGCCACGACGCCGTCGACGCGGTAGCCGAAGAGCGACAGGGTGGTGTGGAGGCGACGGGCCTCGGCGACGACCACCTGCTCGGGGGTCAGCACGAGGCGCACGCTGGCCTCGGGCCCCGAGAGCAGCGCCTGCACCTCGACCAGGTCGGCGTGCAGCCGCTCCAGCGCGCCCAGCACAGAGTCGGCGGGCAGCGGCACGCCCGCCGCGCGGGTCAGCACGGGGCGCAGCGCGCGCACCAGGCGCCGGTCGGCGGGCAGCGCGCGCTCGACGTACCACCCCAGCGCCTCCGGCAGGGCCAGCAGCCGCAGGGTCTCGGCGGTGGGCGCGCAGTCGACGACCACGACGTCCCACTCGCCGGTGAGGGCCTGAGTGCGCAGCTCGAGCAGCGCCAGCACCTCCTCCGCGCCGGGCACCACGGTGAGCTCCTCGGCGGTGACCGCGTCGACGCCGGCGCGGTCGAGCACGGAGAGCAGGTAGCCCTGCACCTCCACCCAGGACTGCTGGAAGCGCAGCTGCGCGTCGACCTGCTGCACGCTCAGGTGCGGCGCGACCTCGGTCGGCTCGCTGCCCACCGCCACACCGAAGGCGTCGGCCAGCGAGTGGGCGCCGTCGGTGGAGAGCAGCAGGGTGCGGTGACCCTCGGCCGCGGCACGGGCGGCCGTGCCGGCGGCGACGGTCGACTTGCCCACGCCGCCCTTGCCGGTGAACAGCAGGATGCGCACTGGTGCGTCCCGGTCAGGCGATCGACTCGACGCGCTTCTTCAAGCCCTTCAGCGCCGTGTCGATGAGGATCTTCTCGCCGCGGCGCTTGAGCATGCCGATGAGCGGGATGGTGACGTCGAGCGCGAGGCGGTAGGTGACCTCGGTGGAGCCGCCGGGCAGGGCACGCAGGGTGTAGGCACCGTCGAGGGAGCGCAGCATCTTGCCCTCGACCAGGGTCCAGGTGACCTCGCGGTCGCCGGACCAGGTGTAGGCCAGGGTGTACTCGTCCTTGATCGGGGCGACGTCGAGGACGAAGAAGACCTGCGCGGCCCGGTCGCCGCTGCCGGGCTCGACGACCTCGACCGTCTTCACGCCCTTGGCCCAGGCGGGGTACGACGGGAAGTCGGCGATCACCGCCATGACGTCGGCCGGCGCGGCGTCGATCACGATCGACGACGTGGTCTGCTCGGCCACGCGAGCCTCCTTGTTCCTACGGCATTCTTGCGGCTTGGTCTGGGGCTCGGCCGGTGGCGGGCGCCTCGGCCGGGTGGGATCCGGGCGACCCGGCGGCCGCACGTCGACCTCGCAGGTCCGCCGCGGCGCACGCCGGTGACGGGGGCAGGTCGATTCGCGAGCGTACCGGATGCCGCGCCTGCCGCCCCCAGCGGTAACCTGCGCCGGGACCGACCTCCTCGCGGTCGCGCCCGGACGGCCGACGACCGCCCGCTCCGGATCCGCTCCGGACCCCCGCCAGCACCCCACAGGAGGCACCGTGCGTGAGTTCTCCACGCCCCTGACCATCGAGGTCCCCGCGACCGGCAACCTCACCGACGACGTCGTGCGCAACGCCGCCGAGGCCCCCGACGCGGTCGTCTTCAGCCGGCCCGCCCCCGACGGGTCGGGGTGGGCCGACGTCACCGCGGCCACGTTCCTCGCCGAGGTCCGCGGCGTCGCCAAGGGCCTGGTCGCCGCCGGGATCGAGGCCGGCGACCGCGTCGCGCTGATCTCCAAGACCCGCTACGAGTGGACGCTGCTCGACTACGCGATCTGGTTCGCCGGCGCCGTCACCGTGCCGGTCTACGAGACCTCCTCCGAGGAGCAGGTCGCCTGGATCCTGCACGACTCCGGGGCCCGCGCGGTCGTGGCGGAGACCAGCGCCCACGTCGCCCGCGTGAGCGCCGTGCGCCGCGACCTGGAGGACCTCGTCCACGTCTGGTCGATCACCGACAACGCCGTCGACGTGCTCACCCGCCTCGGCGGCGACGTCACCGACGCCGAGCTGGAGGCACGACGTACGGCGGCGACGCCGCTGGACCTGGCCACCCTGATCTACACCTCCGGCACCACCGGGCGGCCCAAGGGCTGCATGCTCACCCACGGCAACTTCATGTTCGAGCTGGGCGTGGCCGTCGACGAGCTGGAGCGGCTCTTCGAGGCCGAGGGCGCCTCGACCCTGCTCTTCCTGCCGCTGGCCCACGTCTTCGCCCGGATCATCCAGGTCGGCGCGGTCAAGTCGCGCACCCGGCTGGGCCACAGCGCCGACATCACCCACCTGCTCGACGACCTCCAGGTCTTCCGCCCCACCTTCATCCTCGCCGTGCCCCGCGTCTTCGAGAAGGTCTTCAACACCGCCTCGCAGAAGGCGGCCGCCGACGGTCGCGGCGCGATCTTCGACAAGGCCGCCGAGACCGCCATCGCCTACTCCCGCGGCCTCGACAGGGGCCGCCCGTCGCTGGCGGTCAAGGCCCGCCACGCCGTCTTCTCCCGGCTCGTCTACGCCAAGCTGCGGGCCGCCCTCGGCGGGGAGTGCACCCACGCCGTGTCGGGCGGGGCGCCGCTGGGCGAGCGGCTGGGCCACTTCTACCGCGGGATCGGCCTCACCGTGCTCGAGGGCTACGGCCTCACCGAGACCACCGCGGCGCTCACCGTCAACCTCCCCGACGCCGCCAAGATCGGCACGGTGGGTCGCCCGCTGCCCGGCACGGCCGTGCGCGTGGCCGACGACGGCGAGCTGCTCTTCCGGGGCGGCCAGGTGTTCGCCGGCTACTGGCGCAACGAGGCCGCCACCGCCGAGTCGCTCGAGCGCGACGGCTGGTTCCACACCGGCGACGTCGGCGAGGTCGACGACGAGGGCTTCGTGCGGATCACCGGGCGCAAGAAGGAGATCCTGGTGACCGCCGGCGGCAAGAACGTCGCTCCCGCGGTGCTGGAGGACCGGCTGCGGGCCCACCCCCTGGTCGACCAGTGCATCGTGGTCGGCGACGGCCAGCCCTTCATCGGCGCCCTCGTCACCCTCGACCCCGAGTCGCTGGCCGCCTGGGCCCAGACCCACGGCAAGTCCGGCGGCGTCGAGGCCCTCGTCGACGACCCCGACCTCCAGGCGGAGATCGAGGCCGGCGTCGAGGAGGCCAACAAGGCGGTCTCGAAGGCGGAGTCGATCCGCAAGTTCCGCGTGCTCACCGAGGAGTGGACCGAGGAGGGCGGCCAGCTCACCCCGAGCCTCAAGCTCAAGCGCAACGTCGTCATGCGCGAGCTGCGCGCCGAGGTGGACGCGCTCTACTCCTGACGCATCCGACCAGCGCGGCTCAGGGCCGGGGTTCCCTCCTTCCCCGGGTCTCGCCCCCCTCGGCAGCGGGCCACCGGACGCAGGACGCGTGGCCCAGCCCGTGCCGCCTCGCCCTCTACGCAATTGCGCGATCCACGCACCCGGATCACGCACGTGCGCCGTACCGACGGCACGGCTGACGCACGACGAGCATTGCGCCACTTCGACCACCAACCCGGCCCCCACCCCGCACCAGCCACGCAAAGCCCGACCCCCACTACCCCACCGCGCTCCCCACCCCGCGCAATTGCGCGATCCACGCACCCGGATCACGCACTCGCGCCGTACCGACGGCACGGCTGACGCACGACGAGCATTGCGCCACTTCGACCACCAGCCCGGCCCCCACCCCGCACCAACCACGCAAAGCCCGACACCCACTACCCCACCACGCTCCCCACCCCGCGCAATTGCGCGATCCACGCACCCGTCGGCCGAGCCCACGGCGTCCGAGGCGGCCGCGGCGCCCCAGGCGTCGCAGGGGCCCCTCGGGTCCCACCCCACGAGACGGCGGGACCTTTTGCTCAGCAGCGGTGGCGATTGACCGAAAAGCCAGATGCACCGCCGGCGCGTCCCTAGCATGAGTCGCGGAGGGGCGCCAGGGCCGGATCGGCCCGGGCGCCGGTGCACGGGGCCCGAGGGCGGTCCCGTCTGAGCCGAGGAGAGGTCACCGACGATGGACCGACGCAGGGTGCTCCTGGTGGTCGCGGCCGTGGTGGCCGCCCTGGGCACGGTGCTGGTGTTCCTCTACGTGCAGGGAGCCGACAACCGGGCCGAGGCGCAGTTCGCGACCCAGGAGGTCCTGGTCGCCAACACCCAGATCGAGCGCGGCGAGACCGTGCGCCAGGCCCTCGACAGCGGGAAGCTGTCGCGCGAGGCCGTCGCCGAGGGGCAGATCCTGCCCGGGGCGCTGAGCGAGGCCACCGACGTCGCCGACCTGGTCGCCCTCACCACGATCTACCCCGGTGAGCAGATCGTGCCGCAGAAGCTCGGGGCCACCGCGGCCGGCGAGTCGCCGCTCACCATCCCGCCGGGCAAGATCGCGGTCTCGGTCAACCTCACCGACCCCGCCCGGGTCGCCGGCTTCATCACCCCCGGCTCGGAGGTGGCCATCATCTACAACGGCACCGACCCGGCCGGCCAGCAGTTCACCCGCACGCTGATGACGCGTGCCACCGTCCTGGGCGTCGGCTCCACCACCCCGGTCAGCGTGGCCGCCGCCGCCGACGGACAGGAGGCCCCCGCGCCGGCGGAGCAGGTGCCCAACACGCTGCTCACCCTCGCCGTCGACCAGGCGCAGGCCCAGCGCATCCTGTTCGCCCAGGGCTCCGGGGAGCTGACCTTCGCGCTGCTGACCCCCGAGGCCAACCTCAAGGCCGACCCGGGCGTCACCGCCGAGAACCTCTTCGGGTGACGACGTGCCCGTAGTCGTCGACCCCGACCCCGCCGTCCTGGCCGCCCTGCTCCCGGCACTGCCCGCGGGCAGCCAGGCCCTCGACACCACCGACCGCATGGCGGCCTGGCTGGCCCAGCACCACGACGAGTACGTCGTCGTGCTCGGCCCCGGCCTCAAGCTGGTCGACGCCCTCGACGTGTGCGAGCAGCTGCGCACCTCCCGCCCCACCGTCAGCGTGGTGCTCGTGCTCGGCGAGCTCGACACCACGATGCTCACCCAGGCCATGAAGGCCGGCGCGCGCGACGTGGTGCCCGAGGGCGACCTGGAGTCGCTCACCTCGGCTGTCGCCCGCGCCCACCAGCTCTTCGTCGCCCTGCGCGGCCCCGCCGGGGCCACGCAGGTGGGCAAGGTCGTCACCGTCTTCTCCCCCAAGGGCGGCGTCGGCAAGACGACCATGGCGGTCAACCTCGCCCTGGCGCTCAACGACGGCGGCGCCCGCCGCGTCTGCCTGGTCGACCTCGACCTCGCCTTCGGCGACGTGGCGATCACCATGCAGCTCTTCCCCAGCCACTCCCTCGAGCACGCCATCGGCTCCGAGGACAGCCTCGACCTCACCCTGCTCGACGGGCTGCTCACCCGCCACCGCGACTCGCTCATGGTGCTCGCCGCGCCCGCCCACCCCGACGTGCGCGAGCGGGTCACGCCGCTGCTGGTGGCCCGCATCCTGCGCACCCTGCGCGAGGGCTTCGACTACGTCGTCGTCGACACCGCACCGTCCTTCGACGAGCAGGTCCTCACCGCGCTCGACGAGACCGACGAGTGCGTCGTCGTGGCCACCCTCGACGTGCCGACGCTGAAGAACGTCAAGGTCGCCCTGGAGACCCTCGAGATGCTCGACATCGCTCCGGGCCACCGCCACCTGCTGCTCAACCGCGCCGACGACGCCGTCGGCATCAGCGCCGAGAAGGTGGAGACCATCCTGGGCATGCCGGTCGCGGCGCAGATCGCCACCTCGATGGACATCGCGGCGGCCACCAACGCCGGCACCCCGATCGTGGTCGGCTCCCCCGACCACCAGTCCAGCACCGCGATCCTCGCCCTCGCCGCGGAGCTCGTCGGCGACGCCGACGACCGGGCCGCCACCCCGGCGACCGCGTCGACCGGTGCCTCCGCCGAGCCCACCGCCGCGAAGGCCCGCTTCCGGATCAGGAGATGACGCGATGAGCACCCTCGCCGACCGTCTCGCCGCGGCCCGCCGCGCGTCCGGATCCCCCGCCGGATCCAGCACCACGACGTCCACCGCGACCACCGAGGTCGCACCGGGGCGGACCACCGAGGAGTCCGGCGCGCCGCAGCCGGCCCGCCACCGCGGCCCGGTCGGCGCGGTGACCCCGGAGGCCAGCGTGCAGGCGGCCGCCGCGGCCGCGGCGTCGTCCGCCACGGCCGGCTCGGCCCTCACCACCCGGCGACCGGCGCCCGCCGAGCAGCCCTCGGTGGGCGCCGCTGCCCGGCGTACGCTCGCCTCGCAGCAGGGCGACCGGATCGAGGAGCTCAAGAGCAACGTCCACGTCGAGCTGCTCAAGCAGCTGGGGCCCCACCTCTACGCCTCCGACATGGACCAGGACGAGCTCGACCAGCGCGTGCGCGCCGTGCTCGCCGAGGTGCTGGGGGCCCAGGACCGCCCGCTCAGCAGCAGCGACCGCGCCCGCGTCACCCAGGAGATCAGCGACGACATCCTGGGCTACGGACCGATCGAGCCCTACCTGCGCGACCCCGACGTCTCGGAGGTCATGGTCAACGGCCACGACTCGATCTGGCTGGAGAAGGGCGGCCGGCTGGTGCCGGCCACGGCCCAGTTCGCCGACGAGGACCACCTGCGCCGCACCATCGACAAGATCGTCTCCCGCATCGGCCGGCGTGTCGACGAGTCGAGCCCGATGGTCGACGCCCGTCTGCCCGACGGCAGCCGTGTCAACGCCGTGGTGCCGCCCCTGGCCGTCGACGGCTCGGCGCTGACCATCCGCAAGTTCGCCGCCGACCCGCTCACGGTCGACGACCTCATCCGCTTCGGCTCGCTGAGCCCCCACACCGCCGACTTCCTCGACGCCTGCGTGCGCGGTCGGCTCAACGTCATCGTCTCCGGCAGCACCGGCGCCGGCAAGACGACCACGCTCAACGTGCTGTCGTCCTTCATCCCCGACGACGAGCGCATCGTCACCATCGAGGACGCCGCCGAGCTCCAGCTCAAGCAGGACCACGTCGTGCGGCTGGAGTCGCGCCCGGCCAACATCGAGGGCAAGGGCGCGGTCACGATCCGCGACCTGGTCAAGAACAGCCTGCGCATGCGCCCCGACCGCATCATCGTCGGCGAGGTCCGCGACGCCTCCGCCCTCGACATGCTCCAGGCCATGAACACCGGCCACGACGGCTCGATCTGCACCCTGCACTCCAACGGACCGCGCGACACGCTGGCCCGCATGGAGACCATGGTGCTGATGGCCGGCATGGACCTGCCCGTGCGCGCCATCCGCGAGCAGGTCGCCTCGGCGGTGGACCTGATCGTGCACCAGACCCGCTTCAAGGACGGCACCCGCCGCATCACCCACATCACCGAGGTGGAGCGCATGGAGGGCGACGTCATCACGCTGCAGGACATCTTCGTCTTCGACAACGCCATGGGCTTCGACCACGACGGCCGCACCCTGGGCCGGATGCGTCCCACCGGGCTGCGCCCCAAGTTCCTCGACAAGATGGCCTACGCCAACGTCACCGTCGACCCGGTGCTCTTCGCGACGGACCGGATCTGATGCGCCCGCACTCCCCGAGGGGGTCCGGCGCGACCACGGCGAGGTCAGGCACCCGGCGCCTGCTGCGCGCCGCCGCCCTGCTCGCGGTCGCGGCGACCCTGGGCCTGGGCGCCGCCGGCCCGGCCCTGGCCGCCGGCTCCGCCCCCGGTTCCATCGCCGGCTCCCCTGGCGCGTCCGAGGCCACGATCTCGCACGTCGAGCCCCGCGACGACGGCGCCGAGGTGCTCGTCTCGGTGCCGCCCGACAGCGACGTCGACCTCGGCGGCGTCTCGGTGACCGTCGACGGCACCGCGGTCGAGGCCACCGCCCAGCCCGCGGGCAGCACCGGCGCGGTGAGGCGCACGGCGGTGCTCGTGGTCGACACCAGCAACTCGATGGCCGGGGAGCGGTTCGCCGCGGCCCGGCAGGCCGCGCTCACCTTCCTCGACAGCGCACCCGACGACGTCCTGGTGGGGGTCGTCGCCTTCTCCGGCGAGGTCACCGCGGCGCTCGAGCCGACCCTCGACCGCGACGCCGCCCGCGAGGTCGTCGAGGGCCTGTCCCTCTCGCGCGACACCCTGCTCTACGACGGCGTCCTCGGCGGGGTGGCCATGGCCGGCGACGAGGGCCAGCGCAAGCTGCTCGTGCTCTCCGACGGCGCTGACACCTCCGACACCGACATCGACGACGTCGCCGCCGCCGTCGAGGACTCCGGCGTGCTGGTCGACGTCATCGCCCTGGAGCAGGACTCGGCCCAGGAGAGGGTGCTGCAGGCCCTCTCGCGAGCCGGCCAGGGCCGGGTCGTGGCCGCTGACAGCGACGCGCTGCGCGCCGCCTTCGCCGAGGAGGCCGACGCCCTCGACCGCCAGGTGCTGGTCAGCCTCACCGCCCCGGCCGACCTCACCGCCACCGAGGCCGAGCTGCGGATCGCCCTGCCGACACCGCAGGGCGAGGTCGTCGCCGAGGCCTTCACCACCGTCAGCGGCGCCAGCGCGGCCGCGGCCGGGAGCACCGGCCTCGACGCGTCCGTTGTCGACGACAGCGGCTGGGTCGCCCCGGCCTGGACCATGTACGCCGGCGTCGGCGCCCTCGGCGTCGGCCTGGTCGGGCTCGTCGTCCTGCTCGTGCCGCGAGCGGCCGCGCCGATGACCGCCGCCGAGCGGGTCGAGTCCTACACCGCGAGCACCTCCGGCGGCTCCCGGCTGCCGACGGTGCCGAAGGTCGACCCCGACCAGGCCCTCCGGCAGGCCAAGGACGCCGCCGGCAAGGTGCTGCGCCGCAACAAGGGGCTGGAGGCCCGCATCGCCGTGCGGCTCGACGGGGCCGGCAGCGACCTCAAGGCCGCCGAGTGGCTGCTCGTGCACACCGGCGTCGTGCTCGCGGCCGGCCTGATGGGGCTGCTGCTCGGCCAGGGCAGCCTGGTCGTCGGCCTGCTCTTCCTCGCCCTGGGCGTGCTCGGGCCCTGGATCTACCTCGGCGTCCGGCGCTCACGGCGCCGCAAGGCCTTCAACAGCGCGCTGCCCGACACGCTGCAGCTCATGTCGGGCTCGCTGTCGGCGGGGCTCTCGCTGGCGCAGTCGGTCGACACCATCGTGCGCGAGGGCGTCGACCCGGTCGCCTCGGAGTTCCGCCGCGTGCTGGTCGAGGTGCGCCTCGGGGTGAGCCTGGAGGAGGCGCTCGAGAGCGTCGCCGAGCGCTTCGAGAGCAAGGACTTCGAGTGGGTCGTCATGGCGATCCGCATCCAGCGCCAGGTCGGCGGCAACCTCGCCGAGCTGCTCGACACCGTCGCCGGCACGATGCGCGAGCGGGAGTACATGCGGCGCCAGGTCGCCGCTCTGGCCGCCGAGGGCAAGCTCTCCGCGTGGGTGCTCGGGCTGCTCCCCCCGCTGTTCGTGGTCTACCTCGTGCTCACGAACGGCGACTACGTCAAGCCGATGTTCACCGAGCCCCTGGGGTGGTTGATGCTGGGTGGCGCCGGGCTCATCCTGGGGCTGGGCGTGTTCTGGATGAGCCGGCTGATCAAGGTGGAGGTGTGAGATGACCATGGTCTTCCTGCTCGGGGTCGTGCTGGTGGCGGTCTCCCTCGTCCTCGTCGGTGCCGCCCTGCGCACCGACGCCGAGTCGGCCGGGGTCACCCGCTCCCTCGCCGTGCTCGAGGCCATGACCGACGCTCCGAAGGTCCTCACCGAGGAGATCGACCGACCCTTCGCCGAGCGGGTCCTCGACCCGCTGCGGGCCCGCGCCCTCGCTGTCGGCCGGAGGATCACCGGCGCCGACGCCGCCGAGCGGCTCCGGCGCAAGCTCGAGCTCGCCGGCAACCCCGCCGGTCTCACCGTCGACAAGGTCGTGTCGGCCAAGGTGCTCGGCGCCGTGGCCGGGCTCGTGGCGGGCGTCCTGGTCGCCCTGCTCCTCGGCGCCTCGCTCGGGGTGCTGCTGGGCGTCGGTCTCGGCGGCCTCGTGCTCGGCTTCGTCGGACCCAACCTTTACCTCTACCAGAAGACCTACGACCGCTCGGCGCAGATCCTGCGCGAGCTGCCCGACGCCATCGACCTGATGACGATCAGCGTCGAGTCGGGCCTCGGCTTCGACGCCGCGCTCCAGCAGGTCGCCCGCAACACCGAGGGTCCGCTGGCCGACGAGTTCGCCCGGGTGCTCAAGGAGATGCAGATCGGCCAGGGACGCTCGGCGGCCCTGCGCGGCCTGTCGGAGCGCACCGACGTCGACGATCTGCGATCCTTCGTCAGTGCCATGGTCCAGGCCGACTCGTTCGGCATCCCCGTCGCCCAGGTGCTGCGCGTGCAGTCCAGCGAGATGCGCGTGAAGCGCCGCCAGCGCGCGGAGGAGAAGGCCCAGCAGGTGCCGGTGAAGATCACGGTGCCGCTGATCTTCTGCATCCTGCCCTGCCTCTTCATCGCCGTCATGGGCCCGGCCGTCATCAGCATCATGGACAACTTCTAGTGGGCCGCCCCCGGTGAAGGACCTCCAGCCGCTCTCCATCAGCGCCGCCGCACGAGCCTTCGTGCTGGTGGCCCTGCTGGTCCCCGTCTCCCAGGGGCGAGGGTCGGCTGCCGCCTACGCCCTGGTCGTGGCCGGGCTGGCCTGGCTCCTGGCGAGCCTGGCCGAGCGGCGCAGCGACAGGTCGTCGCTGCCGCTGCTGGTGGCCGAGGCGCTGGCGGTGGGCGTGGCCGCCGGGTACGGCCTGCCGGGCACGATCGCGATCCTCGGCACCCTCGCCGTGCCGCCCTTCGTCGCCGGGTTGAGCCGAGGATTCGCCGGCACCGGGGTGGCCCTGAGCGTCGAGCTGGCGGCCCTCCTGGCCGCTGTCGAGCTCGTCCACGACGGCGCGAGCGGCGAGCAGGCCTTCAGCATCGTCACCTGGACCATCACCGGCCTCGGCCTCGGCCTGATCGCCACCTTCCTGCGCTCCTCCATCGCCCGCACCAACGACCCCCTCGAGCCCTACCGCTTCGCCCAGGAGCTGCTGCGACAGCTCATCGACCTCAGCGGCGGCTTCAGCTCCGGCCTCGACCCCAACGCCCTGGGCGGGGCCATCCTCAGCGGAGTGCGCGACGAGATCCCCACCTCGACCCTGGTGCTCTACGTGCCCCGCGGCGACGGCCTCACCCCGCTGCTCACCCGCTCGCTCGAGGGTGAGGACCTCGGCGACAGCGAGCTGCGCGCCGAGCGCTCGTGGGCCGGAGCGGCCATCCTGGTGGAGGGCCGCTCCTTCGCCTTCCCGCTCTCCACCGGCGCCGGCGTCGCCGGCATCGTGGCCGGCACTCTCTCGGAGCGGCTCGACCCGGTGCCGCTCGACCTGCGCGACCGCCTGGTGGGCCTGGCCCGCGGGCTCGGCCCCAGCGCGGTGCACCTCGACACCGCCCTGCTCTTCGCCTCCTTCCGCGACGCCGCCACCGCCGACGAGCGCCGCCGGCTCTCCCGCGAGATGCACGACGGGGTGGCCCAGGAGATCGCCTCCCTCGGCTACGTCGTCGACGCCCTGGCCGCCCGGCCCGCCGACCCCCAGCAGGCCGAGCGGATCGAGATGCTGCGCGAGCGGATCAGCGCGATCGTCGCCGACGTGCGCCGCTCGGTCATCAACCTGCGCACCACGGTCGGCGAGAGCGAGAGCCTCGGCGCCGCGATCGGGGCGATCGCGCGCAACCTCAGCGAGGTCTCGGGCCTGGCCATCGAGGTCACCCTCGACGAGCACACCGGCCGGCTGCGCCCGGAGGTCGAGGCCGAGCTCTTCCGGATCACCCAGGAGGCCGTCAACAACGCGGTCAAGCACGCCCGCTGCACCACCGTGCGCGTGCACTGCCAGGTCCACCCGCCGCGGGCGTCGATCAGCGTGGTCGACGACGGCCGCGGCCTCGGCGAGCCCCGCACCGACTCCTTCGGCCTCGGCATCATGCGCGAGCGCGCCCGCCTGGTGGGGGCCGACCTCACCGTCGAGGACCTCCCCGGCGGCGGCGTCGGCGTGCGGGTGAGCCTCGGCGACCGGCCGGCGCCGCAGGACTCGTCCCAGCCCTCGGGCCCGGCGGCAGACAGCCAGCCCGTGAGCACCACTACAGTGAGGGCATGACCGACCAGCCGATCCGTGTCCTGCTGGTGGACGACCACGAGCTCATCCGCACCGGACTCTCCGGTGTCTTCGAGCTCGAGGCCGACATGACCATCGCCGGGGTGGCCGCCACGGTCAGCGAGGCCATCGCCTCCTTCGACACCCTGGCGCCCGACGTGGTGGTCACCGACCTCCAGCTGCAGGACGGCACCGGCCTCGACGTCGTGCGCGCGGTGCGCAAGCAGAGCACCACCGTCGGGCTTGTCGTGCTGACCATGCACTCCGGCGACGACCAGATCTTCGCCGCCATGGAGGCCGGCGCCTCGGGCTTCGTCGGCAAGGACGCCCCCTCGGCCGAGGTCATCCGCGCCGCGCGACACGCCAAGGTCTCCCCGCGGTCCTTCGTCTGCACCGGTCTGGTCGGGGCCATGATGCGCCGCACGGCCGCGGAGTCGACCCGGCTCACCGACCGCGAGCACGAGGTGCTGCTGCTGCTCGCCGACGGCCTGGGAGCCGCCGCAATCGGCGACAAGCTCTACCTCAGCGAGTCGACCGCCAAGTCCCACATCGCGCGGATCTACCAGAAGCTCGGCGCCGCCAACCGCGCCCAGGCCCTTGTCACCGCCATGCGGATCGGCCTGCTGTCGAGCATCGCCCCGGGCGGACGCTCCTGAGGCTCCGCCGACCGGGCCATGGGCCCGCGGCGGGCGGTGCCGGGGGGTAGTCCGAAGGGACTACCTGGGTCGGAGCGGTGGGCCGATCCGGCGGTGGGCGATCCCTAGCAGGATCAGTGGTGTGAGGTCCCCCGACCTCGATTTCAGATCCACGGACCACATGGGAGCCCCAATCATGATCACCTACCTGAGCATCCTGCTCAACGCCCTGCGCCCCGAGCGCGACGACGAGCGCGGCGCCTCCGCCGTCGAGTACGGCCTGCTCATCGCCGGCATCGCGGCTCTCATCGTGGTCGTCGCCCTCGCCTTCGGCGACAACCTGCGCGACATCTTCACCAGCACCTGCGACAGCGTCAACGGTGCCGAGGCCGGCTGCGCCACCGACGGCTGAGCACGACCCCGACAGGGGAGGGACCTGCAGCCCCCGCCGACCGCGACACGTGGTCGACGGGGGCTGCAGCACTTCCAGAGCCGACCGCCTTGCCAGGCCTCGCTGGTAAGAGGGGCCTCGTAGCCCAAAGGAACTACACGAAGCCGGGCGGGCAGCCGATTCGCCGGTGACCGGACTCCGCGAGGATCGAGTCATGAGGCCCCTCACCTCATCGCACCTCCACGGACCACCTAGGGAGCCCCTATGATCGCCTACCTGAGCATCGTCCTCGCCGTACTCCTGCCTGAGCGCGACGACGAGCGAGGCGCCTCCGCCGTCGAGTACGGCCTGCTCATCGCCGGCATCGCCGCCCTCATCGTCGTCGTCGCCCTAGCCTTCGGCGACAACCTCCGCGACATCTTCACCGAGACCTGCGACACCGTGAACGGTGCCGAGGCCGGCTGCGTCACCGACGGCTGAGCACCATCCGCACGAGCACGACCCCGTCAGGGGAGGGACTAGCAGCCCCCGGCGACCACAGCGGTGGTCGACGGGGGCTGCTCCGCGTCCGACGACGTCCCGTTGTCAGCCGGGGGCGTCGGCGAGGGCCCGCAGCTCGCCCCGCCAGTCCCGCGTCAGGCGCCCGACGCTGAGGCCCGACACCCGCCGCAGGGTCGCGCCGAGGTCCTCGCCGCGGCCGGTGGCCTCGTAGAGCCGCACGAGCGCCTGCTGCCCGGCCCGCTCCGCGACGACGCGGCAGGCCAGCCAGGCGCTCTCGTAGGTCGCCCCCAGGTGGGTCTGCGCGACGTCGAAGTCGTCGGTGCCGGGCAGGGCCGCGGGCAGGCCCTCGCGCCGCACCCGGGCGATGGCCTGCGCCGCGGTCGTGGAGAGGGGCAGGTCGACGTCGCGCAGGGCGACGTAGTCGGCGAAGCCCTCCACCAGCCAGAGCGGTGCCCGGCTGGTGGGGGCGTCGGTGACCGCGTGGGTGGCCTCGTGGCTCATCACCACCTGGGCGCCGGTCGGGCGCAGTCCCGACATCTCCTCGGGGTTGACGAAGACGTGCAGCGGGCCGTCCGGCTCGTCACGGCCGTCGACGGGGGCGGTCACCGCGGCGACGCCGGCGTAGGTGCCGGCGGGCACGTCGAGGAGCGCGTCGAGCTGGTCGGCGCTGGCGGGCACCTCGACCACCAGGCGGGTGCGGTCGGCGGGCACCACGCGCGCGACCACCGGCACGGCGCGGCGCGCCAGGGCGGCGTACTCGCGCAGCTCGGCGGCGTCGCCGGCGACCATCACCAGCGTGTCGGGGGTGCGGGCCACCCGCAGCGGCTCGGCGAGCCACAGCGGTGTGCGCAGGCCCCCTCCCCCGGCCGAGACGAGGGCGACGCGGTCGGGCTCGGCCCGCAGCGTGAACGCCACCTCGGTGCGGGCGGGCGCCGGGTCGAAGCCGCGCAGGCGCCAGGTCACCTCGACCGCCGCCGACCAGGTGCCGGCCGCGTCGACGGCGCTCGCCTGCTCGACGTAGCGCAGCGTCACGCCGGTGAGCCGCAGGTCGGCCGCGTTGTCGACCGCGGCCCGCAGGCGCTCCGCCGCGGCCGGGTCGTCGCCGGGGGCCAGGGCGGCCGCCGCCGCGACGTCGCCGCTCGCGATCGCCCGCTGCAGCCGCTGCAGCGCGGCCGTGGCCAGGCCGGGCTCGGCCTCCCCCGCCGCGGCCGGGTCGGAGCCGGCCGGTGCGACGTAGGGCGAGTCGACGACCCGCCACACCACGAGCCCGGCGAGCACCAGCACGCACAGCGAAAGGCCGGCCACCCACGTGCGTGGGCGACCGGCCTTCGAGGTCGGGGCGTCGGTCAGGGCTCAGCCCGGGCGGACGGCGCCGACGTAGGGCATCGACATCACCGGGGCGGTGGTGACACCGCTGCCGGGGTTGGCGGCGTGCACGATCATGCCGTTGCCGATGTACATGCCCACGTGGCTGATGGGGCTGTAGTAGAAGACCAGGTCGCCGGGCTGGAGGTCGCTGGAGCTGACCTGCGGACCGGAGGAGAACTGGGCGCTCGAGCTGTGCGGCAGGGAGACGCCCGCCTGGGCCCAGGCCATCATGGTGAGGCCCGAGCAGTCGAAGGCCGACGGACCGGCGGCGCCGTAGATGTAGGCGTCGCCGACCTGGGCGAGGGCGTACTGCACCGCGGCGGCGGCGCGCCCCGAGGCCGGCACGCTGGTGGGCGCGGGTGCGGCCGTGCGGGCCGAGCTGTCGCGCGAGACGACGGCCTCGCGGGCCTCGGTCTCGAGGCGGTCGAGCAGCGACTCGGCCTCGGCGAGCTTGTCGTCGATGGTCGCCTTCTCCTCGGCGAGCTGCTCCTTGGTCTCCGCGACGTCGGCGGCGCGCTGCGCGACGGCCTGCGCCCGGATGTCGAGGGCCTTGGTCTCGAGGGTGTAGCTGTCGAAGAGCTCGTCCTGCACGGAGTCGAAGGACGACATCGTGGTCATCTGGGCCAGGAAGGCGCTGGGGTCGTCGGAGACGACGACCTGGCCGACGGCGGAGATGCTCTCGCCCTCGTACTGGCGCACGACGGAGTCGCGGACCTGCTCGCGCACGGCGTCGAGTCGGGCGTCCTGGCGGTCCTCGTCGGCGTTGAGCGCCGCCAGGTCCTTCTGCAGGTCGGCCAGCTCGATGCGGGCGTCGTTGAAGCGCTCCGAGGCCTGCTCGGCCTCGTGGTAGAGACGGTCGACGCGTGCCTCGACGTCGTCGATGTCTGGCTCGGCCTGGGCCGGCGAGGTGGGGATGAGCCCGATCGCACCCACGAGGGTGAGTCCGACGAGGGCGGTGCTGAGTCGTTTCCGGCCGTGCTGCACGAGCGGACGGTCTCCCTTGCTGTCGTACGCCTACCGGGTGAGCTGACGGATTCGGGCACGACTCGCCCTACGCCCGCTCCTCGCACCGGTGGGTGCGCCTCGCGGGAGATTCACCCCAGAAGAGTTGGTTCCCCGGCTCCGGCGCCGCCAGGCGGCGTCGGACTCAGCGTGGTGCCCGCGCGAACCGGATGGTCCACTGCCACGGGCACCTGAGCACGCGAGGTTAGTCGCCTCACCCCGGCGGACAAAACCCGCCCGCCGGATCGCCCCGGCGCGTCGGGCGCCTTCACGCAATCTTTACCCCCGCCAGCCCCTCGGGTCCCAGTGACCACAGGAGTCACACCGGGCGCGGGGGTGCGTCACGCGGACTCGGCGCCCGGGGTGTCGACCGCCCGCACCAGCCGCAGCGGCGGCACCAGGCCGCCGGCGGCGAGCACCTCCAGCGCGGCCGCCTCGTCGTCGTCGAAGGTCAGCTCGGGCGGCGGCCCGAGCAGCACGGTGACCACGCAGTCGTGGCAGGCCAGGCCCCGGACCACGCAGCTGTCGCAGTCGATTCTCGTCGTCATGGGCGAGACGCTCGCAGGCGCCACCGACAGTCCCGCGCCGCACCGGGCGGGAGCGCGCGTCGCAGGGGCCGGGCCCGTGGGCCGGCGGCGCGGTGGGCGGTTGGTCGGCCCGGCGTCGGCCCGGTGTCCGCTCGGCGTCGGACCCGGCGTCAGACCCGGCCCAGCAGCCCCGCGAGCGCGTGGACGCCGACGACGCGCGCTCCGGAGCGGGTGACGTCGGCGCGCAGGCCGCGGTCGTCGGTGACCACGAGCACCGTGCGGCCGGCGGGCTCGGCCGCCACGAGATCGCGCAGCACGTCGTCGGCGATCACCCCGGGCGGGCTGAAGAGCACCTTGACCCCGCGGGGCGGGCTGACGGGGGGCCGGTGCTCGGAGTCGGCGGCGTCGAAGACCACCGTGGTCTCGGCCCCCGTGCGCGCGACCAGCGGCGCCAGGGCGGCCAGCAGCCGGATCCGCTGGGCCTCGAGCGACGAGCCGCCCCACACGCCCTTGCTGACGTTGTAGCCGTCGACGAGCAGCCGTCCGTGGGGCAGGGCGAGCAGCTGCTCGAGCACCGCCGGGCTCACGGTGTCGGCGACGCCGCCGGGGGTGCGGGGTCCGCGCTCCGCCGCCACCTCGGCCTCGACCCGGTCGGCCGGGCTGCCGCTCACCGGCGGCAGGGCCAGCTCGCGGCGCAGCCCCGCGGCGGCATCGATGACCGAGTCGAGCAGCAGACGGGCGCGCAGGCTGACCTCGTCGCGCTCGCTGCGGGCCGCGCGGCGCTCGGTGCGGCTGGTCGCCTCGAGCCGCTCGACCTGCGCCTGCAGCCGTCGTACGCCGCTCCGCTCGGCCGCCAGTGCGTCCTCGGCGGCCCGGCGGGCCCGGGTCTGCTCGTTGAGCTCGCCTCGGAGCCCGTCGAGGACCGCGTCGTCGACCGCCTGGTCGCCGCGGCGCGCCTCGGCCAGCCGGCGCCGCAGGCCCGCCACCTCGGCCTTGTAGTCCTCGACCTGCTGGCGGTGCAGGGCGCGTTGCTCGCGCAGGGCCTGCTCGGCCGCCTCGGCGCGGCGTCGCCACCGCGACTCCTGCTCGGCCTCCTGCTGTGCGGCCCGGGCCGCGGTCAGGTCGACCGCGGCGGCGACCGGCTCCTGCCAGCCGTCGGGGCGCACCAGCCAGGCCAGCGCGGCCGCCTCGACCGGGTCGTCCAGCCGCGCCAGGTCGGCGAGGGTCGACGACCGTCGAGCGGCGACCTGCACCGCCACCCGCTCGCGCAGGCGCTGGTCGCCCAGCGCTGCGGCGAGGGCGGTCGCACCGAGGCGCGCGCGCCGGGACGGCGTGAAGGCCGCGACCCGTCGCAGCGACGGCGGCAGCGCGGCCACGTCGGGCAGCACCTCGGCGCTCAGCGCCACCACCCGGGCGCGCACCGGCTCGGGGAGGTCCCCGAGGTCGGAGGGGGCGGCCGGGTCGGACATGGAGGGGCACCTCGCGGGGAAGTCGGGTCGGGCGGGTCGGGACGGGCGGCTCGGGGCGGGCACCGCGCGGTGGGCCCACAGCACCCGGGGCACGACCCGGACCGCGCCCCTGCGGACCGCCAGCCTATGCCGCGCGTCGCCACCGGACTGTCGGTGCGCCGCTCTAGCGTCGCCCACCATGAGCAGCAGCACGCGAGAGGCGCCCTCGCCCTGGGAGGCCCAGCGCAGCTTCGACGAGCTCGGGCGCCCCCTGCGCGACCTGACCTTCTGCGTGGTCGACCTCGAGACCACCGGGGGCTCGGCCGCGGGTGGCTCGATGATCACCGAGATCGGCGCGGTCAAGGTCCGTGGCGGCGAGGTCCTCGGCGAGTTCCAGACCCTGGTCGACCCCCGCGGCGAGATCCCGCCGTTCATCGCCGTGCTCACCGGCATCACCAACGGCATGGTCGCGGGCGCACCGCCGATCGAGTCGGCGCTCCCGGCCTTCCTGGAGTTCGCCGCGGGCTGCGTGCTCGTCGCCCACAACGCCCCCTTCGACGTCGGCTTCCTCAAGCACTTCGCCGCGGAGCAGCAGCGGCCGTGGCCGCGCTTCGAGGTGCTCGACACCGCGCGGCTGGCCCGCCGCGTCATCACCCGCGACGACGCTCCCAACTGCAAGCTCTCCTCGCTGGCGGCCCTCTTCGGCGCCACCACGACCCCCAACCACCGCGCCCTGTCCGACGCCCGCGCCACCGTCGACGTGCTGCACGGCCTCATGGAGCGGCTGGGGGGCCTCGGCGTGCACACCCTGGAGGAGCTGCAGACCTTCTCGGCCCGGGTGAGCACCGCCCAGCGCAAGAAGCGCCACCTCGCCGAGGGCCTCCCCCACGCCCCGGGGGTCTACCTCTTCCGCGACGACCGCTCGCGGGTGCTCTACGTCGGCACCTCGCAGGACCTGCGCACCCGCGTCCGGTCGTACTTCACGGCCTCCGAGACCCGCTCGCGCATGGGCGAGATGGTCGGGCTGGCCGCCACGGTCACCGGCATCGAGTGCGCGACGCCGCTGGAGGCCCAGGTGCGCGAGCTGCGGCTCATCGCCGAGCACGAGCCGCGCTACAACCGCCGCTCGCGCAACTCGCGCAAGGTGCACTTCGTCAAGCTCACCCGCGAGACCTGGCCGCGGCTGTCGCTGGTGACCCGGGTGCTCGACGACGACGCCGACTACCTCGGCCCCTTCGGCTCGCGCCGCGCCGCCGACAAGGCCCTCGCCGCGCTGCACGACACCTTCCCGGTGCGCCAGTGCTCGGGCCGCCTGCCGCGGCGCCCCTCCCGCAGCGCCTGCGTGCTGGCCGAGATGGGCCGCTGCCTCTCCCCCTGCGACGGCAGCGTCGACGAGCAGACCTACGCCGCGATGGTGCGCCGGCTCAGCGACACCCTGCTGCGCCGCCCCGACGAGGTCGTGGAGTCGATCAACCACCGCATGGAGGCGCTGGCCTCCGACGACCGGTTCGAGGAGGCAGGGGTGCACCGCGACCGCCTGGCCGCCTTCGTGCGCGCCGCGTCACGCACCCAGCGCCTCTCCGCGCTCAGTGGCTGCCCCGAGCTGGTGGCCTGCCGCCGCGAGGACGACGGCCGCTGGGCGGTGCACGTCGTGCGCCGGGGGCGCCTGGCCGCCGCCGGGGTGATCCCCACCGGCGCCGACGCCCACCAGTACGTCGCGGAGCTGCGCGCGAGCGCCGAGACCGTGGCCGCCGCGCCGGGGCCGGTGCCCGCGGCCACCGCCGAGGAGAGCGAGAAGATCCTGCGGTGGCTGGAGTCCCCCGGCGTGCGCCTGGTCGACGTCGAGGGCGAGTGGGTCTGCCCGGTGGCCGGGGCGACCCGCCACCTGGCCGTCCACGACGCGGTCGCCGAGTCGCGCCGCACCCTCGTGCCCTTCGAGGACCGCCGCGACCTCGCGCCCGTGCACCGCCCGGCGCGCTGAGCCCACCCCGGCCCACGGCCCCGCCCACCCCGGCGCCCCGACCCCGGCGCCCCCACCCCGGCGCCCCGACCCCGCCGCCCCCACCCCGGCCCGGGTCCGGTCGCGCGGGCTCGCGGCCCGCCGGGTCTAGGCTGGCCCGCATGCTGACTGCGATCGTCTTCGTCAAGGCCGACGTGGCCCGGATCCCCGAGGTCGCCGAGGGCATCGCCGCCCTCGAGGGCGTCTCGGAGGTCTACTCCGTCACCGGTCAGATCGACCTGATCGCGCTCATCCGGGTGCGCCACCACGACGAGGTCGCCGCGGTGGTGGCCGACCGGCTCAACAAGGTCCCGGGCGTGCAGTCCACGGAGACCCACATCGCCTTCCGGGCCTACTCCCGCCACGACCTGGAGTCGGCGTTCTCCCTCGGCCTCGACTGAGCCGCGGTCGGGCCCCTCAGGCGGAGGCGGCCACCCAGCGGGCGAGCAGGTCCTGGGCGGCCCCGGTGTCGACGGCCTCGGCGGCACGCGCGATGCCGGCGGCCAGGGCCTCGTCGACGGGCTGCCCCGGCGCTGCGTGCACCGCGAGGGCGGCGCCGGCGTTGAGCAGCACGGCGTCGCGCACCGGCCCGCGCTCACCGGCGAGCAGCCGCCGCACCACCTCGGCGTTGTAGGCGGGATCGCCCCCCGCGAGGTCGGCGGTCGTCGCCGCCGCGAGACCGTGGGCCCGCGGGTCGACCGAGGTGCGGGTGACCTCCCCGGCGTGCACGACCCACAGCGAGGACGTGGTGGTGGTGGTGAGCTCGTCGAGGCCGTCGTCACCGCGGAACACCCAGGCGTCGACCCCGCGGGCGGCGAACACGCCGGCCATGACCGGGGCGACGGCGGCGTCGGCGCACCCGACGGCCTGGGCCGCGGGGCGCGTGGGGTTGGTGAGGGGGCCGAGGAAGTTGAAGGTGGTGCCGACGCCCAGCTCGCGACGGGCCACGGCGGCGTGACGCATGGCCGGGTGGAAGGCGGCCGAGAAGCAGAAGGTGATGCCGACGCTGCCGGCCAGCTCCGCCACCCGAGCGGCGGAGAGGTCGAGGCGCACCCCGAGCGCCTCCAGCACGTCGGCGGAGCCGGACTTGGAGGAGGCCGAGCGGTTGCCGTGCTTGACCACGCGGGCGCCGGCGCCCGCGGCGACGATCGCCGACATCGTGGAGATGTTGACCGACATCGAGCGGTCCCCGCCGGTGCCGACGATGTCGAGCAGGCGACCCTCGACCGAGATGGGGGTGGCGCGCGCGCTCATCGCCTCGACGAGGCCGAGCATCTCCTCGATCGTCTCGCCCTTGGCGCGCAGCGCCACGGCGAAGCCCGCGATCTGCACCGGCGTGGCGTTGCCCTCGAGGATCTCTGCCATCGCCCAGGCGGTCTGCTCCGCGCTCAGGTCGCGGCGCGCGACGAGGTCGCCGAGGACGTCGGGCCAGGTGACCACGGCGCTCAGGTCGCCGCGGGCGCGCGGTCGCGCAGCAGCGTGACGACGGTCTCGGCGAGCTGGAGGGGGTCGATGGGGTGGGGCACGGCCGCCTCGGCCCGTGACCAGGTGGCCAGCCACGCGTCCTGCGGGCGGCCGGTGAGCACGATCACGGGCGGGCAGTGGTAGATCTCGTCCTTGAGCTGCTTGGCGATGCCCATGCCGCCGGCGGGCACGGCCTCGCCGTCGAGCACCGCGAGGTCGATCAGCCCGGAGTCCATGTGCTGCACGACGACCGGCTCGGTGGCGACCTCGACGTACTCCAGCTCGGGGAGGTCGGGGTGGGGGCGCCGGCCGAGGGCCAGGATCACCTGCTGGCGCGTGTGCACGTCGTCGCTGTAGACGAGCACCTTCAGGGCGGTCTTCGGGCTGGTCACGGGCGCGATGCTACCTCTCGGGATCGCGGCCGGGCGGCGGGGTGGCGGCGCTCCCCGCGCCGGCGACGGCCGCCGAGCGGGCCTCGCGTGCCTCCATCAGGTCGAGGCGACGGTCCTCGCGCGTGGCCTCCTTCATCGACGAGCGCACCCACTGGGTGAAGAGCACGCCGAAGAAGACCAGGGCGATGAGGTCGCCGGTGCCCCACAGGATCCCGCCCGCGAGGTGCTGGTCGTCCATCGGGTCGGGGAGCCAGGCGCCCATCGGGCCCTCGGAGAGCCGGGGGTACCAGTCGCCGCCGAGCAGGGTCTCCTGGCCCATGATCGTGACCCCGAGGAAGGCGTGGAAGGGCAGCGTCAGCACCGTGAGCAGGACCCGGAAGGGGTAGCCCACCCGTCCCGGCACCGGGTCGATGCCCATGAGGGGCCAGAAGAAGAGGGCGCCGACCATCACCAGGTGCACGTGCATCATCTCGTGGACCCACACCGACTCCAGCGAGGCGCGGTACCACCCGGAGAAGTAGAGCGCCCACGGCGAGACGATGTAGAGGGTGAAGGTGAGCGGGGGGAAGGACAGCACCCGCCCGACCCGCGAGTGGAGCACGGCGAGGAGCCAACGGCGGGGGGTCGCGGGGAGCGTGCGCAGCGCGAGCGTGACCGGCGCCCCCAGGGCGAGCGCCAGCGGCACGAGCATCGACAGCGCCATGTGCTGCACCATGTGCACGCTCAGCAGCGTGGTGTCGTAGGCCGCCAGCCCCGAGGCCGTCGCGACGTAGAAGGTGCCCATGCCGAGCACCACGAAGGAGACGGTCCGGCCCACCGGCCAGTGGTCCCCCCGGCGGTGCATCGCGCGCACGCCGAGCAGGTAGAGCCCGACGACCCACACGGTGCCGATCGTGGGCACCGGGGCCAGCGACCACTGGCTGAAGAAGGCGCCGAGGTCGAAGGGCGGCAGGGTCAGGTCGGAGGTCCAGGCCGTGCCCGCGGACACCGCCGGAAGACCTCCGGTGGAGGCGGGCAGGAGCGACGACAGCGCGGCAGGATCCACGCGCTCCACGATAGGACGACTCTCATGAGGGGGTCGGGGTGGCCTCAGCCCGGGCTCAGGACATAATGCTCAGGTGGCGACAGCAGCAACTATCCCTGCATCCCGTCTGCACGGGCACCATGACCGACCGAGCATGGTCAGCGTCGGGACAATCATCTGGCTTTCGAGCGAGCTGATGTTCTTCGCGGCCCTGTTCGCGTCGTACTTCACGATCCGCGCGGTGAGCCCGGAACTGTGGGCCGAGAACACGGCGGTCCTCGACGTGCCGTTCGCCTCGGTGAACACCACGATCCTGGTCCTCTCCTCGCTGACCTGCCAGCTCGGCGTCTTCGCCGCGGAGCGGGGCCAGGTGGGCCGTGCCGGCTCCCTGCTCCAGTTCCGCACGTGGGGTCTGCGCGAGTGGTTCTTCCTCACCTACGTGATGGGCGCGATCTTCGTCGGCGGGCAGGCGGTGGAGTACGCCAACCTGGTCCAGGAGGGCATCACCATCCAGGACTCGGCGTACGGCTCGATGTTCTACCTCACCACCGGCTTCCACGGGATCCACGTGACCGGCGGACTGATCGCGTTCCTCCTCGTCCTCGGTCGCACCTACCTGGCCAGGCGGTTCACCCACGAGCAGGCGGTCAGCGCGATCGTCGTCTCCTACTACTGGCACTTCGTCGACGTGGTCTGGATCGGTCTGTTCGCCACGATCTACCTGGTGAAGTGACCGATTCCTACACAACAGATGTAGAGTTTTCTCAACAGACGACAGAGGATCTACTGTGCGCTTCCTGAACCGCTCCGCCGGACGACTCTCCCGGCACCGTCGTGGCCGCCTCGCGGGCCTGATGATGCTGGTCGTGGGTCTGCTGCTCACCGGCAGCATGTACGCCGCCTTCGCGCCGGCCCAGGCGGAGAGCACCGACACGCAGGCCGCCGACGTCGAGGCCGGCCGCGAGCTGTTCCTCATCGGCTGCGCCTTCTGCCACGGGCAGAACGGCGAGGGCCAGTACACCGTCAACGGCGACCAGATCGGCCCGAGCCTCGTGGGCGTCGGCGCCGCGGCGGTCGACTTCCAGGTCGGCACCGGCCGGATGCCGATGGCCCAGCCCGGCCAGCAGGCCCCCCGCAAGCCGGAGTCCTACAGCGACGAGGAGACCGCCCAGCTGGCGGCCTACGTCGCCTCCCTCGCTCCCGGCCCGGGCATCCCCGACGAGAGCGACTACAGCCTCGAGGGCCTCACCGCCGAGGAGCAGGAGGCCGCCATCGTCCGCGGTGGCCAGATCTTCCTCACCAACTGCACCGCCTGCCACAACTTCGAGGGCGCCGGCGGGGCCATGCCCCGCGGCGGCTACGCCCCCACCCTGCGGGGCGTCGAGCCGAAGTACATCTACGAGGCCATGCTGACCGGCCCGCAGGCGATGGACAGCTTCTCCAACGGCAACATCACCCCTGACGAGAAGCGCGACGTCATCGCCTACCTCGGCTCGCTCGAGGAGTCCCCGCAGTACGGCGGCTTCGGCCTCGGCGGCCTCGGCCCCGTGGCCGAGGGCCTCTTTGCCTGGGTCGTCGGCATCGGCGCCCTGGTCGGCTTCGCCATCTGGATCGCAGCCCACACGACCCGCTCGAGCAAGAAGAAGGTGAGCGCGTGACCACGACGCACGACTCCCAGGGAGGCGGCGCCGGACTCGAGCAGAGCTCCGACGGCCACCACCTCCCCGCGCTCCCGCCCGAGGAGCCGCTGGCCAACCCCGGGCTCCCGGAGCACACCTGGCGTCCCACCGACGTCGACCCCAAGGCCGAGAAGCGCGCCGAGCGCCAGGTCGCGGTGCTGTTCGGCCTGTCGGCCGTGTGCACCGTGCTCTTCGTCGTCGGCTACATCGCCCTCGGCATCGGTGACAACCACGACACGGTGCTCAACTACGGCGCCTCGACCGTGGTGCTCGGCACCACGCTGGGCGGCGCGCTCCTGCTGATCGGGATCGGCATCATCCAGTGGGCCCGCAAGCTCATGGCCGACCACGAGATGGTCGAGATGCGCCACCCCGCCCGCTCCTCCGACGAGGACCGCGAGGTCACCCTCAAGGCCCTCAACGACGGCCTCGAGGAGTCGGGCATCGCCCGGCGCCCCCTCGTGCGGAACTCGCTGCTCGGCGCCGTCGGCCTCCTGGGCGCGCCGGCGATCGTGCTGCTGCGCGACCTCGGCCCCACCCCGAGCCAGGCGGCCGCCGCCGACCCCGAGAGCGGTGGCCTCGAGCGCACCATCTGGGCACCCGGCATGCGCATCGTGCGCGACGTCGTCGGCACCCCGATCCGCGCCTCCGACCTGGAGATCGGCGACCTCGTCAACGCCGAGCCCGAGGCCATCTTCCCGACCGAGGAGAACGGCTACCCCGAGATCGAGGGCGTCGAGCTCAACGTCGCGAAGTCGAAGGCCGCGGTCATCCTGCTCCGCATGGACCCCGACGAGATCATCCCCGGCGAGGGCCGGGACAACTGGACCGTCGACGGCATCACCTGCTACTCCAAGATCTGCACCCACGTCGGGTGCCCGATCTCGCTGAACGAGCGCACCACGCACCACCTGCTGTGCCCCTGCCACCAGTCCACCTTCGACCTGGCCGACTCCGGCCGCGTCATCTTCGGCCCGGCCGCCCGGCACCTGCCGCAGCTGCCGATCATGGTCGACGACGAGGGTTACCTGGTGGCGCAGAGCGACTTCACTGAGCCCGTCGGGCCCAGCTACTGGGAGCGATCCCACGAAGACATCGGCGATCAAGGCGAGGCTGACCTATGAGCATCGACACCAGCAAGGTCGCGACGACCACCTCCGGCGCCGCGGCGACGGCCAAGCCCAACCGGGCCGGCGCCGTCGCGAACTGGGCGGACGAGCGCCTCGGCCTCGGCACGCTCGCGAAGAAGAACCTGCGCAAGGTCTTCCCCGACCACTGGTCCTTCATGCTGGGCGAGATCGCCCTGTGGAGCTTCGTGGTCCTCCTCCTCAGTGGTGTCTTCCTGACGCTCTGGTACGTCCCGAGCATGGGCGAGGTCCACTACGAGGGCTCCTACAACCAGCTGCGCGGGATCGCGATGTCGGAGGCCCTGGCCTCCACGCTGCACATCTCCTTCGACGTGCGCGGCGGCCTGCTGATGCGCCAGATGCACCACTGGGCCGCGATGCTCTTCATCGCGTCGATGATGATCCACCTGCTGCGCGTCTACTTCACGGGTGCGTTCCGCAAGCCCCGCGAGCTCAACTGGGTCATCGGCTCGCTGCTGCTGCTCCTGGGCACGCTCGAGGGCTTCACCGGCTACTCGCTGCCCGACGACCTGCTCTCCGGCACCGGCATCCGGGCCGCGGACGGCTTCATGAAGTCCATCCCGGTGGTCGGCACCTACCTGTCGTTCTTCCTCTTCGGCGGCGAGTTCCCGGGTGAGTCGATCATCCCGCGGCTCTACACCATCCACGTGCTGCTCATCCCCGGTCTGCTGCTGGCCCTGATCGCGGCCCACATGCTGCTGCTCGTCTACCACAAGCACACGCAGTGGCCCGGTCCCGGACGCACCGAGGAGAACGTCGTCGGCTTCCCGATGCTCCCGGTCTACGCCGCGAAGGCCGGCGGCTTCTTCTTCATCGTGTTCGGCGTCTGCGCCATGATGGGCGGCCTGCTGACCATCAACCCGGTGTGGAAGTACGGCCCCTACGACCCGACGAAGGTGACCGCGGGATCCCAGCCCGACTGGTACATGGGCTGGCCCGACGGAGCGCTGCGCATCATGCCGGGCATCGAGTCGCACATCTTCGGCTACACGATCGCGTGGAACGTGTTCCTCCCGATCATCGTGCTGCCGGGCCTGATGTTCACGATCCTGCTGATGCTGCCCTTCATCGAGTCGTGGATCACCGGCGACAAGCGGGACCACCACCTGCTGGAGCGCCCGCGCAACGCCCCGACGCGCACCGCGATCATGGTGGCGCTGATGACCTTCTACGGCCTCATGTGGGCCGCGGGCGGCAACGACATCATCGCGATCAAGTTGAACCTGAGCATCAACCAGATCAGCTACTTCATGCGGGTGGCGGTCTTCGTCGGTCCGGTGCTGGCCTTCTTCATCACGCGTCGCTGGTGCATCTCGCTGCAGCGTCACGACGAGCAGAAGCTCCTGCACGGCTACGAGACCGGCATCATCATGCGCTCCCCCGAGGGCGGCTACAGCGAGCGTCACCTGCCCATCTCGGAGAGCGCGGCCTACACCCTCACCGCCCGCTCCCGCGAGGAGGTCTACGACCCCGAGGCGCAGACCGACGCCAACGGTGTGCCCGCCCCCGGCGGTCGCCTGGCCAAGCTGCGCGGACGGCTCTCCACGCTGTGGTACGCCGACAACGTGCAGAAGCCGACGGCGGCCGAGCTCGAGGAGGCCCACCACCACGCGGAGCACGAGCACCAGCTCCAGGGTGCGATGGAGGGTCGCTCCGCCGACGGTCACCAGTTCGACGGTCACCACTCCGTCGAGGGCGAGACGCTCCGCGGCGACCACTGATCCACCCGCACCACCACGACGAAGGCCCCGGACCGATCGGTCCGGGGCCTTCGTCGTACCCGCTCTCCCCTCCCCCGCCGCGCCCGCCGCACGCGCGTGGCGGCCAGGCCCTCGCTCGTGCGCGAGCGACCCCCGAGGACGCCTCTGACGACGCCCAGCGGGGCTGCACCGGTCTCAGAGGGGGCGAGCGGCGTGAGTCAACCGCGCCGCACCACAGGACACCCGAGAGGGCGCCCGGGTGCCGCAGAGCGGCCTCAGAGGGCGGAGGCGGCCCGGTAGTCGGCGTAGGAGGCGTTCCAGTCGCCGTAGCCGTTGTCGAGCGTCATCGGGCGGTCGGTGCCGGTGTACTCGACGACGTCGCCGCGCAGCGTCATGGCGTAGAGCCAGGCGGCGTTCTCGGTGCTCATGCCCGTGCAGCCGTGGCTGACGTTGGCCGAGCCCTGGGACGACACCGACCACGGGGCGGCGTGGATGAACTCGCCCGAGTAGGTCAGCCGCATGGCGTACTGGACGTCGGCGATGTCGTAGGCCTCCGCGCTGCCCGCGGCGATGCCGACGGTCTCGGAGTTCATGCGGCGGCTCTCGAACTTCTCCATGATCACCTTCGTGCCCGACCGGGTGGTGAACCCGGCCTTGCCCGTGGTGATCGGGATGGTGCGCAGCAGGTCGCCGTTGCTGAAGACCTGCATCTGGTGGGTCCTGGCGTCGACCTTGTAGACGTGGGCGTCACCGACCGTGAAGTCGATGTCGCGGTCCTCCTGGCCGTAGATGCCGCCGCCGGCGTCGACGCCGTTGACGTCGACGTCGACGCTGACCTGCGTGCCGGCCTTCCAGTAGGTCTTCGGCCGGTAGTGCACCTCGGAGTCGCTGAGCCAGTGCCACGTGCCCGGCTGCGCGGGGGTCGCCGTCACCGACATCGCCCGCTCGATCGCTGCGCGGTCGGTCACGGGCAGGTCGAAGGTCACCACGACGGGCATGCCGACGCCGACGGTCTCGCCGTCGAGCGGTGCGACGGAGGGGAACGTCTGCTGGTCGAGGGTGAGGTCGGCGGTCGTGAAGCGCGTGACGTCGCGGACCGGCTCCCCCTCCCCGTCGTGGGCGAGCGTGGTGACGGTGTAGGGGGTGCCGGGCTCCAGCCGCTCGGACGCCTTCCAGGACGAGGCGTCGTCGGCCATGGCGCCGGCGACCGGCCCGGCCGGGGAGGTCACCTTCACCGAGTCGAGCTCGGCGTGGGCGACGGTCACGGCGACGAGGGTGTCGACCGGCACGTCCTGGGCGGCCTTGCGCACGTTGGCCGAGACCGAGGCGGGGGCCGCCTGCGAGGTCTCGTCGGTGCCCGACCGTCCCGGCGCGGTGTCGCTGCCGGCGCCCGCGTCGGTCTGTCCCGCGTCGCAGGCGGTCAGGCCCACGCAGGCCGCCAGGGCCAGGGAGGTCATGACGGCCGCGCTCGACCGGCGGGCGCGACGGGGCAGGCTGAGCGACATGCGGGCGACTCCAGGAGGACGACGTCCCGGGTCCCCCGGGACAGGTGGTGGCGTCGGCCCAGCAGGGCCGCTCCTCCAGGGTAACCGCGCAGAGTAAAAAGACCGACTCCGCACGCCGGACGGCGTGCGGAGTCGGTCACTGCGCGGTGCGGTCCGTGCGGGACCTCACGACGGGGCCTGCCTCAGTGGGCGTGCTCCCCGCGGTAGAACTCGAAGATCAGGCCGCAGGTGGCCACGGCGCCGAGCACGGTGCCGATGATGAAGAGCCACCACGCGCCCATGGCGATCGCGAACACCATCACGCCCAGGGTCAGCGCGGCCCACAGCGGCCACCACGAGTACGGCGGGAAGAAGCCCAGCTCGCCGGCGCCGTCGGCGATCTCGCCGTCCTTGCGGTCCTCGGGCCGGTCGTCCATCTTCTTGGCGTGGAAGCCGAGGTAGATGGTGACCATGAGGGTCAGCAGGGTGGTCATGGTGAGCGCCGAGGTGCCCGTCCAGTCGCCACCGGTGCTGCCGGCCTCGGTGATGAACCAGTACGCCGGGGTCACCAGCACCAGGAAGATCGTGCAGATCGCGAAGATCCAGGCCTCGGCCTTCATCGCTGGGTACCTCCGTCGGTGCCGTGGTCGTCGGTGCCGGTCTGACCGCGCCGCTCTCGCAGCAGGTCGGCACGGCCCTCCATGTCGGGTGCGTCAGCGAACGAGCCGCTGTCGGCGGCGGCGGCGTTCTGCTCCATCTCCATCGCCGCGATCTCCGGGTGGTGCAGGTCGAAGGCGGGCGACTCCGAGCGGATCCGCGGCAGCGTCACGAAGTTGTGGCGCGGCGGCGGGCACGAGGTGGCCCACTCCAGCGATCGGCCCCAGCCCCACGGGTCGTCGGTCTCGACGAGCGGGGCGTTGCGGGAGACGTAGACGTTGTAGAAGAAGGGGATCATCGAGGCGCTGAGCAGGAAGGCGCCCACGGTCGAGATCTGGTTCAGCGTCGTGAAGCCGTCCTCGGGGAGGTAGTCGGCGTAGCGACGGGGCATGCCCTCGACACCGAGCCAGTGCTGCACGAGGAAGGTGAGGTGGAAGCCCACGAAGAGGATCCAGAAGTGGAGCTTGCCGAGCCGCTCGTCGAGCATGCGGCCGGTCATCTTGGGCCACCAGTAGTAGAAGCCGGCGAACATCGCGAACACGACGGTGCCGAAGACGACGTAGTGGAAGTGCGCGACCACGAAGTAGGAGTCGGAGACGTGGAAGTCGAGCGGCGGGCTGGCCAGGATGATGCCGGTGAGACCACCGAAGAGGAAGGTCGTCAGGAAGCCGATCGACCACAGCATCGGGGTGTCGAAGGACAGCGAGCCGCCCCACATCGTGCCGATCCAGTTGAAGAACTTCACCCCGGTCGGCACGGCGATGAGGAAGGTCATGCCGGAGAAGAACGGCAGGTCGACCGCGCCGGTCACGAACATGTGGTGCGCCCACACCGCCACCGAGAGGATCGCGATGCCGAGCGTGGCGCCGACCAGGCCGACGTAGCCGAAGAGCGGCTTGCGGCTGAAGACCGGCAGGATCTCGGTCACGATGCCGAAGAACGGCAGCGCGATGATGTAGACCTCGGGGTGGCCGAAGAACCAGAACAGGTGCTGCCACAGGATCGCGCCGCCGTGGGCGGTGTCGAAGACGTGGGCACCCAGCTGCCGGTCGGCCTCGAGGGAGAGCAGCGCGCCGGCGAGCACCGGGAAGGCGATGAGCACCAGCAGGCTGGTGATCAGGGTGTTCCAGACGAACAGCGGCATCCGGAACATCGTCATGCCCGGAGCGCGCATGCAGATGATCGTGGTGATGAAGTTGACCGCACCGAGGATCGTGCCGAGACCGGCCATCCACAGACCCATGATCCACAGGTCGCCACCCACGCCGGGCGAGCGGACCGCGTCGGAGAGCGGGGTGTAGGCGAACCAGCCGAAGGAGGCGGCGCCCGAGGGCGTCAGGAACCCGGAGGCGGTGATGAGGCTGCCGAAGAGGAACAGCCAGTAGCTGAACATGTTCAGGCGCGGGAACGCCACGTCGGGCGCACCGATCTGCAGCGGCATGATCACGTTGGCGAAGCCGAAGAACAGCGGGGTCGCGAAGAGCAGCAGCATGATCGTGCCGTGCATGGTGAAGAGCTGGTTGTAGAGCTCGTCGTTGACGACCTGCTGGCCGGGGTAGGCCAGCTCGGAGCGGATCAGCAGCGCCATGACGCCACCGATCAGGAACCACGCGAACGACGTGATGAGGTACAGCTTGCCGATCAGCTTGTGATCGGTCGTGGTCATGATCGTGACCAGCTGCTGGCCCAGCTGCTTGCGCGGCTGGCCCTGCGGCGCCGACGTGGTCGGCTGTGCTGCGGTGGCGGTCACTCTGCTGCTCCCTCGGTCTCGTCGGTGGGGGCTCCGGCCTGCGTCCGGACGAACTCGCCGCCGGTGATGGGTGCGTCGGTCTCACGACCGGCGTCGACCAGGGTCTGCAGGTAGGCGTCGTACTCCTCCTGCGGGACCACCTGGACGTTGAAGAGCATCCGCGAGTGGTAGGTGCCGCAGAGCTCGTAGCACTTGCCGGCGAACTCGCCGAGGCGCTTGGGCGTCACCTGGAAGGAGTTGTCGCGCCCGGGGATGACGTCCATCTTGATCAGGAAGCCCGGCACACCGAAGTCGTGGATGACGTCGGGCGAGCTGAGCTCGAAGCGCGTGGTGGAGCCCTCCGGCACGTAGAGCGTCGGGATGTAGCCGGCGGTGCCGGCCTCCCACACGTAGCGGTCGGTCTCGGAGACGCCGTCGCCGTTCTCGTCGTCGAGGGCGTAGTTGAAGGCCCACGACCACTGGAAGCCCACGACGCCGATGGTCTGGTCGGGCGGGGTGTCCTCGTCGAGGACGATGTTCTGCACACGCACGGTCTGGGCGAAGAACACGATCACCATCATGATCGGCGCGACGGTGTAGAAGATCTCCAGCGGCAGGTTGTAGCGCGTCTGCACGGGGATCTCGTCGTCGCTGCGCCGGCGGTAGCGCACCACGACCCAGAAGATGAGCCCCCACACCACGACGCCGGTGACGAGGGCCGCGATCCACGCGCCCTGCCACAGGTCGAGGGTGTGCTCACCCTGCTCGGTGACGGGCTCGGGCATCGCCAGACGCCGCGCCTCCGAGGAACAACCGGACATCAGCAGCACGCCGAGGCCGAGCGCGACAGACAGGCCGAGGCGGCGTGCACCGCCTCGACTCACAGCTGAGCGCTGGGGAAGCCACAGACTCACGAAAGAGCCTTCCTCTCAAGCCATCTTGGGTAGTTCTCAGAGTACTTCACCGCCCCCTCACGGGGGGAGCAGGGTGGCCTACGGTTGCCACCGTGACCGACTCCGCGCCGCGACCGGCCGCGACCTACCTCGACGCCGCGTCCGGCGAGCCGCTCCATCCTGCCGCGCGCGAGGTCGTGCTCGCCGCGCTCGAGCGGGGCTACGCCGACCCGCGCCGCCTGCACGGGCCCGCCCGCGACGCCCGACTGCTGCTCGACAACGCCCGCGCCGTGGTGGCCGAGTGCCTCGGGGTCCGTGCCGACGAGGTCAGCTTCACCGCCTCGGGCACCGACGCGGTGCACCGCGGACTGCTGGGCCTGCTGCGGGCCCGCGCCCGCAGTGGCGACCGGGTCGTGCTGCCGAGGGTCGAGCACTCCGCCGTCCTGCACGCCCTGGAGTGGGCCGGCGCGAGCGCCGAGACCCTCGAGGTCGACCGGCTCGGCCGTGCCGACCCGGCCTCGCTCGCCGCGGCGGCCTCGGCGCCCGGGACCGCGCTGGTGGCGCTGCAGTCGGCCAACCACGAGGTCGGCACCCGCCAGCCCGTGACCGGTCTCGTCGCGGCCCTGCGCGCGGGCGGCAGCGACGTGCCCGTCTTCGTCGACGCCCGGGCCTCGGCCGGTCGCGAGGACCTGCCGCCCGGCTGGGACGTCGCCGCCGCCTCGGCCCACCTGTGGGGCGGTCCCGCGGGCGTGGGCGTGCTGCTGGTGCGCCACGGCACGGGCTGGGTCAGCCCCTTCCCCGCCGACGACCGCGTCGACGAGCGCACCTCCGGCTTCGAGAACGTGCCGGCGGCGCTGGCCGCTGCCGCCGCACTGCGCGCCGTGGTCGCCGAGAGGGTCGAGGTCGATGCGCGGCAGCGCCGGCTCGTCGACCGCATTCGGGCTGCCGCGGCGGCGGTGCCCGACACCGAGGTCGTCGGCGACCCCGAGGACCGGCTGGCCCACCTGGTGACGTTCTCCTGCCTCTACCTCGACGGCGAGGCGCTGGTCACCGCGCTCGACCGACGGGGCTTCGGGGTGGCCAGCGGCTCGGCCTGCACCGCCTCGACCCTCGAGCCCAGCCACGTGCTGGCCGCGATGGGCGCCCTGACCCACGGCAACGTCCGGGTGTCGCTGACCGCCGCGACCACCGAGGACGAGGTCGAGCGCTTCGTGAGCGCGCTGCCCGAGGTCGTCGCCGACCTGCGGGCCGAGGTCGGCCTGTGACCCGGGGCGCCGACCCGGACGAGGCGCCCGGCCAGGTGCCGGCCCAGGTGGCGGGCCAGGTGGCGGGCCAGGACCCGACCGCGGTCGCCCTCGAGCTCGACTGCCGCGGCATGGTGTGCCCCGCGCCGGTCATCGAGCTGGCCCGGCACGTCGGCGACGTGGCGCCCGGCGAGGTGGTCGCGGTGGTCGCCACCGACGTCGCGGCCCGCGTCGACGTGCCGGCGTGGTGCCGCATGCGCGGGCACCACTACGTCGGCGCCGACGACCTCGGCGACGGCGCGGTGCGGCTGCGGGTGCGCCGGGCCTGAGCCCGGCCGACGGCGGGCGGGCCCGCCGGCACCTCAGGCCAGGCGGGCCACGTGCGGAGCGACGTCGGCGGCCGCCTCCGCGCCGTAGGAGTCCTCGAGGCGGCCCAGGAACTGCTCGGAGGTGAAGGAGTACTCCTGGGTGCCGACGGTCTCGACGACGTAGGCCGCGAGCACGCAGCCGACCTGCGCGGAGCGCTCGAGGCCGAGCCCCCAGGCCGCGGCGGCGAGGTAGCCCGCACGGAAGGCGTCGCCGACCCCCGTGGGCTCGACGGCGGTCACGCCACGGGCCGCGTGGAGCTCGATCGGCTCCTCGCCCGCCCGCAGGATCCGCACGCCCTCGGCGCCCAGCGTGGTGACCTGGGTGCCGACGCGGTCGAGCACCTCGGCGCCCGACCAGCCGGTCTTCTGCTCGATCATCGCCGACTCGTACTCGTTGGAGAACAGGATGGTCGCGCCGTCGATGAGGTCGCGGATGACCGCCCCCTCGGCGAAGGCCAGCTGCTGGCTGGGGTCGGCGATGAAGGGGTAGCCCCGCTGACGGCACTCCTCGGTGTGGCGCAGCATCCCGTCGGGGTCGTCGGCGCCGATGAGGACGTAGGCCGGGGCGCCGACCTTCGCCACGATCGGGGCGAGCTCCAGCAGGCGGGCCTCGCTCATCGCGCCGGGGTAGAACGACGCGAACTGGGCGCCGGTCGTGTCGGTGGTGCAGACGAAGCGGGCGGTGTGCTTGCTCTCGGAGATGCGCACGTGGTCGCAGTCGACGCCGTGGCGCTCCAGCCAGGAGCGGTAGCCCGCGAAGTCCTCGCCGGCCGCTCCGACCAGCACCGGGCGCAGGCCGAGGCGGCCCAGGCCGAAGCTCATGTTGGCCGCCACTCCCCCGCGACGGATCTCGAGGTCGTCGACCAGGAAGGACACCGAGAGCTTGTCGAGCTGGTCCACGACCAGCGAGTCGGCGAACCGGCCGCCGAAGCCCATCAGGTGGTCGGTGGCGATCGAGCCGGCGATGAGGAGCGCGGCGGGAGCGTCGACGGGGGCGTCGGCAGAGGTGGGAGGCACGTCGGCGAACACTACCCGCGGGTACTCCTGGGAGTACCCGTTGGTAGCCCCTAGCGTCGCACGCATGACTGCTGACGCCCGCACCGACCGGCTCGCCCACGCCGACCTCGCCAGCCCCGTCGACATGCGCCGCGACTGTGTCGAGGTCGGCCGCAACCTGGGCCTGGCCGACGCCCTCGACCGGGTCGGCACCCCCGCCCCGGGCCTCACCTACGACCGCTACCCCACCGATCTCCCCAAGCGCGAGATCGCGATCTCCGAGGCCGCGCAGCGGCTGGCCAACGCGCTGCACCTGCACCTCGACTGACCTGCGGACGGGTCGCCCGGCCCCGTCGTCGGACCGGGTCCGCTCGCCGACGGTGCCGTCGGACCTCCGGCGGTGGGCCGCCCGCGGGTCGGGGCCGCCCCCGCCGGCAGCGGCTGGCGCGGGTGCGGCGACGGCGGCCCGTCGGAGTGGCGGCGAACGACACGCCGGCGGTCCGTCGACCTGCCGTCTGCCGCCACTTCGTGGGACCGAGCGGCACCACCGGCCCTACGACTGGGGTCCGAGGGCCCGGAGCCCGCATTCAGCCGGCCCGACGGGCCGACGTCGAGCGCCCGACCGTCCCTCGGGTCCGGGGGGCGGCGGTGCGGTGGCCTGTCGGGCGCCGTCTCGCTCAGGGCTGCCCGCCTCGACGGGCCCCACGACCGAGACCGCGACCACGGGCCCGGGGCCTGACCGGGGCTGGTCCGACGACGAACGCCCCCGACCAGAGGTCGGGGGCGTTCGTCGTCCCGCAGCCGGTGGCGGCCTCAGGGGCCGTCCGGCGCGTCTGCTGCCGCGGTGCGGCTCAGTGGAAGGAGTCGCCGCAGGCGCACGAACCCGTCGCGTTGGGGTTGTCGATGGTGAAGCCCTGCTTCTCGATGCTGTCGACGAAGTCGATCATCGCGCCGTTGAGGTAGGGCACGCTCATGCGGTCGACCACGACGGACACGCCGTCGAAGTCGGTGACGACGTCGCCGTCGAGGCTGCGCTCGTCGAAGAACAGCTGGTAGCGCAGGCCCGAGCAGCCACCGGGCTGCACGGAGATGCGCAGCGCGAGGTCGTCGCGGCCCTCCTGCTCGAGGAGGCTGTTCACCTTCGCAGCCGCCACCGGGCTGAGGTTGATGCTGTCGGTGCGGCGCTCCGTGGTGGTCTCCACCTGCTCGGTCATGTCTGTGGCTCCCGATCGTCGAGGGTGCGAGGGTGTCGCCCCGGGGAGGAGCGACGTCTACGTTCTCCTCAATGGTCGCACACCTGCGGCTATTCCCCCGCCGGTCGGCACCTCAGCGCGACCAGGTGCGGGCGACCCGCTCGGCGAGCTCCGCCAGGGCCCCGGCGGGGTCGGCGAAGGCGCGCTCCTCGCCCACCAGGTCGACCAGCGAGTACGCCGACTCCACGCCGAGGGCCCGCATCTCGCGCGAGCCGACCAGCACCTGCCCGGCCAGCGCGACGCAGGGCCGCAGCGCCTGCTGGGCGACGTCGGCCACCCCGGAGGGCACCTTGCCCGCGCGGCTGGAGAAGTCGAAGGCGCCCTCGCCGGTGAGCACGAGGTCGGCGGCGCGGGCCCGCTCGGCGAGCCCCACGGCGTCGACGACGAGGGCGATGCCGGGCTCCCGGGTCGCCCCGAGCAGCAGCAGCGCGTGACCGAGGCCCCCGGCGGCCCCGGCGCCCTTCTCCAGCGACGTGCGCCGGTCGGTGGCCCCCGCCCACTCCTCGAGCCAGCCGTCGAGGACCGGCAGCCGGTCCTCGCCGACGCCCTTCTGCGGACCGAAGACCTTGGTGGCCCCGAAGAGGCCGGTCAGCGGGTTGTCGACGTCGGAGGCGGCGACCAGCCGCACGTCGCCGACCCGCTCGCGGGCCGCGGACAGGTCGACCTGCGTGACGCCGGCCAGACCCGCGGGCCCGGCGTCGAGGGCGACGTCGGCGGTGGCCCCCAGGGCGGCGAGGAGGCCGGCTCCCCCGTCGTTGGTACCGCTGCCGCCCAGGCCGAGGACCACGGTCCGGACGCCGGTGCCCAGCGCGGCCTCGAGCAGCTCCCCCACCCCGCGCGTGGTGGCGCCCTCGGCCCCGGAGGCGCCGGTGAGGTGCAGTCCGCAGGCCTGCGCGGTCTCGACGTACGCCGTGCCGTCGAGCACCAGCACCGTGGCCGGCGTGGGCGCACCGGTCGGGCCGGTGACGGTCACCGCCAGCAGCTCGCCGCCCCGCGCGGCGTGGAGGACGTCGACGAAGCCGGGTCCGCCGTCGGACATGGGCGCCAGGTCGACCTCGTCGTCGGGCGCCTGCCGGCGCCAGCCGAGCGCGACCGCCTCGGCGGCCTCGACCGCGGAGAGCGTGCCGGCGAACTTGTCGGGAGCCACGAGGATGCGCATGCGACCATCCTCACACCCTGCGCCGGGCGGCCCGGGGACCTAGGGTCCCGGTCATGGGCGCAGACGTGGACGGCTGGGTGCTGAGGCCGATGGACCACGGTGACGTGGCGGCGGCCGAGGCGCTCAGCGGCGCGGCCTTCGAGGCCGTCGACACCGCCACCCGGCGGCCCGGTCGGCCCGAGCCGGGCCGCCGTGGGCCCGAGCGGGTCGCACGATGGGTCACCCGCACCGCACGCTTCCTCGACACCGACCCCGGCGGCTGCTGGGTGGCCGAGGACGCCGCGGGGCTGGTGGGGTTCGCCACCTCGGTGAGGCGGGAGCGGCTGTGGGTGCTGGTCACCTTCGCGGTGCGCCCGGGAGCGCAGGGTCGCGGCGTCGGTGCGGCCCTGCTCGCCCGCGCCGAGGCGCACGGAGCCGGGTGCGACCGCGCGATGCTGTCGGCCTCGGAGGACCAGGGTGCACTGCGGCGCTACTGGGCTGCGGGCTTCAGCCTGCACCCCCAGCTGCTGCTCCACGGGCGCCTCGACCGGTCCCTGCTGCCGTCGGTGAGGGGGCTGCGGGAGGGCACCGCGGCCGACCGCACGTGGATGGACGACCTCGACCGCGCGCTGCGCGGCGGACCGCACGGGCCCGACCACGTCTCCCTCTCGGAGATGGCGCCGCTGGTCGTGGCCGGCGACCGCTCCGGCTACGCCTACGCCGGCCCCGCGGGCCCCGCCCTGCTCGCCGCTCGAGACGAGGCCACCGCCCGCGACCTGCTGGTGGAGTGCCTGGCCCGGGCGGAGGACCGCGCGGGCTCCTCGGTGCAGGTCGGCCACCTCACGAGCCTCAACGCCTGGGCCGTCGACGTGGCCCTCGGGCTGCGGCTCGCGCTCGACACGCAGGGCCACCTGGCGGTGCGCGGCATGGCGCCGCCCGCGCCGTACGTCCACAACGGCGCCCTGCTCTGAGGCCGCCGGGCGGGGCCGGGGCACGCCGCGGGGCGTCCAGCGCCGCGCAGGGGATGCGCCGGCGCGCGGGTGGCAGGAATACGATCGGGGCATGACGACCGTCGACCTCCCGCTGCTGCCGCTGGGCCGCGGCACCGACCTGTCCGCCGAGCGCGGCGTCGAGTGCCCGGGCGACCTCCCCCCGGCCTCCGACCCCGACCTGGTCGCACGCGCCCGGGCGGCCAAGGAGGCGCTGGGCGACAAGGTCTTCGTGCTCGGCCACCACTACCAGCGCGACGAGGTCATCGCCTTCGCCGACGTCACCGGCGACTCCTTCAAGCTGGCCCGCGACGCCGCGGCCCGCCCCGACGCGGAGTACATCGTCTTCTGCGGCGTGCACTTCATGGCCGAGTCGGCCGACATCCTCACCGGCCCCGACCAGCAGGTCATCCTCCCCGACCTCGCCGCCGGCTGCTCCATGGCCGACATGGCGCGCCTGACCCAGGTCGAGGCCGCGTGGGCCGCCCTCGAGGCCGCCGGCGTCGCCGACTCGGTCGTGCCGGTGACCTACATGAACTCCTCGGCCGACATCAAGGCCTTCTGCGGTCGCCACGGCGGGGTGGTGTGCACCTCGAGCAACGCCGAGGTAGCCCTCGAGTGGGCCTTCGAGCAGAAGGGCGGCGTCGCCGGCGGCGCGAAGGTCCTCTTCCTGCCCGACCAGCACCTCGGCCGCAACACCGCCGTGCTGCAGATGGGCCTGGGCCTCGACGACTGCGTCGTCTACGACCCCCACCGCCCCGACGGCGGCCTGAGCCCCGAGCAGCTCTCCGACGCGACCATGATCCTGTGGAAGGGCCACTGCTCGGTGCACGGCCGCTTCTCCGCCGAGGTCGTCGACCAGCTGCGCGCCACGATCCCCGACGTGCAGATCCTCGTGCACCCCGAGTGCACCCACGAGGTCGTGCTGAAGGCCGACCTGGTGGGCTCCACCGAGTTCATCATCACGACCATCGAGTCCGCACCGGCCGGCTCCAGCTGGGCCATCGGCACCGAGCTCAACCTCGTCAAGCGGCTGGCCGCCGCCCACCCCGACAAGCGCATCACGTTCCTCGACAAGACCGTGTGCTACTGCTCCACGATGAACCGCATCGACCTGCCCCACTTCGTGTGGGCCATGGAGTCGCTCGTCGCGGGCACCGTGGTCAACCGCATCGAGGTCGACCCCGAGACCGAGAAGTGGGCGCTCGTGGCGCTCGAGCGGATGCTCGCCCTGCCCGGGCGCACCGCCAAGGACTGACCCGAGCGCCGTACGCCGGGGCCGCCCCGCGGTCCTGGCCGCGGGCCGGGCCGACGGGTCGGCAGGTCCGGGCGGCCGGTCGGAGCGACGAATCGGAGCGGCAGGTCGGAGCGGCAGGTCAGAGCGGCAGGGCGAACCAGACGGTGGCCCCGCCGCCAGCGGTCTCCGTGACACCGACGTCGCCGCCGTGGGCCTCGACGATGCGGCGCACCGTGGCGAGGCCGATGCCGAAGCCCGGCACCTCGGTCGCGACGCGGGCCAGGGGCTCGAAGACGCGGTCGCGCTGCTCGGCGGGGATGCCGATGCCGTGGTCGACGACCTCCACGCGCCAGCCGTCGACGCCCTGGCCCGCCTCGGGGTCGAGCGGGTCGGCTACCCCGGGGCCGAGGACCACGGTCGGTCGGGCGCGGACCTCGATGCGGGCCGGCTGCCCGGGCCGGGTGAACTTCGCGGCGTTGGCCACGAGGTTCTGCAGGACGGCACGCAGCTGCACGTGGTCGCCCGGCACGGTGGGCAGCGGGTCGATGGTCAGCTCGGCGCCGACCAACGCGGTCTCGAGGTCCTCGTGGACCTCGGCGGCGACCTCGTCGAGGTCCACCGGCTCCCGTGTCAGCTCGGCCCCCACGCGCGCGAAGGCGAGCAGGTCGTCGATCATCGACTGCATGCGCGTCGCGCCGCCGCGGGCACGGCGCACGAGGAACTGGAGGTCGTCGGACTCCGGGTCGACCTCCTCCTCGATCATGCTCAGCGACATGGCGACGGCGGTGAGCGGGTTGCGCAGGTCGTGGCTGACCTGGCCGGCGAAGGCGGCCAGCTGCTGGTTGGAGCGCTCCAGCTCGACCCGCGCACCCTCGAGCTCGACGACGGAGGCCGCGAGCTCACGGCTGCGCAGCTCGAGCTCCAAGAGGTCGACCACACGGTCCGCGAGCTTCGTCAACGCGCCCTCCTGGGCCGACGACAGCTCGCGCGGCACCGTGTCGAAGACGCACAGCGTGCCGATGACCACCCCGCCCGGTGTGGTCAGCTGGTGGGTGGCGTAGAAGCGCACGTCGCCGAGCACCCCGGTGACGAACGGGTTGTCCCTGAAGCGCTCGTCCTGGGAGGCGTCGGCCACGATGACCGGCTCGTCCTCGTGGAGGACCGCGGCGCACATCGAGTCCTCGCGGCTGCACACCGAGGCGTCGAAGCCCTTGGTGGCGATCTGGTGCTGGGAGGTGTCGGAGATGAGGTTGATGGTGGCCATCGGCACGTCGGCGACCTGGGCGGCCACCTCGACCAGGGCGACCAGGTCGTCGCGCGGCGGGTCGACGAGCACCTGGTAGCGGTCGATCTCCACCACGCGCTGGCGGTCGAGGGCCGAGCCGTCGCCGTCCGGCGCCACCGGCGGCGCGGGGTGGGGCCGGGACTGCTCCGAGAGGGACACGACGCTCCTGGGGGGTGAGACCGCGGCCCCCGCGGGGGGACGTGGGCGCGGTGGATGGGTCCTGGGGCAGACCCTAGTGCCTGGGAGCACGCGTGTGCGGCGTACGGCCGGGTCGGGGCCGCGGGGTCACAGGCCCGGTGCGCCCCAGACCGCGAGCCAGCGCGACATGTCCTTCTCCACGGGCAGCTCGCCGGCCAGGGTCTCGCGCAGGGAGATCTCGGTGAGGTTGTCGCGCTGCTGCGGACCCGACGGGGCGAAGGGGTAGAAGGTCCCCTGCTTGTAGAGGTAGACCAGCCCCACCCGACGCCCGGAGGCGTCCTGGAAGGGCACCAGGGAGCACAGCAGCCCGGGACCGAACCCGTGGGCCTCCAGGGTCGTGTTGACCGCGTGGAGGTCGGTGCACAGTCCCGCGACGTCGTCGGGGTCGTCGTCGACGACCAGCCAGGTGAAGCCGAACTCGTCGCGGCTGGTGCGCACCTCGGGAGCGTCCGGGGCGTCGCGCAGCAGCGCGAGGATGTCGGCCTCGACCTGCCCGAAGGCGGCACCGCCGGCGGCGCGGTAGCACACCGCCCCGGAGCCGGTGGGCCGCAGACCGGCCGAGGCCTGCAGGGTGATCGCCGCGCTGGGCACGAGGAAGAGCGCGTCGAGGTTGGCCTGCTTGGGGGTGGTGCGCCCCAGGATCGCGTCGAGGAAGCCCATCAGAGCGCCGGCCGACCGAGCTCGGCCTGGATGCGGGCCAGCTGCTCGAGGCGCTGCTCGAGGGAGGGGTGGGTGCTGGTGAGGGTCTTCAGCGAGGCGCCACGCACGGCGGGGGCGATGAAGAAGGCGTTCATCGACTGCGAGGCGCGCAGGTCCTTCTGCGGGATCGTGTTGATCTCGCCGGTGATCTTCTGCAGCGCGGAGGCCAGTCCCTGGGGGTTCATCGTGAGGTAGGCCCCCGAGCGGTCGGCCGAGAGCTCGCGGTAGCGCGAGAGGACCTTGATGAGCACGAAGCTCACGGCGTAGGTGACCACGCTGACCAGCAGCACGAGCAGCCACACCGGGAGCCCGTTGTTGTTGTCGCGGCGCCCGCCGCCGAAGATCGCGCCGTACTGCGCGCCCTGGGTGAGGGTGCCGGCGAGGATGCCGGCCGAGGAGGCCGCGGTCATCACCAGCACGTCGCGGTGCGCGACGTGGGAGAGCTCGTGGGCGAGCACGCCCTCCAGCTCCTCGGCGTTCAGGGTCTGCATGATGCCGGTGGTGACGACCACGACCGCGCGCTCCGGGGACCGGCCGGTGGCGAAGGCGTTGGGCAGCCGGTTGTCGGCGATGCCGACCCGCGGCTTCGGCATGTCGGCCAGGGCGCACAGCCGGTCGATCATGCCGTGCAGCTCGGGGGCCTGCTGCGGGGTGACCTCGCGGGCCCGCATGGCCTTCATCGCCACGGTGTCGGAGGAGTACCACTGCCACCACACCAGCCCGAGGCCGGCGACGCCGATGAGCAGACCGAGCCCCGGGCTGCGGAAGGCCGCCATCAGCCCGACGACGAGCACCACGAAGAGCAGCCCGAGCAGGAACATCACGAGGGTCATCCGCGCGGTGAGGCCGCGGTCCTTGACGAAGCGGGAGTGGGCCATGACCCCAGTGTCCCCGACCTGCCCAAGAGGACCCTGTGAGCGGCCTGGGGCGGGAGGACGGGCCCCACGGCGGGTCAGCCGGGGATGAGCCCGTCGTCGGCCAGCATCTCGCGCACCTCGGCCAGGCTGGCGTCGGCGGGCGGGAGGATGAGGTCGGACTCGTCGAGGCTGTCGAGGGCGTGGGCCACGCCGACGGTGCGCACGCCCTCGAGCAGGGCGTGCAGCGCCGGCGCGAAGGCGTCCTCGTCGCCGGCCTCGACGGCGGTCTCCACCGCGGCGTCGAGCGCGTTGAGACGGTCGAGGGCGTTGTCGGCGACGTCGTACTGCCCCTCGCCGAGGATGCGGACGATCATGCCTGGCCGTCCCGCGGCTGCTCGGCCCTCTGCGGCTCGGCGGCGAGGATGTCGCCGCCGTCGCCGCCCTCGATGGCCTGCGGCTGCGCGGGGGCGGAGACGCCCTTGAGCCGGGCGAGCTCGGCCTCGACGTCGGACTGCGAGCTCATCGCGTCGAGCTCGCGGCTGATGTCGTCGCCGCGGTTGAGGGAGCTGGCGTCGTCGAGCGCACCGGAGGCGATCAGCTCGTCGATGGCGCCGGCGCGGGCCTGCATCTGCGCGGTCTTGTCCTCGGCGCGCTGCATGGCCAGGCCGATGTCGCCCATCTCCTCGCCGATGCCCGACATCGCCTCGTTGATGCGGGTCTGGGCCTCGGCGGCGGTGTAGGTGGCCTTGATCGTCTCCTTGCGGGTGCGGAAGGACTCGACCTTGGCCTGCAGGCGCTGCTGGGCGAGGGTCAGCTTCTCCTCCTCACCCTGGAGCTGCGCGTGCTGGGCCTTGAGGTCGTCGATCTGGCCGTTGAGGGCCGACTTGCGCGTGAGCGCCTCGCGGGCGAGGTCCTCGCGGCCCATGTCGATGGCCTTCTGGGCCTGGCCCTGGAGCTTGGCGCCCTGCTGCTCGAGCTGGTTGACCTGCAGCTCGACCCGCTTGCGGCTGGTGGCGACGTCGGCCACGCCGCGGCGGACCTTCGAGAGCAGGTCGAGCTGGCGCTGGTAGCTGTAGTCCAGCGTCTCGCGGGGGTCCTCCGCACGGTCGAGGGCGGTGTTGGCCTTCGACCTGAAGATCAGGCTGATGCGCTTCATGAGGCTCATGGGGTGCTGGTCCCTCTTCCGGACGGGTGCGGCTGTGGTGCTCACCCTACGGCCGCGCGGCAACACCGGCCACGGCCACCGGGGCACGGGCACGCACGGGCGGCCGGGCAGCACCCCCGGCACACCGTCACCGCACTGCCACCGCACCGCCGACGGCGCCACGACGCCGGTAGGCTGGCACCGGGCAGGTGCGCGGGGCCGCCCTCACGCTCAGCACCCTCTCCGTCCGCTCCCCGCCCGTCACGAGGTCACCGCGTTGTTTGGTCGCAGCAAGTCCGACACCACCACCGAGGCGCCGCCGGTCGTCAAGCCCGGCGGCAAGGGGCGCCCGACGCCCACCCGCAAGGAGGCCGAGGCCGCCGCCCGTGCCCGCGCCAAGGTGCCGCGCACGCGACGCGAGCAGGCCCAGGCCCAGCGCGCCGCCCGCGTGGAGTCGAGCCAGAAGGTCCGCAAGGCGATGAAGGAGGGCGACGAGCGCTACTTCCTGGCCCGCGACCGGGGGCCCGTGCGCAGCTTCATCCGCGACTTCGTCGACGTGCGCTTCTCCTTCATCGAGCTGATGATCCCGCTGCTGATCATCACGATGATCCTCACCTACTCGGGCAACGCGACGCTGGCCGGCATCGGCAACACCATCCTCTTCGGCACGCTGCTGCTCGTCGTGCTCGACATGGTCTTCCTGCGCTTCAAGATGCGACGCGAGCTCAAGCGACGCTTCCCCGACACCGCGCTCAAGGGCACGACGTACTACGCGCTCACCCGCGCGCTGCAGATGAAGTTCATGCGGCTGCCCAAGGCGAAGGTGAAGCTCGGCCAGAGCCTGCCCGAGCACTACCGCTGACCCGGCAGCCCCGGCGCCACACCCCGGCACGACACCGCCCCCCGACCGAGCCGGTCGGGGGGCGGTGCGCGTCGGGGGGCGGTGCGCGTCCGGGGCGGCGACGCCCCAGGGCGGTCGGGGCTCAGCGGTCGGAGAAGTCCCGGGTCCTCGGCGACTGGGTCTTGGCGGGGTCGCGCTCGACGACGGGGTCGAGCACCTCGTCGATGCGGCGCAGCGCCTCGTCCTCCAGCCTCACGCCGGCGGCCTTGACGTTGTCGGTGACCTGCTCGGGGCGGCTGGCCCCGATGATCGCGGAGGAGACGTTGGGGTTGTGCAGCACCCAGGCGATCGCCAGCTGGGCCAGGGTCAGGCCGGCCTCGTCGGCGATGGGCTGCAGCTGCTGCACGCGCTCGAGCACGTCGTCCTTCATCCAGCGGCTGATCATGTCGGCGCCGCCCTTGCTGTCGGTGGCGCGCGAGCCGGCGGGGGCGTCCTGGCCGGGCTTGTACTTGCCGGTGAGCACGCCCTGCGCGATCGGCGACCAGACGACCTGGCCGATGCCGAGCTCCTCCGAGGTCGGCACGACCTCCGACTCGATGACGCGCCAGAGCATGTTGTACTGCGGCTGGTTGGAGACGAAGGGGATGCGCAGCTCGCGGGCCAGCGCGTGGGCGGCCCGGATCTCCTCCGCGCGCCACTCCGAGACGCCGATGTAGAGCGCCTTGCCGGAGTGGACGACGTCGGCGAAGGCCTCCATCGTCTCCTCGAGCGGGGTCTCGTAGTCGTAGCGGTGGGCCTGGTAGAGGTCGACGTAGTCGGTGCCGAGGCGCGAGAGCGAGCCGTCGATCGACTCCATGATGTGCTTGCGCGACAGGCCGTGGTCGTTGTGGGCGCCGGGGCCGGTGGGCCAGTAGACCTTGGTGAAGATCTCCAGGCCCTCGCGCCGCTCGCCGGCGAGCGCCCGGCCGAGCACGCTCTCCGCGGCGGTGTTGGCGTAGACGTCGGCGGTGTCGAAGGTCGTGATGCCCTCCTCCAGCGCCTGCCGCACACAGGCCAGGGCGGCGTCCTCCTCGACCTGCGAGCCGTGGGTGAGCCAGTTGCCGTACGAGATGGCCGAGATCTTCAGGCCGCTCTTTCCGAGGTTACGAATCTCCATGGCTCCGACCCTAGACCCGGGGGGCAACGGCCCGGGGCCGCCGGGTGCTGCGAGGATCGCGCCATGACCTCTGCCGGCCCCGACGTGTCCGTGCGGGTGGCGTGGGCCGACGACGCCGCCGCCATCGCCGCCCTCCAGCTGCGCGCCTGGCCCGACCTGTACGCCGGGGCCGTGCCGGTCGACGCGCTGCCGAGCGGCCCCGAGGCGGAGGCGGCCGCGGCCGAGACCTGGGCCCGGTCGCTGGCCCGCCCCGCCGACGCCCGCAACCGCGTGCTCGTCGCCCTCGAGCGCAACCGGCCCACCGGCTTCGTCGTGCTCACCCCCGCCGCCGACCCCGACTGCGACCCGGTGGCCGACGCGGAGGTCGTCGAGCTCGTCGTGGCCGCGGCCGACCGCGGGCGCGGCCACGGGTCGCGGCTGCTGCAGGCGGCGGCCGAGACCCTGCAGGCCGACCGCTTCACCCGCGCCGTGCTGTGGTCGGTGGCGGCCGACGACGCCCTGCGGGCCTTCCTGGTGGGCGCGGGCTGGGCCGCCGACGGCGCCCACCGCCGCCTCGACCTCACCGGCGACGGCACCACCGTGGTCTCGCAGGTGCGGCTGCACACCTCGCTGGTCTGACGCGGCGCCCGTGACCACCCCACCCGGCGACGGCGGGCAGCCTCCCGCGGCCCACGAGCCCACCGGGGAGCCGGTCGGAGGACCGGGCCAGGAGCCGGGCCGTGAGCGTGCCCAGCGGCGCGCGATCGTGCGCGACGGCCTCGGCATCGGGCTCGCCACCGGCGCCTACGGCCTCTCCTTCGGCGCGGTGTCGGTCGCGTCGGGGCTGGACGTGGCCCAGACCTGCGTCCTGTCGCTGCTGATGTTCACCGGGGCCTCGCAGTTCGCGCTCGTCGGCGTGCTCGCCGTCGGCGGCAGCCCCGTCTCGGGTGCGGTCACCGCGCTGCTGCTCGGCACCCGCAACACCCTCTACGGGCTGCGCCTCGCCCCGCTGCTGGCCTGGCGCGGGCGTCGCCGGGCGCTGGCCGCCCACCTGCTGATCGACGAGTCGACCGCGATGGCGGTGGCGCGCCCCACGACCGCGCTCGCCCGTCTGGGGTTCCTGTCGACCGGCCTGGCCGTCTTCGCGCTGTGGAACCTCGCCACCCTCCTCGGCGCCCTCGCCGGCGGGTCGCTCGGCGACCCCCGCGCCCTCGGCCTCGACGCCGCGGTGGGTGCGGCGTTCCTGGCCCTGCTCTGGCCGCGGCTGCACGACCTGCCGACCCGCCTGGTGGCGCTCGCCGCGGCCGGTGTGGCGCTGGGCGCCGTACCCCTCACGGCCGCAGGCGTGCCCGTGCTCGTCGCGGGCGGGGTGGCGCTGCTGGTCGGCGTGCTGCGCCGCGACCGGCCCGACCCGGGGACGGCCCCGGGGGCGGCAGCGGGGGCGGCGTCGTGAGCGCGACGTGGCTCGCCGTGCTGGGCGCGGGCGTGGGCTGCTACCTGCTCAAGCTGGCCGGGCTCTCGGTGCCCGAGCGGGTGCTGGAGCGTCCGGTCGTGCGGCGGGTGGCCGACCTGCTGCCGGTGGCGCTGCTGGCCGCGCTCGTCGCCGTGCAGGTGCTGGCCGGCGACCGGCGGCTCGAGGTCGACGCCCGCCTGGCCGGTCTGGGCGCGGCGGTGCTGCTGCTCCTGGCCCGGGCGCCCTTCCTCGTCGTCGTGGTCGGGGCCGCGGCGACCGCAGCACTCCTGCGCCTGGCCGTCTGACCGCCCGGCCACACCTGGTCACCGGGCGCCGCGACGCACGACGGCCCCCGGCCGGAGCCGGGGGCCGTGCGTGGTCGGGCAGGGGCGCGACCAGGCCGGGTCAGGCGGGCTGGACCTGGCCGAGCACCTCGAGCACCTCGTCGGTGGTGGAGGCCCGCTCCAGCCGGGCGACCTGGTCGTCGTCGAGGAACACCTCGGCGATGCGACCCAGCAGCTTGAGGTGGTCCTTGCCGACGGCGGCGATGCCCACGACGAAGCGCACCTCCTTGCCCTTCCAGTCCAGCCCGTCGGAGTAGCGCACGAGCGAGATCGCGGTGCGGTGCACCGAGGACTTGGCCTCGTTGGTGCCGTGCGGGATGGCCAGGCCGTTGCCCATGAAGGTGGACACCGACGCCTCGCGCTCGTGCATCGCCTCCACGTACGCCGGCTCCGCGGCCCCGGCGGCGACGAGCAGTCGGCCGGCCTCGGTGATGGCGTCGTCGCGGGTGCGGGCCGTGCCGTCGAGCACGATCGACTCGCGCGCCAGGAGCGCGCCGCCGAGGGCGCCCTCCTCCTCCGCCGACGCCGGGGTCGGGGCACCGCCCGCGCCGTTGCGCTGGCGCAGCAGGTCGACGATCTCGTCGTAGGCGGGGCTCTGCATGAAGTTGTCGACCGACACGTGGAGGGCCGAGCCGCTGCGCTGCCGGGCCCGGTCGGTGAGGTCCTGGTGGGAGACCACGAGGTCGACGTCGTCGCGCAGGTTGGAGATCGCCTTGTTGGTGACGCTGACGTCGGAGAAGCCGGCGGCCTGGACCTTCTTGCGCAGCACCGAGGCGCCCATCGCGGAGGAGCCCATGCCGGCGTCGCAGGCGAAGACGATCGAGTGGATCGCCCCGGTGCCCGCACCCGGACCGGTCAGCGCGGAGGCCACCGACGACTTCTTGCCCTTGCGGGCCTCCATGTCCGCGGTGGCCGCGGCGAGGTCGCCGGCGTCCTCGGAGCGGTCGAGCTTGAGCAGGAAGGAGGCGACGAGGAACGACACGCCCGCGGCCACGACGACCGAGGCCGTGACCCCGAGCAGGCTGCTGGGCGGGGCTGCCGCCCACACCGCGATGATCGAGCCGGGCGAGGCCGGCGAGCGCAGGCCGGAGTCGAAGACCAGGTTGGTGGCGATACCGGCCATGCCGCCGGAGATCACCGCGAGCACCAGGATCGGCTTCATCAGCACGTAGGGGAAGTAGATCTCGTGGATGCCGCCGATGAACTGAATGACGATGGCGCCGGGGGCCGAGGCCTTGGCCGCACCCTTGCCGAAGAACATGAAGGCCAGCAGCAGACCGAGGCCCGGGCCGGGGTTGGCCTCGAGCAGGAAGAGGATCGACTTGCCGTTCTCGGCGGCCTCGGACGTGCCGAGCGGGGTGAGGATGCCCTGGTTGACGGCGTTGTTGAGGAAGAGGATCTTGGCCGGCTCGATGAAGATCGACGTCAGTGGGAGCAGGTTGTTCTCGACCAGGGTGTCGATGACGTTGGAAGCCGCGTCGCTGAAGGCCTCCACGAAGGGTCCGGCCACCACGAAGCCGATGATGGCGAGGAAGCCGCCCCAGATGCCGGCGGAGAAGTTGTTGACGAGCATCTCGAAGCCGGGGCGGATCTTGCCGTCCCACAGCGCGTCGAGCTTGCGCATCGACCAGCCGCCCAGCGGGCCCATCACCATGGCCCCGAGGAACATCGGCACGCTGGCGCCGGTGATGGCACCCATGGTGGCGATGGCGCCGACCACGCCGCCGCGCATGTTGCCGTCGTACATCATCTTGCCGCCGGTGTAGCCGATGAGCAGCGGCAGCAGGTAGGTGATCATCGGGCCGACGATCCCGGTGCCGTCGGCGCCGGACCCCCAGGCGCCGAGGTCCTCGACGAAGCCGTAGCCGCCCGAGTAGCCCAGCTTGTCGCCGATGAGGGTGATCCAGCCGGCCTCGATGAACAGGGCCGTGATCAGCCCCCAGGCGATGAAGGCCCCGATGTTGGGCAGGACCATGTTGGACAGGAAGGTCCCGAACCGCTGGACGTGGACGCGTGCCCCCGACCTTCCGGGTGCTGTGTGGGTGGTGCTGGCCATGGCGCCTTCTCTCGAACAGCCCGGCCGAGCCGGGATCCCGTGTCGAGGCGGGTCGGGCGATCTGTGACCGCGGTCACCCACCTTCGTTTCGTTGTTTATACCCCGACCTCCGAGGCCCGTCAAGCAACAAACCAACACAAGCGGGTGCGTTTCCACACAAACGCGGGTAGGGTCGGCGCGAGCCCCGGCCCCGCGGCCGAGGTCTAGGGTGATCCGTGGGTGACCGCGGTCACTCCCGTCGACAGCACCCCTGGAGGAGACACATGAAGGCCCTGCGGTTCTACGCCCCCGAGGACGTCCGGCTCGAGGACGTGCCCGAGCCCGAGTGCGGGCCCGGCGAGGTCAAGCTCAAGGTGAAGAACTGCTCCACCTGCGGCACCGACGTGAAGATCTTCCACAACGGCCACCAGAACCTCACTCCCCCGCGCACCATCGGCCACGAGATCGCCGGCGAGGTCGTGGAGGTCGGTGCCGACGTCAACGCCACCTACGGCAGCAGCTGGGCCGTCGGCGACCGGGCCCAGGTCATCGCCGCCGTGCCGTGCGGGGAGTGCCACGAGTGCCGCAAGGGGTGGATGGCGGTCTGCCAGAACCAGACCTCGGTCGGCTACCAGTACGACGGCGGCTTCGCCGAGTACATGATCGTGCCGCAGCAGGTGCTCAAGGTCGACGGGCTCAACCGCATCCCCGACAACGTCGGCTACGACGAGGCCTCGGCCGCCGAGCCCTTCGCCTGCGCCATCAACGCCCAGGAGCTGCTCGACATCGAGGAGGGCGACACCCTCGTGGTCTTCGGCGCCGGCCCGATCGGCTGCATGCACATCCGCATCGCCCGCGGCGTGCACAAGGTCGGCAAGGTCTTCCTCGTCGACGTCAACGCCGCCCGCCTCGCGATGTCGGCCGACGCGGTGCAGCCCGACGAGGTCATCAACGGCGCCGAGGTCGACGTCGTGGAGCGGGTCATGGAGCTCACCGACGGTCGCGGCGCCGACGTCATCATCACCGCCACCGCGGCCAACGTCACCCAGGAGCAGGCCATCGCCATGGCCGCGCGCAACGGCCGCATCTCCTTCTTCGGCGGGCTGCCCAAGACCGACCCGACCATCACCTGCGACTCCAACGTCGTGCACTACCGCCAGCTGCACATCCACGGCGCCAACGGATCGGCCCCCGAGCACAACAAGCGCGCGCTGGAGTACATCTCCACCGGTCAGGTGCCGGTCAAGGACCTCATCACCGAGCACGTGCCGCTCGAGCGCGCCCTCGACGCCTTCGCGATCGTCAAGGCCGGCGAGGCCATCAAGGTCACCGTCGAGCCCTGAGCGGGCCGACGGTCAGCGACACAGGGACAGATGAAGGCCCGCACCCCGAGGGGTGCGGGCCTTCGTCGCGTCCGGTCCCTCCCCCACGGAGGACCGGGTCCGCGACCAGGTGGGACCGTGCCGTTTCCGTCCGGCACGAGCCCACGGTCAGGGGGCGTGCCGGGTCAGGCCACGCTCACGGCGCTCCAGGCCGCGGCCACCGCCGACTCCTGGGCGCTCCCGGCGCCGTAGAGGTCGCGGGCGGCGGACAGCGTCGCCGCCCGGGCCTGCGTGTAGGTGGTGCCGGAGGTCATGTAGACCGTCAGCGCGCGGAACCAGATCGCGTCGGCCTGGTCGCGGCCGATGCCGGTGACCGTGGAGCCGTCGCAGGTCGTCGAGCGGTGCGCGACCCCGCCGATCGTCTTCGCACCCGAGCCCTCGGCGAGCAGGTAGAAGAAGTGGTTGCCCACGCCCGAGGAGTAGTGGACGTCGAGGTTCTTGGTGTCGGCGGAGTAGCAGTTCGGCGAGCTGCCGTCGGCGATCGGGTCGTCCATGCGCCGGAAGCCGACCTTCTCCTTCAGGTCGAACTCCTCGCCGATCAGGTAGTCGCCCGGGTCGGCGGGGTTGGCGGCGTAGAACTCGACCATGGTGCCGAAGATGTCGGAGGTGGCCTCGTTGAGACCGCCCGACTCCCCCGAGTAGGTCAGGCCGGCGGTGTTCTCGGTGACGCCGTGGGACATCTCGTGGCCCGCGACGTCGAGGGAGACGAGCGGACCGAAGTTGGTGCCGTCACCGTCGCCGTAGGTCATCTTCTCGCCGTCCCAGAAGGCGTTGACGTAGTTCTTGCCGTAGTGGACCCGGTTGAAGGACCCCGAGCCGTCGCCGAAGATGCCCTCGCGACCGTGCACGTCGGAGTAGTAGTCCCACGTGACGTCGGTGCCGTACTGCGCGTCGACGCCGGCGGAGTCGGGGTCGCTGGTCGTGCCGTTGCCGAAGCTCGTCGTGGGGCTGGAGACGACCTTGCCGGTGGCGCAGCCGACGCCGAGCACACCGCACAGGGCGGAGTCCTGCTTGCCCGCGAGGTCGACGGTGTAGGTGCCGCCGCGGGTCACGTCGCGCAGCTCGTACGCCGACCCCGCGGGGGCGACCTGCAGCGGCACCGTGCCGCCGTAGAGCGACTGGCCGGAGCCGTCGACGGTCTGGATCTGCTCCTCGCGCCGCAGCACCTGCCCGGTGCGGGCGTCGACGTAGCTGGCCAGACGGCTGGGGGTGCCGTCGTCCTGGCGACCGGTCGTGACGACCTCCCACGCGAGGCGGGGCGTGCCGGCCAGGGCGTCGACGACCAGGCGGGGAGCCTGGTCGGCGGAGACCTCCATGCGGGCGATCGAGCGGGTGCCGGCCGCCGGGGCGGTGGCCCGCGCGGCGGCACGGGAGGCCGCGACGGTGGGCGTGACCGACAGGTCGAGGGGGGTGTCGAGCGACTGGCTCACGCCGCGCCAGGCGTCGGAGGCCCCCTGGTGGACCACCAGGTCACCGCCCAGCACGGGCAGGCCGCGGTAGGTGCGCTCCATGCGCACGTGGGTGGCGCCGCTGGGGTCGAGCATCGTCTGGGTGGCGCGCACCTGCTGGCCCGGGGCGTCGAGCGCGGCGCGCGGGTGGGCGGCGAGCGCCGCGACCGCGTCGCGCGCCGCGCCGGTGGCGCCGTCGAGCTGCTGCACCGTGCCGCCCGCGGCGGGGCCGGCGGACGGGCCCTCCCCGGGGCCCGCGAGCGCGCCGGTGGTCTGGGCGCCGAGCGCCCCCAGCGCCAGCACTGCGGCCGCCGCGATCCCCGTGGTCCTTCTCATGCGTGCATCCCTCTCGCCTGCGCCGTCCGGAGGGACGGCGTCGGGGACGACCCTGCCAAGCGGGGAGCGGGCGCGGAACCGGCGCCGCACCTCAGGTTCGTGCATCGCACGAACCTGCAGATGTCCGCGACGCCGCGTCAGCGCGGGCCTGCGGACGGATCGCCGGCCAGCGGCGCCCGGCCCCTCGGGTGTCGGTCCGGCCCCGGGGCCGGTCGACCCCCCGTCGACCCTCAACCCAGGTCGAGCAGGTGCTCCAGCCCCACCGTGAGGCCCGGGCGCGACCCGATGACGCGCAGGGAGGCCAGCACCCCGGGGGTGAAGGAGGCCCGGTCGAGGGAGTCGTGGCGGATGGTGAGGGTCTCCCCCACGCCGCCGAGCACGACCTCCTGGTGGGCCACGACACCGCGCACCCGCAGGGCGTGGACCGGCACGCCGTCGACGTCGGCCCCGCGGGCCCCGTCGAGGGCGGTCGACGTCGCGTCGGGCGCAGGGCCCAGCCCCGCCTCGCGGCGGGCGGCGGCGACGAGCTCCGCCGTACGACGGGCCGTGCCGGAGGGGGCGTCGGCCTTGTCGGGGTGGTGCAGCTCGACGATCTCGACCGACTCGTAGTGCGGCGCCGCCAGGGCCGCGAAGCGCATCATCAGCACCGCCCCGATGGAGAAGTTGGGGGCGATGAGCACCCCGGTGCCCGGGGAGTCCTCCAGCCAGCCGCGCAGCGTGGCCAGGCGCTCCTCGTCGAAGCCCGTGGTGCCGACCACGGCGTGGACGCCCTCGGCGACGCAGCGCTCGAGGTTGCCCATGACCACGTCGGGGTGGGTGAAGTCGACAACGGCCTCGACCCGCTGCTCGGCCAGCACGTCGAGGGAGTCGCCGGCGTCGACCTGCGCGACGAGCTCGAGGCCCTCGGCCCCGCGCACCGCGGCGCAGACGGCGCTGCCGACCTTGCCGCGCGCGCCGAGCACACCGACCCTCAGGGCTCCCGGGGCGTGCCCCTGCCGACCGTCCTGCGACTGCGCTGCTTCCACGGCGCCAACCTACCGGCCACGCGCTCGCGGACTTCTGGCAGTCTTGCCCCCATGGTGCTGCAGACGATCCCGGCCCGGATCCGCTGGTCGGTCGACCTCATGGACGTCCAGCCGGGTGACCACGTGCTCGAGATCGGCTGCGGACCCGGCGCGGGCGCGGAGCTGATCTGCAGCCGGCTGGAGACCGGCAAGCTCTTCGCGATCGACCGCTCGGAGTCCGGCGTCGACCGCACCAAGCGCCGCTGCGCGCGCTACGTCGAGTCGGGGCGCCTCACCGTGCGCCAGATCGACCTGGCCACCCTGCGGGTGCCGGTCAAGCGCCTGAACAAGGTCTACGCCTTCAACGTCAACCTCTTCTGGGTGCGCGACTGCGCCGACGAGATCGCGCTGCTGCACGAGCGGGTCGTGCCGGGCGGCGCGGTCTACCTCTTCTTCGAGGCCACGCGCCCCGAGGAGGTCCCGACCATCGTCGAGAAGTGCTCCGCCGCGCTCGCCGAGGGCGGCTTCCGCGTGCAGGTCGTGCAGCGCAAGGTGCCCTCGGTGGTCGGCATCGTCGGACGGCGCTGAGCGCGCCGCCCGACGACGCCGCCCGCCGCAGGGCGCGCGGGACGGGGCCGGCTCAGGCCGGCCCGACCACCGCGAGGATCTCGGGGCGGGCGAAGATCTCGGCCGCGATCCGCCGGGTCTCCTCCAGGGTCACCGCGTCGATGCGCTCGATGACCTCGTCGATGCCGAGCAGCTCGTCGTAGACCAGCTCGGCCTTGCCCAGCCGTGACATCCGCGAGCCGGAGTCCTCCAGGCCCAGCACGAGGCCGCCGCGGAGCATGCCCTTGCCGCGCTCGAGCTCCTCGGCGGTGATGCCCTCGGCGGCCACCCGGGCCAGCTCGGCGCGCACCACGGCGAGCACGTCGTCGAGCTTGGCCGGCAGGCAGCCCACCGAGACCCCGACCAGGCCGGAGTCGAGGTGGTGGCTCTCGAAGGAGTAGACCGAGTAGGCCAGTCCGCGACGCTCCCGCACCTCCTGGAAGAGCCGGCTGGAGGTGCCGCCGCCCAGGGCGGTGTTGATGACCCCGAGCGCGAAGCGGCGGGGGTCGTTGCGGGTGATGCCCTCCATGCCGAGCACGACGTTGACCTGCTCGAAGGGGCGGGTCGTGGCCACCGTGCCGGGGCGCACGGGCAGCAGGGCCCGCCCGCCGGCCGCGTCGTCCGCGCCGCCCGGGGCCAGGGTCACCGGCTCCTCGTCGCCGTCGAGGAACCCCCCGCGGCCGAAGGCGGCCTCGACCTGCGCCACGACCACGTCGTGGTCGACGTTGCCGGCCACCGCGACCACCATGGTGGCGGGGCGGTAGTGGCGCCGGTAGAAGGCCACGATGCGCTCGCGCGTCATCGCGGTGATCGACTCCTCCGTGCCCGCGATCGAGCGGCCCAGCGGTGAGGTGGAGCCCCACGCCTGCTCGGCGAAGAGGTTGTGCACCACGTCGTCGGGGTCGTCGTCGTGCATCGCGATCTCGTCGAGGATGACGTCGCGCTCGGCCTCGACGTCGTCGGCGTCGATGCGGCTGGCGGTGATCATGTCGCCGAGCACGTCGACGGCCAGGGGCAGGTCGTCGTCGAGCACCCGGGCGTGGAAGCAGGTGTACTCCTTGGCGGTGAAGGCGTTGAACTCACCGCCCACCGCGTCGAGCGCGATGGAGATGTCCAGCGCCGAGCGCTCCGCGGTGCCCTTGAAGAGCAGGTGCTCGAGGAAGTGCGAGCAGCCGTGCAGGGTGTCGTCCTCGTCGCGGGAGCCGACGCCGACCCACACCCCGATGCTGGCCGAGCGGACCCCGGCCATGTGCTCGGTGATGACCCGCAGACCCCCGGGCAGGACCGTACGCCGCACCAGCGACACCACGGCGCCCGCGGCGTCGGTGACGGTCTGCAGCGTGTGGGCCGTGCCCGTGCCGCGGGCGGCGAGCCCACGGTCGGACGGGGCGAGGGGGCCGGGCGCACCGGCCTGGGAAGCGGTCGACCCGCCCGAGGTGCTCGGGCGGGTCGACCGGGGTGCAGCAACCACGAAGGGTCAGGCCTCCTCGGGGGCGGTCTCCGCGGCGGCGTCGTCGCCGCCCTCGGTCTCCTCGACCACGGGGATCAGGGAGAGCTTGCCGCGGTCGTCGATCTCGGCGATCTGGACCTGGACCTTCTGGCCCACCGCGACGACGTCCTCGACGGCGTCGACGCGCTTGCCGCCGGCCAGGCCGCGCAGCTTGCTGATGTGCAGCAGCCCGTCCTTGCCCGGCATCAGCGACACGAAGGCGCCGAAGTTCGTCGTCTTCACGACGGTGCCGAGGTAGCGCTCGCCGACCTCGGGCATCGTCGGGTTGCCGATCGCGTTGATCGCGGCCTTCGCGGCGTCGGCGGCGGCACCGCTGGTGGCGCCGATGTAGACGGTGCCGTCGTCCTCGATGGAGATCGAGGCGCCGGTGTCGTCCTGGATCTGGTTGATCATCTTGCCCTTCGGGCCGATGACCTCGCCGATCTTGTCGACGGGCACGCGCACGGTGATGATGCGCGGCGCGGTCTCGGCCATCTCCTCGGGCTCGTCGATGGCCTCGGCCATGACGTCGAGGATGGCCAGGCGCGCGTCGCGGGCCTGGGTCAGGGCCGCGGCGAGCACCTCGGCGGGGATGCCGTCGAGCTTGGTGTCGAGCTGCAGGGCGGTGACGAACTCGCGCGTGCCGGCGACCTTGAAGTCCATGTCGCCGAAGGCGTCCTCGGCGCCGAGGATGTCGGTCAGCGCGACGTACTGCGTCGAGCCGTCGACCTCGCCGGAGATGAGGCCCATCGCGATGCCGGCGACGGCGGCGCGCAGCGGCACGCCGGCCTGGAGCAGCGACATCGTCGAGGCGCAGACCGAGCCCATCGAGGTGGAGCCGTTGGAGCCCATGGCCTCGGAGAGCTGGCGGATCGCATAGGGGAACTCCTCGCGGGTGGGCAGCACGGGCAGCAGGGCGCGGCGCGCGAGCGCACCGTGGCCGACCTCGCGGCGCTTGGGCGAGCCCACGCGGCCGGTCTCGCCGGTGGAGAACGGCGGGAAGACGTACTTGTGCATGTAGCGGCGCGACTTCTCCGGGGAGAGGGTGTCGAGCTGCTGCTCCATCTTGAGCATGTCGAGGGTGGTGACACCCAGGATCTGGGTCTCGCCGCGCTCGAAGAGCGAGGAGCCGTGCACGCGCGGGATCACGCCGACCTCGGCGTGCAGCGGGCGGATGTCGGCCAGGCCGCGACCGTCGATGCGGACCTTGTCGCGCAGGACGCGCTCGCGCACCAGCGACTTGGTCAGCGAGCGGAAGGCGGCGCCGAGCTCCTTCTCGCGACCCTCGAACTGGCCGGCGAGCTTCTCCAGGACGGCGGCCTTGACCTCGTCGGTCTTGGCCTCGCGCTCCTGCTTGTCGCCGATGGTCATCGCGGCGGCCACGTCGGACTGCGCGGCGGCCTCGACGGCGGCGTAGACGTCGTCCTCGTAGTCGAGGAAGATCGGGAACTCCTGCACGGGCTTGGCGGCCACGTTGGCCAGCTCGACCTGCGCCTCGACCAGCTGCTTGATGAAGGGCTTGGCCGCGTCGAGACCGCCGGCGACGATCTCCTCGGTCGGGGCCTGCACGCCGCCCTGGACCAGGGTCCAGGTCTGCTCGGTGGCCTCGGCCTCGACCATCATGATGGCGACGTCGCCGGTCTCGGTCACGCGGCCGGCGACGACCATGTCGAAGACGGCGCGCTCGAGCTCGGAGTGCTTCGGGAAGGCGACCCAGCGGCCGTCGATGAGGGCGACGCGCACGCCGCCGACCGGGCCGGAGAAGGGCAGGCCCGAGAGCTGGGTGGAGATCGACGCGGCGTTGATGGCCAGCACGTCGTAGGGGGTGTCGGGGTTGAGCGCCATCACCGTGATGACGACCTGGACCTCGTTGCGCAGCCCCTTCTTGAAGGTCGGGCGCAGCGGGCGGTCGATGAGGCGGCAGGTGAGGATGGCGTCCTCGCCCGGACGACCCTCGGAGCGGAAGAAGGAGCCGGGGATCTGGCCCGCGGCGTACATCCGCTCCTCGACGTCGATCGTCAGGGGGAAGAAGTCGAAGTGGTCCTTGGGGTGCTTGCCCGCGGTGGTCGCGGAGAGCAGCATCGTGTCGTCGTCGAGGTAGGCCGTGACGGAGCCGGCGGCCTGGCGGGCCAGCAGCCCGGTCTCGAACTTGACGGTGCGGGTGCCGAAGGGACCGTTGTCGATGACGGTCTCGACGGCGGAGATCACGGGCTCAGCCGTGGTGTTCTCGGTCAAGGGGTGTCCTTGTTCTGTGCTCGCGGAGCGGACCGCGGCGTCCCCGCTCGAGGTGGCGGGCGTCTTGCGACGAGGATCCCGCGTGGGTGACCCTCCCGATAGCTGCTGGGAGGGGGCCGGTCTTCGATCGAGGCCCGCAGCGCGTCCGCCTCCTGGCGGGTCTGAGGGCCACTACCGAGGACCGGGCCGACGATGCGGGTCGCTCCTGGTGGGTGGAGATGGTGTGGAGATTCAGTTGTTCCGTCTCCGAGCGTAGTGCCCGGAGCCGTAAATGCGAGGGAGCGGCTGCCCACGAGGGGCAGCCGCTCCGCCCGTCAACGCGGTGTCAGCGACGCAGGCCGAGACGCTCGACGATCGAGCGGTAGCGGGCGATCTCCGTCTTCTGCAGGTAGTTCAGCAGGCGACGGCGCTGGCCGACGAGCAGCAGCAGACCACGACGGCTGTGGTGGTCGTGCTTGTGCTGCTTGAGGTGCTCGGTGAGGTGGCTGATGCGGTGGCTCAGCAGCGCGATCTGCACCTCGGGCGAGCCGGTGTCGCCCTCGGTCGTGGCGTACTCGGCGATGATCTTCTTCTTGGTCTCCGCGTCGGTACCGATCGACATGCGGTCTCCTTCCGTGCCCGAGGTGGGCGTTCGCTGCGCGGCGCGCCGGGGCCTGTTCTCCCGGGCACTCTCGTTCCGCGGCCGTTGGACGGCGGTGTTCGTGTGAAGGTCGTGCGAGGTGGTGCCGCTGCCCGTGGCCACGTCGTGCGACGTGCTGCGGGCAACCGGTGAAGGCTACCGCGCGCACACCGGGGCCCCCAAAAGGGCGTCAGCCGACGCTCACGTCGACCCAGGCGGGGGTCGCGTCGGCGCGACCGCCGCCGTCGCGCGCCCGGGCGCCCATCCGGTAGGACCCCGGCGCCAGGGCCGGCCAGGTCCACGACCAGGTGGTGGGGCTGGCGAAGCGCGCGGCGGGTGTCGAGGCGCCGTCGTTCCAGGTGAAGGCTCCCCAGCCCCCGGTCGCGGCGTCCCACCACAGCCCCGTGGCACGGTCCTGCAGCGCCACGTCGACCCAGCCCACCCCCGAGAGGTCGGTGGCCCGGCCGGTGACGACCACGTCGCCCGGCGGGAGCACCTGGCCCGCGGTCGGTGCCGTCACCCGGGTCTCCGCGCCGGTCTGGTCGGGCTCGGCGAGGCCGACCACGAAGCCCGCCGAGGCGCCGACGGGGTCCTCTCCCCCGCCGGTGTCGACGGCGCGGGCGACCACGACGTACTGCTCCGCGGCCGGCGGGGTCCAGGTCGCGCTCCAGCCGGTGGCGGTGGCGCCGGGGGCCGCCAGCGTCGCGGTCGACCAGGTCGGGTCGAGCGCCCACGCGCTGCCGGTCCACCAGCGTCCGCTGCGCACGTGCTGCACCGCCCAGCGCACCGCGGCCACGCCGCGGTCGTCGCCCGCGTCGCCGGAGAGGGCGACCGTGCCGGGCAGGAGGGTGGTGCCGGGCGGGGTCACGGTGGTGCTCGGCGCCACCTGGTCGGGCTCGCGCACCGAGACCTCGGTGCTGCGCACCGGGGCCGAGACCGTGCCGTCGGCGTCGCGGGCCCGGGCCTCGAGGTGGTAGTCGTGGTCGGTCTCGGCGCCGGGGAAGACCCAGCGCCACCGGGCCGAGGTGGGGCTCCCCGACCACGGGGCGAGACCCCAGGTCTGCGCGGTCGCCCAGGTCGCCGTGGTCGGGTCCCACCACAGGCCCGTGGCCCGGTCGCGCACCGACACCTCGACCGAGGCCAGCGACCGGTCGTCGCCCGCCAGGCCCTCGACCACCACCGGGCCGGGCGTGACCGAGCCCGTGGCCGGCGAGGTCAGGGTCAGCGTGGGCCGTGAGAAGAGGTACGCCGGGCGCGCGCGGCCCGGGTCGAGCACGACGACCCGGTCGTTGGAGGAGTCCGCGACGTAGAGCAGGCCCGCCGCGTCGTGGGTGATGCCGGCGGGGTTGCGCAGCTGCAGCGGACCCGAGCCCACCGAGCCCCAGCGCCCCAGGAAGGCCCCGCCGGTCGTGAAGGCCTGCACCCTCGACTGCGCCTCGTCGGTGGCGTAGACGACGCCGTCGGAGACGGTGACGCCCCACAGGCCGGTGAACTTGCCGGCCGCGGTGCCCCTGCCGCCGAAGCTGCGCAGCGCCGGACCGCCGGTGGGGCCGTAGACGTAGATCTTCTGCTGGTTGGTGCCCGTGTCGGCGACGTAGACCAGACCGGTGGCCTCGTCGACGGCCACGGTCCGGGCGTTGCGCGCGATGGTGGCGACCTGCGCGCCGGTGTCGGCGTCGAGCACCTTGACCTGGGCGCTGCTGTTCTCGTAGGTCGACCCGGGGTCCGCGACGTAGGCGTAGCCGCTGCCGAAGGCCATCCCGAAGGGCTTCTCGAGCATGCCGGGCTCGTTGTTGCGCCGGTTGCCCTCCTCGCCGACCTGGAAGAGGAAGCCGGCCTCGTCGTCGTAGACGAAGATGGTGCCGCCGGCGTTGTTGCTCACCCAGACGCGGTCGCGCGCGGCGTCGACGGCGATGCCGCGGGGGTACTTCACGCCGTAGGGCGGGGTGTTGCCGCGCCCGCCCCAGCAGCCGGTCCACGTGCCGTCGGCGGCGTAGCGGCAGAAGCGCTGGTTCCAGGAGTCCGCCACCCAGACCTCGCCGGTCGCGGGGTCGACGCCGACGTCGCGCGGCTGGCCGAGCTGCCCGCCGGGGCGCTCGGGCAGCGGGGTCGGCTCGACCCCGCGCGAGACGCCGGTCAGGGGGTCGAAGGCCTGGATGCGGTAGTTGCCGTACTCGCTGACCCACAGGTCGCCCTCGGGCCCGAAGGCGAGCTGGCGCGGGGCGACGAGGCGCCCCGGCTCGGTGCCGTGGCCGCCGATCTGCAGCAGCGGTCGGCCCTCGAGGTCGAAGACCTCGACCTGGTCCTGCACCGCGTCGACGACGTAGAGGCGCCCGGCCTCGTCGTCGACCACCACGCTGCGCAGGTCGCCCGAGAGCGCGCCGGGCACGTCGGCCTCGCCGGAGGTGCCGATCGAGCGGATCAGGGTGCCGTCGGGCGAGAGCACCTGGACCCGGCGGTTGACGGCGTCGGCGAGGTAGACGCGTCCGTCGGAGCCCACGTCGATGCCGTAGAACTGGCCCGGCTTCTGGCCCGGGAAGGACAGGTCCCACGAGGAGACCTGGGCGCCCCCGCCGGGAGCCAGGCGGATCAGCCGCGAGGGGTCGGCGTCGGTGTTCCACAGGTGGCTGTCGAGCACCCACACGTAGCCCTCGTCGTCGACGGTGACCCACGCGGTGTAGGTCTGGGAGCCGGACGTCGGGTCGACCACCACGTCGGGCAGTCGCGTGCCGTCGGCGGCGTAGTGGGCCAGGGTGTCGGGCTTGGGCTTGCCGACGTAGGTCTCGCCGGTGCGCGGGTCGACGGCCACCGAGGCCAGGACCGACTCGGGGTCGCCCGAGGCCGCGCTGGGCTGCGGGAGCACGCCGGTGGAGCGCCAGTCGGCGTCGAAGGTGCGCACCTGGTAGTTGAAGTAGTCGCCGACGATCCAGCGCTGCGAGACGGGGTTCCACGCCAGGCCCCAGGGGAAGAGGCTGGCGCGACCGGTGCCGCCGATGGTGCGCACCAGCGCGGGGGGCTTCCACGGCTCGGCCGCCGCCGCCGCGCCGGGGCCGACCCCGGCCCGGTGCGGGCCCGGCGCCGGGAGGAGCGGGAGGAGGGGCAGGGCGAGGGCGAGGAGCGCGACGAGCGCCCCGGTCACCGCACGGCGCGCAACAGGCTTCACCCAGCGAGTCTGCGAGCGCACCGCCGCACCCGCGACCCCCATTGTGGGGAGCCGGTCCGGGCCGGGCTCCCCCGGCCCGGACCCGCTCAGCCCTCCAGCAGCGCGAGCACCGCGGCCCGCGCGGCCTGCGGGTCGGGCGCCGACAGCGCGGCCTCCGCAGCCTCCTCGCACGTGGCCATCGACACGGTGCCGAGGCGGGCGCCGACCGACCGCACGGCGGCCGAGGCCATCGACAGCGAGGTGACCCCCATGCCGACCAGCGCGCAGGCCAGCAGCGGGTCGGCCGCGGCCTCGCCGCACACGCCCACGGGCTTGCCGGCCTCCTGGCCCGCGTGGGCGGTGATGGCGATCAGCTGCAGCACCGCGGGCTGCCACGGGTCGGTGAGGTGCGCCAGGTCGGTGGCCATGCGGTCGGCCGCCATGGCGTACTGCGTGAGGTCGTTGGTGCCGATCGAGAGGAAGTCGACCACCTCGAGCATCCGGTGGGCGAGCAGGGCGGCGGAGGGCACCTCGACCATGACACCGGCCTTGAGCCCGCGGGAGCGCACCGCCTCCGCGAACCCGGCCGCCTCGGCGACCGTGGCGACCATGGGCGCCATCACCCAGGTCTCGGTGCCGGTGCGCTCCGCGGCAGCGGCGATGCCGTCGAGCTGACGCTCCAGGAGGCCGGGGTTGTCGAAGGAGAGCCGCAGCCCGCGCACGCCCAGGGCGGGGTTCTCCTCCCCGTCGTGGGTGGCGAAGGCGACCGGCTTGTCGGAGCCGGCGTCGAGGGTGCGCACGACGACGTAGCGCTCACCGGAGAAGGGCGACAGGACGTCGGAGTAGATGTCGGCCTGCTCCTCGACCGAGGGCTCCTCGGTGCGGTTGAGGAAGCACAGCTCGGTGCGGAAGAGCCCGACGCCCTCGACGGGGCCGGTGGCCGCCCCCGCGGCGCTCTCGCCGTCGGCGACGTTGGCCAGGATCTTCACGCTCGTGCCGTCGGTGGTGCGCCCCGGGCCGGTCCAGCCCTCGACCGCCGCGCGGACCTCGCGGTCGGCCGCGACCCGGCGGGCCGTGTCGGCCTCGTCGGGGTCGAGCTCGACGACGCCGGTGGACCCGTCGACGAGCAGGCGGGTGCCCGAGCGCAGGCCCATGGCGCCCGCCGTGCCGACCACGCAGGGGATCCCGAGCTGGCGCGCGATGATCGCGGTGTGGCTCGTGGGCCCGCCGCGCTCGGTCACCAGCGCGACGACCACCGTGGGGTCGAGCCCCGCGGTGTCGGAGGGCGCGAGGTCCTCGGCCACCAGCACCGAGGGCTCCTGCGGCGTGGGCACGCCCGGCTCGGGCTCGCCCACGAGGTGCGCCAGCACCCGGCGCTCGATGTCGCGCAGGTCGGTGACCCGCTCGGCCATCAGCCCGCCCATCTGCGTGAAGACGCCCACGAACTGCTCGACGCCGGCGGCGAGGGCGCTCAGCAGGTCCTCACCGGAGCGCAGGTGCTTGCGCACGGCGATGCGCAGGCCCTTGTCACGGGCCAGGCCCGCGCTGGCGGTGAGCACCTCCGCGGCCGCGCCGTGGGCGCTGCCCGCGCGGCGCTCGAAGCCGGCCGCGACCGCGCCCGCGGCGTCGTCGTAGGCCCGCAGGGCCGCCTCCTCGTCGAGGGAGGCGCCGTCGAAGGCCTCGATCGCGGCGGGGCTGATCTCGGAGCGGACCACGAGCGCGGGCCCGGTCGCCAGCCCGGGCACCACCGGGGTGCCGAGGAGCTGGTCGGTGGACGTCTGGGTGACCATGGCCACAACTTATCCCCGGAATCACTTGACAGTCAAACAGAAACGGGGATAAAACAACATGAACGCAGAACCACACCGGCCGAGCCGGTGACCGACCAGACCGGCAGGAGCCGGCAACCGAGAGGGGGGACGAGGGCAATGTACGCAGAGGAACGCCAGCAGGCCATGGCCCAGCTCGTCGCCGACCGCGGCCGACTGTCGGTGACCGCGCTCGCCGAGACCTTCGAGGTCACCACGGAGACCGTGCGCCGCGACCTGTCGGCCCTCGAGCGGATGGGCCTCGTGCGGCGTGTCCACGGCGGGGCGATCCCGGCCCACACCCTCGCCGCCATCGAGTCCGGCCTGCTCGAGCGCGACCAGGCCAACGTCGCGCAGAAGGACCGCATCGCCCAGGCCGCACTCGACCTGCTGCCCGCGCCCGGCTCGGTCGTGCTCTTCGACGCCGGCACCACCACCGCCCGCCTCGCCAGCCTGCTGCCCCGCGACCACCAGCTGATCGTGCTCACCCACTCGGTGCCGATCGCGGCCCGCCTCGCGACCGTGCCCCACATCGAGCTCCACCTGCTGCCCGGACGCGTGCGCACGACGACGCAGGCCGCCGTCGGCGCCGACACGGTGGCCGCCCTCGAGCTGGTGCGCGCCGACGTCGCCTTCGTCGGCACCAACGGCATCACCGTGGGCCACGGCCTCAGCACCCCCGACCACGACGAGGCCGCCACCAAGCGGGCCATGGTCGCCGCCGCACGCCAGGTCGTCGTGCTCGCCGACGCCGCCAAGGTGGGGCAGGAGGCCCTCGTGCGGTTCGCGTCGCTGGAGGACGTCGACCTGCTCGTCACCGACGACGCCATCGACCCCGAGCACGCCGTCGAGCTCAAGGACCACGACGTGGAGGTCGTCATCGCATGATCGTCACCCTGACGCCCAACCCCAGCCACGACCGGACGGTCACGCTCGACGCCCCGCTCGAGCGCGGCGCCGTGCAGCGCGCGGCCTCGGTGCTCTCGCAGGCCGGAGGCAAGGGCGTGAACATCTCGCGCGCCTCCGTGGCCGCAGGAGTGCCGTCGATCGCGGTGCTGCCCGCGCCCTCCGACGACCCCTTCGTGCTCGAGCTGCTGGCCGCCGGGATCGACTGCCGCCCCGTCGACGGCACGGGCAGCCCGCGGGTCAACATCACGATCACCGAGCCCGACGGCACGACGACCAAGCTGAACAGCCCCGGGCCCGACGTGACCCCCGAGGTGCTGCGGGCGCTGGTCGACTCGCTGCGCCGCCGGGCGGGCAGCGCCGACTGGATCGTCCTGGCCGGATCGCTGCCCCCCGGCGCGCCCAGCTCCTGGTACGCCGAGGTCGTCACCGCCCTGCGCGACACCCCCGCCCGGGTGGCGGTCGACACCAGCGACGCCCCGCTGCGCGCCCTCGTCGACGCCCTGCCCGGGGCGGCGCCGTACCTGATGAAGCCCAACGGCGACGAGCTGGCCTCCTTCACCGGCGGCGACGCCGAGGAGCTCGAGCGCGACCCGCACGCCGCGGCCCGCGCCGCCCGGCTGCTGGTCGACCGCGGGGTCTCCACGGTGCTCGCCACCCTCGGCGGCAACGGCGCCGTGCTCGTGACCGCCGACGGCGCGTGGCACGCCACTCCCCCGCCCACCACCGTGGTCTCCACGGTCGGTGCGGGCGACTCCAGCCTCTTCGGCTACCTGCTGGGCGACCTGCGCAAGCACTCGCCCGCCCAACGACTCGCGCTCGCCGTCGCCTACGGCAGCGCGGCCGCCGGACTCCCCGGCACCACCATCCCGCTGCCCGCCCAGGTCCGCCCGGACCTGGTCGCGGTCCGCGACCTGCTCGACACCCAGGAGGGTGAACGTGTCTGACCTCATCACTGCCGACCTGGTCCGCCTCGACGCGGACCTCGGCTCGGAGAAGCACGACGTGATCCGTGCGCTGGCGGCGACGGTCGGTGAGGCCGGCCGCGCCACCGACGTCGCGCAGCTCGCCGACGACGCGATCGCCCGCGAGGGCACGTCGCCCACCGGCCTGCCCGGCGGCATCGCCATCCCCCACTGCCGCACCGCCGGCGTGGAGGAGCCGACGCTCGCCTTCGCCCGGCTCTCGCCGCCGGTCGACTTCGGCGCCAAGGACGGGCCGGCCGACCTCGCCTTCCTCATCAGCGCTCCCGCGGGCGGTGACGCCACCCACCTGCAGCTGCTGACCAAGCTGGCCCGCGCCCTGGTGAAGCCGGCCTTCACCGACGCGCTGCGCGCCGCCGAGACGCGCGAGGAGGTCGTGGAGATCGTCGCCGACGTGCTCGGCACGGCCCCCGCGGCCAAGCCGGCCGCCGCCGCGGCCCCGGCCGCCGCGAGCGCGTCGGCGTCCGCCGGCGGTGCTGCCGCCACCGCGCCCGCCGCCGCCCCGGCCGCCGCCACCGCCACCCGACGCCGCCTGGTCGCGGTCACGGCGTGCCCCACCGGCATCGCCCACACCTACATGGCCGCGGAGGCCCTCGAGGCCGCCGCCGAGCGGGCCGGGGTCGACCTCGTCGTCGAGACCCAGGGCTCGGCCGGCTCGACGCCGCTGGGCGCCGACGTGATCCGCCAGGCCGAGGCCGTCATCTTCGCCGTCGACGTGGGGGTGCGCGACCGGGCCCGCTTCGCCGGCAAGCCGCTGGTCTCCTCGGGCGTCAAGCGGCCGATCGACGCCGCCGACGCCATGATCGCCGAGGCGCTGCGCAACGCCGACGACCCGGCCGCTCCGCGCGTCGAGGGCTCCGGCTCCGACGCGGGCGCCGGCTCGGGTGCCGGCACCGGCGGCGGCGAGACGTGGGGCGGCCGCACGCGGCGGGTCCTCATGACCGGCGTGTCCTACATGATCCCGTTCGTGGCCGCCGGCGGTCTGCTGATCGCCCTGTCGTTCCTGTTCGGCGGCTACGAGATCGTCGGGCCCTACGGCGAGATCGCGGTCAACAACACGCTGTTCAACCTGCCCGACGTCGACGCCCTCGGCCTCGACCACGCCCTCTTCGGCTCCGGCCTCATGGCCTACATCGGCGCGCTCTTCTTCATCATCGGCAAGACCGCGTTCATGTTCTTCATCCCGGCCCTGGCCGGCTACATCGCCTACGCCATCGCCGACCGTCCCGGCATCGCGCCCGGCTTCATCGTCGGCGGTCTGGCCGCCAACATCTTCGGCGTCGTCGACGGCGACGGCGTCGGGGTCCCGGCCACCGGCTTCCTCGGGGCCATCGTCGGCGGTGTGCTCGCCGGCGTCATCGCCCACTGGATCGGCTCGTGGAAGGTGCCCGCCTGGGCGCGCGGCCTGATGCCCGTGCTGGTCATCCCGCTGCTGACCTCGATCATCGCCGGCCTGCTGATGCTGGTCGTGCTCGGCCGCCCGATCGGCTGGCTCATGGACCAGCTCAACGACGGTCTGAACTCGATGAGCGGCAGCTACGCCATCCTGCTCGGTGTCGTGCTCGGCCTGATGATGGCCTTCGACATGGGCGGTCCGCTCAACAAGGTCGCCTACTCCTTCGCCGCCGCCGGCGTCGGCGGCGCGGCCCTCGCGGCCGACGCCCCCGAGCTCAAGATCATGGCCTCGGTCATGCTCGCCGGCATGGTGCCCCCGATCGCGCTGGCCCTGGCCACCGTCGTGCGGCCGAAGCTCTTCACCCAGCCCGAGCGGGAGAACGGCAAGGCCGGCTGGCTCCTGGGCGCCTCCTTCATCACCGAGGGCGCCATCCCGTTCGCCGCGGCCGACCCGCTGCGCGTGATCCCCTCGATCATGCTCGGCAGCGCCGTCACCGGCGGCCTCTCGCAGGCCCTCGACGTCAGCGTCCGGGCACCGCACGGCGGCATCTTCGTGCTCTTCGCCGTGGACGGCGTGCTCGGCTTCATCATCGCCCTGGTCGCCGGCGTGCTCGTCGGCGCCGCCGCGGTCATCGTGCTGAAGTCCACGGCCAAGAACCCCGCTGTCGCGCCCGTCGCCTGACCCCGCCACACCCGCCCGCACCCACCCCCTCCGAAGGAGCACCATGCCCAGCAAGACCGTCACCGTCGGCTCCGCCGTCGGCCTGCACGCCCGCCCCGCCGCGATCATCTCCGAGGCGGCCGGTGAGCTCGACTCCGAGGTCATGCTCGCCGTCGAGGGCGAGGAGCCGGTCGAGGCCAGCTCCGCGCTGCTGATCATGACCCTGGGCGCCGGCAAGGGCGACTCGGTCACCGTCTCCGGTGACTCCGAGGCCGACGTCGAGGCCATCGCGGCCCTCGTCGAGAAGGACCTCGACGCCTGACGTCGTCCCACCCGCGCGGACGCAGCGGCCCGGCACCCTCCAGGGTGCCGGGCCGCGGCGCGTCCGGAGGCGTCGCGGCGACGCCGCCCGTCGACCCTCAGTCCGCCGCGCGGGCGCGCAGCGTGAGGTAGACCGCGCGCATCCCCACCGCCCGCTCGACGTGGCGGGTCACGCCGGAGAAGAACTGCTCGCGGTAGGTCTCGTCGGTGACCGCCGAGACCGTGAAGTAGAGACCGGAGAAGGCGGCGAGGAAGAGCGCGACCTTCACCAGCTCCACCGAGACGCTCGGCAGCCAGGTGAGGCTCGTGATGCTCTCGCGGGCGGTCCAGGCCAGCTGCACCTGCTCCCCCATGGCCAGGGAGCCGAAGAGCAGGAAGAAGGCGAAGACCATCGCCACCAGCAGCAGCACCTGCACGGCCTGGATGACCAGGAGGACGAGCACGAGGTTCCACCGCTCGAAGCCGGTGACCTCGGCGCGGGACGCAGGATCGGCCGTCGCGTCGGCGAGCAGCTCCTCGCAGGCGGCCTCCAGCGGTGTGCCCCGGCAGGCGCGTCGCAGGAACGCGTCGTCGACCGCGTCGTCGGCGCGGTCGACCTCCTCGGGCAGCCGCACCAGCAGGAAGGCCACGGCCAGGCCGCCGAGCAGCAGCACCAGCAGCCACAGCACGCCGGGGGCGAGGCTGGCCGAGAGCTGCCACACCTCGGCGTTGATGAAGAGGAAGGTCATGAAGAGCAGCAGCAGCGGCAGCGCCCGGGTGGCCATCGGCAGCAGCAGCCGCAGGCTGCCGAACGTCCGGCCCAGCGCCCAGGCGAGGATCGGGCGCAGCCGCAGCGCCGTGAGGGCGTACCAGCCGAGGGCCGCCAGCCCGAGCGAGACGAGCAGCGCCGGCGCCGCGCTGAGCTCACCCACCCACCAGGCCAGCAGCCCGCCCAGGGTGCCGGCCACGACCGCGACGACCAGCAGCAGGGGTGCGGTGCGCCCGGGCTTGAGGGCCTGGCGCGCCGCGGCCCGCTCGGAGGGCACGAAGTAGGTCAGGCCGTTGCGGGAGAACCAGGTCTCCGCGGCGGCGAGCTCGGTCCGGGTCGACGACTCCCCCATCAGCCGCGGAGCAGGTCGCGGGCCCGCGCGACGTCGTCGGCCATCTGCACCAGCAGCTCCTCGACCGAGGCGAAGGCGGTCATGCCGCGCAGGCGCTCGACGAAGGAGACCTCGACCTCGACGCCGTAGAGCTCGAGGTCGGTGCGGTCGAGCACGTAGCTCTCCACGCGCCGGTCGCGCTCCCCGGCGAAGGTCGGGTTGGTGCCGACGCTGATCGCGGCGGGCAGCGGGTCGCCCGTCGCGCCGACGCGGCGCAGCCAGCCGGCGTAGACGCCGTCGGCCGGGGCCGCGACGCTCGCGTCGATCGGCACGTTGGCCGTGGGGTAGCCGAGCTCGCGCCCGCGCTGGTCGCCCTGCACCACGAGGCCGCGCACGGCGTAGGGCCGACCGAGCGCCTCGGCCGCGCCGGCCACGTCGCCGGCGGCCAGGCACGTGCGGACGTAGGTCGACGACCACACCATCGGGCCGCCGTCGAGCGGGATGCCCTCGGCGGCGAAGTCGTGGCGCAGCCCCTCCTCGACCAGCGTGGTCACGTCGCCGGCGGCCTTGTGGCCGAAGCGAAAGTTGGCCCCGACCACGACGCTCGCGGCGTGCAGCGCGTCGACGAGGACCTTGACCACGAACTCCTCCGGCGTCCAGGCCGCCACGGCGCGGTCGAAGGGCAGGGCCAGCACGGCGTCGGCGCCGGCCTCGTCGAGCAGCGCGGCGCGCGCCTCCATCGTGGTGAGCGTCGTCGGCGCGTGCTCGGGACGCAGCACGGCCATCGGGTGCGGGTCGAAGGTGACCGCGACGACGGGGCGGTCGCCGGCGAGCGAGCGCGCCCTCGCCAGCACGCGACGGTGACCGAGGTGGACGCCGTCGAAGTTGCCGACCACCACGACCGAGCGCGGCTGGTCCGGGGGGACGTCGTCGAGGGAGCGCCAGATCTGCACGGTCAAACCCTAGACCCGGGCCCTCAGACGAAGACGGCGACCGCCCGGGCCCGGTCGTCGCGGGGCTCGTAGAGGGCCAGGAACTCCCCCGCCGGGTCGAAGAGGGCGGTGAGGCCGTCGAGCGCCAGGTCGAGCGGCCGCCCGATGCGCACGTCGCCGGCCTGACGCGCGTCGAGGTCGAGGGACGCGAACGCCGCGCGTGCGGCGGCGGCGACCGGCAGCAGTGCGCCGGGACCCTGCTCGGCCAGCTGCTCCAGGGTGGTGGCGACCGTGAGGTCGTAGGGCCCGACGGCCGTGCGGCGCAGCGCGGTGAGGTGGCCGCCCACGCCGAGCACGCGACCCGCGTCGCGGGCGATGGCGCGCACGTAGGTGCCGCTGGAGCAGCGCAGCGCGACGTCGACGTCGACCACGTCCGTGGTCGGGGACCCGCCGGCGCCGTCCCCCGTCACCGCACCGCCGGGCACCCGGCGCACGTCGAGGACCGTGAGCTCGTGCACCGTGACCGGCCGGGCGGCGAGCTGCACGTCCTCGCCGTCGCGCACGCGCTGGTAGGCGCGCTTGCCGTCCACCTTGATGGCCGAGACCGCGGTCGGCACCTGCTCGATGTCGCCCACGAAGCCCGCGAGGCTCTCGCGCACCGCCGCCTCGTCGAGGTGACCGGCCGGCGTGGTCGCGACGACCTCGCCCTCGGCGTCGTCGGTGGTCGTGGCGACCCCGAGGCGCACGGTGGCGGCGTAGGCCTTCTCGGTGAGCATGAGGTGGCCCAGCAGCCGGGTCGCCCGGTTGACGCCCAGCACGAGCACGCCGGTGGCCATCGGGTCGAGCGTGCCGGCGTGGCCGACCTTGCGCGTGCCGAGCGCCCGGCGCGCCCGGGACACCACGTCGTGCGACGTGATGCCGCCGGGCTTGTCGACGACCAGCAGGCCGGCGAGGTCGGTCACCGGAGCTCGTCGCCCCCGGTGTCGGGCTCCGCCGCCGAGGGTCCCTCCGCGACGGTCCCGGCCTCGTCGTCGGCCTCGTCGTCGGCCTCGTCGTCGGCCTCGCGGGGCTTCTTGTACGGGTCCTCCCCGCCGGCGTACGTCGCACCGCGCGCAGCGGCCACGGCCTCGTCCTGGGCCCGGGCACGCGCGAGGACCTCGTCGAGCTGCCGGGCGGTGTCGGGGAGCGCGTCGGCGACGAAGGTCAGCGTGGGCACGTGGCGCATGCCGAGCTGCTTGCCGACCTCCGAGCGGATCAGGCCCTTGGCCGACTCGAGCGCGGCGGCGGTGCCGGCCCGGGCGGCCTCGTCGTCGCCGTCGGCGCCGAGCACGGTGTAGAAGACCGTGGCCTGCTGGGTGTCGCCGGTGACGCGCACGTCGGTGACGGTGACGAAGCCGAGGCGCGGGTCCTTGACGCGACGCTCGAGCATCTCGGCGACGATGACCTGGATCCGGTCGGCGATCTTGCGGACTCGGGGGCTGCTCATGTTCTCACTCTCTCGCACGCCCGGCTGGGGCGCTGGCTGGCGGTGGCCTCGCGGACCGGCTGGACGACGGTCCGGGGCCTGGACCGACACCGAGCCGGCGCGACGACCCGGGTGGGGTCGTCGCGCCGGCTCGGAGGGTCGATCAGGAGCGCGGGATCTCGCGCATCTCGAAGGACTCCACGACATCGCCGATCTTGATGTCCTGGAAGTTGCGCAGCACCAGACCGCACTCGAAGCCCTCGCGGACCTCGGAGGCGTCGTCCTTCTCCCGGCGCAGGGAGGACAGGTCGAGGTTGTCGGCGACCACGGCGTTGTCGCGCAGCACGCGCGCCTTGGCGTTGCGTCGCACGACACCGCTGGTGATCATGCAGCCCGCGATGTTGCCGATCTTCGACGAGCGGAAGATCTCGCGGATCTCCGCCTGGCCGAGCACCGACTCCTCGTAGACCGGCTTGAGCATGCCCTTGAGGGCCGCCTCGATCTCCTCGATCGCCTGGTAGATGATCGAGTAGTAGCGGATCTCGACGCCTTCCTTGTCCGCCATCTCGGTCGCCTTGCCCTGGGGCCGGACGTTGAAGCCGATGATGATGGCGTCGGAGGCGGCGGCCAGGTCGACGTTGGTCTCGGTGATCGCACCGACACCGCGGTCGATGACCCGCAGGCTGACCTCGTCGCCCACGTCGATGTGCGACAGGGCGTCCTCGAGCGCCTCGACCGAGCCGGACACGTCGCCCTTGAGGATGAGGTTGAGCTCCTGGCTCTCGCCCTTCTCCATGGAGGCCATGAAGTCCTCGAGGGTGCGACGCACGCGGCGCTTGGCCTGCATGGCCGCCCGCTCACGCGACTCGCGCTTCTCGGCGATCTGGCGGGCCATCCGGTCGTCCTCGACGACGATGAAGTTCTGACCCGCGCCGGGGACGGCGGTCAGACCCAGCACCATCGCGGGGCGCGACGGGTCGGCCTCGGTGATGTTCTCGCCGTGCTCGTCGAGCATCGCCCGCACGCGGCCGTAGCCGGCGCCGGCGACGATCGAGTCGCCCACGCGCAGCGTGCCGCGCTGGACCAGCACCGTGGCGACCGGGCCGCGACCGCGGTCCAGGTGCGCCTCGACCACGAGGCCCTGCGCGTCCTGCGTGGGGTTGGCCCGCAGGTCGAGCGAGGCGTCGGCGGTGAGGACGACGGCCTCGAGGAGCTTGTCGAGGTTGAGCTCGGACTTGGCCGAGACGTCGACGAACATCGAGTCGCCGCCGTACTCCTCGGGCACGAGGCCGTACTCGGTGAGCTGGCCGCGGACCTTGGTCGGGTCGGCGTCGGGCTTGTCGATCTTGTTGACCGCGACCACGATCGGCACACCGGCGGCCTTGGCGTGGTTGAGCGCCTCGACCGTCTGCGGCATGACGCCGTCGTCGGCCGCGACCACGAGGATCGCGATGTCGGTCGCCTGGGCACCACGGGCACGCATGGCGGTGAACGCCTCGTGACCGGGGGTGTCGATGAAGGTGATGCGACGCTCGTCGCCGTCGACCTCCGCCGCGACCTGGTAGGCACCGATGTGCTGCGTGATGCCGCCGGCCTCCTTGGCCACGACGTTGGCGTTGCGCAGCGCGTCGAGCAGCTTGGTCTTTCCGTGGTCGACGTGACCCATGACGGTCACGACCGGCGGCCGGATGACCAGGTCGCTCTCGTCGCCCTCGTCCTCGCCGAACTCCAGGTCGAAGGACTCGAGCAGCTCGCGGTCCTCGTCCTCGGGGGAGACGACCTGGACGACGTAGTTGAGCTCCTCGCCGAGCAGCTCGAAGGTCTCGTCGTTGACCGACTCGGTGGCCGTGACCATCTCGCCGAGGCTGAAGAGCATCTGCACGAGGGAGGACACGTCGACGCCGATGCGCTCGGCGAAGTCGGTCAGCGAGGCGCCTCGGGGCAGCTTGACGGTCTCGCCGTCGCCCTTGCGGACGCGCACGCCGCCGATGGTCGGCGCCTGCATCGCCTCGAACTCCTGGCGACGCGCCCGCTTCGACTTGCGGCCACGACGCGAGGGGCCGCCGGGGCGACCGAAGGCACCCTGCGTCTGACCGCGCTGGCCGGGACGACCGCCGCCGGGACGACCGCCACCGGTGGGGCCGAAGCCGCCGGGACGACCCGGAGCACCGCCGCCGCCGGGACCACCGCGACCGGGGGCGCCGGGACGACCCGGAGCACCGCCGCGACCGGGGGCACCCGGGCGACCCGGAGCGCCGGGACGACCGCCCGGACCCTGGCCGAACGCGGCCGGGGACTTGGGCATCATCGCGGGGTTGGGACGGGGCATGCCCGAGCGACCCGGCGCACCGCCGTCGCGACCGGCCGGCGGACGCGGCGGACGCTGGTCACCGGCACTCGCGCCGCCACCGGCACCGCCGGGAGCGGGCGCGGCGGGACCGCGGTCGCCGCCCGGGGCCGGGGCGGAGGGCCGACGGCCCATGCCCTGGTTGGACGAGAAGGGGTTGTTGCCCGGGCGCGGCGCACCGGGGCGGCCGACCGGACGGGGTGCCGGCGACTTGGGGGCACCCGGAGCGGGGGCCGCCTTCGCGGCGGGAGCAGCCGGCGCAGCGGGGGTGGCCTTGGCCGCGGGTGCAGCCGGCGCCGTGGGGGCGGCCGGAGCCTCCGGAGCCGCGGGCGCCTGCTTGCGCGGGGCCGGCTTGGGGCCCGGGCGCGGGCCCGACGGGGCGGGCGCGCTCGGGGCGGCGGCGGCCGGCGCGGCGGCCGGGGGCGTCGACGCGGCCGGCTGGGCCGGAGCGGCGGGCGCCGGGGCGGCGGGCTTCGCCGCAGCGGCGGGGCCGGGCTTGGCGGCGGGGGCGCTGGGCGCGGGGGCGGCAGCGGGGCCGTCGCTCTTCAGCTGGGGTCCGACCTCCTTGCGGAAACGCATCTCCGCAGGGAGCTCGACGGTCGAGCTCGCCGACTTGACGAACTCCCCCATCTCCTTGAACTTCTCGAGAACGAACTTGCTCTCGACACCGAACTCCTTGGCGAGCTCGTGAACGCGGGTCTTGGCCACAATTCTCCTAATCGGCCCCTCGACCCGGTCGGGTGTCTACGAGAGGCGGTGGTGGTGGTGCAAACTCATCGGAAAGAACTCATCGAGTGCTCATGAGCTGCTGCTCCAGTCCTGGTCGTTCGATCCGGAAGTGGATCTGCTGGTCGATCGTGATCGGTCGTCGTGCTCGCGGGCTGCGACCCACTCCCCCACCGGCGCGCTGCCCGGGCCGTCGGTGAGCCGAAGGGCCCGCCCGAACGCCTTGCGTCGCACCGCGAGGTCGTAGCAACCGGTGGTGGGGTGCAGGTGTGCTCCCCGGCCGGGCGCGGTGCCGTCGGGATCGGGCACGACGACCGAGCGGCCGTGCGCGTCCGAGCCGGCGGTGACCCGCAACAACTCGCGCTTCGCGGCCCGGGTCCGACAACCCACGCAGGTCCGGACGGGGCCCTCGAGGGGCCGGTCGTCCGGGGAGGTGCGGGAGCTGTCTGGTCGAGCCACTGTGACGATCCTAGCCCGACACGCCCGACCTTTCCGAACCGGCGCCACGGTGCGGCGCCGCCGCAGCCCCCGACGGCACCGGGTCCGGCCGGTCGCCCGACCGGTCAGTCGCCCGGTCGCTCGGTCGGCGCCTCGTCGGAGCGGATGTCGATGCGCCACCCCGTCAGGCGGGCGGCCAGGCGGGCGTTCTGCCCCTCCTTGCCGATGGCCAGGGAGAGCTGGAAGTCGGGCACGACCACGCGCGCCGAGCGGGCGGCGAGGTCGACGATCTCCACCGAGGTGACCCGGGCCGGGGACAGGGCGCTCGCGACGAGGGTCGCGGGGTCCTCCGACCAGTCGACGATGTCGATCTTCTCGCCGTTCAGCTCGGCCATCACGCTGCGCACGCGCTGCCCCAAGGGCCCGATGCACGCCCCCTTGGGGTTGATGCCGGTGGTGCCGGGGCGGGCGTGCACGGCCATCTTCGTGCGGTGACCGGCCTCGCGCGCGATCGCGGCGATCTCGACCTGGCCGCTGGCGATCTCGGGCACCTCGAGGGCGAAGAGCTTCTTGACCAGGTTGGGGTGGCTGCGCGAGAGCGTGATCTGCGGGCCGCGCATGCCCTTGCGCACCGACACCACCAGGCACTTGATGCGGCTGCCGTGGGTGTACTGCTCACCCGGGACCCGCTCGCCCACCGGCAGCAGGGCCTCGAGCTTGCCCAGGTCGACCATCACGTCGTCGGGGTTGCGTCCCTGCTGGACGACCCCGGAGATGATGTCGCCCTCCTTGCCGGCGAACTCCCCGAAGCGGATGTCGTCCTCGGCGTCGCGCAGCCGCTGGAGCATGATCTGCTTGGCGGTCGTCGCCGCGATCCGGCCGAAGCCGGCCGGGGTGTCCTCGAACTCCCCGACCTTGACGCCGTCGTCGTCGAGCTCGGCGGCGAGCACCGTGACGTGGCCGCTCTTGCGGTCGAGCTCGACCCGCGCCTGCTCGCTGGCCCCCGGGGACTTGTGGTAGGCCGTGAGCAGGGCCTGCTCGATCGCCTCCACCAGCACCTCGAAGGAGATCTCCTTCTCGCGCTCCAGCATCCGCAGGATGCTCATGTCGATGTCCATCAGGCGTCCTCCCCCTCGTCGTCCCCGTGCTCGGCGTCGTGCTCGGCGTCGTGCTCGGCGTCGTGCTCGGTGTCGTCCTCGGCGTCCCCGGCCCCGTCGGGCTCCTCGGAGCCGGCCCGGCCGCCGCCCGGGCGGTTGAACTCCACCTGCACCAGCGCCTTGGCCACGTCGGTGTAGGTGACCAGCTGCTGCTGGCCCGCGACGTCGAGCGTCGCGGTCTCCTGGCCGGTGTCGGTGATGCGACCGGTCATGCTCGTGCCGTCGGCGAGGGTGACCTTGACCAGGCGGTCGGTGTTGCGGCGCCAGTGGCGCGGGAGCGTGAGCGGGCGGTCGACGCCGCGGGAGGTGACCTCGAGGGTGTAGGGGTGCTCGCCCATCACGTCGGACTCGTCGAGCACCCGGTTGACCTCACGGGTGGCCTCGGCGACGTCGTCGAGGGTGACCCCGCCGTCCTGGTCGACCGCGACCCGCAGGACCCGACGCTTGCCGGCGGGGGTGATCTCCACCGCCTCCACGTCGAGCCCGAGAGCGGCGAGGGGGCCGGTGAGCTCCGCCTCGATCCGCTCGCTGTCCTGTCGTGTGCTGCTCACGGGTCGCAGCCTCCCTCTTCTCTTGTGTGCACTGCCGTCCGGCCCACGGTGGAGACCCACCGGGTCGGGCGGTCCACGATAGCCCGTGGACCGACCCCTTCGCCCATCGCGGGCGACCGCGCGGCCACGGCCCGGCACCGGGTCGCGCTAGGGTCGTGCGGTGCCTGCGCCGCTCCGTCGAACCACCACCGGACCGGCCGCGTCGGCCGGTGCGTCGCGGCGCTCGGTGCTGACCGGCCTCGCCGGCGCCGCCGTGGTCCTGCCGGCGGTCGGCGGGTGCAGCGGCGGCGAGCCGAGCCGCACGGCCCCGGCCCCGGCCGGCTCGGGCGCAGCCGGCACCGCCCGGGAGCAGGACGCGTCCACCCCCGGCGCCGACGACGACCTCGTGACGACGGTCGTCGCCGACCTCGCCGCCGCCCGCGCCCTCGCGGAGAGGACCGTGCGCCGCCACCCGGGCCTGCGCTCGGCGCTGCGCCCCGTGGCGGGACTGCACACGACCCACCTCGACCTGCTCGGAGGTGCGCCCGCCGACGACGGGCCCCGGGACGACTCCCCCGTGGCCCCCGGGGCGGGTGCGGCGCTGCTCGGCGTACGACGGGGCGAGGAGCGGCTGGTGCGGCGGCTGACGACCTGGGCCGTGGCGGCCGAGAGCGGCGAGCTGGCCCAGGCGCTGGCGGCGATGGCGGCGGGCACCGCGCAGCGCCTGGCCGTCCTCCCGGCGACGCCGCCTCGCGGGGGTGCGGCATGAGCGGCTCCGCGACCTCCGACGCCACGGCGCAGGACGGCACCGGCCGCGCCGCGCTCGTCACGGCGCTGCAGACCACGCTCGAGGGCGAGCACGCGGCCCTCTACGTCCTCGGAGTGCTCGGCGCCCGCACCTCCGCGTCGGCCTCCCCCGAGCTCTACGCGCGCCTCCAGGGGCTCTACGCCGCACACCGTGCGCGTCGCGACGACCTCAGCGGCACCCTGCTCTCCCTCGGCGAGGACCCGGTCGGGGCCGCGGTCGCCTACGACGTGCCCGGGCCGGCCGCCGGGGTGGCCGCGCAGGGGGCCGGCCCGGTCGTCGACACCGCCCGCGGCGTCGAGGCACGGTGCGCGCGGGCCTACGCCGTGCTCGTCGGGAGCAGCACCGGGGCGCGACGCCGGTGGGCCGTCGACGCGCTGCGCGTCACGGCGGTGGGGCTGCTGGACCTGGGGGGCTCGCCGGAGGCGCTGCCCGGCACCGCCTGAGCCGCCGGCCGCAGGACCACGCGCAGGCCCCGGGCCGCCGCGGCTGACCGCCCGACGGAGCCTGCCGCCCCGTCGACAGCCCCCGGAAATGCGACGATCCGCGAACTCGCGTCGTCGAGGAAGTCCCGAGATCTCCCCCGAGGACGCGAGTCCGCGGACCGTCGTGGCCGGGGACGTGGCCGGTGCTCACGCGGATCGGTGTGGGTCCGTCCCGCGCTACGTGCAGAATCATGCAACGCCCCGCCGGAGCGCCGCGAGCCGCGCGGTTCCTCAGGAAGTTGCATTGCACAAACCTGCAGAACGGCAGGTCCGTGCAAGCGGCACCTACCTGCCACATGCACGCACGGCCCGTCCCGCGGTGCGGGACGGGCCGTGCGTGAGGCCGTGCGTGCGAGGCCGTACGTGTGGGGCCGAGGGCGGGCCCCGGCGGACCGGTGTGGATCAGCCGCGGTAGGCGGTCCACATCTGCTGGCTGCGGGTCGCCTGGCCCGCGGTGAACATGGTGTAGCAGGAGTCGTAGCTGTAGTCCATGAAGTTGTGGATGGGGTCGAGGCCCGGCAGCGTGCAGGAGTCGCGACCCTCGGGGCAGCCCGTGGTCGAGCTCGACTGCGCGGGGGTGTCGCCCACCTCGTCGTTGGTGCTCGTGCAGCCGCCCTGGAAGGTGTGGTAGAGCCCGAACCAGTGACCGGCCTCGTGGGTGGCGGTCTCGCCGAGGTTGTAGTTGGCGGCCGCACCGCCCGGCAGCGAGGTGTACTGCACGCGGATGCCGTCGATGCCGGGGTTGCGCTTGTAGTCCCACGGGAAGGTCGCGATGCCGAGGTAGTCGAAGTCGACCAGCCAGATGTTCAGCGCGTTGGCCCCGCCCTGGCGGGTCTGCTTGCGGTAGGTGGCGCTCTGCTTGTCCTGGTGCCACTGGGTGTTGTTGAAGCGGTCGACTCCGGCGAGGGTGAACTGGAAGCCGGTGTCGGCGGCCTCGGCGGACTTGCCGCCGCTGAAGCTGGTGTTCATGACCGCGATCTGCTGGGCGATCTGGCTGTCGGTGACGTCGCCCCCGCCGTTGGCGTCGCGCATGACGTGGACGTAGACGGGCACGGTCGCACCGACCGCGCGGATGCCGGGGCGGCGCTCCTGCTCGAGGCTCTCCTGCTCCAGGCGGCGCTGGAAGTCGCGCTCGATCCGCTCCTGCTCGAGGGTGTCGATCGCCCGGTGGTCGCGCACGTGCTTGCCGCCGCGGGCGGCGGCCGCCTCGTCGTGGGCGTGGGCGTCGGCGACGACGCAGTCGCGCGAGACGTCGCCGGTGGTCATGGCCTGGGCCGGCGCGAGCGAGCCGAGGGCCAGGGTGGTGAGGAGGAGCGCGCCCGGGCCGAGGACGGCGGCGGAGCGGCGGAGCTGGAGCGTCATGCCCATGGAGTGGGGATCCTTCGTGCGGGCCGCCGTTCGTCGCGGCCAGGTGGGCTGATCCTGCAATAGAACGACCGGGCGCAGAGGCCTCACGACGCTGCACGTTCGTGCAATGCAGGAACGTGCAGGAGATCGTGCAGCGCGTCGCCCCGGCGCACGACGCGGTGGCGCCGGGGTCAGGCCCAGCCGCGCACGACGTCGAGCACCCCGCCGATGCTCGACACCACCGCGTCGGGCACGCCCTCGGTGTGGCCGCGCTGCTCGTCGGGGATGGTGCTGTGCGGCACGTGGACGGCGCGCAGACCGGCCTGCTGGGCGCCCCACACGTCGTCGAAGAGCCGGTCGCCGACGTAGACGCACCGGGCGGGGTCGCTGGCCCCGACGGCGTCCATCGCGGCCCGGAAGGCGTGGCGGGACGGCTTGGTCCAGGCGATCTCCGAGGTGTAGACGTCGCCGTCGAGCAGGTCGAGCACGCCGTCGCGCTCGAAGAAGCCGCGGTGCCAGGCGCGCGGCCAGATCGTGTTGGAGAGCACCCCGACGAGGATCCCGTCGGCGCGCAGCGCCTCGAACAGCGGTCGGACCTCGGGGTCGGTGGCGGTGTGGGGCTCCCAGAAGGCGCGGTAGGCCTCGAGGAGCTCGGGGTCGTGGGCCAGGCCGGCCTCGTCGAAGAGGTCGGCCACGGTGGCGCTGCGCTGGTGGTCGCGGCTGCGGCCCCACACCACGCCGCCGGCCTCGTGCAGGCGCGCGGCGTGGACGTCGTCGCCGTGCTCCGACTCCACCACCGCCCGCGCGAGGGCCAGCGACTCGGCGTGGAAGTCGACGTCGTGCCACCGCGTCAGCGTGCCGCCCCAGTCGAAGAGGACCGCCTCGACGCCGCCTGCCCCGCCCATCGCGCCTGCTCCCCTCAGGCGCGGACGAGCCGCACGAGGTGGTCGACGACGTGGTCGGCGACGACGTCCTCCCGCTCGCCGGAGGCGCGGTCGCGCACCTCCACCGTGCCGGTCTCGGCCAGGCTCTTGCCGACGACCACGACGGTCGGCACGCCGATCAGCTCGGCGTCCTTGAACTTCACGCCGGGGCTGACCTTGCCGGTGCGGTCGTCGTAGAGCACGTCGAGCCCCTGGCCCGACAGCTCGTGGGCGATGCGCTCGGCCGCGGCGAGGACCGCCTCGTCCTTGCCGGCCGCGACCAGGTGGACGTCGGCGGGCGCGACGTTGCGCGGCCAGGACAGCCCGCTCCCGTCGAGGGTGCCCTCGGCGATCGCGGCCACCGCGCGGGTGCACCCGATGCCGTAGGAGCCCATCGTGACCGTGACCAGCTTGCCGTTCTCGTCGAGCACCTTGAGGTCGAGCGCGTCGGCGTACTTGCGACCGAGCTGGAAGATGTGGCCCATCTCGATGCCGCGCGCGGTCTCCAGCACGCCGCCGTCGGTGCCGCCGCAGGCGGGGCACAGGTCGCCGTCGCGCACCTCGGCGGCCTCGATGGTGCCGTCGGCGGTGAAGTCGCGGCCGGCCACGAGGTCGAGCACGTGGCTGCCGTCGACGTCGGCGCCGGTGACCCAGCGGGTGCCGTCGACGACGCGGGGGTCGAGGACGTAGCGGATGCCGGAGGCGCTCTCCTCGCCCAGCACGCCGGGGCCGATGTAGCCCTTGACCAGCGCGGGGTGGGCGGCGAACTCGGCCTCGCCGAAGGGCTCGACCTCGATCGGCTCGAGCTGGCCCTCGAGCCGCTTCTGGTCGACCTCGCGGTCGCCGGGCAGGCCGATGGCGAGCGGCTCGCGCGTGCCGTCGGGGTGCTTGAGCACCACCAGCACGTTCTTCAGGGTGTCGGCGGCGTGCCAGGGGCGGTCCTCGCGGGGGAACGCCTCGTCGAGGTGGGCCACCAGCGAGTCGATGGTGGGGGTGCCGGGGGTGGCCTCGGCGTGCGCGGCGGGCGCGTCCTCCCAGCCGGAGGCGGGCGGGGTCAGGACCTCGACGGCCTCGACGTTGGCGGCGTAGTCGCAGCGGGTGCAGCGCACGTAGGTGTCCTCCCCCACGTCGGCCTTGGCCAGGAACTCCTCCGAGCGGGAGCCGCCCATCGCGCCCGAGGTGGCCTTGACCACGACGTACTCGAAGCCGAGACGGTCGAAGATGCGCACGTAGGCGTCGCGGTGGGCCTGGTAGCTGGCGTCGAGGCCGGCGTCGTCGACGTCGAAGGAGTAGGAGTCCTTCATCGTGAACTCGCGTCCGCGCAGGAGCCCCGCGCGGGGACGGGCCTCGTCGCGGTACTTGGTCTGGATCTGGTAGATCGAGAGGGGCAGGTCCTTGTAGGAGGAGTACAGGTCCTTGACGACGAGGGTGAACATCTCCTCGTGCGTCGGGCCGAGCAGGTAGTCGGCGCCCTTGCGGTCCTTCAGGCGGAAGATGCCGTCGCCGTACTCGGTCCAGCGGTTGGTGGCCTCGTAGGGCTCCCGGGGCAGCAGTGCGGGGAAGCTGAGCTCCTGGGCGCCGATGGCGTCCATCTCTTCGCGCACGATGGCCTCGACCTTGCGCAGCACCTTCAGGCCCAGCGGCAGCCAGGAGTAGATGCCGGGCGCGGCGCGACGGATGTAGCCCGCGCGCACCAGCAGGCGGTGGCTGGGCACCTCTGCGTCGGCGGGATCGTCCCTCAGGGTGCGCACGAACAGGGTCGACATCCGCAGGATCATGGGCTCAGCGTAGGGGTGGTGCCGCCGACGGCACGAACCAGTTACCCGCTCCCCGCGGGAGCGGGCACAACCGATCACGCCGGGCGCGCGTCTCCCCCAGGAGCCCGGACCCGCCGGGCCACCAGCCCGGGCGGACCGACCACCCATGGACCGCACCCGCACCCGCACCCGACGACTCCCCTCCGCGCTCGCCGCGGCAGCCGCGGTGGCCGCCCTGGCCGCCCTGTCGTGCTCGACCCTCGTCGGGCCGGGCGCCGGCGCGGCGGCCGCCGAGGCGGCGACGCAGATCGCGCCCGGCTCGCTGACCCGTGGCGCCGACCCGGCGGTGCCCGTGCTCGCGGGACGCACGATCACCGACGGTGAGCGCACCGTCCGCGTGCCCGGCCGCTCCCCCTCCCTGCTCGGGGCCTCCGGCGACGGGTACGTCGTCACCACCGAGCTCGACGGTCGCCGGCCGGTGCTGCTGCTCGACGGGTCGGGGCGCCGCACCCTCGTCGACGACCTCGGCACCGACGACGCGCGGCTGGCCTCCGACGGCTCCGTCGTCGTCCTCACCCGCTACCGGTTCGCCGCGCAGAGGTCACGGGTGCGGGTCCTCGACGTCGCCACCGCGTCGATCGGGCAGCGCCGAGGGTTCGAGGGCTTCGCGAACGTCCTCGACGCCGACGCCACCCGGGTCGTCGTCTCCACCTTCCCTCCCCGCGCCACGATGCTCTGGGACCTGTCCGCGGACCGGGTCGAGCTCGTCGGCCGGCAGCCGGGCTACGCCGCCTCGCTCGCCGACGACCGGCTCGCGGTCTACACCGGCGACCCCTACCGGGGCGGGTGCAGCCGCGTCGTGCGGCTGCAGGACCCCTCGCGGACGCTGTGGCGCTCGTGCGAGGAGCGGGTGACGGCCTTCGCCCCGGGCGGTGAGCGCCTCGCCACGGTCGGTCTGCTGGCCGACGGCCGCGGCCCGCAGGACGTGTGGGCGCGCGGCACCGACGGCACCCTGCTGCAGCACTACACCGTGGCCGGCTGGTTCGGGCTCGTGCAGTGGGAGGACACGACCGGGCTGCTGCTCGACAGCCACGGGGTGAGCCGAGCGGCTCTCGTGCGCTGCGACACCGACGCCACAGCCGGCGCCACCGACGCAGGGTGCGAGCGCGCCGGGGACCTGAGAGCGGTGACCGCAGGGCCCTGACGTACGTCGATCCGGCCGGTCCGGTCGGGCCGCGCGGCTCAGGCGCCGCGGGCGACCTTGAGCGCCACCCGCACCAGCTCGGCCTGCAGCGGCAGCCGGGCCAGCGTGCCGGCGCGCAGCACCGCGCTGCTGCTGCGGCGTGCGTCGGCGGCCATCTTCACGTTGCCCGGGAAGACCCCGACCAGGAGCGCGGCGCTGGCCCAGCCGGCGGCGCGGCGCGTCGCCGGCACCGCCATGCCCGCGGCGCACGCCAGCTCGGCGACGCCACTGCCCCGGATGACCTCGCGGTGGGCCGGCACCCACGCGGGCATCAGCGGCTCGAAGGTCTGCGGTCGCACGAGGTGCACCACACCGCTGGTGACGAAGGCCCCGGCGAGGAGCTTGGCGGCGAGGGGCAGCGGAGCGGCGGTGGGTGCGGGCACGGCCCGAGGCTAGTGGGCCGCCGGGGCGGAGAGCGGGCCGGCTCAGAACATGACGGTCGAGAAGCGCGCGGTCTCCTCGAAGCCGACCGCGGCGTAGGTCCTCCGGGCGGGCTCGTTCCACTCGTTGACGTAGAGCGAGACCGTCGGGGCGATCTCGGCGCGCACCAGCTCGGCGACCGCCGCCATGCCCGCGACGGCCAGCCCCTCGCCGCGACGGTCGGCGGGCACCCAGACGCCCTGCACCTGCGCGGCGTGGGGCGAGGCGCAGGCGACCTCGGCCTTGAAGACGAGCCGGCCGTCGTCGAAGCGGGCGAAGGACCAGCCCCGGCTCACCAGCTGCGTGACCCGGGCGCGGTAGAGCTCCGCACCGCCGCCCTGCTCGGGGGAGACGCCCACCTCCTCGGTGTACATCGCCACGCACGCGGGGTAGAGCTCGCCCATGTCGGCGCGCGTCGTGCGCCGTACGCCCGGGTCGGGGGCGACGTCGGGGGTGCGGGCGAGCTCGAGGTGGGGCTGGCGCCACCGGGTCTCGCGGGGCCGGCCCCACGACGAGGCGAGGTGACCCCACAGCACCTCGACGGCCTCGTGGGGGCCCACGATGGTCGACACGCTGCGGCCGCGCGTCAGCGCGCGCTCCGCGAAGGCGCGGGCGTCGTCGGCGGTGGCGCCGATCGGCACCAGGTTGGCGCCGACGTGGCACGCGGCGACGAGGCGACCGTCGACGAAGCGGCCCCACACCTCCCCGCCCAGCCAGCGCGGCTCCAGGTTGGTCGTGCGCGCCCGGTAGTCGGCGAAGACGTTGACCACGGGGTCGAGCTCGACGAGCGCGAGGAACTCGTGGAGGTCGGCCGCCCCCAAGGGGCGCACGCCGTGGCGGGTCGTCAGCACGCCTGGAGCCTACGACCACCGGCCCTCCGGGGTGTCACCCCGACGAGGGGCGGGCGGGACCGGGACGCGCGACGCGACGGCGGCGCGCGGACCACTCAGAGGTCGTCGAGGACGACACGGCGACGCGCGTCGTACTCCTCGTCGGTGATGAGGCCCTGCTCGCGCAGGTCGAGGAGGGTCCGCAGGCGGGCGGCGACGGAGGGCGGGTCCGACGCCGGGGGGACGGCGGCAGCCGGACCGGCCGGGCCGGCCGGAGCGCTGCCGCGCAGGCTGGCCGCGAGGTAGGTCGCCTCGAGCCCGTCGTCGCTGCCCAGCGCCATCAGCGAGGCGTCGCGCTCGCTCATGCCGGACTCGCGCGCCATGCGACGCGCCACCGAGACCCGCCACAGCGCGGCGACGAGGCCGGCGACCAGGCCGAGCACCACGAGCGCGGCCACCAGGCCCGCGGCACCGCTGGCTCCCCCGGACTCGGTGAACGGGCTGTCGGGGTAGGTGGCCACCCACCCTCCGTCGGAGCGGGTGCAGGTGGGGAGCTGGCCCTCGGCGTTCATCCGGGCGCACTTGTCCGGCAATCGACCCGACCCATCGGCGGCGACCGCGGGGCGCGGGAGCACACCCAGCAGCAACGACACCGACCCGAGCGCGGCCCCGAGCCGCCAGACCCTCGTCATGGCCGACACTCTAGGGCGCTCGCACGCCCTGTGGGCGGGACTCAGCCGACGCTGACCTCGGCGGCGGCGCCGTCGACGGCCTCCATGCCCTCGGCGATGCGCATGGCCTCCTCGATGAGGGTCTCCACGATCTGCGACTCCGGCACGGTCTTGATGACCTCGCCCTTGACGAAGATCTGGCCCTTGCCGTTGCCGGAGGCGACGCCGAGGTCGGCCTCGCGCGCCTCGCCCGGGCCGTTGACGACACAGCCCATGACGGCGACGCGCAGCGGCACCTCCATGCCCTCGAGACCGGCGGTGACCTCCTCGGCGAGCTTGTAGACGTCGACCTGGGCGCGGCCACAGCTGGGGCACGAGACGATCTCGAGCTTGCGCGGGCGCAGGTTGAGCGACTGCAGGATCTGGATGCCGACCTTGACCTCCTCGACCGGCGGGGCCGAGAGCGAGACGCGGATCGTGTCGCCGATGCCCTGGCTCAGCAGGGCCCCGAAGGCGGTGGCCGACTTGATGGTGCCCTGGAAGGCCGGGCCGGCCTCGGTGACCCCGAGGTGCAGCGGCCAGTCACCGGCCTCGGCGAGCAGCTCGTAGGCGCGGACCATCACGACGGGGTCGTTGTGCTTCACCGAGATCTTGAAGTCGTGGAAGTCGTGCTCCTCGAAGAGGCTGGCCTCCCACACCGCCGACTCCACGAGGGCCTCGGGCGTGGCCTTGCCGTACTTGTCCATGATGCGCTTGTCGAGGGAGCCCGCGTTGACGCCGATGCGGATGCTCGTGCCGCGGTCCTTGGCGGCCCGGGCGATCTCCTTGACCTGGTCGTCGAACTTGCGGATGTTGCCGGGGTTGACGCGCACCGCGGCGCAGCCGGCGTCGATCGCGGCGAAGACGTACTTGGGCTGGAAGTGGATGTCGGCGATGACCGGGATCTGCGACTTCTGCGCGATCGCGGGCAGGGCCTCGGCGTCGTCCTGGCTCGGGCAGGCCACCCGCACGATGTCGCAGCCGGTCGCGGTGAGCTCGGCGATCTGCTGCAGCGTGGAGTTGATGTCGGACGTCAGCGTCGTGGTCATCGACTGCACCGAGACCGGCGAGTCGCTGCCGACCCCCACCGAGCCGACCTTGATCTGGCGGGTGGGGCGGCGCGGGGCGAGCACGGGCGGCGGGGCCGACGGCATCCCCAGGTTGATCTCGGTCATGCCCCCAGGCTACTGCGCACCCCGCAGGGGCCCAGTACGGCGTGGTGGGCCGCGGTGAGGGGTGCGGGGAGGGGTGCCGGGAGGGTGTCGTCACGAGCCGGTCGGCGCGTCATGCGCATCGTGGATGCGCATCCACCGAGCGCATGACGTCCGGGTGCCGGTCGACGGGCCCGGTCGGCACGTCATACGAGACGTGGATGCGCATCCACCCAACGCATGACGTCCCGGCGCGGGTCGACGGGCCCGGTCGGCACGTCATACGAGACGTGGATGCGCATCCACCCAGCGCATGACACCCGGGGCACACGGGCCCCCGATCGGGCCGCGCCGAGGCGCGGAGGCGTCCTGGTCCTGTTCAGGCCGCGGGAGCCCCCCAGCCGGCGCGCACGAGAGCGGCCCGGATCTGCTCGAAGAACTCGTCCGGCCGCAGGCGCAGGCCCAGCAGCGGCAGCCGCAGGACGGTGGCGTCGCCGAGCGCGAGCGCGTTCTGCCGGAGGGCGTCACTCACCACCTCCTCGGCCCAGGTGTGGTGGATGCCGTCGACCTCGACCACGAGCCGCCAGTCGGGCCAGTAGAGGTCGCGGTAGAAGCGGCCGGACGGGCCGCGACGCAGGACCTGGCGCTGCGGAGCAGGCATGCCCCGGCGCGCCAGCTCGCGGGCGACGTCCATCTCGCCCAGCGACCGTGCCCCGTCAAGCAGCTCGTTGACCACCTCGTGCACGAGCAGTCGTCGGCGGTCGCGACGTACGCGCAGCGCTTGCGCGGCCAGCATCTCGGGCGTGGCCAGACCCTGCTGGACCGTCGCGCTGAGCAGGTGGACGGCCTGCTTCTCGCTGGCCGCCCAGAGAGCGGCACGGATGGCGGCGACCTCCGGTCTCACGCGCGGAGGGCCGGAGGCGACGACGGTGTCGCCGGCGGCCCAGCGACGGGTCTGGCGGATGTCGTAGGACGGCGTGCGCCGCACGCGTGCGCCGCGCGGCACCGAGACCCGGACGCGCGAGGGCTCGAAGCGCTCCAGTCCGCCGGCCACCAGCGCGCTCGATGCGTCTAGCACGGCGCGAGGGCCTCCCTGGAAGACCGCAGCCCAGTGATGGGCCTGCTGCGACAGCTCGCCGGTGTGCAGGCACACCGACTGGTCGCCGACGCGCTGCCACCGGCGGGCCCGCAGCTGGCCGGTCACCTGCCACCGGGTCACGCCCGCGGCGTAGAGCTGGCGGCGCGAGACCACGCCGTGCTGCTGTCGGGCGAGGCGTCGGACCCGGCGAGCAGCGAGGGAGTCGTCAGGGAGGGGCTTGGGCATGCCGCCAGCCTCGGCCGTCGAGCCGGTCGGCGGGGCCGGCCGTCACCGACCTGTGGACGAGCCGTCGCAGGAGCGGCGCGGTGGACGACTCGCGGGCCGCGCCGCACGCCGAGCCCAGGTGGCGACGTCATACGAGCCGTGGATGCGCATCCACCCTCCGTATGACGCCGCGCCCACGACCCGAGCGACCACCCACGCGACACACCGGACGTCATGCGCGACGTGGATGCGCATCCACCCTCCGTATGACGCCCCGCCCACGCCCCGAGCAACCACCCACACGACACACCGGACGTCACGCGAGACGTGGATGCGCATCCACCCTCCGTATGACGCACAGCCCGCGCCACGCGCACGCCGCACCTACGACGCGCGCGCCCCGCCCGCGTCCCGAGCGGCCCCGCGTGGGCGGGAGGGCGGCCTCAGAACGGCGTGGCGACGGGGGCGACGAGGTCGCCGACGATGAGCACGACGCCCATGACCAGCAGCGCGGAGGCGACGACGTAGGCGACCGGGAGGAGCTTGGCCGCGTCGACGTAGCCGGGGTCGGGTCGACCGCGCAGGCGGGCGGCGCCGCGACGGATCCACTCCCAGCTGGCACTGGCGATGTGGCCGCCGTCGAGGGGCAGCAGCGGCACGAAGTTGAAGACGCCGATGAAGAAGTTGAAGCCGGCGATCAGCGAGAGCAGGAAGGCGACCTTGTCGCCGCCGGGGATCTGCTCGGCCGAGCTGACCTCGCCCGCGATCCGGCCGCCGCCGACGATGCTGACCGGGCTGTCGGCCGCGCGCTCCTCGACCCCGACGATGGCCTGGCCGACCTCGTAGACCTTGACCGGGAGGGTGACCAGCGCCTGCACGGTGTCCTTGGCCATGACCCCCATCTGCTCGAGGGTGTAGAGCGGGCCGCCCTGGGTGACGACGAGCTCGACGGTGGGCGTCACACCCAGGAAGCCGACCTGGCGCAGGGTCTCGTCGGTCTCGGAGGTCGGCCGGGTCTCGACCGTGGTGCTGGTCGTGCCGGTGAGCTCCTGGCCGTCGCGCTCGTAGCCGATGACGGCCTCGCCGTCGGCGTTGTCGCGGATCAGCTCGCGCAGCTGGTCCCAGCCGGTGACGGCCGTGCCGTTGAAGGAGGTGATGGTGTCACCGGGTCGCAGGCCGGCGTCGCTGGCGGGGCTGGCGGGGTCGTCGGCGGCGCACTCGCGACCCTCGTCGGAGTAGGGGATGACGCACCGCGACACCGTGTCGACGACCGGCGCACCGGCCTCGGGCTCGATGGTGCGGGTGCCGTAGGTGCTGAAGACGATCCAGAACAGGAAGAAGGCGATGAGGATGTTGACCGTGGGGCCGCCGGCCATCACCACGATCTTCTTCCAGGAGGCCATCTTGTAGAAGAGACGGTCGCTGTCCTCGGGGCGCACCAGCTCCCACTCCGCCGCGCGGGCGTCGGAGATGAGCTGGGTGAACATGCCGGTGTTGGACTTGCGCACGCGGGTCACGGTGTTGCCGTCGGCGTCGACGGTGGTCTCGTCGGCCAGCTGCGCGGCGCCGGGCGGCAGCATGCCGACGATCTTGACGTAGCCGCCGAGCGGGATGGCCTTGACGCCGTACTCGGTCTCGCCGACCTGCTTGCTCCACACGGTGGGGCCGAAGCCGATGAAGTACTGCGTCACCTTCCCGCCGAAGCGCTTGGCCGGGATCATGTGGCCGAGCTCGTGCAGACCGATCGAGACCAGGATCGCGACGACGAAGACGAGCACGCCGAGGAGGTAGAGCAGGGCGGTGGTCATCGGCTTCCTCGGCTCGTGGAGCGGATCGTGGCGCGGGCCGTCTCACGGGCCCAGGTGTCGGCAGCCAGCACGCCGTCGAGGGTGAGCTGCTCGTCCGAGGGTACGTCGTGACCACGCAGCACCGCAGCGATCACGTCGACGATCCCGGTGAAGCCCAGCCGGCCGTCGCGGAAGGCCGCGACGCACTCCTCGTTGGCAGCGTTGTATACCGCGGGGGCCGTGCCGCCGCGCCGACCGGCCTCGCGGGCCAGGGCGACGGCGGGGAAGGCCTCGTCGTCGAGCGGGTCGAAGCGCCACGTCTGCGCCGTCGACCAGTCGACGGGGGCCGCGGCGCCGGGCACCCGGTCGGGCCAGGCCAGGCCGAGCGCGATCGGGATCATCATCGTGGGCGGGCTGGCCTGCACCAGCGTGGAGCCGTCGGTGAACTCCACCATCGAGTGCACGACGCTGGTGGGGTGCACCACGACCTCGATGTCGTCGTAGGGCACGCCGAAGAGCAGGTGGGCCTCGATCACCTCCAGGCCCTTGTTGACCAGGGTCGCGGAGTTGATCGTGATCACCGGGCCCATCGACCAGGTCGGGTGGTCGAGCGCCTCGGCCGGGGTCACCTCGGCCAACTGCTCGCGGCTGCGGCCGCGGAAGGGCCCACCGCTGGCGGTGAGCACGAGGCGGCGCACCTCCTCGCGCGCCCCTCCGCGCAGGCACTGCGCGACGGCGGAGTGCTCGGAGTCGACCGGCACCACCTGGCCGGGGGCCGCCGCGGCCAGCACCAGCGGGCCGGCCATGATCAGCGACTCCTTGTTGGCCAGGGCCAGCGTCGAGCCCGACTCGAGCGCGGCGAGGGTCGGGCACAGCCCGACCGCGCCGGTGATGCCGTTGAGCACGACGTCGGCCCCGAGACCGGCGGCCTCGACCGAGGCCTCCTCCCCCAGCCCGCTGTACGCCGGGCGCAGCTCGGCCACCTGCTGCGCGAACAGCTCGGGCTGGCCTCCCCCGGCGCTCAGCCCGACCACGCGGAAGCGGTCGGGGTGGGCCCGCACGAGGTCGAGGGCCTGGGTGCCGATCGAGCCGGTGGAGCCGAGGATGACGATGTCGCGACGCTCACTCACGCGCGCCAGTCTCCCCCGTCGCGCCCGGGCCGGCCGCAGGACCCCGCGACCGGCCCCACGACCGGCCCGGCCGAGGTCGCCGTCAGGGAGCGACCGGGGTGACGGGCTCGGCGTCGGGGGCGGTGGCGGCGAAGGCCTCGGCGACGACGTCGAAGGCCTCGTGCAGCAGCGCGTCGGGGATCGACAGCGGCGGCAGGAAGCGGAAGACGTTGCCCCACGTGCCGCAGGTGAGCACCACGACGCCGTTGCGGTGGCAGTGCGCGGCGACGGCGGCGGTGCGGGCGGCGTCGGGGGTGGTCGTGCCGGGCTCGCAGAGCTCGATGGCCATCATGGCGCCGCGACCACGGACGTCGGCGACGACGGGGTGCTCGGCGGCCAGCGCGGTGAGGCGCTCGGTCATGAGCGCGCCGAGGTCGCGGGCGCGACCCACGAGGTCGTGCTCGCGCATCTCCTCGATGGCGCCCAGCGCGGCGGCGCAGGCCAGCGGGTTGCCGCCGTAGGTGCCGCCGAGGCCGCCGCCGTGCACGGAGTCCATCAGCTCGGCACGGCCGGTGACGGCGGCCAGCGGCAGCCCGCCGGCGATGCCCTTGGCCGTGGTGACCAGGTCGGGCACGACGCCCTCGTGGTCGCTGGCGAACCAGTCGCCGGTGCGGCAGAAGCCGGACTGGATCTCGTCGGCGATGAGCACGACGTCGTTGTCGGTGCACCACTGCGAGAGCGCCGGCAGGAAGCCCGGGGCCGGCACGACGAAGCCGCCCTCGCCCTGCACGGGCTCGATGACGACGCAGGCCAGGTTGGTGGCGCCCACCTGCTTCTCGATGACGTCGAGGGCGCGTGCGGCCGCCTCGGGGCCCGAGAGCCCGTCGCGGAAGGGGTAGGACATCGGGGCGCGGTAGACCTCGCCGGCGAAGGGCCCGAAGCCGTGCTTGTAGGGCATGTTCTTGGCCGTCATGGCCATCGTGAGGTTGGTGCGGCCGTGGTAGGCGTGGTCGAAGACGGCCACGGCGTCCTTGCCGGTGGCGACGCGGGCGATCTTCACGGCGTTCTCGACGGCCTCGGCGCCGGAGTTGAACAGGGCCGACTTCTTGGCGTGCGAGCCCGGGGTGAGCTCGGCGAGGGCCTGCGCGACGTCGACGTAGCCGTCGTAGGGCGTGACCATGAAGCAGGTGTGGGTGAAGGCCTGGACCTGCTCGGTGACGTTGCGGACCACCGCGGGGGCGGCGTTGCCGACCGTGGTGACCGCGATGCCCGAGCCGAGGTCGATGAGGGAGTTGCCGTCGACGTCGACGAGGACGCCGCCGCCCGCGGCGACGACGAAGACGGGCAGGGTCGTGCCCACGCCGTCGGCGACGTAGGCCTTCTTGCGCTCGAGGCGCTCGAGCGAGGCCGGGCCGGGGATCGCGGTGACCAGGCGCCGCTCCTGGGGCAGGCCCACGTTGGTGGCGGGGCCGGTCGGGGTGGTCGGGGCGTGCTGCTGGGTGTCGGTCACGAGTCCATCTCCTTCATTCCCCACGGGCTGCCGTAGGCCGTGAGCAGGTCGAGGAAGGGTACGGCGTCGAAGGCCTCGGGGCCCAACACGCCGGCCCCGCGCCACACGCCGGTGGCGAGCAGCTCGAGGGCGACCACGGGGTTGACCGCGGTCTGCCACACCACGCACTGGTGGCCGTACTCCTGCATCGTCCAGGCGTTGTCGACCACGTGGTAGAGGTAGGTCGAGCGGGGCGCGCCGTCCTTGCCGAGGCCGGTGACCCAGAGCCCCGCGCAGGTCTTGCCGCGCATCCGCGGGCCCACGGTGGCCGGGTCGGGCAGCACCGCGGCGACGACGTCGCGCGGGCTGACCTCGACGCCCTTGACGCGCACCTTCTCGGTGCGGTCGAGGCCCAGGGTGTGCAGGGCCTTGAGGATGGAGATGAACTCCTCGCCCAGGCCGTACTTGAAGGTCGCGCGCCGGCAGTCGATCCAGCGCGGCATGAGGAGCACCTCCTCGTGCTCGACGTTGACGCACTCGACCGGCCCGATGCCCTCGGGGAAGTCGAAGACCTCGGGCTCGCTGAAGGGCGCGGTGGTCGACCACTGCCCGTCCTGCCAGACGACGGGCGGGTTGAGGCACTCCTCGATCGTGGTCCACATCGAGAACGACGGCGCGAAGACCTCGTTGCCGTCGTCGTCGGTGACCACGAGGTTGGCGCCGTCGCGCGTGCCGAGCTCGTCGATCTCGCTGAAGAGGTGGTCGGCGGCGTAGCGGGCGAAGACGTCGGACAGGCCCGGCTCGACGCCGATGCCGACCAGGGCCAGCCGTCCGGCGGCCTCCCACTCCCCCGCGACCGCGAACTGCTCGTCGCCCAGCTTCACCCCGCACTGCTCGTACGGCGCCTCCGGGTGCGGCCGCGAGAGCGACATCGCCATGTCGAGGTAGTCGGCCCCCGCGGCGAAGGCGCCCTCGAAGACCGGCATGTCGAAGACCGGGTCGACCGCGTTCATCACGTGGGTGATCCGGTGCTCGCGGCACAGCGCGCTCACCGAGCCCGCGTCGGAGGCGTCGACGCGCGCGGCGGCGTACCGCTCGTCGATCGCGGCGGCGCTCTGCGCCTTGGCCTCGTCGTAGTCGGCGACGACCAGGGCCTCGAAGAAGTCGCGGCGCGCGGCGATGGCCGCGAAGGCCGAGCCGACGCCGCCGGCACCGACCAGGAGGATGCGCATGGGGCTGCTCGTCGGCTCGCCCGTGCGGCCGCTCACCGGGTCACTCACCGTGGTAGCTCATGACGTGCTTGACCCGGGTGTAGTCCTCGAGGCTGTAGGCCGAGAGGTCCTTGCCGTAGCCGGAGTGCTTGAAGCCGCCGTGGGGCATCTCGGAGACGAAGGGGATGTGGGTGTTGATCCACACCACGCCGAAGTCGAGGCGCTTGGACATGCGCAGGGCCCGGGCGTGGTCGGCGGTCCACACCGAGGACGACAGCCCGTACTTCGTGCCGTTGGCCCAGCGCAGGGCCTCGGCCTCGTCGGAGAAGCGCTGCACGGTGATGACCGGGCCGAAGATCTCGGTCTGCACCTGCTCGTCGTCCTGGCGCAGCCCCGAGACCACGGTCGGCTCGTAGAAGTAGCCCCGCTCGCCCTGGCGGGCACCGCCGGTCTGGAGCGTGGCGTGGTCGGGCAGCCGGTCGACCATGCCGCTGACGCGGGCCAGCTGGTCGGCGTTGTTGAGCGCGCCGTAGAGCACGTCCTCGTCGTCGGGCAGTCCGGTGCGGGTGCCGCGGGCGGCCTCGGTGAGCGCGGCGACGAACTCGTCGTGCACCCCGGGGGCGACCAGCACGCGGGTGGCGGCGGTGCAGTCCTGACCGGCGTTGAAGTAGCCGGCCTCGGCGATGGCCGCGGCGGCACGCTCCACGTCGGCGTCGTCGAAGACCACGACCGGGGCCTTGCCGCCGAGCTCGAGGTGCACCTTCTTCAGGTCGGCGGCCGCGGCTCCCGCGACCTCCATGCCGGCGCGCACCGATCCCGTGATCGAGACCATCTGCGGTGTCGGGTGCTCGACCAGGCGCCGGCCGGTGTCACGGTCGCCGCACACGACGTTGAGCACCCCGGGCGGCAGGAACTCCTGGGCCAGCTCGGCGAGCAGCACCGAGGTCGCCGGGGTGGTGTCGCTGGGCTTGAGCACGATGGTGTTGCCGGCGGCCAGCGCCGGGGCGATCTTCCAGATCATCATCATCAGCGGGTAGTTCCACGGCGTCACCTGGCCGATGACGCCGATCGGCTCGCGGCGGATCCACGAGGTGTGGTCGGCCATGTACTCCCCCGCCGACTTGCCCTCCAGCAGCCGCGCCGCACCGGCGAAGAAGCGGAAGTGGTCGACGCCGACCGGGAGCTCCTCGGTGGCGGTCAGGCCCAGCGGCTTGCCGGTGTCGCGCGACTCGACGCGCACGAACTCCTCGCTGCGCCGGTCGAGGGCGTCGGCGATGCCCAGCAGCGCGGTCATCCGCTCCTGCGGGGTCGTCTCGCCCCAGGTCTCGAAGGCCCGGTCGGCGGCGGCGTAGGCGCGGTCGACGTCCTCGGCGTCCGAGAGCGGCGCGGCGGCGTAGACCTCCCCCGTCGTGGGGTCCTCCACGTCGTAGGTGGCACCGGAGGCGGCGGCGACGAGCTCGCCGTTGACAACGTTCTGGAAGGTCTGGTCGGCCATGACCGGAGCCTAGTCAGAAGACAACGGAATCTGTAGACCTCCGCCCGATCCGATGCGAAATCGGTCGTGACTGAGACCTCAGACCGCGAAGACGCACGCTCCGTCGACCCAGGTCGAGCTGACCCGGGTCGCCCCGACCTCCTCGGCGGGTCCGAGGAACGGGTCGCGGTCGAGCACGACCAGGTCGGCCACCGCGCCGGGAGCCACCGTGCCGGCGCCGACGTCGTCGCGGCGGTTCACCCACGCGCTGCCCGAGGTGTAGGCCGCCAGCGAGGTCGCGAGGTCGAGCGCCTGCTCGGGCAGGAAGGCCTCGGTGCCGCCGCGGCCCGCCTCGTCGCGCGCCCAGCGGTTGACCGCGACGTGCACCGCCTCGAGCGGGTGCGGCGTCGAGACCGGCCAGTCGCTGCCGGCCACGAGCCGCGCACCCGTGCGGTGCAGGGAGCCGAAGGGGTACTGCCACCCGGCCCGCTCCAGGCCGAGGAACGGCAGCGTCAGCTCGACCATCTGCTCGTCGAGGCAGGCCCACAGCGTCTGCAGGTTGGCGGCGACGCCCAGGGCGCCGAAGCGCGGCACGTCGTCGGGGTGCACGAGCTGCAGGTGCGCCACGTGGTGCCGTCCGGCGCGACGCAGGTCGTCGTCGAGGGCCTCGAAGGCGTCGAGCGCCTCGCGCACCCCCCGGTCGCCGATGCCGTGCACGTGCACCTGGAAGCCCTCCGCCGCGAGGGCCGCGACCGCCGCGGTGAGGGCGGCGGGGTCGAGGAAGGAGTGCCCGGCGTTGTCGGTGGGGTGGCCGCACCGGTCGAGATAGGGCGCGGTGAGGGAGGCCGAGCCGTTCTCCGCCACGCCGTCCTGCATGACCTTGACGCTCGTGGCGCGGAAGCGGCCGTGGCTGTAGGCGGCGCGGCGGGCGACCAGGTCGGCGACCTGCTCGAGGCCGCGGTCGCGCTCCCACCACAGCGCGCCCACGACGTGGGCGGTGAGCACCCCGCGCTGCGCCGCCCTCAGGTACGCCGGCCCCGGGTCGTCCATGCCGGCGTAGGCCCCGACGATCGCGTCCTGCCACCCGGTGACGCCCACCGAGTGCAGGTAGGACTGCCCCGCGAGGAGCGCCGCGTCGTACTCCGCCTCGGTGGTCGCCGGGGCGAGGTCGGCGACCAGCGCCATGGCCGCCTCGTGGAGGGTGCCGGTGGGCCGGCCGTCGGCGTCGCGCTCGATGCGCCCGTGGGGCGGGTCGGGCGTCTCCGCGGTGATCCCGGCCAGCTCGAGGGCGCGGGTGTTGACCCAGGCTCCGTGGTGGTCGCGGTTGGGCAGCAGCACCGGCCGGTCGGGCACGACCGCGTCGAGGTCGGCCGCGGTCGGCGTGCCGCCGGGGAAGGCGGCCATCGCCCAGCCCCCGCCGAGCACCCACGCGCGCTCGGGGTGCGCGTCGGCGTAGGCGGCCACCGCCGCGACGTAGCCCTCGCGCGTGCCGACGTCGGAGAGGTCGCAGCGCACCCGCTCGAGACCGCCCTGCACGGCGTGCACGTGGGCGTCGACGAACCCCGGGGCCAGCATCCCGCCGGCGAGGTCCACCACCTGCTGACCGGGCTCCGGGCGCGGGCGGCCCTGCCCGGCGCGGCGTACGTCGGTCACGACACCGTCGCGCACCACCACCGCGTCGACGGCGCCCACGTGCTCGTGGCCGTCGAAGAGGCTCCCACCGGTGAACACCGTCGAGGTCATGGCTGCAGTGAACCAGAGCGCCGGGCCGGTCGCGCCCTGACGCCCGACGGGCGGGATTCGACGGATTCCGTCATGAAAAGGCGCCTGCACCATCGATTCCGCTTGCACACCTCCCCTTGGAGCGCGCACGATGAGCGCATGCTCCCTGACTACGACCACCTCCAGAAGGCCGCCAAGGACCACCTCTGGATGCACTTCACGCGCCACGGGTCCTACGAGGCCGCCGACGTGCCGGTGATCGTGCGCGGGGAGGGCGTGCACCTCTACGACGCCCACGGCAAGCGCTACCTCGACGGCCTGGCCGGGCTCTTCGTCAGCCAGCTCGGTCACGGCCGCCGCGACCTGGCCGAGGCCGCGGCCACGCAGGCCGGCGAGCTGGCCTTCCACCCGCTGTGGTCCTACGCCCACCCCACCGCGATCCGGCTGGCCGAGCGGGTGGCGTCCTACGCCCCCGGCGACCTCAACCGGGTCTTCTTCACCACCGGCGGCGGCGAGGCGGTCGAGAGCGCCTGGAAGCTGGCCAAGAACTACTTCAAGCTCACCGGCCGCCCGATGAAGCACAAGGTCATCAGCCGCTCGATCGCCTACCACGGCACCACGCAGGGGGCGCTGTCGATCACCGGCCTGCCGCTGCTCAAGCAGCAGTTCGAGCCGCTGGTGCCCTCGACCTTCCGCGTGCCCAACACCAACGCCTACCGCGCCCCCGCCCACGCCCTGGGCCCCGGCGGCGACGACCTCGAGGCCTACGGCCGCTGGGCCGCGGACCAGATCGCGGTCGCGATCGAGAACGAGGGCCCCGACACCGTGGCCGCGGTCTTCCTCGAGCCGGTGCAGAACGCGGGCGGCTGCTTCCCGCCGCCGCCCGGCTACTTCCAGCGCGTGCGCGAGATCTGCGACCGGTACGACGTGCTCCTGGTCTCCGACGAGGTCATCTGCGCCTTCGGCCGCCTCGGCCACATGTTCGGCGCCGAGCGCTACGGCTACCAGCCCGACATCATCACCTGCGCCAAGGGCCTGACGTCGGGCTACTCCCCGCTCGGCGCGATGATCGCCTCCGACCGGCTGATGGAGCCCTTCCTGCACGGCAGCGAGTGGTTCGCCCACGGCTACACCTTCGGCGGCCACCCGGTCTCCTGCGCGGTCGCGCTGGCCAACCTCGACGCCTTCGAGGAGGAGGGGGTGCTCGAGCACGTGCGCGCCAACGAGCCCGGCTTCCGCGCCACGCTGGAGCGGCTCAAGGACCTGCCCATCGTCGGCGACGTGCGCGGCGACGGCTACTTCTACGGCATCGAGCTGGTCAAGGACCAGGCCACCAAGGAGTCCTTCGACGACGACGAGAGCGAGCGCCTGCTCTACGGCTTCGTCTCCAAGTCGCTCTACGCCGAGGGTCTCTACTGCCGCGCCGACGACCGCGGCGACCCCGTCATCCAGCTCGCGCCCCCGCTCGTCGCGACCCAGGAGCACTTCGACGAGATGGAGCAGATCCTGCGCTCCGTGCTCGACAAGGCCTGGGCCCAGATCTGAGGCGGCGGCCCGCCGCCGACCCGCGCGGGGCGGCGGGCCTCAGGAGTCGAAGCCGAGACCGGCGCGGTCGAGGCCGCGCAGCCACAGGTTGCGCCGCCCGCCGCGGGCGTCGGCGCGCGCCAGCGACCAGCGGGTGAGGTTGATGCCCACCGAGCGGGCCGGCTCGGGCGGGAAGGGCAGCGGCTGCTCGCGCACCATGCGCAGCCGGGTGCGCTCGGTGTCGGCCCCCTCCAGCAGGTCGAGCACGACCTGGGCGCCGAAGCGGCTGGCGCCGACCCCGAGACCGGTGTAGCCCAGCGCGTAGCCGACGCGACCCGACACGGCCGTGCCGTAGAAGGCCGCGAAGCGGGTGCAGGTGTCGATCACCCCGCCCCAGCGGTGGGTGAAGCGCAGCCCCTCCAGCTGCGGGAAGGTCGTGAAGAAGTGCTCGGCCAGGAGCCCGTGGGTGCGCTCGCGCTGCTCCAGGGCGGCGTCGATGCGGCTGCCCCAGTGGTAGACGGCGTCGTAGCCGCCCCACAGGATCCGGTCGTCGCGGGTGAGGCGGTAGTAGTGGAAGAGGTTGGCCCCGTCGCCGACCCCCTGCCGGCCCTCCCAGCCGATCGCGGCCTTCTGGGCCGGCGAGAGCGGCTCGGTCATCAGCACGTGGTCGTAGACCGGCACGCTCATCAGCCGCAGCCGCCGCAGCAGGGGCGGGAAGGCGTTGGTGGCCAGGGCCACCCGTCCCGCGCGCACCGCGCCGGGCCCGTCGGCGCCGCGCACCGTGAGGCGCACCCCGGCGCCGTCGCGGGTCAGACCGGTGACGCGGCTCTGCTCGCAGACCTCGACACCGGCGTCCAGGCAGGCCTGCCGCAGGCCCCAGGCCAGCCGCGCGGGCTCGACGAGGGCGGTCGAGGTGGGGTCGTGCAACGCCCCGAGGTAGGTCGGCGAGTCGACGAGCGCCCGGGTCTGCGCCGCGTCGAGCCAGCGTGCGTCTCCGCCGTGGGCCGCGACCTCGGCGGCCACCGCCCGCAGCTCCTCGACCTGGTGCGGCGCGGTGGCCACGGTCAGCTCCCCGCTGCGGCGCCAGTCGCAGTCGATGCCGAGGTCGGCGATGGTCGCGCCCATCTCCTCGAGGTTGGCCGCCCCGAGCCGGTCGAGCTGCGCCAGCTCCTCGGGCCAGCGCTCCAGGCCGTTGCCGAAGCCGTGGGTGAGGCTGGCCGCGGCGAAGCCGCCGTTGCGCCCGCTGGCCTGGTCGCCGCAGGTGCCGGCCTCGAGCAGGAGCACCGAGCGGGAGGGATCGCGGTGGCGGGCCAGCAGGGCGGTCCACAGCCCGGTGTAGCCGCCGCCCACCACGACCAGGTCGGCCTGGCGCTCGCCGGTCAGCGACGCCGTCGGGCTGGGGCGCGCCGGGTCGTCGAGCCAGTAGGTGCGCGGCTCGGCGTACGCCAGGGAGGCCGCGGCGCCCGCTCCCGGGTCGCGGCTGCGGCCCGGCACGGAGGTGACGCTCACCGCGACAGCGCCCGCGAGCGGCGGCGGCTGCCGAGCTCGCCGACCAGCACGACGGCGATGGACAGCACGAACATCACGGTGCCGATGACGTTGACCTGCATGGGCACACCGCGCTGGCTGGCACCCCACACGTACATCGGGAAGGTCAGCTCGGTGCCGGCGTTGAGGTTGGTGACGATGAAGTCGTCGAAGGACAGCGAGAAGCTCAGCAGCGCCGCCCCGAGGATGCCGGGGAAGACGAGGGGCAGGGTGACGCGCCAGAAGGTCTGGGCCGGGGTGGCGTAGAGGTCCATGGCCGCCTGCTCCAGCGAGTCGTCCATGCCGGCCAGCCGGGAGCGCACGGTGACGACCACGAAGGACAGGCAGAACATGACGTGGGCGATCAGGATCGTCCAGAAGCCCAGCTGTCCCGAGAAGCCGGCGGCCACGAAGAGGGCCAGCAGCGAGGAGCCGAGCACGATCTCGGGTGCGGCCATCGGCAGGAAGATGAGCAGGTTCGAGGCCGAGCGGCCCCGGAAGTCGTGGCGCACGAGCGCGAAGGCCGCCAGCGTGCCGAGCAGGGTGGCGCCGAGGGTGGCGAGCACCCCGATCCGGATGGACACCCACAGGGCGTCGCACATCGACTGGTCCTCGCAGACGTTCGCCCAGTTGTCGAGGGTGAAGGACTGGAAGGCGTAGACGTTGCGGGTGCCCTCGTTGAAGCTCATCAGCACGACGACCGCGATCGGCACGAAGGTGTAGAGCAGCACCAGCAGGCCGAGCACCAGCACGAGGTGCTCGCGCAGCCAGCGACCGGCCGGGGGCCGCGCCGCCCGGGCCGCGCCGGCGCTCCGGCCGGACGTGCGGTCGGGGCGGGTGGTGGAGCGGGTGGCGCTCACAGCAGCTCCTCCGTGCCGGCGCGGCGCACGTAGACCAGCACCAGCGCCACGATCAGCACCATCAGCACCATCGACAGCGCGGCCGCCGAGGGGTAGTCGCCCGCGTCGGTGAACTGGCTCTGGATGACGCTGCCGATGACGCGCTGGTTGGGGCTGCCCAGCAGCTGCGCGTTGATGTAGTCGCCGGCGGCCGGGATGAAGGTGAGCAGCGTGCCCGACACGACGCCGGGCAGCGACAGCGGCCAGGTGACCTTGAGGAAGCCGACCGCCGGGTGGGCGTAGAGGTCGGAGGAGGCCTCGATCAGCCGGGGGTCGATCTTGTCGATGCTGGCGTAGAGCGGCAGCACCATGAAGGGCAGGAAGTTGTAGGCCAGCCCCGCCACCACCGCGACCGGCGTGGCCAGCAGCCGGCCGTCCTCGCCGAGGAGGTGGAGGAACTGCAGCGTGTCGACGACGTAGCCGTCGTCGGCGAGGATCAGCTTCCACGACAGGGTGCGCAGCAGGAAGCTGGTGAAGAACGGCGCGATGACCAGCACCAGCATGAGGTTCTTCCACCGCCCGGCCTTGAAGGCGATGGCATAGGCGAGCACGTAGCCCAGCACCAGGCAGATCAGCGTGGCGGCGGCGCCGTACGCCAGGGCGCGCAGCAGGGGCGTCCAGTACTCCTGGACGGCGTCGACGTAGTTGCCGAAGGCGTAGGTCATCTCGTAGCCGCGGAAGTCCGACCCGCTGGGGTCGTAGAGGCTGGTGGCGGCCAGCGAGTAGAACGGCACGACGAAGAAGAGGGCCAGCCAGACGGCGGCCGGCAGGAGCAGCAGGTAGCCCGTGAGGCCCCGCTTGCGCCCGGTGTCGGGCTCGGCGTCGGCGAGCTCGGCCTGCGGTGGCGGCGCGTCGGGCGGCGCCAGGGTCGGGGTGGTCGGGGGCGCCATCACACGCCGTCCCGCTGCGCCCCGGCCGAGGCGTCCTGGGCGGCGTCGAGGAGGAAGGCGTACTCGGGGCGCCACGACAGCTCCACCCGCTCACCCGTGGTGAAGAGGCGCTGGCGGCCGGTGTTCTGGGCGAAGACCTGGAGCTCCTGGCCCCAGGGCATCCGCACGAGGTACTGCGTGCTCACCCCGACGAAGCTGACGTCGGTGACGACGCCGCCGGGGATGGTGTTGCCCGGCGCGTCGAGCTCGGCGCCCTCCTCCCCGATCAGCACCTTCTCGGGGCGGATGCCGACCCAGCCGGCGTCGCCATCGGTGTGGGTGCGCGCGGTCGGCACCGAGACCTGGATGCCGTGCATGTCGACCGTGGTCAGGTCGGCCGAGCGCGAGACGACGGTGCCGGCGACGAGGTTGGACTGGCCGAGGAAGTTGGCGACGAAGGTGCTGCGGGGGTTCTCGTAGAGCTCGGCCGGCGCACCCATCTGTTCGATGACGCCGGCGTTCATCACCGCGACCGTGTCGGCCATGGTCATGGCCTCCTCCTGGTCGTGGGTGACGTGGACGAAGGTGAGACCGACCTCGGTCTGGATCCGCTTGAGCTCGATCTGCATGCCGCGGCGCAGCTTGAGGTCGAGCGCCCCGAGCGGCTCGTCGAGCAGGAGCACCTCCGGCTCGTTGATCAGCGCCCGGGCCAGGGCCACGCGCTGCTGCTGGCCGCCGGAGAGCTGGGCCGGCTTCTTGCGGGCCTGGCTGCCCAGCTCGACGAGGTCGAGCATCTCGGCGACCTTCTCCTTGACGTCCTTGCGCTTGCGCCGACGCAGGCCGAAGGCGACGTTCTCGAAGATGTCGAGGTGGGGGAAGAGGGCGTAGCTCTGGAAGACGGTGTTGACCGGACGCCGGTAGGGCTTGGCCCAGGTGATGTCCTGCTCGCCCAGGGTGATGCTGCCCGAGGTCGGCGTCTCCAGGCCCGCGACCATGCGCAGGGTGGTGGTCTTGCCGCAGCCCGAGGGGCCCAGCAGCGCGAAGAACGACCCGGCCGGCACGTCGAGGTCGAGGTCGTCGACCGCCGTGAAGGTCGCGAACCGCTTGGTCACGCTGCGCAGCCGCAGCCCGTCGTACGCCGCGCTGCGCGCACCGCCCGGGTCGGCGCCGGGTGCGACGCCCGGAGCGCTCGCCGGTCCTGCTCCCTCAGCCACCTGTGACATCGGCCCACTCCCCTTCGTACTGCGCGGTCTGCTGGTCGTCGAGCGGCATGAAGTCGAAGGTCGCGGCGAGCGCCTCGTCGTCGGGGAAGATCAGCGCGTTGTCGACGAGGCTGGGATCGATCTTCTCCATCTCCTCGCGGGCGCCCTCGACGGGGCAGATGTAGTTGACCCAGGAGGCGAGCTTCGCCGCCACGGCCGGCTCGTAGTAGTAGTCGATCCACGCCTCGGCGTTGGCGGTGTGGGTGGCGAGGTTGGGCACGATCATGTTGTCGCTCCACAGCGCCAGCCCCTCCTCCGGCGTCACGAACCTGATGTCGGGGTTGTCGAACTGCAGCTGGATGATGTCGCCCGACCAGGCCTCGCAGGCCACGACGTTGCCCGCGGCGAGGTCCTGGACGTACTCGTTGCCGGTGAAGGAGCGCACGTGGCCGTCGGCCACGACCTGGCGCAGCCGGTCGATGGCGTCGGCCCACTCGTCGTCGTCGAAGTCGCCCGGGTCGGCTCCGGTGACCTTGAGCATGAAGGCCATCGTGTCGCGCATCTCCGAGAGCAGGCTGATGCGGCCCTTGAGGTCGGGACGGGTGAGGAGCTCCTCGAAGCTGCCGACGGCGTCGGTCCTGCTCGCGTCGTAGGCGATGCCGGTCAGGCCGGTCTGCCACGGCGCGTGGTAGCGCAGGTCGGGGTCCCACTGCACGCCGCGCAGGGGCTCGATGAGGTTGGCGTGCAGGTTGGGCACCCGCTCGGGGTCGAGGGGCTGGATCCAGCCCAGACCGATCATGCGCGCCGCCATCCAGTCGGTCAGCATGATCATGTCGCGGTCGATGGGCTCGCAGGTGCCGAGCTGGTTGCGCACCTTGGCGTAGAACTCCGCGTTGTCGTTGACGTCGTCGGTGTAGTCGACCGTGATCCCGGTGCGCTCGGTGAACCCCAGGAACGTGCCGTTCTTGTTGTTGCGGGGGTCGATGTACTGCGGCCAGTTGGAGATGACCAGTGAGCGGTCGCTCCCGGAGCGGTCGGCGGCGCGGCAGCTGGCGGGATCCTGGGCGGCGCCCGCGACCTCGAAGACGGGCAGCTTGAGGGCGGCGAGGCTGGCTCCGCCGAGGGCGAGCGCGCCGCCGCCGCGCAGGAGGGAGCGGCGACTGAGGCCGGTGGGTCGGTGGGACGGGACGCTCACGACACTCCTTCCGGGGCACGGGCTGGCACGAGAGCAAGTGCTCGGATCGTGCCACGATCACCCCGGGTCGACAAGCGATCCGGTCGACACGAAACCTCCTCGCAACGAAATCGTTCGTCAAACCCCCCGCCATGCGTCCGAGAGCACCCCCTGAGGCGGTACCTTGCGGGCATGAGTCGCAAGCCCGGTCGTCCCACGACCCACCTCGACGACGTCTCCAAGGCCATCATCGAGCAGCTGCAGCAGGACGGCCGGCGCTCCTACGCCGCGATCGGCAAGGTCGTCGGCCTCTCGGAGGCCGCCGTGCGCCAGCGGGTCCAGCGACTCACCGAGAGCGGCGTCATCCAGGTCGTCGCGGTCACCGACCCGCTGCAGCTGGGCTTCGCCCGCCAGGCGATGGTCGGCATCAAGGCCACCGGCCCGCTCGAGCCGCTTGCCGACACCCTGGCCGAGATGCCGGAGGTCGACTACGTCGTCATCACGGCCGGGTCCTACGACCTGCTGGTGGAGGCCGTCTGCGAGTCCGACGAGCACCTGCTGGAGCTGCTCTCGACGCGCATCCGCACCATCCCCGGCGTCGTGGCCACGGAGACCTTCATGTACCTCGAGCTGCGCAAGCAGACCTACTCCTGGGGTGTGCGCTGAGCCAGGACCCGCGCACGCTGTCCCTGTGGCACGACAGCGCGGGCGGGTCGTGGGCACCGCGGCCGGCGCTGCCCGGGGACCGCGAGGCCGACGTGGCCGTCGTCGGCGCCGGGCTCACGGGTCTGTGGACCGCGCTCTACCTCGCCCGCGCCGACCCCACGCTGCGGATCGTCGTGCTCGAGGCCGAGACCGCCGGCTTCGGGGCGTCGGGACGCAACGGCGGCTGGTGCTCCGCGCTCTTCCCGGCCTCGCTGCCCACCCTCGCGGCGGCGTCGACGCGGCGGGCCGCCCTGGCCCAGCACGCCGCGATGCGCGCGACCGTCGACGAGGTCGCCCGGGCCTGCACCGAGGAGGGCGTCGACGCCCAGCTGGCCAAGGGCGGCACCATCGTGCTCGCGCGCGACCGGCCCCAGCTCGCCCGGGCCCGCGCCGAGGTCGACGCCGCCCGCGACTGGGGGCGCGACGAGGACGACCTGCGTCTGCTCGGCCCCGCCGAGGCCGACGCCGTGCTGCGAGGTCGCGGGACCCTCGCCGCGACCTACACCCCCGACTGCGCGGCGCTCCACCCGGCACGCCTCGTGCGCGGCCTGGCCGAGGCCGTCGAGCGTCGCGGGGTGCTCCTCCACGAGCGCACGCGGGCCACGTCGATCGGGCCCGGCCGGGTCGAGACCACCCACGGCACGGTGCGGGCCGACGTGGTCGTGCGCGCCACCGAGGGCTACACCGCCCGCCTTCCGGGCCACGCGCGCACGCTGGCCCCGGTCTACTCACTGATGATCGCCAGCGAACCCCTCGGCGCCGAGGTCTGGGAGGAGATCGGGCTGGCGCGCCGCGAGACCTTCAGCGACCACCGCCACCTCGTGGTCTACGGCCAGCGCACCGCCGACGACCGGATCGTCTTCGGCGGCCGCGGCGCGCCCTACCACCTGGGCTCGCGCACCCACCCGTCCTTCGACCGCGACGACCGGGTCTTCGCCGGCCTCCACGCAGCCCTCCTCGACCTCTTCCCGGTGCTGCGCGGCACCCGCTTCACCCACGCCTGGGGCGGGGCGCTCGGCATCCCCCGTGACTGGTGCGCCTCGGTCGGCCTCGACCGCCGCAGCGGCCTGGCCTGGGCCGGAGGCTACGTCGGTGACGGCCTGAGCACGACCAACCTCGCCGGACGCACCCTGCGCGACCTGGTGCTGGGCCACGACACCGACCTCACCGCGCTGCCGTGGGTCGGCCACCGCTCCCCCGCCTGGGAGCCGGAGCCGCTGCGCTGGCTCGGCATCAACGCCGGCCTGACCGCGACGACCTGGGCCGACGCCGAGGAGCGGCTCACCCGCCGCCGCTCGCTGCTGGCGCGGGCCACCGCCCCCTTCCTGGGCTGAGCCGGGCCCCCTCCGGCGGCCGGCGCCCCCCGCACATCCGCACCCCTGGCGGGGGTGACAGGCAACTCCTGCCGCCGGCTCGGTCGACCCGAGCACGCCTGTACTGATATATCTCTAGTGCTTTACTCGACTTAGGCACTCGGAGGACCTCATGCACGTCGTCACCATCCCCCTGCCCGCCCTGGGCAACCGGTGCCACCTGGTGCACGACGGCGCCTCGGCGCTGGTCGTCGACCCGCCGCGCGACCTGCGCCCGGTCGAGCGGGCCGCCGAGCAGGCCGGCGTGGACATCCGCGTCGTGGCCGACACCCACGTGCACAACGACTACGTCTCCGGCGCCCTCGGGCTCGCCCGCCGCCACGGCGCCGACTACCTGCTCTCGGCCGAGGAGAAGGTGGACTTCGAGCGGGTCGGCGTGCGCGACGGCGACCGCGTCGCCGTCGGCCGGATGAGCCTGAAGGTGCTCGCCACCCCCGGCCACACCCGCCACCACCAGTCCTTCCTCGTCACCGCGGCCACCGCCGGCGCCGGCGGCCCCACCGCCGGCGCCGTGTTCAGCGGCGGCAGCCTCCTGCACGGCACCGTGGGTCGCACCGACCTGGTCGACCCACGCCTGGCCACCGACCTCGCCCGCGCCCAGTGGCGCAGCGCCCGGCGCCTCGCCGCGCTCGACCCCGCCACCCTGCTCCACCCCACCCACGGCTTCGGCTCGTTCTGCGCCAGCCGGCCCGCCGAGACCGGTGACGGTGACGTCACCCTCGGCTCCCAGCGGGGCACCAACCCCGTGCTGACCACCGACGAGGAGACGTTCGTGTCCGACCTCGTCGCAGGCTTCGGCCCGGTCCCGCGCTACTACGGCCACATGGCCCCGCTCAACCGGGCCGGCGCGGGGCGCAGCGCGGGGCGGGCGGCGCGGCCGGTGACCGCGGCCCAGGTCTCCGACGCGGTGCTCGCCGGGGCCTGGGTCGTCGACCTGCGCGGACGCGACCGCTTCGCCGAGGGCCACCTGACCGGGTCGGTGAGCGTGGAGCAGGGGCCGCAGCTCGCGACGTACGTCGGCTGGCTGGTGCCGTGGGGCGACGACATCGTCCTGCTGACCGACGACCCCGCCCGCCTCGGCGAGGCCGTGAGCGACCTCGCGGCCATCGGCGTCGAGGGAGTCGGCACCCACGTGCTCGACGGCAGCGAGGCCATGGGGGCCCGCTACCGCCGCACCGACTGGGCCGGCTACCGCACGGCCCCCGCCGGCGTGCGCCGCGTCGTCGTCGACGTGCGACAGCGCGACGAGTGGCGGACGGGGCACCTGCCCGGGGCCCTGCACCTGCCGGTGCAGGACGTCGAGCGGGCCGCGCACCGCCTGCCCGCCGGCGAGCTGTGGGTGCACTGCCGCTCGGGCTACCGCGCCGGCATCGCCGCCAGCCTGCTGCACCGCACCGGCCGCTCGGTGGTGCACGTCGACGACGGCTGGGAGCGGGTCGAGGAGCTCGCCATCCCCACCGTCGCCGGTCTCGCCGCCTAGGCCCCCGACCCGGCGGCCACCACGGACCGCCCACCCCACGACCAGCCGTCCGGGCTCCCCGCGACGGCACCCCGCCCCACCACGACCTCGGAGGTGACCCGACCAGATCCCCCAGCGGGACCCCGCAACACCGCAAGGACATTGTTCAGAGGCGGCCCCCCGGCCGCCCCTCTCGGGAGGTGCTCCACCCCGTGTCAACATCCCACCCCGCGCGTTCGACGCGCCCCCGCACCCAGCGGGCCCAGAGCCGGTGGCGACTCGCCGCCGGCGCGAGCCTGGCCGCCCTCGGCCTGGCGTCCTCCGGTCTCGTCGCCCAGGCCCCCGCCTCGGCCAACGAGACCAACGAGCCGGGCAGCGACTCCGGCCAGCCCGTCGACATCGCCACCCCGGCGATCGCGACGCTCAACGGCCTGATCCAGTCGCTGTTCAACTCCGAGATCGTCAGCCAGACCTCGAAGATCGTCGGGGCCGACGACCGTGCCTACTGGCTCACCAACAACCTCAAGTCCGACCTCATCCCGACCACGGTCCTGCAGGACCTCGGCCTCGGCGAGGTCATCCCCGACCTCGGTCTGGGCGGCGGGGACTCCGGCGGCACGGTGCCCGACGACGGGCTGCGCCGCGAGTACCTCGTGGTCTGGGCCGGCGACAACAACATCCTCGACCGCACCGGCAAGGAGCTCACCTCGCTGCCGGAGGTCGTCAACTCCGACCTCCTCGGCACCCAGGACCTCATCGGCCCCGACTTCTTCGCGGTCGTCGACGCCACCAAGGGATCCCCCAGCTACGGCAAGGTGGTCAACACCGCCACGGTCGGCCCGCTGGTCGAGAACGAGCCCCACCACATGCAGTACATCTGGCACAAGGGCAACAACATCTTCGCCGGCGGGCTGTTCACCGACGTCACCTACGTCATCGACACCTCCCAGCTCCCCGCCCTCGAGCTCAAGCACGTCAACCTGCCCACCGACACCCTGTGCGGCTCGGTGCCCGACGCCTACTGGGTGACCAAGGACGGCGGCGCCTACGGCACCTACATGGGTGGCCCGGACGTGCCCGGTCCCTGCACCTACAGCGACGGCACGACACGCATCGGCAACGGCTTCGCCGGCTCGCCCGGCGAGCTGGTCCGGCTGAACGAGAACGGCGAGACCGTCTACGAGGCGCCGGCGACCCCGCTCACCGCGGAGACGAAGGAGCGCTGCGACAACATCCCGCAGCTGCCCGCCGCCACCTGCGCCAACCCGCACGGCATCCAGGTGCGCGAGGACCTCGACACGCTGATCACCAGCGACTACAACGAGCCCCGCAACATCATCCTCAACCCGGTGGCCGCGCCCTCGTCGTACCTGCGCCGGCCCACCGTGCGCACCTGGGACATCTCCGACCCCGACGCGCCGACGCTCAAGGCGGTCTCCTTCCTGCCCGACGGGCCCCGCGTGGGCAAGGTCGCCCACCACGAGGAGAACCGCGCGGTCATGGAGACCACGGTGACCAACCAGCCGGGCAACAAGGGCGCCTTCGCCTCCACCATGCAGGGCGGTGCGATCTTCTACAGCCCCGACATCACGGCGGCCCAGCCCGAGTGGCGCGAGGTCTTCGACCTCTCGACCGCCAACAAGCAGATCGCCCCCGACCAGAACCCCTACGGCGGTGGCGTGAACAGCGCCTGGATCCAGACCAGCCTCGACGACAAGTACCTGTACAACGCCGTCGCGGGACGCTCGGCCAGCGGCACCGACCAGGGCAGCAAGCCCTTCATCCTCAAGCTGGACATCCAGCAGCTGGTGGCCTCCGGGGGCGACCCCGAGTGCAGCATCGACACCATCGAGGAGACCGTCGACGGCGGCGCCGAGAGCGACTGCCCCGCGGTCGTGGACATCCTCGAGGCGCCCGGCGGCCCCCACTGGGGCACCCTGGACAACCTCGAGCTCGGTGAGGACGGCTACTACCACGAGACCACCGACGTGAAGCGGATCGCCTACTCGAACTACTTCGTGGCCCGCACGGGCCTCGACGGCGACCACCGCGTCTGCATGGTCGACATCGCCGAGGACGCCACCATGGCGATCGACGAGGAGTTCGCCGACGAGAACACCGGCGAGTCGTGCCTCGACTTCGACCGCGAGGAGTGGCCGCACGGCGTGTGGGGCCCGGCCAAGCCGCACTCGATGCTCTTCGTCACCGCCGACGACGACATCCGCTGAGACGCGACGAGGACTCGACGATGACGTCGTACGACGACACCACCCCGGGGCGGGACCGGTCCGACCGGTCCCGCCTCCGGGCGGTCCTGACCCTCGGCGCGGCCGGAGCCGTGGCGGCCCTCGTGGTCGCCGGCGCCGTCAGCGCCGGGGCGGGACCCACGGGCTCCGACCCCCGCGAGGGCAGCGCCCTCGTGACGGACTGGACCGCCCGCACCGACGGCCAGCAGGTCCTCGGCGGCGAGCGGGAGCCCGGCGTCCCCACGATCCAGCGGATCCGGCACGACGACGTGCAGTTCACCGTGACCGTCGCACCGGCCCGCCCGGGTCCCAACCTGGTGCGCATCGACGCGCTCCACGTGAAGCGCCCCGCCGCGGGACGCCCCGGCGCCGCCGGTCACGCCACCAAGCCGGCCTGGGTCGGCACCAGCGAGGAGTCCCTGGTCAAGGCGGTGCCGCGACCCGGCACCGACGGCCTGTGGGCCACCGTCGACCTTCCCGAGGGCAGTGGCACCGTGCTGGTGACCCACGGTCGCTGGCACCGCGTGCCCTTCGCCGTCGAGACGGGCACCGACACCCCCGACACCGCCCTGTGGACCGGCGACGACGGCCCCGAGTGCGTCGCGGCCGCGACCGCCGAGGTGCTCACCGGGGCGCTGCCCTCGGCGTGCCCCGCCGCCGGGCTGAAGCAGCCCGACGAGGAGGCGCTGCTCGCGGTGGTCGACACCCTGGCGGCCCGCGGCGTGGAGGAGCTGGCCGTCGAGCACGACCCGTCGGCCCGCAGCCAGCAGGCCCTCGCGGCCGTGACCACCCGCGCCGAGGACCTCGGCGTCGAGGTGGTCGACCCCGCGACCGCCCCCGGCGAGCGCAACGCGCTGCTCGTCGTGAGCGGGTGGGCCGACGCCGCCCGGTCGCTGGCGCAGGTCAGCGCCACCCCCCTGCGCCGCCAGCCGATCCGCTCCGACGGCACCTGGCTGGCGCCCTGGCTGCTCTCCCCGGGGGTCGTCGACTCGACCGCCGGCGCCATGGTGCCGCTGGACTTCGACATCCGCACCCCGGAGGCCCGCGACTTCAGCGCCACGCTGGCGACCTACCTGCCGGGCCAGTCGCCGACGTCCAGCGGCTACGCGGCCTGGCGCAGCCAGCACGCCCAGGACCCGCTCCCCCTGGCGCTCTACGCCGCGTCGCGCGCGGCGTACATGCCCAGCCAGCCCGGTCACGAGGGCCACGAGACGCAGGTCGCGTGGTTCCCCGGCGGCACCGTCACCCCGGTCGGGCTCCCGCTCGAGCCGCCGGTCGCGCGCTGAGCCCTCCACCCTCCCGCACCACCCCGCCCCGACCCGGCCCCGGCACTCCGCCGGGGCCGGGACCTAGATTGGACACCACCATGTCGATCCTCCAACGCCCCCAGGCGGGCCGCTCCGCACCGCCGGGACCTCCCGCCCAGGACGCCCCCGCACCCCAAGCCGGCATCGTGCTCGGCGGCCTCGTGGCCGCCGGGGTGCTCGGCGCCGTCATCTTCGCCCGCTCCGGGCAGACCCCCGCCGTCCTCTTCGGCCTGGGGCTGTCCCTCGGCTTCGTGCTCTTCCACTCCCGCTTCGGCTTCACCTCGGCCTGGCGCCAGCTGGTCGCGGTCAGGCAGGGCAAGGCGCTGCGCGCCCACATGCTGATGCTCGCGGTGGCCTGCACGCTCTTCGCCCCGATCCTCGCCACCGGGGTCTCCTTCGGTGACGCGGTGCCCGCGCCCACGCTGGCCCCCATCGGCTTCGGGCTCTTCGTCGGCTCCTTCCTCTTCGGGGTCGGCATGCAGCTGGGCGGCTCCTGCGCCTCCGGCACCCTCTTCGCGATCGGGTCGGGCCAGAGCGCCATCGTGCTCACCCTGGTCGGCTTCATCGTCGGCTCGGTCCTCGCCGCCCGCACCTTCTCCTTCTGGACCGGCCTGCCCAGCTTCGAGCCGGTCTCCCTGGCCGACACCGGCGCGGGCTACCTGGGCGCCTGGGCCATCTCCCTGGCGGTGATGGCCGCGATCGTCGGGCTCACCTTCGTCCTCGGCCGGGGCCGCGTCGTGCCCCCGGTCGAGCCGCCGCCGGTGGCCCACGGCGCCGCCCGCGCCGTGCGCGGCTCGTGGCCGTTGTGGGTCGGGGCCCTGCTGCTGGCCGGTCTCAACGCGCTCACTCTGCTGGTCTCCGGCGGCGCCTGGGGCATCACCTTCGCCTTCGGCCTGTGGGGCTCCAAGATCCTCGACGCCCTCGGCGTCGACGTGCTCAGCTGGCCCTTCTGGGCCGACCCCGCCAACCTCGCGAAGTACCAGGCCGGCGTGCTGGCCGAGAAGACCTCGGTCATGGACCTCGGCATCATCGTCGGAGCCCTCATCGCCTCGGCCGCGGCCGGGTCGTGGGTGCTGCACCGCCGCATCCCCGGCAAGCTCGCCCTCGGCGCCGTGCTCGGCGGCGTCATCATGGGCTACGGCGCCCGGATCGCCTTCGGCTGCAACATCGGCGCCTACTTCGGCGGGATCGCCTCCTTCAGCCTGCACGGCTGGCTGTGGGGGGTCATGGCCGTGGTCGGCACCGTCGCCGGGCTCGCCCTGCGCCCGCTCTTCGGGCTGACGAACCCCCGGCCCACCGACTCCGTCTGCTGACCCGGCTGCCAGCCCGTCTGCTAGCCCGGCCGCCCGTCCGGCTGCCAGCCCGGGGATAACCCGTTGCCGACGCCCGGGTCCGACCACCACCATGGTCGGACCCGGGCGTCGCGCGTCGAGCGCCGCCCACCGTCGAGAGGAGCGTGACATGTCGATGACTGTCGCCGGCCTGCCCGCAGACCAGATCCCTCCTCACGACGGAGCACCCACCACCCATGCCCCACCAGCCCGACGCCTCCTCCCCCGCCTCCTCTGCCTCCTCTGACGCGCCGCTCGCCGCGTCCCACGACGCGCCTGACCACCGGCCGTCCGATGCCGCCCCCGACCCGGCGTTCACGTTCGCCTTCCGCGCCTACGACGAGCCCGACCCCGACGACCCCGGCCGGCGCTGGTCGACCTGGTCGAGCGTCGAGCCGCTCTCGCGGGGCCCCGAGCCCCGCCCGCCCTGGGTCGTGACCTCCCAGGGCGCGGTCGACACCGACCTGGGCATCGTGAAGACCGGCAAGGAGGCCGACGTCTTCCTGCTCGACCGCACCGACCCCGCCTTCCCCGACGACGGGGTGGTGATGGCCGCGAAGCGCTACCGCGGCAGCGAGCACCGCACCTTCCACCGCGCGGCGACCTACACCGAGGGCCGCAGCACCAGGCGCTCGCGCGACCAGCGGGCGCTCAAGCGCAAGAGCACCTGGGGCCGCCAGGTCGCCGCAGCCGAGTGGGCGGTCTCGGAGTGGAGCGCCCTCGTGCGCTGCTGGCGCCTCGGCCTGCCGGTGCCCTACCCCGTGCAGGTCGACGGCACCGAGCTGCTCATGGAGTGGATCACCGTCGAGGGGCCCGACGGGCCGGAGACCGCGCCCCGGCTGGCCGCCACCCGTCCCGCGCCCGGCCTGCTGGCGGCCTACTTCGAGCAGCTGCGCGAGGCGATGGCCACGATGGTCCAGGACGGCCTGGTGCACGGCGACCTGTCGCCCTACAACGTCCTGGCCGCCGGCGAGCGTCTCGTCGTGATCGACCTGCCGCAGGTCGTCGACCTCGTCGGCAACGCCCAGGGCTTCGACTTCCTGCTGCGCGACTGCACGAACATGTGCACGTGGTTCCGGGCGCGCGGTCTCGACGTCGACGCCCAGGACCTCTTCGGCGACCTCGTGGCCCACGCCTTCTGAGCCGGCAGTAGCGTGGCCGGGCCCCTCCCCCTCCGTCCCACCTCCGCCCCCTCACCGCACCGAGGAGCCCGGCCTTGCTGCTCTACGACGCCGTCCGGCGCCGCCGCGACACCCGACGCGAGTTCACCGGCGAGCCGGTGGATCCCGAGGTGCTGGAGCGGGTGCTCTCGGCGGCGCACTGCGCCCCCAGCGTGGGGATGTCGCAGCCGTGGGACTTCGTGCTCGTGCGGGAGCAGGCGACGCTGGCGACCTTCCGCGACCACGTCCGCGCCGAGCGGGCGCGGTTCGCGGCCACGCTCGAGGGCGAGCGGGCCGAGACGTTCGCCGCGATCACGGTCGAGGGCGTCGTGGAGTCGGGGCTGGGCGTCGTCGTCGGCTACGACCCGCGCCGCGCGGGGCCCTCGGTGCTGGGCCGCCACACCATCGCCGACACCGGGCTCTACTCGGTGTGCCTGGCCATCGAGAACCTCTGGCTGGCCGCCACCGCGGAGGGGCTCGGCGTCGGCTGGGTGAGCTTCTACCGCGAGGAGGTCCTGGGCGAGCTGGTCGGCTTCCCCGCCCACGTCAGGCCGGTGGCCTGGCTCTGCGTGGGTCGGGTCGAGGACCTACCCGACGTGCCCGACCTCGAGCGCCACGGCTGGCGCCACCGCTCCCCCCTCGCCTCGGTGCTCCACGACGAGCGCTGGACCCCACGACCGGACGCCGCGGGTCCGGGCACCCCCGGACCGGGCACCGCAGGGTCGGGCACCGCGTGAGGCGCCACCGCGGGCGGGTCGTCGACCTCGGCAGCCTCGACGAGCTCGACGCGCGCCTGGCCGCCGGCACCACCTCGCTGTCGGGCTGGCGCGTGCGCGGCATCGACCTGAGCGAGCGCGGGGAGGCCGTGCTGGGCTGCCGCGTCGCCGGCGCGCTCTTCCTGGGGTGCACCTTCGCCCCCGGCGACGCCGAGCGCCTCGGCGCGGCGGGCGCGCTGGTGCTGCCCGCGCTGGCCGACGTGCCGCTCGACGTCTACCGCGCCGGGCTCTACACCGCCGCCGACCTCTACGACGCCCCGCGCTACGCCGACAGCCTCGACGCCCGCGCCTACGCGTGGTCGCAGCAGCGCGGCGGGCCCGACGACTCGCTGGCCAAGGCCCTGCACGACCACGCGATCGACGAGGCCCTCACCTCGTGGGTCGCCGGCCGGCGCCTCGTCGGGGTCATGGGCGGCCACGCGCTGCAGCGCGGCCAGGCCGGGTACGCCGACGCCGCGCGGCTGGGTCGGCTGCTCGGCGCGGGAGGCCTGACCGTGGCCACCGGGGGCGGGCCGGGCGCGATGGAGGCGGCCAACCTCGGCGCGCGGCTGTCGGGGCGCCCGGAGGCCGAGCTCGACGCGGCGCTCGCGCGGCTGGCCGGCGTGGCGTCGTACCGGCCCTCGGTGCAGGCGTGGGCCGAGGCCGCCCTCGAGGTCGCGGCCGGCCCCGACCCGGTGGAGACCCTCGGCATCCCGACCTGGCACTACGGCCACGAGCCGCCCAACGTGCTGGCCACCGCAATCGCGAAGTACGTGCGCAACGCCACCCGCGAGGCGGTGCTGCTGGAGGTCTGCGACGGGGGCATCGTCTTCCTGCCCGGCGCCGCGGGCACGGTGCAGGAGGTCTTCCAGGACGCCTGCGAGAACTACTACGCCGACGAGTCGTCGGTGGCCCCCATGGTGCTCGTGGGTCGGCACCACTGGACCGAGGAGCTGCCCGCGTGGCCGCTGCTGGAGTCGCTGGCCCGGGGCCGCACGATGCCGGTGGCGCTGGTCGATAGCGTCGAGGAGGCCGCAGCCGTGGTGCTCAGCCGGCCATCCGGTCGCCGCTGAGCCCGACCTGCCGGGGAGCCGCCGGCGCGGCCCCGGAGCGGTGGGCCACCACCTCGCGGTAGTGGGTCAGCAGCGACTCGTTGACGGCGCGCCACGACCGGCCGGCGACGCTCTCGCGCGCGGCGCGGGCCATCTGCTGGCGCAGGGCGGCGTCGGTGAGGCGCTCGACGTAGGCGGCCAGGTCGTCGGCGTCGCCCGGCACGTAGAGGAACCCCGAGACCACGTCGGTGACCACGTCGACGGGTCCCCCCGAGCGGGGCGCGACCACGGGCACCCCGGCGGCGAGGGCCTCCTGCGCCGACTGGCAGTAGGTCTCGTGACGCCCGGTGTGCACGAAGACGTCGAGCGAGGCGTAGAGACGGCTGAGGTCGTCGCCGTGCAGCACGCCGAGGAAGTGCGCGCCGGGCAGCAGCTCGCGCAGGCGGCCCTCCTCGGGCCCCCCGCCGACGACCACGAGGGCGTAGCGCGGGTCGTCGGCCAGGCGGGCGAGCAGGTGCAGCTCCTTCTCCGGGGCCAGCCGGCCGACGTAGCCGACCACGAGCCGCCCGTCGGGGCTGAGCCCCCGCCGCAGGTCGGCCGAGCGCCACCGCGGGTGGAAGGCGTCGAGGTCGACACCGCGCGGCCACAGGGCGGTGCGGGGCACGGCGAGGGCCTCGAGCTGCGCCAGGCTGGCCCGCGACGGCGCCAGGGTCCGGTCGGCCCGGGTGTGGATGCGGCGGGTCAGGCGGGCCATCGCGCGCGTGCCGCCGGCGATGCCGTAGCGCTCGGCGAAGCCGACCATGTCGGTCTGGTAGATCGCCACCGTCGGCACGCCCAGCTCGTCGGCGGCCCGCACGGCCTGGTGGCCCAGGGTCGCGGGCGAGGCGACGTGGACGACGTCGGGCCGGAAGCGCAGCATCACCGCACGCAGCCGGCGCCGGGTCTCGAGGCCGATCCGGAAGTCGCGGTAGAAAGGCAGGGTCGCGCCCCGTGCCAGCGTCACCGGGAAGCCGGCGTAGGACGACGGGCCGGTCGGGGCGACCAGCTCGGCCTCGTGGCCCTCCGCCGCGAGGTGCTCCAGCACCCGCCGCACGGAGTTGGTGACGCCGTTGACCTGCGGCAGGAACGACTCCGCCACCACGAGCACCCGCAGAGGGCGGTCGGTGGCACCGCCGGGTGGCAGGGACCCGGGTCGCAGGGACCCGGGTCGCAGGGACCCGGGTCGCAGGGGGACGGCCGCGTGGTCGCGACCACCCTGGGCGGTCCGGGAGGTCGGGGCGGGTCGCAGCTGCAGGAGCCTCGTCACGCCTCGGACGCTAGGGAGCGCCGGGCAACGGCCCGGGCCGACGGGGTGACCGGCACGTGAACCGTGCGTGCCCGTCGGTCTCCTACGCGCGCGCTCCCGGCGCACCCGCGTCGCCCGGCGGCCCCGGCGGTGCCGGCGGTGCCGTCAGGGGCACGGCGTAGGAGCGCTCCTGGCCGTGGGGCACGAAGCCGACGCGCCGCAGGATCGGGCCGGAGGTCTCGACGCGTCCCTTGACCAGGGCCATGCGGGCGTCGTGGGCCAGCGCGTAGACGAGCCGCTCGGCGAGGAGGGTGCGGTAGAGCCCACGGCCGCGCTCGGAGGCGACGACCGCGCCGCCCCGGAGGCGGGCCACGCCGTCGACGACGGTGAGGCCGGCGCTGGCGACCGGTCGGTCGCCGAGGTAGGCGACGACGGCGCCGCCGGCACCGGCGGCCAGGTCGTCGCCCGCGCGCGCGACGTAGGCCTCGACCTCGGGGAGCGAGGGGGTGCTGCCGCCGAACACCTCGGCGCCGACGGCGAAGGAGTCCTGGGCGGTGGCGACGTCGACGGTCCAGCGGAGCTCGACCTCCGCCGACGGGGGCTGACCCAGGTCGGGAGGCGGACCGGCGAGGTCGAGGGCCATGACGTCGAGGGTCTCGTCGAGCACGCCGCCGCGTGCGAGCAGCGCGTCGGCCACGGCGTCGGCCGCGCCGAGCCTGGCCCAGCAGACCACCTGCTCGACGACACCGGGCACCGCCTCGGCCCGCGCCGCGACGAGCGCGTCGTCGACGAGCGCCGCGACGTCCCGGTCCTGGTCCAGCGACACCAGCTCCAGGGGGTGCTCGAACCAGTCGGGGAAGCGCACGAGCTGCCATCCCTCGCCCCGGATGCGCCGGGCGTTGTCGGGCACCCACACCCACGCCGCCGCCGCCGCGGCCACGTCCTCGTGCGTCAGCGTCATGCTGCTCCCGGCCCTCGGGGGGTCACTCGGCGGCGGCCAGCTGACCGCAGGCGCCGTCGATCTCGCGGCCGCGGGTGTCGCGCACCGTGGTCGGGATGCCCTTGGCCTCGAGGCGACGCACGAACTCCCGCTCGTCGGCGGGGTCGGACGCGGTCCACTTCGATCCCGGCGTGGGGTTGAGCGGGATGAGGTTGACGTGCACCCAGCCCCAGTCGCCGTAGGAGCCGAGCACGTCGCCGAGCAGGTCGGCGCGCCAGGCCTGGTCGTTGATGCCGCGCATCATGGCGTACTCGATGGAGACGCGGCGCTTGGTCTGGCGGGCGTAGTCCCACGCCGCCTCGACGGTCTCGGCGACCGAGTAGCGGGTGTTGATCGGCACCAGCTCGTTGCGCAGCTCGTCGTCGGGGGCGTGCAGGCTCAGCGCGAGGGTCACCGGGATGCCCTCGGTGGTGAGCTGACGGATGCGGGGCACGAGGCCGACGGTGGAGACCGTCACGCCGCGCGCCGACATGCCGAGGCCGTCGGGCGCGGGGTCGGTGAGGCGCCGCACGGCGCCGATGACGGCCTTGTAGTTGGCCAGCGGCTCGCCCATGCCCATGAAGACCACGTTGGAGACGCGGCCGGGGCCGCCGGGCACCTCGCCGCGGGCCATCGAGCGCGCTCCGGCGACGACCTGCTCGACGATCTCGGCGGTGCTCATGTTGCGCTGCAGGCCGCCCTGCCCGGTGGCGCAGAAGGGGCAGGCCATGCCGCAGCCGGCCTGGCTCGAGACGCACACCGTGGCGCGGTCGGGGTAGCGCATGAGCACCGACTCGACCAGGGCGCCGTCGAAGAGCTTCCACAGCGTCTTGCGCGTGGTGCCCTTGTCGGCCTCCATCGTGCGCAGCGGCGTCATGAGGCTCGGCAGCAGCGTGGAGACGAGCTCGGCGCGCTGGGCGGCCGGCAGGTCGGTCATCTGCTCGGGGTCGTCGGCCAGGCGCGCGAAGTAGTGCGTCGAGAGCTGCTTGGCCCGGAAGCCGGGCAGCCCGTTGTCCTCCAGCAGCGTCTTGCGCTCCGCGGAGGTCAGGTCGGCGAGGTGGCGCGGCGGCTTCTTGCGCCCCCGCGGCTCCTCGAAGACCAGCGGCAGGGTGAGTGCACCCTCGGGGGCGCCGGCCGCGACGGCGTCGGCGGAGGCACCGGGGGCCTCAGGGGTCCCGGTGGTGCCGGCGGACGGTGCGGTGGCGGGGGTCGGGTCAGGGTTCTGGGACATCAGGGCTCCGATTCTCCCACCCCGGCCCCGCCCGCGGCGAGTCCGCGGACGGCGGCCGGGCCGGCAGGTCAGCTCAGCGGCACCACGTCGGGCGCGCCGAGGCGGGCGGCGTCGGCGGTGGCGTCGTCGGGCATCTGCTGGCTCTCGCGCTCGGCCTCGACCCGCTTGCGGTAGTGCTCGATCTCCAGGGAGCGCTGCTCCTCGCTCCACCCGAGCACGCCGCCGACCAGCTCGGCGACCTCCTCGGCCGCCCCGACGCCGCGGTCGAAGGTCTCGATCGAGAGCCGGATGCGACGGGTGAGCACGTCGTCGAGGTGGCGGGCGCCCTCATGGCTGGCGGCGTAGACCGCCTCCACGCGCAGGTAGTCGGGCGCCGCGGCCAGCGGCTCGCCGAGGCCCGGGTCGGCCGCGACCAGGTCGAGCAGCTCGTGGACCAGCGAGCCGTAGCGCTTGAGCAGGTGCTCGATCCAGACCTCGTGCAGGCCCGAGCGCTGGGCCAGCACGTGGCGGGAGTTGAGCAGCGCGTGGTAGCCCTCCGCGCCCAGCAGCGGGATCTTGTCGGTGACCGACGTGCCGACCACGCGGTCGAACTGCGAGGACAGCCCGAAGACGGCCTCGTCGACGGCGTCCTGGGCCATGATCCGGTACGTCGTGTACTTGCCGCCCGCGACCACGACCAGGCCGGGGGCCGGGTGGCCGACGGCGTGCTCGCGGGAGAGCTTGGAGGTGGCCTCCGACTCCCCCTCCAGCAGCGGGCGCAGCCCGGCGTAGACGCCCTCGACGTCGGAGCGGGTCAGCGGGGTCTCGAGCACGGCGTTGACGTGCTCGAGCAGGTAGTCGATGTCGGCCTCGCTGGCCGCGGGGTGGGCCTTGTCGAGGGCCCAGTCGGTGTCGGTGGTGCCGATGATCCAGTGGCGGCCCCACGGGATGACGAAGAGCACCGATTTCTCGGTGCGCAGGATCATCCCGACCTCGGAGCGGATGCGGTCCTTGGGCACGACGAGGTGGATGCCCTTGCTGGCGCGCACGTGGAACTGGCCGCGCTGGCCGCCCAGCGACTGGGTCTCGTCGGTCCACACGCCGGTGGCGTTGACGACCTGCTTGGCGCGGATCGTGACGGTGCGGTCGTTCTCGAGGTCGCGCACCACGGCGCCGGTGACCCGCTCCCCCTCGCGCAGCAGCTCCACGACGCGGGCGCGGGAGGCCACGTGGGCGCCGTAGGCCGCCGCGGTGCGGGCGATGAACATGGTGTGGCGGGCGTCGTCGACCTGGGCGTCGTAGTACTTCAGCGCGCCGACCAGGGCGTCCTTGCGCAGCGACGGCACCAGCTTGCGGGCGCCGCGTCGGGTGAGGTGCTGGTGCAGCGGCACGCCCGCCCGCCCGGAGATGCGGCTCATGGCGTCGTAGAGCGCGACGCCGGAGCCGGCGTAGAGCCGCTCCCAGCCGCGGTGCTGGAGCGGGTAGAGGAAGGCCACGGGGTGCACGAGGTGCGGGGCGAGCTCCTGCAGCAGCAGGCCGCGCTCCTTGAGCGCCTCGGCGACGAGGCGGAAGTCGAGCATCTCCAGGTAGCGCAGGCCACCGTGGACCAGCTTGCTGGAGCGGCTCGAGGTGCCGGAGGCGAAGTCGCGGGCCTCGACCAGCCCCACCTTCAGCCCGCGGGTGGCGGCGTCGAGCGCGCTGCCCGCGCCGACCACCCCACCGCCGATGACCAGGATGTCCAGCTCCTCGGAGGCCATGGCCTCCAGGGACTGCTCGCGCAGCTCGGGTGACAGGGCGACGGACCTCATCAGGGTGTCCTCTCGACGGTGGGGCGGGTGCGGTACGACGGGTGGTGCCGGTGGTTCCTGGGCTGCGTGGTGCCGGGGTGGAGCGGGCTCGGGCCGGCCGGTCAGGCGGCGACCGGCCGGGCCGGGGTCGACGTCACTCCACGTCGACCCAGTCCAGCGTGCGCTCGACCGCCTTCTTCCACTGGGTGTAACCCGCCTGGCGACGCTCCTCATCCCACTGTGGCGACCATCTCCTCGCCTCGTTCCAGTTCTCGCGCAGCTCGTCGGTGTTGTTCCAGAACCCGACGGCCAGACCGGCGGCGTAGGCGGCACCGAGCGCCGTGGTCTCGGCCACGACCGGTCGGCTGACCTCGACGCCGAGCACGTCGGCCTGGATCTGCATGCACAGCTCGTTGGCGGTCACCCCGCCGTCGACCTTGAGCACCTCCAGGGTGACGCCGGAGTCCTTCTCCATGGCCTCCGCGACGTCGCGCGACTGGTAGCAGATCGACTCCAGCGTGGCGCGCGCCAGGTGGGCGTTGGTGTTGAAGCGCGAGAGCCCCACGATGGCGCCGCGCGCGTCGGAGCGCCAGTAGGGCGCGAAGAGGCCCGAGAAGGCCGGCACGAAGTAGACCCCGCCGTTGTCGTCGACCTGGCGGGCCAGCGACTCGCTCTGGGCGGCGCCGGAGATGATCCCGAGCTGGTCGCGCAGCCACTGCACCGCCGAGCCGGTCACCGCGATGGAGCCCTCGAGGGCGTAGACGGTGTCCTGGTCGCCGAACTTGTAGCAGACCGTGGTGAGCAGGCCCGACTTCGACCGCACCAGCTCGGTGCCGGTGTTGAGGAGCATGAAGTTGCCGGTGCCGTAGGTGTTCTTGGCCTCGCCGGGGGCGAAGCAGACCTGGCCCACCGTGGCGGCCTGCTGGTCGCCGAGGATGCCGGTGAGGGGCACCTCGCCGCGCAGCGGGCCGTTGGCCCGGGTGGTGCCGTAGCCGCCGGGCTCGGAGGAGGAGCGGATCTCGGGCAGCATCTGGCGCGGGATGTCGAACAGGGCCAGCAGCTCGTCGTCCCACTGCAGGGTCTCGAGGTCCATCAGCATGGTGCGGCTGGCGTTGGTCGGCTCGGTGACGTGCACGCCGCCGTCGGTGCCGCCGGTGAGGTTCCAGATCAGCCAGGAGTCGGTGTTGCCGAAGATCGCGTCGCCGGCCTCCGCGGCCTCGCGGACCCCGTCGACGTTCTCCAGGATCCACTGGATCTTGCCGCCGGAGAAGTACGTCGCGGGCGGCAGGCCCGCCCGCTCGCGGATCAGGTCGCCGTGGCCGTCGCGCTCGAGCTTGCTGGCGATCCGGTCGGTGCGGGTGTCCTGCCACACGATGGCGTTGTAGTAGGGCCGCCCGGTCGTGCGGTTCCACACCACGGTGGTCTCGCGCTGGTTGGTGATGCCGAGCGCGCAGAGGTCCTCGGCGGTGAGCTTGGCCTTGCCGAGCCCGGTCTCGATGACCGAGCGGGTGCGCTCCCAGATCTCCACCGGGTCGTGCTCCACCCAGCCGGCCTGCGGCAGGATCTGCTCGTGCTCGAGCTGGTGGCGGGCCACCTCGTTGCCGCCGTGGTCGAAGATCATGAAGCGGGTGCTGGTGGTGCCCTGGTCGACGGCTCCGACGTACTCGGCCATGCGTGCCTCCTGGTGTGGGTGGGTGCTGCTGGTGCTGGGGGTGGTGCTGGGGGTGGTGCTGGGGGTGGTGCTGGGGCTGGTGACGGGGCTGGTGACGGGGCTGGTGACGGGCCCGGTCACTGGTTGGGCCGGGGCTCGCTGACCGCCTCGTCCTGGGCGCCGTCGGCGGGGTCCTCGGTGAGGTGGTTCTCGATGAGCAGCTTGAAGAGCGCGCCGCCGATGAGGCCGCCGATGATCGGGGCGATGATCGGCAACCAGAAGTAGAGGTCGCCGTTCTGGTCGTTGAGCGCCCCGCCGTAGCCGGTCATGAGCGAGGCCAGGCGCGGCCCGAGGTCGCGGGCGGGGTTGATGGCGTAGCCGGCGTTGGCGCCGAAGGCCATGCCGATGGCGACCACGAGCAGGCCGACCACGACCGGTCCGAGGTTGGCCAGGGGCGGGTTGTTCCACGCCGTGGTGAGGGCGAAGATCACGAAGACGAGGATCGCGGTGCCGACGACCTGGTCGAGGAAGGCCGTGGGGATGCTGACGCCCGCGCCGCCGTTGCCGGGCAGCGTGGAGAAGATGCCCTGGGTCTTGATGGTGTGGTCGGGGTCGACGGTCGCGATGAGGTCGGCGTAGGTGGCGCGCACGATGAGTGCCGCGACGAAGGCGCCGAGGAGCTGGGCGAGGGAGTAGGGCAGCACCTTGCGCCAGGAGAAGCCCTTGAAGGCCGCGAGCGCGATGGTGACCGCGGGGTTGAGGTGGGCGCCCGACAGGCGGGCGGCGACGTAGACGCCCAGCGTGACGCCGAGGCCCCAGGCCCAGGCGATCGAGTCGTGGTCGCCGAGGCTGCCGTCGGCGCTGGTCGACACCTGGGCGACCACGCCCGTGCCGAACAGGATCAGGATCATCGTGCCGGCGAACTCTGCACAGAGCTCGCCGACCAGGGGGTTCTTCGTGGACCGCAACTGTCTCTCCTCCCGGACGCGCCGTGCTCCTCCGGGACTCGGGGGTGGCGCCGGTCACAGCCAACACGAGACGCGCGTCACAGGCGAGGCCCGTCGTTCGACATCGTCGAACGTGCGTTCGTCGATGTCGAACGCCTACGATCACCCGATGGCCACCATCCAGTCCATCGAGCGGGCCGCGGCCGTGCTCCACGTGCTCGGCGCGGTGCACGAGCCGGTGGCGCTCGGGGAGCTCTCCCGGCTGCTCGACCTGCCCAAGCCCACGGTGCACGGGATCGTGCGCACCCTGTGCGAGGTCGGCTTCGTGACCCAGGAGCCCGACACCGGCCGCTACGCCCTGGGCTCGGGCCTGGCCACCCTGGGCGAGGGGCTCGATCCCCACCTGCTGCGCTCGCGCGCCGTCAACTGGGCCGACGGGCTCGCGGCCCGCACCGGCATGGAGGTCGAGCTGGGCGTGCTGACCGGGCGCACCGTCGAGCTCGTGCACCACGTCTTCCGCCCCGACGGCTCGCCCCAGCGCCTGCGCGTCGGTGAGCTGCAGCCGCTGGCCACCAGCGCCCTCGGACTCGTGCTGCTCGCCTTCTCCCCCGCGGTGAGCGCGTCCGCGGCCCGCGAGGCCGGCGACCCGACCCCCCGGGTCTCGCTCGCCCGCGCGATGCAGCTGGCCCGCCGCCAGGGATGGGCCTGCGTCGACAGCACGCTGCGCCCTGGTGTCGCCACCCTCGCGGCTCCCCTGCGCCGCCACCTGGGGCACAGGCTCGGGGTGGGGGTGGGCGCGCTCGGCGTCAGCGGACCGCGCGACCGCGTCCTCGGGCCGTCCGGCGAGCCCCGCGACGACCTGGTCACGCAGGTCGTCGCCGCCGCCCACGCCGTCTCCTCGACCCTGCAGGAGCGGCTGTGAGCGCGTCGTACGTCGCCTCGATCGACCAGGGCACCACCTCCACGCGGTGCCTGCTCTTCGACCACGCGGGGCGGATGGTCTCGGTCGCGCAGCACGAGCACCACCAGCACTACCCCCGGCCCGGCTGGGCCGAGCACGACGCGGCCGAGATCTGGGCCAACACGCTGCGGGTGCTGCCCGAGGCCCTGGCGCTCGCAGGGCTCCAGCCCTCCGACGTGGCCGCGGTGGGCATCGCCAACCAGCGCGAGACCACGGTGGTCTGGGACCGCGCCACCGGTCGACCGGTCGCACCCGCCATCACCTGGCAGGACACCCGCACCGCCGACCTGGTCGCCGAGCTCGGCCGCAGCGCCGCCGCGCCGCTCTTCGAGGAGGTCTGCGGGCTGACACCGGCCGGCTACTTCGCCGCACCCCGGCTGCGGTGGCTGCTCGACCACGTGCCGGGCCTGCAGCGCCGGGCCCGGCTCGGCGAGGTCGCCTTCGGCACCATGGAGTCCTGGCTGATCTGGAACCTCACCGGCGGCCCCGACGGGGGCGTCCACGTCACCGACGTCACCAACGCCAGCCGCACCATGCTGATGGACATCCACACCCTGCAGTGGGACCAGCGCCTGCTCGACGCCCTCGACGTGCCGGCGGCGATGCTGCCCGAGATCCGCCCCAACGCCCAGGTCTACGGCACCTGCACGGTCGGGCTGCCGGGTGTCGTCATCGGCGGCGCCTTCGGCGACCAGCAGGCCGCGCTCTTCGGGCAGACCTGCTTCGACGAGGGCGAGGCCAAGTGCACCTACGGCACCGGCGCCTTCCTGCTGATGAACACCGGCGCCAGCGTCACGCCCTCCACGCACGGCCTGCTCTCGACGGTCGCCTACGCCCTCGAGGGCGAGAGGCCCGTCTACGCCACCGAGGGGTCGATCGCCGTGGCCGGGGCGCTCGTGCAGTGGTTCCGCGACTCGCTGGAGATGATCTCCTCGGCCCCCGAGATCGAGACCCTCGCACGTCGCGTGGAGGACAACGGCGGGTGCTACATCGTGCCGGCCTTCGCCGGCCTCTTCGCCCCCCGCTGGCAGGCCGACGCGCGCGGCGTCGTCGTGGGCCTCACGTCCTACGTCACCCGCGGGCACCTCGCCCGGGCCGTGCTCGAGGCCACCGCCTGGCAGACCTGCGAGGTGGTGGAGGCCGTCGACCTCGACACCTCGCTGACCCTGTCGCGGCTGCGGGTCGACGGCGGCATGACCGCCAACCACCTGCTGATGCAGACGGTCGCCGACGTGCTCGACGTGCCGGTCGAGCGGCCGTTGGTGGCCGAGTCGGTCTCGCTCGGGGCGGCCTACGCCGCCGGCCTGGCCGTCGGCTTCTGGCCCGACCTCGACGTCCTGCGCGGCACGTGGCGCCGCGCGGCGCTGTGGGAGCCGTCGATGAGCCCCGTCGTGCGCCGCCGGGAGCGGGCCGCCTGGGACCGCGCGGTGCAGCGCACCCTGCACTGGGTGGTCGACGAGGACCCCGACGCCGCACCACCCGGCTGAGCCGGTCGCACGGCCAGCCCGCTCAGCCGCGGGCCACCAGGATCCAGAGCACGAGGCCGCCGACGCCCAGCACGACCACGGCCGTCGAGACCAGGCCGAGCGCCATGTAGCGGCCGAACCGCCGGGTGCGCGGCACGACGAGCAGCACCGCGGGCACGAGCAGCGCCACGAGCACGTAGGGGAAGAGCCGCTCCGCGGTGTCGTAGGCGACCATCGCGTTGAGCACCGCGCCGTAGACGCCCGGCACCAGGATGAGGAAGAGCAGCCCGGTGAAGAAGCCGGACAGCGCGGTGAAGGTCGGGTGGTCACGGTGCCACCAGCTCGGGCCCCCGCCGGCGCCCTCGTCCTCCTGGGCGGCCTCGTCGGCCCTGCTGCTCCCGCCCGGCTCGGGCGGGTCGACCTCCGAGGTCCGGGCGCGGCTGGCCTCCGCGGTCGCGGGCTCGTGCGACGGGTCCGGCGTCGTGGCGACGGGCCGGTCGGGGGTCGTGTCCATGGGAGGCAATATCTCACCTGCCGGCCCGCGCGGGCCGCTCACCGCGCCCGCGGGCCCCGGCGCGGGTCGTCGACACGGATCACGTCGGGCATGCCCAGCCGCTCCCACCGGTCGAGGTCGGGCGCCTCGCCGCGCAGGTGCGCCGCGACCAGGGTCCACGCCGTGCCGTGGCCCACGAGCACGACCTCGTCCCCGTCGTGGTCGGCGAGCACGGCGTCGACGGCCCGCACGACCCGCTCCCGGCAGGCCGCGAGCGGCTCCCAGCCCGGGTGGGCCGACTCGTCGGGGGCGGCGAAGGCACGACGTACGACCGCCTGGAAGTCCTCGAGCCACTGCGTCGACTCCCGCACGTGCTCGCGCAGCCCGTCGAGCACGGCGACCTCGCCGTCGGTCAACAGCTGGGCGGTCCCGACCGCCTTCGGCTCGGGCGAGCTGAGCCATGCCGCCCGCCGCGGCAGCCGACCCGACTCGCGCAGCGCCCAGACCTCGTCGAAGCCCGCCGGGTCCAGCCCCCACGTGTGGGGCGGGCGTCCCGGCTCGACCAGCGGGCGCGCGTGACGCACGAGGTGGACGGCCACGGCAGGGTCCGGCTTAGAAGACGGCGTAGTGCAGCAGCAGCCAGATCGGCGCGGCCGTGGCGAGCAGGGAGTCGAGACGGTCCATGAGGCCGCCGTGACCCGGGATGACCTGGCTCATGTCCTTGATGCCGAGGTCGCGCTTGATGACCGACTCGCACAGGTCACCGAGGGTGGCCATCACGACGGTGATCAGGCCGAGGGCCACGCCGACCCACCAGTCGCCGTCGAGCAGCCACACCACGAGGGCCGTGCCGCCGGCGACGGTGGCGACCGCCGACCCCGCGAAGCCCTCCCAGGACTTCTTCGGGGAGATGACCGGCGCCATCGGGTGTCGCCCGAAGAGCACGCCGCCGACGTAGCCACCGGTGTCGGAGGCGATGGTGACCAGGATGAAGACGATGACCGCCAGCACGCCGTCGTTGTCGAGGCCGGCGCCGCTCGAGCCGCCCTCGGCCAGCAGCAGCGCGACGAACGAGCCGAGGAACGGCACGTAGACGAGGGTGAAGACCGACGCCGTGGCGTTCATGACGTAGCCGTCGATGCCCCGGCGCAGCAGCCACAGCATGATCACCAGCGCGGCGACCGCGGTGGCGGTGACGAGGGCCGAGGCGCCGAAGAAGTAGGCGACGGCCACCATCGTGGCGCCACCCACCATGAGCGGCTGCTCGGGCAGGTCGATGCCCTTGGCGCCGAAGCCACGGTGCAGCTCCCAGATCGCCACCACGACGGCGGCGACCACGATGACCATGAAGGCCGCCTTGTAGAACAGCAGCGACGCGGCGATCGCCGCGAGCAGGACGAAGGCCGAGGCGAACGCGGCAGGCAGGTCACGCCCGGCGCGACCGTGGTCCTTGACCGGTGGGGTCGCGCCGGGGGTGGTGTCCGGGGAGGTGTCTGTCATCGAGTCGGTGGTGGGAGGTCTCAGACCTCCAGCAGCTCCGCTTCCTTGTTCTTGAGCATCTCGTCGATCGCGTCGGTGTGCTTCTTGGTGGTGCCGTCGAGGCGCTTCTCGGCCCCGGTGACGTCGTCCTTGCCGACCTCGCCGTCCTTCTCGAGCTTCTCGAGGTTCTGCTTCGCGGTGCGACGCAGGTTGCGCACCGCGACCCGGCCGTCCTCGGCCTTGCCGCGCGCGACCTTGATGTACTCCTTGCGCCGCTCCTCGGTGAGCTCGGGGAACACGCAGCGCAGCACCTTGCCGTCGTTGGAGGGGTTGACGCCCAGGTCGGAGTCGCGGATCGCGCGCTCGACGTTGTTCATCGCACCCATGTCGTAGGGCTGGATCAGGATGACCCGCGCCTCGGGGGCGGTGAAGCTGGCCAGCTGCTGCAGCGGGGTCGGCGAGCCGTAGTAGTCGACCACGATCTTGTTGAACATGCTGGGGTGGGCCCGGCCGGCGCGGATCGCGGCGAACTCCTCGCGCGTCGACTCCACCGACTTGCTCATCTTGCTGTCGGCCTCGTTGAGGATGTCGTTGATCACCGAAGGGGCTCCTTGTGTCGTCGCGGACTGCTGCGGGCGGGGCGGGCGCTCAGCCCGCGCTCACCCGCGTGCCGATCTTCTCACCCTGCACGACGCGCAGGATGTTGCCCTCGGGCTCCATGCCGAAGACGATCATGGGCAGCTTGTTCTCCCCGCACAGGGCGAACGCCGTCTGGTCCATGATCCGCAGGCCCTGCGAGATGGCCTCGTCGTAGGTCAGCTCGTCGTACTTGGTCGCGGTGGGGTCGAGGTGGGGGTCGGCGGAGTAGACGCCGTCGACCCCGCTCTTGGCCACCAGCACCACGTCGCAGCGGCTCTCCAGCGCGCGCTGCACGGCCACGGTGTCGGTGGAGAAGAAGGGCATGCCCATGCCGGCGCCGAAGATGACGACGCGGCCCTTCTCCATGTGGCGGATCGCGCGGCGCGGCACGTAGGGCTCGGCGACCTGACCCATGGTGATGGCGGTCTGCACCCGGGTCTCGACGCCCATCTTCTCCAGGAAGTCCTGCAGCGCCAGGCAGTTCATGACGATCCCGAGCATGCCCATGTAGTCGGCCCGCACACGGTCCATGCCCCGCTGCTGGAGCTCGGCGCCGCGGAAGAAGTTGCCGCCGCCGGTGACGACGGCGATCTGCACGCCCGCCTCGGCCACGGCGGCGATCTCCTTGGCGATGCCCTGCACCACGTCGGGGTCGATGCCGACGTTGCCGCCGCCGAACACCTCGCCGGAGAGCTTGAGGAGCACACGCTTGTATCCGGTCACGGACGGTCCCTTCGAGAGCGGGTCGGGGGGTGCACAGCGAGGAGGCCGGCGGCGATGATCAGGGTCTGAGTCATCGTCGGCCGGCCTCCTCGTCGAGCGTGTGGCGCCAACCTAGTGGATGACGCCGGAACGGGTCGTGGCGATCAGGCCCCGACCTCGAAGCGGGCGAAGCGCTTCAGCGTGGTGCCGGCCTCGTCCAGGACGGCCTTGACCGACTTCTTGTTCTCGGTGACCGAGGGCTGCTCGAGCAGCACGACGTCCTTGAAGAAGCCGTTGAGGCGACCCTCGGTGATCTTGGCGATGGCCTGCTCCGGCTTGCCCTCCTCGCGCGAGGTCGCCTCGGCGATCTCGCGCTCCTTGGCGACGACGTCGGCGGGGACCTCGTCGCGGGTGAGGTACTGCGGGCGCATGGCGGCGACCTGCATGGCGGCACCCTTGGCGGCGGTCTCGTCGCCGTCGTACTCGACGAGGACGCCCACGGCCGGCGGGAGGTCGGCGGCACGCTTGTGCATGTAGACCACGACGGGGCCCTCGAAGTAGGCCACACGACCCAGCTCGATCTTCTCGCCGATGGAGACGGCCAGGTCGTCCACGACCTCGCCGACGGTCTTGCCGTCGAGCGGGACGGCCTTGAGCGCCTCGGCGTCGACGGCCTTGGCCTGGTCGGCGGCGTCGGCGATGCGCTGGGCGGCGGAGACGAAGGCGTCGCCCTTGGCGACGAAGTCGGTCTCGCAGCGCAGCTCGACGAGGGCACCACCGGAGGTGGCGACCAGGCCGGCGGTGGCCTCGCGCTCGGCGGCGCGCTCGGCCATCTTCTTGCCACCCTTGATGCGCAGGATCTCGACGGCCTTGTCGAAGTCGCCCTCGGCCTCGGTCAGCGCCTTCTTGCAGTCCATCATGCCGGCGCCGCTGGTCTCGCGGAGCTTCTTGACGTCCGCGGCGGAGATGTTCGCCATGTGCTTCGTCCCTCGGTTCTGTGTGAGTGGGAGGTGTCCGGGCGTGCCACCGTCCGCGAGCGTCGCTCGCGGACGGTGGTCACGGCTGGAGCAGGATCAGGCCTTGGCCTCGTCGGCCGCGGGGGCCTCGGCGGTCTCGGTCTCGGCGGGGGCCTCGGCGGCCGGCTCGGCCGACGCGGCGACCTCGGCGGACTCGGCGCCCTCGGAGGACGCACCGGTCGCCTCGGAGGCCGGGGCCTCCGCGGTGGCGTCGGAGGCGGTGGCGGTCTCGGCGGCCTTCTCGGCGTCGCCGGCCAGGAGCTCGCGCTCCCACTCGGCCAGCGGCTCCTCGGCGGTGGCGCTCTCGGACCCGGTCTTGGCGCCGGAGCGGGCGATGAGGCCCTCGGCCACGGCGTCGGCGACCACGCGGGTCAGCAGACCGACGGCGCGGATGGCGTCGTCGTTGCCCGGGATCGGGAAGTCGACCTCGTCGGGGTCGCAGTTGGTGTCCAGGATGCCGATGATCGGGATCCGGAGCTTGCGGGCCTCCTCGACGGCGAGGTGCTCCTTCTTGGTGTCGACGATCCACACGGCCGACGGGGTGCGACCCATCTCGCGGATGCCGCCCAGGGTCTTCTCGAGCTTGTCGCGCTCCCGCTTCATCTGCAGGAGCTCCTTCTTGGTGCGACCGGAGCCCGCGACGTTGTCGAAGTCGAGCTCGTCGAGCTCCTTGAGACGGTTGATCCGCTGGTGCACCGTCTGGAAGTTGGTGAGCATGCCGCCCAGCCACCGCTGGTTGACGTAGGGCATCCCGACGCGGGTCGCCTGCTCGGCGATCGCCTCCTGGGCCTGCTTCTTGGTGCCCACGAACATCACGGTGCCGCCCTTCGAGACGGTCTCCTTGATGAAGGCGTAGGAGCGGTCGATGTAGGCCAGCGACTGCTGCAGGTCGATGATGTAGATGCCGTTGCGCTCGGTCATGATGAAGCGCTTCATCTTGGGGTTCCAGCGACGGGTCTGGTGCCCGAAGTGGACGCCGCTCTCGAGGAGCTGGCGCATGGTGACGACTGCCATGGTGTGGTTTCTCCTGTGTGGCCGCGAGCCCGTGCGTGCGTCCTTGCCCTCCGCCCGGGGGCGGGGAGGACGCACCGGCGCTCGAGGCCGGTCGTGTTCTCGGTTGTTCGCCCCCAGCGGGTGCTGGGAGCCCTGACGCCGGCACGCGACCCGACCTGCGCAGTGGGAGCCACAGGACCGAGGGTCGTCGCCCACGGGAGACCGACCACCCCGGTGAGGGCGGTCGACGCGGTCTGCCGACGTGCGAAGTCGACCACTGCGGACATGCCGCACTGATCGCACTCTCCAGCCTACGCGCTGGCCGCCGCAGCAGCCCAATCCGACGACCCACGAGTCGCCCCCAGGCGGCGCGACGCCGCGCTCCCTCCACACCGTGCGCCCGCTTCTCCCCGGTCCACCCGACGGTCCTCGAGCCTGGGGTCATGCGCCGTCACCCGCCGACCCTCCCCGTCCGTGCCGTGCCGCCCCGGACCACCGGGACCGGCTCGGCCGGCCCGCCGGGTTCCGCTCGGGCACGGAGGCGGCTCCTGGCGGGCGCGGGACTCACGCTGGCGTCGCTGCTCGGCGTCGTCGCGCCGGCCAGCGCCGGGGACGACCCGGTGGGCACCTGGCCCCTGCTCCCGCCTCCGGAAGTGACGGCGCGCTTCGACGCGCCGGCCTCACCCTGGGCGCCGGGCCACCGAGGGGTCGACCTGCTCGGCCGGCCGGGCCAGGCGGTGAGCGCGGCCCTCCCGGGCACGGTCTCCTTCGCCGGCACCATCGCGGGCCGCGGCGTGGTCGTGGTCGACCACGGCGCGACCCGCACCACCTACGAGCCGGTGGCCGGGACCGCCGCGGTGGGCTCCACCGTCTCCGGCGGTGAGGAGATCGGGGCCCTGCAGGTCGGCGGCTCGCACTGCGCGCCCCGCTCCTGCCTGCACTGGGGGTGGATCGCGGATCCCGACACCTACCTCGACCCCCTGCGCCTGGTGGGGGCCGGGCCCGTGCGCCTGCTCCCCCTGGGGTCGGGCGGGGCGGCGGGAACGGTCCGGCCGCGCCCGGCCGGTCCGGCGGCGACGTCGCCGGTGCCGTGGGCGCCCCCGCTCCCCCGGGGCGCATGGGTGGCCTGGGTCCCGTGGGCTCCGTGGCTGGGGCTGGTGGACCGAGGGGCCGAGGGGCCGAGGGGCTGACGCACGACCGGTGCTGTCGCCCCGGACGGCTCGACGACCCGTGCTGCGGCGCGGGCAGCGGTGCTCACGGCCCGGGTGGCTCACGGCGCAGGCGCCACCCGGTGGGCCTAGGCGCGGGGGTGGGCCTGCTGGTAGGCCCGGCGCAGGCGGTCGGTCGTGACGTGCGTGTAGAGCTGCGTCGTGGCCAGGGAGGCGTGGCCCAGCAGCTCCTGCACCGAGCGCAGGTCGGCGCCACCCTCGAGCAGGTGGGTCGCCGCGGTGTGACGCAGGCCGTGGGGTCCGATGTCGGGGGCTCCGGGCACGTCCGCGATGCGTCGGTGCACGAGGGTCCGCACGGCGCGCTGGTCGATGCGACCACCCCTGACGCCGACGAACAGCGCAGGGCCCGACCCGGCGCGCACGAGGGCCGGTCGCCCGTGCCGGACCCAGAAGTCGACCGCGCGGGCGGCGGGCCGGCCGAAGGGGACCGTGCGCTCCTTGCGGCCCTTGCCGAGCACCCGCACGACGTTGCGCTCGCGGTCGACGTCGTCGACGTCGAGGCCGACGAGCTCGCCGACCCGGACGCCCGTGGCGTAGAGCAGCTCGAGCATCGCGACGTCGCGCAGGCCCACGGGGCTGCCGTCGTCGGCCAGCTCGCTCGCGGCCCGGATCAGGTCGGCCGCCTCGTCGGCGCGCAGCACCGGGGGCAGGGTCCGGTGGGCCCGGGGGCTGGCGAGGCTGGCGCCGACGTCCTGGGGGGCCCGCCCGGTGCGGGCGAGCCAGGCGGTGAGCACGCGCGCAGCGGTCGCCCGGCGGGCGAGGGTCGTGCGGGAGAGTCCCATCGTCTGCTGCTTGGCCAGCCAGCTGCGCAGCGTGCGGAGGTCGAGGGTGCCGACGTCGGTGTGGCCGAGGCGACGGGCGTGCTCGAGGAGGCCGGCGACGTCGGCGAGGTAGGCGCGGACGCTGTGGGGGCTCAGGTCGCGCTCGACGGCGAGGTGCCGCTCGTAGTCGGCCAGGACGCGGCTCATCTCCGGCGGCAGCGTGTCGGTGGGCTCGGTGGGCTCGGCCGACCGCCCGTCGTCAGCCGGCCCACCCGTGCCCGGCGACGCGGCGACGGCGGCTGCCCTGTCGTCCGGCGCCGGGGTGCTCATCCGGCGATGCTAGGCCGGGTGGGCCTGCTCAGTCGTGAGCCAGGGCGGCGAGCCGCCAGCCCTCCTCACCGTGCTCCACGAGCCCCGCGCGGTGCAGGCGGCTCAGGGCCGACTGCACCTCGAGCAGCCCGAGCCCCGCGGCCCGGGCCACGGAGTCGGCGGGCGCGGCGCGCGCGACCGGCACACCGTCGAGGACCTGCTGGTCGCGCCGGCTGAGGCGGTCGCGACGGCGCACCGGGCCGCGGGGCTCCTCGACCAGGTGCTCGCCGCTGGCTCCCACGAGCTCGAGGACGTCGGCCCCGCCCGTCACCAGCGCCGCGGCACCGGAGCGCAGGAGCTGGTGGACGCCCTGCGACGGCGCGCTGGTCACGGGTCCCGGCACCCCCATCACGACCCGGTGGAGCCGGCCGGCCCAGTTGGCGGTGTTGAGGGCGCCGCTGCGGGCGGCCGCCTCGACGACGACGGTGCCGCAGGTCAGCGCGGCGATGAGCCGGTTGCGGCTGAGGAAGCGGATGCGGGTGGGCGGCAATCCCGGTGCCGTCTCCGAGACCACCGCGCCGACGGCGGCGATGTGGTCCAGCAGGGTCGAGTGGGCGGCGGGGTAGCTCCGGTCGGCACCGCACGCGAGGACCGCCGCGGTCGGCGCACCCGAGGCGAGCGCCCCGCGGTGGGCCGCCTGGTCGATGCCGAAGGCCGCTCCCGAGACCGCGGTGAGCCCGGTGAGCGACACCCGGGCGGCGATGTCACGCGCGACGCTCTCGCCGTAGGTCGTCGACGAGCGCGAGCCGACCACCGCCACTCCCCCGGCGAGCTCGTCGAGACGCAGGGGCCCGCGCACCCACAGTCCGATCGGCACGCCGCCGCGGTCGTGGAGCGGGTCGGCCGACCGCAGGTCGTCGAGGCCCGCGGGCCACTCGGGGTCGCCTGGCACGACGAAGCGGATCCCCCGCTCCTCGGCCTGCACGAGCTCCCGCTCGGGATCGAGGGCCTCCAGCCGCTGCCCGACGTCGTCGAGCAGGCCGTGCAGGTCGTGCTGGGAGGTGAGATGCTCGTGGACGGCGACGGGTCCGAGATCGGTGACCAGGGTGTTCATCCGCAGGTCGCCCGGCTCGGCGAGCCTGCTCAGCGCGACGCGGGCCAGCCGGTCAGCGAGCCCGACCCGTGGCGCCGACCCGGTGGGTCGCCGGCTCATCCGGCGCGCCGCAGCGTCGAGGACAGCAGCGGCTCGCCCCGACGCAGCCGCAGCGCCACCTCGACCTCGTCGAGCCCCGGTCGGGCCCGCTCGTCGGGCAGGAGGTCGAGGACGGTCCAGGCGAGGCGGTTGACCCTCACCGCACCGCGCCCGGTCAGCTGGCCGGCGTAGACCTGATCGTCGACCACCCGCTGGGCGTCGGCGTCCAACCGCCACCGGTCACGCAGCTGCGGGCCCGGGGTGTGGGCGTTGAGCCGCCAGCTGCACCCGGCGTAGCGGTCGGCCTGGCGGCGACGGGCCAGGGACACCCGGCGCCGCACCACCTCGGAGGGCTCGGCACGGCTGAAGACGTCGCGCTGGTCGTGCGGGGCCAGGGGCTCGACGTAGCGCACGACGTCGATGCGGTCGGCGATGGGACCGGTGATGCGGGCGCGGTAGTCGCGACGCTTGCGCTCGGTGCACCCGCAGCTCATCGAGCCCGACCGCGGGGCGTACTCGCCGCAGGGGCAGGGGTTGCAGGCGAGCACCACCATGGCCCGCGCCGGCAGCGTGACCGACTCCTCGCGGCGCGCCACGGTGACGTCGCCGCTCTCGAGCGGCTGGCGCAGCGCGTCGATGACGTCGCTGTGGAAGAGCGGGAACTCGTCGAGGAACAGGACCCCGAGGTGGGTCCGGCTCAGCTCGCCGGGCCGCACCGCGCCGCTGCCGCCGCCGATGAGGCTGGCCTTGCTGGCGTCGTGGTGGGGGGCGCTGAAGGGAGGCCGGACCACCATGCCCGCGCCCGGCTCCAGCACCCCGGCCAGGGAGTGGATCGCGGTGAGCTCGAGGGACTCCGAGCCGGTGAGGTCGGGGAGGATGGTCGGGATGCGCTCGGCGATGCTGGTCTTGCCGGCCCCCTTGGGCCCCTCCAGCATCAGGTGGTGGCCACCCGCGGCGGCGACCTCGACGGCGAAGCGGGTGTCCTCGAGACCCAGCAGGTCGGCGAAGTCGCCCTCCTCGCGGCGCTCGTCGCCGCGCCAGGCGAGCAGACGGCTCCCGCTCGCCGAGGCCACCGGAGGCGCCCAGGGCACCTCGTCACCGCGGAGCTCGGCGACCACCTGACCCAGCGACCGCACCCCGAGGACCTCCATGTCGGGCACCATCGCGGCCTCGTGCGCCTGCGGCTCGGGCACGAAGACCCGGCGCACCCCCCGCGCCGCGGCCGCCAGCACCATCGGGAGGACCCCGTGCACGCCGCGCAGGTTGCCGTCGAGGGTGAGCTCGCCGATGAGCACGACCCCGTCGAGTGCGGCCTTCGGCACCGTGCCGTCGGCAGCGAGCACCGACACGGCGATGGCCAGGTCGAAGTGCGTCCCGCGCTTGAGCAGGTCGGCCGGGGACAGCAGGATCGTGATGCGCTTGGTGGAGGGCCACTCGAAGCCGCCGTTGATGACGGCCATGCGGCAGCGGTCGCGCGACTCGTTGAGCGAGGCGTCGGGTCGGCCGACGAGCGTGAGCCCCACCTGGCCGGGTGACACGTCGGTCTGGACGTCGATGAGGTGCCCCAGGGCGCCGTGCAGGGACACCGACCGCGCGGTCGCCGTGCTCATCAGACCAGCCCCCGCACGTGGTCGATCGTCGAGGCGCCCTGGCGGGGCCGCAGCACCGCCACCAGGTCGATGCGTAGCTCGACGCGCCCCAACCCCTGCTCCACCCGCCACGCCTCGCCGAGGCGCAGCAACCGGTCGAGCTTGGCGTCGGTGACCGCCTCGTGCGGCGTGCCACGGCCCAGGCTGCTGCGGGTCTTGACCTCGCAGACCACCAGGACGTCGCCGTCGCGCAGGACGAGGTCGATCTCTCCTGCCGGGCAGCGCCAGTTGCGTGCGAGCACCGTCATCCCCTGCGCCACGAGGTGACGCTCGGCGAACGCCTCGCCGTAGGCACCCAGGGCCTGTCGTGATCCTGCCGTCGTCGTCATGGGACCTCCTGGGAAGGAGGCTCCTCCGGATCGCCGGTGCGTGGGGTGCCGCTGCAGGAGGGTGTGGAGGACGTTCCGGTCGCGCGCGTCTGTGGACGACTCGTGGTCCGGCCCGGGCCGGACGTCGCGTCGGCTCAGCCGACGAGGCGCACGATGCTGGGCCCGAGGTCGGCGTCGTAGGCCACCGTGGGCGCCTGCGCGTCGACCGGGAGGGCCGCCTTGTCGAAGACGAAGACCTGGAGCGCCTTGACCGAGTTGCCGTTGATCGCCAGGCCGTTGGAGGCCGAGGCGGCGCTGCTCTGGGTCTCGTCGGTGAGGAAGCCGGGCACGAAGTCCAGGATCGGCTGGAAGCGCTTCTGGGCCCGGTCGGTGGCGTAGACCACCGGGAGCCACACGAGCCGGGGCGAGTCGACGACCTCCGGCGCCAGCATCGTGGCCGACACCCCCGTGCGGGTCAGCGAGTCGAGCGTGGCGCCGTTGCGCAGGAAGCAGGAGAGCACGTCGTTGTTCAGCCGCACGCTGCCGACGACGAGGTCGCCGCGACCCGGGCAGGTGGTGGCGCCGTTGCGCACGTCGAGGCGCCCCGGCCTCGACCCCGTGCCGCTGACGAAGCCGTCGTAGAGGGCCGGGCCGTCGTTGCCGGTGTCGCCGAGGATGCAGTTGCGGCCGTCGAGGGGCTGGTCGTCCGGCACGGCTCCGCTGATCCAGGAGGAGCCGCTGCCGCACTCCTTGGTGACGGTCTGGCCCACGGCGAAGGAGTAGGGCACCAGCTGGTGGTCGAGCCCGCCGGCGATGTTGGCCGCGAGCCGTCGCTGCCCGGTGAGGCCGTCGCGCCGGGGGCTGTCGAGCTGGCCGAAGTTGCCGCGGTCCTGACCCACGCAGCCCACGGGCACCCCGGTCGGCGACGGCGCCGGCTCGGGTGTCGGGGTCGGCGTCGCCGTCGGGGACGGGCTCTGGGTGGGCGAGGGCCCGGCGCTCGGGCTCAGGCTCGGGCTCGCCGTCGGGGTCGGGCTGGCCGTCGGGGTCGGGCTGGGGGTGGGGGTCGGCGAGGGCGACGGGCCGACCACCACGTAGTCGAGGTGGTTGGCGGAGATCTCCAGCCGGGCGTTGCCCTTCGCCTGGATCAGGGCGTAGACCCGCCACGTGCCGGGGGTGGCCGACACCTCGCCGCCCACGGTGAAGGTCGGCACGACCAGCGGGTTGGTCTTGCCGACGTCCTGGGCGGCGTAGTCGACGTAGGTGGAGCCGTCGGGTGAGTAGAACCGGATCGAGGCACGGTCGGTGTTGCTGGGGATGGAGTCGACCTGGAGCTGGGAGACGCTGAGCTGCTGCCCGACCGTGACGCTCAGGGTGCGGGGGCTGGTGATCCGGTGGGACCCCACCGGGATGCCGGGTGAGGCCACCGTGGTCGTGGTCGTGGTCGTGGTCGTGGTCGCGGTCGTCGTCGTGGTCGTCGTCGTGGCGCTCGGGCTCGCCGTCGCGGTCGGGCTGCCCGTGGCGCCTGCCGTGGCTGTGGGCGTCGGGCTGGGCGTCGGGCTGGGGGCGACGGTCGTGGTCGTGGTCGCGGCGAGCGAGTTGCCGCCGGTGGTGTCGGCGGCGGCCGGGCCGAGGGCGCACCCGTCGGGCAGCCAGAAGGGCACCATGTCGGCGGGCGACGGCAGCGGCGAGACCACCCTGACCGTCGCGACCCGCTGCACGTCGACGGCCGTCCGGCCGAGCACGCCGGCGAGGCCGAACTCGACGTGGGCGGCCGGCGCCACGACCTCCATCTGCACGCAGACGTCGGCGCAGGCCGTGCCGTCGGCGTGCTCGAAGGACACCTCGCCGTTGGCGCGCTGGCCGTCGAGCAGGGCCGACCCGGTGGCGACCGGCTGGCCGGGGGCGCGGTTGGCGTTGAGGTAACGGGCCGCGTCGGCCGCGATCGCCGCGGGCGCGGCCGCCGGCACCGACACCCTCATCGGCAGGCGCCACCCGGCGCTGGTCGCCGTGACGTCGGCCTGCTTCTGCACCGCGCGCCCCCGGGACCAGGCGTTGCCGAGGTCGACCGCGAGCGCGGACACCCCGAAGAGCACGACGGCCATCACGGCGATCATCACCGCCATGGCCCCGCCCTCGTCCCGCGTACGCCGGCAGCGCCCCGCCGCCCGGGGAGCGGCCGGGCGGGCGCACCACCCGGTCACGGGCACGCCTCGGGCTGGCGCGGCACGAACTCGACGCGCGCCTCGGCGGTGGCGTTGACCTCCCCGTCGTCGACGAAGGGCAGGATCGGCAGCTGCAGGTCGAAGCTGTCGAACTGCACCGTCACCGTGACCACGTCGCCCACCTGCACCTGGCTCGGCAGCGCGGTGGCGTAGCTGCGCCGCACGGTCGCGGTGGAGCCCGACCCGGTGAGGCCCTGGATGTCGGCGGCGACGGCGGTGCGGTAGGCGGCGCAGGTCGCGGGGTCGCCGACGGCCGCCATCCGGGCGGCGTTGCGGGCGATGTCGCTGCCGCCCTGCATGGCCCAGAAGTACAGGCCGTACTGGATGATCCCGAAGAGCAGCAGGAAGAGCACCGGCATGAGCAGGGCGAACTCGACGACGGTCGCGCCCCGCTCGGAGCGCTGCGGTGCCGCTCGCCTCGTGCCCACAGCCGGTCACCTCTCGGGAGCGCTGCTCAGGTCCCCCGGTGGACGCGCGTCAGCGACAAGGAGCATCGGTCGGGCTGAACCCGTGCTGAGCGCTCGCTCGGTAAAATCAACGCGAGATCCTCAGATCGGTAACAGATCCACCACGGCCCGCGTCCCGCCGGAGGACGGCGACCGGCTCAGCCGCGCAGCGCGGGGAGGCTGCACACCGCCTCGAGGGCGAACACGTCGGCGCCACCCACCCGCACGCCCAGGAGCCTGGCGACCGGGCCGACGAGCTGGCTGTCGAGGTTGCCGGCCAGCGGGGTGAGGGTCTTGTTGACGAAGGCGTTGGGCCCGTTGGTGAGCCCGTCGAGCACCGCCGTGGTGACGGAGGTGATCTGGCTGGCGTTGAGGGTCAGGCCGGCGGCGGTGATGGAGGAGGAGGTGATGGTGGGCACCACCGAGCTGAGCACGTTGACGGTGCCGCCGGTCGACTTCGGCGTGACGTCGTTGGGAGGCAGCGCAAGTGAGACGGTGCTGGTCGCGGCCGGGGCGGGGCTGCTCATGGTCAGCCTGACCCCCACGTCGACCGCCACGTCGACCGAGGTCAGCAGCAGCTCGAGCTTGAGGGTGCCCTTGACCTCGAGGTCGACGGTGAGGCTGTACTCCGCGAGCCCGCTGGCCACGGCCACGGAGAAGGTCGAGGGGTCGGTCGTGGTGCCGTTGCCGCAGTGGACCTGGGGTGGGTCGACGAGCTGGGAGGTGGCGTTGCCGAGCTTGAGGTGCACGCTCCCGGTGGCCTTGGGGGTCTGCAGGGTGCCCTTCACCAGGCCGAGGTTGAGGTTCATGCTCGGGAGGTTGACGAAGGTCAGGCCCAGGTCGCCGGAGATCTGGCTGGTGGCCGCGCGCGCCTCGGCCGAGTTGGGCGCGCCGCAGGCGGTCTGCCTGCCCTGCTGCACGAAGATCCCGCCGGTCACCTGGCTGCCGAGGCCGGGCACCTGGGCCTGGAGGTTGGGGATGGCCACGGCGTGCTGGCCGGTGGCGACGCCGACCGAGCCCGCGATCAGGTCGAGCACGTTGAGCCCGGTCTCCAGGGCGGCGCTGTCGGTCGGGGAGATGTTGAGCAGCGAGCCCAGCCGCACCGCCGGCACGCTGCCGGCGACGGCCAGGAAGGAGCCGAGGGCGCTGACGGCCGCGCTGTAGCCGGCCGGCTTCTCCTTGTTGAGCACGTCGATGGTGCCCTTGACCAGGTCGCCGAAGGCCACCGGCGCGGTGAGCAGCTCGGTCTCGGTGCCGAGCACGGCGGTCGCGGCCAGCTGGGCCAGGCTCACCTCGGTGTTGGCGATGCCCTGGTAGCCGACCAGCGTGAGGTTGACCCCCAGCAGGCTGTTGAGCGGGGCGAGCAGGGCCGAGTCGTTGCTGCGCACCGCCGCGGCGTAGGACCCCAGGGCGTGGCAGGCGGTCGTCGTCGAGGTGGCGTACGCCGTGCGCGTCGCGCTGCCCGAGCCGGCGGCGAAGGCGAAGTCGGTGCTCGCGCTGGCCACGACCTTGACGGCGGTGGGCGGCTCGGCGGTCGTGTTCCAGGTCGTGCCGTTCCACGATCCCCAGTCGGCGGTCACGACGAGGTCGTCGCCGAGGGTGGTGCTGTTCCGGGCGACGCTCTGGCTCAGCAGCGAGGTGGACGAGGTGGTCACCAGCGCGGCCAGCTGGGCCTGGGAGCGGCCGTCGATCTCACGGGCCATGTCGAGCGCGACGACGTCGGCGATGGCCTGCATGTCACGGCGCACGACGCGCTGGGTGCCGAGGTCGACGGCGAGCGCGGCCACGGCGAGCAGCAGGGCGATGGTGACCGCGAGGAAGACCGCGACGGCGCCGCGCTGGCCGCGCTCGTCACGGTGCACGCACCAGGTGCCCCGCAGCATCAGCTCACCCTCGCCGTCGCGGTGTAGCTCAGCGTCTGCGGCAGCGGCACGAGCGGGAGCTTCGGGGTCAGCGGCTGGGCGGCGTAGGGGTAGGACACCAGCACCTGCACGCAGCGGGCGCTGCCGCAGGTGGTAAAGGTGACCGTGCAGGTGGCACCGGAGCTGCAGGAGACGCCGTAGCTCTGGAGCGCCTCGTTCACGCTCGCCAGGGCCGCCGTGCGGCGCGAGGCCTCCTGGGTGGTGTTGAAGGCCTGGGCGCCCACGGCGGCCGCGCGGGCGCCCTCGGCCGCCCCCTGGCTGATCGCCTGGCGGAAGCTCAGCATGTAGCCGTAGGTGATGATGCCGAAGACGAGCAGCAGCAGCAGCGGTGCCACGAGGGCGAACTCGACCGCGGCCGCGCCCCGTTCGCGGTCGCGTCCCTGTCGCAGACCCATGTCTCCCTCACCCCGCACAGCAGCCCCCGAGCTCCACGAGCGAGGCTAGGGAAGGCGCTCAGGGGCGCGCGGCCAGCTGGGGGCAGATGGCCCGAAAGGACTACTTCTCGGGCAGATCCATGTCCGAAGGACTGAGCTCCTCGACGTTGACGTCCTTGAACGTCAGCACCTTCACGTTCTTGGCGAAGCGGGCGGGGCGGTACATGTCCCAGACCCAGGCGTCGCTCATCGACACCTCGAAGAAGACGTCGCCGGCCTCGGTGCGCGCCTTCACGTCGACCTGGTTGCACAGGTAGAAGCGCCGGTCGGTCTCGACGACGTACTTGAAGATGCCCACGACGTCGCGGTACTCGCGGTAGAGGGTCAGCTCCATCTCGGTCTCGTACTTCTCGAGATCCTCGGCGCTCATCGCTCTCCTCGTCGTCGGCGCGGGCGGGCCCGAGGGGTGGGGTCGCGGGCCGTGCGCACTGGCATCGTAGACACGTGAGCGACACCCGAGTGCCCCCAGGCCCGGGGCGGCCCGTCGAGGCCCAGGGGCCCCCGCTGCCGGGCCGCCCGATCATGAACCAGTGGTGGCGCGACATCACCTTCGTCCACTGGCGCGTCGATCCCGACCGGGTGGCACCGCTGCTCCCGCCGGGGGTGCGCCCCGACCTGCACGACGGCAGCGCCTGGGTCGGCCTCATCCCCTTCCGGATGGTCGGGGCGGGCTTCGGGCGGCGCAGCACGGCGCCGTGGTTCGGCACGTTCCTCGAGACCAACGTCAGGCTCTACTCCACCGACGACCGCGGCCGTCACGGCGTGGTCTTCCGCTCCCTCGAGGCCGAGCGGCTCGCGGTGGTCGCCGGCGCCAACCTCACCTTCAACGTGCCCTACCGCTGGGCCGGCATGAGGATGGACCCGGCCGCGCTCCCCCACGACGCCGACGTCACCGGCGCCCGCGTCCGCTACGACTCCGTACGCCGCGCCCGCGGCCGCGCGCGCAGTCGCCTCGAGATCGAGGTGGGCGAGCCGGTCGCCGAGCCCGACCCCCTCGACCTCTTCCTCACCGCCCGCTTCGGGCTGCACACCAGCGTGCTGGGGCGCACGCTGTGGGTGCCCAACACCCACGGCCCGTGGCCCTTGCGCCGCGCCCGGGTGAGCGCCCTCGACGACGAGCTGGTCGCCGCGGCCGGGCTCCCCGGGGTGAGCGGGTCAGCGCCCGACTCGGTGCTGTTCTCGACCGGGGTGCAGACCCGCTTCGGGCTGCCCGAGCGGCTCTGAGCCCGCGGGGGGCTCCAGACCCGCGGCGCGGCGGACGTTGACGAAGCGCATCCGGTGCACCGGCGAGGGGCCGTGCTCGCGCAGCGCCGCGGTGTGGGTCTCGGTGATGTAGCCCTTGTGGGTGGCGAAGTCGTAGGCCGGCCACTGCTCGTGCAGCTCGGTCATGATCCGGTCGCGGGTCACCTTGGCCAGCACCGAGGCCGCGGAGATGCAGGCGGCCACCCGGTCGCCCTTCCAGACCGCCAGCCCCGGCGCGCCGAGGCCGTCGACGGGGAAGCCGTCGGTCAGCACGTAGTCGGGGGCCACGTCGAGCAGGGCCACCGCACGGCGCAGCGCCTCGATGTTGGCGACGTGCATGCCGAGGCGGTCGCACTCCTCCTGCGAGACCACGACGACCGACCAGGCGAGGGCACGCCGCACGACCTGGTCGTAGCACCGCTCGCGGGCCCGCTCGGTCAGCAGCTTGGAGTCGGCCAGTCCCGGCACGATCCCCGCCCGACCGGCGGGCAGGATGCAGGCCCCGGCCACGAGCGGGCCGGCGCAGGCGCCGCGCCCGGCCTCATCGACCCCGGCCACGGTCTCGATGCCGTGGCGCCGCAGGGCGCGCTCGTAGCCGTAGAGCCCGGCGTCGCGCCGGACCGTGGCACCGCGCGGGAGCAGGCTCACGACGGGTCGGGCACGTCCGCGAAGACGTCGGGGCGATCGAGCAGCCCGGCGTGCCCGACGGGCCAGAAGACGGCCATCACCTTGCCGACGATGTCGTCGACCGGCACGAACTCGTCGCCCGGCACGCAGGCGGTGTCGCCCTCGGCGCACATCTGGAAGCTGGAGTCGGCGGAGTGGCCGCGGTTGTCGCCCATCACGAAGACGGTGCCCTCCGGCACGGGTCCCGCCTGCCAGTCGCAGTCGCCGAGCATCGGCCCGCGGCACTTGATGTTCTTCTCGTCGAGGACGTAGGCGTCCTCCTCCATGGGCAGGCCGTTGACGCTGATCCGCCCGGCCTCGTCGCAGCACACGATGGTGTCGCCCGCGACGCCGACGACGCGCTTCACGAGGTGGCCGCCACCGGGGTAGAGGCCGAGCGCGTCGAGGCCCTTGGTGACCGGGTTGCTCGCGGTGCGCGTCTCCTCCTCGCCCAGCCAGTCGCCGGGGTCCTGGAAGACCACGACGTCACCGCGCTCGGGGGTCCCACCGCCCCAGTAGGAGACCTTCTGCACGACGATCCGGTCGTTCTCGACCAGGCCGGGCTCCATCGACTCCGAGGGGATGTAGAAGACCTGCAGGAGGAAGGTCTTCACCAGCACCGCCAGGCCCACCGCGACGGCGAGCAGCACCAGCGTCTCGACCCCGAACGGCAGCGAGCGCTCCCGGCGCGGTCCGCGCGCGCCCGGGAACGACCGCGACCGCGACTCCGTGACGGCCGGGTCGGGCTCCGCGCCCCGACCGGTCTCGGTCGGGTGCGCGGTGCCGTCGCTCTCGACGGGCACGGGGTCGCGGTCGGGTGAGGTCACGCGGGTGAGTCTAGGAAGCCGGTGGTGCTGCGGGGAGCAGAACCGCTCAGGCCTCGCGGCGCTCCTTGATCTTCGCCTTCTTGCCGCGCAGGTTGCGCAGGTAGTAGAGCTTGGCGCGACGCACGTCACCGCGGGTCACGATCTCGATCTCCTCGAAGATCGGGGAGTTCAGGGGGAAGGTGCGCTCGACGCCGACGCCGAAGGACACCTTGCGCACGGTGAAGGTGCGGCCGATGCCGGAGCCCTGGACGCGGATGACGACGCCCTGGAACACCTGGACGCGGGAGCGGTTGCCCTCGACGACCTTGACGTGGACCTTGATGGTGTCGCCGGCGCGGAAGGCCGGGACGTCGTCGCGCTTGAGGGAGTTGCCGAGCTCGGCAATCACGTTGGTCATGGTTCTCCTCGCGGGTGCCACAGGTCAGCCGCGGTGTCGGATGGTCGTACGTGTTCAGGTGTCGGGCGCAGTGCGAGTGGCCGGCGGCGTCGTGCTCCCCCTGTGGCAGGTGCCCGACGCAGACCCCCCTGCCGGCGGCTGCTGGGCAGCGCCTCGGGGTGATCCGGATTTGGCCGACTGGCCGGTGCGCAAGTCTGCCACAGCCGGGCGGGCGGGGGTGAATCAGCCTGAGCGGCCGGGGAGCGTCAGCCGCGGCGGGGCTTGGTCAGCACCGCGGGCCCCGAGGGACCGTCGAGCACCTCGCGCACCGAGTAGCCCGCGCGCTTGTAGCGGCGCAGGTTGGCGGTGCTCGCGGCCCCCGTGAAGAGCCGGTACGCCGTGGCCTCCGGCGCCGCGACGCGCTCGGCGTGCTCGAGCAGGTGGCGTCCCAGCCCGCGCCCGCGCAGGTCGGGGGCCACCATCAGACGCCCGATCTCCCAGGTGCGCCCGTCGAGCCTTCCCCGCACCGACCCGACGAGACGCCCGGCCGAGCGCACGACGTAGGTGTCCCACGACGACAGCGAGGCCGTGACGTCCTCGAGGCTCTCCTGCAGCGGAGGGAGGGTGAGGTCGCCGTTGACCATCGCCTCGCCCACCCAGCACGCCAGCTGGAGGGTGAGGAGCTCGGCCGCGTCGCCGCGCACGGCCGGCACGACGGCCCACTCCCCGCTCACCGCGGCGCTGGCGTGCAGCAGGTCGGGGCGCCGCTCGGCCGTGCGGCGCACGGCCTGGTCGTGGCGCCAGGCCGCGATCGCGCCGTGGTTGCCGCCGAGGAGCACGGGCGGCACGTCGAGGCCTCGCCACGACGCGGGCTTGGTGTAGACGGGGTACTCCAGCAGGCCGTCCTCGTGCGACTCCTCGACCAGCGAGGCGGCGTTGCCCATGAAGCCCGGCAGCAGTCGCACGACCGCCTCGGTGATGGCGAGCGCCGCCACCTCGCCACCGTTGAGCACGTAGTCGCCGAGCGAGACCTCCCGCACCTCGGCGACCGTGCGGGCGTGGTCGAGCACCCGCTGGTCGATGCCCTCGTAGCGTCCACAGGCGAACACCAGGCGCTCGCGACCGGCCAGCTCGCGGGCCAGGGCCTGGGTCATCGGCTCCCCCGACGGCGTCGTGAACACCACCGTGGCCGGCGCCTGCCCGGGCCCGCCGGCACCCAGCACCTCGTCGAGCGCCTCACCCCAGGGCTCGGGCTTCATGACCATGCCGGCGCCCCCGCCGTACGGCGTGTCATCGACGGTGCGGTGGCGGTCGTGGGCCCACGAGCGCAGGTCGTGCACGTGGAGCTCGATCAGACCCTTGGCCACCGCCTTGCCGGGCAGCGAGAGCGACAGCGGCGCGAGGTAGTCGGGGAAGATCGTGAGGTAGTCGAGGCGCACGACGGGCTCAGGCGTCCTCGGGCAGCGGGGTGACGAGCCCCGGTCGGTCGGCCACGACGACGCGTCGCGCGACGAGGTCGACCTCGGGCACGAGCGCCTTGACGAAGGGCACGAGACCCTCGCGACCCGACGGGGTGCGCACGGTCAGCAGGTCCTGGGCGCCACCGTGGACCAGGGCGGTGACCGTGCCGAGTTCGGTGCCGTCGAGGTCGTGCACCGCGAGGCCGACCAGCTGGTGGTCGTAGTACTCGTCGGGGTCGTCGGGTGTCGCGTCGGCCGGCACCGTGGCGTGCAGCAGCAGTCCGCGGGCGGCCTCGGCGGCATTGCGGTCGGGCAGCTCGGCGAAGGTCGCGAGGAGCACGCCCTGGTGCCAGCGGGTCCGGACGACGCTCACGGAGCGCAGCGGCGAGGAGGAGCCGCGGGGCGCCTCGGCGCGCAGCACCGCGCCATCGCCGAAGCGGCGCTCGGGCTCGTCGGTGCGGACGTCGACGGTCACCTCGCCGCGGATGCCGTGGGGCTTGCCGATGCGGCCGACGACCAGCTCGATGGTGGGCTCGCCCGGGGGCGTGCCGGGGGCGCTCGGAAGTGACGGGGGCACGGCGGGTCCTCTCGGTGGTGGCGGGTGGTGCGAAATGCCGAACGGGTGCCGCCCCGGGGGGCGGCACCCGTTCACGCGGTTGCCGGTCGGCGCTGCTGGCCCGGAGGGCTCAGCGGCGGCGGTCGACGTCGACGAAGTCGACGCGTGCACCCTCGCGACCGGCCAGGGCCGACACGACGGTGCGGAAGGCCGACGCCGTGCGCCCGCCGCGACCGATCACCTTGCCGAGGTCGTCGGGGTGGACCCGGACCTCGAGGATCGAGCCGCGTCGCAGCTGCTTGTCGCGGACCGAGACGTCGTCAGGGTTGTCGACGACGCCGCGGACCAGGTGCTCGAGCGCCTCGGCCAGCACGACGCTCAGGCCTCGGTCTTCTCGGCCTCGGCGTCAGCGGCCGGGGTCTCGGCGGCCTCGGCCTGCTCGGCGGCGACCGCGGGGGTCTCGTCGGCGGGGACCTCGGCCGGCTTGTCCTCGGCGGGCTTCTCGTCGGCCTTCTTGCTGGCCTTCTTGGTCACGGCGTCGCCCTTGGGGCTGCTGTGCGCCTCGGCGAGGGCCTCGTTGAAGATGTCGAGCTTGTCGCGCTTGGCGGCCTTCGTCTTCAGCGTGCCCTCGGTGCCGGGGAGACCCTTGTAGGTCTGCCAGTCACCGGTGACCTTGAGGATGGCCTCGACGGCCTCGGTCGGCTGCGCGCCGACGCCCAGCCAGTACTGCGCCCGGTCGGAGACGACGTCGATGTACGACGGGTCCTCCTTGGGGTGGTACTTGCCGATCTCCTCGATCACTCGACCGTCACGCTTCTTGCGCGAGTCGACGACGACGATGCGGTACTGCGGCACCCGGACCTTGCCCAGGCGCTTCAAGCGGATCTTGACGGCCACGTTTGTGGTGTCTCCTCGTTTATCGTGGTGGGTGAGGGAGCGTGCACCAGGTGGGGAAACACCGGGCCCGATCGCCTCGAGGGCACCGCGCGACCGGGTGAGAGGGACCGGGCACGCAGGACTCGACGAGCAATGATGCCAGAGACCCCCGGGTGGGCTAAATCGCCCCGCAGGCCTCCCCGTCGGACCTCCCCGTCAGATCACGAGGCCGAGCAGCAGCACGAAGACGAGCCCGCTCACCGACAGCACGGTCTCCATCAGCGACCACGACTTGATGGTCTGCCCGACGCTCAGGCCGAAGTACTCCTTGACCAGCCAGAAGCCGGCGTCGTTGACGTGGGAGAAGAACACCGAGCCCGCGCCGATGGCCAGCACGACCAGCGAGACCTCGCCCTGGCTGAGCCCCTCGACCAGGCCGAGCATGAGCGCCGAGGCGGTGATGGTGGCGACCGTGGCCGAGCCGGTCGCGAGGCGGATGAGCACGGCCAGGACCCAGGCGAGGAGCAGCACCGACACGTTGGCGTCGCCGGCCCAGTCGGCCAGCAGCGTGCCGATGCCGGTGTCGACGAGCACCTGCTTGAACCCACCGCCGGCGGCCACGATGAGCAGGATGCCGGCGATGGCCGGCAGCGAGCTCTCGACCGAGGAGGTGATGGCGGCGCGGTCCATGCCCGAGCCCCGCCCGAGGGTGAACATCGCCACGACCACGGCGATCAGCAGGGCGGCGAAGGGGTTGCCGACGACGTCGAAGACCTGCCGCACCGTGTCGGTCTCGTCCTCGATGCCGATGTCGACCAGGGCCTTGGCCATCATCAGCACCACCGGGAGCAGCACGGTCGCGACCGTCAGGCCGAAGGCCGGCCGGGCGGCGGCGTCGGTGCGCTCCTCGGCCTCGAAGAGGTCCGGGGCCGGTACGTCGACCCAGCGCCCGGCGAGCCTGCCGAAGAGGGGGCCCGCGACGACCACGGTCGGCACGGCCACGAGCACGCCGAGCGCCAGCGTCGTGCCGAGGTCGGCGCCGAGGGAGTCGATGGCCACCAGCGGGCCGGGGTGCGGCGGCACCAGGCCGTGCATGGCCGAGAGCCCGGCCAGGGTGGGGATGCCGATCGTGATCACCGACAGCTGCGCGCGGCGGGCCACCAGGTAGATCACCGGCATCAGCAGCACGAGCCCGATCTCGAAGAACATCGGCAGCCCGATGAGCGCACCGACACCGGCCATGGCCCAGGGCAGCGCCCGGGGCGAGGCCTTGCCGACGATCGTGTCGACGATCTGGTCGGCGCCGCCGGAGTCGGCGAGGAGCTTGGCGAACATCGCGCCCAGGGCGATGAGCGCCCCCACGCCGGCCGCGGTGGACCCGAAGCCCGTGGAGAAGCTCGTGATGACGCCGTTGACGTTCTGCCCGGCCAGGATGCCGACGGCCAGCGCACCGACGATCAGGGCGAGGAACGGGTGGAGCTTGAGCCAGGTGATCGAGACGACGATGAGGGCGATGGCCGCCAGGGCCGCCAGCACGAGCTGACCGCCGCCCGCGACGGGCTCGGCCAGCTCGGCCGCGGCGAGCGGCAGGATCTGCGGGAGGGTCATGGGGTCAGCTCCTGTCGGCCCGGGCGGGCCAGGGGGTGGTGGGGTCGGACGGGGTGGCGACGGGCCCGGCGAGCAGGGCGAGTGCCTGCTCGACCAGCACGTCGACCGGTCGGTCCACGTCGAGCACGGCGCCCGGCTCACCGGGGGCCAGCGGCTCGAGGGTGGCGAACTGGGAGGCCAGCAGCGACGCGGGCATGAAGTGCCCCGGGCGGGCGGCCTGGCGGCGCGCGATGACGGCCGGGCTGCCCGCGAGGTGGACGACGAGCAGACGCCCGGCCCCGTCGCGCAGCCGGTCGCGGTAGGACCGCTTGAGGGCGGAGCAGCTCAGCACTCCCCCGCCGACCTCGTGATCGCGCAGCCACGAGGCCAGCAGGTCCAGCCACGGGGCGCGGTCGGCGTCGTCCAGCGCGATCCCCGCGGCCATCTTGGCGATGTTGGCCGCCGGGTGGAAGTCGTCGGCGTCGGCGAAGGGCACCCCCGCGCGCCGGGCCAGGGCGGCCCCGACCGTCGACTTGCCGGAGCCGGACACCCCCATCACCAGGGCCAGGGGTCTCACGGGTCCCGGAGGTCCCGGGGGGCGGGTCGTGTCCGGCATCGTGCTCCCGTCGTCGCGACGGCCGTGACCGTCGACACATCGTGTGACTGCACGCACACTATGACCAATGATCGGATCATTGGCAATTGGAAGGTTCAAAGATGCGTTCTTTTCTCCGACACTCCGGGCCGACCCTCCCGGCCCGCCTGGGAGGATGGGCGCCATGAGCCCCCTCGACCCGCCCGCCGAGGCCCCCGCGCCCGGCGCGCGCCCGCACGGGGCGCTCCACGTCGACACCCTCGACGCCCTGGGGTCGCGGCTGGCGTCGGGCGAGGTGGCACCGGGCGAGGTCCTCACGCTCGACGCGATCCGGCGCGAGCACGGCGTCTCGCTCCCGGTGGCCCGCGAGGCCGTCCGGGTCCTGGAGTCGATGGGCATGGTCGTCTCGCGCCGCCGCGTGGGCGTGACCGTGCAGGACCCCTCGGACTGGAACGTCTTCGACCCCCGGCTGGTGCGCTGGCGCCTCGAGGGCTCCGGGCGCACCGAGCAGCTGCTGGCCATCAGCGAGCTGCGCCAGGGCTTCGAGCCCGTCGCGGCGCGCCTGGCCGCCGACCGCGCCACCCCGGAGCAGTGCCGCGCCATGGCGGAGGCGACGACCGACATGGCGGTGCACGGCCGCACCGGCGACCTCGAGGCCTACCTGCTGGCCGACGTGGCCTTCCACCGCACCCTGCTCGACGCGAGCGGCAACGACATGGTGCGTGCACTCGCGGGCCTGGTCGAGGAGGTGCTCGCCGGGCGCACCCACCACGACCTCATGCCGGCGCGGCCCAACCCGACCGCGGTCGCGCTGCACGACGAGGTCGCGCGCTGCGTGCGCACGGGCGACGGCGCCGGCGCCGAGCACGCGATGCGCGCCATCATCGACGAGGCGGCCGGCGCGATGACGGAGCAGGCGGCCACCGACCGGGCCCGCGCGCGGGAGTAGGCCGGACCGGCGCGACCCCGGGATCAGGCGACGACGCGACCGCGCAGCACCACCCGGCTCGGCTCCCAGAGCACCGACGGGTCGCGGCGGGGGTCGCGCTCGACCACGACGAGGTCGGCGGGCGCGCCCTCCTCGAGCCCCGAGGGGTGCCCGAGCCAGGCACGGGCCGACCAGGAGGCCGCCGCGACGACGTCCGCGGCGGGCAGCCCCATCTCGACCATGGCCATCACCTCGCCCGCGAGGTGACCGTGGCGCTGCGCCCCGCCCCCGTCGCTGCCGACGAAGAGGGCCACGCCCGCCTCGTGCGCACTCAGCAGCGTCTCGCGTCGGCGGGCGTGGAGGTCCTCCATCGTGGCGGCGTACGCCGGGAACCTCTCCCGCCCCGCGTCGGCGAACTCCGGGAACTTCTCGGTCTGCATCACCGTCGGCACCAGCGCGGTGCCCGCGGCGACCATGCGCTCGAGGTGGGCGGTCGACAGCCCGGTGCCGTGCTCGATGCAGTCGATGCCGGCGTCGAGGAGCCCGTCGAGCACGTCGCGACCGAAGCAGTGGGCGGTGACCCGTGCGCCCTCGGCGTGGGCGGCGGCGATCGCCGCCGCGAAGTCGGAGGCGGGGAAGGACGGCGCGAGGTCGCCCTGCTCGCGCGAGATCCAGTCGCCGACGAGCTTGACCCAGCCGTCGCCGGAGCGGGCCTGCTCCACGACGGTCGGCACGAGGTCGACGGGCTCCACCTCGTCGGCGTAGTGGCGGATGTAGCGGCGGGTGCGTGCCACGTGGCGACCGGCGCGCAGCAGCCGCGGGAGGTCCTCGCGCTCGTGCACCCAGCGGGTGTCGGCGGGCGAGCCGCAGTCGCGCAGCAGGAGCGCCCCGGCGTCGCGGTCCTGCAGGGCCTGGCGCTCCACCTCGTCCGCGTCGACGGCCCCGTGGTCCTCCATGCCCAGGTGGTTGTGGGCGTCGACCAGGCCGGGGAGCACCCAGCCGGTGGCGACGGTGTCCGCGCCCGGCTGCGGCTCGTAGGTCACGTGCCCGTCGACGACGTAGAGGTCGCGGGAGACGTCGTCGCCGGGCAGCACCGGCCCGCGCACGCGCAGGACGGGCGGTCGGGCGGAGCCGGAGGAGCGGGGGCGAGCGCTGGGGGCGGCCATGCCCGGGACGCTACCGCGCCCACCGGGCCCCGACGAGGACCTGCGCGCCCGGTCGCGGGCGCGCAGGTCCTCCCGGCGTCGCCGCTCAGCGACGGGTCGTGAGGCCGTGGCCGAAGGCGTAGAGCGGGTCGTGGTCGGCGTCGCCGACGTTGATCGGCGGTGCTGCGCACGGCGGCCGCGGGACCGGCCGGCTGAGGGGCTCGGCCGCGCCCGCCCGGGGCCGCCGGGCCGCTGGGCCGCTGGGCCCGCCCGGTCTCAGCGCTCGATCTGGTCCAGGAGCCACGACGGGCTCATCGCCCGGGCGCCCAGGCCCTCGCAGCGCCCGCGCAGCACGTGGTCGGCGCTGATGAGGACCACCTGGTCGCCTCGCTCGCAGGCCACCCGGGTCTGCTCGATGATGGTCGTGTCGCCGTCGCGCGGGGCGTGCACGGTGGTGACGTGCTGGTCGCGACCGGCCCGCACCCCGCCCTTGGCCGCCCCCTCGAGCACCAGCACGATCCGGTCGTAGGGGGTGTCGGCCACCAGCAGCCGCTCGTGGAGCCGGCGCGCGGCGCCCGCGCGGTCCCTCCACCAGCCGTCGGGTCGTGAGCCGACGACGTTGGCGGCGTCGACGACGAGCACGGAGGTCACGGCCGCCGACCGTCCCCGGGGCCGGTCGGAGCGGGCCCGACCACGTCGCGACCGGTCACTTCAGGAACTTCGAGAAGTCCTTCGGCAGGTCGAGGGCCGCGGCCGCCTGCTCGTAGTCGACGTCCTCGCCCGGGGTGGCGAACGGGTTGACCGCACCCGCCTTGTCCTTGGCGGCCGCGGCCTCCTGGGCGGCCTTCGCGGGGTTGCCGGAGCGCTTGGCGCCCTTGCCCTTCTTGGGCTGGGCCTTGGCCTTGCCGCGCTTGGGCCCGCCCATCCCCGGCATCCCCGGCATGCCGGGCATCCCGGGCATGCCGCCACCGCGCGCCATCTGCTCCATCATCTTGCGCGCCTCGAAGAAGCGGTCGACGAGCTGGTTGACGTCGGAGACCTGGCGCCCCGATCCCTTGGCGATGCGGGCGCGACGCGAGCCGTCGATGAGCTTGGGGTTCTCCCGCTCGCCGGGCGTCATGGAGCGGATGATCGCCTCGATGCGGTCGATCTCGCGCTCGTCGAAGTTCTCCAGCTGCTCGCGGAACTGGCCCATCCCGGGCAGCATCCCCATGATCTTCGACATCGAGCCCAGCTTGCGCACCTGCTGCATCTGCTGGAGGAAGTCGTCGAGGGTGAACTGCCCGCCCCGGCCCGAGAGCTTCTCGGCCGCCTTCATCGCCTGCTCGGCGTCGAAGGTCTTCTCGGCCTGCTCGATCAGGGTCATCATGTCGCCCATGTCGAGGATGCGCGACGCCATGCGGTCGGGGTGGAAGAGGTCGAAGTCGGTGAGCTTCTCGCCGTTGGAGGCGAACATGACCGGCTTGCCGGTGATCGAGGCGATCGACAGGGCCGCGCCACCGCGGGCGTCGCCGTCGAGCTTGGTGAGCACGACGCCGTCGTAGCCGACGCCCTGGAGGAAGGCCTGGGCCGTGACCACGGCGTCCTGGCCGATCATCGCGTCGACGACGAAGAGCACCTCGTCGGGCTGCACGGCGTCGCGGATGTCGGAGGCCTGCTGCATCAGCTCGGCGTCGATGCCGAGGCGGCCGGCGGTGTCGACGATGACCACGTCGTGCAGGGTGCGCCGGGCCTCGGCGATCGAGGCCCGGGCCACCGACACGGGGTCGCCGACGCCGTTGCCGGGCTCGGGGGCGAAGACCGGCACGCCGACGCGCTCGCCGTTGACCTGCAGCTGCTTGACGGCGTTGGGCCGCTGGAGGTCGCAGGCCGCGAGCATCGGGGTCTTGCCCTGGTCCTTGAGCCACAGCGCGAGCTTGGCGGCCAGGGTCGTCTTGCCGGCGCCCTGGAGGCCCGCGAGCATGATGACGGTCGGGCCCGACTTGGCGTAGCGCAGCCGGCGGGTCTCGCCGCCCAGGATCGCGACGAGCTCCTCGTTGACGATCTTGATGATCTGCTGGGCGGGGTTCAGCGCACCGCTGACCTCCTCGCTGCGGGCACGGTCCTTGACCGCCCCCACGAACTCCTTGACCACGGGCAGCGCGACGTCGGCCTCCAGCAGCGCGATGCGGATCTCGCGCGCGGTGGCGTCGATGTCGGCCTCGGAGAGCCGACCCTTGCCCCGCAGGTTCTTGAAGGTGTCGGCGAGACGGTCGGAGAGTGTGGCGAACAAGGGTGTCCTCGGGGGCGTCGAACGGGCGAGCAGTCGGCGTCGAGCCTAACGCGACTCCCCCGACAAGGTCGCCCTGACCGCGTGCGCCGCCGCCGCGGCACGGGTCTCGGCCAGCTGACCGGCGCCCGCCTCCTGGAGGTAGAAGACGTCGACCGCCTGCGGCCCGAGGGTGTCGACGTGGGCCGAGCGCACCGCGACGTCGAGGCGGGCCAGGGCGGAGCACACGAGGTAGACGACCCCCGGGCGGTCCGCGGTGCGCACCTCGAGCACCGTGGCCGAGGCCGACGCGTCGGCCCGCACCTCCACCGTGGGCGCCAGCGTGGTGGCGTCGGGCGGGGTCAGCCGCGCCGCGGGGTCGACCCGGCCCTCGACGATCGCGTCGTACTTCTCCAGCAGGAAGGCCCCGGTCAGGTCGCTCTGCGCGACCTCCCAGACCGAGACGCCGTAGACGTCCTGGGCCCAGACCCGTGCCGCGCGCACGGCGATGCGCTGCAGGGCGAACATCGCGGCGAAGTCGGCCAGCAGGCCGACCCGGTCGGGGGCGATGACGGTCACGCGCGAGCCGTCGGGGGTGGCCTCGACGCTCACCGACACCGCCCCGCGGCGCACAGCCTCCGGGATGTCGACCTCGTCGGTCTCCACGACCGGCAGGCTCTGGCCGGTGTCGATCGCGGTGCGCACCCGGCGCGACAGGTCGAGCACCAGGCCCGCGCGCCAGCTCGACCACGCCGGGGCCGAGGCGGCCTTGGCGTCGGCCTCGGTGAGCGAGGTCAGCAGGGCCAGCGCCTCGGTGGTGCGGATGCGGCTGGCGACCCGGTCGACGGTGGCCGGGTCGTCGGGGTCGCGGGTGGTCGCGGTCTCCGAGAGCAGCAGGTGCCAGCGCACCAGCGAGGCGATGAGGTCGACGGCGTCGGGGGCGAAGCCCATGCGGGTCGCGATCGTCCGGGCGAGGGGCTCGCCGGCGACGCTGTGCTCGGTCAGCGAGCCCTTGCCGATGTCGTGCAGCAGGGCGGCCACCATCAGCACGTCGGGTCGTCCGACGTGACGGATGAGCGCCGAGGCCTCGATGCAGGTCTCGACCACGTGGCGGTCGACGGTGAAGCGGTGGATGGCCGAGGCGTGCGGCAGCAGCCGGATGCGCTCCCACTCGGGCAGCAGCCGGGTGAGCGCCCCGGTCTCCTCGAGGGTCTCCCACACCGGCAGCAGACCCCGGCCCGAGGCCAGCAGCCGCACCAGCTGCTGGCGGGCCTCGGCCGGCCACGGGTCGGGCAGCGGCGGGCACTCGCGCGCCAGCCGCGCCGCGGTGGGCGGGGCCAGCACGACGTCCATCTCGGCGGCGGCCGCGGCGGCGCGCAGCAGGAGCACGGGGTCCTGGGCGGGCTTGGCGCGGGCGTCGAGCACGATCTCGCGACCGGCCAGCGCCACCCCGGGCGCGACCGGCGTCAGCGACGGGCGTCGTACGCCGACCTGGGCCGGGCGTGCCAGCACGTCGTCGACGCGCCGCCAGGTCAGGCGCGAGAGGTGCGTGATGCGCCGCCCGAGCTCGCGCACGTGCACCTGCGCGCTGCGCGCGTCGGGCAGGTCGAGTCCGGTGGCCAGCTCGCTCCACGTCTCGGGGTTGACCCGGTCGGTGGCGCGTCCGGCGGCGTCCTGCACGAGGTCGCGCACGTCGAGCAGCTGCTGGCGGCTGCGCTCGAGCTCGACGTGGGGCACGTCGACCAGCCAGGTCGCGACCAGGGCCTTGAGCACGGTGGCGTCGCGCAGCCCGCCCTCCGCCTCCTTGAGGTCGGGCACCGACAGGTGGGCCAGCTCCCCCACCCGCTCGTGGCGCGAGCGCACCATCTCGTGCAGGGCCGGCAGCCGCTCGCGCGAGCGGCGGCGCCAGTGGGCCAGCATGGTCGTGCGCAGCCTCAGGGTCAGGCTCGGGTCGCCGGCCAGGTGGCGGATGTCGACGAGCCCGAGCGCGACCCGCAGGTCGGCCTCGGCCGCGGCCAGCATCTGCGGCATCGAGCGCACGGAGTGGTCGATGGTGGTGCCGGAGTCCCACAGCGGGTACCACAGCTGGTGGGCCAGCTCACCGGGGTCGACGCCGTCCTCGGTGACCAGCACGACGTCGAGGTCGGAGTGCGGGGCGAGCTCGCCGCGGCCGTAGCCGCCCACGGCGACCAGGGCCGTGCCGGTGTCCTGGCCTCCCGCGGCCTCGTAGGCCTTCGTGCACAGCGCGTCGGCCCCGGCGGTGCGGCGGGCGCGGTCGGCGGCGCTCATGCGGGGGCCTGCTGCCGGCTCGTGCGGAGGTGCTGGGCGTGCTGGGGGTGCGCGTGGGGGTGGGGAGGCACGGTCAGAGGGCTGCGTCGTCCTTGTCACCGGTGCGCACGCGCACCACCGACTCGACCGGTGAGACCCAGACCTTGCCGTCGCCGATGCGGCCCGAGGCGGCGCTGGCCACGATGGTGTCGACCACGGTCGTGGCGTCGGTGTCGTTGACGACGATCTCCAGGCGGATCTTGGGCACCAGCGCGATGTCGTACTCCGCGCCGCGGTAGACCTCGGTGTGGCCCTTCTGCCGGCCGTAGCCGCTGACCTCGCTCACGGTCATGCCGGTGACGCCGACGCTCTCGAGGGCGACGCGGACGTCCTCCCACTTGTGCGGCTTGATGACCGCGGTGACGAGCTTCATGGGTCTCTCCTGGGTCGGGCGGGCCGGCGGGAGCCGGGAAGGTGGGGCCGATCATGCCGGACGGCCCCGGCGGCGGGGAGGGCCCCGCGCCGCGGGTCGGCCGGTCGGTCCGGGACGCGACGGGCCCGGCACCCCTGCGTGAGGGGGCCGGGCCCGTCCGGTGGATCACAGTGCGGCTGCGTCCCGGTCGCCGGTGCGCACGCGCACCACGCTCTCGACGGGGCTCAGCCAGACCTTGCCGTCGCCGATGCGCCCGGTCTGGGCGGTCTTGACGACGATGCCCACGACGTCCTCGGCGTCGTCGTCCTCGACGACGATCTCGATGCGGATCTTGGGCACCAGCGCGATGTCGTACTCCGCGCCGCGGTATACCTCGGTGTGGCCCTTCTGCCGGCCGTAGCCGCTGACCTCGCTGACGGTCATGCCGGTGACGCCGAAGGTCTCGAGGGCCTCGCGGACGTCCTCCCACTTGTGCGGCTTGATCACCGCGGTCACGAGCTTCATGGCTCAGACACCTTCCTTCTGGGTCTTCGGCGCGAGCACGCTGGTGGCGTTGCCCGAGCCGCCGACGCCGGTGTGCAGGTCGTACGCCGACTCGCCGTGGGCGGCCAGGTCGATCCCGCCGACCTCGTCCTCCTCGGCCAGGCGCAGCCCGATGGTGTACTTGATGGCCAGCGCGATCACCGCGGTCAGCACGCCGGAGTAGGCGACCGCGACCAGCACGCCGAGCACCTGGTCGACCAGGGAGTCGACGCCGCCGCCGTAGAGCAGGCCGTCGACGCCGCCGGCGCCGTCGCTGGTGGAGAAGACGCCGATCAGCACCGTGCCGACGATGCCGCCGACGAGGTGGACGCCCACGACGTCGAGGGAGTCGTCGAAGCCGGCCTTGAACTTCAGGCCGACGGCCCAGGCGCAGACCGCGCCGGCGATGGCGCCGATGGCCACCGCACCCTCGATGTCGACCGCGCCGGCGGCCGGGGTGATCGCGACCAGGCCCGCGACGATGCCGGAGGCCGCGCCGAGCGAGGTGGCCTTCTTGTGCAGGACGCGCTCCACGACCAGCCAGCCGAGGATGGCGGCCATGGTGGCCAGGGTGGTGTTGGCGAAGGTGCGGCCGGTCTCGGAGAGGAACTGGGCCATGTCGGCCTCCTCGCTCTCACCGCCGAAGACGATCGAGCCGACGTTGAAGCCGTACCAGCCGAACCAGAGCAGGCCGGCGCCGAGCATGGTCAGCGTCAGGTTGTGCGGGCGCATCTTGTCGCGGGGCCAGCCGACTCGCTTGCCGAGCAGCAGCACGAGCACGAGGGCCGCGACGCCGGCGTTGATGTGGACGGCCGTGCCGCCGGCGTAGTCCTGCGCGCCGATGCGGCCGCAGATGAGGGAGTCGTCGGTGCAGCTGAAGACCATGTGGGCCAGCGGGAAGTAGACGACCAGGGCCCAGATCGGCACGAAGGTCACCCAGGCGGCGAACTTCATGCGGCCCTCGACCGCGCCGCTGATGAGGGCGCAGGTGATGATCGCGAAGGTCATCTGGAACATCACGAAGATGTAGCCGTCGGTCGTGACGCCGTCGAGCCAGAACAGCTCGAAGGGGTTGGCGAAGAAGGTGCCCTCGCCGCCGAAGCCCATCGACCAGCCGACCGCGACGTAGAGGATGCCCACGATCGCGGCGGCGATGTAGGACATCATCATCATGTTCAGCACGGACTTCGAGCGGGACATGCCGCCGTAGAACAGGGCGAGCGCGGGCACCGTCATCATCAGCACGAGCGCTGTCGCGATGAGCATGAAGGCGTAATAGCCGTCCACAGGACCTCCAGGGGAATTGCGCGGTGACGCTGGGGCGTCGGCGACTCCGGTGTCGGCGGCCCAGCGGCTGTTGCAGGAGACCTTGGTGGGGCCAGGTTTCCTCTCCCCGTGAGGTGTGTTTCAGCCACGTAAACGACCCGGTGGCTGTGTAACTTCACGATGACGTGACGACGGGCGCGGCCCCGCACCGAGGTGCGGGGCCGCGCCCGTGCGGCCCGGTCGGCGTGCGCCGGGCGCTCAGCCCAGCAGCGCGTCGACGAAGGCGCCGGAGTCGAAGGGCGCCAGGTCGTCGGGGCCCTCGCCCAGGCCCACGAGCTTGACCGGCACGCCGAGCTCGCGCTGCACGGCCACGACGATGCCGCCCTTGGCGGAGCCGTCGAGCTTGGTGAGCACGATGCCGGTGACGTCGACGACCTCGCTGAAGACGCGGGCCTGGATCATGCCGTTCTGACCCGTGGTGGCGTCGAGCACCAGCAGCACCTCGGTGACGGGGGCCTGCTTCTCGATGACCCGCTTGACCTTGCCCAGCTCGTCCATGAGGCCGGCCTTGTTCTGCAGCCGGCCCGCGGTGTCGACGATGACGGTGTCGGCGCACTCGCTCGCGCCCTGCTTGACCGCCTCGAAGGCGACGCTGGCGGGGTCGGTGCCCTCGGGGCCGCGCACGACGTCGACCCCGACGCGCTCGCCCCAGGTGGCCAGCTGCTCGACGGCGGCGGCGCGGAAGGTGTCGGCGGCGCCGAGCACCACCGAGCGGTCCTCGGCCACGAGGATGCGGGCGATCTTGCCCACCGTGGTGGTCTTGCCGGCACCGTTGACTCCGACCACCAGCACGACGCCGGGCCGGCCGTCCTCGCCGCTGACCTGGAGCCGGCGGTCCATGCTCGGGTCGACCAGCGCCAGGAGCTCCTCGCGCAGCACCTCGCGGGCCTGGGAGGCGTCGGCGCCGTCGACGCGCATGCGGGTGCGCAGCCGGTCGACCAGCTCCTGGGTGGGGCCGACGCCGATGTCGGCGGTGAGCAGGGTGTCCTCGATGGACTCCCAGGTGTCCTCGTCGAGCCGGTCGCGCGAGAGCAGCGCGAGCAGGCCGCGGCCCAGGGCTCCCTGGGAGCCGGCCAGCCGCTGACGCAGCCGCTGCAGGCGCGAGGCCGTGCTCTCCGGCCGCTCCAGGGTCGGCGCGGGGGCGGTCTCGGGCTCGACCGGCGCCTCGGGCGCCTCGGGCTCGAGGGTGGCCGGCGGCGAGCTGAGCTCGACCGGCTCGGCGCCGTCCTCGACGGGCGTGCCGAGGACGTCGGTGTGGGTGTCGGGCAGGGGCGCCGGCTTGCGGCGGCGGGTCACCACCAGGCCGGTCACGGTGGCCACGAGGGCCACGCCGACCAGCGCGATGACGAGGATCAGGATGGCGATGGCTTCCATGGCCTCATCCAACCAGAGCGGGCCGCCGTGCCTGTCGGGCAGGAGCGTGACTCGGGGGCTCGCCCCACGGCACCTGCCGCCGGGCTGCTCGCGAGCCGGCCCACAGCCGCGGGCGGATGCTCAGGCGGAGCGGTCCTGCTGCGCGCCCACCCGGGCGCGGGCGTCGTGCTCGAGGGTCGGGACGGCGTCGGCGGCGCGCGACATCACGCCGCCGAGCCACTCGCCCTGCGGCGGCGTCTGCCCGCGGTGCGGGAAGGCGACGTAGAAGATGACCAGGCCCGCGAGGACGAGGATGACGAGCATGGCGACGGCGATGACGAGCACGCGGACCTTCCGAGACGTGTGAGGCGCGGCGCCCGGTCGGGGGCCGCACCGTCACGGTCGCACAGGCAGGGTCAGCCCGCCTCACCCCCGCGCAGGAGTGGCTCGACTGCGACACGGATCACGTCGGGCATCGGGGTCACCGGCCGGGCCGGGTCGGTGTCGTCGACGTAGACGTGGACGAAGCGGCCCTCGGCCGCCGCCTCCTCCGCGTCGCCCTGGAAGAGACCGATGCGGTAGACGATCGAGGAGGTGCCGACCTTGTCGACGACCAGGCCCGACTCCACCGGGGCCGGGAAGCCGATCTCGCGGAAGTAGCGGCACGAGGTCTCGGCCACGACGCCGATGGCGGGCAGGCGGCGCACGTCGACGCCCGTGTGCTCGTAGAGGTGCGCGTTGACCGCGGTGTCGAACATCTCGTAGTAGGTCGCGTTGTTGAGGTGCCCGTAGGCGTCGTCGTCTCGCCAGCGCGTGGTGATGGTGCGCCAGGCGACGTAGTCGGCTCGGGTGGGTCGGGTGCGGTCGCTCACGGCGGCCATCCTGCCAACGCCCGGCGTGCCGGCGCACGACGGGTCGCAGCCGGCCGACCGCGCCGCACCGGGGCCTGCGGCGCACGTCCGGGTCGGACCGGCCGGTCCCCCGTCGGGGTCAGGCCGTCTCCGCCTCGCGCAGCCGCTGGCTGATGACCGTGGAGACCCCGTCGCCGCGCATCGTCACGCCGTAGAGGGCGTCGCCGACCTCCATCGTCCGCTTCTGGTGGGTGATGACGAGCAGCTGCGAGCTCTCGCGCAGCTCCTCGTAGATCTGCAGCAGCCGGCCCAGGTTGGTGTCGTCGAGCGCGGCCTCGACCTCGTCGAGGATGTAGAACGGCGAGGGCCGGGCCTTGAAGAGGGCGACCAGGAAGGCCACCGCCACCAGCGAGCGCTCGCCGCCGGAGAGCAGCGAGAGCCGCTTGACCTTCTTGCCCGGCGGGCGCGCCTCGACCTCGATGCCGGTGGTGAGCATGTCGGAGGGGTCGGTGAGCACGAGGCGGCCCTCGCCGCCGGGGAAGAGCCGGGCGAAGGTGGCGTCGAAGGCCCGCTCGACGTCGGCGTAGGCCTCGGTGAAGACCTGCTCCACGCGCACGTCGACGTCCTTGACGATGTCGAGGAGGTCCTTGCGCGTGCGCCGCAGGTCGTCGAGCTGCTCGGAGAGGAACTGGTGGCGCTCCTCCATCGCGGTGAACTCCTCCAGCGCCAGCGGGTTGACCCGGCCCAGCTGGGCCAGCGCGCGCTCGGCGCTGCGCAGCCGCTTCTGCTGCTCCTCGCGCACGTAGGCCACCGGCTCCGGGGCGGGGTCGTCCTCGGCCGCGTCCGGGGCGGGCGCGACCGGCACCGGCTGGTCGGGGCCGTATTCGGCGACGAGGGCGTCGGGCTCGACGCCGAGCTCGTCGAGGGCGCGCTGCTCGAGCTGCTCGATGCGCATCCGCTGCTGGGAGCGGGCCAGCTCGTCGCGGTGCACCGTGCTGACCAGCTCGTCGTGCTCGCGGCCCAGGTCGCGCAGCCGTGCCCGGGCGGCGAGCAGCTCGCCCTCCCGGCCCCGCCGCTGCTCCTCGATCGCGGTGCGGGCCTCGGCGGCCAGGCCCACCGACACCTCGAGCCGCTCCAGCACCGCGGCCACACCGGCGCCCACGGCGCGGGCGGCGCGGGCCTCGCGCTCGAGCCGGCGGCGCCGCTCGGCGGCGCGGGCACGGGCCTGGCGCTCCTGCGCCGCGGCGCGCAGCAGCGAGTCGGCTCGCCCGTGCAGCGCGCGCGCCCGCTCCTCGGCGGTGCGCAACGCCAGCCGGGTCTCCATCTCGCCCTGTCGCGCCTCGCGGGCCGCCGCGGCGAGGCGCTCGCGCTCGGCGGTGTCGGGCTCCTCGTCGGGGCTCTCCTCCGCCCCGGCCAGGCGGGCCTCGAGATCGGCCAGGCCCGCGACGTCGCGGTCGCGCGCGGCCTCGGCCTGCGCGATGGCCTGCTCCAGGCGCTCGGCCTCCCCCCGCGCCGCGCGCGCCTGCGAGCCGTGCTGGCCCAGCTCCTCCGCGACGGCGGCCAGCGTCGCGTCGGACTCGTGCAGGCTCGCCAGCGCGGCGTCGACGCGCTGCTGGGCCTCCAGGCGCTCCCGCTCCAGGCGGGAGAGCGCGAAGCCGAGCCGCTCCCCCGTCGCGACCGCCTCGGCCAGCTGGGTCGTCGCGTCGTCGACGGCGGCCTGGACCTCGATCAGGCTCGGCTGGTCGCCCGACCCGCCGGCTGCGACGTGGGCGCCGAGCACGTCGCCGTCACGGGTGACCGCGACGAGGTCGGGGGCCTCGGCGACCAGGGCGCGCGCGGCGGTGAGGTCGTCCACCACGGCGACCTTGCGCAGCAGGCGGGCCAGGGCGGCCTGCAGCCCTGCGGGGCACTCCACCGAGTCCACGGCGTACGACGCCGTCGCCGGCAGGGCCGGCCAGTCACGGTCGGCCGCCGCCCCGCCGGCCTCGGCCGGGTCGGCCGCCAGCAGCAGCCCGGCCCGGCCGAGCTCGCGGTCCTTGAGGTGGCCGATGGCCGCGAGCGCGGCGTCGGGGCCGGTGACCGCGACGGCGTCGGCGGCGGCGCCGAGCGCCGCGGCGACGGCGGTCTCGTGGCCCGGGCGCACCGACACCAGCGCCGCGACCGAGCCCAGCAGGCCGGAGACGCCGTCGGAGGCGGCGAGCAGGGCGCCCGCGCCGTCCTTGCGCTGCAGCCCCATCTCGAGCGCCTCCTTGCGCGCGCTCAGCGCCGAGCGCTCGCGGTCGGCCCGGGCGGCCTCCTCGCGGGTGGCGGCCAGCTGCTCCTCGAGGTCGTCGAGGGCGGCCACGGCGGCCTCGTGCTCGGCGTCGAGGCCCTCCTCGCCCGCGTCGAGGCCGGCGACACGGGTCTCCAGGGCGGTGAAGTCGCGCTGGGCCCGCTCGGCGCGGGCCACCGCGGCCTCGCGGGCGGCACCGAGGCGGCCCACCTCGTCGGCGGCCGCCGCGGCGCGCGAGCGCAGCGCGTTGACCTGGCCGTGCAGCCGCGCGAGGCCTTCGCGGCGGTCGGCCGCAGCCCGTTGCAGACCCGCCACGCGCCGGTCCTCCGCGGCGGCGGCCTCCTCGGCCGCCGTGCGGTCGGCGACGGCCCGGTCCATCGCGGCGCGTCGCTCCTCGACCTCGGCCGCGCTCTCCTGCTCGCGCGCACGGGCCCGCTCGGCCTGCTCCTCGAGCTCCTCGGGGTCGCGGCCCGAGGGCTGCTCGGGCGCCGCACCGGCGGCGTTGCGCACGCGCTCGGCGGCCAGCGACTGGGTGCCCCGCAGCCGCTCGCGCAGGCCCGAGAGGGCGAACCACGTCTCCTGGGCCGCCGACAGCGCCGGGAGGTCCTCGCGCAGCGCCGCCTCGAGAGCCGCCTCGGCCTCGCGGGTCTCGGCGAGGGCCGCCTCGAGCCGGGTCCGGCGCTCCAGGAGCACCGACTCGTCGGCCAGCTCCTGCTCCAGCGACGTGCGGGCGCCCACCAGGTCGTCGGCCAGCAGCCGCGCCCGGGCGTCGCGCACGTCGGCCTGCACGGTCGCCCCACGGCGGGCCACCTCGGCCTGGCGGCCCAGCGGCTTGAGTTGGCGACGGATCTCGCTGAGCAGGTCGGTCAGCCGCGTGAGGTTGCCGTCGGTGGAGTCGAGCTTGCGCAGCGCCTTCTCCTTGCGCTTGCGGTGCTTGAGCACCCCGGCGGCCTCCTCGATGAAGCCGCGCCGGTCCTCCGGCGTCGCGTGCAGGATGGTGTCGAGCTGGCCCTGCCCGACGATGACGTGCATCTCGCGGCCGATGCCGGAGTCGCTGAGGAGCTCCTGCACGTCGAGCAGGCGGCAGGTGCTGCCGTTGATGGCGTACTCCGAGCCGCCGCTGCGGAACATGGTGCGGCTGATCGTCACCTCGGCGTACTCGATCGGCAGCGCGCCGTCGGAGTTGTCGATGGTGAGGAGCACCTCGGCGCGCCCCAGCGGTGGGCGGCCCGAGGTGCCGGCGAAGATGACGTCGTCCATCTTGCCGCCGCGCAGCGACTTCGCGCTGGCCTCGCCCATCACCCAGGCGAGGGCGTCCACGACGTTGGACTTGCCCGAGCCGTTGGGCCCGACGATGCAGGTGATGCCCGGCTCGAGCTGGAGCGTGGTGGCGGACGCGAAGGACTTGAAGCCCTTCAGGGTCAGGCTCTTGAGGTACACCACGGGCTCCTCGGTCGTCGCGTCCGGACGGGCACGGGGCCGTCTCGACGGCCACGTGGGGGAAGCCCGGCGCCCGTCACCCTACCGGCGCCGGCTCCGGCCGGCGGGTCAGACGTCGTCGAGCGGCGCGGTGCGCGCGTCGGCGTGGGCGATGTGGCTGAGCTGGCGCCACAGCGCGACCACGAGCACCGCCGAGCCGACGAAGGCGAACCAGAAGGGGGCGGTGACCCCGAACCCCTGGGCCAGCGCCCCACCGAGGGCCGACCCGATCACCAGGCCGCCGTAGACCCCGACCAGGTTGACGCTGCCCACGCGGCCCTGGAGGCGGGCGGGCACGGCCCGCTGGCGCACGGTGATGGAGGTGGTGCCCCAGATGAAGGCGTGGGCGCCGAAGACGAAGAAGATCGGCAGGGCCACCCGAGGGTCGGTGGTCAGGGCGAGCCCCAGGTGGGTGAGGGTCTCGACCACCAGCCCCACGCGCATGAGGTCGCCCAGGCTGACCCGGCGCGTGATCCAGCCGTAGGACAGCGTGCCGAGCAGCCCGCCGACGGCACCCACCGTCGTGACCAGGCCGAAGCCGACCGCGCCCAGCCCCAGCCGCTCGGTGGCGTAGAGCACCAGCACCGACCAGGCGGCGCCGAAGGTGACGTTGAAGGCGAAGATGGTCAGCACGAGGGTGCGCACGGCCGCGTGGTGGCGCACCCACCGGAAGCCCTCGCCCACCTCCGCCCGCAGCCGCCGGTCGGCGCGCGGCACGTCGGTCGGCGCCGGCCGGTGCGGCAGCACGAGGCGCGAGAGCAGCAGGGCCCCGAGGGCCACGAGCACCGCCTGCGCGGCGAACGGCCACGCCGCGCCCGCCGCGAAGAGCGCGGCGCCCAGCGGCGGGCCCGCGAGCTGGTTGACGGTGATGAAGCCGGTCTGCAGCCGGGCGTTGCCGACCGCGAGGTCGTCGCGGTCGACCAGCATCGGCAGGATCGTGCTCGAGGCGTTGTCGGCGAACATCTCCGCCGTGCCGAGCAGGAAGAGCGCGACGAGGACGAGACCGATCGAGACGGCGCCGGTGAGGACCGCCGTGGTCAGCAGGGCCAGGACGCCGCAGCGCACGAGGTCGACGGCGATCACCAGCCGCCGGCGGTCGACGCGGTCGGTCAGCGCCCCGGCGTAGAGACCGAGCAGCAGCGGCGGCAGCCACTGCACCAGCGCCGCCAGCGCGACCAGGAACTCCTGGTCGGTCTGCGAGGCGACCAGGAGCGGCCCGGCGGCCAGCACGATCCCGTCGCCCAGGTTGCTGGTCCACGAGGAGGCCAGGAGCCACCGGTAGCCCGGGCCCAGCCGACGGGGCACGACGATCTCGACCAGGCTGCTCACGGGGTCAGGACGCTAGCGCTCCGCCCCGCGGTCGGCACGCGGGTTTCCGGCCGGCGTGCGCCGACCGGTGCGGCGGGTCAGGCCGGCTGCATCTCCTGGGTGTGCGCGGCGTCGAGGATCTCGGCGGCGCGCGAGGCGACCAGGCGGTCGTTCTCCTCGCTGAGGCGGACGACGAGCGACTCCAGCTCGGCCACCCGCGCGCGCAGTCGCGCGTTGTCGGAGGCGAGGCGCGGGTCGCGCAGGTCGCTGCTCATGTAGCCGATCAGCGCCTTGGCCATGGCTTACCTTCCGGAGGTGGGTCTGGGTGCGTGCGATACGACCCTGAGAGGGCCGTCTACAAGAGTCCCACCGGTGCCCCGCAGGGTCAATCCGAGCGCACAGGCGGGCCCGGTCGGGCCTGGTCGGGTCGGGGTCGAGCTCAGTCGGGGGCGGGCAGCGCCGGCCCGGCGAGCGGCCCCGGCGCCCGCCGACGCCGCGGCGCCGGCTGGCAGACGGGGCAGAAGAACGAGGAGCGGTTGGTGAACGCCACGCGTCGGATCGGCGTGCCGCACCGCTCGCACGGCTCGCCCTCGCGTCCGTAGGCGTGCAGCGAGCGGTCGAAGTAGCCCGACTCGCCGTTGACGTTGACGTAGAGGGCGTCGAACGACGTGCCTCCCTGCGCGAGGGCGTCGCCCATGACCTCGCGGGCGTGCGCGAGCAGCTCGACGACCTGGCCGCGCGTGAGCCGCTCCCCCGGCCGCTCGCCGTGGATGCGCGCCCGCCACAGCGACTCGTCGGCGTAGATGTTGCCCACCCCGGAGACCAGCCCCTGGTCGAGCAGCAGCCGCTTGACCGCCGAGCGGCGGCGGCGCACCGCGGCGACGAAGGCGTCGTCGTCGAAGGCCGGGTCGAGCGGGTCGCGCGCGATGTGGGAGATCTCGGGCGGGAGGACGGCGCCGCCGACCGAGATCGACAGCCCGCCGAACATGCGCTGGTCGACGAAGCGCAGCTCACGGCCCTCGTCGGCCCCCGCGAGCCGCAGCCGCACGCGCAGGTGCCGCTCGGCCGGGGCCTGCGGCGGCTGCACCAGCATCTGGCCGCTCATGCCGAGGTGCGCCACCAGGGCGTCACCGGTGTCGGCGTCGTCGAGGGGGAGCCACAGGTACTTGCCGCGTCGGCGGGCGCCGACGATGCGGCGGCCGGTCAGGTCGGCGGCGAAGCCCGCGGGGCCGGCCGCGTGCCGGCGCACCGGGCGCGGGTGGAGCACCTCGACGTCGGTGACGGTGGCGCCCACGACGTGGCGCTCGAGGCCCGCGCGGACGACCTCGACCTCGGGCAGCTCCGGCACGGGTCAGGCGTCGGCGTCGGCGTCGGTGGGCGCGACGACCTCGCCGACGGCCTCGGTGACGGCGACGGTCGTGGGGTCGACGACGCCGAGGGCACTGGCGATCTCGCCGTACGCCGTCTCGGCGGCCGCCTGCTCGGCCTCCTTCTTCGACCGGCCGTTGCCGTTGCCGTAGAGCCGGTCGGCGACGCGCACCTGGGCGGTGAAGGTCTTCATGTGGTCGGGGCCGTCGTCCTCGATGACGTACTCCGGCACGCCGAGGGTGTGCTCGGCGGCGAGCTCCTGCAGCGAGGTCTTCCAGTCCAGCCCGGCACCCATCGCCGACGCCGCCTCGATGAGCGGGTCGAAGAGACGGTGCACGACGCGCGCCGAGGTCTCGAAGCCCCCGGGTGACATGTGCACCGCGCCGATGACCGCCTCGACGGTGTCGGAGAGGATCGAGGCCTTGTCGCGACCGCCGGTCGACTCCTCGCCCCGACCGAGCTTGACGTGCTCGCCCAGCCCGATCGCGCGCCCGACCTCGGCCAGGGCGCGTGCGTTGACCACCGCGGCCCGGAGCTTGGCCAGACGGCCCTCCGAGAGGTCGGGGTGGGTGACGTAGAGCTGCTCGGTCACGACCACGCCGAGCACCGAGTCGCCCAGGAACTCCAGGCGCTCGTTGGTCGGCAGGCCGCCGTTCTCGTACGCGTAGGACCGGTGGGTCAGGGCACGCTCGAGCAGCTCGGGGGCCAGCTCAGGGTCCCCGAGCGCTGCTCGGAGCTCGGCGTAGTCGTTCAGATCAGAGGACCTGACGACGCTCGGCGCGCGCGCCGTACTGACCGCAGGTGGCGCAGGCGCGGTGGGGCAGGTGCTTGGCACCGCAGGCCGGGTTGGCGCAGGTCACCAGGGTGGGGGCGACGGCCTTCCAGGCCGAGCGACGGTGACGCGTGTTGCTGCGCGACATCTTCCGCTTCGGGACAGCCACAGTTCTCTCCTCTACCAGGGCCGGCAGGTCCGGCTCGCTGTGGAGCACCCGGGATGGGCGCTCCGGTCGTTCGGTGGGTGGTGCGGGGTTGGTGCACGATCGGTGCACCGTACTGCCTCGGCGCCGGGTCAGTCGCCCCGGGGAGCCTCGTCCTGCTGGAGCGCGGCCAGGCCGGCCCAGCGGGGGTCGATCGGTTCCTCGTGCGAGTGGTCCGGATCGTCGGCGAGGCGGGCACCGCACTCGGTGCACAGCCCCGGACAGTCGTCGCGGCACAGCGGCTGGAACGGCAGTGCGAGCACCACCGCGTCCCTCAGCTGGGGCTCCAGGTCGACCAGGTCGTCCTCGAGCCGACTGACCTCGTCGTCCTCGTCGTGCGGGGTCTGGTGCTGCTCGTAGACGTACAGCTCCTGGAACGTCACCTCGATCTCGTCGGAGATCGGCTCCAGGCACCGCGCGCACTCGCCCTCGAGCGTGGCTCGCGCCTCGCCCGTCACCAGGACCCCCTCCATGACCGACTCGAGGCGCAGGTCGAGGTCGACCGGCGCACCCTCGGGGACATGGAGGACTTCGATGCCGAGATCTGCTGGGGCTGGGACCTGACGGGACACCTGACGCTGGGACCCCGGGCGGCGGCCGAGCTCGCGGGTGTCGAGCACGAGCGGCGCTCTCGGGTCCAGGCTCTTCAGGGTGTCACTTCCGGTTCCAGGCACAACAGATCGTCGGGAATCGTAACCGCCGCGGGGGTGGCGGACCAAAACGCAGCTCCGGCCCTCCCCCGCAGGTCACCAGGCAGGTCACCGGGCAGCGGCGTTCTCCGCGATCCGGGCCCGCAGCCGCTCGTCGACGAAGGCCGGCACCAGCGTGGAGACGTCGCCGCCGAAGGTCGCGACCTCCTTCACCAGGCTCGAGGCCAGGAAGGAGAACTCGGGGCTGGTCGGCACGAAGACGGTCTCGACGTCGCTGAGGGAGGCGTTCATCTGGGCCATCTGCAGCTCGTAGTCGAAGTCGCTCACCGCGCGCAGTCCCTTGACGATGGCGTGGACCCCGTGCTCGGAGCAGAAGGTCGTCAGCAGCCCGCTGAAGCCGTCGACGCGCACGTTGGGCCAGGGCGCGCAGGCCTCGCGCAGCATGTCCATGCGCTCCTCGGCGGTGAACATCCGGTTCTTCGAGGCGTTGACGCCGACGGCCACGACGACCTCGTCGAAGAGCGACGCGGCACGCCCCACGATGTCGAGATGGCCCAGGGTGACGGGGTCGAAGGATCCGGGACAGACGGCTCGGCGCACGCGCCACTCCTCGGGTCGGGGGTCGGGTCGTGGGGTCAGTCCGGCTCGGGGGCGTGGGCCGTCCACACGGTGGTCTCACCGTACGTGCGGCGCCGCACGTCGTCGAAGCCGTCGGGCCACGTCGGCTCGGGGCTGCGCGAGGAGCGCTCCACGAGCACGAGCGCGCCGGGCACCAGCCAGTCGTGCTCGACCAGCGCGGCCAGGTCGGCGGCCACGGCCTCGTCGGGCAGCGGGTAGGGCGGGTCGGCGAAGACCAGGTCGTAGGGCGCCACCGCGGGGCGGGCCAGCACGCTGGCCACGGGGGCGGCCCGCACGTCGGCGCGGGGGAATCCCAGCGTGCGCGCGTTGGCCGTCACCAGGGCCGCCGTGCGGCGGTCGGACTCGACCAGCGTGACGAAGCCGGCGCCGCGCGACCACGCCTCGAGCCCGACCGCGCCGGAGCCGGCGTAGAGGTCGAGGAAGCGCAGGCCGTGCAACGAGCCGCACCACGACTCCATGACCGAGAAGAGCGCCTCGCGGACCCGGTCGCTGGTGGGGCGGGTGGCGGCGCCGCGGGGCGTGGCCAGGCGACGACCACCCGCGCTGCCCCCGATGATCCGGGTCACGAGCGCTCCATCCAGTCGGCGCGCACCGAGTCCTCGAGCGCTCGCACGGCCGCGGCCACCTGCGGCACCCCGTTGAGGTCGGGGTCGTCGTCGAGCAGGCTCCCGGCCGCCGCGCGCGCGGCGACGATCGTCTCCTCGTCGCGCAGCACCCGCAGCGTCTCGAGGCTGGAGCGGCCACCCGACTGCGAGCGGCCCAGCACGTCGCCCTCGCGTCGGGTCTCCAGGTCGACCTGGCTCAGCTCGAAGCCGTCGGTGGTGGCGGCGACCGCGTCGAGCCGCTCGCGCGCCGGTCCGGGCAGCGTGTGGGTGACCAGCAGGCACAGCCCGGGCAGGCCGCCGCGCCCGACGCGCCCGCGCAGCTGGTGGAGCTGGGAGACCCCGAACCGGTCGGCGTCGAGCAGCACCATGGTGGTGGCGTTGGCGACGTCGACGCCGACCTCGATCACCGTCGTGGCGACGAGCACGTCGACCTCGCCGGCCGCGAAGGCCGTCATGGTGCGGTCCTTGTCCTCCGGGGTCATCCGGCCGTGCAGCGGCTCGACGCGCACGTCGGCGAGCGGCCCGGCCCGCAGCTCGGCCAGCACCTCCTCGACCGCGCTGAGCGACGGCGGGCGGGCCAGGGGCTGACCGTCCTCGTCGAGGTCGACGGCGTCGTGGCCGCCCTGCTCCACGACGTCGCCGCTGATGCGCGGGCACACGACGTAGACCTGGTGGCCGGCGGCGACCTCCTCGCGCACGCGCTGCCAGACCCGGTCGACCCAGTGGGGGGCCTCGGCCACCGGCACGACCGTGGTCTGGATGGCCGCGCGCCCGGCCGGCAGCTCGGCGAGCGTCGAGACCTCCAGGTCACCGAAGACGGTCATCGCCACGGTGCGCGGGATGGGGGTCGCGGTCATCACGAGCACGTGCGGCGGGCTGCCGGCCTTGTCGGTGAGCGCCGCGCGCTGCTCGACGCCGAAGCGGTGCTGCTCGTCGACGACGACGAGCCCGAGGTCGGCGAGCTGCACGGTGTCCTCGAGCAGTGCGTGGGTGCCGATGACGATGCCGCTCTCGCCGCTGGCCAGCCGCGAGAGCGGGGCGGTGCGCTGCCGCTTGGTCATCGAGCCGGTGAGCAGCTCGACGCCGGTGGCCTCGGCGGCACCGCCGAGCATGCCGCCGCCGGCGAGGTCGCCGAGCAGCGCGGTGATCGAGCGGTGGTGCTGCTGGGCCAGCACCTCGGTGGGCGCGAGCAGCGCCGCCTGGCCGCCGGAGTCGACCACCCGCAGCATCGCCCGCAGCGCGACCAGGGTCTTGCCCGAGCCGACCTCGCCCTGCAGGAGGCGGTGCATCGGCACGGGACGGGCCAGGTCGGCCTCCACCTCCGCACCCACGGCGCGCTGGCCCTCGGTGAGGGTGAAGGGGAGGCGGGCGTCGAAGGCGGCGAGCAGCCCTCCTCCACCGGCACGGACCTGCGCCCCCTGCGCCTGCAGCGCCCGGCGGCGACGGCCGAGCACCAGCTGGGTGACCAGGGCCTCCTCGAAGCGCAGGCGGTGCTGGGCGCGCGTGACCTGCCCCCAGTCGTCGGGCAGGTGGATCCAGCGCAGGGCGGTGGCGCGGTCCAGCACGCCGTGCTCCGCGCGCAACGGCTCGGGCAGCGCGTCGGGCGGGTCGTCGAGCACCGAGAGGGCGAAGGTGATCGCGCGCTGGAGGTCCCAGGAGTCCACGCCCTTGATCGCGGGGTAGAGCGGGTAGAGGGCACGCAGCGCCTCGAGCTCGAGGGGCTGGCGACCCTCCTGGCGCTTCCGCTCGAGGTCGCGCCCCTCCTCCTCGCTGAAGAGCACCATCTGCGGGTTGGTCAGCTGCCACTGCCGGTTGAAGATCGTGGCCTTGCCCTGGAAGATCCCCCGCCGTCCCACCTCGAGGCGATCGGCGTGCCACTGGGCGACGCCCTTGCGCTTGGAGAAGAACGTCATGCGCAGCGGCGGCCCGTCGGTCTCGACCGTCACCTCGACGCGGAAGGCCGGCTTGCCGGTGCGGCGGTCCTCGTAGGGGATGACCCTCGTGGCGACGACCCGGCCCACGACGACGAGCACCTGGCCCTCCTCGACGTCCTCGACGAGGGTGAGCTCGGCCGTGCGGAGGTAGCGCCGCGGCAGGTGGTGCACGAGGTCGCCGACGGTGCGCAGGCCCAGCTTGTCCACGACGAGGTCGCGCTTGGCCTTGTCGGCGTTGCCGAGCACCGTCTCGACCGGGGAGTCAGGACCGATCACGAGAACAGCCTCCTCGCCCTCACTCGACCGACACCAGGAGGGGGTAGCGGTCCTGGCCGCCGTCGTAGACGACGACCTCGACGGTGGGGTGCTGCTCCTCGAGCCACCCGGCCACCCGCGTGGCCAGGGATCCCTCGGGGTCGTCGACCCCCGCCACCACCGTGACCAGCTCGCCGCCGCTGGCCAGCAGCCGGTCGAGCACCTGCGTGGCGACGTCGAAGGCGTCGGAGCCGACGACCACGAAGTCGCCCGCGACGACGCCCAGCACGTCGCCGGGCTCGCAGGGCCCGGCCATGGTCATGGCCTGGCGCGCCGCCACCGTGACCGCACCCTGGCGCACGTGGCGCGCGGTCGCGGTCATCTCGCGCACGTCGCGGTCGAAGCCGCGCCCGGGCTCGTGGACCGCCAGGGCGGCCAGCCCCTCGACCTGGGCGATCGTGGGCACCACGGCGACCCGCAGACCGAGGTCCTGGGCGGCGGTGGAGGCCGCCACCTCGGCCACCCGCACCGACGCCTCGTCGTTGGGCAGCAGCACGACCTCGGCGGCGCCGCTGGCCTCGATCGCGGCGAGCACCTCGCCGGTGGAGGGCCGACGACCGGGCCCCCCGGCCACGACGACGGCCCCGGCCTCCTCGAAGAGCCGCGTCAGGCCCGCACCGGCCGAGACGGTCACGACCCGCCTGCCGCTGCGCGAGGCCGCGCCGACGGGGGTGGTCGCCGCGCCCGCGCGCTGCTCGGCGAAGTGGGTGACCCGGATCCGGTGGGGGCGACCGGCGTCGATGCCCGCCTCGATCGCCGCGCCGACGTCGTCGACGTGCACGTGGACGTTCCACAGGGGGTCGCCGCCCACGACGACCAGGGAGTCGCCCAGCCCGCCCAGCCGCGCCCGCAGCTCCGGCACACGCTCGGCCGTGGTCTCCAGGAGGTACATCACCTCGTAGGACGGCCCGTCGGCGGCCAGCGCGTGACCGCCCGGACCGAGGTGGGGCACCGGGATGGTGCGGGCGGCCCCCAGACCGCTCGCGACCGGCACCGGGCGCCGGCCGGTGAGGACGGTCTCGGCGGCGTCGAGCACGACGCTCAGACCACGACCGCCCGCGTCGACCACACCCGCCTCGCGCAGCAGCGGCAGCTGGTCGGGCGTGGCGGCCAGCGCTGCACGCGCCGCCGCCGCGGCCGCGGCGAAGACGTCGCGGGCACGGGCGCGGGGCTCCTCGGCCCGGAGCACCGCGGCGTCACCGGCGGCACGGGCGACGGTGAGCATCGTGCCCTCCACGGGCTCCCCCACGGCGGCGTAGCTCGCGGCCGCCGCACGGCGCAGGGCGTCGGCGACGACGCGGGCGTTGGTCTCCTCGGAGGTCGCGGCGAGCAGGCGCTCGACGATCGCGCGCAGCATCTCGCTGAGGATGACGCCCGAGTTGCCGCGGGCCCCCAGCAGCGCGCCGCGCCGCAGCGCCTCGAGGGCCTCCACCACGTCGGCGTCGGACCGGTCGGCCACCGCCTGCCGCACCGCCTCGCGCGCCGCGGAGACGGTGAGGTGCATGTTGGTGCCGGTGTCGCCGTCGGGCACGGGATAGACGTTGAGCGCGTCGACCTCCTCGCGCGCGGCCGCGAGGGCGTCGACCGCGACGTCGACGAAGCGCAGCACGACGGCCAGCTGCACGTGGCCGCTGCCGGGGACTTCCATCGACTCACCTCGGGTCGGGCTGCCGGGGCAGCGGACGGGGCACCCGGACCGGATCGTCGCCCGGGGGGTGCGGGGCTTAGGCTAGATCAACGCACCGACGCCGCTCGCGCGGCTCGGTCGGCTCGATTCGCCCGTGCCCGGAGACGTCGGATACTCTGGTGCGGTTGCCCGCTCGACCGGGCCCCTCGAACGTCGTTCGAACCTCATCTCTAGCAATCGATCTACAGGAGTTCACGGTGGCTGCCGTCTGCGACATCTGCGCCAAGAAGCCTGGCTTCGGCAACAACCGGCCGTGGTCGCGCAAGATCACGAAGCGACGCTTCGACCCCAACATCCAGCGCGTCCGTGCCAAGGTCAACGGCACCCCGAAGCGCCTCAACGTCTGCACCGGGTGCCTCAAGGCCGGCAAGGTCTCCCGCTGACCCAGCGCAGCACCCACGCCTCGACAGGGGCCGTCACCTCGCGGTGACGGCCCCTTCGTCGTTCACCGGGGCCTCAGAGGACCGGGGCCTCAGAAGTGGGTCCACCCGGTCGGCCCGTCGTAGGCGGCGCCATCGAGGGTGACGCCGGAGCCCTCCCCCACCGTGCCGATGGGCGTGAAGCCCTCCGGCAGGTCCGCCCCCGCCGGGAAGGTCGCCAGCAGCGCGTGGTCGTCACCGCCGCCGAGCACGAAGGAGAGCGGGTCGGCGCCCAGCGCGGCACCGACGGCCTGGAGCGGCTCGGCCAGGTCGAGCGCGGCGCGCTGCACGTCGACGGCCACCCCGGAGGCCCGGGCCAGGTGCCCGGCCTCGGCCAGCAGGCCGTCGGAGACGTCGATCATCGCCGTCGCCCCGGCGTCGGCGGCGGCCGGACCGGCGTCGTAGGGCGGCTCGGGGCGGCGGTAGGCCTCCACGAGCACCCGCGGCGAGCGGAAGCCGCGACCCAGCACCGCCAGGCCCCCCGCGGCCCAGCCCTGGCGTCCCGCGAGCGCCAGGACGTCGCCGGGACGGGCGCCGGAGCGCAGCACCGGCGCGACCGTGCAGACCCCCATGACGGTGACCGCCACGACGACCTGGTCGGCGCGGGTCAGGTCGCCGCCCACGACGCTGGCCCCGACCAGCGCGCACTCGTCGGCGAAGCCCTGGGCGAAGTCGAGCGCCCAGGCGACCTCCAGGTCGGCCGGGGCCGCCAGGCCGATCGTGAGCGAGGTGACGCGCCCGCCCATGGCGTTGACGTCGGAGATGTTCTGCGCCGCGGCGCGGTGGCCGATGTCGGCGGCCGAGGCCCACTCGCGGCGGAAGTGGCGCCCCTCGACCATGAGGTCGGTCGAGACCACGACGTGCCCGGTGCGCACCCGCAGCACGGCGGCGTCGTCGCCCGGGCCCACCAGGACGTGCTCGCCCTGCGGGAAGCGGCGTACGAGCTCCTCGATCAGGCCGAACTCGCCCGCGTCGGCCAGCGTGGCCCCGGGCGGGAACGACGGCTGGGACGACGGGCCGGACGGGGGGAGGGACGACGGGGGTGTCATGGCCCCATCCCAGCAGACGCGGGGACCGTGGCGCGGACCGGTGACGGTCGGGTACCCGGCGCGGCGGTGGGGGCGGTAGGTTGACCGCGAATCGTCTGCGTGAGCAGATCCACCGACCAGCAGAGTCGCTGTAGAGGGAGAACCACCATGGTCGTCCAGGCGTACATCCTCATCCAGACCGACGTCGGCAAGGCCGCCGAGGTGGCCACGGCCATCGCGCAGGTCAAGGGTGTGACCCTCGCCGAGGACGTCACCGGGCCCTACGACGTCATCGTCCGCGCCGAGGCGCGCAACGTCGACGAGCTCGGCAAGCTCGTGGTGGCCAAGGTGCAGACCCTCGAGGGGATCACCCGCACCCTCACCTGCCCCGTCGTGCACATCTGAGGCAGCCGCCTCCCGCCCCGCACCGACGGGGCACCGACCGCACGACCGACGCCCCGCGCCCCCGACGGCACGGGGCGTCCGTCGTGTCCGGGACGGCGGCACCCGCCGCCGGCGACCGGACGGTGTGGGACCCTCGTGCCATGAGCGAGGACTTCCCGGGCCCCGTCGCCGTCATCGCCGGCGGCCTCAGCCACGAGCGCGACGTCTCCCTGGCCAGCGGCCGCAACCTGGTGCGCGAGCTGCGCGCCCAGGGCGTCGAGGCGCACGCCTACGACTTCGACCGCAACCTGATGCACGCCCTGGAGCGCGACAAGGTCGCGGTCGCCTTCCCCGTGCTCCACGGGCAGTTCGGGGAGGACGGGGAGATCCAGACGCTGCTGGAGCTCCTCGGCCTGCCCTACGTCGGATCGTCCAGCAACGCCTGCCGCGTGGCCTGGGACAAGGGCACCGCCCGCGAGCTGATGCGCCGGGCCGGCATCCCGGTGCCGCAGAGCGTCGGCCTCTCGGCCCAGACCTTCCGCGACATCGGCGCCAACGCGCTCATGGAGCACGTCATGACCCGCCTCGGCGACCGTGTGGTGGTCAAGCCCACCCGCTGCGGCAGCGCGCTCGGCGTCACCGGCGTCGACGGCATGGGGGCGCTGCCCTCGGCCCTCGTGGGCAGCTACGCCTACTGCGACGACGCGCTCATCGAGCGCTTCCACCACGGCGTCGACGTGAGCGTCGTCTGCGTGGAGCGCCCCGGCGGTCTCGAGGCGCTCATGCCGGTGTGGGTGGAGTACGAGAAGGGCCACGAGTTCGACTTCAGCGCCCGCTACACCGCGGAGTACGTCTCGCTCTCCCGCGCGCCCTTCACCGACGAGCAGGTCGCCGAGATCGGCCGCACCGCCGTGGAGGCCCACCGCGTGCTCGGCCTCAGCGGCGTCTCCCGCTCCGACTTCATCGTCGAGCCCGACGGCTCCTTCGTCGTGCTCGAGACCGCGATCACCCCCGGCATGACCGAGACCTCGGTGATGCCCTACGCCTGCACCCACAGCGGCACCTCGCTGGGCGAGGTCGCCCGCGACCTGCTGCGCGGCGTCGTCGCGGGCTGAGCCCGGACGCCGGGCTCGAGCCTTGAGCCCCTGACGCCCGGGCCGGGCCTCAGCGCAGGCCGACCGGGCGCTCGAGGGCGAGCTGGATGAGCTCCCCGACGAGGTCGGTGTAGGCCAGGCCCGAGGCCTCCCACATCTTGGAGTACATCGAGATGGGGGTGAAGCCGGGCATCGTGTTGATCTCGTTGATCACGATGTCGCCGTCGGGGGCCACGAAGACGTCGACGCGCGAGAGCCCCTCGCCCCCGATGGCCTCGAAGGCCTGCACGGCCAGGGCGCGCACCCTCTCGGCGACGTCGTCGGGCAGGTCGGCCGGGGCCTGGGTGCGGGCCTGGGAGTCGGAGAGGTACTTGGCCTCGAAGTCGTAGAAGTCGGCGGCGTCGTGGTCGACCACGATCTCCCCCGGCACCGACGCGCGGGTCGGGCCCCCGGCGCGTCCGCCGAGCACCGCGCACTCGATCTCGCGACCGGCGAGCGCCTGCTCGACCAGGACCTTGGGGTCGTGGGCGCGCGCCTCCTCGATGGCGTCGGCCAGCCCGGTCAGGTCCTCGACGCGCGTCACGCCGAGCGAGGAGCCGGCCCGGGCGGGCTTGACGTAGACCGGGAACCGCAGCTCGGCCTGCACCCGGTCGACCACCGCGGAGGGGTCCTGCTCCCAGGCACGCGGCAGCACCACGACGTAGGGCCCCACGGGCAGGCCGTGGCCGGCAAAGACCAGCTTCATGTAGTGCTTGTCCATGCCCACCGCGGAGGCCAGCACACCGGCTCCGACGTAGCGCACGCCGGCGAGCTCGAGCAGGCCCTGGATGGTGCCGTCCTCGCCGTAGGGCCCGTGCAGCAGCGGGAACACCACGTCGACCGGGCCGGCCTCGCCGAGGCTGGCCAGCGCGGGCCCGGCGTCGGTGGTGACCTCGGGCAGCCGGTCGGCGGCCAGCTCCCAGCGGGCGGGGTCGTCGGGGGCCAGCACCCACTGCCCCTCGCGGGTGATCCCGACGGGCAGCACGTCGTAGGTGTCGCGGTCGATCGCCCTCATCACCCCGGCGGCGGTGGCCGCCGAGATCGCGTGCTCGCCGGAGCGGCCGCCGAAGACGAGGGCCACCCGGACCTTCCGGGAAGGGGTCTCGGTCATGGTCCGCGACCCTACTGAAGGCTCGCGGCCACCTCGTCGAGGCGCGCCCCGCGGGAGGCCTTGAGGAGAACGGCGTCACCTTCCGCGACGTGCTCGCGCAGCCACGCGACGGCCGCGGCGTTGTCGGGCAGCAGCACCGCGCGCTGCCCGGCGCCGGCGGCGATGCCCTGCGCGGCGGCACCCACCACGACCACGACGTCGACGCCGCGCTGCGCGGCGTAGGAGCCGACGGCGCGGTGCTCCTCGGGCGCGGCCTCCCCCAGCTCGCGCATCTCGCCCAGCACCGCGACGGTGCGCCGCACGGCCGGGTCGGCGCCGAGGGAGACCAGGGCGTCGACGGCGGCCCGCATCGACTCGGGGTTGGCGTTGTAGGAGTCGTTGAGCACCACGACGCCGTCGGCGCGCTCGGTGAGCTCCATGCGCCACTGCGAGAGGGCCTCGACGGCGTCGAGGGCCTCGCCGACCTGGGCGGGGGTGACGCCGGCCGCGAGCGCGGCCGCGGCCGCGGCGGCGGCGTTGAGCGCCTGGTGGGCGCCGACGAGCCGCAGCGTGACGGGCACGTCGCCCTGCGCGGTGGCCAGGGTGAAGGAGGGCCGGCCGAGACGGTCGAGCCGCAGCCCCCCGACCCGTACGTCGGCGCCCTCGGCCTCGCCGAAGCTCACCACCGCGCCCCGCGTGCGGGAGGCCATCGCGGCGACGCGGTGGTCGTCGGCGTTGAGCACGGCGGTGCCCTCGGCGGTGAGGGCCTCGGCCAGCTCGCCCTTGGCCTCGGCGATGGCCTCGCGCGAGCCGAACTCGCCGAGGTGGGCCTGGCCGACGTTGAGCACGACGGCGACGTCGGGGCGCACCAGGGCGGTGAGCTCGGCGATGTGGCCGCGCCCGCGGGCGCCGAGCTCGAGCACCAGGTAGCGGGTGTCGGGCTCGACGCGCAGCGCGGTGAGGGGCATGCCGAGCTCGTTGTTGAAGGACCCGCGCGTGGCCACCGTCGGGGCGGCGTGGGCCAGCACGGCGCCGAGCAGGTCCTTGGTCGAGGTCTTGCCCTGCGAGCCGGTGATGCCGACGACGGTGAGACCGCCCGCGCGGCGGACCTGCTCCACGACGTGGGAGGCGAGGCGCTGCAGCGCCGCGCGCGCATCGGGCACGACCACGGTCGGCAGCGGGGTCGGACGGCTGCCCAGCACCGCCACGGCGCCGGCCTCGCCGGCCTGCGCGGCGTGGTCGTGGCCGTCGGAGCGCTCGCCCACGAAGGCGACGAAGAGGCTGCCCGGACCGGCCTCGCGCCCGTCGATGACCACGGGGCCGGTCACGGTGGTCCCCGCCCCGGCCACCGCCCCCGGCTCGGCGCCGGTCGTGCCGCCGGCGCCGGCGGGGAGCACGACCTCCCCGCCGACCACCGCGGCCACCTCGGCCAGCGACAGGGCGATCACAGGGCTGCTCCGGGCGCGGTCCCGACCTTCGACGTCATGTCGCGTGACCCTAGTCTGGACGTCATGGCCGACCACCCCCAGCCCGCCGAGCTCCGCCCCTCCACCGTCGCCGTGACGGCCGGTCGCCCGCCGCGGGAGGCCGACCAGCCGCTCAACACCCCGATCACGATGGCGTCGACCTTCGTCGCCGGCGGGGACCGGGAGTACGGCCGCTGGGGCAACCCGACCTGGCAGGCCTTCGAGGAGGCCCTGGGCGCGCTCGAGGGCGGCCGGGCGCTGTCGTTCTCCTCGGGCCTGGCCGCGGTCGCCACCGTGCTCGACCTGGTCGGGCAGGGCGCGAAGGTCGTGGCCCCCCGCACCGCCTACAACGGCACGATCCTCCAGCTGGCCGACCTCGAGGCGCGCGGTCGCGTGGTCACCGACCTGGTCGCCGTCACCGACACCGCGGCCTGCGTGGCCGCCTGCGACGACGCGGCACTGGTGTGGCTGGAGTCGCCGACCAACCCCTCGCTCGAGGTCGCCGACATCGAGACGATCGCCGCAGCGGCCCACGAGGCCGGCGCCTACGTCGTCGTCGACAACACCTTCGCCACTCCTCTGCTGCAGCGGCCGCTGAGCCTGGGCGCCGACCTGGTGGTCCACTCGGCGACCAAGTACCTCGCCGGGCACAGCGACGCGCTCATGGGGGCGATCGTCACCGCCGACGACGAGCTCCTCAGCGTGCTCAAGGGCCGTCGCGACCTGCTCGGCGCCGTGCCCGGCACCCTCGAGGCCTACCTCGCTCTGCGCGGCCTGCGCACCCTGCACCTGCGCGTGGAGCGGGCCCAGGCCAACGCCGGGGAGCTGGCTCGACGGCTGCGCGAGCACCCCGCGGTCGGCGAGGTGCGCTACCCCGGCTTCGGCGGCATCGTGTCCATCGTGCTCGCCCAGGGAGCCCTCGCCGCCGACCTGCTGACCCGCAAGACCTCGCTGTGGGTCCACACCACCAGCCTCGGCGGTGTGGAGTCGACCTTCGAGCGCCGTCGTCGCTGGAAGTCGGAGCCCGCCAGCGTGCCCGACGCCCTGGTGCGGCTCTCCGTCGGCATCGAGGACGTCGATGACCTCTGGGCCGACCTGCGCCGGGCCCTGGACGACCTGGGCTGAGACCTGGCCAGGGCCGGGGACCGGGCCAGGACCGCCCGCGACGGGCGGGTCAGTCGGTCTCGGCCTTGGTGTCGCGGGCGATGAAGGAGTTCATCATCTCCTGCGTGGTCAGCCGGCCGGCCACGACGTCGTCGACGTGCTCGGCGATCGGGGCGTCGACGCCGTGGCTGGCCGCCAGCGCGCGCAGCGAGGAGCAGGACTTCGCGCCCTCGGCGACCTGGCGGGTGGAGGCGTAGATCTCCTCCACCGTCATGCCCTGGCCGAGCTTCTCCCCGAAGGTGCGGTTGCGCGAGAGCGGCGAGGAGCAGGTGGCGACGAGGTCGCCCAGGCCGGCCAGCCCCATGAGCGTGAGCGGGTTGGCGCCCAGGCGCGTGGCCAGGCGCGCGGTCTCGGCCAGCCCGCGCGTGATGAGGGACGCCGTGGTGTTGTCGCCGAAGCCCAGGCCGACCGCCATCCCGACGGCCAGGCCGATCACGTTCTTGTAGGCCCCGCCCAGCTCGCAGCCGACGACGTCGACCGAGGTGTAGGGGCGGAAGGCCGGTGAGTGGCAGCGCTGCTGCAGCCGCTTGGCCACCGACTCGTCGGCGCAGGCCACCACGGAGGCGGCCGGCTCGCGCCGCGCGATCTCCTTGGCCAGGTTGGGCCCGCTGATCACCGCGATCCGCTCGGGGCCGGCGCCGGTCTCCTGCGCGATCACCTCGCTCATCCGGTTGAGGGTGCCGAGCTCGACGCCCTTCATCAGCGACACCAGCACCGCGTCGTCCTCGACGTAGGGCGCCCAGGTCGCGAGGTTGGCCCGCAGGGTCTGCGAGGGCGTGGCCAGCACGACCACGTCCGCGCCGTGCAGCGCCTTCTCGACGTCGTGGGTCGCGCCGATGCCCGCGGGCAGCTCCACACCAGGGAGGTAGTCGACGTTCTCCCGGCTCTCGTTGATCGACTCCGCGACCTCCTCGCGACGCGCCCACACCGTCACGTCGTTGCCGGCGTCGGCGAGGACGATGGAGAACGACGTGCCCCACGAGCCGGCGCCGAGCACGGCGACCTTGCCGGAGCTGGAGCCGAGGGTCATGCGGAGTCCTTCCGGTGGGGGTGGTCCGCGCGGGCGCGGCGCAGGTCGAACCGTACGTCGGGGGCCCGCTCGCCGCGGACCTCCTCCACGAGGTGGGTGAGGGCGTCCATGATCCGCTCGGTCGCGCGGGCGACGGCCTCGGGGGTCGCGCCCTGGGCGACGAGGTCGGCGAGGTCGACCGGCTCCCCCACGAGCATCGTGACCCGCTTGCGCGGCACGAGGTGGGGCCGGTGGGAGTAGGGCGCCAGGATCTCCTGGGCCCCCCACTGGCCCACGGGCACGACCGGGCACCCGGTGGCCAGCGCGATCCGGGCCGCGCCGGTCTTGCCGGTCATCGGCCACAGCCCGGGGTCGCGGGTGATCGTGCCCTCGGGGTAGACGACCACGACCTCGCCCTGCTCGACCGCGCGCACGGCCGCGGCGTAGGCGCCGACGGCCTCCCGGCTGAGCCGCTCGACGGGGATCTGGCCCGTGGCCCGCATGATCCGACCCACGAAGCGGACGCGGAACAGGCCCGACTTGGCGAGGTAGCGCGGGACCCGGCCGTGGTCGTGCACCAGGTGGGCCGCGGTCAGCGGGTCGACGTGGGAGATGTGGTTGAGCACCAGCAGGCAGCCGCCCTCGGCGGGGATCCGCTCACCGCCGCGCCAGTCGCGGCGGGTCGTGGCGAGCAGGGCCGGCTTCACGACGGCCACCGCGAACCTCCAGGCTCCCCCCGGCGGACGGGCGTGCTTGCGGACGACACTCACAGGCGCACATTACTCGCCGGTGACCTCGGCCACACCGCAGGTGGGCCCCGGACGCGCCGTGGCTGCTGGGAGGATGGGGGCGATGTCCGTCCCTCCTGCGGTCCACGCCGTCCTGCTGCCCGTGAAGCCCCCGGCCGTGGGCAAGTCGCGCCTGCTCGGCGTCAGCGACGAGGGCCGCCGCGAGCTGGCGGAGGCCTTCGCGCTCGACACCGCCCGCGCGTGCGTGGCGGCGGCGCGGGTCGCGAGGGTGCTCGTGGCCACCGACGACGTCCGGCTCTCCCACGCGCTGGCGCGGTTGGGCTGCGCGGCGATCCCCGACGGCACCACCAGCGACCTCAACGCCACGCTGCGCCTCACGGCGGCCGAGGCGCGCCGTCGCTGGCCCGACCTCGAGCCCGTGGCGCTGTGTGCCGACCTGCCCGCCCTGCGACCCGGCGACCTCGACGCCGCGCTGGGAGCGCTCGTGCCCGGCGGGGCGTCGTTCGTGGCCGACGCCGACGGCGTCGGCACCACCCTCTACACCGCCCCCCACGCCGACTTCGCCCCGTCCTACGGCGAGGGGTCGCGCGAGGCCCACCTCGCGGCGGGCGCGCTGGCGGTGGGCGGCGACCTGGTCACCCTGCGCCGCGACGTCGACGACCTCGACGACCTCGCCGTCGCGCTCGGCCTCGGCGTCGGCCCGGCGACCTCGGTCGCGGCCCACCGGTGGGGCCTCGCCGCCGGCTGAGCCGCGCGGCCGCCGTCGGCGCCCGCGACGACGGCCCTCCCGCGGCTGCGGGAGGGCCGTCGTGGTGCGGGCAGGCTCAGCGGGCCAGGAAGTCCAGCACGGCCTTGTTGAACTCGGCGGCGTGGCTGACGTTGAAGCCGTGCGGGGCGTCGTCGACGACGACCAGCTCGGCGCCGTCGACGGCCTCGGCGGTGCGCTTGCCGGAGACCTCGAAGGGCACGGTGGCGTCACCGGAGCCGTGGATGACCAGGGTCGGCACCTTCACCTTGGCCAGGTCGGCGCGGAAATCGGTGCGGCCGAAGGCGCCGATGCAGTCGACCAGCGCCTTGTCCTCGGCCTTGGTCTCGAGGGCGAGCGCCTCCTGGCGCTGCTCCTCGGTCACCTTGAGGGTGCCGTCGACGGAGAAGAAGTCGGTGGTGAAGCCGTCGAGGAAGTTCTCCCGGTCGTCGCGGGCCCCCTGCTGCATCTCCTGCACGGCCTCCTCGGGCAGGCCGCCGTCGGGGTTGTCGTCGGTCTTGAGCAGGTAGGGCGGGACCGCGGCGGCGAAGACGGCCGAGTGGACGCGCTCGTCGCCGTAGGTGCCGAGGTAGCGGGCGATCTCGCCGCCGCCCATCGAGAAGCCGACGAGGGTGACGTCGGAGAGGTCGAGGCCGTCGAGCAGGCCCTTGAGGTCGGCGGCGAAGGTGTCGTAGTCGTAGCCCTCGCCGGGCTTGTCGGAGTCGCCGAAGCCGCGCCGGTCGTAGGTGACGACGCGGTAACCCGCGTCGGTGAGCGCGGGCAGCTGCTCCGACCACGAGGCGCCGCTGAGGGGCCACCCGTGGATGAGGACGACCGGGCGGCCGGTGCCGCCGGTGTCGGTGTACTCGAGGGTGATGCCGTTGCTGGGGATCGTGGTCACGACGTGTGCCTTTCGTGGGTGACGTCTGTCTCCCCTCCATGGTTCGTCGCGACCCGGACGAATGGTCCCGCTCACTGGGGTGAGTGACCGCTGCCTAGGGTGAGGCGGGTGCACCCCGCCACCGCCGCCGCCGTCGACCGCTCCTACGCCCGCGTCTTCGGCGTCGACGAGGAGGACCTCTGGTGCGACCTCACGGTGCGCACGCACCGCCGGCTCGGCGACTACCCGGGCTGGTACGTCGCCTGGCGCGGCGAGGGCGTCCACGTCTCCTCCCCCGTCGACGCCCCGGCCGTCGACGCCGGCATGCTCGCCGGCTGCGAGATCCCCGAGCTGCAGGACGTCGCCTTCTGGCGCCGCTTCGCCGACGAGCGTGGTCTGCGGCTGGTGGGGCCCGCGACCCACACCTACCTCGACGCCGACCCCCTCGCCCGGGGTGGGCGGGTCGGCGACGGACCCGCGGACGGGGACGGGGCTGGAGACGGGGACGGGGTCGTGGCGCTGGACGCCGCGCAGCGCGAGCAGCTGCGCACCACGGTGCCGGCCGCCGACTGGGAGGAGGCCGGCTGGGCCGACCGCCCCGCCCTGGCGTGGGGTCTCGTCGTCGAGGGCCGGGTCGTCGCCGCGGCCAACCTCCGGCCCGTGGACGGCGCACCGCTCGACGTCGGCGTGCTGGTGGCGCCGGCGCACCGCGGGCGCGGTCTCGCCGAGCGGGTCGGGCGCCACGCCGCGTCGTGGGCGGTGCGCCACCACGGCCACGCCCGGTGGAGCAGCCGCGACGACAACGCCGCCTCGCTGGCGACGGCCCGCCGGATCGGCTTCGAGACCTGGTGCGCGCAGGTCGCCGTACGCCCCTGACGCGCGCGACCCCGCCCGCGGGTGCGGACGGGGTCGCGGCGGTGGTGCGTGGGTGGTGCCCGGTCGGGCTCAGGCGTGGAGGGTGGCGGGCTTCCAGCGGGGGCGGGTCTGCTCGTAGGCCGTGATGTCGTCGGCGTGCCCGAGGGTGATGCCGATGTCGTCGAGGCCCTCGAGCAGGCGCCAGCGGGTGTAGTCGTCGATGTCGAAGGAGTCCTCGATCGCGTCGGGGCCCTCGCCGGCGCGCACGGTGCGCGACTCGAGGTCGACGGTGACGGTGGCGCCGGGCTGGGCCTCGAGCAGGTCCCAGAGCTTCTGGACGACCTTCTCGTCGACCTGGGCGGCCAGCAGGCCCGCCTTGCCGGAGTTGCCGCGGAAGATGTCGGCGAAACGGGAGGAGACCACGGCCTTGAAGCCGTAGTTCTGCAGCGCCCAGACGGCGTGCTCGCGCGAGGAGCCGGTGCCGAAGTCGGGGCCGGCGACGAGCACCGAGCAGCCGGCGTAGGCCGGGTCGTTGAGCACGAAGTCGGGGTCGTTGCGCCACGCGGAGAACAGCCCGTCCTCGAAGCCCGAGCGCGTCACGCGCTTGAGGTAGACCGCGGGGATGATCTGGTCGGTGTCGACGTTGCTGCGGCGCAGCGGCACGCCGACGCCGGTGTGCTGGGTGAACTTGTCCATCGGAGGCCTTTCAGGTCGGGCGAGGTCGGCGTCAGGCGAGGTCGGCGGGCGAGGACAGGGTGCCGCGCACCGCGGTCGCGGCGGCGACGGGGACCGACACCAGGTGGGTGCGCCCGCCCTTGCCCTGCCGGCCCTCGAAGTTGCGGTTGGAGGTCGACGCGCTGCGCTCGCCGGGCTGCAGGGTGTCGGGGTTCATGCCCAGGCACATCGAGCAGCCTGCGCCGCGCCACTCGGCGCCGGCGTCCTTGAAGACGACGTCGAGGCCCTCCTGCTCGGCCTGCAGGCGCACCCGCACCGAGCCCGGCACGACCAGCAGCCGGGTGTCGGGGTCGACCGTGCGGCCCTTGATGATCTCGGCGGCCAGGCGCAGGTCCTCGATGCGGCCGTTGGTGCAGGAGCCGACGAAGACGGTGTCCACCTTGACCTCGCGCATCGGGGTGCCGGCCTCGAGGCCCATGTACTCCAGGGCCTTCTGGGCCGCGACGCGGTCGGACTCGTCGTCGTAGGACGCCGGGTCGGGCACCGCCGAGCCGAGCGGGACGCCCTGGCCGGGGTTGGTGCCCCAGGTGACGAAGGGCGTCATCTCCGCGGCGTCGAGGACGATCTCCTTGTCGTACTCCGCGTCGTCGTCGGTGACGAGGGTCTTCCAGTGGGCGACCGCGGCGTCCCAGTCCTCGCCCTTCGGCGCCTCGGGACGGCCCTCGATGTAGTCGAACGTGGTCTGGTCGGGTGCGATGAGACCGGCCTTGGCGCCCCACTCGATGCTCATGTTGCACACCGTCATCCGGCCCTCCATCGAGAGCTCCTCGATGGCCTGGCCGCGGTACTCCACGATGTAGCCCTGGCCGCCGCCGGTGCCGGTGTGCGCGATGAGGGTCAGCACCATGTCCTTGGCGGTGACGCCCGCGGGGAGGCTGCCGTTGATCGTGACCGCCATGGTCTTGGGCTTGGCCTGCATGAGCGTCTGGGTGGCCAGCACGTGCTCGACCTCCGAGGTGCCGATGCCGAAGGCGATCGCTCCGAAGGCGCCGTGGGTGCTGGTGTGGGAGTCGCCGCACACGATGGTCATGCCGGGCTGGGTCAGGCCCAGCTGCGGGCCCACGACGTGCACGATGCCCTGCTCGATGTCACCGAGGGGGTGCAGCCGCACCCCGAACTCCTCGGCGTTGCGGCGCAGCGTGTCGACCTGGGTCTTGGAGACCGGGTCGGCGATCGGCTTGTCCCAGTCGACGGTCGGGACGTTGTGGTCCTCGGTGGCCAGGGTCAGGTCGGGGCGACGCACCTGGCGACCGGCGAGGCGGAGCCCGTCGAAGGCCTGCGGGGAGGTCACCTCGTGGATGAGGTGGAGGTCGATGAAGAGGAGGTCGGGCTCCCCCTCGGTCGAGCGGACGACGTGCTCGTCCCAGACCTTCTCGGCCAACGTCCTGGCGGTGCGGGTGGCACCCATGGCTCACTCCCTCGTGACGACTGCAGTGCGGTGCGGCACGGCGACAGGCGTCGCCGGCGGGAGGACCAGCGTACGACGCCCGTCCCATTGTGTGAGACTCGGGTCTTGGCATCCGAGACGCAGGCGGCGTCGGGTCCGCCGGGGCGCGGCACGCCCACCCACGGTGTAGGCCAGGTCACAGCACCGACTTGGCGCCGGGAGGTTGCATCCCATGATCTGAGACGCGAGTATTGCCATATGGACACCAGCGGAGTGGGCGTGCTCGACAAGGCCGCCATCGTCCTGACCGCTCTCGAGGCCGGGCCGGCCACCCTGGCCGGCCTCGTCACCGCCACAGGACTGGCCCGGCCCACGGCGCACCGCCTCGCCGTGGCGCTCGAGCACCACCGGCTGGTGGCCCGCGACATGCAGGGCCGCTTCGTGCTGGGACCGCGTCTGGCCGAGCTCTCGGCCGCCGCCGGCGAGGACCGCCTGCTGGCCACCGCGGGCCCCGTGCTCGCGCGGCTGCGCGACATCACCGGGGAGTCGGCCCAGCTGTGGCGCCGCCAGGGCGAGCACCGCGTGTGCGTGGCCGCCGCCGAGCGACCCTCCGGCCTGCGCGACACCATCCCCGTCGGCTCGCAGCTCACGATGCGCGCCGGCTCGGCCGCCCAGGTGCTGCTGGCCTGGGAGGACCCCGAGCGGATGCACCGCGGCCTGCAGAACGCCGCCTACTCCGCCGCCGCTCTCTCCGGCATCCGCCGCCGCGGCTGGGCCCAGTCGGTCGGCGAGCGCGAGCAGGGCGTCGCCTCGGTCTCCGCGCCGGTGCGCTCCCCCAGCGGCAAGATCATCGCCGCCGTCTCCGTCTCCGGCCCCCTCGAGCGGCTCTCCCGCCAGCCCGGCCGCATGCACGCCCCCGCCGTCCTCGCCGCCGCCGAGCGGCTCTCCGAGTCGCTGCGGCGGGCTGCGGCCGAGTCGGCCTGACCCGCTGCGGGTTTCGCCAGCCGGCTGGCGAAACCCGCACCTGTCGGCCCGCGCGTGGGCCGACAAGTGCGGGTCCGGGCCGACAGGTGTGACGCATGGGGTATGCGGGGCGTGCCGCGCCGCTCCCCGCGCCGCTCGCGGGTTTCACCGGCCGGCTGGCGAAACCCGCACCTGTCGGCCCGCGCGTGGGCTGATGAGTGCGGGTCCGGGCCGACAGGTGTGACGGGTGGGGCGTGTGGGACGGGCGCGAGCGGCTCAGAACAGGCCGGGCCGCTCGAGGCCCAGGAGGAGCTGCTTGCGCTCGAGGCCGCCGGCGTAGCCGGTGAGGCTGCCGTCGGCGCCGATCACGCGGTGGCACGGGATGACGATCGGGATCGGGTTGCGCCCGTTGGCCAGTCCGACGGCGCGCGAGGCGGCGTTCGTCATGCCCAGCCGGTGGGCGACCTGACCGTACGACGCGGTCTCGCCGAAGCCGATCTCGCGCAGCGCGGCCCACACCCGCTGCTGGAAGTCGCTGCCCACCGGGGCGAGCGGGAGGTCGAAGGCGGTCAGCCGGCCGGCGAAGTACGCCGAGAGCTGCGCGACGGTCGCGGCGAGGACCGGGTGGTCGTCGTCGCGCTCCCCGCGGTCGTGACCGGTGGCGTCGCTCCACGGGGCGAACTCGATCGCGCTCAGCGCGCCCCCGGTCTCGACCAGGCGCAGCGGCCCGACCGGGGTGTCGGTCTCGGTCCACATCTCAGGGCTCCTCGGTGGTCGTGGCGGTGCTCGTGGCGGTGCTCGTGGCGGTGCTCGTGGCGGTGCTCGTGGGGGTGGTCGTGGGGGTGGTCGCGGCGGCGCTCCTGGCGCGACTCGCGGCCGGGCTCGCGGCGGGGCTCGCGGCGGGGCTCGCGGCGGGGCTCGCGGCCCGGCTCGCGGCCCGGCTCGCGGCGCCCGTGGTGACGGCGGCGGCGCGGGCGTCCGCCGGAGGGGCGGGTGCGGCCGGCGTTATGAGGGTGTCCCACAGGTACATCAGCGCGTAGGAGCGCCAGGGCCGCCACCGCTCGGCCGCCTCGATCGTGGCGACCGGGTCGTGGCCCAGACGCCGCAGCGCGTTGCGGACGCCGAGGTCGGTGGGCAGGAAGACGTCGGGGTCGCCCAGGGCGCGCATGGCGACGTAGTCGGCGGTCCAGGGACCGATGCCGGGCAGCGCCACCATCGCCTTCCAGACCTCGGCCCGCGCGGTGCCGCGGTCGAGCGCGAGGTGGCCCGGGGCCAGGGCGCCGGCGAGGGCGACGAGGGCCCGGCCGCGGGCGCGCGGCATCGGGAGCGTCTCGGGGTCGGCGGCGGCGAGCGCCGCGGAGCTGGGGAAGAGGTGGGTCAGCCCCGGGGTCGAGGTGCGCACGACGCGTCCGTGCTCGGCCACAACGCGGCCGGTGACGGTGCGCGCGCCGGTCACGCTGACCTGCTGGCCGATCACGGTGCGGATCGCGGTCTCCGGGCCGTCCACCTGCCCGGGCACCCGCAGACCCGGCGTGGCCCGCACCAGGGGGCCCAGCACGGGGTCCTCGGCCAGGTGCTCGGCGACCGGCAGCGGGTCGCAGTCGGCGTCGACGAGCCGGCGGGCCCGCTCGAGGGCGGCGGTCGTGTCGCGCAGGTCGCTGAGGGCGAGGGTCACCGGCACGAGCACGGTCTCCCCCGCCGGCGCGGCGTCGAGGGCCGGGTCGAGGTCGAGGCGCAGCGTGCCGTGCCCGTGGGGCAGGTCGAGCGTGCGGGCGTACCACCCCGGCCCGGAGACCTCGACGCCCGGCACGAGGTGGTAGGCCAGGAAGGCCAGCAGCGCCTGGCCCGCGAAGGGCGTGCGTACGGCGAGCCGCAGCCCCACGACCGCGAGGGCCACCGGGCCCTCCGCGCCCCGCGAGCCGGACGGGTCCCCGCCCTCCACGCCGCCCGCCCCGCCCACGTCTCCCGCACGGCCCGCACCGCCCGCGCCGCCCGCGCCGCCGGCACGTCGGCCCGCACCGCGCAGCTGCGACGGGGTCGCGGCGTAGACCGCGCGCACCGTGTCGTTGAACTGCCGCACGCTGGAGAAGCCGGCGGCGAAGGCGACGTCGGCCAGCCCGAGGTCGGTGGTCTCCACCAGCACCCGCGCGGTCTGCGCCCGCCGTGCCCGGGCGAGGGCCAGCGGGCCGGCGCCGAGCTCGGCGGTGAGCAGACGGGTCAGGTGGCGCGGGGTGTAGCCCAGGCGGGCGGCGAGACCATCGACGCCCTCCCTGTCGACGACACCGTCGGAGATCAGCCGCATGGCCCGCCCGGCGACGTCGGCGGCGACGTCCCACTGCGGGCTGCCCGGCACGGCGTCGGGCAGGCACCGCTTGCAGGCGCGGTAGCCGGCGGCCTGGGCCGAGGCCGCACTGCGGTGGAAGGTGACGTTGCCGGGCGCCGGGGTGCGGGCGGGGCAGGAGGGACGACAGTAGATGCCGGTGGTGCGCACCGCGGTCCAGAACATCCCGTCGAAGCGGCGGTCGCGTGACTTCACCGCGCCGTAGCAGGACGCGGGGTCGAGGTCGCTGGGCGGGGTCACGTGCTCATCATGGCCGATGCCCGGTGGCCGGACCGGCGGGAATCGGACACGGCGGGAGCCCGCCCGTGCAGGGGCCTGCGACGATGGTGGGGTGAATCACGACACGACACCGCCCGCGGGCTCCGACCCCGCGGCCGAGGCGCCCTCCCAAACGGCGCCGCATCGCGGGCGGCGTCGCCGCCCGGGCCGCACCCGCACCGGCGCCGCAGCCGCTGGAGGAGGCCACCGCACGATGGCGCGTCGCCACCGGCGCACGGTCCTGCGGGTCGTGCTGACCACCCAGCTGTGCCTGGCCCTGCTGACCGCCGCCGCGGTGACCCTGGCCTACCAGCGCCTCGACGACAACATCGCGGCCGGCAGCGCCATCCCCCACGTCGTGGAGAAGGAGGACGTCGCCGACGACGCCCCGCTGGAGCCGCTCAACATCCTGGTGATGGGCTCCGACAACCGCGACGGCGAGGGCAACGACATCGACGGGCTCACCGGCGGCGGCCAGCGCGCCGACACCACGATCCTGGTGCACGTCTCGGCCGACCGCCAGGAGGCCTACGGCGTGAGCCTGCCCCGCGACGCGATCGTGGACCGCCCCGCGTGCCGCGTCGACGGAGAGGAGATCCCCGGCGCCGAGGCGGCGATGTTCAACACCGCCTTCGCCGTGGGCGGCCCGCTGTGCACCGTGCAGACCGTCGAGCAGCTCACGGGCATCTACATCGACCACTTCGTGGTCCTCGACTTCAACGGCTTCAAGGACATGGTCGACGCCGTCGACGGGGTGGAGGTCTGCATCCCCAAGGACGTCGACGACCCCGAGCACGACATCTACTTCAACGCCGGCGTCCAGGAGCTCGAGGGCCAGCAGGCCCTCAACTACGTGCGTGAGCGCACGGTGCTGTCGTCGACCGGCGACATCGGCCGGATGAAGCGCCAGCAGGCCTTCATCGCCTCCATGGTCAACAAGGTCTTCTCCGCCGGCACCCTCACCCGCGTCGACCGCGTCTACCAGTTCCTCAAGGCCGCCACCGACTCCATCGAGGTCGACGACCAGATCGACAGCCTGCGCGACCTGACCCAGCTGGCTCGCCAGTTCCGCGACACCGGCCTGACCAAGATCCGCTTCATCAGCGTGCCGTTCGAGGCCTACGAGCCCGATCCCAACCGTCTGGTCTGGACCGCGGAGGCCGACGCGCTGTGGAAGCGGATCAAGGCCGACGAGTCGCTGGGCCGCGAGTTCCGCGGGGGCGCCATCTCCGCCGCCGACCCGGTCGACGGCGCCGGGGGCTCGGAGCAGGACGCCGAGGAGGCCGCGGCCGCCGGGCTCTGCGCCTGAGGGCACCTCGGACGGACCCGTCCGAGAACGACGAAGGCCCGGCTCCGAGGAGCCGGGCCTTCGTCTGCTTGTACCCCCGACCGGATTCGAACCGGCGCTACCGCCGTGAGAGGGCGGCGTGCTAGGCCGCTACACAACGGGGGCCTTGCGGTGCTGCTGGGATCTGCCTCGCGGCGTCTCCCTGACAACTCGCGGAACGTTAGCCGAAGCTCCCGTCTCGCACAAAATCGCGGCCTCGCGGCCGCGATCCTGCCGGTTGTCAGCTGGGATACTAGGACTCGAACCTAGAATAACTGGACCAGAACCAGTCGTGTTGCCAATTACACCATATCCCAATCGCAGTCGACCCGAGCTCGTCGGACCTGCTGCTCGGCCCGTCTCCGGGCCGGACAAAACATTACACGGGACGTCTGGAGCCGACCAAGTCGAGGCGCGCGGAGACCCGCTCGACGCCCTGACGGCGGGCCGCGGCGAGGGTCAGCGCGAGGAAGACCAGCGACTGCGTGAGCGTCACGGGGATGCTCCACCAGCTCCCACCGGTGGGGTTGAGCGCGGAGGTCATGTCACCGAAGGCCAGGGCCAGGCCATAGGCGAAGAAGTTGTTGAGCACGTGCATCGCGATGCCCGCCTCGAGCCCGCCGGTGAGCACCACCAGGGCGCCCGCGACCAGGCCGAAGGCGAAGCGGTCGAAGAAGATCGGCAGGTCCTGGCCCAGCCCGTGGGCCAGGGCGAACAGCAGCGCCGGCACGACGACGGCGACCCAGCGCTGGCGCACGAGCCCGCCGCAGACCTGGGTGAGGTAGCCGCGGAACGCGTACTCCTCCCCCGCCGCCTGCAGCGGGGTCAGCAGCACGATCACCAGCAGGAAGTCGCGGGTGGTGCGCGAGAAGTCGTTGACCTGCCCGCTGACCTGCGTGCTCTCGCCCTGGGCGGGCAGCACGGCCGAGACCACCAGGGTCGCCACCAGTGCCAGCAGCGCCAGCCCCAGGCAGGTGGCGAACCAGCGCCACCGGATGCGCGGACGCACCGAGGCCAGCCAGCCCGGCCGCAGCCGGTGCACGCTCCACAGCACCAGCCACGTCGCCGGGATCGCCGCGGCCCACCCGAGGTTGACCACGGCGAGGAAGACCGGGGTGACCTCGTCGGCGCCCGACAGCCGTCTCGAGGCCTCGGCGCCGTCGACGCCGGTGAGCAGCAGGTAGACGCTGAGCACCGAGACGACGACCACCTGGGCCAGCAGCACGAGGGCCACCAGGGCCACCACGCCGACGAGGGGGCGCCACGCCCCCGGCCGACCGGCGCGCAGCAGCCGCTGGTACTCCAGCGGCTCCGGCGTACGGGCGGGGGCGAGGTCGCTCACGCGCCCAGCGCCCCCTCCAGGCGGGCCAGGCCGCGCTCGCGACCGAGCAGCTCGAGGCTCTCGAAGAGCGGCGGGGAGACCCTGCGGCCGGTCACCGCGACGCGCACCGGCCCGAAGGCGTGGCGGGGCTTGAGACCCATCTGGTCGACCAGGCGCGTCTGCAGCGCCTCCTGGATGGCGGCCGTCGACCACTGCTCCAGACCGGCCAGGGCGTCGTGGGAGGCCTGCACGACCGCGCGGCCGTCGTCGGTGGCCACCAGCTTCTCGACGTCGGCGGGGTCGCGGGTGAAGTCGGCCTCCTCGACGAAGAGGAAGCCGAGCATGTCGACGGCCTCGGTGAGCTTGTTGATCCGCTCGGCGACCAGCGGCATCGCCAGCTCGAGCAGCTGCGCGTCGGCGTCGCCCACCGGGTCGGACACGACGCCGGCGGCCTTGAGGAAGGGCAGCGCGCGGTGGGCGATGTCCTCGGTGGAGAGCAGCCGCATGTGGGAGCTGTTGATCGCGTCGGCCTTCTTGAGGTCGAAGCGGGCGGGGTTGGGGTTGACGTCGCCGATCTCGAAGGCCTCGACCATCTCCTCCAGCGTGAAGACGTCACGGTCGGCGGCGATCGCCCAGCCGAGGAGGGCGACGTAGTTGAGCAGGCCCTCGGGCAGGAACCCGGCCTCGCGGTAGCCCAGGGCGTTGGCCTCGGGGTCGCGCTTGCTGAGCTTCTTGTTGCCCTGGCCCATGACGTAGGGCAGGTGGCCGAAGTACGGCGCGCCCGTGCCGATGCCGACGTCGGCCAGGGCGGCGTAGAGCGCGATCTGGCGCGGGGTGCTGGAGAGCAGGTCCTCGCCGCGCAGCACGTGGGTGATCTCCATGAGCGCGTCGTCGACGGGGTTGACCAGCGTGTAGAGCGGGTCGCCGTTGGCGCGGGCCAGCGCGTAGTCGGGCACGTGGTCGGAGTGGAAGGTGATCGTGCCGCGCACGAGGTCGTCGAAGGCGATCTCGCCGTCGGGCATCTTGAAGCGCACGACGGCCGAGCGGCCCTCGGCCTCGAAGGCCGCGACCTGCTCGGCGGTCAGGTCGCGGCAGAAGCGGTCGTAGCCCAGGATCTTCGAGCCCGACGCCTTGCGGCGCGCGTCGATCTCCTCGGTGGTGCAGAAGCAGCGGTAGGTGTGCCCGGCCTCGGCCAGGCGGGCCAGGGCGTCGACGTAGAGGTGACCGCGCTGCGACTGCAGGTAGGGCCCGTGGTCGCCGCCGACCTCGGGCCCCTCGTCCCAGCCCAGGCCGAGCCAATGGAAGAGGTCCACGAGGGCGTCGTAGGACTCCTGGGTGTTACGGGCGGTGTCGGTGTCCTCGATGCGGAAGACGAACGTGCCGCCGTGGTGGCGCGCGAAGGCCCAGTTGTAGAGCGCGGTGCGGACCAGGCCGACGTGCGGGCTGCCGGTGGGGCTCGGGGCCATCCGCACGCGGACGGGACGGTCGGTGCCGGGGGTCGTGGTGCTCAACGCTGTGCCACCTTGTTCGTGAGGGTGCCGAGGCCGGCGATCGAGATCTCCACCTCGTCGCCCACCTCCATCGGACCGACGCCCTCGGGGGTGCCGGTGAGGATGACGTCGCCCGGGAGCAGCGTCATGACGCTGGAGACGTGGGCCACCAGCGCGGGGATGTCGAAGATCATGTCGGCGGTCGAGCCGTCCTGGACGGTCTCGCCGTTGAGGAAGGTCTGCACCGACACCCCGTCCTTGAAGTGCTGCGGGTCGAGGTCGGTCTCGATCCACGGCCCCAGCGGGCAGAAGGAGTCGAAGCCCTTCGCGCGGGTGAACTGCACGTCGGAGCGCTGCAGGTCGCGCGCGGTCACGTCGTTGGCGATGGTGTAGCCGTGGATGACGTCGGTGGCCTGCTCGGGCGGCACGTCGCGGCAGATGCGGCCGATGACCACGGCCAGCTCGCCCTCGTAGTGCAGCTCACGGGTCTGGCGGGGGTAGAAGATCGGGTCGCCCGGGCCCACCACGCTGGTGTTGGGCTTGAGGAACATCAGCGGCTCCTCGGGCAGGTCGTGGCCCAGCTCGGCGGCGTGGGCGGCGTAGTTGCGCCCGATGCCGACGACCTTGCTGCGCGGCAGCACCGGCGCGAGCAGGCGCACGTCGGAGAGCCTGTGCTCCTGGTCGAGCAGCTTGACGCCGACGTAGAGCGGGTCGCCGGCCAGGGCCACGACGACGCTGTCCTCGTCGGGCTGACCGAACTCGTCCACCTCCCCCGTCACGACGCCGTAGAGAGGGTCTTCGCCGGTGGTGAATCTCGCGATGCGCACCCCTCGACCCTAGCGAGGCGGGCCGTGCGGGGCCGAACCCGAGGCGCCCCTTCGACCGGCCTCCTCGACTGGCCTCCTCGACTGGGCCCTCGACGACGAGCCGCGGATAATCGGCACGGTGACCCCGACCGCGCAGCCGCTCGTGCTCGACGAGGACACCTGGCGCGCACGGGCCGCCGCCCACGCCGAGCGGGTCGACGCCTTCCTCGCCCCTCACCTCGCGCGGCGCGGGGCCAGCGTCAAGCACCCCGTGCACGACTTCCTCTTCACCTACTACTCCCAGCGCCCGGCCCAGCTGCGCCGCTGGCACCCCGGCTTCGGAGCCGCGCTCGGGGGCGACGCCACGGCGTACGCCGGGCTCAAGGGGTACGCCGGGGACCCGCCGGCCGTCGGCGTGGAGCACGTGGCGGCCCAGCGCCCGCTGCTCGCGGCGCTGCGCCGCCTGCTGGCCGCGACCGCGGCGCGGCCGGCCGCCTTCGGCTGCTTCGGGCTGCACGAGTGGGCGATGGTGCACCGCGCCGACGAGACCCGCCACGACTGGCCGCTGCGGCTGGGCCGCGAGGGCACCGACGCGGTGGTGGAGTCGCACCGCATCACCTGCACCCACTTCGACGCCTTCCGCTTCTTCACCCCCACCGCGACCCCGCTCAACACCCTCGCGCCGAGCGCCGCCGACCGGCCCGACTTCGAGCAGCCCGGCTGCCTGCACGCCGGGATGGACCTCTACAAGCACGCCTTCCGGCTCACGCCGATGATCTGCTCCGACCTCGTCGCCGACTGCTTCGAGCTGGCCCGCGACATCCGCGAGCTCGACATGCGGGCCGCGCCCTACGACCTGGCCGACCTCGGCTTCGAGCCCGTGCGCATCGAGACCGCCGAGGGCAAGGCCGCCTACGTCGCCGCGCAGCGCAGCTTCAGCGAGCGCGGTGCGCCGCTGCGGGCGCGACTGCTCGGCGAGGTCGAGCGACTCCTGGCCGTCGGGGACTGAGGTCCCCGACGGTCGCCGGGTCGGCGTGGGCGGCGGTGGTCGAGCAGGGAGGAGCGTCAGCGACGACCGTCTCGCGCGGGAGGCGGTGCACGGCCCCGGTGCACCGGGGTTCCCGACCCTGCGACCGGCCCGGTGACCAGCCCGGTGACCGGCCCGGTGACCGGCGCGTGGGTCGGCCCGGTGGTCGGCGTCGGTGAGTGGCGGGAGACGACACCTGCGGCGGTCCTCGACCCGTCGTACGCCGCCACTTCTCGGGCGACCCGGCCGGCGACGCGAAGCGCCCCCGCGTCGTGGGGTCGACAGCGCTCGCGGTGACCGATCGCGCGCAGTGGCGGGAGACGATACCTGCGGCTGCTGTCGACACGGTCGCTGACGTGGTTCCTGCGGAGCAGGCGTCTCGAGGGCCTCCCTCCTCGACCACCGCGTGCGTGGGTGGTTTCGAGACGGTCGCTGGCGCTCCCTCCTCAACCACCGTGACGGGTCGCTGGCGTGGCTCCTGCGGAGCGAGCGTCTCGAGGGCCTCCCTCCTCGACCACCGCGTGCGTGGGTGATTTCGAGACGGTCGCTGGCGCTCCCTCCTCAACCACCGTGACGGGTCGCTGACGTGGTTCCTGCGGAGCAGGCGTCTCGAGGGCCTCCCTCCTTTACCACCGCGCGGGTGGGTGGTTTCGAGACGGTCGCTGGCGCTCCCTCCTCAACCACCGTGACGGGTCGCTGGCGTGGCTCCTGCGGAGCGAGCGTCTCGAGGGGCTCCCTCCTCAACCACCGTGACGGCCCGCAGGGGCGTCGGTCGCCGGCGTGGTCCCTGGGGAACGAGCGCAGCGAGCGTCTCGAAGGGCTCCTTCCCCACCACCGGGCCACGGTGTGACGTTCGTCCTCCGAGACCACGGATGCAGACTTAGGCAAACCTAACTAAGGTGAGCCTTACCTGACCTGATCTCGGAAGGATCTCCGGTGCCCCCCTCCCCTCGCGCCCTGGCGCACCTGTTCCACCCCGACCACGCCGACGCCTACGTCGCCTCGATGCGCCTCGGCGTCGACCACCTCGCCGACGCCCTGACCCGGGTGTCCGGCCCGGCGACCGGGGTCGGCCCGGCGCAGGCGGCCAAGCCGGTGCTCGACGTCGACCTCGACGCCCCCCTCGAGGACCCGGCGGCGGCGCTGGAGGAGATGGGTCGGCTGTGGCTCGACGACACGGTGTGGTTCCACGAGCCGACCTACGCCGCCCACCTCAACTGCCCCGTCGTGATCCCCGCCCTGCTGGCCGAGGTCTTCGTCTCCGGGGTCAACGCCAGTCTCGACACCTTCGACCAGAGCGTCGCCGGCACCTTCGTCGAGCGCCACCTGGTGGCGTGGACCGCGGGGCGCATCGGCTGGGCCACCGGCCCCGGCGCCGGCACGGTCGCCGACGGGATCTTCACCAGCGGCGGCTCGCAGTCCAACCTCCAGGCCCTGCACCTGGCCCGCGACCGCGCCCTCGCCGCCGGGGCGGCGCTCGCCGACCTGCGGGTCCTGGCCTCGGTCGACGCGCACTTCAGCGTGCAGAAGTCGGCCCGTCTGCTCGGCCTGCCCGCCGAGGCGGTCGTGGCCGTCGGGGTCGACGCCCGGCGTCGGCTCGACCCCGCCCGTCTGACGCGCGCCCTCGACGCCGTCGCGGCCGAGGGCCGCACCGCGATGGCGGTCGTCGCCACCGCCGGCACGACCGACTTCGGCGCCATCGACCCGCTGGCGCAGGTGGCCGACCTGACCGAGCGGCACGGCTGCTGGCTGCACGTGGACGCGGCGTACGGCGGGGGGCTGCTGGTCTCCCCCACCCAGCGCGGGCGCCTCGACGGGATCGAGCGGGCCGACTCGGTGACCGTCGACTTCCACAAGACGTGGTTCCAGCCCGTCTCCTCCAGCGCCGTGCTCGTGCGCGACGCGCGCACGCTGGGCCACGTGGCGTGGCACGCCGACTACCTCAACCCCCGCGACCCCGGCGGCGCGGCGAGCCCGAACCAGGTCGACAAGAGCCTGCAGACCACCCGGCGCTTCGACGCGCTGAAGCTGTGGCTGACGTTGCGCGTGATGGGCCCGGAGGTCATCGGGGAGTACGTCGACACCGTCACCCGCCTGGCCCGCGAGGTCGGTGAGCACCTGGCCGCCGACCGCCGCGTCGAGCTCGCGGCCGTGCCGGAGCTGAGCACGGTGGTCTTCCGCTACCGCCCGCCGGGGCTCGGCGAGGACTCCGCCGACCGGCTGGTGCCGCTGGTGCGCTCGGCGCTCTACGAGCGCGGCCTCGGCATGGTCGCGGCCACCACCCTGGAGGGCCGGCGCTGGCTCAAGCTGACCCTGCTCAACCCGATGGCCACCACCGAGGACCTGCTCGGCGTCGTGGACCACTGCGTCGCCCTGGCCGAGGAGCTGCTCGCGGAGGTGGCCGCGTGAGCGCCTCCACCTCCGCCTCCGCCACCGCCGCCGCCGCCCCCTCGACCGGCCGGGTGCACGACCTGGTCGGCATCGGCCTGGGCCCCTTCAACCTCGGCCTCGCCTGCCTCGCCGACCCCCTCGACGACCTTGACGCGGTCTTCCTCGAGGCCCGCGACGGGCTGGCCTGGCACCCGGGCATGATGCTCGACGACGCGACCCTCCAGGTGCCGTTCCTGGCCGACCTGGTCACCATGGCCGACCCGACGTCGCGGTGGTCCTTCCTCAACTTCCTCAAGCAGACCGGGCACCTCTACCCCTTCTACGTGCGCGAGTCGTTCTACCCGCTGCGCCGCGAGTACGACGACTACTGCCGCTGGGCCGCCGAGGGTCTCGCCTCGGTGCGCTTCGGCTGCCCCGTCGTGCGCGTCGAGCACACCGACGACCTCGACCTCGACGCCCACCCGGGGCTGAGGGACCGGCTGCACGAGGGGCTCGACCCCCACGGGGCCGCGGGCGCGGCGTACGTCGTGACGACGGCCTCGGGCGAGACCGTGCTGGGGCGCCGCCTCGTGCTCGGGGTCGGCACCCGCCCGCGCGTGCCCGACAGCGTGCGCGCGGCCGGCGGGCCCGCCCTGCACTCCGCCGACTACCTGTCGCACAAGCGGCGGCTGCAGCAGCAGCGCTCGATCACCGTGGTCGGGAGCGGGCAGAGCGCTGCCGAGATCTATCGCGACCTGCTGGCCGAGTCGCCCGGGCACGACTACGAGCTGACCTGGCTGACCCGCAGCCCGCGCTTCTTCCCCATGGAGTACACCAAGCTCACCCTCGAGCTGACCTCGCCGGAGTACTCCGCCTACTTCCAGGGCCTCGACGCCGGCACCCGCGAGCGGCTGCTGCGCGAGCAGCGCTCGCTCTACAAGGGCATCAGCGGCGACCTGGTCGACGAGATCTCCGACCTGCACTACCGGCTGCGGGTGCAGGGCGCCGGACCGCGGACCACGCTGGTGAGCGCCACCACCCTCACCGGCGCCCGCTGGGACGGCGAGGCCTACGACCTCGACCTGCACCACGACGAGACCGGCGAGGACTTCGGGCTGCGCACCGAGGTCCTCGTGCTCGCCACCGGCTACGAGGCCTCGGTGCCGGACTTCCTCGACCCCGTGCGCCACCGGCTGCGTCTCGACGAGCGCGGCCGCTACCTCGCCGACTCCCGCTACGCCGTCGACCGGACCGGCCGCGAGGTCTTCGTGCAGAACGGCGAGGAGCACACCCACGGGTTCGTCGCCCCCGACCTCGGCATGGGCGCCTACCGCAGCTCCGCGATCCTCGCCGCCGTCACCGGCCGTGAGGTCTACCCCCTGGAGAAGCGGGTGGCCGTGCAGAGCTTCGGCGTGCCCGAGCACCTGCGCCGGGCCCCCGCCGGGCAGGGGGCGACGCGGTGAGGGCGACCCTGGGCCCGCTGCCCCTCGACCCCGCCACCCTGCGGCTGCTCCACGCCTGGGTCACCCACCCGCGCTCGGCCTTCTGGCAGATGCAGGGCGCCACCTACGACGACGTGGCCGTCGAGTACGTCGGCATCGCCGCCTCCCCCACCCACGACGCCTGGCTGGGCCGCGTCGACGGGGAGCCGACCTTCCTCGCCGAGACCTACGACCCCGCCGCCGACCCGCACCTGCGCGACCTGCCCGAGCTCGAGCCCGGCGACCTGGGCATGCACGTGCTCGTCGCCCCGCCCACCGGGTCACCGCGCCCCGGGCTGACCCGCGCGGTCCTCGCCGCGGTGATGGCCCACTGCCTCGCCGACCCCGCGGTGCGCCGCGTCGTGGTGGAGCCCGACGTGCGCAACGACGCCATCGCCGCGCTCAACGCCGAGGCCGGCTTCGTCGTGGCCCGCCACGTCGCCCTGCCCGGCAAGACCGCCGCCCTGTCCTTCTGCACCCGCGAGGCCCACGCCGCCTCCCGCCTCTCCCGACTGGAGACCACCCGATGACGCTGACCCACCCCACCGAGCACCCGTCCGAGCGTCCGAGCCAGCACCCCACCGGGCACGCCGCCGACCCGACGGGCCCGGCCCCGCGGGCCGTCGACCCCGCCGACCACCTCGCCCCGGAGCACCTCGCCGTCGCACAGCGACACCTGGTGGCCAAGGCGATCGCGGAGTACGCCCACGAGCGGATCATCGCCCCCGTGCCCGACCCCGGGGCCGGGCCCGGGGCCGGGCCCGGCGTCGCGCCGGAAGCGGCCGCGGCGACCGACCCGGCGGCCTGGCTGCTGGAGACCGGGCGCGGGGCGGCGTACCGCTTCCGGGCGCGGCGGCTGGCCCTGGAGCACTGGGCGATCGAGGAGGAGAGCCTCGAGCGGCGCGTGGACGGCGAGCCCGCGCCCCTCGACGCCCAGGAGCTCGTGGTCGAGCTCGCCCCCGTGCTCGGCATCCCCGACGCGCTGGTGCCGACCTACCTCGAGGAGGTCGCCAGCACCCTGGCCGCGGCCTGCTGGAAGCTCGCGCACCGCCGGGTGCCGGTGGCCGAGCTGCTCGGGGCCGACTACCAGGAGGTCGAGGCGGCGATGACCGAGGGCCACCCCGGCTTCGTGGCCAACAACGGGCGCATCGGCTTCGACCTCGACGACTACACCGCCTACGCCCCCGAGGCCGGGCGAGCGGTGCGGCTGGTGTGGCTGGCCGCCCGGCGCAGCGTCACCCGGCTCTCGCTGGGCGCCGGGCTCAGCGAGGAGCGGCTGTGGGCCGGCGAGCTCGACCCCGAGGTGCGGGCGGGCTTCGCGGCGCGGCTGCTCGCGCTGGGCCTGGACCCCGACGACTACACCTACCTGCCGCTGCACCCCTGGCAGTGGCGCAGCAAGGTCGCGGTCACCTTCGCCCCCGACCTCGCCCGCCGCGACCTCGTGCACCTCGGCGAGGGCCCCGACGCCTACCGGGCCCAGCAGTCGATCCGCACCTTCTTCAACACCGACCGCCCCGAGCGGCACTACGTCAAGACCGCCCTGGCCATCCAGAACATGGGCTTCGTGCGGGGCCTCTCCCCCGCCTACATGGCCGTCACCCCCGCCGTCAACGACTGGGTGGCCGACCTCGTCGCCGGCGACCCCACGCTGGCCGGCTGCGGCTTCACGGTGCTGCGCGAGCGCGCGGCGGTCGGCTACACCGGCGACGCCTTCCACAGGCACACCGCCACCTCGCCCTACCGCAAGATGCTCGCGGCGCTGTGGCGCGAGAGCCCGCTGCCGCGGACCGGCCCCGGTGAGCGGCTGGCCACCATGGCCTCGCTGCTGCACCGCGACGCCGAGGGGCGGGCGCTGGCCACCGCGATGGTCGAGGCCTCGTCGCTGGACGCGCGGGAGTGGCTGCGCAGCTACCTGCACGCCTACGTGCGCCCGCTCGTGCACTGCCTGCTCGCCCACGACCTGGCCTTCATGCCCCACGGGGAGAACCTCGTGCTCGTGCTGCGCGACCACGTGCCGGTGCGGGCGCTGATGAAGGACGTCGGCGAGGAGGTCGCGGTCATGCACCCCGACCGTCCGCTGCCGGCCGAGGTGGAGCGGGTGCGCGCCGACGTCGAGCCCGACGTCAAGGCGCTCGCGCTGCACACCGACGTCCTCGACGGCGTGCTGCGCCACCTCGCCGCGATCCTGCACGTCGACGGCGTGCTCGACCAGGACGACTTCTGGGCCGAGGTCGCGCGCTGCCTCGACCAGCACGCCGAGGAGCACCCGGAGCTCGCCGACGCCGTGGCGGCCTACGACCTGCGTCGCCCCGCCTTCCGCCACTCCTGCCTCAACCGGCTCCAGCTGCGCAACACGCTGCAGATGGTCGACCTCGCCGACCAGTCCTCCTCGCTGCTCTACGCCGGGGAGCTGGTCAACCCGGTGGCCCGCTGAGGGCGGGCCCCGCCCCGACGGGGAGGATGGCGCGGTGGGGTGGCCGGGACACAGCGTGCTGCAGGTGCCGGTGGCGCCGCTGGACGGGTTCGTGCGCGGGCTCACCGGCCGGCAGGACGCGGCGTACCTGTCGCGCGACCCGGGCTTCACCCACGCCCACGTCACCGTGCTCGGGCCGTTCCTGGCCTCCCCCGACGCCGCCGAGACCGAGCGGGTGCGGCGCGTGGTGGCCTCGGTGGCGGCCTTCGAGGTGGTGCTGGAGCGGGTGGCGCGCTTCCCCGACGGCACGCTCCACCTCGTGCCGGAGCCCGACGGGCCCTTCCGCGAGCTCACCGCGCGACTGGCCGAGGCCTTCCCGCAGTGCCCGCCCTACGAGGGGCGGTACGCCGAGCTGCACCCGCACCTCACCCTCGACCTGGCCGGCCCCGGCGTCGACGAGGACTCGCTGCGCCGCGACCTCGGCGACCTGCTGCCGGCCCGCTGCCGCGCCGAGCGGGTCGACCTCGCGTGGTGGGAGCAGGGCGCGACCCGGCGGTTGGCCTGGTGGCCGCTCGGCTGACCCTGCCGTCGGGGCCGCCGTCGGCGCCCCTGGCTACGGTGAGCCCCGTGAACCCGATGACCCCTGTGACCCCGGTGACCCAGCCACCCGGGACCTCTCGTGGGTGAGGCGCCCGACGGCGCGGAGGGGCGGACCTTCCGCGGCGAGGACTGGTACGCCGAGGACCTCGCCGCCGCCCGCTTCGTCGACTGCGCCTTCGTCGGCGTCGACCTCTCCGAGGTCACGACGAGGGGCGCGCTCTTCGAGCGCTGCCGCTTCGACTCCTGCCGACTCAACTCCTCGGTGCACGTGGCCACGGCCTTCGTGGGCTGCGAGCTGCGCGGCTGCAACCTCTTCGACGCGACCTTCGAGGGCTGCAAGACGACGGGCTCGACCTTCGCCTCGTGCACGACCCGGCCGATGCGGGTCGTCGGCGGGCAGTGGCGCGCCGTCGGTCTGCGGGGCGCCCGGCTCGCCGGGCTCGACCTCACCGGGCTCGACCTGCGCGAGAGCGACCTCGCGCTGGCCGACCTCACCGGCACGGTCCTGCGCGAGGCGCGGCTGGGCGGGGCGAGCCTGCGCGAGGCCGACCTCGCGGGCGCCGACCTGCGCGGGGCCGACCTCGCGGGCGTCGACCTGGCCTCGGCGAGACTCGACGGCACGCGGCTCGACCTCGCCGGCGCCGTGCTGCTCGCCGAGCAGCACGGCGCCACCGTCGACATCGGTCGACGCGAGACCGCCGGCTGAGGCGACCCCGGCGAGCGGTGGTCGAGTCGGGAGCCTCAGCGGGCGTCGCGCGAGCATCCGCACCGAGCGCCGCCGACGGGTCAGACCACGTCGCCGCCGGCCTCGTCGCCCTCGTCCGACGACGGCGCGTCGTCGACCGACCAGGTCAGCTGGAACTCGACCTCCTCCTCGCCGTCACCGCGCTCGTGCTCGATGGAGAACTGCGCGCGCTGCGGCACCCGGAAGCGCTCCCCGGCGATCTGGATCCGGAACGACTCGCCCTTCTCCAGCGCGTCGGCGAGCCGGCGCAGCTTGGCGACCACCTCGTCGGTGGCGTAGATCTGCTCGATGTCTCGGTCCTGCTTGGCCACGGCGTCTCCCGGTCGTCACTCGGCGGCCGCCGGCGGCGACCATGTGCCCCGAACCTAGGCGGACGGTGGTCGCCGCCGACTCCTCAGACCGCGGCCGGCTCCGCGCGACGGCGCCCCGGGGTCCCACCGGTGGCGTCCACCCCGGGCTCCCCCGAGGCCGCTGCGGGCCCCGCGGGCCCCGTGGGCTCCGTGGGCTGCGAGGTGGACGCCGCCGTGTCGGCCAGGTCGACCCGCGAGAGCGGCACGAGCGCGAGCGCCGTGACGGCGATCGAGGCGAGCACGGCCCAGGTCGGCACCCGCCCCCACTCGCCGAGCAGGAGCAGGAAGCCCGGCACCGTGCAGGTGGTGAAGGCCAGGATGAGGGTGAACCAACCCGTGAGGGCGGTGAGCCGCTCGCGGCCGAGGGCCAGGACGAGGAAGAACAGCGTCCACAGCACCGACCACTGCAGCCAGAGCAGGCCGGTCGGGGTGTCGTCGAAGCGGACGATGTTGACGACGCCGAAGCCGAGGGCCATGACGGCGACCCACAGCGAGTACCACCCGACGCCGGTGCTGGCGTAGCCGGCCAGGTTGCAGATGCCGACGTAGAGGTAGGTGAACCCGAACAGGAAGATCCCGGCGGCGCCGAGGATCTCGTCGGGGGTGTCGGCGGTGGCGATGAGGAAGAACGGGATCGCCGTCTGCAGCGCTCCCACGAAGAGGTTGAAGACGCCGGCGCCCTTCGCGTCGATCCTGCCGAGGAGCAGCAGGCCGTTGACGAAGAGGGCGGCGCCGACGAAGGTCAGTCCGACCGAGGACATGGCGGGGCCTTTCTCGAGGGGTGTCCTGAGGAGGACGGTGCGGGGTCCGGTGCGGGGTCCGGTGCCGGGTCCGGCGCCGGGGTCGGTCGGGTCAGAAGTAGGCGTTGCCCGGGAAGCCGCTGCCGTTGACCTCGTGGTCGCCGATCGCGGAGGCCTTGAGGTAGGTCGGGTTGTGGGTCGCGATGGTGCGCACGTTGCGCCAGTGGCGGTCGAGGTTGTGCACCCGCTGGGTCGCCGAGGCGCCGCCGACGTCGAAGATGCGGGCGGCGGTGGCGTAGGAGAACCGGTCGACGGCGACCTTGGCCTGGGCGGCGGCCAGCTGCGCGGCCTCGGCGGCCTCGGGGGTCGGCAGCCCGTCGACGACCGAGTCGACCGCGTCCTGGAGCCGGTCGGCGGCTGCGAGCACGATGGCCTCCGCGGCGAACACGTCGGCCGAGATCTCCCCCACCACCTGCAGCACCTGGGCGTCGTGGCGGGGCTGCTGGGGCACGTGGGCGTGGCTGAAGCCGCGGGTGCGGCTGCGCACCCGCTCCACCGCGTCGTTGCGCACGCTGCGGAGCACGCCGGCGGTGACGGCCTGCAGGTAGAGCTGGAGGAAGGCGCCCTGGTAGCTGGGGGCCTGGGGCCCGTCGGGCTCGCCGAGGTCGAAGAACTCACCGGGCTCGACCCGCACGTCGTCGAGGATGGTGGTCCCGGTGCCGGTCATGCGCTGGCCGAAGCCGTCCCAGTCGTCGGCGATCGTCACCCCGGCGCGGTCGACCGGGATGACGGCGCCGGCGATGCGGCCCTCGGGCGCTGCGGCCCAGATCTGGGTGTAGTCGGAGTAGATGCTCCCGGTGGAGTAGAACTTGGTGCCGTCGAGCCGGAAGCCGCCGTCACCGGAGGGGTCGGGGGTGATCGTGGTGTCGAAGTGCAGCCCCACCGGCTTGGCGCTCTGCTCGCTGAAGCCGTTGCCGACGAGCGCCCCGGACGTGATGAGGTCGATGCCGTGCGCCCGCGCGGCGGCGTCGTCGGTCTGGAGCTGCTGCTCGACGAACCAGTAGTGGGCCCGCACGATGTGGGCCAGGTTGGAGTCGGCCTCGGCCAGTGCGATGAGCGTGGCGAAGAACTCCCGCATCGTGGCGCCGCCGCCGCCCTCGGCGACCGGCACCCGCAGGCCGCCGAGGCCGGCCTCCTTGAACCACGCCAGCGGCTCGTGGGGCGGGTCGACCTCGAGCTCGCGCTCGGCCGCGCCGGCCCGGATGCGGTGGAGGAGCTCGCGCAGCTCGGGCGACCCCGGGCGTACGGCGGGGCCGCGCCGCGCGCTCCTCGGGCCGGCGGCGGCCGGGGCGGCGGTGTCGCTCGACGAGCGGGCGGTGGTGGGGTGGGTGGGTGCGCTCATGACGGGCCTTCCTGGTCGGTGCGGTGGTCGCCCGAGGACCGACCCGCAAACAGACGTAACTCGACCAAGTTACTTCTATTTGGCCCTCGCCGCGCACCCGTCCCACCACTGACGTGCGTGGTTCTGCCGACACGGCGCACTGCGGAACCGTGCACCGGGCACGCGCCGCGACGGGCCCCGCGGCCCACCGCGGACCGGGATCAGTCCCCCGGGCGCTGCGCCGGCTCGTAGGTGAGCGAGGCCACCCAGTAGCGCTCGACGTCCTGGAGTCGGTCGAGGTCCGCCACGGTCAGCGCGACCCCGGTGACCTGCTCGACCATGGCCAGGGCGACCGCCAGCGCGTCGGGCGGTCCGGTCGGCCCCTCGTCCTCCTCACCCTCCGCGCCGGCGACAGGCGCGGCCGGGACGGCCGGAGCCGGATCCTCGGCGTCGAGGTCGATCCAGGCCTGGTCGAAGAGGGGCCGCAGCTCGGCCGGCACCGTGGAGGGGTCCTCGAGGAAGACGTACTCGTCGGCGTCCAAGACCACCCGCCCGTCGCGGGCGAAGCCGAAGCGGTCGTGGGCCTGCACGTTGGAGCGCGCGACCGCGGCGGTGCGCCCTCCGGCCGAGAGCCGTCGCAGCGCCTCGAGGCTCGGGTCGGCGTAGCCGGTGGGCTCGGCGGCCAGCACGCCACCGGCGACCTCGAGGAGGGCGTAGGCGGAGTGGTCCTCCTCGAAGGCGTCACCCAGCGCGACCCGGCGCCCCAGGTCGACCCCCAGCACCTCGGCCACCTCCTCGCGCGTCGCGCCGGTCACCACGACGAACGTGGCCTCCGTGTCGAGCCCGACCTCCTCGAGGACCTCCGCGTAGTGCTCCGCCGTCGCCGCCATGCGATCACCCTAGGGCGGACCGAGCCCGGCGCCCGAGCCGGCGCCTCAGCCCCGCGGGGGCGGTGCGACGCGACAGCGCAGCCGGATGCCGTCGAGGACGATGCCCAGGCCCGCGGCGAAGTCGGAGCGCTCCCGCGGCTGGTCCTCGATGGCGCCGGCGCTGCCGGCCTGCAGGTGGGTCTGCTCGTCGAGGGTGTGGCCGAAGACGAAGTGCAGCAGGGTCCGCGTCGCCGTGCCGGCCAGGGCCGGGTCGAGGCCGCTGTCGGCCAGCGCGGCGGCCAGGTCGCGCCCGGGGGCGGCGGCGCCGAGGCCGAAGGCGTGCACGGTGGCCACGAGCTCGGCCCCGTCGCGGTAGGCCAGCATCGCCTCGCGCAGCTCGGTGCAGACCGCGACGACACGGTCGTCCCAGGAGCCGTCGCGCACGGTGTCAGGCGGGGTGTCGCGCGGGGCCCGTCCGCGGGCGAGCACCTCGTCGGCCACGGCGGCGAGCAGGGTCTGCTTGCTGGCGAAGTGGTGGTAGAGCGCGCTGGGGCGCACCCCGAGCTCGCCGCCGAGCCGGCGCATCGTGAGGTCGGCGAGGCCGTAGGTGTCGAGCACCTCGACGGCACGGGCCACGATGTCGGGGCGGCGGTAGGACATCTCACTCCTCGGTCGGCCGGCGCACGCGTTGACCACGGACGCCGCACCACCCTAACCTGAACGCCGTTCAGCCGGCGACCGTCCGGCGTGGCCCACCCGCACGACGAGGACCCCATGACGACGCAGCAGCCGGCTCCCGCCTCCGACCACACCACCACCGGCCACCCGGCCGACCACCCCGGCGCCGACCCGGCGTACGACGGACGCGGCGGCTCGACCTCCTCGCGGCTGCGCTCGACGACCACCGGCATCGCGCTGGTCGCCGCCTTCGCGGCGCTCATCTCGGCCTGCGCCTACGTCGGGGCGATCCCCGTGGGCGGCGCCAGCGTGCCGATCACGCTGCAGACCTTCGGCGTGATGCTGGCCGGTTGCCTGCTCGGACCGGTGCGCGGCTTCCTGGCCGTCACCCTCTACCTCGTGCTCGGCGCCGTGGGCCTGCCCGTCTTCGCCGAGCACTCCTCGGGCCTCGGCGTCTTCACCGGCCCCAGCGCCGGCTACCTCGTCGGCTTCCCGCTCGCCGCGCTCGCCGCCGGCGTGCTGGTCACGTACGTCGCCGGGCGCCGCGGCAAGACCCGCGCCCTCGTCGTCTTCGCCTGCTCCTTCGTCGCCAGCGCGCTCGTGCTGCACACCGCCGGCATCGTCGGCATGAAGCTCTACTTCGACGTGTCGTGGCGCGAGGCGATCAGCTACGACGCCCCCTTCTGGATCGGCGACGTCGTCAAGACCTCGCTGGTCGCCCTGGTGGCCGCCGAGGTGCACCGCGCCTTCCCCCAGCTGCTGCACGGCCGTCGCTGACCTCGCGCCGCCCCGCCCCGTGCCCGTCCTCGAGCTCCACGCCGCCGCGGTCACCGTCGACACCACCGACGGCGAGCGCGTGGTGCTGCACCCCACCACCCTGCGGCTGACCGAGCGCCGCGTGGCCGTGATCGGCGCCAACGGCTCCGGCAAGTCGACCCTGGCCCGGCTCTTCAACGGCCTGGTCGAGCCCACCTCCGGCCGCGTGGTCGTCGACGGTCTCGACGTGGCCCGTGAGGCCGGGGCCGTGCGCCGCAGGGTCGGCTTCTGCTTCACCGACCCCGCCGCCCAGCTGGTGATGCCGACCTGCGTCGAGGACGTCGAGCTGTCGCTGCGCCGCCACGAGCGCAACGGCGCACGGCGCCGCGACCGGGCCCTGGAGGTGCTCGAGCGCTACGGCCTCGGCCAGCACGCCGACGTGTCGGTCCACGCCCTGTCGGGGGGCCAGAAGCAGCTGCTGGCCCTGGCCGGGGTGCTGGCCGCGGATCCGGCCGTGCTGGTGGCCGACGAGCCGACGACCCTGCTCGACCTGGCCAACACCCGCCGCGTCGGCGACCTGCTCCTCGGCCTCGACCAGCAGCTGGTGCTCGTGACCCACGACCTCGACCTGGCCGCCCGCTGCGACCGCGTGCTCGTCGTGGAGGACGCCCGCGTGCGCTACGACGGGCCGGCCGCGGCCGGGGTCGCCGACTACGTCGCCTCGGTGGCGGAGCGCTCGTGAGCCAACCGTCGATGGTGGCGATCCACCAGCCCGGCGACACGCTGCTGCACCGTCTGCCCGTGGGCCCCAAGCTGGCCGGCCTCGGCGCGCTCAGCCTCACCATCGTGCTGGTGCGCAGCGCCCCCGCCTCGCTGCTGTTCCTCGCCGTGGCGCTCGGCCTGGCCCTGCTCGCGCGGGTGCGGCTGCCACTGCTGCTCACCGCCGCGCGCGGCGTGCTGCTCATCGCGCTGGTCGCCTCCCTCGTGCAGGGCCTCTTCTACGGCGCTGGCAAGGCCGTCGAGACCTTCGTCGACCTCCTCGCCCTCACCCTCGCCGCGGTCGTGGTCACCGCCACGACGCCGGTCAACGCCATGCTCGACGCGCTCGTGCGCTGGTCGGGCCCGCTGCGCCACGTCGGGGTGCCGCCCGAGCGGGTCGCCCTCACCGTCGGTCTTGCCGTGCAGGCCCTGCCCGGCACCGTCGCCCTGGCGCTGGAGACCCGTGACGCCGCCCGCGCCCGCGGCCTGGGCCGGCACCCCCGCGCCTACCTCACGCCCTTCGTGGTGCGGGTGGTGGCCCGCGCCCACGAGACCGGTGACGCGCTCGCGGCCCGCGGGCTCGGCGACGACTGAGCCGGGCGGTGCGCGGCGGCGCCGTAGGATCGGGGGGTGCTGACCCTCGACCCGCAGACCGCCGACGAGGTCTACCGCGTCGCGCTGGCCGGCGACCGGCGCCCGCCGCTGCGGCGGGCCCTGGTGGTGGCGCTCGACGTCTGGTTCGCCCTGAGCGGCGGCACCCTGGAGTGCTCCTCGGCCGGCACGGTGGAGGTGCACGAGCGACACACCGGGCGCCGGGTGCTGGCCATCGACGTGGAGAACCCCGAGGTCGCCAGCCACACCCTGCACCACCTGCGCACGGAGCTCGCCGAGCTCAGCCCCGAGGAGTTCCGCGAGCAGTGGGGCGTCGACGAGCGGGCGGTCTGAACCCGGCCCGACCTGCCCGACCCATCCGCTCCTGTCTCACCAGCCCGGCGGGCGCCGGTGGTGCCACGGCGCGGCCGCCTCGACCTGCGCGGCCAGCGACAGCAGCAGCTCGTCCTCGGCCGGGCGCCCGGCCAGCATGACGCCGACCGGCAGACCCTCGGCGGTCCAGTGCAGCGGCAGCGAGACCGCCGGCATGCCGGTGACGTTCCACGCCGAGGTCCAGGGCGTGAACGCCTTCTGCGCGGCGAAGTCGGCGGCGGGGTCGGCGTCGTCGCGGATCGCGCCGACCGCCAGCGGCGGGCTCGCCAGGGTCGGGGTGAGCACGGCGTCGTAGGGGGCCAGGGCGGCGAGGGCGTTGGCGGCGTAGCGGCGCATCGCGCCGATCGCCAGGCCGAGCTGGGGGCCGCTGACCGCGTGGCCGCGCTCGGTGAGCCACCGGGTCAGCGGACGCAGCAGCGCCTCGCGGCCGGCCGGTGCGGCCGACAGCGCGGTGAGCACGGCCCAGCAGGTCTCGAAGACCGGCACCGCCTCGGGAGGCAGCGGCACGGGCACGTCGACGACGTCGTGGCCCAGTGACTCCAGCAGCCGCGAGGCGTCCTCCCAGGCGCTCACGCTGGAGGCGTCGACCGGCACGTCGGCGATCACCGGCGCCACGAAGCGGGCGATGCGCAGCCGCCCCGGCTGACGGTCGCAGGCCTCCAGGAAGGTCGTCTGCGGGGGCGCCGCCCAGAAGGGGTCGCCCACCCGGTGCCCCTCGAGCACGTCGAGCAGCGCGGCGGCGTCGCGCACCGTGCGCGCCAGCGGGCCGGCCACCGCGAGGCCCACGGGGTCGCCGTACAGCGGGAAGCCGCTCACGCGACCCCGCGAGGGCTTGAGGCCCACCAGGCCGCAGCAGGAGGCCGGGATGCGGATCGAGCCGCCGCCGTCGGAGCCCTGCGCCACCGGCACCAGACCGGCCGCGACGGCCGCGCCCGCGCCGCCGGAGGAGCCGCCGGCCATGCGGGTGCGGTCCCACGGGGTGACGGCCGCCGGTCGACCCTCGGGCTCGGTGTAGCAGGGCGACCCGAACTCCGGGGTGCTGGTCTTGCCCAGGCTGACCAGGCCACCGTCGTCCACGGCCAGGGCGACAGCGTCGGAGACCTCGGGCACGAAGTCGTCGAAGGCGGCCGAGCCGAAGGTCGTGGGCACGCCGGCGGTGAGGTTGAGGTCCTTGATCGCCGTCGGCACCCCCCACAGCCGCGAGACCGACCCCGACGGCCCCGCCTCGCCCGGGGCGCAGCGCCCCAGGGAGGCGGCGCGCTCGAGGGCGCGCTCGGCGGTCACGGTGACGAAGGCCCCGACGTCGTCGAGGCGCGCCACGCGGTCGAGGTAGTGCTCGGTGAGCTCCAGCGGGGAGACCTCCCCGCGCCGGACCAGGTCGCCCTGCTCGAGGGCGGTGAGCTCGTGGATGTCGTGCAGGTCGACCATGCGCCGACGCTAGCGCCTCGGGGTCGTCCTCAGGACGGCACGCCGCTGAAGGCCAGGGCGACACCCAGCGCGAGGAGACCGGCCCAGACCGGGACCGCCAGCAGCGGCACCCAGAAGGCCACGCGCCGCCGGACCATCCGCACGGTGGACCAGCAGGTCGCGATGAGCAGCACGACCCACGGCGAGCCGGCGGCGACGAGGACCCCGGCGCCGATGCGGCCCGTGTCGCACTGCACCGAGCCGCCGCACCCGTCGGAGACCATCCCGAGGAAGAGGCCGAAGAACGACGCGACGAGCGCGCCCATGGCCAGCACCAGCAGCAGGAGGATCGTGACGGTGACGTCGAGCGGGCGCGAGCGCGGCGCCGCAGGGCGCTCCGGCGGCGGCACCGCCGGCCCGTACGGCGCGTAGGGCACCGATGCGGCGGGGTCGGGCCGGGGGTCGCTCACGCACCGCATGTTACTGACCGTTGCGACCACTACCTGACCGTCACGACTGTCAGCCAGTGGTCTCAACGGTCAGTAAGACGTGTCCCCCCGCGTGTGTCAGGCCGCGGAGGTGGCGGGCTGGTAGGCGGCGAGGGTCTGCACGGCGCCGGTGAGGCGGCCGAGCACCTCGGCGTCGGTGAGCACGTCGACCTCGAGGGCCGACTGCGAGACGAGGACGTCCTCGACGACGGTGGCGCCGGCGATGCCCGCGGAGCGCACGGTGTCGGCGTGGGCCCACTTGCCGCCGTAGGGGGTGGGGGTGGCACCGACGACGCCGAAGGGCTTGCCCACGATGGCGCCGGCGCCGTAGGGGCGCGAGAGCCAGTCGATGGCGTTGTTGAGCACGGCCGGCATCGTGCCGTTGTACTCGGGGGTCACGGCGAGGACCCGGTCGGCCGCGGCGACGCGCTCGCGCAGGGCGACCGCGGCGGCGGGGGCGTCGCCGGCGTCGAGGTCCTCGTTGTAGAACGGCAGGTCGGCGAGGCCGTCGACGATGTCGAGCACGACGCCCTCGGGGGCCTGGTCGCGCAGGACCTCGGCGAGGCGACGGTTGAGGGAGTCGGCGCGCAGGCTGCCGACCAGGACGGCGACGGTGGTGGTCTCGACGGTGGTGGTCTCGGACATGGGGTGCTCCTCGGAGGACGGTCGGCCCCGCCGTCGGGCGGGTCGTGGGGTGCCGGCGGCGGGCCGGCGGGTCTGCGGTCCGGTGGTGCCGGACGGTCCCGATCTTAAACGGACCACAGTCCGTTTCTATTCCCGCACTGCTGTGGAACCGGTCACCCGGCTGGTCCGGCTCCCTAGACTGGGCGCACCATGACCGAGCGGCCCCTCCTCCCCCTCCTCCACGACGCCCCGGTCGAGCGCGCCGACGCGGCCCGCAACCGCGCGGCCCTGCTGGAGGCCGCGGGCCGGCTGATCGGGCGGTGCGGCGGACTGGAGCGGGTCACGATGGAGGCGGTCGCCGCCGAGGCGGGCGTCGGCAAGGGCACCGTCTTCCGCCGCTTCGACTCCCGCGAGGGTCTGATGGCGGCCCTGCTCGACCACTCCGAGACCGCCTGGCAGGCCTCGGTCATCTCCGGCCCGCCGCCGCTCGGGCCCGGCGCTCCCCCGCTCGACCGGCTGCTGGCCTTCGGCCGCTCGCGGATCGAGGCCACGCTGCTCAGCGCCGATCTCATCCGCGCCGCCGGGCGGGCGGGCACGCGGTCCTACGCGGCGTACTCCTTCGTCGCCATGCACGTGCGCCACCTGCTCACCGAGCTCGAGGTGGGCGGCGACCTGCCCCTGCTGGCCACCGCCCTGCTCGCCCCGCTCGAGGTGCCGGTGCTGGAGCAGCAGGTGCGCGTCGAGGGCTTCGCCGTCGAGCGGGTGTACGCCGCCTGGGCCGACCTGGTCCGCCGCGTCGTGGCCTGAGCGGCCGGCCCGGGGCTCAGCCCGCGTGGCGGCGCAGGCCGAAGGTGACGCCGTCGACGAGGGCACCCCAGGAGGCCTCGATGACGTTGGCGCCGACCCCGACGGTGACCCACGACGACTCCCCGTCGGTGGTCTCGATGAGCACCCGGGTGATGGCGTCGGTGCCGTGCCCCTGGTCGAGGATGCGCACCTTGTAGTCGATCAGCTCGAAGCGGGCGACCTCGGGATAGGCCTGCCCGATAGCGGCGCGCAGGGCCTGGTCGAGGGCGTTGACGGGACCGTTGCCCTCGCCGGTCACGACGTAGCGCACGTCGGCGGCACGCAGCTTCACCGTGGCCTCCGACAGCGCCTCCACCCCCACGGGCACCCCCGCGCGGGTCTCGGTGATGACGCGCCAGGACTCGACGTCGAAGTACGACGGGCGGCGGCCCTCGACCTCCTCGACGAGCAGCAGCTCGAAGGAGGCGTCGGCGGCCTCGAAGGTGTAGCCGCGCGACTCCAGCACCTTGACCCGGTCGGTGATGCGGCCCACGAGCTCCTTGCGCGACTCCCCGGAGAGGTCGAAGCCCAGCTCGCGGCCCTTGAGCTCGATCGAGGCGCGACCGGCCATGTCGGAGACCAGCAGCCGCATGTCGTTGCCGACGCCGACGGGGTCCATGTGCTGGTAGAGGTTCGGGTCGACCTTGATCGCACTGGCGTGCAGCCCCGCCTTGTGGGCGAAGGCGGAGGTGCCCACGTAGGGCTGGCGGGAGGCGGGCGGGACGTTGGTCACCTCGGCGACCGCGTGGGCGATGCGGGTGGCCTCGCGCAGGCGTCCCTCGGGCAGCAGGGCGCGACCGGTCTTGAGCTCGAGGTTGGCCACGACGGTGACCAGGTCGGCGTTGCCGGTGCGCTCGCCGTAGCCGTTGATGCAGCCCTGCACGTGGGTCGCCCCGGCCTCGACGGCCGCCAGCGAGCTGGCCACCGCGCAGCCGGTGTCGTTGTGGGCGTGGATGCCCACGTGGAGACCGCCCGACCCGGCGCCGGACCCGCGGGCGCCGAGGGACTCCACGACGTCGTGCACGGTGTCGGCCACCCAGGGCGGCAGCATCCCGCCGTTGGTGTCGCACAGCGCGACGACCTCCGCCCCGGCCTCGGCCGCGGTGCGCAGGACCTCGAGGGCGTAGGCGCGGTCGAGGCGGTAGCCGTCGAAGAAGTGCTCGGCGTCGACGAAGACCTGCTGGCCCTCCTCGCGCAGGTGGGTGACGGTGTCGCGCACCATCGCGAGGTTCTCCTCCAGCGTGGTGCGCAGCGCCAGCTCCACGTGGCGGGTGTGCGCCTTGGCCACCAGGGTCACGGTGCCGGCGCCGCTGTCGCGCAGGGCGGCCGTGCCCGGGTCGTCGGCGGCACGCACGCCGGCCCGGCGGGTCGCCCCGAACGCCGCGAGCCGGGCGTGGCGCAGGTCGAGCTCGGTGGCGGCACGACGGAAGAACTCGGTGTCCTTGGGGTTAGCTCCCGGCCAGCCGCCCTCGATGTAGCCGACGCCGAGGCCGTCGAGGAGCGTGGCGATGGTCAGCTTGTCGGCGACGGAGAGGTTGAGCCCCTCCTGCTGGGCGCCGTCGCGCATGGTGGTGTCGTAGACGTGGAAGTCGCCGTGCAGGTCCATGGTCTCGGTGGTCTCCGTCGTGGTCCGGGCACAAAAAAACCTCTCGCGTGCGAGAGGTGGCGCGTCGGGGGCCCGGGTGGGCGCTCGACGCGCTAGCGAATGATGACGTGGTGCTGCATGCCGCTCATGCTGCCACGCGCGGCCGGCCCCCGACAGGGAGTCCCACGATGCGGCCCGGCGAGAGGCCCCGGCGACCGTACGGTGCCGGGCGGCGGCCCAGGAGGATGCACCTCGCGGCTGCTAGGGGGAGGGGCACGGTCGTGCCCCTCCCCCTAGCAGCGGCGGGCGGTGGTCCGGCGATGGCCCGGCAGCGGCCCGGCAGCGGCCCGACGGCACCGTCGCGGATCGCGGCCGCGCCACCGGGGCCGGCACGTCTCGGGTCCTCAGAACCGTGGGGTCGGGCGGCCGCGCGGTGCGGACCGGCCGCTCCGGGCGCCCGTCGCTCAGCCGGCCGCCCACCAGGAGGGCAGGCTGACGTCGGCCAGGGGCGGGCTGTCGTCGGGGGTCCAGCGGGTGCCGCCCTGGGCCTGGGCGAAGGCGCCGGCGGCCGCGAGGAGGACCAGCACGACGAGCGACACCACCCAGCGCGCGCCCGAGCGTGCGGCCGGCTCGACCACGCGGGCCAGGGGGCTGCGGACCCGCCAGCCGCCCGGCCCGGCCCACAGCGACACCGCGACGGTGGCGCCCGAGACGAGGAGGATGGTCGGGGTGGTGGCGGCGACGGCGTAGCACAGCAGCGCCACGGCCAGGCCGAGGCCGACGCTCCACAGGGTGAGCACCGCCGTCGCCGGCAACGAACGGGTCAGCGTCCAGGGGGCGGCCAGCAGCAGGCGGGGGCCGTCGTACCACTTCGGCCCGCGGGCCCGTCGCCGGTCGGCGGCGACGCTGCCGGCCAGCGACCCGCCCCGCAGGGCGGTGACGAGGACCAGCAGCACGGCGAGGGTCACCCACGGCGCGGCGGCCGTCGCGGTGCCGACCGCGCCCGCCGCGGCGAGCAGCAGCGTCGCCCGTCGCGCCCGCTCGGCCAGCGGGGCCCGGGCCACCTCGACCGGTGCGCCCCAGGGCTCGTGGGCCCAGGGGTCCCCGGAGCCCTCAGGACCGTCGGGGTCGTGCCCCTCCGGGCGCACGCCGGGATGTCCGCCCGGAGGCTCACCGGGACCGGCCTCGGGCCGGGGGGCCGACCAGGGGTCGGGGTCGCCGAGGCGGCGGGTGGGGTCCTCCTCGTAGACGCGGGTCGGCGGGTGGTCGCGCTCCACGAGCGTGCCGTCGGGTCCCCGCCCGTCGTACGCCGCACCCTGCCGGTCGCCCGGGGGGCCGGCCCAGGGGTCGGCCCAGGGGTCGGCCGCGGCCGGGTCGTCGCGCACGGACGCGGGGTCGGCGAGCACGTCGGTGGCCGGATCGGCAGCGGCGTCGGCGTCCGCAGCGCGGTCGGCACCGGCGTCGGCGCCCGGCCCGGCGGGGTGGCCGAGGCGCTGGGCGACGGCCTCGGCGGCCAGCGCCAGCGGCAGCGTGAACGGGTCCTCGCGGGCGGGGGCCGGCAGTGGGGCGGGCGCGGCCTCGGGTCGGGTGGTCTGCGGGCGCAGCCACGCCAGCAGCTCGGCCAGGGTGGGCCGGCGCGCCGGGTCGGGGTGGAGGGCCGCGGCCACGACCTGGGCGAGGTCGCCGTCCAGCCCCGACAGGTCGTGCTCGCCGCGGCGCACGCGGTCCATGATCGCCATCGACGGGCCGCGACCGAAGGGCGCGCGGCCCAGCCCGGCGTAGGCCACGGTGGCGCCCCAGCTGTGCACGTCGGAGGCCGTGGTGGCGTCGTCGCCGTAGAGGATCTCGGGGGCGAGGTAGCCGGGGGTGCCGAGCAGCCACCCGGTGTGGGTGAGCTTGGGGTCGTCGGCCACGCGCGCCAGACCGAAGTCGATGAGGATCGGGGTGCGCCCCTCCATCAGCACGTTGGACGGCTTGACGTCGCGGTGGAGGACTCCCACGGCGTGGACCGAGTCGAGCCCCTCGGCCAGGCAGGCGGCGAACCACACGAGGTCCTCGCCCTCGATGCGTCCCTCCTCCACGACGTGGTCGTGCAGCGAGAGGCCGGGCACGTAGCGGGTGGCGACGTAGGGCACGACGGCCCACGGGTCGGCGTCCTTGATCTCGGCGACCCAGCGGCTGCGGATGCGCGAGAGCGACCCGACCTCGCGGGCCAGCCGGGCGCGGGCCTCGTCGTCGCCCACGATGTGGGGGCGCAGCACCTTGAGCGCGACCCGCTCGCCGTGGGGCGCACGGGCGAGGTGGACCACGCCCATGCCGCCCTCGCCGATCTTGGTCAGCAGCGTGTAGGGGCCGACCGTGACCGCCTGCTGGGGCGGGCGGGGCGAGGTCGCGTGCTCGCCGGAGCGCCCGTGGGAGAAGGTCGTCACCGTGGCAATCTACCGTCGCGAGCCGCCGAAACCGCGACAGCCGCGGCCGGCGTGCGGGGTCGTGCGGTCAGCCCGCGGCCTGGACGGCCGGCTCGAGGGAGGCGACGAACTCGTCGAGACCCCAGGTGAGCGACAGCGCGGTCGGCGGCGAGACCGCCGAGATGTAGGACTCCCCCACCACCGAGGCGACGGTGTCGTCCTGGAACTGCTCCATGGCCTGGTAGGCCGGGTCGGCGGCGAGCTCGTCGCGCGTCGCCTCGTCGGCGACGTAGGACAGCAGGACGTCGGAGGTGAGCTTGTCGACCTCCTCGGTGCTGATCGTGTAGTAGAACGACGACTCGTCGGTGCTCAGCTCGTCGACGCTGGGCGCGAGCTCGAAGCCGAGGTCCTCGAGGAACTGCACGCGCGGGTCTGCGCCCTTGTAGACGTAGAAGGCGGTCGGGTCGATGGCGACCGCGGCGATGGTCTTGCCCTCGAACTCGGGGTGCTCCTCGGCGGCGGTGGCCACCTCGCCGTCGATGTCCTCTAGCAGCTGCTCGGCCTCGTCGGACTGGCCGAGGGCCTCGCCGACGGTGGTGATGACGTCGCGCCACGGGGTGGTCCACGGCTCGTCGGGGTAGGCGACGGTGTCGGCGATCTGCGAGAGCTTCTCGTAGTCGGCCTCGGTGATGCCGGAGTAGTTGGCCAGGATCAGGTCGGGGCCGGCCGCGGCGATCTCCTCGAAGGGCACCTCGGTGCCCTCGGTCAGCAGGGTCGGCGTCTCGGCGCCGGCGGCCGTGAGGGCCTCCTCCTGCCACGGCATGAGGCCCTCCTCGGTCGCGCCGTAGGAGTTCTTGGGCATGGCGACCGGGATCGTGCCCAGGGCGATGGCGGCGTCGGAGCTGCCCCAGCCCCAGGTGACGACGCGCTGGGGCTGCTCGTCGATCTCGGTCTCGCCGAAGGCGTGCTCGATGGTGACGGGCTCGAAGCTCTCGCCACCGGCCGACTCGCTGTCGGAGGCGCTGCCGCCGGACTCCTCGGAGCCGCAGGCCGCGAGCGGGAGGGCCAGCAGGAGGGCGCCGAGCGGCAGGCCGACCCGGCGGGCCAGGCCCCGGCGGGAGCCGCGGCGGTTCAGGGGACGAAGGGACGTCACGTCCGCTCCTCAGGTGTGCGGGACCGGCCGAGCCCGGTCGTTGAGTTAGGTAAGGCTCACCTTACATGATCGGAGCTGCGGTGCGTCACGCCCGGTCCGTGGCTCGGACCTCGGACCGCTCGCCCGGGTGGATCGCGGGGCGCGCGGCCTGAGCGGCCGCGCGCCGGCCGACCGGCACGACCATCGGCGAGCCCGTGATCGGGTCGGGCACCACCTGCGCGCGCAGCCCGAAGGCTCGCTCGACGCAGTCGGCGTCGAGCACCTCGGCGGGGCTCCCCTCGCACAGCAGCCGCCCCTCGTGCATGACCACCAGGTGATCGGCGTAGCGGGCCGCCAGGTTGAGCTCGTGCAGCACCATGACCACCGTCGTGCCGCGCTGCTCGTTGAGCTCGGCGAGCAGGTCGAGCACGTCGACCTGGTGGGCGATGTCGAGGTAGGTGGTGGGCTCGTCGAGCAGCATGATGCGGGGGTCCTGGGCCAGCATCATCGCCACCCACACGCGCTGGCGCTGCCCGCCCGAGAGCTCCTCGACCCGGCGGGCGGCCAGCTCGTGGGTGTCGGTGAGGGCGAGCGCCTCGGCCACCGCGTCGGAGTCGGCGGCGCTCCAGCGTCGGAAGGCGCCCTGGTGGGGGTGGCGACCGCGGCCGACGAGGTCGGCGACCGTGATCCCCTCCGGTGCCAGGGGCTGCTGCGGCAGCAGCCCCAGCACGGCGGCGACCTCGCGCGGGCGCACCGAGCGCAGGTCGCGCCCGTCGAGCTCGACCCGGCCGGCCGCGGGGGTCAGCAGCCGGCCGAGGCCGCGCAGCAGGGTCGACTTGCCGCAGCCGTTGGCCCCGACGATCACGGTGACCCGGCCGGGCGGCACGGCGAGGTCGACGCCGTGCACCACCGTGCGCTGGTCGTAGGCCAGCTCGAGCCCGCGGGCCACGAGCCGGACCGGCGCGTGGAAGGCACCGCTCGCCGGGCCCGGGCCGGCGTCGGAGGCCTCGTCGGGTCGGGCGGGACCCGCGGGACCACCGCCGAGCGGGCGGTCGAGGGGGGATGCGGTGGTGGCGGTCATGCGGGATCTCCTTCTCACGACGTCCGGCTCACGCGGTCCGGGTGCGTCCGCTGGCCATCAGCCAGATCAGGTAGGGGCCGCCGACGGCGCCGGTGACGACACCGACGGGGACGGCGAGGTCGGCGGGCAGGAGGTGCTGGGCCACGACGTCGGCGCCGACGACGAGCACGACCCCGACGAGGGCCGCCTGGAGCAGGGCCAGCGAGCCGTCGCCGAGGAGGCGACGCGCGACGGGGGCGGCGGTGAAGGCGACGAAGGCCACGGGGCCGGCGGCGGCGGTCGCCACGCAGGCCAGGGCCACCCCCAGGGCGATGACCAGGGCGCGCACCACCTCGGGGCGGATGCCGAGCCCGGCGGCCTGCTCGTCGCCGAGCAGCAGCAGGTCGAGGCCCCGGGCCACCAGCACGACGAGCGGCACCAGCACCGCGAGCGCCACCCCCAGGGTCATGACGAGGCCCCAGGTGGCCTGGGCCAGGCTGCCGGTCATCCACAGCAGCGCGGCCTGCGCCTCGTTGACCTCGCTGCGCGTCAGCAGGTAGCCCACCACGCTGCTGCAGACGTAGGCCACGCCGATGCCGGCGAGCACGAAGCGGTGGCCGGTCATGCCCTGCCGCCACGCCACGGCGTAGAGCAGGAGGCCGACGAGGGCACCGCCCACCAGCGCGGAGGCGGAGACCGCGGCGCCGGTGGCGCCACCGAGCAGCAGCGCGGCCACGGCGCCGGCGCTGGCGCCCTGGGAGATGCCGATGACGTCGGGGCTGGCCAGCGGGTTGCGCAGCACCGACTGGAAGAGCGCCCCGGCCAGGCCGAAGGCCAGCCCGACCAGCACCCCGAGCACGAGGCGGGGGGCGCGCAGGTCGACCACGACGAAGCGGGCGGCGAGGTCGTCGTCGCTGCCGACGAGGGCGCCCACGACCTGGCCCACCGAGAGGCGGAAGTCGCCGAGCATGAGGGCGAGCACCGACAGGGTGAGCGCGACGGCGGCCAGGGCCACGGTCACGACGGCGCGACGGCGCAGGCGCCGGCGGCGACTCGTGACCAGCCCCTGGCGCGCGACCTCCACCGGGCCCGGCGTCGACCCGTCGGGCGCGACCTGGCCCGCGGCAGCCCCGGACGGGCCCTGCGGCCGGCCCGCGGAGGCCGGGCCGGGGCGGGTGGAGGACGGGGCGCTCACGCCGCCACCGCCTTCGAGCGGCGCACGAGCGCGACGAGCACGGGGGCGCCGATGACCGCGACGACCAGACCGGCCTCGACCTCGCCGGGGCGGGCGACGAGACGGCCGACCACGTCGGCGAGGAGCAGCACGACGGGGCCCAGCACGGTGGAGAGCACCACGATCCACCGGTAGTCGGGACCGACCACCGCGCGCGCGACGTGGGGCACGACGAGCCCCACGAAGGCGATCGGGCCCACCAGGGAGACCGCGGACCCGCACAGCAGCACGACCGCGGTGACCACCAGCAGGCGGCCCCGGGTGACGTCCTGGCCCAGCCCGCGGGCCACGTCGTCGCCGAGCGCGAGCGCGTTGAGCACCCGACCGGCGGCCAGCGCCAGGGCGAGCCCGACGAGCACGAAGGGCAGGACGGTGGTGAGCACGTCGAGCGGGCGGTTGGCCAGCGAGCCGACCTGCCAGAAGCGGTACTCGTCGAGGGTGCGGCGGTCGGTGAGCAGCACGACGGTGATGACCGAGGTGGCCGTGGCGGTGAAGGCGGCGCCCACCAGCGCGAGCTTGACCGGGGTGACGCCCTCCCAGCCGAGCGAGGCGGCGCCGTAGACGACGAGCGCGGCGACGGCGGCACCGCCGAAGGCGAAGGGGAGGTAGGCGGCGGTCGAGGCCACCCCGAGTCCGGCGATGGCCGCGACCACGGCGAGCGAGGCGCCGGCGTTGATGCCGAGGAGGCCGGGGTCGGCGATGGGGTTGCGGGTGACGCCCTGCATGAGCGCTCCCGCCGCGCCGAGCGCGGCGCCGGCGGCGAGGCCGATCAGGGTGCGCGGCACCCGCAGGTCGCGCACGACGAGGTGGTCGTTGTCGCCGGTCACCGGGTCGACCAGCGCGCGCCACACCTGGCCCGGGGCCACGTCGCGCGCGCCCCACACCAGGCTGGCGAGGGCCACGACGGCCACGAGGAGCAGCAGGACGAGCAGCGCCACGACGCCGCGCAACGTCGTGCGGGGCGCCCGCGGGCCATCCTCGCGACGCTCCCCGCCACCTCGACCCTGCGGCGGTCCCTGGGGGGCGTGGGGCGCTGTGCCGGTCTCCGCGACGACGCTGATGGCTCGACCCTCCGCCGGTGCCCGCACCGTCTGCGCGAGCGACTTAGGTAAGGGTAACCTCACTCGGCAGCGCGCGGCCAGGGCGGTGCCCGCGTCGCGGACGCCGCACCCGGCGTCGGCCGCCGGCCGCCGGTCGGCCGGTCGGCCGGTCGGCCGGTCGTCAGACGATGCGGTGCATCCAGCCGAAGGTGTCCTCGGCGCGACCGAACTGGACGTCGACGAGGGCCTGCCGCACGGCGGTGGTGACCTCGCCGGCCTCGGCGGCGCAGGGCACCTCCCCGCCGTCCCACTTCAGGGCTCCGACGGGGGTGACCACGGCGGCGGTGCCGCAGGCGAAGATCTCGGTGATCTCGCCGCTGGCGACGCCCTCGCGCCACTCGTCGATGGAGAACCTGCGCTCCTCCACGACGTGGCCCATCTCCCGGGCCAGCTCGATGATGCTGGCGCGGGTGATGCCCTCGAGGATCGTGCCGGTCGCGGGGGTGACGATGCGCCCGTCGCGGTGCACGAAGTAGAGGTTCATGCCGCCGAGCTCCTCGACGTAGCGACCCTCCTGGGCGTCGAGGAAGACGACCTGGTCGCAGCCCTGGGCGATCGCCTCCTGCTGGGCGACCAGCGAGCTGGCGTAGTTGCCCCCCGTCTTGGCCGCGCCCATGCCGCCGCGACCGGCGCGGGTGTACTCCTCGGTCAGCCACAGGCTGACCGGCTTCACGCCGCCCTTGAAGTAGGCCCCGGCGGGGCTGGCGATGACCATGAAGGTGACGTGCTGGGCCGGGCGCACGCCCAGGAAGACCTCGGAGGCGAACATGAACGGTCGCAGGTAGAGGCTCTTCTCCCCCGCGCCGGGCGCGGTGGTGTCGGGCACCCAGCGCTGGTCGACCTCGACGAGGGCGTCGACGGCCTGCACGAAGTCGGCGGGGTCGAGCACCGGCAGCGCGAGGCGGTGGCTGGAGCGCGCCATGCGCTTCGCGTTCTCCTCGGGGCGGAAGGACCAGACCGAGCCGTCGGCGTGACGGTAGGCCTTCATCCCCTCGAAGGTCTCCTGCGCGTAGTGCAGCACCGCCGAGGCCGGGTCGATGCTCAGCGGCGCGTAGGGCTCGATGCGGGCGTCGTGCCAGCCGGCCTCGGGGGTCCACTCCACGGTGAGCATGTGGTCGGTGAAGAAGTTGCCGAACCCGGGGTCGCCCAGGATGCCCGCGAGGCGCGCGTCGTCGACGGGGGTGGACGTCAGGGTGGTGCTGATCTGCATGGGGCTCACGGTAGTCGACCTCGATGGTGGGGCCCGGCGCGGTGCGGGCGCGTGCGGGCGGGTGCGGGCGGGCGGGCTGGCACGGGGCGGCGTACGACGCGGTCGCGCGGCTCCGTGACGCGCGGACGCCTCCCCCCGGTCGGGAGGAGGCGTCCGGGAGCGGCGGTGAGGATCAGCCGCCGACGCGTGCGGCGATGGCGTCGCCGACCTCGGCGGTCGGGCGGGAGCCGCCGCGCTCGGCCAGGTCGGCGATGACCGCGGCCTCGATGACGGCGGCCGCCTGCGGGTGCCCGAGGTGGTCGAGCAGGAGCGAGGCGGAGAGGATCGCCGCGGTGGGGTCGGCCTTCTGCTGGCCCGCGATGTCGGGCGCGGAGCCGTGCACGGGCTCGAACATGCTGGGGGCGGTCCGGTCGGGGTTGACGTTGCCGGAGGCCGCGAGGCCGATGCCGCCGGTGATGGCGGCGGCCAGGTCGGTGACGATGTCGCCGAAGAGGTTGTCGGTGACGATCACGTCGAAGCGCGCGGGGTCGGTGGTCAGGAAGATCATGGCCGCGTCGACGTGCATGTAGTCGACGGTGACCTCGGGGAACTCCCGGGCGACCTGCTGGGTCAGGCGCCACCACACCGCGCCCGCGTGCACGAGGACGTTGGTCTTGTGGACCAGGGTGAGCTTCTTGCGGGGCCGGCGCTGGGCGCGGGCGAAGGCGTCGCGCACGACGCGCTCCACGCCGAAGGCGGTGTTGACCGAGACCTCGGTGGCGACCTCCGCCGGGGTGCCGACGCGCAGGGCGCCGCCGTTGCCGGTGTAGGGGCCTTCGGTGCCCTCGCGGACCACCACGAAGTCGACCTCGCCGGGGTGTGCGAGGGGCGACGTCACGCCCGGGAAGATCCGGGAGGGTCGCAGGTTGACGTAGTGGTCGAGCTCGAAGCGCAGCCGCAGCAGCAGGCCGCGCTCCAGGATGCCCGGGGGCAGGTTCGGGTCGTTGGGCTTGCCGCCGACCGCGCCGAGGAGGATCGCGTCGTGCTGGCGGATCTCGCCGAGCACGGAGTCGGGCAGCACCTCGCCGGTGGCGAGGTAGCGCTCGGCGCCGAGGTCGTAGTGGGTCTGCTCGAACGTCACTCCCGCGGGGGCGACCACGTCGAGGACCTTGAGGGCCTCGGCGGTCACCTCCGGCCCGATGCCGTCGCCGGGGATGACGGCGAGGCGCACGGTGCCGGTGGCGGGCCCGGAGGGTGCTCCGGAGGTGGGGGCGGCGTTCGGGTCGGTCATGCGCGGAAGGCTAGTTGTCGTCGGGCCGCTCGCCCCCGTCGTCCCGCTGGTCGAGCGAGCGCTGGAGGGCCTCGCGGCTGCGGGGGTTCTCGGGGTCGTGGCTGGCCGGTCCCCACTCGGGGTACATGTCGTACATCGGTCTCTCCTTCGGTCCTGGGTTCGTTCCCGGGCTCGTTCCCGGGTCGTGACCCGGTCGGTCGCGCCGACCGGCGGGGCGCCGGCCGACGGCGGTGGCGCCGTGCGGCTCGCGGCACGGCTGGAACGACGACACCCCACACGGGCGGGCGGGTCGGCTCGCGGATCGCACGAGGGACGGGCCGTGCGGGGGGCGGGTCGCGCGTGGCGCACGGGCCGCCCGGCAGGGACGTCATCGATCCAGCAGTGCCGAGAGACCACGTACGACGACCACCGCGGCGAGGTGGCCTCTCTGAGCAGATCTACTGCTGGGCCCCGCCGCGGCGCTCGATGAGTACGAGGATGCTCCGCATGGTGCGACCACGGTAGCCCCGCATTCCGGACGCCGGCCACCGCTTTCCGGAATCCGTCCGCGATCCGAGACGGCCGTCCCGCAGTGGGAGACTCGGCCCATGAGCGCCCCTCCCGACCTTCCCGACGTGGTCGCCCGCGCGTTCGCGGTCTCGCGGCGCGCGGGGTACGTGTCGTTCTGCCGCAACGAGACCGGCCGGCTGCTGGCGACGCTCGCCGCCACCCGCTCCGGCACCATGGCGGAGTTCGGGACCGGCTGCGGGGTGGGCACGGCCTGGCTGCGCTCGGGGGTGCGCGACGACGCCACCCGGATCGTCACCGCCGAGCTCGACCCCCGCCTGGCCGGCGCCGCCTCCGAGATCTTCGTCGACGACGGCCAGGTCGAGGTGCTGGCCGCCGACTGGTCGACCCTGCTCGACAAGGGTCCTTTCTCGCTGCTCTTCCTCGACTCCGGGGAGCCCACCGAGGTCGGCGTCGACGCCGTGGCCGACCTGGTCGAGGCCGGCGGCATCGTCGTCCTCGACGACTTCACCCCCTGCGAGGTCTGGCCGCCGATCAGCCACGGCCGCGTCGACACCCTGCGCGAGCAGTGGCTCACCGACCCCCGCTTCACCACCGTCGAAGTGATGGTGGCCTCCGACGCCTCCACCCTCATCGCCACCAGGCGCTGAGGCTCCCGCCCGCCGGACCTCAGGAGCCGCCGGCGGCGGGTCCGGGGGCGGGGGCGAGGCGCAGGTCGACCGTGAGGGACGGCAGCATCGCCTGGGTCAGCGGGCCGATCGCGAGCGCGTAGAGCACGGTGCCGAGCCCGAGCACCCCGCCGAGGGCCAGGCCGAGCAGCACGACGCTCACCTCGAGCCCGGTGCGCACCAGCCGCAGCGACAGCCCCGTGCGCCGGCTCAGCCCGGTCATCAGCCCGTCACGGGGACCCCGACCCAGCTGGGCGCCGATGTAGAGCGCGCTGGCGAAGCCGCACAGCAGGACGCCGCCGACCATGAGGGCGGCGCGGGCGGCCCAGCCCTGCGGCGCCTCGAGCACCGCCAGCGTGGCGTCGGCGGAGAGGCCGACCACGACGGCGTTGGCGACGGTGGCGAGGCCCGGCACCTCGCGCAGCGGCACCCAGGCGAGCAGCAGCAGGAAGCTCACCGCCACGATCACCTGGCCGAGGGTGAGCGGCACCAGGCCCGCCAACCCCGAGTGCAGCACGTCCCAGGGGGCCAGACCCAGGTCGCCGCGGACCATCATGGCCAGCGACACGCCGTAGAGCACCAGGCCGACGGCGAGCTGGGGCAGCCGGCGGCCCAGGCGCCCCGCCCGCAGCTGGGCGACGGGTCCGAGGTCGGCCAGGGCGGGTCGGGGGCGTCGCGAGGCGGTGGTCGTGGGCACCACCCCAGCCTGCGCCCGATTGGCCTGGGAACAAATAGCCAATCGTGGGACAGTGGTCTGCATGACCCAGGCCACCTCCGCCCGCAGCGCGCCCCACCGCCCGGCCGGGGCGCGGCGCTCCGACCCGGGCCCGCTGCCGCTGAGCGCCACGACCGTGTCGGCCTCGCGCCTGGCCGCGCTCGTGGGCGGCTTCGACCGCTCCCCGGCCTACCTCGGCCTCGCCGACGCCCTCACCCTGCTCATCGGCGACGGCCGCATCGGCTACGGCACCCGGCTGCCCAGCGAGCGAGACCTCACCGAGGCGCTGGCCGTCTCGCGCACCACCGTCACCCGCGCCTACGCCGCGCTGCGCGAGACCGGCTTCGCCGAGGCCCGGCAGGGCGCCGGCACCTTCGCCCGGCTGCCGGGCGGGCGCGGCCGGGCCCACGACCGCGCCCTGCTGCCCGGCCCCGACGACGCCGAGGCCCTCGACCTCAACTGCGCCGCGGCCAGCGCGCCGCCGGGCCTGGCCGCCGCCTTCGCCGAGGCCGCGGCACTGCTGCCGGCCCACCTCGGCGGTCACGGCTACTTCCCGGCCGGCATGCCGGCGCTCCAGGCCGCGATCGCCGCGTCGTACGCCGCACGGGGCCTGCCCACCGACCCCGAGCAGGTGCTGGTCACCCCGGGTGCGCTCTCCGCGGCCGCGATCGTGGCCCGGGCCTTCGCCGGGCCGGGCTCGCGGGTGCTGGTGGAGTCGCCGGTCTACCCCAACGCGACCGGCGCCATCCGCAACGCCGGCGCGCGGCTGGTGCCCTGCCCGGTGGACCCCGACGGGTGGGACCTCGACGCCGTCGCGGGCACCCTGCGGCGCAGTCGCCCGGCGCTGGCCTACCTCGTGCCCGACTTCCAGAACCCGACCGGCCTGCTCATGGCCGACGAGGAGCGCGAGCGCTACGCCTCCCACCTGCGCGCCGCGGGCACGGTCGCGGTGGTCGACGAGGCCCACCAGGCCCTGGCCCTCGACGGCCAGGCCATGCCCGCGCCCTTCGCCCTGCACTCCCCCGACACGATCACGCTCGGCAGCGCCAGCAAGTCCTTCTGGGGCGGGCTGCGGCTGGGCTGGATCAGGGCCCCGCACCGCCACGTGGAGGCCCTCACCCAGGCCCGCCTCGTGCTCGACCTCGGCTCCCCGGTGATGGAGCAGCTCGTGCTCACCCGGCTGCTGGCCGGCGGGCCGGTGCTGCCCGAGCACGTCTCCCGGCTGCGCACGCAGCGCGACGCGCTCGCGGCCTCGGTGCGCTCGCGCCTGCCCGGGTGGCGCTTCCGCCTGCCCGGCGGCGGGCTGGCGCTGTGGTGCGAGCTGCCGGCGGCCCGGGCCAGCGCCCTGGCCGACGAGGCGGAGCGCCGCGGCGTGCTCGTGGCCCCCGGCCCGGTCTTCGCCGCCGACGGCGGCCTCGACCGCTTCGTGCGGCTGCCCTGGTCGCGCCCGGCCGACGAGCTCGACGACGCCGTGGCCCGCCTGGCCGAGGCCTGGGACGTCGTCGCCCGCGGCCGCGGCCGCTCCCACACCGCCCGCGACCGCGTCACCGTCGCCTGAGGCCCACCTCGCCCGGGCGTCCTCAGGTGAGGTCGACGGCGCGCACGGAGACCGCGTCGATGGCGCGCCCCATGGCGGCGAGCACGTCGGCGGGCACGGCGGAGTCGACCGAGAGAGCGACGAGGGCCAGGCCCCCGGGGGCGTCGCGGGAGACCTGCATGCCGCCGATGTTGACGCCCGCGTCGCCGAGCACCCGCCCGACGGTGCCGACGACGCCGGGGCGGTCGGCGTAGGTGAGGAAGGCCAGGTGGTCGGTGGGCTCGATGTCGAGGGCGTAGCCGTTGACCTCCACGAGCCGCTCGCGCTGGCCGATGCCGACCAGGGTGCCGCTGACCGAGACCGTGGCGCCGCCCGCGAGGGTGCCGCGCAGGGTGACGAGGTTGCGGTGGTCGGGGCTCTCGGGGTCGACCACGAGGCGCACGGCGGTGCCGCGCTCGGCGGCCAGCAGCGGGGCGTTGACGTAGGAGACGGTCTCCTCGGCGATGTCGGTCAGCACGCCCTTGAGGGCGGCGAGCTCGAGCACGGTGACGTCGTGGTCGGTGATCTCGCCGCGCACCTCCACGTCGAGGCTGGCGGCGGCCTCGCCGGCCAGGGCGCTGAAGATCCGGCCCAGCCGCTCGGTCAGCGGGATGCCGGGGCGCACGTCGTGGGCGATGACGCCGCCCTGCACGTTGACGGCGTCGGGCACCAGCTCGCCGGCCAGCGCCAGGCGCACCGACCGGGCGACCGCCAGCCCCGCCTTCTCCTGGGCCTCGTGGGTGGAGGCGCCGAGGTGCGGCGTGGCCACGACACCCGGCAGCCCCAGCAGCGGGCTGCCCGTGGCCGGCTCGTGCTCGAAGACGTCGAGGGCCGCGGCGGCCACCCTGCCCTCGACGAGGGCGTCGTGGAGCGCGGCCTCGTCGACGACGCCGCTGCGTGCGGCGTTGACGACGATGACCGAGGGCCGCACCAGCCGCAGCTCGGCCTCCCCGATCAGCCCGGTGGTCTCGGGGGTGCGGGGCAGGTGCACCGAGACGACGTCGGAGTCGCGCAGCAGGGTGGCGAGGTCGACCAGGCGCACGCCGACCTGGGCGGCGCGGCCGGGCTGGACGTAGGGGTCGTAGGCCAGCACCTTCATGCCGAAGGCCGCGAGGCGCTGTGCGACGAGCACGCCGATGCGGCCCAGCCCCACCACGCCGACGGTCTTGTCGTAGAGCTCGGTGCCGGTGAAGCTCTCCCGCTCCCACCGCCCCTCCCGCAGCGCCTCCTGGGCCGGTACGACGCACCGGGCGGCGGCCAGCAGCAGGCCCACGGCCAGCTCGGCCACCGAGACCGCGTTGGAGGTGGGCGCGTTGACGACGACCACGCCCGCGTGGGTGGCGGCGCGCACGTCGATGGTGTCGAGGGCGACCCCGGCCCGGGCGACGACCCGCAGGCGGGGCGCGGCCGCCAGGACCTCGGCGTCGACCCGCGTCGCGGAGCGCACGACGAGCGCGGAGGCGTCGGCGACCTCGCGGAGCAGGCGTGCGCGGTCGGTGCCGTCGCAGGTGCGGACCTCGACGTCGGGGCCGAGGGCCTCGAGGGTGGCCGGGCTCAGCGGCTCGCAGATCAGGACGACGGGCTTGCTCACGAGCGGTGACCTCGCTGGTCCTCGACGGGGCTCCCCGGGGCGTGGCCGCGAGAGACGCGGGCCGCCGGGGCGGTGCGCGGCGCGGTCGCGGGACGACGGCGGGGACGGGACGGTGCACGACGCTGTGCGGCCCGCACCCTACCGGCCGCGGGCGACGGGAAAGCGGTGGCACCGCGCCACCGCGGCGACCTACCGTGGACCCGTCCCATCCCCTCCCCCACGGCAGGTCCGGTTGCTCCTCTGAGGCCCACGTCCCCGCGTCGGCGAGCCCCGCTCGCCCGCGATCCGTCACGTCCTCAGGAGGCCCCGTGCCCGCACCCACCCCTCGTACCCCCTCCCCGCCCCCGGACCCGGCGCCCGCGATCAGGCTGGCGGGGGTCGTCCACACCTGGCCAGACGGCACCCCCGCCCTCGGCGGCGAGACTCCGCTCGACCTCGCGGTGCCCCCCGGCCGCTCCGGCCTGGTCGGGGCCAACGGCTCGGGCAAGTCCACCCTGCTGCGGCTGGTGGCCGGTGAGCTGACGCCCACCTCCGGTCACGTCGCGGTGCGCGGGGAGGTCGGGCTGCTGCCGCAGGACCTCACCCTCGACGTCGGCGCGGCCGTCGCCGACGTGCTCGGCGTCGGGTCGGTGCGCCGCGCGCTGCGCGAGCTGGAGGCCGGCGCCTCCGACGAGCGGGCGACCCGGCTGGTGACCGAGGTCGGCGACGACTGGGACCTGCCCGACCGCGCCGAGGCCGAGCTCGACCGCCTCGGGCTGCCCGCCGGGGTGCTCGGGCGCCGCCTCGGCGAGCTCTCGGGCGGTGAGGTGGTGCGGCTCGGGCTGGCGCGGCTGCTGCTGCGCCGACCCGACGTGCTGCTGCTCGACGAGCCCACCAACAACCTCGACGCCGCCGCGCGGCGACGTCTCGGCGAGGTGCTGGCGTCGTGGACCCGGACCCTGGTCGTGGTCAGCCACGACCGCGCGCTGCTCGAGCAGGTCGACCGTGTCGGCGACCTCCGCGCGGGGCGGGTGCGGTGGTACGGCGGCGGCTGGTCGGCCTACGCCGCGCAGCTGCGCGCCGAGCAGGAGGCCGCCGCGGCCGCCGTCACCTCGGCCCGCTCCGAGGTGCGCCGCCAGCGGGCCGACCGGGTCGAGGCCGAGCGCGTGATCGCCCAGCGCCGGCGCCAGGGCGCGCGCGCCGCCCGTGCCGGCGGCATGGGACGCGCCGAGATCGACTACAAGCAGAACCGCTCGGAGCGCTCGGCCGCGGGCTACCGCACGGTCCACGAGGGGCGCCTCGAGGACGCCCGTGCCCGGCTCGAGGAGGCCGAGCGCCGGGTCCACGACGACACCGCGGTCAGAGTCGACCTGCCCGCCACCGCGGTCCCGCGGGGGCGGCGCGTGCTCGCCACCGCCGGGCTGGTGCTGCGCACCGGCGCCGCGGTCGACCTCGCCGTGCACGGCCCCGACCGGGTCGCGGTGGTGGGGCCCAACGGAGCCGGCAAGACCACCCTGCTGCACACCGTGGCCGGGCTGCTGCCGCCCGCCGCCGGCGCGGTGTCGACGTACGTGCCGACGGCGCTGCTGCCGCAGCGCCTCGACGTGCTCGACCCCGCCCGCACGGTGCTCGACGGGGTGCTCGACCGCTCACCGGGCGCCGACGCGCACGAGGCCCGGGCGCGGCTGGCGCGCTTCGGCCTCCGCGGCGACGCCGCCGGGCGCCTGGTGGGCGTGCTCTCCGGCGGGGAGCGCTTCCGCGCGACCCTGGCGGCCCTGCTGCTGGCCGACCTGGCGCCGCGGCTGCTGCTGCTCGACGAGCCCACCAACAACCTCGACCTGGCCTCCTACGACGCCCTCGTGAACGCGCTGGGGGCCTTCCGGGGCGCGCTGCTGGTGGTGAGCCACGACCCGGTGTTCCTCGAGGACGTCGGCGTGGACCGGGTCGTCGACCTGGGCCGGACGCCTCAGAGCAGCGGCGGGGAGTAGACGCAGAGGGAGCGGGCCGTGGAGGGGTCGAGCCGGTTCTTGACCAGCCGCACGACGTTGGGCGAGTAGCTGATGCTGAGGTGGTCGCTCTGGTCGAGCGGACAGCGCGACTGGAGCAGGATGTTGGTGACGCCGGGGTCCTTGAGGAAGGCGTTGCGGTAGGGCGTCACGACGTTGTCGAAGAGGGTCTGGATGACGGTGTAGCGCACGCCGGGCACCGTGTCGCCGCCCTGGTTGAGCCGGGCCAGGAAGTCCGAGCCCTGCCGCTGCTGCGGGATCGCCGGCGCCGCCAGGCCGACGAGCCCCTCGCCCCCGGGCAGCGCGGCGACCAGCGGGAGCACGCCGAAGAAGGTCGTGCCGTAGTTGCTCGACGACAGCCCGATGAGCTGGTCGACCTTGTCGGCGCCGCCGAGGAAGCGCAGGTAGTAGCGCGGCATCATCCCGCCCTGCGAGTGCCCGACCAGGTCGACCTCGGCCGCACCGGTGGCGGCCAGCACCCGGTCGACGTACGCCGAGAGCTCCTGGGCCGACGCGGCGATGTCCGAGAGGCCCCGGTAGGGCGTGCGGGCGTAGCTGCCGTAGTCGAGGGCGAAGACGCAGTAACCGGCCGCGGCGAGGTCGGGGGCCATCTGCGCCCAGTTGTCGTAGCGGTTCTCGACCGTGCCGTGGACCAGCACGACCGGGCGCGGGTGGGCAGCGCTGGGCCGGCAGGCCCAGTCGTTGGCGCCGGGCGGGTCGAGGTCGGGCAGCAGGTTGCTCAGCAGCAGCGCGGCAGGGAACGACGTCAGCCGCGGCCCGACGCCGCTCTCCTGCGCCGCAGCCGTCGCCGCGGGGCCGGGGTCGCCCGCCGCTGCGGGCGGCCCACCGGCGAGCGCGGCCCCCAGGGCGGTCGTGGCGAGCAGGGCGGCGAGGGCGCGCAGCGGCGATCGTCGGGTCACCCGCCGACCGTAACCGCCGTCACACCGTCGGGGCCACACCTGTCCACCGCGACGGGTGGGCGGGGCCCGTCGCCGGCCGCAGCCGCCGGCGCCCGCCGTGGGTCAGAGCGCGCACCCGTCGGGCCCGCAGGCCTCCCCCGCCTCGCCCGCGCCCACGACCTGCAGCGGCGGGTGGGCCTCGGTCCAGGCGGTGCGCAGGACCTGGGCGAAGACGTCGGCCGGCTGGGCACCGGAGATGCCGTAGCGCCGGTCGACGACGAAGAACGGCACGCCGGTGGCGCCGTAGGCCCGGGCCTGCTCGACGTCGGCGGCGACCTCCTCGGCGTGGGCCTGTCCGGCGAGGACCTCGCGGGCCGGCCCCTCCTCGAGTCCGGCGGCCCGGGCGGCGGCCACCAGCACGTCGTGGTCGCCGACGTCCTCGGCCCGGCTGAAGTACGCCGCGAGCAGCTCCTCCTTGAGCGCGCGCTGCTGCGCGGGCCCGCCGACGGCGAGGGCGTGGTGCAGCAGCCGGTGGGCGTCGACGGTGTTGGTGTGCACGGTGTCGAAGAGCCGCAGCTCCAGGCCCTCCTCGGCGCCTGTCTCGACCAGCGAGGCCACCATCTGGCGCATCTCGTCCTCGGGGCGGCCGTACTTGCGCGCCAGCTGCGGCAGGGTCTTCTCGTGGCCGTGGTGCGGCGCGGAGGGGTCGAGCTCGAAGGAGCGGTAGACCACCTCGACCTCGTCGGCGTGCTCGAAGTCGGCCAGCGCCGACTCCAGCCGGCGCTTGCCGACGTAGCACCACGGGCACACGACGTCTGACCAGATCTCGATCTGCATGCCTGCACCAACGGCCCCGGGGCACGGGGCATTCCGCGCGGGCCGCGCGCCGGCCGCGTGGCGGGCGACCGGACGCCACGAGCCGGCGCCCCGGGTGGGGCGCCGGCTCGGCGGGTGCTGCTGGTGCTGCTGGTGGTGTGGGTCGTCCCGGGCGGGGCCGACCGGGTCAGCGGGCGGAGGTGCCCTCGACGTAGTCGGAGTCGTGGCTCTTGACCCAGGCCATCAGCTTGCGCAGCTCGCGGCCGGTGGACTCGATCGGGTGGGCCTCGCCCTTCTTGCGGAACTCGGTGAACTCCGGCGAGCCGTTGTCCATGTCGGTGATGAAGCGCTCGGCGAAGGCGCCGTTCTTGATGTCGGCGAGCACGTCCTCCATGTTCTTCTTCACCTCGGGCGTGATGACCCGGGGGCCCGAGACGTAGTCGCCGAACTCGGCGGTGTCGGAGACCGACCAGCGCTGCTTGGCGATGCCGCCCTCGTACATCAGGTCGACGATGAGCTTGAGCTCGTGGAGGCACTCGAAGTAGGCCACCTCGGGCTGGTAGCCGGCCTCGGTGAGCACCTCGAAGCCGTACTGCACCAGCTGCGAGGCGCCGCCGCACAGCACGGCCTGCTCGCCGAAGAGGTCGGTCTCGGTCTCCTCGGTGAAGGTGGTCTTGATGCCGCCGGCACGCAGGCCGCCGATGGCCTTGGCGTAGGACAGCGCGAGGTCCCAGGTGGAGCCCGAGGCGTCCTTCTCGACGGCGACGAGCACGGGCACGCCGCGGCCGTCGACGTACTCGCGGCGCACGAGGTGGCCGGGGCCCTTGGGGGCGACCATGAAGACGTCGACGCCCTCGGGCGGGGTGATGTAGCCGAAGCGGATGTTGAAGCCGTGGCCGAAGACGAGGGTGTCGCCCTCGGCGAGCGCCGGGGCGATCTCCTCGGCGTAGAGCTTCCGCTGGTGCTGGTCGGGGGCGAGGATGACGATGACGTCGGCCTCCTCCGCGGCCTCGGCGGGGGTGAGCACGCGCAGGCCCTCGGCCTCGGCCTTGGCCCGGCTCTTCGAGCCCGGCTGCAGGCCGATGCGGACGTCGACGCCGGAGTCGCGCAGCGACAGCGAGTGGGCGTGGCCCTGGCTGCCGTAGCCGATGACCGCCACGCTCTTGCCCTGGATCAGGGACAGGTCGGCGTCGTCGTCGTAGAACATCTCAGCCACGGGGGCTTCTCCTTCGGGTTGGTTTCAGTGGAGGTGCGTCGGGGGCGCCGGGTCAGACCGCGGCGGGCGGAGCGGGGGTGGCGACCGGGCGCAGGCTGCGCTCGGAGATGGAGCGGGAGCCGCGGCCGATGGCGACCATGCCGGACTGCACGAGCTCGCGGATCCCGAAGGGCTCCAGCACGCGCAGGAAGTCGGCGATCTTGCCGGCGTTGCCGGTGATCTGCACGGTGAGGGCGTCGGGGGCCACGTCGATGACCTTGGCGCGGAAGAGCTGCACGGTGTCGAGCACCTGGCCGCGGGTCTCCGCGGTGGCGGCGACCTTGACGAGCACCAGCTCGCGGTTGACCGAGGCGCCCTGGTCGAGCTCGACGATCTTGATCACCTCGACCAGCTTGTTGAGCTGCTTGGTCACCTGCTCCAGCGGGGAGCGCTCGACGTCGACCACGATCGTCATCCGCGAGATCTCCGGGTGCTCGGTGGGGCCCACCGCGAGGCTGTCGATGTTGAAGCCGCGGCGGCTGAAGAGCCCGGCGATGCGGGCCAGGACACCGGGCTTGTTCTCCACCAGCACCGACAGGGTGCTGCGGGAGTCGGCGTGTGCGCTCACAGGTCGTCCTCGTCGAAGTCGGGCGCGAGGTCTCGCGCGTACTTGATGTCGTCGTTGCTGGTGCCGGCGGCGACCATCGGCCACACCATGGCGTCGCGGTGCACCCGGAAGTCCACCACGACGGGCACGTCGTTGATCTCCATGGCCTTCTCGATGGTGGCGTCGACGTCGCCGGGGGCCTCGCAGGACAGTCCGACGCAGCCGTAGGCGTCGGCGAGCTTGACGAAGTCGGGGATGCGCACCGGGCCGCCGTGGCGCTGGAGGTTGGTGTTGGAGTAGCGCTCGTTGTAGAAGAGCGTCTGCCACTGGCGCACCATGCCGAGCGACTCGTTGTTGATGATCGCGACCTTGATCGGGATGCCCTCGATCGCGCAGGTGGCGAGCTCCTGGTTGGTCATCTGGAAGCAGCCGTCGCCGTCGATCGACCAGACGGTGGCGTCGGGCATGCCGACCTTGGCGCCCATCGCGGCCGGCACCGAGTAGCCCATGGTGCCGAGGCCGCCGGAGTTGAGCCAGGTGTTGGGGTGCTCGTAGCCGATGAACTGCGCGGCCCACATCTGGTGCTGGCCGACGCCGGAGGTGTAGATGGCCTCGGGCCCGGCGATCGAGCCGAGCCGCTCGATGACGTACTGCGGCGAGAGGCTGCCGTCGGTGGGCAGGTCGTAGCCCAGGGCGTACTTCTGCTTCACCCCGGCCAGGAACTGCACCCACTGCTCGTAGTCGCCGGTCGTGCCCGCGTCGCTCTCGGCGGTGAGCGCCACGACGAGGTCGGAGATCACCTCGCGGCAGTCGCCCACGATCGGGACGTCGGCGTGGCGGTTCTTGCCGATCTCGGCGGGGTCGATGTCGGCGTGCACGACCTTGGCGCCGGGGGCGAAGGAGTCGAGGTTGCCGGTGACGCGGTCGTCGAAGCGGGCACCGAGGCTGATGATGAGGTCGCTCTTCTGCAGCGCCGCGACCGCCGCCACCGTGCCGTGCATGCCGGGCATGCCCAGGTGCTGGGGGTGGGAGTCGGGGAAGGCGCCGCGGGCCATCAGGGTCGTGACCACCGGCATGCCGGTGAGCTCGGCCAGCACGCGCAGCTCGCGGTGGGCGCGGGCGCGGATGACGCCGCCGCCGACGTACAGCACCGGGCGGCGGGCCTCCAGGGCCAGGCGCGCGGCCTCGCGGATCTGCTTGGCGTGCGGCTTGGTCACCGGGCGGTAGCCGGGCAGCTGGAGCTCGGTGGGCCAGCGGTAGTCGGTCATGGCCTGCAGCGCCGACTTGGCGACGTCGACCAGCACCGGCCCGGGGCGACCGGTCGAGGCGATGTGGAAGGCCTCGGCGACCTTCTGCGGGATCTCGGCGGGGTCGGTGACGAGGAAGTTGTGCTTGGTGATCGGCATCGTGATGCCACGGATGTCGGCCTCCTGGAAGGCGTCGGTGCCGATCATCGAGGCCCCGACCTGACCGGTCACGGCGACCAGCGGCACGGAGTCCATGTGGGCGTCGGCGAGCGGCGTGACCAGGTTGGTCGCGCCCGGGCCCGACGTGGCCATGCAGACCCCGACCCGCCCCGTCGCGGCGGCGTACCCCTGGGCGGCGTGGCCCGCACCCTGCTCGTGGCGCACGAGGATGTGGCGGATGGAGGAGTCCATCAGCGGGTCGTACGCCGGGAGGATCGCGCCGCCGGGGATGCCGAAGACGTCGGTCACGCCGGCCGCCTCCAGCGACTTGATCAGGCTCTGCGCACCCGTCACCTGCTCGCTCATGCCTCTGTGCCCCTTGCTCCTGTGTGGCCCGCGGGGGGCCGGTGTGTGGCTCGTGGAAGGTGGCCCCGGAGGGCCGTGCCGCCTGGACCTGCGCGCTGGATCCGCCTGCCGGTGCTGCGTGCTGGATCTGGCGTGCCGCTCGTGGTCGCCTCCGGTGTGCGAGGCACAAAAAAGCCCCCCGGCCCGAGGGCGACGAGGGGTGACACGTGGACTTCGACCGGGTGTGGTGGTCTCAGCTCACGCGTCGCGTGCGTACAAGAAGGTCCTGGCGCATGCTGACCACGGTAGCCCGTGGCCCCTCTCCCGTCACCACACCCTGCCACCCCGTCCCACGATGCGGGACGGCGGTCCCACATCGTGGTCGGGTCGAGGGCGCCGATCGGCGGCCCGGGTGCGCACGCGGCTGGGTGCGGCGTGCTCGTTCACGCAATTGCGCCGGTTGCGCGGTCCCGCGGTGGTGCCGTCCGCGCCGACCGCGCAAACCTCCCCGCCACCGCCCCGCCCGCCCGCGCAATTGCGCCGGTTGCGCAGTCCCGCGGCGGTGCCGTCCGCGCCGACCGCGCAAACCTCCCCGCCACCGTCCCGCCCGCCCGCGCAATTGCGCCGGTTGCGCAGTCCCGCGGCGGTGCCGTCCGCGCCGACCGCGCAAACCTCCCCGCCACCGCCCCGCCCGCCCGCGCAATTGCGCCGGTTGCGCAGTCCCGGTGGCTGAGCGGACCCTCGGCCGCCCCGCCGGGGGCGGCCGAGCCGGGCTCAGGCTTCGTCGGCGGGCGGGGCCGTGGCGGAGCCGTCGCGACCCAGCCAGGTGCAGACGCAGGCGTGGTTGCCCTCGGCGTCGGCGAGCACCCAGAAGGCCGGGGCGTAGCCGTCGTTGACGAGGGTGCCGCCCGCCTCGACCGCGGCGCGCACGCGCTTCTCGGCCAGCTCCGGGGGCACGGTGACGTCGAGGTGGAAGCGCTGACCGGACGCCCCCGCGCGGTCGGCGGCCCCGCCGCCGGCCCCGTCGGCGGAGCGCTGGAACCACAGCGCCGAGCGGCCGTCGCCGTCGAGCACCTCGTCGTCATTCCCGGCGCTCGGGTCGAGACCGAGCACGGCGGCCCAGAAGGGCTTGATGCCCGACGGGTCGGGGGTGTCGAGGGCCCACTCGAGGGCCTGCACCTCGTGCGGCGCCGGCTCAGCGCCGACCTGGCCGGCCAGGTCGGTGATCGTGGCGGCCAGGCGCAGGTCGCGACGGGTGATGCCGCCGACGTCGTGGCTGGAGAGCACCACGTCGACGTGGGGGTAGCGCAGGTCGACGTCGGGGTGGTGGTCGACCGCGTCGGCCGCGTCGGCGATCGCGGCGACCAGGCGGGCGCCGGTGCTGAAGTCGCCGGTGCGGAAGCGCGCGTGGAGGCGCCCGAGCACGAAGCGCCACTCCTCGAGCAGGGCCTCGGCCACGTCGTGGCCGGTGAGCACCTGCTTGTCCGGATCGGTCTGCTGGTCGTCGGTGGTGTCGGTCTGGCTCGTGTCGCTGCTCATGGGAGGACCTCCTGCCCGATCGGCCCGGGGTTCCAGGCGATCTCCCAACGGTAGCCGTCGGGGTCGGCGAAGTAGCCGGTGTAGCCGCCCCAGGCGCGCTCCTGCCCGGGGTGCACCGGGTCGGCGCCGGCGCCGCGGGCGGTGGCGAGCACGGCGTCGACCTCCTCGCGGGTGGCGACGTTGTGGGCCAGGGTGAGCGGCGCCAGACCGGGCCCGCCGGCGAGCGGACCGACCTCGGCCTCGAAGGCGTCGCGGTCCCACAGGGAGAGCACGACCCGGTCGGCGACCTTGACCATCAGCACCTCACCCTCGACGTCGAGCGCGGCCCGCCAGCCGAGGCCGTCGAGGTAGAACCGTCGGCTCGCGGCGAGGTCGCGCGCGGCCAGGGTCACGAAGCTGAGTCGCTGGTCCATCCGCCGACCCTGCCAGAGGGCACCGCCCGAGGCCATGGCTTGCACGGCTCGGCCGGGGTCGAGCCGTGCGGCGTCCCGCACGAGGTGGTCACCGCCGACGGCGCCCGCCCGGACCCGGCCCGGGTCGGCTCAGGCCCGCACATCCTTGCGCCACGAGGAGAAGGACCGCACCGAGGCGCGCCGCGGACGCACCAGCCACGGCCAGGGGTGCACCTCCGCCGGCCCCAGCGCCGCGGCCCGGCGCGCCCATCCGGGCACCGGCGCGTGGGTCGTCGCGAGCGAGCGACCGGCCAGCTCCTCGACCACGTCGCCCCGGCGTACGTCGAGACCGCGGCCCGCGCCGAGCTCGCCCAGGGTCTCGGCGAGGAAGACCAGCCGCTTGCCCGAGAGCCGCAGCCCGCGCAGCAGCGGCTCGTCGAAGACGAACACCGTGGGCCGCTCGGGGTCGGCCGCCAGCGCGGGGTCGGTGTCGCCGAGGGACTCCGCGGTGAGCCAGACCTCCTCGGCCCCGCCGCCCTCGACCGACTCGGGGCCGGCCGGGATGTCGCCGGGACCGAGGTCGGGGGCGCCAGGCCCCTCGACCCGCGCGCCGGTGGAGGCCTCGGGCCAGTCCTGCACGGGGCAGGCGGCCTTCAGCGGGCACGAGCGGCACAGCTGCGGCGCGCGCTTCTCGACCTGCCAGCGGCTGAAGCCGTAGGGCTTGCCGCTGCCCGTGCCGGTAGTCCACTGCCAGCCCAGCCGGTTGGCGGCGCGCGAGCCGTCGAGCAGGTGGGCGAACATCGCGTCCTCGCCGTCGCGCCAGGCCGCACCCTCGCGCACGGCCCACTGGGAGGCCAGCCACATGCGGGTCTGGTTGACCAGCCACCCGTCGTCGTGGAGCTCGCCGACCACGGCCTCCATGCACGCCATCTCCCGCGGCCAGGGGTCGCGGCCGTCGGCGGGTCGGGGTCCGGCGGGCTGCTCGTGGCGCAGCGGACGGCCCAGGGCGGGCCCGACACGGGCGTAGAGGTGGCGGGCGTACTCCTGCCACAGCAGCTCGTCGCGGTACTTGCGGCGGTCGCGCTCGGGGGCGTCGCCGACCGCCGACCACACCGCGGGCAGCGGGGTGAGCCCGTGGCGGATGTAGGGCGACATCCGGCTCGCGCCGCGGCGCCCCACGGGCAGCACCGTGCTGCGGTTGCGGGCGTAGCCGGTGATGTCGAGGGCCGCGAGCGCGGCGTCGGCGGCGCCCTGCCCGCCGGTGAGCGCTCCGGCGCGCACCCCGTCGGGGCCCTCGAGGGTCAGGTCGCCCAGGTGGGCCGCGACCCACGCGACGACGTCGTCGCGGGTCGCGCCGTCGGCGAGGGACGGGGGCGGCGGGAGGCTGGGCACCACCTCAGCATCGCCCGCGCCACCGACACTCGGGTCACCCTCGTGGCTCCGGTCGGCCCGGGGCGGCTCGTGCGGGGCGGCTCGTGCGGGGCGGGTCGTGCGGGGCGGGTGGGGCGAGCGTCATGCGAGAGGTGGATGCGCATCCACTTGTCGCATGACGTCCCGCAGCGGGCGACGGTGCGGGCGGGCGGCGGGTCGGCGGGTCGGCGGGGGCGGCTTGGGCCCCGGCGGCGGACGTCATGCGCACCGTGGATGCGCATCCACTTGTCGTATGACGTCCCGCGGCGGCGGGCAAGCGGCGGGCCGGCGGCTCGGCCCCCCGGCAGCGAGCGTCATGCGCACCGTGGATGCGCATCCACCCTCCGCATGACGTCCCACAGCGGGCGGCAGGCGGGCGGCGGGCCGGCGGGTGGCGGGCGGCGGCTCGGCCCCCCGGCGGCGGGCGTCATGCGCACCGTGGATGCGCATCCTCCCTCCGCATGACGTCCCACAGCGGGCGGCAGGCGGGCGGCGGGCCGGCGGGCAGGCAGGCGGCGGGTCGGGCCCCGGCGGCGAACGTCATGCGCACCGTGGATGCGCATCCACCCTCCGCATGACGTCCCGCGGCGGGGGCGGGGGCAGGGGCGGGCGACGGCGTGGTCAGGCGAAGGTCTGGACGAGGGTGCGGTCGCCGGTGTCGACGTCGGCGAGGGCGCCGTTGACGAGCGGGAGGAAGGGCTGCACGTGGCCGATCTCCACGTCGAGGACGACCGGGAGGTCGAGCATGCCGAGGGCGTCCTTGACCGCCTCGGCCTGGGTCAGGTGCTCGGCGGCGGGGGCGGAGGTGCGCCCGACGAGGATGCCGGTGGCGTGGTCGAACCACCCCGCCAGGCGCAGGCCGTGCAGCGCGCGGGCGACGTCGTAGGCGCCGTGCTCGGCGGCCTCGACGTAGACGACCAGGCCGTCGTCGGCGTGGGCCTCGCCGAAGCCGCGCACGTCGGCGTACGCCGTGCCCGCCAGTGGACTCAGCACCTCCAGGCAGCCACCGACCAGGCGTCCGGAGAAGGAGGCCTCTCCCCCGCCCAGCAGCGACCAGCCGCCCTCGTCGGGCAGCGTCATGCGGTCGACGCCGGGCTCGGCGACGTAGTCGTCCCAGCCGTCGGCGCGGTAGCGGCCCGGGCTGGTCTGGGTGAGGGGGCCGGTGGCGGAGGCGACGTCGACCCAGTGCAGCAGGCCGTCGGGGGCGGCGTAGGGGGTGTCCATGAGGTTCCAGCCGTGCAGGGTGGCCCAGCCCAGCCGGGTGGTGAGCGGCAGCAGCACGGTGTCGAGGTCGCTCCACCCGACCACCCAGGTGGGCTCGGCGCGCTCGACGGCGGCCCAGTCGAGCTCCTCGAGCAGGTCGATGGCCAGCTCGCCGCCCCAGGGCGGCACGACGGCGCGGATCGCGGGGTCGGTGAGCATCGCGCCGAGCTCGGCCGCGCGCCGGGCGCGCGGGGCGGAGGTGACCGACGAGCCGTCGAGGCAGTCGCCGAGCACCACCTCGAAGCCGCGCTCGCGCAGCGAGGCCACGGCGGCGTCGAGGCGCGGGCGCAGCGGACCCGCCACCCCCGAGGAGGGAGCGGTCACGCCGATCGTGTCGCCGGGCTGCAGGGGCGTGGGGTAGCGCATGTCCTCACCCTGCCACGCGGCCCGACGAGCGCCCTGCGGGCGGCCCGACGAGCGCCCTGCGGGCGGGGCTGGGCGGCGCGTGCACCCCGGACGTCATGCGCCACGAGGAGGCGACTCCACCCTCCGCATGACGTCCCGCACAGCACCCGGCAGGCCGGCAGGCCGGCGGCGACCTCAGCCGAGCAGCCCCCCGAGCACGTCGCGCACCTGCTCGAGACCGGCCCGGACCTCGGCGTACGACGTCGACAGCGGCGACAGCCCCAGGCGCAGGCCGCCGGGGTCGCGGTAGTCGGGGATGACGTCGCGGCGCCACAGCTCGGTGGTGACCTCGCGCATCCGCTCGTGCACCAGGGTGACGTGGCCGCCGCGCAGGGCGGGGTCGCGCGGGCTGGCCACGCCCACGCCGAGCGGCGCGAGCAGGTCGTCGGCCAGGTCGAGGGCGTAGTCGGTCAGCCCCACCGACTTCTCGCGCACCGCGGCGATGCCGACCCGGTCGAGCAGCTCGAGCATGTCGCGCACCGGCTGCATGCCGACCACCGGCGGCGTGCCCGACAGCATCCGCCGGATGCCCTCGGCCGGGCGGTAGGTCGGGCCCATGAGGAAGGGGTCGTGCGCACCGATCCAGCCCTGCAGCGGCTGCTCGATCTCGGCGAGCAGCCGCTCGGCGACGTAGACGAAGGCCGGCGACCCGGGGCCGCCGTTGAGGTACTTGTAGGTGCAGCCCACCGCGAGGTCGGCGTCCCAGCCGTCGAGCTCCACCGGCACCGAGCCCACCGAGTGGCTGAGGTCCCAGAGCACCAGCGCGCCCGCGTCGTGCGCGAGACGGGTCAGCGTCGCGCCGTCGGCGAGGTACGCCGAGCGGTAGGCCACGTGGCTGAGCACGACGAGCGCCGTACGCTCCCCCACCGCCTCGGCCAGCAGCTCCTCGCTCACCCCGAGCGCGGTGTCGACCTCGACCCAGCGCAGGGTCAGCCCGCACTCGCGGGCCACGCCCTCGGCGAGGTAGCGGTCGGTGGGGAAGTTGTCGCGGTCGACCACGATCTCGTCGCGGCCCGGACGCAGCGCCACTGCGGCGCGCATCGCCTTGTAGAGCAGCACGGTCGTGGAGTCGCCGATGGTGGTCTGGCCGGCGGCGGCGCCCAGGCAGGTGCGGGCGATGTCGTCGCCGACGCGCTGCGGCAGGTCGAACCAGTCCTCGTCCCAGCCGCGGATCAGCCGCCCGCCCCACTCGTGGTCGACGAAGCCGGCGAGGCGGGCGCCGGTGACGGCGAGGGGGCGGCCCAGGGAGTTGCCGTCGAGGTAGACCAGCGGGCTGCTCGCGCCGACGAAGCGGTCGCGGTGGGGGGCCAGCGGGTCGGCGGCGTCGCGGGGGGCGGGGTCGAGGTCGCTCACGGCGCATGTCTACACGCGCGCCCGCCCCGGGCCCGCCACCGGCCCGGCGCGCCCGGCTAGGTTCGGGGTCGTGGAGATCCGCGAGCTGACCCCCGACGACTGGGAGGGCGAGGCCGCCCTGGCCGAGGAGGCCTTCGGCGCCCCGCCGGCCGGCAGCCCGCCCCGCACGCGCCCCGCCGAGCCGCCGCCGGGTCGCCACGGCTGGGGCGCTCTCGACGGCGGCCGGCTCGTGGCCAAGGTGGTCGCGCTCGAGCAGGCGTCGTGGTGGGGCGGGGTCGAGCTCGCCACCTGCGGCATCGCGGGCGTGGCCGTCGCCGCGGAGCATCGCTCCGGCGGGCTGCTCGCCGCGGTGATGGCCCCGCTCCTCGCGCAGGCCGCCGCGCGCGGCGAGGTCCTCTCGACGCTCTACCCCACCGCCCCCGGCATCTACCGCTCGCTGGGCTGGGAGCTGGTCGCCGCCCTCGACCGGGTCACCCTGCCGACCGCCTTGCTGTCGCGCGTGCGCCCGCCCACCGGCGTCACCACGCGGCGCGCCGAGGTGGGCGACGTGCGCGCGGTGCAGGGGCTGTACGCCGCCTGGGCCGCGGCGCAGAACGGTCCGCTGACCCGCACCGGCCCGCGCTTCGACCGGCCCGACGCCGAGCTCCACGCCGACCGCGGCGCGACCACCCTGGCCGTCGACGCCGCGGGGCGGGTGGTCGGCTACGCGAGCTGGTCGCGCCACGGCGGCTACGGCCCCGACGGCGTGCTCGAGGTGCACGACCTCCTCGCCGTCAGCGCCGACGGCTACCGCGCGCTGTGGCAGGTGCTGGCCAGCTCCGCCTCCGTCGCCCCCACCCTCGCGCTGCGCACCTCCGGTGCCGACCCCGCACGGCTCCTCCTGCCCGGCGTCACCTGGTCACCCGACCCCGCCGCCCACCACCCCTACATGCTGCGGGTGCACGACGTCGCCGGCGCCCTCACCGCTCGACGTCTCGCCCTCCCCGCGGGCCCCGACCCGCGGGGTGGGACCGGGGACGGGGCTGCCGGGTCAGGTGTCGCGATCGACCTCGCCGTGGCCGGCGACCGGCTCGGCGCCGACGGTCGCTACCGGCTCACGCTCGGCGACGGGCCGGGCCGCTGCGAGCGGCTGGCCACCGGTGGGGTCGCGGGCGGTGCGCCGGGCGGGGTCGACGTACCGACCCTCACGCCGCAGGGGCTGGCCCTCCTCTTCGCGGGCGTGCAGACCTGCGCCAACCTGCGCATGCTCGACCACCTCACCGGGCCCGACCACCACGACACCCTGCTCGACCTGCTGCTCGCGGGCCGCCCGCTGCACGTGCGCGACTACTTCTGAGCCGCCCGGTCGGTCCGGTGCGCAACGGCGCAATTGCGCCGGTTCAGCAACCCACGCGACCCACCCCGGCACCAGCCGCGCACACCCCTCACCCGACCGGCGGCGCCACCACGCAATTGCGCCGGTTCAGCAACCCACGCGACCCACCCCCGGCACCAGCCGCGCAAACCGCCCACCCGACCGGCCGCACCACCACGCAATTGCGCCGGTTCAGCAACCCACGCGACCGACGGCGACCGCGGGTCAGGGCCGGCGCCGCAGCGCCCGACCCACCGCCAGCCCGACGGCGACGCCGAGCAGGGTCTCCACGGCGCGGTCGAGCAGCAGCGTGCCGACGGGCACCGGGCTGGCCAGGTGCACCATCAGCAGCGCCAGCGGCGTGATGGCGACCAGCGCGAGGGCGTAGTTGCGCCCGACGAGCAGCTCCGCGCCGACCTGCAGCGCGACCACCACGAGCACGAGGCCCAGCCCCTCGAGGTCGAGGCCGAGCAGGGCCGCGGCGACCAGCAGACCGACGCCTGTGCCGAGGAGGCGGTGCAGCCCCCGCACGGCCTGGGCCCGCGGGTCGCGCGCGGCGAGCGGCACCACGGCCGAGACCATCGCCCAGTAGGGGTGACCGATGCCGGTCGCGGTGGCCAGCGCACCGGCCAGCGCCACGCCAAGGGCGGCCCGCAGCGCGTGGCGTCGTACGTCGGTCGGCGCGACCCGGGCGGCCGCGACGGCCGTCGCACCCCCCGACGCACCCGCCGTCGCGCCCCCTGACGCACCTGCCGCCGCACCCGCCGCCGCTCGGGCACCCGCCGCCGCACCGGACCCACCGGCGGCGGCCGACCCGCCCCGGCTGGCGCGCACCGTCGCACCGAGACCGCCCACGACCACGGCGAGCGCGGCGGAGGCCGCCGCCACGCCCAGAGCGACCGGCACATCGCCCGCGGTGGAGGGCACCGAGGCGGTGGCGCCGAAGGCGAAGACGAGGAAGAGCGCTCCGGGCGGGTGCCAGGCGTGGCGGTCCGACAGCGTGGAGCCGAGCGCGGCGGCGCCGGCCGCCAGCGGCACGGCCAGCCAGGCGCGGTGCGGGGAGGTCGCCACGACCGTGCCGAGCCCGACGGCGAGCACCAGGAGCGTCGCGAGCGTGAGCTGCATGCGGCGTCGCTCGGCGCCGCCGCGGTCGCGGGCGTAGAGCGCGGCGAAGGCGCCGAAGGTGGCGTAGAGCGCCCACTCGAGACGACCCGCGGCCAGCAGCACGAGCAGCGGCACGAGGATCGAGATCCCCGCGCGGGCCGCGACGCGGTGCGCGCCGTCGTGGGGTCCGAGGGCGAGGAGCTGGTCGCGCAGCCGGCCACCGCCACCGCCACCGGGCCGGCGCGGCGTCGTCGTGGGCGGGCGTGATGGCTCGGTCGTCACCTCAGGCACGCCCGGTCGAACCGTCGGGGCCGCGCCACCTTCCCGCGGGCTTCCACTGGGTGGAGGTCGGGGCGGTGGTGCCCGCGGCGCCCGGTGACCCGCCCGGGGTCGGGCTGGAGGGGCCCGAGCCCGTCGGGTGGCTCACGGGTGGCTCACTGGTAGCTCACGAACCTCACCGCGGGCCGGATCGCGTGCACCTCGCGCGGGCCCATCAGGTCGACGTCCTCGTCGTAGAAGAGCTTGAAGCCGCGACGGAACTGCTGCGGTCGCACGACCGCGCGGTAGGTCGCGAGCTTCTCGCGGGGCGCGCCGAAGCCGTCGACGTGCTGCACCGTCGCCAGCTCCCGGCGCGAGGTGACGGCCGCGAGGTCGCGCACCATGTCGGTGCGGAACTGGTGGAGCACGAAGAGCTTCTGCGGCAGCTCCCAGCGGCGCACCAGCCCGGCCAGCCAGGCCGAGGTGCGGTCGACCTCGCGGGCGCCGACGCTGCCGATGACCTGCCCGGGCACCTCGCGGCGCCCCATCCGCCACTCGGGGTCGAGGGCGAGCCCGACGTGGGGCTCGCGCAGCGCCCACTCCCAGCGGCGGGCGGTGTCGAGGAAGCCGGTGCGGCCCGGCTGCAGGTCGAGCAGCAGCAGCGCGTCGTGCCGGTGCGCCGCGGCGACCCAGCGCTCGACCTCGGCGCGCGGCACGTCGTGGGCGTAGTCGCCGTCGTCGCCGGGCCCGGCGTCGGCGATGGTCACGATGAGCTCGTAGACCGGCTGCACGGGCGAGCCGCGGCGGGCGAAGGGCCGCGCCGCGGCGTCGAGGCGCTCGCGCACCTGCTCGGGAGCTCCTTCCCCGAGCACCCCGAGGGCGGGGGTCTGCGCCGTGCCGTAGTAGGCCACCAGGAAGTCGTCGGCGCCGAAGACGCGGCGCGTGCCGTTGGGCAGCAGCGTCGCGGCGTTGGCGGCCCGCACCTGCTCCGGCGTACGCCGGTCGCCGCGGCCGCCGCCCGGGCCCGGGCCCGCCCCCGGGGCCGCACCGGGGCGCCCGACGCCCTCCGCGACCGGGTCGTCACCCGCGAGCCACCGCGGCAGGTGGGTGACCAGGCCCGCGGCGAGCACCAGCGCGACCAGCCCGGCCAGGGCGCCGAGCAGCGCCCGGCGCTCGCTCGGCGCCCGTCGCGGGACGCTCACCCGGCTCAGCCGGTGACGGCGCCGTGCGCGGCGGAGGCGACGGTGCGGGCGTACTTGCCCAGCACGCCGCGGGTGTACTTCGGCTCGCGGGGCGCCCAGCCCTCCTTGCGCGACTCCCAGTCGTCGCCCTGCTCGACCTCGAGGCTGCGGTTGAGCACGTCGAGGGTGATCCGGTCGCCGTCGCGCACGAAGGCGATCGGGCCGCCGTCGACGGCCTCGGGGGCGACGTGGCCGACGCAGAGGCCGGTCGTGCCGCCGGAGAAGCGGCCGTCGGTGAGCAGCAGGACGTCCTTGCCTAGGCCGGCGCCCTTGATCGCGCCGGTGATGGCGAGCATCTCGCGCATGCCGGGGCCGCCCTTGGGGCCCTCGTAGCGGATGACGACCACGTCGCCGGCGGTGATCTGCCCGGCGGTGAGGGCGTCCATGGCGGCGCGCTCGCCGTCGAAGACACGGGCGGTGCCGGTGAAGACCGACTCGTCGAAGCCGGCCGACTTCACGACGGCGCCCTCGGGGGCCAGCGAGCCCTTGAGGATGGTGAGCCCGCCGGTGGCGTGGATCGGGCGGTCGAGACGGCGGATGACGTCGTCGTCGAGGGCCGGCGGCGCGAGGGCCTCGAGGTTCTCGGCCATGGTGCGGCCGGTGACGGTGAGGCAGTCGCCGTGCATGAGGCCCGCGTCGAGCAGCGCCTTCATGACCACCGGGATGCCGCCGATCTTGTCGACGTCGTTCATGACGTAGCGGCCGAAGGGCTTGAGGTCGGCCAGGTGCGGGACCTTGTCGCCGATGCGGTTGAAGTCGTCGATGGTCAGCGGCACCTCGGCCTCGCGGGCGATGGCCAGCAGGTGCAGCACGGCGTTGGTGGAGCCGCCGAGGGCCATGACGACGGTGATGGCGTTCTCGAAGGCCTCCATGGTCATGATCTGGCGCGCCGTGATCCCGCGGCGCAGCATCTCGACCACGGCCTCGCCGGAGCGGTGGGCGAAGCCGTCACGGCGCCGGTCGACGGCCGGCGGGGCGGCCGAGCCGGGCAGCGACATGCCGAGGGCCTCGCCGACGGCGGCCATCGTGTTGGCGGTGTACATGCCGCCGCAGGCGCCCTCGCCGGGGCAGATGGCCCGCTCGATGCGGTCGACCTCCTCGCGGGTGATCTTGCCGGCCAGGCAGGCGCCGACGGCCTCGAAGGCGTCGATGATCGTGACGTCGTTGCCGTCGACCTGCCCGGGCATGATCGAGCCGGCGTAGAGGAAGACCGAGGCCAGGTCGAGGCGGGCCGCGGCCATCATCATGCCCGGCAGCGACTTGTCGCAGCCGGCCAGCAGCACCGAGCCGTCGAGGCGCTCGGCCATCATCACCGTCTCCACCGAGTCGGCGATGACCTCGCGGGAGACCAGCGAGAAGTGCATGCCCTCGTGGCCCATCGAGATGCCGTCGGAGACCGAGATCGTGCCGAACTCCAGCGGGTAGCCGCCGGCGGCGTGCACGCCGTTCTTGACCGCCTTGGCCAGCCGGTCGAGCGAGAGGTTGCAGGGGGTGATCTCGTTCCAGCTCGACGCCACGCCGATCTGGGGCTTCTCCCAGTCGTCGTCGCCCATGCCGACCGCGCGGAGCATGCCGCGCGAGGCCGCTCTCTCGAGGCCGTCGGTGACGTCGCGGGAGCGGGGCTTCAGGTCCGGCTGGTCGTCCATGCCGAGCAGCCTACGTCCGCCGCGGCGTTGCGCCCGTCACCGTCCCGACCTGCGTACGCCGGGCCTTCACACCCGCGACACACGCGCGGCCTACCCTGCTGCGGTGACGACTCCCGCGACCCCGCCCGAGCCCGCCGGCACGACCCCGGTCGACTGGTCGGCGCACGCCGCCGTGCTCTTCGACCTCGACGGCGTGATCACCCCGACCGCCGAGGTGCACATGCGCGCCTGGTCGGAGATGTTCAACGCCTTCCTGTCCGAGCACCGCTCCGAGGACGCCGCGGGCGACTGGTCGGCCTACACCGAGGCCGACTACTTCGCCCACGTCGACGGCAAGCCCCGCTACGACGGCGTGCGCGACTTCCTGGCCTCGCGCGGCATCGCGCTGCCCGAGGGCGAGGCCACCGACTCCGGCGCCCCCGACCGGGCGCCCACGGTCAAGGGCCTGGGCAACCGGAAGAACGACGCCTTCAACGCCGTGCTCGCACGCGACGGCGTCACCGCCTTCCCGGGCTCGGTGGCACTGCTCGACCACCTGCGCGACCTCGGCACGCCGCTGGCGGTCGTGTCCTCCTCGGCCAACGCCCCCGCCGTGCTGGAGGCCGCCGGCCTGGCCGACCGCTTCGCGACCGTCGTGTCCGGCGCGGTGGCCGAGGAGCTCGGCCTGCCGGGCAAGCCGGCCCCCGACACCTTCGTGCACGCCGCCACCGTGCTGGGCGCCGACCCGGGCTCGGCCGTGGTGCTCGAGGACGCCGTGTCCGGCGTGCGCGCCGGCGCGGCCGGCGGGTTCGCGGTCGTGGTCGGCGTCGACCGCGGCGCCGGTGCCGAGGTGCTCACCGGCGCCGGGGCCACGCTGGTCGTCGCCGACCTCGCCGAGCTGGTCCCGTGAGCGCGCGCACCCCCGGGCAGGGTCAGGCCCAGGGCAGCCACGGCCGCCACGTCGCGGCCGACCCCGTCGACCGCAGCCGCTTCCCCGTCGACCCGTGGCGCCTGGTCGAGCGCGCCTACGACCCCGACGACCTCGGGGTCACCGAGACCCTCTTCACCGTCGCCAACGGCTACCTCGGCATGCGCGGCAACCCCGCCGAGGGCCGCGACGCCTACGCCCACGGCACCTTCGTCAACGGCTTCCACGAGACCTGGCCGATCCGCCACGCGGAGGCGGCGTTCGGCTTCGCCCGCACCGGCCAGACCATCGTCAACGTGCCCGACGCCAAGCTGATGAAGCTCTACGTCGACGACGAGCCGCTCACCATCGGCACCGCCGACCTCGAGCACTACGAGCGCAGCCTCGACTTCCGCGACGGCGTGCTGCGCCGCTCGCTGGTGTGGCGCACCCCCTCGGGCAAGCGGGTCAAGGTCGAGTCCTCCCGCATGGTCTCGATGACCCAGCGCCACCTCGCGGTGATGACCTTCGAGGTCACGATGCTCGAGGGCGACGCCCCGATCGTGATCTCCTCGCAGGTGCTCAACCGCCAGGACGGCAAGGACGAGTACCACGTCTCCTCGCAGTCGATGGGCGAGGGCGTCGACCCGCGCAAGGCCGCGTCGTTCGACGACCGGGTGCTGCTGCCGCGGCTCAGCTACGCGCGCCACGACCGGATGATGCTCGGCTACATGTGCGCCAACTCCAAGATGACCATCGCGGTCGGCGCCGACCACCGGCTGGAGTCGGAGGACGAGCCCGAGGTGATCCTGCGCGACGACGAGGACCTCACCAAGATGGTCTTCCGCGTCGAGGCCCGCGAGGGCCGCACCGTGCGCCTAGAGAAGACGGTGGCCTACCACACCTCGCGCGGCGTGCCCGTGCGCGAGCTGGCCGACCGCTGCGACCGCACCCTCGACCGCGCCGCGCTGCACGGCGTGGCCCACTACCACGCCGAACAGCGCGCGTGGTTCGACCGGTTCTGGTCGGCCGCCGACGTCGAGGTGGAGGCCGCCGACGGCACCGACGTCGACGCGACCCTCGCCACCCAGCAGGCGATCCGCTTCAACCTCTTCTCCCTGGCCCAGGCCAGCGCGCGCGCCGACCAGCAGGGCGTGCCGGCCAAGGGGGTGACCGGCTCGGGCTACGAGGGGCACTACTTCTGGGACTCCGAGATCTACGTCGCGCCCTTCCTCACCTACACCCAGCCCCACCTGGCCCGGAACCTGCTGCACTTCCGCACCCGGATGCTGCCCGCCGCGCGCCACCGGGCCCGCGAGATGGCGCAGAGCGGCGCGCTCTTCCCCTGGCGCACCATCAACGGCGAGGAGGCCTCGGCCTACTACGCCGCGGGCACCGCCCAGGTCCACATCGACGCCGACGTCTCCTACGCCCTGACGCAGTACGTCGCGGCCACCGGCGACACCGGCTTCCTCGTGCGCGACGGCATCGACGTGCTCGTCGAGACCTCGCGGATGTACGTCGACCTCGGCTTCTGGCGCAGCAACGGCTCGCTGTCGTTCCACATCCACGGCGTGACCGGCCCCGACGAGTACACGACGGTCGTCAACAACAACCTCTTCACCAACGTCATGGCGCGCTACAACCTCGAGCAGGCCGTGGCCGCCGTCGAGCTGCTGCGCGCCGAGCACCCCGTCGAGCACGCGCGCCTGGTGGGCCGGCTGCACCTCAGCGACGACGAGGTCGAGGAGTGGCGCCGCTGTGCGGCCGGCATGCACATCCCCTTCGACGAGGGCCTGGGCATCCACCCGCAGGACGACTTCTTCCTCGACCGGGAGGTCTGGGACCTCACGCGCACGCCCGACGAGCTGCGCCCGCTGCTGCTGCACTACCACCCGCTGGTCATCTACCGCTTCCAGGTGCTCAAGCAGGCCGACGTCGTGCTCGCGCTCTTCCTCCAGGGCGACCGCTTCACCGCGGCCGAGAAGCGCGCCGACTTCGAGTACTACGACCCGATCACCACCGGCGACTCCACGCTGTCGGCGGTCGTGCAGTCGGTGATGGCCGCCGAGGTGGGCTACCACGAGGTCGCGTTCCAGTACTTCCTGCAGTCGCTCTACGTCGACCTGTGCAACCTGCACGGCAACACCGTCGACGGCCTGCACATCGCCTCGACCGGCGGCGTGTGGAGCGCGCTGGTCTTCGGCTTCGGCGGCATGCGCGACCGCGGTCCGCGACTGTCCTTCGACCCGCGGCTGCCCGACGCCTGGGGCCGGCTGCGCTTCGCGGTCACCTGGCGCGGCACCCGGGTGCGCGTGGAGCTCACCGAGGCCGCGATCAGCTTCACCCTCGACGGCGACGACGCCCCCGACGTGGAGATCGCGGTCGCGGGCCGCGAGCACGTCGTGCGCGCCGGCGCCCCGCTCGTGGTCGCGCTCGACGGCCACGGCGACCGGCTCTCGGGTCACCTGGGCGACGAGCCGCAGCTCGGCGGGGTGCGCTCCGACGGCACCCGCATCACCGCCGGGGTGCCCGACCCGATCTCCTTCGAGGACCCGACGTACGCCGAGATCCTCGCCGAGGAGGAGGAGCTGCCCGCGATCGGGCCGCACGTCCCGCAGAGCTGACCGGGCGCACGTCACCCGGTCGGGCCTGCCGACTCGGTGCACACCCGTGCATGATGTGCACCGACCGATCCGCACGCACGCGGCCCCGCGCCCCCGGCGCGGCCACGAGAGGTGAGAAGTGAGCAAGCGACTCAAGCACGACCTGACCTACGACGCCCCCCTGGCCGAGGTGGCCGCGATGCTGGCCGACCGGTCCTTCCGCGAGGAGGTCTGCGACTACCAGCGGGTGCTCTCGCGCACCGTGACCGTCACCCCCAAGGGCGACCGGCCGGAGGACGGCATGGAGGTCGTCATCGACCAGGTGCAGCCGGCCAAGGGCATCCCCTCCTTCGCCACCAAGTTCGTCGGCGACGAGATCAACATCGTGCAGACCGAGTCGTGGAGCACGATCGACCGCGGCGCCGTGCTGGTGACCATCCCGGGCAAGCCCGGCGAGATGAAGGGCACCGCCACCCTGCGCGAGGCCGGCGGGGTCACCACCGAGACCGTCGACCTGGAGATCAAGGTCGGCATCCCGCTGGTCGGCGGCAAGATCGAGGGCCTGGTCAGCGACATGCTCCTCAAGGCGCTCAAGGCCGAGAACAAGGTCGGCCGGGAGTACCTCGCCCGCTGACCGAGGCCGCCCCGGGTCGCCCCGGTCGCTCAGTCGCGGCCGGGGTCGCGGCCGGGGTCGCGGCCGGGGGCACCTCGGGGTCCGTCGCCGGCGTCGGGTGCCTGGGCCGCCCGGGCGCCGTCGTCGGCGACCTCCTCGCCCGCGGCCTCCTCGGCGGCCCGGTCCGAGCGGCGCCGCAGCGCCACGACGACGCCGAGCACCAGGAAGGGCCCGAACGCCAGTGCCACGGTGAGCGCCTGCTCCACCGGGTGCAGGGCGCCCAGGTGCAGCGCCACCAGCCACACGGTGGCGGTGTCGGCGGTCGGCGCGAGGGCTGCGGTGCTCATCACGCCCCATTCTCACCTCCCCGGGTGAGACCGGGATGAGGTGGGGCGTCCGGGGCGTTCGTCCTCGTGACCGACCGCACCCGACGTACAGGAGCTGACACCACCGTGGCCGACCTCTTCGACTCCCTCACCGTGAAGAACTGGGAGCTCCCCAACCGCCTCGTGATGGCGCCGCTCACCCGCAACCGCGCCGAGGGCACCGTGCCCGGTGACCTCAACGTGGAGTACTACGCGCAGCGCGCCTCCGCCGGGCTCATCATCACCGAGGGCAGCCAGCCCAGCGCCCACGGCCAGGGCTACCTCAACACCCCCGGCTTTCACACCGCCGAGCAGCTCGCCGGCTGGAAGCGCGTCGCCGAGGCCGTGCACGCCGGCGGCGGCCGCATCGTCGCCCAGCTCATGCACGCGGGCCGCGTCGCGCACCCCGACAACACCGGCGGTCAGGAGCTGATCGCGCCGAGCGCGATCGCCACCCCCGACGAGATGTTCACCGCCGAGGGCATGAAGCCCTCCCCCACCCCGCGCGCCATCGAGACCGACGAGATCGCCTCGGTCGTGCAAGAGTACGTCGACGCCGCCCGCGGCGCGATCGACGCGGGTCTCGACGGGGTCGAGGTCCACGCCGCCAACGGCTACCTCATCCACCAGTTCCTGGCCCCGGGCTCCAACCACCGCGAGGACGCCTACGGCGGCTCGCCGGAGAACCGTGCCCGCTTCGCCATCGAGGTCACCCGGGCCGTGGCCGCCGAGATCGGCGCCGACAAGGTCGGCATCCGGATCTCGCCGGCCCACAACATCCAGGGCTGCACCGAGACCGACCCCGCCGACGTGGAGGCCACCTACACCGCCCTGGTGCAGGCCATCGCGCCGCTGGGGCTGGCCTACCTGAGCTTCCTCGCCGACCCCGAGCTCGACCTGATCCAGGGCCTGCGCAAGGAGTTCGGTGGCGTGGTCATCGCCAACGACGGCTTCGGCACTGTCACCACCAAGGAGGACGCGCAGCGCATCCTCGACCAGGACCTCGCCGACGCCGTGGCCGTGGGCCGGCTCTTCATCGCCAACCCCGACCTGCCGCGCCGCTGGCAGACCGACGCCCCGCTGAACGAGCCGAACCCCGACACGTTCTACGGCGGCGGCGCCGAGGGCTACACCGACTACCCCGCCCTCGAGGCCTGAGCCTCCGACTCCCCCGCGGGTCGACCCAGGTCCCGCACCAGGGCCCGACGCAGCACGAGGCCCCACCGGTCGTCCGGTGGGGCCTCGTGGCGTCTGCGGGCGTGCGCGCCGGGGCTCAGCCCATGTAGGGGTAGCGGTAGTCGGTCGGCGGCACGAAGGTCTCCTTGATCGAGCGCGGCGAGGTCCAGCGCAGCAGGTTCACCGCGGCGCCGGCCTTGTCGTTGGTGCCGCTGGCGCGCCCGCCGCCGAAGGGCTGCTGGCCCACCACCGCGCCGGTGGGCTTGTCGTTGATGTAGAAGTTGCCGGCCGCGAAGCGCAGCTCCTCGCGAGCCCAGGCGATGGCCGCGCGGTCCTGGGAGATGATCGCGCCGGTGAGGGCGTAGGGGGCGAAGGACTCCATCTGGTGCACGACCGACTCGAAGTCGGCGTCGTCGTAGACGTGCACGACGAGGATGGGGCCGAAGTACTCGGTCGAGAACATCTCGTCGGTGGGGTCGGTCGACTCCACGACCGTGGGACGCACGAACCACCCGGTGGAGTCGTCGGTCTGGCCGCCGGCGATCACCGTGAGGTGCGGGGTCTCCTGGGCGCGGGCGATGGCGGCACGGTGCTTGGCGAAGGCCCGGTCGTCGATGACGGCGCCCATGAAGTGGGAGAAGTCGGTGGGGTCGCCGACGCTGATCGCCTCGACCTCGGCCACCAGGTCGTCCTTGATCCGGTCCCACACCGAGCGGGCGACGTAGGCGCGCGAGGCCGCCGAGCACTTCTGGCCCTGGAACTCGAAGGAGCCGCGGATCAGCGCGGTGCGCAGCACGTCGGGGTCGGCCGAGGGGTGGGCGACCACGAAGTCCTTGCCGCCGGTCTCGCCGACGATGCGGGGGTAGGAGCGGTAGCCCGCGATGTTCTCTCCCACCGTGCGCCACAGGTGCTGGAAGGTGGGGGTCGAGCCGGTGAAGTGGATGCCGGCGAGGTCGCGGTGGGCCAGGGCCACCTCGGAGACCTCCAGGCCGTCGCCGGGGAGCATGTTGATGACGCCCGGCGGCATGCCGGCCTCCTCGAGCAGCTCCATGGTCAGCGACGCCGCCAGCTGCTGGGTCGGCGAGGGCTTCCACAGCACGGTGTTGCCCATCAGCGCCGGCGCGGTCGGCAGGTTGCCGGCGATGGCGGTGAAGTTGAAGGGGGTGATCGCGTAGACGAAGCCCTCGAGGGGGCGGTGGTCGGTGCGGTTCCAGATGCCCGGGGAGTTGGCGATGGGCTGGTCGGTGAGGATCTGCTTGGCGTAGTGCACGTTGAAGCGCCAGAAGTCGATGAGCTCGCAGGCGCTGTCGATCTCGGCCTGGAAGGCGGTCTTCGACTGCCCCAGCACGGTGGCGGCGTTGATGCGCTGGCGCCACGGGCCGGCGAGCAGGTCGGCGGCCTTGAGGATCACCGCGCAGCGCTCGTCGAAGGCCATCGCGCGCCAGGCGGGAGCGGCGTCCTGGGCGGCGGTGATCGCGGCCTCGGCGTCGGCGCGGGTGCTGTTGCGGGTCACGCCCAGCACGTGCTGGTGGTCGTGGGGCTGCACGACGCGGATCTCGGCCCCGCCGCCGGGGCGCGCCTCGCCGCCGATGTGGGCGGGCAGGTCGCGTTGCTCCGACTCCAGCCGCGCGATCTCGGCCTGGAGCGCCTCGCGCTCCGCCGATCCGGGCGCGTAGGTGAGGTTGGGCTCGTTGACGGGTGCCGGCGGGAAGGTGAGGGCGTCCATGGGCGCGACTCTAACGAGGCCGTGCCCCGGGCTCCGAGTCCCGGCCCCCTCCCCCGCGGGGGTCAGAGCAGGTGGGCGATCTCCTGGGTGGCGTACCACGCGAGGTCGTCGTCGTCGGGCGCGTCGTCGACCGGGTCGACGTGGGCCGAGGCGATGGTGCGCCAGGGCACGTCGGCGGCGACGTCGACCAGTGTCGGGTCGTCGCCGGCGACGGGCTCGACCGCGGGCACGTCGACGGCGAGCACCACGCGTCGCGGCCGGTCGGCGGGGGTGAGCAGCGTGCGCGACGTGGCGGCGGCGGCCATGAGGGCGGCGTACTCCCAGCCCTCCTCGTCGCCGTCGGGCCACTCCGCGCGCAGCGCCTCGGTCACCGCGTGGGCGCGCAGCGGGCCCTCGAGGCGGCCGGCGGCGACGAGGGCGGCGAGCGAGGAGGACGTCAGCGGCACGTAGGCACGGACCGCGCCGGCGCGGGGGCTCACTGCTGCTCCCCCGCGGGGCCGTCGGGCGGGCTGGTGGGCGGGCTGGTGGGCGGGGTCGTGCCGCCGGTGGGGCGGCCGCTCGCGGGCCGGGTGACCCTGCGGGTCGACCGGGGGGCCGTCGTGCCGGCGCCGCCGCGACGGCGACCCCGTGGCACCCGCGAGCGGGCGCCGGTCACGGTGTCGAGCAGCTCGTCGAGGGCCTCGGAGAGGCACTGGCCGAGGACCTCGGCGTCGGGGACCTTGTCGCGGTCGGCGGTGATGCCGTAGTAGACGCCGCCGTCGTAGGAGGTCACGCCGAAGGCGAGGGTCTGGCCCGGCGGGAGCGGCGGCACGGGGTAGGTCGCCTGCATGCGGGCGCCCGCGGCGTAGAGCGGCGACTGCGGGCCCGGCACGTTGGTGATCGTGATCTGCGCACCCCGGCGGGTCTCGGCCGCGGCGACGCGGCTGCCAATGGCGTGGAAGGTCGACGGGGCGAAGCCCGCGATCCCGGCCAGCCGGTTGGCGGCGACGCTGCGGCCGGTCTCCTGGTGGGAGAGGAAGGAGTAGCTCAGCTGGTGCAGCCGCACGACGGGACTGGCCTCGCCCAGGGGCAGCTGCACCAGGTGGGGCGCGATCTGGCTGCCGAGGGAGGTCGCCTCGAGCTCGTGGTCGATGACCGAGACCGGCACGACGGCGCGCACCTGGCTCAGCGACCCGAGCGAGGCGCCCCGGGTCATCAGCCACGCCCGCAGGCCGCCGGCGACCGTGGCCAGGATGACGTCGTTGACCGTGCCGCCGTGCACGTCGCGGATGCGGCGGTAGTCGGCGAGCTGGGTGGTCACCGAGACCACGCGCCGCTGCTGGGAGAGCCGGCCGGCCAGCGGGGTCTCCGGGGCCTGGCCCCGCCCGGTCAGCCCGCCGACGACACGGCCGGCGCGCTCGGCCGCACCGGTGGCGGTGCGGGTCAGGGCGCCGGTGCTGCTGCGCAGGGTGTCGACCACCGTCGCGCGGTCGCGCAGGGAGTCACCGAGCGCCTCCGCCACCAGGCCCGGGGTGGAGCGGCGGGGCTCCGGCGCCCAGTCGTCGTGGCCCAGCGACTTCGGCTCCGCGGAGGAGTCGAGCAGCACCTGGGCCAGGTCGACCGTGCCGACGCCGTCGACCAGCGCCTGGTGGGACTTGTAGAGCAGGGCCACCCGACCACCGGAGAGGCCCTCCACGAAGTAGACCTCCCACAGCGGGCGGCTGCGGTCGAGCGGGCGCGACACGATGCGGGCGACCAGCTCGCGCAGCTGGTCGAGCGAGCCGGGGCGGGGCAGCGCGGAGCGGCGTACGTGGTAGCCCAGGTCGAAGCGCTCGTCGTCGACCCACACCGGGTTGGCCAGCCAGCCCGGCACGCTCTGCACGCGCTGGCGGTAGCGCGGGACGAAGGAGATCCGGTCGGCAATGAGCTCCACCAGCCGGTCGTAGTCGAAGCCCGAGTCGCCCGGCTCGAAGATCTCGACCGTCGCGTTGTGCCTCGGGGTGGTCAACGACTCCTCGGTCAGGAACGCGAGGTCCCGCGACCGCAGACGCTCACTCATCGGTGCCTCTCTGTGCTGACGGGGGTCCCTCCACCGGGACGGGGCGGGACCGGGGCCGATCCGGGCCCTCGGTGCCCCCGGCCGGGGGCGGGCTGAGGACCCGCTGAGACCGCGCTGAGGGGCTGCTGAACCCACCGGCCCGGCTCTCCCCGGAGTTGCTCGTCGTGCGATTCTGTCAGAGGCCCGTGCACCACCGGGCCGTCGACCACGGCCGGCCCCCGGCCGACCTCCCCCGGTCCGTCACGTCCCCGTCTGCGAAGGAAACCGCACCATGCGTCTGCTGGCCTCGTCCGCCGCCCTCACCTGCGTCCTGCTGCTCGCCAGCGGCTGCGGGGACGCCGAGACGGTCTCCGACGACACCCCCGGTGCGGCGACGTCGAGCGCGACGACCGGCGCCACCGAGGGCTCGGGCGCCTCGCCCTCCGGCTCCGCCTCGGAGGGCTCCGAGGAGCCGGCCGGCACCGTCGTCCCGATCACCATCGAGGGCGACACCGTCTCTCCCGAGGCCCAGCGCCTGCCCGTCTCCCTCGACGAGACCGTCACCCTCGAGATCACCGCCGACGCCCCGGGCGAGATCCACGTGCACTCCACCCCCGAGCAGGAGCTGGAGTACGACGAGGGCACCACCGACCTCGAGCTCACCTTCGAGCAGCCCGGCGTGGTCGAGGTCGAGTCCCACGACCTCGGGCTGACCATCCTGCAGCTCGAGGTCTCCTGACCGTGGCGGGCCTGACCGGCCTGCACGCCGGCCTCCAGGCGGCCCTCGCCGCCGGGGTCACCGACGACCGGGTCACCCAGGCGCACGGCATCGGCGGCGCCAAGGACCTGCCCATCTCCCCGGAGCTGGCCATCGCCGGCGCCGTGGCGGCGCTGACGGTCTCCTTCACCGTGCTCGCGGTGGCGTGGCGCAGCCCGCGCTACGACGCCGCCACCAGCGGCCGACCGCTGCCGCTGCTCACGCGCGTGGTCGACTCCGTGCCGTGGCGCGTGGCCCTGCGCGTCGCGGGTCTCGCGGTCTTCGGCTGGGGGGCGCTCGCCGCGGTCTTCGGCCGCGACCTGCTGCTCAACCCCTTCTTCGGCATGTTCTACGTGTGGCTGTGGGTGGGGATCGTGCCCGCCTCGGTGCTCCTGGGCCCGGTCTTCAAGGCCATCAGCCCGGCCCGCACGATCAACCTGGCGCTGGCGAAGATCTCCGGCGGCGACCCCGAGGTCGGCCTGCTGCGCTACCCCGAGCGGCTCGGCTACTGGCCGGCGGCGATCGGGCTCTTCGCCTTCGTGTGGCTGGAGCTGGTCTACCCCTACTCCACCGAGCTGGGGCCGGTGCGGCTGTGGGCGGCGGTCTACGTCGCGGCCATGCTCGTCGGCGGGGCGGTCTTCGGCAACGTCTGGTACGAGCGCGCCGACCCCTTCGAGGTCTACTCCAGCCTCGTCGCCAAGCTCTCGGTGTGGGGCCGGCGCGACGGGGTGGTGCTGCTGCGCAGCCCGCTGGCCAACCTCGACTCCCTCGTGCCGCGTCCGGGGCTGGTGGCCGTGGTGGCGGTGCTCTTCGGGTCCACCGCCTTCGACTCCTTCCGCGACTCCCTGCGCTGGGTCTCCTTCCTGCAGAACACCGCGTGGATCGACTCCCGCTCCTGGGCGCCCGACGTGGCCAACAACATCGGCCTGGTCGTCTTCTGCGCCGGGGTCGGGGGCCTCTTCGCCCTCGGCACGATGACCACCGGCGTCGAGGAGGGCCGGTCGCGGCGGGCGCTGCCGATGCTGTTCGCCCACTCGGTGGTCCCGATCATCGTCGGCTACATCATCGCCCACTACCTGTCCTACTGGGTGGAGTACGGCCAGCAGACCCTCATCCAGGCCAGCGACCCGTTGAGCAACGGCTCCGACCTGCTCGGCACCGGCAGCTGGACGCCGAACTACTGGCTCTCCAACCACCCCACGCTGCTGGCCAACACGAAGGTCGCCGCGGTCGTGCTGGGCCACGTGCTGGGCGTGGTCGCCGCCCACGACCGGGCCATCAAGCTGCTGCCGCGACGCCACCAGCTCACCGGGCAGCTGCCGCTGCTCTTCGTCATGGTCGCCTTCACCGCCGGCGGCCTCTACCTCCTCTTCGCGGCGTGAGCCGCGACGTGGAGCGCCCCGACCGGTTCTTCGACCGGCTCGCCGAGGGCCGCTTCCTGCCCACCGACCTCACCGGCGGCGCGTGGTCGACCGCGGAGCAGCACATCAGCCCCTTCGTGGGCCTGCTGGTGCACGAGGTCGAGCGCGACGCCGCCGCCCGGGCCGCCGGCCCCACCGGTGCTGCCGGCGGCGCGCGGGCGATGACGGTGAGCCGGGTGTCGGTCGACATCCTCGGGGTCATCGGGCCCGAGGAGGTGCAGGTCGACGTCGAGGTGCTGCGCCCGGGCCGCACCATCGAGCTGGTCGAGGCCACCCTGCGCAGCGCCGGCCGGGCGGCGGCCCGCGCCCGGGTGTGGCGGCTGGCCACCGGCGACACCTCGGTGGTCGCCGGTGGGGCCGGGGAGCCGCTCCCACCGCCCCACGACCTGCCGACGCGAGCCATGACCGACGTCTGGCCGGGCGGCTACATCGCCGGCCTCGACGTGCGCGCCGCCGGGGAGGTCGAGCCCGGCCGGGGCCGGTCGTGGATCTCCACCACGGCCGCGCTCGTGGCCGGTGAGCCCGCGAGCGCCCTGGCGCGGCTCCTCGGCCTCGTCGACACCGCCAACGGGCTGGCGGTGCGCACCTCGCCGCAGGAGTGGGCCTTCCCCAACCTCGACCTCACCGTGCACCTCGTGCGCGAGCCGCGGGTGGCCGACGGCGACCCGGTGTGGCTGGGCCTCGACACCACGGTGGTCTTCGGCCCCGACGGCGTCGGGCTGACCAGCAGCGTGCTGCACGACCTCCACGGACCCGTGGGCCGCGCGGCGCAGGTGCTCACCCTCCGCCCGCGCTGAGGGTGCTGCGGGCGCTGAGGTCGCTGCGGAGCGCCGCGGCGGCGGACCCACCGGTCGACGGGTCGCGCCCGGGGCTCACCGGGTGCGTCGGCGCGCCCGCGCGCCCCGGCCCGGGCGGGGTGAGGCGTGCTCGCGCGCCACGTCGGGGACGAGCGCGTCGGCGAGCGGCGCCAGGGCGCGCACGAGCGGGGTGTCCCCCGACTCGGTGAGCGTGCGACCCGCGACGAGGGCGCGATCGACCCCGGCCCGGTCGTCGGGCAGGAAGTGCAGGCCCTCCACCCGGCCGAAGCCGGCCACCATCGCCGCGACGTCCTTCTCGCTCCAGCCGAGGGTCGACCGCATCCGGTTGACCACGACGTGGACGGGACGCCCCCCGGTGTGCTCGTGGAGCTCGGCCAGGCCGCGGGCCAGCCGCGAGAGGCCCACGGGGTCGGGCGTGCCCACCACCACGAGGGTGTCGGCCACGTCGACGGCGGCCAGGGTGAGGTGGTTGCGCCCCGGTCGCCCCGACAGCTCCGCACCGAGGTCGCCCTCGAGGCTCGACCCGGTGTCGACCACCACCTGCGCCTGCTCCCTGCCGACCTCCAGCAGGTGCTCCAGGGCGCCGGCCCTCACCTCGGCCCAGCGGTCGGCACGCGGCAGGCCCGTCACCACCGAGAGGTGCGGCCCCAGGGAGCGCTGCACACTGGCGAACCGCTCCTCGACCATGCCCGCCGAGGCCAGTCGCGCCGCGGCGAGCAGGCCCGAGACCTCGTCGAGGATGCCCAGCTGCTGGGCCACCGCCCCTCCCTGGGGGTCGGCGTCGACCAGCACCGTGCGCGCGCCGCGCCCGGCCAGGACCGCCGCGAGACCGGCGGCGATCGTCGTACGACCCGGGGCGCCGGCGGGGCCCCACACCGTGACCACGCGGCCGGGCGCCGACGGGGACGCGGGGGACGCGGCGGGCCGGTCGCGCGCTGAGTCGGGCTCCGGCGGAGCGGGACGCGGCGCGGTGGGGGCCGCGGGGACCGGGTCGCCGCCGCCGGCCGGGCGTGTGGGCGGCGGCGGCTCCTCCGGCGCGGTGACCGCCTCGGGCAGGGAGTCGAGGCGCGTCTCCGGCACGATCGAGGAGATCGCGATGCGCGAGGCCCGCAGCCGGGCCGCCTCCGGGGAGAGCGCGGAGGGCACGACGGCGACCGGCCGCACGCCGTGGCGGCGCAGGTGGTCGACGGCGGCCAGGTCGAGGCCCGGGGAGTCCAGGCCGAGCACGGCGACGTCGGCCTGACCGGCGGCGGCCGAGGCGAGCAGGTCGTCGACGTCGACGCAGCGCTTGAGCACGACCACGCCGGGGCGGGCGTTGAGGTGCTGCAGCGCCGGGGACTCCCACGCCGCCCCGGAGGCGACGACCAGGACGACGGCGGTGCGGTCAGGCACGGGTCAGCCCCCCAGCAGCACGGTCACGACCGGGTCGCCCAGCGAGGCCAGCAGGGCGAAGTACCGGTCGGCCTGCTCGGGGCTCATCGCGAGGTCGAGACGCTGCTGGCCCGAGGCGGCGAAGCCCTCGGAGTCGGCGGCCACGCCCACCACCGAGAGGCCCTCGATGCGGCTCTCCTCGGCGTCGGCCCCTCCCGCCGCGCCCGCGTCGCCCTCCGCGAGCGCGCCGGCACCGTCGAGCACGTAGATGTCGACGACGACGCCGGGCCCGACCCCGCTCGGCACGAGCCCGGGGTCGACCGCGACGGGCACGACGCGCAGGTCGGCCTCCCCGGCCGGACCGGTGGCCCCGCGCGGCAGCAGCTCCCCCGCCCCGATCCCCCGCACCAGGGTCAGGTCGGCCGGCAGCTCCTCGTCGGCGCTCCAGTAGCGCGCGAGGTCGGTGTCGTCGGCGAAGCGCACCCGCTGCGCCTCGAGGTCGCCGGCGTCGATCCGCTCACCCGGGCCGAGGTCGTCGGCGGCCGCCCAGACCGCGACCGTCTCGTCGGCCGCGGCCAGCAGGCGCGCACCGAGCACGACGGAGCCCGCCACGATGGCCACCCCGATCCACAGCCGCGGGTCGCGCCACCCCGGTGACCGCGTGCGCTGCGCGGCGGGCGGCGCGAGGGCCGCCGACGGCTGGGGTGGTGACGGAGTGCTCCCGAGTTTCCTGGCCACGGCGCCATCATGCCCAGCGGCGCCGGAGACAGACATCGTCTCTCCACAGGTCCGGACCACCGCTCGTGCCGTGCGTCGGAGGCAGGTGCGACGATGGGGCCATGGCGTCGCCTCGCTTCCTCACCCTCGCCGACGTGGCCGAGGTGCTCAACACCTCCAGCGCCCAGGTCTACGCGCTGGTGCGCCGCGGCGACCTGCCGGCGATCAAGATCGGCGGCCGCGGCCAGTGGCGCGTGGAGTCGGAGCAGCTGGAGCAGTTCATCGAGCGGATGTACGCCGAGACCCGCACGTTCGTCGACGAGCACCCCTACGTCGAGGCCGCCGAGCGCCCCGAGCCCTAGCGGTGGTGGTGCGTGGCCGGCCGTCGCCAGGCGGCCGACGCCTCCGGGGTCAGCCGACCTCGGAGCGCAGCACGACGTCGACCTGCCGCTCCTCGCCGCCGCGCTGCACGGTGAGCTCGATGGTCTCGCCGGGCTGGTTCGAGCGGATGCTGACGATGAGGGCGATGCCGTCGGTGACGCGCTCGCCGTCGACCGCGGTGACCACGTCGCCCTCCTCCAGGCCGGCCTCGGCCGCGGCGCCGTCGGCCACGACCCGGCTGATCTCGGCACCGTCGCCGCCCTGCCCGCCGGTCTGCACCTCGGCACCGATCACGGGGTAGCTCGCCTCGCCCGTGCGCAGGATCTGGTCGGCGGTGATGCGCACCTGCTCGACGGGGATCGCGAAGCCGACGCCGATGTTGCCCGACTCCCCGCCCAGCCCGCCGCCGGTGGTGGCGATGGCGGAGTTGACGCCGACGACCTGGCCGAGCAGGTTGACCAGCGGCCCGCCGGAGTTGCCGGGGTTGATGGCGGCGTCGGTCTGCACGGCGTTGATGTAGGAGGACTGGTCGGCCGACTGGCCGGTCGTCACGGGGCGCTGCAGGGCGCTGACGATGCCCGCGGTCACGGTGGAGCTGAGGCCCAGCGGGGAGCCGAAGGCCACGACGGTCTCGCCGACGCGGAGCTTGCCGGAGGCGCCGAGCGAGGCGGGCTCGAGCCCGGTGGCCTCCTCGCTGACGAGGACGGCCAGGTCGTAGACGGGGCTGCGGCCGACGACGGTGGCGTCGTAGCGGTTGCCGTCCTGGTCGACGATCTCGATCGGACCGCCGTCGTCGGCGGCGTCGGCCACGACGTGGTTGTTGGTGACGATGTGACCCTGCCGGTCGAGCACGAAGCCCGACCCGGTGGCGCCACCGTCCTGGCCCTCGAACTCCGCGACGATCTGCACCGTGCTCGGCAGCAGGGCGTCGGCGACCGCCGCGACCGTGCCGTCCTCGGCGGCCAGCGGGGCCTCGGTGACCGTGTCGACGCCCGCGAGGCCGTCGGCGACGGTGCCGGGGGTGTCGTCGGAGCGCAGGTTCTCGTAGCCGACGCTGCCGGCCACGCCGCCGAGCACGCCCACCACCAGCGCGAGCACGGCGACCACGGGCCACACCCAGCCGCTCACGCGTCCCTTGGTCGTCGCGTGGCGCGCGTGCGGCTGGCCCGGGTGACCGCCGGGCTGGGCCGGCTGGCCTGCGAAGCCCCCCACGGGGAAGGGCGTGGTGCCGGGCGCGGGGTAGCCGCCCCACGGCTCGCGGTAGGGCGCCGGCTGCTGCTGCGGGGGCACCCAGGAGGGCGGGGTCGACCGGTCGGCGGGAGCCTCGTGGGGCGCCGGCGCCTGCCAGGACCCCGCCGGGTCGTGCGCGGCAGGAGGCAGCGGACCCACCGGCTGCGTGGGCTCGCCGTCGGCCTGGCCGTGCTGGTGCTCGTCGTTCACCGCACCATCATGACCGGTGGCCCGCAACCGCTGCAGGCCCGGAGGGGTGGACCACCTCCGCGGCCGGCCGCGTCGGTGTCCGGCCGGGCGCGGGTCGGCGCCGGTGCCGGTGCGGCTCGGCGCCGGTCGGGGTCGGTCGGGGTCGGTGCGGGCCAGTGCGCGTCGGCGCCGGTCGGGGTCGGTGCGGGTCGGGCCCTGCGGCTCAGCGCCGGTCGGGGTCGGCGCGGGTCGGGCTCGGTGCGGGTCAGCGCCGGTCGGGGTCAGTGCGGGTCGGGCTCGGTGCGGCTCAGCGCCGGTCGGGGTCGGCGGCGGTGGCCACCGACCAGCCCAGGGCGGGTCCGACCACGGGGCCGAGCCCGGCGGAGGCGATCGAGGCCACGGTGGCGGGCGCGGGGTCGGCGGAGCGCGGCGAGGAGGTCGACGGGGACGCGGTGTCGACCGGCCGGTCGATCGAGGCCGCCGGCGGACGCCGGTCGCCGGTGGGCGCCGTGGCCGGCGCGACACCCAGGGCCAGCACCCCGAGCACGGCCGCCCCGAGGGCGCCGCCTCCCAGCGCGACGACGGCCGGGGCGCGACGCGACCGGGCGGGCGGGTGCGACCAGCCGCGCGGGGCGCCACCCGCGACGTGGTCGGCGCCGATGGCGCCCAGCGACGGGGCCGGCCCGGGCCCGGCGTACGGGGGGACGCCGAGGATGGAGCCCTTGAGCGCCGACGGCGCCGAGCCGGCCGGGTCGCCGGACAGTCCCGAGAGCCGGGTCTTGATCCAGCCCTCGCGCTCGACGAGGTCGCGGCAGGAGTGGCAGCTGTGCACGTGGGCCCAGGCGCGCTCCTCCTCCTCGCCCGACAGCTGGCCGTCGAGGAGGGCGCTGACGCGGGGGCCGAGGTGCCCGATCACCGCTGCGCCCCGCCGGAGACCTGCACCGCGACCGGCGGCGCGTCGGCGGCCGGACCGGAGTAGCGCAGGCGGCCGGCCGAGGGGGCGCGGTGGGACAGGGCGGTGCGGAGCATGGCGCGGCCGCGGTGGATGCGGGAGCGCACGGTGCCGAGCTTGGCGTCGAGGATCTGGGCGATCTCGTCGTAGGACAGGCCCTCGACGTCGCAGAGCACGACCGCGGCGCGGAAGTCGGGGGGCAGCGTGGCCAGGGCCCGCTCGATGTCGTCGTCGAACTGCTGGTCGGCGAAGGCCGCGTCGGGAGCCGGGGAGCTGCTGGTGAGCCGGTCGGCCCGCTCGTCGGAGAGGGCGTCGAAGCGGATCCGCTGCTTGCGACGCGCCTGGTCGAGGAAGAGGTTGGTGGTGATGCGGTGCAGCCAGCCCTCGAAGGTGCCGGGGGTGTAGGAGTCCAGCGAGCGGAAGACCCGCACGAAGACCTCCTGGGTGAGGTCCTCGGCGTCGTGGCGGTTGCCGGTGAGACGGTAGGCCAGGCGGTAGACGCGGTCGGAGTGGCGCTCGACCACCTCGTCCCAGCTCGGCACCTCCGGCGGCGTGCCGGACCCGACGACCGTGTCGTCGACCTGTCGAGCCTCCATCGCGGTCCCCTTCGACCTGAGCAGCATCGCGTCCTCCCCCACACCGTAGGGACCCTGTCTGAGGAAACCCTGTGAGCCGGTGCGCTTCGTGCCTCGCCCTGCTCAACGCGCTCGGGGGGCTGGGCGTTCCCGGCGCGGGTTTCACCGGCCGGCTGGCGAAACCCGCACCTGTCGGCCTACGCGTGGGCCGACAGGTGCGGGTCCGGGCCGACAGGTGTGACGGGTGGTGCCGGTGGTGCGGGCGGCGGGGCCGACGGAGCCGGCCGGGGCCTGCGGGTACGGCCGGGCGGCGGACCCGGCCGGTACGGCGGGGCGGGGCCGGCCGGCGGCCGGGCGGCGGTACGGCCGGGCGGCGGTACGGCCGGGCGGCCGGGCGGCGGGTACGGCCGGGTGGCGGGTACGGCCGGGTGGCGGGTACGGCGGGGCGGGCCCTCGCGCGGGGCGTCGCACCACCCGCACCGCAGGCGATAGGTTGGGCACCCCCACCGTGCCGCGCGGGGCACCCGCCCCGCCGGACCGTCCCTCAGGAGGCCGTCATCACCACCCCGATCACCGCAGCGAGCTGGTCCTACGCCGAGGCCCACGTCGCCGAGGACGAGGTGGTCTCCGCCGCGCGCGCCCGCGCCGAGGAGGTCGGCGTGGTCGCCATCAGCCCCGGCGGCGGCGCGGCCCTGCGCTTCCTGGCCTCGGTGCTCGACGCGCGCGCGGTCGTCGAGATCGGCACCGGCACGGGCGTCTCGGGCCTGTGGCTGCTGCGGGGCATGCGCTCCGACGGTGTGCTGACCACCGTCGACATCGAGGCCGAGCACCAGCGCCTGGCGCGCCAGGGCTTCTCCGAGGCCGGCATCCCCAGCCAGCGGGCCCGCACCATCTCCGGCTCCGCCCTCGACGTGCTCCCCCGCCTCACCGACGGCCACTACGACCTCGTCTTCTGCGACGGCGACAAGTCGGAGTACTCCGCCTACCTCGCCGAGGCCCTCCGCCTGCTGCGCCCCGGCGGCGTGGTGGCCTTCGACAACGCCCTGTGGCACGACAAGGTCGCCGATCCCGCCCAGCGCGACTCCGAGACCGTCGCCATCCGCGAGCTGGGCCGCGAGATCGCCGCCCACGAGGGCCTGCTCTCGGTGCTGCTGCCGGTCGGCGACGGCCTGCTGTGCGCCAAGAAGGTCTGGGACCCCGCCGCGGTCTGACCGACCCGTACGCCGCCGGCGCCCGATCGCCCGCGGCCCCGGCCCGCGGGCCGGTCGTGCCCGCGCGCCCACGACCAGCGCGGCCCGCACGCAGCTGCGCCGCCGGTCGCCGCGGGCGGCCGCCCCGAGCGGAGCCGGACGCTCGTGGATCCCGGCCGCGCCGCGAGTCGCCGGGGACGGCCGCTCCGAGCGGACGAGAGCCCCCGCGGATCCCGGTCCACGCCGCCGGCCACCCCGGACGGAACAGAACCCCCACGGATCCCGGCCCACGCCGCGGGCCACCCCGGACGGAACAGAACCCCCACGGATCCCGCCCCCCGCCGCCGGCCACCCCAGACGGAACAGAACCCACGGATCCCGGCCCACGCCGCCGGCCGCCCGAGCGGAGCCGAGCCCCCGCGGATGCCGGCACGCGCCGCCGGTCGCCGGGGGCGTGCAGCCCCCGGGCGGGCATCAGGCCCCGCGCACCCCGGCGAGCGGGTCGTCGCCACCCAGCCAGGCCAGCAGGGTGCGGGCACCGAAGCCGGTGGGGCCGGCGGTCCACTCGTGGAAGTCGGAGGGGGCGTCACCGGCGGAGGCGATGTCGAGGTGGGCCCACGGCACGTCGCCGACGAAGTGCTGGAGGAAGAGCGCGGCGGTGATGGCGCCCGGGCCCCCGCCCGCGTTGTCGGCGTCGGCGACCTTGGAGGCGATCTTCTCCTCGTAGACCTCGGCGAGCGGGAAGCGCCAGAAGGGCTCGCCCGCCGACTCGGCGGCGTCCTCGAGCGCACCGGCGAGGGCGTCGTCGTTGGCGAAGTAGCCGCCCGTGCGCTGCCCGAGCGCGACCTTCATCGCCCCGGTGAGGGTGGCGACGTCGACCATGGCGGCGGGCTCGATCTCGGCGGCGGCGTAGGCGAGGGCGTCGGCCATGACCAGGCGGCCCTCGGCGTCGGTGTTGGTGACCTCGGAGGTGCGTCCGCCCCAGTGACGCAGCACGTCGCCGGGTCGCACGGAGTCGCCGGAGACGGCGTTCTCGGCGGCGGGCACGAGGCCGACCACCCTGACCGGGCAGCCGACGGCGCCGAGCGCGGCCATGGTGGCGATCACGACGGCACCGCCGGTCATGTCGCGCTTCATCGTCGTCATGGCCTCGCCGGGCTTGATCGAGAGGCCACCGGTGTCGAAGGTGATGCCCTTGCCGACGAGCACCACGGTCGGGGTGCGGCGCGTCGCGCCGTCGGGGGTGTAGTCGAGCCGGATCAGCCGCGGCGGCGTGGCCGAGGCCTGACCGACGCCGACGATGCCGCCGAAGCCCTCGGCGACGAGCTCGCGCTCGTCCCAGACGCGTACGGCGAGCCCGGCCTCCTCGGCCGCGGCGACGGCCTGGTCGGCGAGCCAGGCGGGGCTCTTGAGGTTGGAGGGCACGGTGGCCAGCAGCCGGGCGCGCCACCCGGCGCCGCCGACGGCGATGGCGCGGGCGAGCACGTGGGCCTCGGAGTCGGGCAGGTCGGTGAGGACCACCCTCTCGACGGGGCCCTGCGCGGGCGGCTCGGACTTCCAGTGGAAGACGAAGGAGCCCAGCATCAGGCCGACCACGAAGGCCTCGAGGCCCGCGGAGTCGGCGACGGCCGGCACGGAGGTGGCCACGGCCGAGCGACCCTTGGTCGCCCGGGCGAGCGCCGCGCCGGCGCGGCGCAGGTCGGTGGGGCTCTGCTTGCCGGTGCCGACGAGCAGGACCGAGCGGAGCTCGGCGTTGTCGGGGCCCCCCAGCGGCACCGGCAGACGGGTGATCTCCCCTGCCCTGCCGGTGGCCTTCTCGGCCTCCAGCAGGGCGATCAGGTCGACGCCGAGCAGCTCGGAGAGCTCCTCGGCGCCCGGGCCCAGCAGCAGCCGGGGCCCGGGGTCGTCCGCACGGCGCTCGCCGGCGTCGCGGTCGTCCTCGTCGGTCTGCAGGACCGGGAGGGCGACCACGTCGACGCCGAGGATCGCGTGGGGGCCGAGGTCGCTGAGCGCGAACCCCGGCGGGGTGACCTGGGTGGGGAGGGTGTGACCCGCTGTCGGAGCCGTCGTGGGGGGCATCAGCCGATCAGCCGACGACGTCCTTGAGGGCGTCGCCGAGATTCCCGGCCTCCTCGGCGTTGAGCTCGACCACCAGTCGGCCACCACCCTCGAGCGGGACGCGCATGACGATGCCGCGTCCTTCCTTGGTGACCTCCAGCGGACCGTCGCCCGTCCGCGGCTTCATCGCCGCCATCCGGCACCTCTTCCCCACATGTCGTGAACTCAGGTGTGCGCGCCGGGGTCGCGGGTGCGTCCCGGTCGTGCGTGACCATTATCCCCCATGGACCCTCCGACCGGGAGCACCGCCTCGTGGTTGGTCACGGCCGCGCGGTCGCGGACGCCGCTCGCGACCGTCCTCGTGCGCCCCCGCGCGGGCCTCCGCGCGGCGGCCCGGTCCTCCCCCGACGCCCGCCGGGGGCGGCCTCAGACCGCGGAGCTGACGTAGGCGTAGGTGAACACCACGACCCCCGCGGCCATGCCGAGGTGGGCCAGCAGGGAGAGCCACGGCCCTCCTGCCCACGCGTCGGAGGCGCCGTCCCCCGCGTGGCGCCCCTTGCTCGGCAGCCAGCGGGCCAGCAGCAGCAGCCCGGCGCCGGCCACGACCCACCAGAAGCCGAGCCCGACCACCCCGACCAGCGCGCTGCCGGGAGCGGAGTCGTCGGGCGACACCAGGAAGACCGTCCACACGACCAGCGCGAGGACCCCGGCGAGCAGGTGCACCGTGAGCAGCCGGCGCGGCACGACGTGGCGCCCGCCCCCTCCGGCGGCCCCTCCGAGCCGCAGCCTGGTCAGCACGACGACGAGCGCCGCGAGGGCGGTCAGGACGTAGACGACCGGTTCGAGCACGCGGGAGAGTGTGCCCTACGGCTGTGGGGCGTCGCCACGACCGTTCGCGGCCCGGTCGTGGCCACCGCCGTCGTACGGCGCAGCAGCGTCGCCGTCGGCGGGCCCCGGTCCCTCCGCGGCAGCGACCCCACCCGCGGCGGCCCCACCGGCCCCACCGGCCCCGTCGCGTTGGTCGGCGAGCTGGTCGGCGAGCCGGGCGAGCAGGGCGTCGACCTCGTCCATGCGGTAGCCGCGCAGGGCCAGGGAGAAGCGCACGCGTCGCAGGTCGTCGGGGCGCAGCGGTCCGGCCGCGGGCACGAGGGCGTCGGGCCGGTCGTCGTAGGCCGGGGCGAGCGGGGTGCCGCGGCCCGAGGCGACCACGGCGATCCCGCCCAGGAGGAGCACGCCGAGGACGGCGAGGAACCACATCACGACGCACGCTCCTCTCGGGCACGCACCATGAGGTCGACGGCCTCGTCGAGGTCGTCGGTGAGCACCATCATGTCGAGGTCGGCGGCGGAGATCTTGCCGTCGGCGAGCACGGTGTCGCGCAGCCAGGCCAGCAGCCCCGACCAGTAGTCGACGCCGAGCAGCACGACGGGGAAGCGGGTGACCTTCTGGGTCTGCACGAGCGTGAGGGCCTCGAAGAGCTCGTCGAGGGTGCCGAGGCCGCCGGGCAGGACGACGAAGCCCTGGGCGTACTTGACGAACATCGTCTTGCGGGCGAAGAAGTAGCGGAAGTTGACCCCGATGTCGACCCACTCGTTGAGGCCGGACTCGAAGGGCAGCTCGATGCCGAGCCCGACGCTGAGGCCGCCGGCCTCGCTGGCGCCCTTGTTGGCGGCCTCCATGGCGCCGGGCCCGCCGCCGGTCATCACGGCGAAGCCCGCGTCGACCAGGCGACGGCCGAGCTCCTCGCCCTGGGCGTAGGAGGGGTGGTCGAGCGGGGTGCGGGCGGAGCCGAAGACGCCGATCGCCGGGCCGAGCTCGGCCAGCGCCCCGAAGCCCTCCACGAACTCCGCCTGGATGCGAAGCACCCGCCACGGGTCGGTGTGGACCCAGTCGGAGGGCCCGCGGGAGTCGAGCAGGCGCTGGTCGGTGGTGGAGCCGTCGACCTGGTCGCGGCGCTGGATGACCGGACCCTTGAACTTGTGCCTCACGCGTCCTGCTCCCCGCCCTGCTCCCCGCGCAGCCAGGCGGCGAGCTGCCGCTCGCAGCGCAGCACCTGCTCGACCGGCACGTGCTCCTCCTGCTTGTGGGCCAGGAGCGGGTCGCCGGGTCCGTAGTTGACCGCCGGCACGCCCAGGGCGCTGAAGCGGGCGACGTCGGTCCAGCCGAACTTGGGGTTGGCCACGCCGCCGACGGCCTCGAGGAAGGCCTTGGCGGCGGGCTGGTCGAGCCCGGGCAGCGCGCCGGGGGCGGTGTCGGTGAGGGTGACGTCGTAGCCGTCGAAGAAGTCGCGCACGAAGGCCTCGGCCTCGGCCTCGGAGCGGTCGGGCGCGAAGCGGAAGTTGACCTCGACGACGCACTCGTCGGGCAGCACGTTGCCCGCGACCCCGCCGCGGATGAAGACCGCGTTGAGCCCCTCGTGGTACTCCAGCCCGTCGATGACCGGGCGCCGCGCCTCGTAGCCGGCGAGCCGGGCGAGCACGTCGGCGGCGCCGTGGATGGCGTTGACGCCCTTCCAGCTGCGCGCGGAGTGGGCGCGCTCCCCGCGGGTGCGGACCTCGACGCGCAGCGTGCCCTGGCAGCCGGCCTCGACCACGGCGTCGGAGGGCTCCATGAGGATCGCGAAGTCGCCGGTCATCAGCTCGGGGTCCGACTGGGAGAGCTTGTGGAGGCCGTTGAACTCGGCGTCGATCTCCTCGGCCTCGTAGAGCACGTAGGTCACGTCGCGCACCGGCGCGGTCACGGTGGCGGCCAGGCGCAGGATGACGGCGTCGCCGCCCTTCATGTCGCAGGTGCCGAGGCCGTGCAGCAGGCCGGTGGCCTCGTCGAGACGGCTGGGCATGTTGTCGTTGACCGGCACGGTGTCGAGGTGGCCCGCGATCACGACGCGGTCGCCCAGGCCCAGGTCGGTGCGCGCGACCACCGTGTGACCGCGGCGCACCACCTCCAGGTGGGGCAGGGCCCGCAGCGCCTCCTCCACCGCGTCGGCGATGTCGCGCTCCCCCAGGCTGACCGACTCGATGTCGCACAGCTGGCGGGTGAGGGTGACCGCGTCGGCGGTCAGGTCGAGCACGGGGGTCGTCACGGGCGTCTGCGGCATGGCGCTAGTCAACCAGCCGAGGCGCGCGCCGGGCCCCGGCGGCGCGCGACGCCCCGGCGTACGCCGGACGACCGGGCGGTGTCCGGACGCACCACGACCCCCGACGGCCGTCGGGGGTCGTGGTGGCTGCGCGCGAGCGGCGCTCGGTCGCGGAGGTCTCGGGGACCTCAGCGACGGCGCTCGCCCTGCTTGAGCTTGTCCTTAGCGAACTTGACCCCGAAGAGGGCCAGCAGCTTCCAGACCAGCCAGCCGAGCAGCTGGAGGATCGTGCGCTTGGGCTTGCCCACGTCAGCCCTTGAAGGCGTCCTTGACACCCTCGCCGGTCTTCTTGGCCGAGGCCGCGGCCTGGTCCTTCTTGCCCTCGGCCTCGAGCTTCTCGTTGTTGGTGACGTCGCCCACGGTCTCCTTGACCTTGCCGGCGGCGTCCTGAGCGGCGTTCTTGGCCTTGTCGGCGATACCCATGGCTACTCCTTCGTCTGTGGCCCAGGTCGGGCCTTCGGGGTGAGCAGCCGCGGCGGCCGCTCCGGTTGACTTACGTCGTAAGTCAGTTTCACCGTAGCCCCCCGGTCAAACGGGCGGCCCGGTCACCACTTCGACGAAAGCAGGACGCCATGACCGCCACCTCACCCCTCGGGTCCGGACACGATCACAACCACGACGCGACCCCGACCGAGTCGCGCCGCGACGTCGTCGACCGCGAGCGCGAGCGCTTCGGGGGCATCAAGCCCTTCGTCGCCTTCTTCGGCTGGCTCACCGCCACCGGCATGGCCGTGCTGCTGACCGCCCTCGTCGCGGCCGCCGGCGCCGGCGTGGGCCTGGTCTCCAGCGCCTCCGAGGTCGCCGACGCGGCGACCGGCAACGGCCTCCAGGCCGAGGAGATCGGCTGGGCCGGCGTCATCCTGGTGCTGGTCGTCGTCTTCCTCTCCTACTACTCCGGTGGCTACGTCGCCGGCCGCATGGCGCGCTTCGACGGCATGAAGCAGGGCTTCGCCGTGTGGGCCTGGGCCGTCGTGGCCGCGATCGTAGTGGCCGTCCTCGGCGCCGTCGCCGGCTCGCAGTACGACGTGCTGGGCGACATCAACTCCTTCCCGCGCATCCCGGTCGACGCGGGTGACCTCACCCTGCAGGCCATCGCCGTGCTCGTCGGCGTCGTCGTCGTCAGCCTCGTCGGCGCCCTGCTCGGCGGCCTGGCCGGCATGCACTTCCACCGCAAGGTCGACCGCGCCGGCCTCGGTCGCTGACCCCAGCCGACCCCAGCCCCCCGCACCACCACCGCGACTCCCCCCGGTCGCGTGCTCCACCCCGTCGTCCGGGTCCACCCTCCCTCGCACGTCACCACGTGCCGGAGGGTCGGCCCGGACGACGGCGTCACCGCGGTCGTCGCTACCGTGGAACCCCCAGCCGAGGAGCACCCCCATGTCGTCCGCCGAGCACCCCGACCACGACCGGCCCGTCACCGACGCGGCCGCGGTCGGCCCTGCCCCCGGCGACGGCCAGGAGCCCCCGCTGCCCGACGCCGACGCGGCCATCGTGGCCGGCGGCGCACCCCCCTCGGCCCGTGTGCCGCTCGACCGCGACCGGATCGTCTCCGAGGCGCTGGTCTTCCTCGAGGAGGTCGGTCCCGGCGGACTCTCGATGCGCCGTCTGGGCAAGCGCCTGGGCGTCGAGGCGATGTCGCTCTACCGCTACGTGCCGGGCAAGGAGGACCTGCTCGACGCCGTCGTCGAGTCGCTCATCTCCGGCATGTACGCCGATCCCGAGGTGCTCAGCACCCCCGACAACGGCTGGCAGGACTTCCTCCAGCGCATGGCCCACGGGGTGCGGCGCGTGGCGCTCGCCCACATCCAGGCCTTCCCGCTCGTGGCCTCGCGCCCGCCGGAGGCGCCGTGGCTGCGCCCGCCGCTGCGCAGCCTGGACTGGGTGGAGTCGTTCCTGGCCGGGCTGACCTCCGAGGGCTTCAGCGACGCGGCCGCGGTGGCGGCCTACCGCTCGTTCACCAGCTTCCTGCTGGGCAACCTGCTGCTCGAGGTCGCCTCCCACGGCGCCGACATCGGCCCCCTCGACGTCGTCGACGACGGCGAGGAGGACAACGAGGCGCTGCGGCAGCACCCGACGGTGGCGCGGCTGCGCGCCGACCTGGCCCAGGACCACTCGGCCACCGAGTTCGAGGAGGCCCTTGAGCAGCTGCTCGAGCGGATCGCGGCCACCAAGGTCGAGCTCGCCGACGACTGACCGGTCCCGGTCAGCCCTCGGGGGCGAACACGCAGAACTCGTTGCCCTCGGGGTCGCCGAGCACCGACCAGCGCTCGGTCTCCCACAGCCGGTGCGCGCCCGCGGCGAGCAGGGCCTCGACGTCGCCGGTGACGTCCCAGTGCACCCGGTGCGGCACCGTGCGGGGCTCGGGCACCGCGTTGAAGTCCAGCGTCATCCGCTCGTCGGCGGCCACGCCGGCCACGGTCCACCAGCCGCCCTCGTCGTGCACGGCCTCGGCCCCGAGGACGTCCGCCCACCAGCGGGCCACGCGGCCCGGGTCGACGCAGTCGACCCCGACGCCGTGCAGGCGCACCGCCGGCGGGTCGTCGCGCTCGAAGGCGCAGAACTCGTTGCCCTCGGGGTCGGCCATCACGTGCCACCCGAAGCCGGTGGCGGCGGGCCGCGAGAGCACGCGCGCGCCCAGGGCCACGAGCTCCTCGACGGGGCCGGAGTCGACGTCGAGGTGCAGCCGGTTCTTCGTCACGTGGGGCCGGTCGACGGCGTTGACCCAGATCGTGTGTCGAGGCGTGGGCCCGACCAGGTGGCGGTGCGTGGGGTCGTCGCGCTCCTCCAGGCCCGTGACCGCCGCCCAGAAGCGTGACTGCGCCTCCACGTCGACCGCGTCGAGGCACAGGTCCTTCCACGTCGCCAGCACCATGGGCCCACCCTGCCACGGGCCGGCCACGGGCCGGGGTCACCGGCCCGTGGGGCCCCGGCCGGGCTCAGGCGCGGGCGACGTGCACGCCGGCCTTCTCGCCGTCGCCGACCACCACCTCGGTGGCCCCGGTGGGCGTGCCGCCCTGGTCGGGGTCGACCACCGAGAACGAGGTGGCCAGGGTCTCCCCCGCGATGAGGGCCTCGTGGGTGGCGGCGGCCCCGCGCACGGCCGGGCCGCCGGTGAGGGTCAGCGCGATCCGGTCGGAGACGTCGAGGCCGGCGTCGCGGCGGGCCTGCTGCACCGCGCGCACCAGGTCGCGCGCCAGGCCCTCCGCCGCGAGCTCGGGGGTGACGGCGGTGTCGAGCACCACGAAGCCGCCGCCGCGGGGCAGCAGGCCGACCGCGGTGGTGTCGTCGGCGGCGCCGGCGACGGTCTCGAGGGTGTACTCCCCCTCGACCAGCGCGAGACCGCCCGCGGTGACGGTGCCGTCCTCGGCCACCGACCAGTCGCCCGACTTCGAGCCCTTGATCGCGACCTGCACCTCGCGCCCGAGCCGGGGCCCGGCGGCGCGCGCGTTGACGGTGAGCCGCTGCGACACGCCGTACGACGCCGCCTCGGGCGCGTCGGCGCCCAGCAGCCGCACGGTCTTGACGTTGACCTCGTCGGCGAGGATCGACTCGAAGCCGGCGAGCAGCGCGGGGTCGGCCACGACCACGGTGAGGGCCGGCAGCGGCAGCCGGTTGCGCAGCTGGCCGGCCTTGCGCAGCGCGGAGGTGGCCGAGCAGGCGTCGCGCACCTGGTCCATCGCCGCGACCAGCGCGTCGTCGCCGGGCAGCTCCTCGGGCGTCGGCCAGTCGGTGAGGTGCACCGAGCGGCCACCGGTCAGGCCGCGCCAGATCTCCTCGGTGGTGAGCGGGAGCAGCGGGGCGGTCGTGCGGCAGACCACCTCGAGCACGGTGTGGAGGGTGTCGAAGGCCGCGGCGTCGCCCTGCCAGAAGCGCTCGCGGGAGCGGCGGATGTACCAGTTGGTCAGCACGTCGAGGAAGGAGCGCGTGACGTCGCAGGCCTCGGCGACGGCGTAGTCGTCGAGGGCGCCGGTCATCTGCTCGACGTACTGACGGGTCTTGGCCAGCAGGTAGCGGTCGAGCGGGTCGGTGGAGGCGGTGGAGCGCTGCGCGGTGTAGCCGCCCTCGCCGGCGGCGTTGGCGTAGAGCTGGAAGAAGTACCAGCTGTTCCACAGCGGCATCATCACCTGGCGCACCGAGTCGCGGATGCCCTGCTCGGTGACCACGAGGTTGCCGCCGCGCAGGATCGGGCTCGACATGAGGAACCAGCGCATCGCGTCGGCGCCGTCGCGGTCGAAGACCTCGCGCACGTCGGGGTAGTTGCGCAGCGACTTGCTCATCTTGTTGCCGTCGGAGCCCAGCACGATGCCGTGGCTGACGCAGGCCGAGAAGGCGGGCTTGTCGAAGAGCGCGGTGGCCAGGACGTGGAGGGTGTAGAACCAGCCGCGGGTCTGGCCGATGTACTCCACGATGAAGTCGCCCGGGAAGTGGCCCTTGGCCGCGGCGGTGCCGTCGAACCAGTCGGCGTTCTCGAAGGGGTAGTGCACCTGGGCGTAGGACATCGAGCCCGAGTCGAACCACACGTCGAGCACGTCGGTGACGCGGCGCATGGTGGAGCGCTCGCCCTCGGGGCGCGGGTCGTCGGGGTTGGGGCGGGTCAGCTCGTCGACCCAGGGGCGGTGCAGGTCGCGCTCGCCGTCGGCGTTGCGGGGCAGGTCGCCGAAGTCGCGCTCGAGCTCGGCGAAGGAGCCGTAGACGTCGAGGCGGGGGTAGGCCGGGTCGTCGCTCTTCCACACCGGCACTGGGGAGCCCCAGAACCGGTTGCGGGTGATCGACCAGTCGCGGGCGTTCTCCAGCCACCGGCCGAACTGGCCGTCCTGGATGTGCTCGGGCACCCAGCGGATCTGCTGGTTGAGCTCCAGCATCCGCTCCTTGATCGCGGTGACCTCGACGAACCACGACGAGACGCCCTTGTAGATGAGGGGCTCGCGGCAGCGCCAGCAGTGCGGGTAGGAGTGGTCGTAGGTCTCGCGGCGCAGCAGGACGGTGCCGGCGGTGACCGCGCCGGCCTCCTCGCCGGTGGCGCCCCGGGTGGCCGCGCGCAGGTGGTCGATCACGTGGGGGTTGGCGTCGAAGACCTGCATGCCGGCGTACTCGGTCACCGGCGCGGTGAAGCGACCGTCCTTGCCCACCGGCATGACCGCCTCGATGCCCTCGCGGTCGGTGACCTCCTTGTCGACCTCGCCGAAGGCGCCGGCGGTGTGGACCACGCCGGTGCCGTCGGTGGTCGTGACGGCGTCGTCGGCGGCCACGACGCGGAAGGCGCGGTCGTGGTCGGCGTAGTAGGAGAAGGGCGGGGTGTAGGTGAGGCCGACCAGGTCGGCGCCGCGACGGCGGGCGAGCACGACCGGCTCGTCGCCGAGCTCGCGGGCGTAGGCGCCCAGGCGGGCCTCGGCCAGCAGGTAGCGCGCGGTGGCCTCGGTGCCGGGCACGGGCGCCTCGACGACGACGTAGTCGATGTCGGAGCCGACCATGACGGCGAGGTTGGAGGGCAGGGTCCACGGGGTGGTGGTCCAGATGAGCACCTTCGCGCCGTCGAGCTCGGCGTCGCCCTCGACGCCGTCGCGGGCGTGAAGGGTGTAGCCGACGGTGACCGCGGGGTCCTGGCGGTTCTGGTAGACGTCGTCGTCCATGCGCAGCTCGTGGTTCGACAGCGGCGTCTCGTCGTTCCAGCAGTAGGGCAGCACGCGGAAGCCCTCGTAGACCAGGCCCTTGTCGTGCAGGCTCTTGAAGGCCCAGATCACCGACTCCATGTAGTCGGGGTTCATCGTGCGGTAGTCGTGGTCGAAGTCGACCCAGCGCGCCTGGCGGGTGACGTAGTCGCGCCACTCGCCGGTGTACTTCATCACCGACTCGCGACACGCGTCGTTGAACTTGTCGATGCCCATCTCGACGATCTCGTCGGTGGTCTTGATGCCGTTGAGCCGCATCGCCTCGAGCTCGGCGGGCAGGCCGTGGGTGTCCCAGCCGAAGCGGCGCTCGACGCGCTTGCCGCGCATCGTCTGGTAGCGCGGCACGAGGTCCTTGACGTAGCCGGTGAGCAGGTGGCCGTAGTGCGGCAGCCCGTTGGCGAAGGGCGGGCCGTCGTAGAAGACGAACTCCCCCGAGCCGTCGTCGCCGGCGCTGCGCTGCTCCACCGAGGCCTGGAAGGTGCCGTCGGCGGCCCAGTAGGCCAGCACCTTCTCCTCGATCTCGGGGAAGCGCGGCGCGGACGGGACGGCGGCCTGGCCGGCCGTGGAGACCTGGGGATAGGTCATCGGGGTCATCTCCTGCGGTGCGTCGGGTCGTGGGCTGCCTCACCACGAGGACGACTCCCTGACGGGGACCGCGGTACCACCTCGCTTGCCCTGCCGCGCCGTGCGCGCCGGTGGGCGCGTGCGTCGGGCGGGGCCGCTCGTTGCGGGCTGTGACGGGCCTACCCGTCCGGGTCTAGTGAGGTCGCGCGGTCGGGGACCGCGCGGCCCGTTCTTCCGGAGGCTCGCCGCTGATGACGGCTCGAGCGCCTGTGCTCCCAGGGTAGCCAGCCGGGCCCGTCCCCGGCCAACCGGTTCCCCGTCGCCCCCGCCGTACGCCGCACCGCTCGGCTCCCGCGGTGGTCCGGCGGGGGCCGGCGGGGGCCGGCGCGCGTCTTAGCGTCGCCTTGACCTTCCCTTGGAGCCGCGTTGGTGCGCACCGCCGCAGAGTGGTGCCTGTGCTCGAGGAGACCTCGAGGAAGACCACCCCGATCCAGGAGACGACCATGACGAAGACCGTCCGCACCACGACCGCCACCCTCACCGGCCGCACCCCCGGGCGTCGCCTGCGCCGCAGCCTCGCCGTCGCGGCCGTCGTCCCGCTGGCCCTCGGCCTCGCCGCCTGCGGCGACTCCGACGACGACAACGACGACGTCACCGCCCCGGCGCCCACCGCCACCGTCACCGAGACCGCCTCGGCCTCGCCGTCGACCGACTCCTCCGACGACGCCTCCGACGACGCCTCGACCGGCGGCTCGACCGGCGGCTCCGGCGACGAGCGCGCGCTCCTCGCCGCCGCGGCGACCGCCGTCGGCTCGGTGCAGGGCAGCACGCTCTTCTCCATCGACCGCGACGACGCCGGCGGCTGGGAGATCACCGTCGTCGACGGTCAGGGCGTCGAGAACGACGTGGTCGTCTCCGCCGACGGCTCCTCGGTCGAGCGCGGCCCCGACGTCGACCAGGACGACGCCGACGACCAGGACGACCTCGCCGAGCGCCAGCAGCTGCTGAACGACGTGCAGGTCGACTACCGCCAGGCCGTCGAGGCCGCCCGCGGCGAGGTCGCCGGCGGCGTGGTCGAGGACGTCGACCTCGACCTGGAGAACGGCGCGGCCGAGTGGGAGGTCCAGGTGCAGAACGGCACCACCGAGCAGACCGTGCGCATCGACGCCGTCTCCGGCGACGTCAGCGGCACCGAGACCGACAACGACGACGACTGACCGCACCCCCGCGCCCTCCGGGCGCCCCCCGGCCGGACCGGGCCCGTCGCTGCGTGACGGGCCCGGTCCTTCGTCGTCCGGCCCCGGCGGGGTGGGTGGTCAGGGGAGGTGGCGGCCGAGGAGGTCGAGGAACTCGTCGGCCATGGCGAGCTGCCGCACGAGCTTCTCGCGGCGGGCGGCCGCCTCGGCCTGCACGGCGGCGAGCCGCTCGCGGGCCGCGGCTCGCGGGGCGCCGGGGCCCGTGTCGGGACCGGGGCCCTCCTCGGCGAGGAGGTCGAGGTCGGCCAGGGCGGCGCCCATCTCCTCGAGGCTGAAGCCGAGCGGCTTCATGCGGCGGATGAGCAGGATCCGCTCGACGTCGCGCTCGGTGTAGAGCCGGAAGCCGCCGTCGGTGCGGCCGGAGGGACGCAGCAGGCCCACCTCGTCCCAGTGGCGCAGGCTGCGCAGCGACAGGTCGGTGCGGGTGGCGACCTCACCGATGTGCATGGCGCGCGCCTCCGGGATCGGGTCGGACGGGTCGGCCGCGGGGCCGGCGGTCTCCTCGCTCACCTGGGTCTCCTCGGTCGGTGGGTGTGCTCGCGCAGGCGTCGGGCGGGAGCGATTTCAACCCTACCCTCACGTAAGGGTAGGGTTGCGCCCAGACTTCCGCCGGCGACGACGCCGGCAGCGCGCCCGGCGCGCACCACCCTCCCATCCCGTCCACCGACGCTCCCGACCGCCCGCGCACGCCGCGCGGACCGGGGCGTGCCGGTGTGCCCTGCCCCCGAACGGAGCCTCGTGACCACGACCCCCTCCCTGCCGGCCGACGTGCCGGACGCCCGGCCTGACGCCACGCCGCCGCCCCGCCAGCCCGGCGTCCGCGAGGCGCTGCGCTCCCCCGCGCTGCTGCGCACCGAGGTGCTGGCCGGCCTCGTGGTGGCCCTGGCGCTGATCCCCGAGGCGATCTCGTTCTCGATCATCGCCGGCGTCGACCCGCAGGTCGGCCTCTTCGCCTCCTTCACCATGGCCGTCTCCATCGCCTTCCTCGGCGGGCGCCCGGCGATGATCTCCGCGGCCACCGGGGCCGTCGCCCTGGTCATCGCCCCGGTGATGCGCGAGCACGGCTACGACTACCTCATCGCCACCGTGCTGCTCGGCGGCGTGCTGCAGGTCGTGCTCGGCCTGGCCGGCTTCGGCCGGCTGATGCGCTTCATCCCGCGCTCGGTCATGGTCGGCTTCGTCAACGCCCTGGCCATCCTCATCTTCCTGGCGCAGGTGCCCTACCTCGTCGACGTGCCGTGGCTGGTCTACCCGATGGTGGCCGTCGGCATCGCCGTCATGGTCGGCCTGCCGCGCGTCACGACGGTCGTGCCCGCTCCGCTGGTCGCGATCGTCGCGCTCACCGGCTTCACCGTGCTGGCCGCGCTGTCGGTGCCCGACGTGGGCGACGAGGGCGAGCTGCCCGACTCCCTGCCCGCGCTCTTCGTGCCCGACGTGCCGCTGTCGCTGGAGACGCTGCAGATCATCGCCCCCTACGCCCTGGCGATGGCGCTGGTCGGGCTGCTGGAGTCGCTGATGACCGCGAAGCTCGTCGACGACCTCACCGACACCCACTCCGACAAGACCCGTGAGTCGTGGGGCCAGGGCACCGCCAACGTCATCACGGGCTTCTTCGGCGGCATGGGCGGCTGCGCGATGATCGGCCAGACGATGATCAACGTGAAGGCCTCCGGCGCCCGCACCCGCATCTCCACCTTCCTCGCCGGCGTCTTCCTGCTGGTCCTCGTGGTCGGTCTCGGCGACGTGGTCTCGATCATCCCGATGGCCGCGCTGGTCGCGGTGATGGTCATGGTCTCGGTCGGCACCTTCGACTGGCACTCGGTGCGCCCGCAGACGCTGCGGCGCATGCCGCGCTCGGAGACCACCGTGATGGTGGCGACCGTCGCGGTCACCGTGGCCACCCACAACCTCGCCATCGGCGTCGTCGTCGGCGTGCTCGTCGCGACGACCCTCTTCGCCCGCCGCGTCGCCCACCTCACCGAGGTCGACCGCGAGCTCACCGTGGGCAGCGACGGCGAGGAGACCGCGGTCTACCGCGTCACCGGGGCGCTCTTCTTCGCCTCCAGCAACGACCTCTACCGCCAGTTCGACTACGTCGGCGACCCCGCGCGCGTCGTCATCGACCTCAGCGAGTCGCACGTGTGGGACGCCTCCACCGTGGCCTCCCTCGACGCCATCACCACCAAGTACGCCGCGAAGGGCAAGCGCGCCGACATCGTGGGGCTCAACGAGGCCAGCGCCGAGCGCCACGGGCGGCTCACCGGACGGCTCGGCTCCCACTGAGCCGGGCCCACTGAGCCGGGCCCACTGATCCGGGCCCGCTTTGCCGGCCTGCGAGCCGGGCCCACGGAGCCGGGCCGGGCCACGGGGCCCGGGGTCAGCGGGCGTAGGGCGCCAGCGGCGGCTCGGCGGTGACCATCGGCGAGGTGGCGCTCGACCGCGCGGTCTGCGCGAGGGCCGCGGCCACCTCGGCCGGGAAGGTGACGGGGTCGACGTCGGGCATCAGCGGCTGGCCGCAGGTCGCGGTGGGCACGCGGTCGAGCCGGGCCGGCCCGCGGTGCTCGAGGGCGTCGAGGCCGATCAGCCAGGCGGCGTTGTCGTAGGCCATGCCGAAGTGGTCGACGACCTCGGTCGGGCAGAGGTCCTGCACCGCGACGTTGGTGACGTTGCTCCCGGGGGCGAGGTGGGCCGAGGTGCTGGGCACGACGACCTCGTCGTAGCGCGTGCTGATCGCGGTGTAGTCGACCCGGTCGTAGGTCTCGCGTCCGCGGTTGAGGGCGGTGAGGAAGTCGGAGCCGGCCAGCTGCTGCCAGTTGGCCGGGGTGCAGCGCCCGAGGGTCTCGCAGACGGCGCCGAAGACCTCGGTGCCGTGGTGGGAGGAGGAGAGCCCGACGTAGTCGTCGACCATGCCGCGGGTGTCGGGCCAGTACTTCAGCGCCCAGCGGCCGACCATGCCGCCCTGGCTGTGGCCCACGATGCTGATGTCGCGCCCGGCGCGGCGGTGCATGAGGCGGATCGCGCGCACGACGTACTCGCCGTTGACCTGAATGTCGGCGTTGGCGCTGTCGGGCGACTGCAGGTCGCAGTGGGCGCGGTCGCGGGCGTCGAGGGCGCGGTCCCAGTTCCACGACCAGTTGGCCTCGGCGCTCGACGTCGTGCCGTGCAGGAGGAGCACCGGAGCGCGGCCGCGGGTGAGGTCACCGGTGCAGTCGAGGGCCTCGAGCACCTGCGCGCGCGTGGGTCGCAGGTCGGGCCCCGGCGCACCGGCACCGGCCGCCCCGGCCGGCCCGGCCGTAAGGGCCTCCACGCCGGTCAGGGCGCTCACGAAGGCGAGGGCCGCCGCGGCGAGGGCGACGGCCGGGCGCAGCCGGGCGGTGGACGGGCGGAGCGGCGTACGGCGCACGGGAGCGGCCTCTCGGGGGGAGACGGGATCACCCGCCCAACGACGCCCGGTGTCGATGGTCACGCGCGGCAGCCCCCGGGGCGGCCTCGAACCGGGGGCGACCGGGTCCACCCGGACCCGCCGTCCTCCGGACGGGTCAGCGGGCGGCGGGCTCGGTGACCGGCAGCTCGAGCACGCGGGTCAGCAGGGCGCGGGCCTCGGCGCGCTCACCGGCGTCGCGCAGGTGGGCCGCGGCGTCCTCGGCGGTGCGCACCGCCAGCTCGACGTCGACGGGGCCGGCGGCGAGGAGCAGCCGCGCGGAGACCCGCGGCGGGCAGCCGGACTCGAGCGCGGCCACGGCGAGACGGTGCAGCAGGCCGGCGCGCACCGCGGGGGGCACGGTCTGCTCGACCAGGCGCCGCACGGCGTCGTGACGGTAGGCGACCCCCTCGGGTCCCTCGCGCAGCAGGCCGGCCGCGACCCCGGCGCTCTGCCAGCCGGCCCCCAGGGCGTGGTCGAGCAGCCCCCTCGGCGCCCCCGCCCCGGCCAGCGCGAGCACGGCCCAGGCGTCCAGGTCGCGGTCGCCGGCCCCGGCCACGACCCCGCCGACGACGACGGGCAGCACGTCCTCGAGGCGGATCGCGGTCTGCGACGGGTCGGGCGCCCAGCGCACGAGGTCGAGGGCCGCGCGGGCGTCGGGCAGGTCGAGCACCGCCGTCAGGCGACCGGGCTCGCCGCCGCTGGCGCGGGCGTAGCCGGCGGCCAGCGAGGAGCCCGGCTCGACCTGCTCCCCCAGCGCCCGCGACACCACCTCGGCGACCGCGGCCCGGTCGAGGCCGGGCAGGTCGAGGACGCGCGCGCCGGGGAGGTCCTCGAGCGCGGGCACGGCACCGTGGGCGCCGACGACGACCGCGACGCCGGGCTCGCGGGCCGCGACCGCGAGCAGCGACTGGGCGGTGGGGCCCAGCAGGTGGGCGTCGTCGACCACGAGCACGACCGGGGAGTCGGGGGCGATCCCGCCCGGGCCGGGCAGCGCGCAGACGCCGCGGCCGGCGAGGCGCCGGCTCACCTCGTCGGCGTCGGCGGGACGCACCAGCGCGGGGCGGCCGTCGAGATCGCCGAGGAGGGTGTCGAGCACGCTCACGTCGTCGGCGGCCCAGCGGTCGGCGGCCGCGGCGAGGCAGCGCACGCCGGTGGCCGCGGCCAGGGGCGCCACGGTGGCCAGGGCCGCCGAGACCCCGATGCCCGGTCGCCCGCGCAGCACGAGCACCCCGGCGGTGTGCACGGCGTCGGCGATCTCGGGCAGCAGGTGGGTGCGGCCCGGCAGGGCCGACGGGAGCGAGGCGGCGGACCCGCCTGCGCCGGCTGTGGTGGACGGTGTCGCCCTCGCGGACGCCGCGGCGTGCTGCTCGCTCATGGCTCCCCCCGAAGCACCGGCACGTCCGACCCCCCGCCGGACGTCTCCAGGTTAAGCCCCACGGCGGCGAGCACCACACCGCCTCCCCAGGATCGGGGTCGGGGCGGGTGGCAGCGCGCCTCGCCCGCGGTGGCGGGCGCTGCCGTCCGGGGTCGTGGACCGCGGACGAGCCGCGGGGCGGGCCCGCCTAGGCTTGCCGCCGTGACTGAGGCCAACGACCCGACCGCCACCCCGACCCGCGCCTGGGCCCACGGCCTGGCGACCGTGACGAGCGACGACACCGTGCTGGACGTGTGGTTCCCCGAGCCCCGCCTCGGTGACACCCCGGCCGACGCGACCGCCCCGCGCGAGCTCACCGACCTGGTCGGCGGCGACGAGGCCCGCGGCGTGCGCCGTGAGGTGCGCCTGGTCGAGATCGCCGACCTGCAGGCCGACCCCACCTCCACCGAGGACGTCTGGCTGCGCCTGCACCTGCTGTCCTCCCGCCTGGTGCGCCCCCACACGATCTCGATGGCCGGCGTCTTCGGCCACCTGGCCAACGTCGTGTGGACCTCCGCCGGCCCGTGCGCCGTGCAGGGCTTCGAGCTGACCCGCGCCCGGCTGAAGGCCCGCGGCCAGCACGTCACCGTCTTCGGGATCGACAAGTTCCCGCGCCTGGTCGACTACGTCGTGCCCGCCGGCGTGCGCATCGCCGACGCCGACCGCGTGCGACTGGGCGCCCACCTCGCCGAGGGCACCACCGTCATGCACGAGGGCTTCGTGAACTTCAACGCCGGCACGCTCGGCGCCAGCATGGTCGAGGGCCGCATCTCGGCCGGCGTGGTGGTCGGCGACGGCTCCGACGTCGGCGGCGGCGCCTCGATCATGGGCACGCTCTCCGGCGGCGGCACCCAGGTCATCTCCCTGGGCGAGCGCTGCCTGCTCGGCGCCAACGCCGGCATCGGCATCTCGCTCGGTGACGACTGCGTGGTCGAGGCCGGCTGCTACGTCACCGCCGGCACCAAGGTGAGCCTCGTGGGCGAGCGCGACGAGGCCGGCGAGCCCCGCGTGGTCAAGGCCCTCGAGCTCTCCGGCTCCGACAACGTGCTCTTCCGCCGCAACTCCGTCTCCGGCGCCGTCGAGGCCGTCGCCCGCACCGGGCAGGGCATCGCGCTCAACGCCGACCTGCACGCCAACTGAGGCGCGGTCGAGGACCCACAGCCACCGACCGGCGCGTTCTCAGGTGGTTCTTGGCCGGTCCCAGGAGAATCGACCCATGAGGACCTCCGTGATCGCCGCGGGCTCCGCCGTGGCCGCGCTGGGGGTCGTGGGGGCCGTCGGCTACGGCGTCTACCAGGAGGTGGCGCCGTCGCTCGACGGCGACACCTGCGTCGCCACCGTCGACGGCCGCTCGGTCGAGCTGAGCGTGGAGCAGGCCGAGAACGCCTCGCTCATCGTCGCGACCGCCGTGCGCCGCGGCATGCCCGCCCGCGCGGCGTCGATCGCCCTGGCCACGGCGTACCAGGAGTCGAAGATCGTCAACATCGACTACGGCGACCGCGACTCCGTCGGCCTCTTCCAGCAGCGCCCCTCGCAGGGCTGGGGCACCGTGGAGCAGATCCTCGACCCGACCTACGCCACCAACGCCTTCTACGACGAGCTCGAGGAGGTCGACGGCTACGAGTCGATGGAGATCACCGTCGCCGCCCAGGCCGTGCAGCGCTCGGCCTTCCCCGACGCCTACGCCGACCACGAGGACGACGCCCGCGTCATCGCCTCGGCGCTGACCGGCAACTCACCGGCCGCCTTCACCTGCGAGAGCGACGACTCCGCCGAGCCCGCCTCCGACACCCTCGGCGACAACGGCCTGGTCGCGCGAGCCGAGCGGGTGCGCCGCGACGTCGACCGCCACTTCGGCCGCCAGGCCGTCGGCGGCTTCGCCCCCGGCGGGGTCAGCACCGGCCACATGGAGGGCTCGGCGCACTACGAGGGGCGCGCCGTCGACCTCTTCTACCGCCCGGTGAACCCGACCAACCTGGTGCGCGGCTGGGCGGTGGCGCAGTACCTCGTGGCGCAGGCCGAGCGCCTCGACGTCGCCACCGTCATCTACGACGCGAAGATCTGGACCTCCGGGCGTGCCGACGAGGGCTGGCGCGACTACACCCCCGACACCTCCGGCCGCTCCCCCGAGACCGCCGCGATCCTGGAGCACCGCGACCACGTGCACGTCGACGTCCTCGACTGATCCGCCCGGGTCAGCGGGTGAGGCGCTCCACGGCGGCGTCGACCCGCTCGTCGGTGGCGGTGAAGGCGACGCGCACGTGCTGGCGACCGGCCGCGCCGTAGAAGGCGCCGGGAGCCACGAGGATGCCGCGCTCGGCGAGCCAGGACACGGTGTCCCAGCAGTCCTCGTCGCGGGTCGACCAGAGGTAGAGGGAGGCCTCGGAGTGGTCGACGCGGAAACCGGCGTGCAGCAGCGCCTCTCGCAGCCGGGCGCGCCGGGCGGCGTAGACGGCGTGCTGGGCCACGACGTGCTCGTCGTCGTCGAGGGCGGCGGCCATCGCGACCTGCACCGGGCCGGGCATGATCAGGCCGAGGTTCTTGCGCACGGCGAGCAGCTCGGCGACGACCGCGGTGTCGCCGGCGACGAAGGCGGCGCGGTAGCCCGCGAGGTTGGAGCGCTTCGACAGCGAGTGGACCGCGAGGATCCCCTCGAGCGAGCCGCCGTTGACGTCGGGGTGGAGCACCGAGACCGGGGTGGTCTCCCAGGCGCACTCGAGGTAGCACTCGTCGGAGACCAGCAGGGCGCCGCGCTCGCGGCACCAGTCGACGACCTTGCGCAGGTGCTCGGGCGGCAGCACCCGGCCCGAGGGGTTCGAGGGCGAGTTCAGCCAGACCAGCGCCGGGGTCTCGGGGCCCAGCGAGGTCAGCGAGTCGGTGGCCACGGCGCGGGCGCCGACGAGGGCGGCGCCGACCTCGTAGGTCGGGTAGGCCAGCGCGGGGTAGGTGATGAGGTCGCCGGCGCCCAGGCCCAGGTGCAGCGGCAGCGCGCCGATGAGCTCCTTGGAGCCGATCGACGGCAGCACCTGGTCGGTCCCGAGGCCGGTCACGCCGTGGCGTCGCGCCAGCCAGTCCACGACGGCCTGGCGGGTGCGCTCGAGGCCGACGGTGGTCGGGTAGCCCGGCGAGTCGGTCGCGCCGGCCAGGGCGCGGCGTACGACCTCGGGGGTGGGGTCGACGGGCGTGCCGATGGAGAGGTCGACGACCCCGTCGGGGTGGGCGCGGGCCCGTGCGGCGTGCCCGGTGAGGGCGTCCCAGGGGAAGTCGGGCAGGCGCGCGGAGACGGTGCCCCGCGCGCCCGGCCCGGCCGTGTCGCTCAGTGGTCCTGGTTCTGCGGGGGGAGGGCGGCGATGAAGGGGTGGTCGTGGTCGATCTCCCCCATCTTCGCGGCGCCGCCGGGCGAGCCGAGCTCGTCGAAGAACTTCACGTTGGCGTCGTAGTAGTCCTTCCACTCCTCCGGCGTGTCGTCCTCGTAGAAGATGGCCTCGACCGGGCAGACCGGCTCGCACGCACCGCAGTCGACGCACTCGTCGGGGTGGATGTAGAGCATCCGCTTGCCCTCGTAGATGCAGTCGACGGGGCACTCGTCCACGCAGGCGCGGTCCTTGACGTCGACACACGGCTGGGAGATGACGTAGGTCACCGGGATCCTCCTGGGAGTGGAGATCCAGGCCGGGGCCTGGGGGTGCTGATGGATTCCCACAGCCTAGTATCCCGGCGTGCCCGACGCCGCCCCCGCCCACCGCTTGGGTCCGCACGTCGTGGGCACGCGGGTCGTGGTGAGGCGGATCGTGCGCGGCGGCGGCGCCTCGGGCGACGAGCCCGAGACCGGCCCCACGGGCGGCCCGGCCTTCACCGACCTGCTCGGCACGTGCACGGCCTGGGGCGCCGAGACCTGCACGATCGCCCCGGAGCGGGGCGAGCCGGTCGAGATCGCGCTGCGCGACATCGTCTCGGGCAAGCCGGTGCCGCCGCGCGCGTCGGTGCGCCAGCGGGTCTCGGCCCGCGAGGCCGAGGGCCACTCCTTCTCGGCCTTCCCCGACGTCGAACGCCGCGACCTGGGCGACTGGGTGGCCCGCAGCGACCCGATGCCGGTGGGGCGGCCCTTCAAGCGCGCCAACTCCTGCCTGGCCGTGGGCGACCCCGGCGTGCCGGTGGCCGAGGCCCTGACCCGGGTCGAGGCCTTCTACGCCGAGCGCGACCGGCCCGCGCTGCTGCAGGTCGAGGCCGACGGCCCGGTCGAGGCCGCCGCGCTCGCCGCGGGCTGGGGGCTGCTGCCGCACGGGGAGGTCGAGTTCCGGCTCGGCTCGCTGGCCGCCGTACGCCGGCGCCGGCGCGGCCTCTCCCCCGCCGTCGACCGCACCCACGTGGAGGTCACCGGCGAGCGGGCGCTTGCGGTGGTCGCGACCTCGGCGGGCCGCATCGCCGAGGGCCGCGCCATCCTCGACGGCGACTGGCTGGGTCTGCACGCGCTCAAGGTCCGCCTCGAGCACCGTCGCCGGGGCCTGGCCGGCGAGGTGATGGACGCGCTGCTGGAGTGGGGCGCCGAGCGCGGGGCGAGCACCGTGTGGCTGCACGTCGAGACCGACAACGAGCCCGCCCTCGCGCTCTACGACGGCCTGGGCCTGCTGCCCCACCACCTCACGCGCTACCTCCTCCCGCCCGGGGTCGCCGCGTGGCCGGACGACGGCTCCACCGGCGGCGGTCCGGGCGGCGGGACCTGAGCCCGGTCACGACAGCCGGCGGAAGAGCCGCTCGCTGGCCACGGTGATCGGCGTCCACCACAGCCGCATCACCACCAGCACGAGGGTGCCGGCGATGATCATGCCGGCGACGTTGAGCCCCAGCTGGGCCAGCGACCCGCGGATCTCGCCGCCGTCGAGGAAGGCCAGGCCGAGGGCGAGGTTGCCGGCGGCCGGCACGGTGGTGACGCTGATGAACACCCCGACCATGGTGGCGGTCTTCTCGATGGCCAGCGCGAGGGCGCCGGCGGCGCCGGCGACCAGGGCGACGATGAAGGACCACCGGTCGGGGTGCCAGATGAAGCCGGTGTTGGGCCGCTCGCGCACGACCTCCTCGAGCGTGACCAGCCCGGTCGCCCGGGCCAGCACCGCCAGCAGCGTCACGACCACGATCGCGAGCAGGAACGACAGCACGAGCAGCCGCAGCCCGCGGCCGACGAGCCCCCAGCGACCCAGCAGCAGCCCGGCGCAGGTGGCCGCGATCGCGCTGAACTCCGGGCCGACCACCATCGCCCCGATGACCAGCACCGCGGAGTCGGTGATCACGGCGACCGCGGCCAGCACGACCGCGAGCACGAGGAAGACGTGGAAGGACACCGTGGGCACGGCGCCCGCCTCCGCGGCCGCCTCGACCGACTCCCAGATCACGGCGTCGTCGGGATGGCCCGGGGCGGCGCGCTCGAGCCGGTCGGCGGCGTCGAAGGGCGTGCCGGTGGGCGAGGTCACCACGATCCCGCCGCGCTCGCGCAGCCCCAGGCGGGTCAGCTCGCGGATCACCGGTCCGGCCTTCTCCCGCGCCACGTCGGCCTCGACGAGGTCGCCGGCGGGCTCGAGCACGACGCCGCGCTGGAGGGTCACGTTGGTGATCCAGTCGTGGCGGCAGAGGGTCTGGCAGACCGACTCGGTCAGGTCGGCGGGCGTGGTCACGCGCAGGTGGAGCAGCACGCGCCCAGGCTAGAGCGGCCGGCCTCGTCGGCTCCGACGGGCCCGGGTGCGCGCCGGACACGCCGAGCCAGTAGTTCGCGTAACTCCCCTAGGTCAGTATGGTTACGCGCATGATGACCGACGCCGGCCTCCCCCAGCCGTCTGGCTGCCAGCCCCTCGACCCCCGCGTGGCGATCGACACCGCGGTCGAGGCGCGGGAGGGGCGGATGTGCGTGCTGCGGGGCACGGCGTGCGTGCACGACGCCACCGTGGCCATCGTCGAGGTGAGCACCGACGGCGGCGAGAGCTGGCACGAGGCCACCCTCACCGGGCCCAACGAGCCGGCCGGCCCCGTCGAGTGGGAGCACCCCTGGGTGCCCGAGGCCCCCGGCGTGCACACCCTGCTCGCGCGGGCCACCGACTCGCGCGGGCGTCGCCACGACGTCGGTCGCGACCGGCTCCGCGTCTCCCGGGCCTGAGGTCGGGGCCCTGGCCGGACCCCTGGCCGGCAGCTCGGGTCAGCCGCTCGGGTCAGCCGCGCCCGGCACCCGCCGGCGGGCGGCAGATGATGGTGTCGGAGGGGATGTAGTCGGTGTGGATCTTCTCCTGCTTGACCAGCCGGTCGTCACCGGGTCGCCGGAAGTAGCGCCACACGTCGACCGAGAAGCCGGAGTAGCCGGTGTTGGGCAGGCAGTTCTCGGTGCTCAGGGTCTGCGTGGCCGGGGCGGTGTAGTCGTAGCGCTCGGAGGTCCGGGTGGTGATGTCCCAGGTCTTGGTCGACCAGATCGAGACCGTCAGCACGCCCTGCGACGACGGGGTGCTGTCGGAGAAGGCGGTGTCGACCAGCACGCCGTGGTCGGTGTCGTTGCGGAAGCGCAGGTCGACCGCGCCCCACACGACGGTGGCCTCGCGGCCCACGGGGTAGCGGTCGATGTAGACCGAGTGCGCCTTGTGCTCGACGTCCTCGAGGCCGGCGAAGAAGGCGGCGTTGTAGGTCGTGGTCGCCATCTGCGAGACGCCGCCGCCGAGGTCCTCGACGAAGACGCCGTCGCTGATGATGGTGCCGGTGGTGAAACCGTTCTCGACCGTGCGCTCGCCCACGATGTCGTTGAGGGAGAAGGTCTCGCCCGGCTTCACGACCGTGCCGTCGACGATCTCCGCGGCGCGGCCGATGTTGACGTTGCGGTACTCCGCGTAGGGGAAGTACGTCGTGAACGACGACACCCGCTCGCGGATCCCCAGCGCCCGGGCGTCCTTCGTGGTGAAGTCGGGCCGGGCCACGGTGGCCGCGACGTCGACCTCGCGCCTGCCCTCGCGGCGCGTCAGCACGTCGAGGAAGTCGGCGGCGACGTCGTCGGGGTCGTAGGAGACCCCGGGGCGGCCCGGCACGACCTCCGGGCGGCCGTCGACCAGCGCGACGGTGGCGTCGACCGGGTCGTCGGAGGTGGTCATCGAGTCGACCAGCGCGCTCAGCGCCTCGGTGTCGACGCGCGGCTCGAGCTCCCCGTCGACGGGCTCCATCGAGAGCGCCTCGCGGTAGTCGGCCGGCTGCAGCCGCAGCGGCGTGCCGTCGAAGCGCAGCACGACCGAGGCCGACAGCGCGGGGTTGGCGAAGTCGTCCAGGCCGGCCTGCACGTCGGCGGCGTCGATGTCGGGCTCCACCACGACCGGCTCCAGCTCGACGCTGCGGTCGGCGCGACGCTCGGCGACGTACGCCGCCTCCAGCGCCTCGCGGACCTCCTCGGCGTCGAGGGCACGGCCCTGCTGCGGGGAGACGGTGCTGACGCCCGCGGGACCGAAGACGACCTCGCCGTCGACCGCGGGAGCACCGGCCTCGTCGTCGAGGCGGGTCACCAACGCGTCGAGCGCGGCGGGGTCGACGTCGACGACGGCCTCGAGGTCGTCGCCGCCGGTGTAGTAGTCCCACAGGCGGCGCGGGTCCCACGTGCGCTCGCCGCCCGCGGCCTCGACCGAGGCGAGGTGGTCGACCGAGAGCCCCGCGTCGGCGGGGCTGATGCGCAGCGGCTCGGCGTCGGAGCCGGCCACGGAGACCCGCAGCCGGCCGCTCTCGCGCTCGGCGAGGCCCTCCTCGAGCGCGGCGACCGCGTCGGCCTGGGTGCGCCCGCCGATGTCGACGCCCGAGACGGCCGTGCCGCGCGGCACCTTGTCGCCGGCGGTGAGGGCCAGCGCGGCGTAGCCGCCACCGGCGAGCAGCGCCAGAGCGCCGATGACCGCGGCGACGACCTTGCCCCCGCTCCCCTCGCGGTCGGGGCGGGGCGGCTTGGCGTCGTCTCGCGGGCTCACGACCCCCATCCTAAGGAAGGGCCCGCGCCGGGTCAGGATCCCCGGCCCTGGGCGGGCGGCGCGGGGTCGGCCGCGGCGGCGCCCTCCGGGGGCCGAGCACCGGGCTGGTCGTCGGTCCGGTCATCGGGTCGGTCATCGGGCCGGTCACCGGGTCCGGCGCCCCGCGGACGGAGCACCACGGTGGTCACGTCGGAGACGACGAGGACCACGACGACCAGCCCGAGGCCGAGCAGCAGGTAGCCCGCGACGTCCTGGGCGACGAGGTAGCCCGACCCCGGGGAGCTCTCCAGCACGACGCCGAGCACGACCACCCAGCCCAGCGCCCACGGCGGGCGCGCCCACCACGACCGCGGCAGGGCCCACGCCGTGGCCAGGGTGGCGGCCGCGCCGAGCAGCAGGCCCCACCACAGCGGGTGCACCAGCACGACGGCGGTCGCGGTGGCCGCGCCCACCGCGACCAGCAGCGCGGCGGCGAGCACGCGCAGCACCAGCCCGACCGGCCCCGGTCGGGCCGCTCGCCCCGGCGCCCCGGGGTGCGCCGGCGCCTCGGCCACCACGGGCGGGGTCAGCCCGCGTCGCCGGCGAGCCCGGCGAAGAGGTCGCTCTCGAGCCCATCGTCACCGACCGGGCCCAGGGCGCCCTTGACCAGGCGGTAGAACTCCACGCCCCAGGCGGCGGCGCCGACGTTGTTGGACAGCGCGAAGAAGGGCCCGTCGAGGGTGACCTGCGTGGGGTAGGCCCGCAGGGCGTCCATCTTGCGCTCGACGTGGTCCTGTGCGTCGACGGCGCAGGACAGGTCGTCGTCGGCGGTCACGAAGTGCGGCAGCGGGCCGTCGGGGTCCATGCCCTCGAAGGAGGTGGTGTCGCCGGCGTCGCGCAGGGCGCGCAGGCCGGCGCGCATGCGGCTCTCCGACATGGCGCCCCAGTAGACCTTGGCGATGTCCCACGCCGCCCCGAGGTCGGGGCGGTAGGACGGCACGGCCGCGAGCTGCGCGGCGTACATCGCGACGCGGTGGGCCTGGATGTGGTCGGGGTGGCCGTAGCCCCCGAACTCGTCGTAGGTCACCAGCACCTGCGGGCGCACCTCGCGGATCACCTCGACCAGCAGGGTGGCGGCCTCGGTGAGGTCGGCGCGGGAGAAGGCGTTGTCGTGCACGTCGTCGGCGGCGACGGCGTGGCCGTCGGCGTGCCACTGCATGCCGGAGTCGCGGTAGTGCCCGAAGCCGCCGAGCCAGCGGTGGTCGGTGACGCCGAGGGCGGCCATCGCGTCGGCGATCTCGCCGCGGCGGTGCTCGCCGAGGCGGTCCTCCTTGTCGGCGGCGAGGTGCTCGAGCTCAGGCACGAGGATCTCGCCCATCTCGCCGGCGGTGCAGGTGACGAGGGTGACCGAGCGGCCCTGCGCGGCGTACTGCGCCATCGTGGCGCCCTGGCCGATCGTCTCGTCGTCGGGGTGGGCGTGCACGAGGAGCAGCCGCTGCTCGGCGGGCGTGGCGGCGGGCGGCTGCTGGGAGGCGTGGGCGGGCGCTGCGGGCATGGCGAGGATCCTAGGGACGAGGTCCGACAGGGGCGGAGGGCGCCCGGCCGCAGGAGTCCCGCCGCCGTGCACCGCGACCGGCGCACCGGCCGGTCAGTGGCCCCAACACCTCACTGCGGCTTTTTGATCCGCCTCGGCGCGCTCGGCAGGTCCAGCGGCGGCGCGGGCGGCGCGTCGGGGGCGTCGAGGCCCTCGTCGAGCCAGCCGTCGTGCTCGTCGCAGAGCACGTCGAGCACGAAGGCGGGGGCGTCGGTGACCACGGCCCAGGGGTGGTCCTCGTCGTCGTCCTCCCCGGCCAGCCGCTCGCGCTCGACGTGGGCGTCGTAGCCGTCGGCGCGCAGCCGGCGCTCCACGGCCCGGGCGTCGTCGTCGGAGAAGAACACCGCGCGCGCCGAGGCCACCGGAGCGGTGAGCAGCACGTGGCGCAGCTCGGGCAGGAAGGGCCGGTCGGGCTCGAGCCAGTCGAGGTCGTCGAGCTCGTCGGGGCCGACCCAGGCCAGCAGGTCGTGCTCGCCCGGCTCGGGCTCGCCGCGCACGAGCCGCGCCGTGGCCACCCGCAACGTCAGCCCGGGCCGCACCGCCACCCCGTCGGCGGTCGCCCCGGCGGCGCCCGCTGCGGGCCCCGTCGCCGGCCCCGTCAGCGGTCGCAGCCACGCCACCACCTCGACCTCGCAGCCCAGCTCCTCGGCGACCTCGCGCACCAGCGCGTCGCCCGGGGTCTCGCCGGCCTCGACCTTGCCGCCCGGCAGCTCCCAGCGTCCCGCCGCCTCCGGCGGAGCCGTACGCCGCGCGGCCAGCACCCGCCCGCCGCGCACGAGCGCCGCGCCCACCACCAGCCGCTCCCGCTGCCCGTCCACGAGCGCGACTCTAGGTCTCTCGCGCACCGGTGGTGCAGGGTGGGCCCATGCTGTCTCGGGGACCTCGTCGCACGCCCGCCCCGCCGGCGGCGCAGCCGGCCGGCCCACGGCCCGCCACCGACCACGGCCGGCACCACCCGCACCTGCCGCACCCGCAGGTGCCGCTCGTGCCGGCGGCGGCCTTCGTGGTGGTGTGGTCCTCGGGCTACATCGCCGGCCCGCTCGGCGTCGGGGCGGTGGAGCCGATCACGCTGCTGGCGCTGCGCTTCGTGGTGGCGACGCTGCTGCTGGGGGCGTGGGCGCGGTGGCGCCGCGGGCCGATGCGGCTGCCGCGGGGCGTGCTCGTGCGGCTGGGCGCGGTGGGGCTGATGATGAACGGGCTGCAGTTCGTCTTCATGTACCTCGCCTTCGACGTCGGCCTCGGCGCCACCCTCGGCGCGCTGATGCACTCGCTCTCCCCTGTGCTCACCGTCGTGCTCGCCGGGGTGCTGCTGCGCGAGCGGGTCACCCGCGTGCAGGTCGTCGGCCTGGTCGTGGGCGTCGCCGGCGTGGTGACGATCCTCGGCCCCGACGTCGAGGAGGCCGGCGGGGCGGTCGGCATCACCCTCGGCGTGCTGAGCACCCTCAGCCTCTGCCTCGGCACCCTCGGCCAGCGCTGGACGGCCGCCGCCCCGGCGCGCGCCGACGGCGCGGGCCTGCCCTCTGACTCCCTCGAGGAGGCCGGTGCGGCCGAGTCGGGCGCGACGCCGCCCGGAGGGGCGATCGACCCGGTGTGGGCGGCGGTGGTGCAGTTCGCGGTGTGCGCCGTGCCGCTGGTGGTGCTCGGGCTGCTGCTCGAGGGCACCCGCCCCGTGCACGACCCCGCCGTCGCGGTCGCCACCGTGGCCTACCTCGCCGTCGTCAACTCCATCGTCGGGCTGCTGCTGCTCGGCGCCGTCGTGCGCCGCGGCGGGGCCGGCGCCTCGGCCAGCGTCTTCTTCCTCATGCCCCCCGTCACCGCCGTGATGGCCTGGCTCTGCTTCGGCGACACCCTCGACGCCCGCGAGCTCGTCGGCCTGGTCGTCGCCGTGCTCGGTGTCGCCGTCGCCACCCGCTCCGCCCCAGCCCCGGTGGTCGAGGAGGGAGCCCCAGCCCCGGTGGTCGAGGAGGGAGCCCCAGCCCCGGTGGTCGAGGAGGGAGCCCCAGCCCCGGTGGTTGAGGAGGGAGCCCCAGCCCCGGTGGTCGAGGAGGGAGCCCCAGCCCCGGTGGTTGAGGAGGGAGCGCCAGCGACCGTCTCGAAACCACTACGCCCGGGGACAGTGGTTTCGAGACGCTCGTCGCTGGCGCTCCTCCCTCCTCAACCACCGGCCCGACGGTGATCGCGAGACGCTCGTCGCTGGCGCTCCTCCCTCTCGACCACCCGTCCCGGGCAGCCCGACCAGGACGACCTGCCAGGCTGGAGCCCCGCCCGTCGACCAGGAGGACCCCGTGACCGACCCCGACCTCTGGCTCACCCCGGGCCGCGACGCGGGCCCCGCGATCGACGCGCTCGTCTCGTCGTACGGCGGGCGGCGCGCGGGTCTCGCGGGACTGGTGGCCGCCCTGCCGCACGAGGGCCGGCGGCTGCGGCGGACCCTGTCGCCGGGTCTCGCGGCGCGACGCTCGTGGACGTGGCAGGGGTCCGACCGGCGCGACCCCCGCTGGTGGCCGCAGGGGGTGACGTCGTCGGCCGACGCCGCGGCGGGGGCGGCCGAGGCCCCGGTGCCGGGACGGGTGCTGATGGTCAGCTGGTACGCCAAGACGATGGCCGGCGACCCCACGCCGCCGGGCAACCAGGGCTCGCGGATCAGCGTCGTCGACCTCGAGGCGCGCCGCTACGACCACGTCCTGCTGGTGCGCGCGCAGGCCGACGGGTCGTGGAAGCCGCTGCAGGTGCACGCGGGCGGCATCGCGTGGGTGGGGTCGTGGCTGCACGTCGCGGCCACCGCGAAGGGCTTCTGGAGCGCCCGGGGCGACGACGTCGTCGAGGTGCCGGCCGGTCGCCGCGCGGAGACCTTCGGCCACCGCTGGGTGCTGCCCGTGCGGCGCGGCCACGCCGCCGGCTCGGGCGAGGGCGTGGAGCCGCTGCGCTACTCGTTCCTCTCCGTCGACGCCTCCCCCGCGTCGCCCGCCTCACCCGCCGCGCCCGCGGCGGGCCCGGAGCTGGTGGTCGGCGAGTACGCCCGGGGCCGCCGGACCCGCCGCCTGGCCCGCTTCGCCCTCACCCCCGAGGGCGCCCCCGTGGTCGGCGACGACGGACGCGCCCGGCCGCTCTCGGTGCACGACAGCGGGGTGGCCGGCATGCAGGGCGCGGTGGTCTCGCGCGGGCGCTGGCACGTGACGACCTCCCACGGCCCCTGGACCCCGGGCACCCTGGTCACCGGCGCCTCCCCCGACGCCGCCGACCCCTGGCGGCCCCGCCGCTGGGCGACCCCGATGGGTCCCGAGGACCTCGCCGTCTGGCCCGGCGACACCCCCGCCGACGACCGGCTCTGGACCGTCACCGAGCACCCCCGCCGCCGCTGGATCTGCGAGCTGCGCGTGCCCCGCTGACGCCCGCGTCCGCAGGCGGGTCAGGCGACTCGCGGCACCATCGCCAGCTGCGGACGCCCGCGTCCGCAGGCGGGTCAGGCGCCTCGCGGCACCATCGCCAGCTGCCGCGCCTGGGCCACGAGGCGACCGGTGGAGTCCCAGACCTCGCAGTCCTCCTCGAACATGCCCCCCGCGAGGTTGCGGGTGGCGTGGCGCACCTTGAGCCAGCCGGGGGCGGGCCGGGCCCGCACGTGGGCGGTGAGCTCGACGGTGGGGGCCCAGCCCATGAGCCCGAGGTCGAAGGTCACCGGCGGCAGCGCGTCGACGACGAGCAGCAGCGACAGCGGGTCGGGGTCGCGCTCGTCGTGCAGGCGGAACCACGCGGCGATCTCCCCGCGGCGGCTCGGCGCGCCGACCGCCCAGCCGGCGCTCTCGGGGGCGAAGCGCATGTCGAAGCGCTCCATCAGCGGCGCCATCGCGCGCACCTCGGGCGGGGCGTCGGTGTTGCGCACGCACTGCTCCAGCGGCGGGAGCTCGGGCTCGACGGCGGTGGTGCGCACGTCGTCGGCGGCGCGGGCGAGGTCGCCGTAGGTGGCCAGCGCGGTGATGCGGGTCTGCCCGTCCTGCACGAGGTCGGCGGCGACGGTGGCGACGCGGCCGCCGTCGCGGCGTACGGCGACCTGGGCCTCGGCCGGCCCCGCGGTCGCGGCGGAGAGGTAGTAGGCGCTGATGACCAGCGGGTCGGGCTTGCCGCGCTCGGCCAGCTCGGCGCGCACGGCGGTGCCGAGGGTGGCCAGCAGGTAGCCGCCGTTGAGGCCGCCCCCGACCTTCCACCCGGCGGCGAGGTCGGCGGCGTAGCGCCCCTCGCCCTGCGCCGTGACGGCGGTCTGCGTGTCGAACTCGGAGGTCGGGGGGAGGCCGGCGGTCATGGCCGGACGCTACCGCCCGCCGCCGACCCTCCCGCGCCCGCGGTCGTGCGGCACGATGGTCGCGTGCCCGCGTCCGCCTCCCCCGCTCCCGGCGAGAGCCCCCGTGGCCAGGAGCGCCCGCGCCGCCCCGCGTGGGTCTACGGCGAGGGCCAGGAGCCCGACCCGCGCTACGTGCTCGCCAACGAGCGCACCTTCCTCGCCTGGGTGCGCACCTCGCTGGCCCTGCTCGCCGGCGGCGTCGCGCTGTCGTCGCTGGGGGTGCCGGAGCCGACGTGGCTGCGGCTGACCCTCGTCGTGGTGCTGGTGCTGCTCGGCGGGCTGACCACCGCGGTCGCGCTGGCCCGCTGGGCGCGCGTCGAGCGCGCGATGCGCACCGGCCGCCCCCTGCCCGCCTTCGGCCTGGGCCTGCTGATGACCGCCGCCGTCGTCGGCGTCTCGCTGCTCCTCGCCGTCGTGGTCCTGCTCAGCGCCTGACCGCGCCGTGGTCGAGGAGGCAGCGCCACCCGCCCCCGGTGGTTGAGGAGGGAGCGCCAGCGACCGTCTCGAAACCACCCCCGGTCGTCGAGGAGGCAGCGTTACCCGGCCCCGGTGGTTGAGGAGGGAGCGCCAGCGACCGTCTCGAAACCACGCCCGCCGACCGGTCGGCGCGTCACCCCGTCAGCTCGGCGCTCCCCATCACCGACTCGATCCGCTCCTGCGCCTCGGCGTCGGAGACGCTGCGGTCGAGCTCGAAGACGACGTAGACCTGCAGCTCGCCCGACGTCGTGCCGAACACCTCGGCGGTCGTGCCCAGGCCGGTGCCGCCGTCGGCGGAGCCCGCGAGGTGCCACCACCGCGTCCCGGCGTACTCCACCGGCTGCTGCGACTCGAGGTCGGGTCCGTAGGGCGAGGTCTCGCGGAAGATGTCGGCCTGCTCGCGCAGCGTGCTGCCGAAGGACGGGATCGAGGCGATCTGCATCGCGTCGGTGGTGGCGCCGGAGAAGCCGACCTGCGCCAGGTCGTCGCTGATCGACTCGACCGTCGTGCCCTCGGGGGCGTTGACGCTCAGGCCGGGGATCTCGACCCGCTCGCCGGTGGCGGGATCGTCGGTCGGATCGGAGTCAGCCGAGGGCGGCCCCGAGGAGGCGCCGGTCGGACCAGCCGAGGACGTCGAAGACTGCGCCGTGTCCACAGGGTCGTCCTCAGAGCCGCCCCCACACCCCGAGACCAGTACGCCGCAGCAGGAGACGACCGCAGCAGCGGCCAGGCGGTACGACCTCATGCCCCCACCCTCCCCCCGGCGCAGCGGCGTCACACCTCAGCCGAGCTCGACGCTCCCCATCACCGACTCGATCCGCTCCTGAGCGTCGGCCCGGCTGGTGCCCTGCGGGATGCCGAACTCCACGTAGACGACGTACTCCCCCGTGCTGGTGCCGAACGACTCCACCCGGTCGCCCAGGCCGGCCGGCCCGGCGAGGTGCCACCAGCGCTGTCCGACGTACTCCACCGGCGCCAGCACGGTGGGCGGGGTCGGGAAGCGCGAGGTCTCGGCGGCGGTCTGGGCCAGCTCGCGCAGCGACCCGCCGTAGTCGGGGATGGACCCGGCGTTGACGAAGGACCCGTCGGCGTAGTCCGCGCTGATCAGCCCCTCGCCCAGCTCCTGGGGCTTCGCACCCTGGGGCGCGACGACGGAGATCCCCTCGATCCGCAGCTCGGTGCCGTCTGGCGCCTCGGACTCCGAGGGCTCCGAGGGCTCCGAGGGCTCCGCCGAGGCGCTGGTGGAGCCCGCGGAGCCGGCGTCGGTGGGGGACGCCGCCGCGGTCGAGGACGGGTCGGGATCGTCTCCCGAGCCGTTGTCGGAGCACGCGACGCCGGTCATCGCGACGGCAGCGGCGGTCAGGGACAGCAGGACGGTGCGCGCACGGGACAGCATGGCCACAGCGTGCCAGACCCCCCACGGGCGCGGCCGCCCGCGGGAGGCCCTGCCGGCCGAGGGAGCGCACGCGGGCGGACGACTTGGGTCGAGGACGTTAGAAGTCGCAGCGCGAGGGGAAGGAGCGTCTCGGCCACACCCTGAGCCCACGACATCTCGACTGTCCCAGGAGGACGCGCTCATGAGCGACACCACGCCACTGCCAGGGGTCCTGGGTGCCCTGCAGGAGCTCATCATCGACTACGGCGTCATCGAGGGCATCCTCGACGAGCTGAGCACGGGCGAGGGAGACCTCAGCTCCACCGACCTGGACTGGGCGGCCGGGTCGTCGTTCGGCTCGCTGCCGCGGGGCACCGAGCTCAGCGGACACGCCGACAAGGCCAAGGACTACCTCCGCGACAGCCTGGTGGACCTCCGGCAGGCGATGAACATCTACATCGAGGCGGTCCGGACGTTCCGCGACGGGACCAACACGACCGACACGCACTCCGCGGAGGCCCTGGCGCAGATCCAGAGCAGCACCGACGCGGTGGAAGCGATCAACCAGAACCTGGAGAACCGATGAAGGGCACCGAGCGGACGCGCCTCGACCAGGCCGTCGACCAGTCGAGCGACGACGCCATCACCAACGGCGTCACGGCGTGGGAGAACGTCTCCGAGGTGCTCAACAGGGTGGCCATCCACCTCGCGACGGCCGCCCAGAACGGGGTGGACATCGGAGGCGAGACCGGTCCCGCCATGTTCAACGCCCTCAGTGCCTCCGCCGACCGCATGCGCGAGCGTGGCACGGAGGCCTTCCGCGGCAAGCTGGCGCTCCAGATGGCCAAGGACGGCGTGATCAAGGCCCGCGAGGCCCGCGACAAGATCGACACCGAGCTGCCGTCCCTGACGCCGATCACCTACACGCCCGACCCGGAGAAGACCCAGGCGGAGAACGACCAGGCCAAGACCACGGCCGACAACTCCGCGACCCTGGCGGCTCAACGCGAGCAGGCCCGCGAGCAGCGCGCCCGCGAGATCGCCGACCAGATGGAGGCCGACTACGACGAGCCGATCACCATCTTCAAGGACATCCACAAGATCCCCGACCCCGAGCCCCTCCCCGGCACGAAGAACGGCGGCGGTGGCGGCGGCGACAACCCCTACGGCGACGGCTCCGGCGGAGGCGGCGGGGGCAACAGCACGTGGCGCCCCGACGAGGGCGGCCGGATCGACCGCGATCCCGATCGTGACCGCGACCCGATCATCGACCCGGTCGACCCCGAGGAGCCGAAGCCCCCGATCATCACGGAGCCGCCGATCACCGGCGAGCCGGAGGTCCCCGACGGCACCGACCCCGACATCGGCGACCCCGGCTCCTGGACCGACGGCGGCGCGTCGGGCACGGGCACCGGCGGCTCGGGTGGCAGCACGGGCGGCGGCTTCCCCGGCGGTGTCGCGGGCGGCGTGGCCGCCGGCGCCATTGGGGGCGGCGCGCTCCTGGGCGGCATCAAGAGCGGTGCCTTCAGCGGCCTGACCGGCTCGCTCTCCAACGCCGCCACGAAGGCCGGCGCCATCGGCGCGTCGGCCCGCACGGGCGCCTCGGGCGCCCTGGGCCGCGGCGCGGCGGTCGCTCCCGGCTCCACGGGCGGAGCCCGTACGGCGGGCGCCGCCGGTGCGGGCGGTCGTGGCGGCAGCCGCAGCGGGGCCCGTGGGGCCGCGCGCGGTGGCACCGGCGCCGGGGGCCGCGGAGCCGGTGGCCGTGGTGCGGCCGGGGTCGGCGGCGGCGCGGGGCGCGGCAGCAAGGACAAGAAGAAGGGCGCCGGCGGCGAGGACTTCTGGGACGACGGCCAGGACTGGATCGACGACGAGGACTCCGGCACCACGGTGCTGAAGTAGCCCGGGCCCCCACCTCACGGTGGGGGCCCGACGTGCGTGGGGACGACGGTCGGCCGTCAGGGTGCCGCGGTCAGCACTCCTGCTCGACCTGGGCGAGCGCCTCGTTGCGGTCGGCGCGGGCCTCGTTGCGCAGCGCACGGGTGCGCTCGATGCGGGTCTTGTTGCCCGACTCCTTGGCCCGGGCGAAGCGCGCCTTGGCCTCCCTCAGGTCGGCCTTGGCCTCGGCGAGGGTGGCGGTGGCCTCCTCGCAGGCGAGGTCGCGCTGGGTGAAGGAACGTGTCACCGCGGTGCCGGTGTTGCCGGACTCGTCGATGGCGCGCACGGCGAAGGTGTGGGCACCGGGGTCCGTGCTCAGGGCGACCGGGCTGGTGCAGGCCGCGAAGGCCGCGCCGTCGACCGAGCACTCGTAACCGGCGACATCGTCGTCGGCGGAGGTGAAGGTGAAGGTGGGCGCCGACTCGACGCTGGCGCCGTCGGCGGGGCCCGAGGAGATGGTCACGACGGGAGCGGTGGTGTCGGCGGGCTCGTCCGGCACGGCGTCGAGCACGAACGTGCGCCGCACCGACTGCCCCTGGAGGCCCGACTCGGCGCGGGCGCGGAAGTCGACGGTGTGGGGGCCGTCCTCGAGCTCGCTGATGTCGACGGTGTAGGGGCTCGTGCAGTCGACCCATGCGCCCTCGTCGACGCGGCACTCCTTCGTGGTGGAGCCCTGCTCGGGCACGTAGAAGGTGTAGGTCGGCGCCGAGGTCACCGTGGCCCCGTCGGCGGTTCCACCGTCGACGACCACGGTCGGGGCGTCGGACAGACCGTCGCCGAATGAGATACTGGCTGCGGTCACCTCGCCCCCATCGGGGAAACCTGGCTCATTGTCGGTCAGGCGGATGGTCCATACCCCGTTGATCGACGTAACGCCGCTGAGTGCATCGTCGATCGCGGAGCTCGCACGATAGTTGCCACCGGGCACGGGCGAACTCTGGCGGGCAGTGCCGAAATCGCCTGAGGCGCTGTCGGAGAACACGTAGGTTCCAGCGAGCTGATTTCCTCCTCCTCTGGGTGTGAACAGCGCCGCAGCGGTCCCATCGGGTGCGATCAGCGAAGCGCCGATATTGCCGACGTAGCCCGACCTCATCGTCAACGAGACGGCGACGTCATCGATCATCCGCGGACCTGACGAGACCGGCACCGTGACATCGACCTGTCGGTAGTCGTCATTCGAGTCGCCCAATGGCAACGGCACGTTGTCGGCCGAGAAGGTCGTCGAAGCCGCAGAGGCAGGCATAGCGGCGCCCATGGCGAGACCGCTGGCGCCGAGGAGCAGTGTTGATACGAGGGCGGCTGCGCGGCGAGTGGCGCGCCGGGCGCCCGGAGCGGGTGCGGTGGTCAGGATCATGGATCGTCCATTTCGGGTTCTGGTCAGACCCGAGAGGGCCGACGCGTGGATGCCTGTCCATGGTCTGCCGATGCGGGGACCGAAGCAGACTTTTTGCTTCATCTCGCTCAGGTCGCAATGACCATTGCCACCCGTGCAGACGGAAGCTCGGGCGGGGTCCCCCTGGCCCTCTCGGCACCGGAGGCATGGCCCGTTCGGGCTAGTACCCCCATCGATCGGGTGGCGGACGGCAGAGGGCCCCCGGTCGTCCGACCGGGGGCCCTCCTCAGCGCCGTGACGCGGGGCTCAGCTCCCTTCGCAGGCGTTGGTGCCGGCGGTGCCGGAGAACGCCGGGAGGCGCTCGCCGCCGCTGGCCACCAGGGAGAGCTCCGCGGCGCCGATGGATCCGGTGGCCTCGGCCAGGCGGGTCAGCGCCGTGACCATCGTGGACTCGGCGACGTCGACGACCTGGTTGGCCGTGCCGGAGCCGCTGCACACCAGGTAGCGGTTGTAGGACGCCGTCCAGTCGACCAGGCGGTCACCGGCGACACGGCCCTGGTCGTTCTGGTCGGCCTGCAGGGCGTCGTGCCCCTGGCCGCCGTAGATCAGGTCGGAGCCGTTGACGGTGATGCGTCGTCCGTCGGTGTCGACCGACGGCGCCACGGCCATCCACAGCGCCGGGACGCCGATCCACTTCTTGGTGTCGAGCAGGTCGTCACCGGCACCACCGAAGATCCGGTCGTGGTCGGCGCCGCCCCAGACGACGTCGTTGCCGTCGCCGGCGAAGGTGACGTCGTCGCCGTCGCCGCTGTTGACGAGGTCGTCGCCCGCCCCGGCGTGCAGCGAGTCGAGGCCCGTGCCGCCGAGCAGGAGGTCGGCGCCGCCCACCGTGGGCTCGGTCTGGGTGACCACCCGCACCAGCGAGTCGTTGGGCCGCACCGTCTCGGTGAGGAAGCCGGTCTGGTTGCGGATGACCTCGTTGGTGCGGCCCAGCGTCGCCGCCGCCGTCGGGACGTCGACGCCCTGGTCGCCCAGGAGCGCGTCGTCGCCGTCGCCGCCGTCGAGCACGTCACCGGAGACGGCCTGCCCGGCGTAGGACGACTGCGGCCGGCTGGTGCCGGTGGCGTCGAACTGGCCGTAGAGGTCGTCGTCGCCCTGGCCGCCGATCAGCGTGTCGCTGCCCGCCCAGATGCCGGGACCGGAGTCGGCCATGGCCACCTGGCGCACCACGCGCGGGCCCGAGGGTCCGCCGGCGAGCAGCTGGTTGGGACCACCGCGGGTGATGCGGCCGTTGTCGCCGAGCACGACGTCGGTGTCGGCTCCACCGTCGATGGCGTCGTTGCCGTCGACCAGACCCGTCGCCGAGCTGTCGGACGTGGCGCGCACGACGCTGAGCAGCCGGTCGTCGGTGCCGTTGCCGCTGATGACGACCCCGGTGTTGGAGGAGCCGCCGCCCAGGAGGTCGTCCTGACCGGTGCCGCCGAGCAGCGTGTCGTCGTCGGCTCCACCCTCGGCGTAGTCGTCGCCGGTGCCGGTGTCGACGCGGTCCTTGCCGCCCTGCCCGAAGGCGAGGTCGCGACCGTCACCGCCGACGAGGGTGTCGGCACCGCCCGTGCCCGCCGCGGCGCGCGCCGTGGCGCGGTCGAGGTCGAAGAGCGCGATGTCGCGTCGGGTCGTGCCGTCGGCGCGCAGGCCGTCCTGACGGACCAGGCGGGCGTTGTCGCCGGCCAGCACGTCGTCGCCGGTGCCGCCGTCCAGGGCGTCGGCCCCGTCGAGCTGACCGGTGCCAGCGCGGGTCGCCCCGATGACGCCGTCGGCCGAGGAGCTGCCGCCGGTGAGGGCGTCGTCGCCCGCCTCGCCGAAGAGCCGGTCGGAGCCGGCGTCACCCTCGAGGCCGTCGTAGCCGTCGCCGCCGCGCAGCTCGTCGTCGCCGCCCTGGCCGAAGACCAGGTCGTCGCCGACGCCGCCGCCGAGGCGGTCGGGGCCGTAGGTGGAGACCGGTGCGGTGCCGCCGGTGGCGGGCTGGTCGAGCAGGGTGACCTTGGCCGGGTCGGCCGTGGTGCCCGCACCCGTGACGGTGCCGTTGTCGCCGAGGACGAGGTCGTTGCCCTCGCCGCCGTCGACGGTGTCGGTGGAGATCCCGTCGTAGGAGCCGGCCACCCACGAGCCACCGATGAGGTGGTCGTCGCCGGCCTCGCCGAAGAGCGTGTCAGCGCCGGCTGCGCCCTCGACGGCGTCGACACCGTCACCGCCGTAGACGGTGTCGTTGCCGCCCTGGCCGAGCAGGAGGTCGTCCTGACCGTTGCCGTAGAGCGTGTCGGAGCCCGAGACGGCCGTGGCCGGGGCCTGGGTCGTCGCGGTGTCGTAGAGCGTGATGCCCACGGTCGGGCGGATCCGCGCCCACCAGGTGCGCGCGGCCGCGGTGTTCTGCGACGGCGGCACGAGCTTGGCGTTGTCGCCGGCCAGGATGTCCTGGCCGTCGATCTCGTCCACCCCCTCGTCGCCGACGAGGGTGTCGGCGCCGTCGGCCTGACCCGCACCGGAGCGGTTGAGCGTCAGCGGTCCCGAGGTCGAGGACCCACCGACGAGGAGGTCGGCACCGTCGTCGCCCTGGACGAGGTCGGCGCCGCTGCCGCCCTCGACGTTGTCGTCGTCGGGCCCACCGAAGACCTGGTCGTCGCCGGCCTGGCCGAAGACCCAGTCGGAGGCGTAGCCGCCGTAGAGCTTGTCGTTGTCACCCGAGGCCGGGGTGGCCAGGAGGGTGGCGTCGACGCCCTCGACGATCGAGCCCGTGGTGCCGGGCTTGAAGGCCAGGGCGGCGTTGCCGCCCGCGACCACGTCGACGCTGCCGTCGCCGAGCACCTCGTCGGCCCCGTCGGCGACACCGGCGGTGTCGCTGCCGCCGGCGAGGAGGTCGGTGCCGGAGCTGCCGCGCACGACGTCGTTGCCGGCGTCGCCGTAGAGGATGTCGCCGTCGGCGTCGCCGGAGACCAGGTCGTTGCCGGCATCGCCGTGCAGCAGGTCGGCGCCGTCGCCACCGCGCACGAAGTCGTCACCGACGCCGCCGCGGATCGTGGTCTCGTCGCCCTCGCCGGCGTCGACGAAGTCGCCTCCGGCACCGCCGTCGAGCTCGTCGGTGCCCTCGCCGCCCAGCACGCAGTCACCGTCGCCGGTCGCGCCGGTCAGGCCGGCCAGCTCCACGGTCCCGGTGTCGCCCAGCACGGCGCCGCCGGCCGGGCGGCCCTCGACCCTGCCGTTGCCGTCGAGGTCGGCGCGGCCGTCGCTGAACACGACACCGGCGAGGACCCCGGAGTAGCGTCCGCCGCCGGCGGCCAGGACGTAGCCGTCGGTGACCTGGAGGCCCTCGAGCTGCCCGTCGTCCTCGGCCGTGCCGGAGAGGTCACCGTTGAGGTCGACCAGACCGACCACGATGCTCGTGGAGGGGCGGCACACGATCGAGCGCCCGGCGCCCAGCGGAGCCGACGGGTCGGCGGGCTCGCCCTTGACCACGTCGTCGCCGGCGTCGCCGACGAGCAGGTCGCTGCCGGTGCCGCCGGCCAGGGTGTCGTCACCCTCGCCACCGCGGGCCAGGTCGTCGCCGGCGTCGCCGGAGAGCGTGTCAGTGCCGCCCGAGCCGTAGATGCGGTCGCGACCGTCGCCACCACGGACCACGTCGGCGCCCTGGTCGTCGACCAGCACGTCGGAGCCGTCGCCGTCGAGGAGGTCGTCGCCGCCGCGGCCGCAGACGATGTCGTCGTCGCCGCCGCCCGACAGGGTGTCGGCCCCGGCGCCGCCGAGCACGTAGTCACGGGCGTCGCCGCCGGTGACGGCGTCGACGCCGCCGTCGGAGGCCGCGCCCTGCTCCTGGCAGGAGGCGAGCACCGACGCCTCGCTGGGCAGCGCGACGGTGAGCAACGAGACGTCGTTGTCGATGATCTGGGTGCCGCTGGCGGAGCTCACGGTGATGGTGACGCGCTGGTCGCGGCTGATCCCTGCGGTGTCGAAGGCACCGCCGACGGTGAGGTCGGAGCCGTCGCCGCCGTTGACGGTGTCGGATCCGTTGCCGCCCACGAGGACGTCGCCGGAGTCGACGAGGGCCGCGATCGCGGCGTCGTCGTCGGTCGGGAAGAGCGAGTCGACGTCCATGCCGAGACCGCCCTCGACGACGTCGTTGCCGTCGCCGCCCGTGACCTCGTCGGTCGAGGGGCCGCCGCTGGTGCGGTCGTCGCCGGCGCCGCCGTCGACGGAGTCGCGGCCGGCGCCGCCGTCGAGGATGTCGTTGCCCGAGGCGTCGCTCACGGTGTCCTCGCCGTCGCCGGCGTCGACGGTGTCGTTGCCGGAGCCGCCGGTGACGGTGTCGGCACCGCCGCCGGTGACGACGGCGTCGTTGCCCGCGCCGGCGTCGACGACGGCCTTGGTGGTGACGGGCACCGTGGTGACCTTGGTGGATCCGCCCTCAGTGCTGAGGAGCTGTCCGGGGTAGAGCCGCACGATGTCGTTGCCGCTGCCGGCGTCGGCGAGGATGCGCCCGGTGGCGGGCACGTCGTACTCCTGCACGATGTTGAACGCGGTCACCTCCACCCGGGTCGGACTGAGCTGGCGCACGGTGAACTTCTCGTTCTGCTGGCCGGTGTAGACCTTGCGCTCGCCGGCGTAGGACTCGCCGATCAGCAGGCGCAGGTCGTCGCCCTCGCGCGTGGCGAGCACGGGCTCCTCGGTGGCGCAGTTGAACTCGAAGAGCGTGAGGCGGGGGCTGCGGACGATGTCGAACTCCTCCTCGATGGAGAAGAGGAACAGGTCGATGCTGAAGTAGAACTGCAGGAAGAAGACGATCCCCGAGGAGACGTTGAAGGCGCAGCTCGGTCCGGCGCTGGCCCCGATGAACTCGTCGGTGTAGATCTTGCCGCTGCCGTCGGGGTCGAAGGCGTCGAGACCCAGGTCGAGCACGACGCCGCCCTTGATCCCGGCCTCGGCGAAGCCGATGCTGACCGCGGCGCCGGCCTCGACGGTGAAGGTGAGCTCGATCTCCGGGACGTCGTCGCCCTCCTCGAGGTCGTCGATGTAGAAGCCGTCCTTGAAGACCGACCCACCGCCGGTGAGCTGGTCGGTGGCGCCGGGGTCGATGGCCTCGATCTTCTGGGTCAGGCCGCGGGTGTCGAAGCCGAAGGCCATGCGGCCGTCGATGCCGATCTCACCGCCGATGGAGGCGCTGACCGGCACGGGGCCGACCATGAAGGGGCCGAAGCTGCGCGAGACGCCGACGTTGAAGCCGAGGTGGCCCAGGTCGACGTAGAGCAGGGTGGCGTCGCCCTCGCCGAGCAGCAGGTTGTAGACCTGCTCGGAGTCCTGGAGCACGGGCACGCTGATGCTGGGCAGGTCGAAGTAGGCCTCGCCGGAGACCTCGGTGACGGTCTTGGGCTTCTCCTGCTCCTCCTCGGCGGGCACCTCGGCGCCCTCCTCGCCCTTCTTCTCGTCCTCGTCCTCCACGTCGCAGGCCGACTCGGCGCCGACGTTGCTCTTGCTGCTCTTCTCGGTCTTGGTCGTGCCGTCGTCGAGCTTCTCCACCGCGGTCGAGGAGCAGGAGCCGACCTTGAGGGAGTCGGCGTCCATCTCGAAGCTGCCGCCCTCGTCGATGCTGCTCAGGCTGACCAGCTCGGGCTCGTCCTTGAGCTCGGGCAGGTTGCCGACGAGCTGCTGGAAGGCGATGAGGTTGGTGATGAGGCCGAGGTTGGGGTAGCGCTTGACCAGGATCGAGAGCATCGAGACCGGTCCGGCCCCGACCAGGGTGGCGAGGTCGTTGATGACCGGGATCGGGGCGCTGAGGGTCTCCACGACCGGGTTGAGCGGGGCCAGCCACTGGCGGGCCTTGCCGAAGCCCTCGCCGACGGCCTTGTAGAAGGTCGTGGCGTCGAGGTAGGTGTTGTCGAAGGACAGGTCGGAGAACGTCCCGTCGTTCCACGTCAGCGAGATCGCTCCGACGGTGTCGAAGAAGCCGAGCTCACCGGCGAAGGACTCGGCGTAGACGTCGAGGCCCCCAGTGCCGGTGGCCGAGGTCGTGAAGCCGAGCTCGCGGTCGTAGATGGAGGGCAGGTAGACCCGCCCGTCGTTGCCGTTGGCGTCGGCGGCGTCCATCTCGACCGCAACGCCGGCCTGCAGGCCGGTGTCGCCGAGGTCGACGAGCACGCTCGGCATGGTGCCGACCACGGCATCGATGCACTGGGCGTCTGCCGGCGCGGGCACGGAGCCGGCTCCGGCCTCGGCCTCCCAGTAGGAGGCACGCGTCCAGGCGTGGCAGCTGTCGTCGGTGTGGTCGGGCAGCCGTGCCTCGACGGTCGCGGTCAGCGGAGTGGAGGTGTCGGGCAGCTCCAGGTAGGGGCCGGTGCCCTTCTGGATGCCGACGGTGACCGAGAGGTCCCAGTCGACGGTGGTGACGACCTCGGCGAGTGTGTCGATCGAGACCCCGGGCAGCCCGGCGTCGAAGGCGACGGGCTGCTCGGTCACGGTGCCGCTCAGGGCCAGGGGCGCCGAGATCGAGGTGACGTCGGAGACCTTCGACGACGACGTGCACGAGCTGGTGCAGCGCAGCGTCACGTCGACGGGGGCGAGGGTGGTCTCGGGGGTGTCGGCGATGCCGTTGAGCGCCTTCTCGACCTCGGTCTCGAGGGCGCTGGCGTCGGCGGTGGTGGCGATGCCGGTGACCGACTGGACGTCGAGGGCCTGGCGGGCCGCACCGCTGAAGCCGCGGACGGCGGCCGGAATATCGGCGGCGGCGTCGAGGTCGGCGCCGACGAGCGGCATCGTCACACCGGCGAGCTCGCCGTCGAGGGAGTCGCCGAGGGTGCGGTCGAAGCCGCTGAGGGCGTCGACGAGGAACTGGGTGGCGAGCGGCTGGCCGGCCAGGTCGGCACCGGTGCCGCCGGAGCTGTCGGTGGCCTTGAGGTCGAGCCGCACCGTGTCGGAGCCGTCGAGCGGCACCGTCGCACAGGCGGCGACGTCGGCCCCACCGGTGTTGCCGGGGCACTGCTGGGCCGACCCGGCGAGGGCACGGTCCTGCGTCAGGGAGTCGCGGAAGTCGGCGAGCGGCACGAGGGCCTCGGTGCTGCCGGACTCGGTGGTGACGGTGACGCCGATGCGCAGGTCGGAGCCGGTGGCGCCCACGGTCAGCGCGGCCGAGCCGTACTCGGCGTCCTTGCCGCCCAGGGCTGCGACGTCGGCGGACGCCACGTCGGTGACGGTCTCGACGGTGCGGGTGCCGGAGCCGACGTAGGAGGCGGCGGTGGCAAGGTCGACGGCGAGGTCGACGGTGGCACTCGACTCCGAGCCGAGGAGGACCTGGGCCGGCTTGCGGACCCCGTCGTCGTCGACGGCGTCGGTCACGATGCGCAGCTGGCTCTCACCGGCGGCCAGGCGCAGCGGCACGCTGTCCTTCTGGTCGCTCTCGCTGCGGGTGGTGGCGAAGCTGAGGCGGTCGCCGTCGAGGCCGAAGGTGGCCTCGGTGCCCGGCGCGATGGCCGGGATGGCGGCGGCGAAGGCCTGCAGGGTCGAGACGTCCTGGGTGTCGGCGGGCGCCGCCGTGCCGGTGGCCGAGCCCTGGAGCCCGAGCAGCACGGCGTTGAGGCCCTGGCGGGCGCGGTTGAGCTCGGAGGGCACGACGTCGAGCAGCGGCAGCGTCTTGTCGGCGCCGAGCTCGGGAGAAGGCGAGGCGAAGGAGAGCAGCACCGCGGCGTAGTCGTCGATGAGCTTGTCGCGCAGCGCCTCGGGGTCGCCGTTGATGACGTAGGGGTGGCCGGCGGTGAAGCCGACCTCGGCCAGCGGACCGTCGGTGCAGGTCACGGTGGTGGCGCTGTCGACGGTGAACTGCGTGCAGATGCTCGCGGTCGGGTCGGTGGGGGCCAGGTCGTAGAGCTGGCGGTTGACCATGCGGTCCTCGGCGGCCGTGTCGTCGGCGACACCGAACTGGGCGTAGAAGTCGGCGGACTCGTCGACCAGGGTGGCGCCGTCGGAGGCCTCCCCCATGGTGCCGTTGCGCGAGGGCACGAGGTCGAGCAGGCGCAGGTCGTCGTAGGCGCCGCCGGTGGTGACCGTGGGCAGGGCGCCGGCGGCGAGGGTGGCCCAGGTGGCGTCGATGGTGCCGTCGGCGCCGACCAGGCGCTCCCCGGCTCCGCCGCCGGCGGCGATGGTCGGCGCGTCGGCGACGTCGAGGGAGGCGGTGGCGCTCAGGGCGACCGAGCCCTCGGGCTCGGCCACGACGGTGCTCTGGCCGTCGTCGAGCAGGTCGGCCACCGGGAGGGCGCCGGCGACCTCGCCGTACTGGAGGGCGACCGTGCCGGTGGGCACGGTGACGCGGGCCGCGGGCTGCCCCGCGGCCTGGGTCAGGTCGTAGTCGGTGACGTCGACGTCGACCTTGAGGAAGCCGATGCGCGCGGCCATGGCGGTAGTGCCGTCGAGGCCCGCGTCGACCGAGCCGATCTCCCACAGCCTGCCGTCGGGGCCGGGCTTGAGGTAGGCGACCGGGGTCTGGTCGGCCTCGGCGAGGGTGGGCTGGTCACCCTCCTCGAGCGGGGCGGGGTCGACGAGCCCGAGACCGAAGGTGGCCTCGAGGTAGCGCCCGGCGGTGGCGACCGTGGCGTCACCCGCGGGCGGCTCCACGGCGCCGGGGGCGTCGCCGGTCTGGGGGCAGGAGCGCACGCCGTCGGCGACGACGGCCTGGCAGAGGCCGGTGAGGCCGGTGAGCGGGGCGAGGCTGCCGCTGCCGCCGGTGAGCACGTCGGTGCTGCGGGAGGCGGCGTCGTCCTGGCGGACGGCGACCTCGAGCGCGCGGGTGTCGGGAGCGTAGGTGACCGTGCCGTCGAGGCCGAGGTCGCCGATGGCGCGTCCGAGCTCCTGGATCGAGCCGGTGACGGTGCGCGCGGTGCGCTTCTCGCCGTTGCTGGCGAAGCTGGTGGTGAGCACCGGGAAGCCGCCGCCGCCGGTCACCTCGACGTTGTCGGTGGGGGCGGTGCCGACGGTGGCGGCGGTGACGCCGGTGATGTCCACCGAGGGGTCGGGCGAGTCCCACGTGACCGTGGCGCCGTCGTCGACGCTGACCCCGGTGGTGGTGGCCTGGCAGTACTGCACCTGGCCGGGGCGCGGGGCGCCGCTCGGCGGGTTGGTGTCGGCGGCACCGCAGGTGATGGTGGCGGTGGCCTGCTGGCTGAGCAGCTCGATGAGGTCGTCGGCCGGGGAGTACAGGTCGGAGAGGTTCGCGTCGAGCAGGGGCAGCTCGGCGTCGGCGGCCCCCTCGGCGCTGCGCAGCGCGGTGGCGTACTGGGTGAAGCCGGTGAGCGCCTGGGTGCGGGTCAGGGCGGTGAGCTGCTCGAGGGCGGTCTCGCGGGTGATGACGGGCGTGGCGTAGGGCGTCTCGGCGTCGGCGGCACGTGTGCCGACGGTGACGGCGCCGTGGGGGCCGCCGTCGAGCAGGTCGCTGGTGAGCGAGACGTCCATCGAGACGTCGTCGGCGCCGGGGAGCCGGCGGGTCGCGAACATCTCGGCGGGATCGCTGAGCTGGAGGTCCTCGGTGGTCAGCGCGCCGCGGCCGTTGGGGTCGCGCAGCCGCAGGACGGTGGTGGTGTCGATGCGCCCGGCGCCCTCGGCGGCGAGCTCGACGAACCCGTCGCGCACCGTGAAGGGGGCGATGGGGAGGTCCTGGCCGGCCCCGGCGCTGCTGCCGGCGGGGCGGGTCCACACGTGGGTGGTGAGCTCCGACTGACCCACGACGGAGAACTCGCGCAGGTCCTCGGCGGAGTCGTCGAAGCGGAGGCGGACCTGACCGGTGAGACGGCCGGTGGCCTCACCGGCGAGCTCGGCCGCCCCGAACTGCATGCGGTCGTCGGCGTAGGTGAGCGCGACCGGCGCGGTGCCGGTGAGGTCGATGTCGAGCAGCCACTCGATGCTGTCGGCGGGGGCGCTGGCCAGCGGGGCGACGGCGCGCATCTCCAGCGCGGGGTCGGCGGAGATGACGTCGTCGATGGAGTCGAGCGTGGCGTTCTTGTTCAGCACGGCCGCTGTGACGCGACGACCCAGTGCGGTGTCGAGCTGCAGCACGTCGCGCACCGAGAGGTCGGTGAGCGAGAAGTCGTCGGCGAGCGCGGGCTGCTGGGCCGCGGCGCCGAGGGCGTTGCCCAGCCCGAGCAGACCGATGACGACGTCGGAGGCCGACGTCGAGCCCACCGGCGGGGCAGCCTCCGACGGGCTGACGGACAGGGTCGCCGCGGCGACGGCTAGCGCCGTGGGAGCCGCGACGACCCCCAGCAGACGGCGGGAGCGACGCAGGACGGCAGGACGGGAAGCACGCACGAGGAACTCCGGACTCACACGGCCGGGGCAACCCCCTGTTGCGCACACTCGGCCAGGAGAACCTCACCACGTCTTCACCCGTGTGGCCCATAGTCGGTTCGGGCCTGAGAGAACAGTAAAAAGGGATGGTTCTCGGCGAATCGCTGGACAACCCAGGGAGCGCACGGTAGGGCCATCCGGCCCTACCGTGCGCGAGCTCGATCAGTCTGCGTTCTTGCCTCCGCGACCGCAGGTGAAGGTGGCCGCGAGGTCGGCGGACTCGTCGTCGGCGCCGGTCAGCGGCAGCTCGGCGGTGACCTCGCGGCGGGTGATCTCGATGCCCTCGGAGCCCTGGCTGGCGAAGTTGCTGCCGTCGAGGCTGAGCACGGCGCTGGTCTCGATCTCGCCGCCGGCCTGGTAGACGTTGAGCGTGTTCTGGTCGTCCTTGCCCCACGCGGCCATGTAGATCGCCTTCGGCTGGCCCTCCTGGGCCGAGCGGATGACGCGGGCCTCGCCGGAGTAGGTGGCCTCGGCGCCGCCGGAGACGGTGAGCTCCACGGTGCAGCCCTTCTCGGCGTCACCCACCGGGCCCGAGGCCGACGGCGACGGGGTGGCGTCGGCCTGGTCGCCGTCGCCGTCGCCGTCGTCGCCGCTGCACGCACCGAGGGTGAGGGCGAGGCTGAAGGAGGTCAGGACGAGGAGGGCACGGTGCAGTCGCATGGGTAAAGTCAAGCACCCTTCGGCCCTGCCGAGGCGCCCCGGAACCGGCGTGTCCGGGTCGCGCGAACCACACTGCCGGGGCCTGTCTACGCTCCCCCGAAATGCCCACCGGGGCGACACACATGACGTGTGTCGCCCCGGTGGTGCAGCCGGACGGCCCTGGTGTCCTAGGGTGGACAGGCGGTCCGGACCATTCTCAAGCAGCGGCAACAGAGAATGGCCCGGACCGCGTCTGTGTCTCCCGGCTGGTGATCGTGCTCAGCTGTGCGGAGAAGCGTGGGGGTCGAGGCCCCCCGGGAGAGTCACCCCGGGGCGGCTCGCGCCGCCCCAGGGCTCCTCACGTGTCACACGAGGGTCAGCGGACCCGGGTGTTGTTGGAGCGGTCGCCGAGCGAGTCGTCGGTGGGGAGCACGCGGGCGAAGTAGCGCGAGAACTTCTTGCCGTTGACGTCCTTGACGTTCTTCTTCAGCTGGCCCATGTCGTCGAGAACACCCTGGCCGACCTGGACGTTGCCGCCGCTGGCCTTGATGCGGAAGAACTTGACGACGGCACCGGCGGAGCGGGGCTCACCGGTGACGACCTTGAGGCGGTCGGGCTTGGCGCCGTTGTTGTTCGCCGACAGGTTGGCGATCACGACGGCCGGGTCGGGGTCGACCGGGCCCGGCTCAGCGACGAAGACGACCTGGTCCTGGGCGGTCAGCACGTCGTCGCCGTCCGTGACCGACACGGTGATGTTGGCCGTGCCCGCCTCGGTGCCGACGAAGGTGTAGAAGGCCTCGCCGTTGCGGTTGGTGGTGGTCACGAAGTTGGCGTCGCCGTCAGCGCTGTCGCCGGGGCCCTGACGGATGAAGCGGACGTCGAGGCCCTGGACCGGGTTGCCCTCGGAGTCGACCACGCGGACGGTCTCGGTGACGGGCATGCCCACCATGACCTCGCCCTCGGGCGAGCTCGTGATGGTGACGGTGCCGTCGGCCAGGTTGTACTCGTACCACTCCACCGTGTAGGTGTCAGAGACGGTCTCGTTCGGGCCGGCGACCGCGTTGCCGTTGCCGTCGACGTTGACCGAGCCCTGGGTGTAGGACGCGGTGATCGTCTGGTCGACCTCCTGCTGAGCCTCAGCGACGAAGTCACCGTCCGACAGGAAGTCCGACTGCGCGGTGTTGCCGCCGAAGAAGTTCCCGTAGACATCAGCGAAGCCGGTGTTGTCGGACAGGTTCACCGTGACGTCGGTCAGGTTGCCGAACTGGTCGGTGACGAACACGTCGAACACGACCCTGTCGCCGACACGGGCCTCGGGCAGGAAGCCCTCGTCGTCGGTCGGCTCGATGGTGATCTCGCCGACGTTCAGCGGGTTGGTCGAGTCGAAGTTGGCGACGGCCGTGTCGGAGACCGACGCGGTGGTGCCGGCGGTGGCCAGCGTCGCGGTGACAGTGTCGGCGGCCTCGCTGTCGTCGTCGAAGTCCTCCGAGCGACCGATGCCGACCTGGAAGTCGGCCTCGCCGTTGGCGTCGGTGGCGACGGTGATCGACTTGCCGAGCGAGCGCAGCACGCCACCCTCGGAGCCGGCCGCACCGGTGTAGGTGCCGTCGGTGAAGAAGGTGTCACCGTCGACGGTCAGCGTGACCGTCTGGTTGGCGATCGGGGCGCCCGAGGCGTCCTCGACCAGGACGGTGCCGGTGTTGGCCTCGCCCGGACGGACGGCGCCGCCGAGCCCGGTGATCTCTACGGTGGAAGCGGCCGGGGCCGTCGCCTGCGAGAAGATGACGTCCAGGTCGCCGGTGGCGCCCGGGTTGTCGGTGTCGGCCGGGGTGGAGCCGGTCTCGACGTAGTCGGCCGTGGTGGCGACGATGGTGCCGTTCTCGGTGGGCTGGGCGACGCCGGCGGCGGTGGCCGGGTCGTCCAGGGTGGCCGAGAAGGCGCCGTTGGCGCCGGTGACGACGCGGCGGACCGCAGCGTCGGGGCCGGTGGCCTGGTCGAAGGCCGCGTTGCCACCGGTGTAGCTGAGGTCGATCGGGCGACCGGCGAGGCCGGTGCCGTCCTCGAGCTCGAGCGAGCCGGTGACGGTGATGTCACCGCCGGCCGGGGCCGAGGCGGGGTCGGTGTTGTCGAAGACGACCTCGGACTCGCCGGCCTTCACCTGGAGCAGCTGGGCCGAGGGGACGGCGCCGGTGCCGGTGGCGGGGTTGGCGGCCACACCGGCGAACAGCGTGTAGGTGCCGGCCTCGGAGTAGGGCAGGGTCACGACGGCCTGGCCGTTCGCACCGGTCACCGCAGTGCTGGTGCCGGTCGCGGGGGTGCGAGGCGTCCCGGTGGTGCCGTCGAACGCGGTGAGGGTCCAGTAGTACTGGACGACCTGACCGGCGCCGCCGAAGTCGTTGCCGCGCTGGTCGTTGACCTGCACGGTGATGTCGTTGGCGGCGTCGTACTCGTCGATGTCGAAGGCGGTGCCGTTGTCGGACTCGGCCTCGAGGGCCGTGGCGACGGGCACGTACTGGTCGACGGTCACGTCGGCCGAGCGCTGGTCGCCCAGGCCGGCCTGGTAGCCGGTGGCCTCGGTGGCGTCGGCGTAGTAGTACGCCGTGCCGGCCGACTGGGTGAAGGTGGCGCGGCCCAGACGGTCGGTGAACTCCGCGGCACCGCCGGCGGAGCTGGCGACGCGGGCGCCGGCGATCGGGCGCTGGTTCTGGTCGAGGACGGTGACGACCACGGTGGAGGAGTTCGCACCGGTGGTGGTCGTGGCGGCCGTGACCGAGGAGATGGTCTGGCGGTAGAGGGCGAAGGCCTCGGTGTCGCTCGTGACGTCGGTGGCCTGGACCAGCAGCTCGTCGTTGGCGCCGGCGTAGTCGTAGCCGGAGATGTCGAGGACGCCGGCCCAGGTGCCGGTGGTGGCACCGGCGGCGTTGGTGGAGACCGCGGTGCCGGCAGGCGTGACGGTGGTGCCGTCGAAGAACGACAGGGCCGGGGTGCTGCCGGCGTTCGACGAGGTGCCGTCGACGATGACGTTCTGGTTGTCGCCAGCGGCGCCGTAGGGCTGCTGGAAGACGCCCACGGTCTCACCGTTGGTGATGTTGGTGGTGGCCAGGTTGTTGTTGACGGCGACGGGGGCGTCGGAGTCGTCGGTCGACGCAGCGGCCGGACCGGTGGCGGTGGCGCGGATGGTGACCGCAGCCGCGCCGGCGATCGAGGAGGGGTCCCACTCGAAGGCGAAGACGCCGTTGTCGTTGCGGGCGGCCGATCCGATGTTGACGAACGGGCCAGCGGCGCCGTTCAGGCTGTAGGAGAAGGTCACCGAGGTGACGTTCGTGCCGCCGAGGGCGGTCAGGCGGTAGGTGCCGTTGGTGCCGTCGTTGCGGGCCGAGATGCCGCCGTCGGGGTTGACGACCTGGACCGCGTCGGCGCCGACGACAGTGTTGAGGGGCGCCGCGTTGGCGATCGCGGGAACGCCCGTGACCGCGAGGGCGGCGATGGCCGTGGTGGCCAGTCCCCGCTTGATGCCGCTGCTGTTCATGTGGAGATGTTCCTTCCGGAAGGTGAAGTGAGCCTCCGACACCTGCCGGGGGACTCGCCAGGCCCCCGCTGGGACCCGGGCCCAGGTCTGCCGAGCAGACCCAAACAACGAGGACCCTAGGAAGGTAAAGAGGTGAGCACCCCCTTTTATGTGTACCGATTTTTGATCCGCAATAACTATGGCGCCGGGTGATCGTTGTGGTTCTTGAGACGGAGCCCGAGGTGCTCCCCTACCTTTCTCCTGCACGACGACGTGAGGAGCCCGATCCCCCATGAGCCTTGCGTCCCCCCCGACGCGCTCACCGCAGCGACAGAACCCTCGACCGCAAGGCCCGGCATGACGGGCCGGCGACGCGGTCGTCCGCAGCAGATGCCCGACGACCCCAGCTCGCTGCGCTCACGCACGTTCGGCGCCTGGCCGCGCTCGGCGTGGCTGCTGGCCACCTCGCGCATGCTCGGCACCGACCTGGAGCTGGCCAGCCGCTCGGCCTTCGTCGAGAGGCTCAGAGGCCTCGGCCTGGCCGCCGACCTCAGCCGCGTCAGCCGCTGGGAGTCAGGACAGCAGGCGGTGCCGACCAAGGTGGTGCTCGCCTACGAGCAGGCCCTGGGCCTGCCGTCGGGCTCGATCCTGGCGACCTCGCGCAGCCTGCTGCGCAACTCCGCCCCCACTCCCCCGCCGCCCGAGCGGGCGACGTACGGCGAGGAGGACAAGGGGCCCCAGCTCGTGCAGGGGCTCCTCGAGCGTGCCCTGGCCGGCGACGCCCTCAGCGGCGGGGAGTGGCTGCAGCTCGCGGTGGAGCTGGCGCGCTTCGACTACTTCTTCCTCATGGGCGACTCCTGGCACGTGCTCTGCGGCCGGCTGGTCAACGAGCTCTCGCGCACGATGGGCATCGACCATCTGCGCCGCTACGAGGCCTGCGTGACCCTCATCGGCCACGACATCGCACGCCCCCACATGCTCCACGCCCTGGGCTCCTGGCTCACCCACCCCGACGTGCAGCTCGCCGCACCGGCGGTCTCGCTGCTGCGCGAGATCCCCGACGCCCCGGCCGGCGCACTGGTGCTGCGGCTGCTGCAGAGCGACAACGCCACCCTGCGCGAGGCCGCCGTCGGTGTCGCCGCCGGCAAGGCCGCGCGGGGCCACTTCGACACCCTGGCGCTGCGCAAGCTGGAGAAGGTCGCCGCCCGGCGTCTCGACGCCCACGAGACCACTCGCGCCGCGGTCGACACCATCGACCTGGTCGCCCACCTGCCCGACGATGGCTTCGAGCGGGTCATGCGCGGCCTGCGCGACCCGGCCAAGCGGCCCCGGCTCCAGCACACCCGCGACAAGGGCCTGCTCCTGCCGGCCCAGCACATCAACGTGGTGTGCCGCACGATCGCCGGCCAGGCGCAGGCGGTGACCCCCACCGCGCGACCGGCCGAGCCCGACGCGCTGCTGGAGAAGCTGGTCAAGGAGCTGCTCTTCCACGTGCACGGCGTGCGTCGCCGCATGGCCGGGCGCGTGCTCGCGCTCAGCCCCTACGGTCCCGCGGTCGCCGACGCCTGCGTGCCCCTGGCCGGCGGGGTCAACGAGGTGCTCGCCGCCCGGGCCTGGGACTCCCTGCTCGTGCTGGGCCACGGCAACCGGCGTGACGAGGTCGTGGCGCTCGCCGTCGGTGAGCCCCGCTCCGGTCTCCAGGGCGAGGCCCTGGTCAGCGTCGGGCTGGGCCAGCGCCACCTCGACGAGGACGAGGCCGAGAAGCTGCTCGCCGTCGCCCGGGAGACCCCCCACGCCGACGTCAGGGCCTCAGCGGTCTTCGCGCTCGGCATGGCCGGCCCCAGCCACGTCGCCGAGGTGGCCCGGGCCTCGGAGGAGTCGGCACGCGCCGCGCGCTGGTGGGCGGCCACCGGGCCGGCGATCTACGACGCCGACAGCTCCTCGGGCCCCACCGCGACCGCTGTCTGAGCCCGCCGGGAGATCGATGGGGCACGAGTCGGCCTCGTCCGGACCGACTCGTGCGTCCGCGATCACCCCTGCGGGTGGAACGACCACCCGGACGTGGTGAGTTCATTCGCGACAGGTGCAAGAGAACAGGCTGGGAGCCCTGCGGGGAACCGCCCGTCGGGGTGGGGACCGGCCGGTGACGCGCCGCCGAGGCCCGCGGCCGGGGCGACCGACGGGCGGCACGGCGCCCGTCGTACGGTCCGGCGGGGGATGATCAGCGCGTGAGCGCCACTCCCCCCGGACCCGTCCCCGGACCCACCGGCCCGAGCCTGCCCGTGCCCGACGGCCTGGTCGAGGCCTTCTGGTCCTACGAGCGGGCCCTGATGGCCGACGACGTCGAGACCCTCGACCGGCTCGTCGCGCGCGCCTCCACCACGCTGCGCGGCGACGCCGCCGGGCTGCTGGTGGGCCACGACCAGATCAGCGCCTTCCGCCGCTCGTACGGCCCGGCGCCGCGGCGACGGATCGTGCAGACCCACGTGCAGGTCACCGACCCCGACCACGCCCTGGTCGTCGCCGTCACCGAGCTCGAGCGCGGCGGCCGCGGTCAGCAGACCCAGCTGTGGGCCCGAGGAGTCGACGGCTGGGTCGTCACCGCCGCCCACGTCTCGGCGCCCGCCCCCGCCCTCGACAGCCGCATCTGGCGCGTCGTCGGCGACCCCCTCGTGCCCGGCGCCGCCGGCGGCCCGCTGGCCGGGGAGAGCCTCGCGGTCAAGGACCTCTACGCCGTGGCCGGCCAGGTCGTCGGCGCCGGCAGCCCCGCCTGGGAGGCCGCCGCCCCCGTCGAGCGCGGCGACGCCCGCGTCGTCGACCTGCTCGTCGAGGCCGGCGCGTCGGTGCGCGGCATCGCCCGCACCGACGAGTTCGCCTACTCCCTCGCCGGCACCAACCACCACTTCGGCAGCCCGCCCAACCCGCGGGCGCCGTACCGCGTGTCGGGGGGCTCCTCCTCCGGCTCGGCCTCCGCGGTCTCCCTGGGTCACGCCACCATCGGTCTCGGCACCGACACCGGCGGCTCGATCCGCGTGCCGGCGGCCTACCAGGGCCTCTACGGCATCCGTACGACGCATGCCGCCATCGCCACCCACGGGCTCCTCGCGCTCGCGCCCAGCTTCGACACCGTCGGGTGGATGACCCGCGACGCCGACCTGCTCGCCCTCGTCGGCGAGGTGCTGCTGCCCGACTCCCCCGGCGGCTCCCACGACCTCGTCGTGGTGCCCGAGCTGCTCGGGCTGGCCACCCCGCCGGTGCGCGCCGCGGTGGAGGGCTGGATCGGCGACCAGGGACTGGTCGTGCGGGAGAGCTGGCCGCTCGGGGAGCTCGACGCCTGGCGCCGCGCCTTCTCCACCTGGCAGGCCTGGGAGGCCTGGCAGGTGCGCGGCGCGTGGCTGGCCGAGCGGCTCGACACCCTCGGCCCCGACGTGCGCGGCCGCTTCGCCGCCGCCTCGGCGGTCTCGCGCGCGGAGGCCGACGCCGCCCAGGCGGTCGTCGCCGGGGCCCGCGCCCGGGTGCGCGAGCTCGTCGGCGACCGGGTGCTCGTGCTGCCCTCCGCGCCCTCGGTCGCCCCGCTCGTCGGCGAGGACCTCGGCCGCGTGCGCGAGGCCACCCTCGCCCTCACCTGCCTGGCCGGCCTCGGCGGCCTGCCCGCAGTGTCGCTGCCCGTCACCACCAGCGACGGGCTGCCCGCGGGCGTGTGCTTGGTCGCCGGCCCCGGTCGCGACCGCGACCTGCTCGCGCTGGCCGCCAGCCTCGCCGGCTGAGGCGGAGCGCGACGGGGTCACAGCGGCCCGGTCGCCGTCGCCGGGTCGCCGTAGCCGGACGGGCACTATCGCCGTCCGCCCCGGCGGCAGCCGGGTAGCCGCCCGCCACTGCGAGGCGCTCGGCTGTCCGAGTCGCCGAAGGGTCGCCGAAGGGTCGCCGAAGGGTCGACAGTGCCCGTCCGGCTACGCCGGCACCCGGGGGGTCGCCCGGGCAGCGACGCGGGCGTGGACCGCGCCGAGCAGGGTGGCGAGGGCCACGAGGCCGCCAGCCACGACCAGTCCGGCGCCGAGGTGCCAGCGCAGCAGCGCGGCCCCGACGGCGGCGCCGAGGAGGATCAGCGCGACCGCGAGCACGCGGCGCCCGGAGCCACCGCCCTTGCCGCTGCCGAGCACCGAGTCGGCGGCCAGGCCGGTGATGGTCGAGGTGACCACGACGGTGGTGACGTCCTTGACCGCGATGAAGCGCGCGGTGGCGGCCTGCACGCCCATCGCCGCCCCGAGGGCGGCGGTGACCGGCAGCGCGACGGCCTCGGCGGGGGTCTCGCCCGGGGTCTCGCCGAGCGCGAGCAGCAGCACCCCGAGGCCCGCGCAGACGACGGCCACCGCGGTGAAGAGCAGCGTGGTGCGCGCGGTCCAGGCGCCACCGGCCCGGCGCAGCACCCGCCCGCCGAGCGCCGCGCCGGCCATGAAGGCCGCCAGGGCCACCACGGGCCCGAGCACCGGGAGGTCGTCGGCGCCGACGATCGCCATGCCGAGGATGACGACGTTGCCGGTCATGTTGCCGGTGAAGACGCGGTCGAGGCCGAGGTAGCCGACGGCGTCGACGATGCCGGTGGTGAAGGTCAGCACGAGCATCAGCACCAGGTGCATGCGCTCGTGCGACACGGCGGCGAGGCGGGAGGTCACCGGGTCATCCTCGCCGGGCGTGCGGGTGGGGGTGGGTGGCCGGGTGGTGTCGAGACGCTTGCTGGCGTGGTCCCTGAGGAGCGAGCGCAGCGAGTGTCTCGAAGGGCTCGCTCCTCAGCCACCGTGGCGGTCGGGTGGTTTCGAGACGCTCGCTGGCGCTCGCTCCTCAACCACCGTCGGAGTTGCGCTCGCTGGCGCTCGCTCCTCAACCACCGTCGGAGTTGCGCTCGCTGGCGCTCGCTCCTCAACCACCCGAGGGTGGGTCAGGAGCAGGAGTAGCACTCGGTGTCGCGCAGGTACTGCAGCAGCACGGCGGCCTGGGCGCGGGCGCCGGCGGCGTTGGGGTGGGCGGGCACGCCGACGGCGGGGTCGTTGACCGAGGGGCCGTAGGTCTCGGCCCAGCGGGTGACGGGGTCCTGGCACAGGTCGTGGCCACCGGTGTGGCTGAAGGTGTCGACGAACTCCGCTCCCCCGCGGCGCGCGGCCCGCTCGACCATGCGGTTCAGCTGGCGGAACTTCGCCGCGATGTAGGCCATGTCCTCGTCGCTGGCCGGCACGGTCGGGTAGCAGCCGTGGTCGGGGATGACGTCCATGTAGTCGAGCACCAGCACGCGGGCGCGCGGGGCGAGCCGGTGCACGGCGCGGAAGGCCCGCACGAGCTTGATCTCCGAGGCGCGGATCTGCTCGGCCAGCCGGTCGGTGCCGCCGGCGGTGTACTTGGCCTTGCAGCCGCCGAAGGGCAGGCCCGCGCCGGAGTCGGTGACGGGGTTGTCGACCGGGAGCACCCCGAGGCAGTCGAGGCCCGCCGAGGCGATGCCGGCGTCGTTGCCGCCGATGCCGATGGTCACCAGCTCGGTGCGGCGGGTGAGCCGGTCGAACTGCGGCGGGTTGGTGCCGCCCAGCGGCAGCCCCGTCTGCGGGCGGCGGAAGTCGCGGGTGGTCGCGGAGCCGCAGGAGGCGTCGCGGAAGCGGTCGGCGCCGAGGGCCTCGGCCACGATCTTGGGGTAGTTGTGGTGCGACTGCGCGCAGTCGACCGGCACGTGCGTGGTGTCGGGCACCCCGTCGCGGTTGACGAGCACCACGTCGGCGGTCCATGAGTCGCCGAGGGCGACGTACTCGGTCAGCGACGGGAGCCGGCGCCGGTCGGGGGTCTGCGCCGCCGGCGTCCGGCTCGCCTCCTGCGCCGTCGTCGCGACGGTCGCGGCCGCGGTGGGCGCGGCCTGCGCGTCGGACCCGGCCAGGGGCGTCACGCCCGGGGTGAGCAGGGCCGCGGCGAGCGCGAGCGCGGCGAGGGGGACGGCGGGCACGAGACGGCGCGAGGACCTCATGCGGAGACCAACGTCACACTCCCGCCGAGGTCACGCCCGGACCCGGCGGCGGCCGGACCTCAGGCCGTACGCCGCTCCCGCGGGCCCGCGAGCTCCTGCGCGGCGCGGGCCAGGTCGTCGACGCCGGCGGCGAGCCACTCGGGCCGGTCGGTGGCGAGGTCGAGGTGGAAGCCCGACAGCGACGCCTCGACCAGCGTGACCACGCGACGCACCTTGCGGGGCGGGGCGCCGCAGCGCACGAAGTAGGTGCGCAGCGCGGCCGCCCACCGCTCGTTGGCCGCGCGGGCCTCGGAGAGGTAGGGCTCGTCGCCGATCAGGCCGGTGGCCGCCGCCTGGCAGTAGGCGGTGAGGCAGCCGTGCATCGGCTCCTCCTGGTAGGTCTCCCAGAGCCGGTTGACCCCCGAGCGCACGGTGCGGGCGGTCGGGAGGGCCTCGACGATCTCGATGGCGCGCTCGGTGACGCGCGTGATGACAGCCGAGACCAGCCCGTCGCGGCTCTCGAAGTGGTAGATCAGCATGCGGTCGCTCGTGCCGATCGCCGCGGCCACCGGGCGCAGCGTCAGCCCGGTCAGACCGTGCTCGAGCACGTGGTCGGTGACCTGGTCGAGCAGCTGGGTGCGTCGGGACATCCCTTGAGTGTAGCGATCGCTACGTCGCGGGGTCCTCCGCCCCGGCCGGCATCACCGCAGCGCCGCGCGCTGGGCGGCGACGACGGCGTCCATGGCGGGCCGCGCCGAGCGGGCGAGGTGGGGGAAGCCGAGGAAGCCGTGCGGCATGCGGTGGAAGTCCTCGACGAGGGCGGGGACACCGGCGGCGGCGAGCGCCTCGGCGTACCGCACACCCGAGTCGTGCAGCGGGTCGAGCCCGGCCACCACGACCAGCGCCGGGGGCAGGCCTCCGAGGTCGGGCGCGAGCAGCGGGGAGAACCGCCAGTCGGAGGCGTCGACCGCGGTGGGGCCCGGCTCGGGCAGGTAGTGGTCCAGGAAGACCTCGAGGTCCTCGAGGCTGACGACCACGCCGTGGTCGTTTGCGGCGAAGGAGTCGTGCTCGCGCAGGGCCTCGGTGAGGTCGGTGGCGGGGTAGAGCAGCGTCTGGTGGCACAGCCGCGGACCGCCGCGGTCGCGGGCGAGCAGCGCGACCACCGCGGCGAGGTTGCCGCCGGCCGACTCCCCCATCACCGCGACCCGCTCGGGGTCGGCGCCGAGGTCCGCGGCGTGCTCGACGGCCCACAGCAGCGCGCCGAGGCAGTCGTCGAGCGCCGCCGGGAACCGGTGGGTCGGGGCGAGCCGGTAGTCGACCGAGACCACCACCGCGCCCACCTCGCGGCACACCACGCTGGAGGCCCAGTCGCCCTGCCGCGCGCTGCCCAGCACGAAGCCGCCGCCGTGGAAGGCCAGCACCAGCGGGCGCCCGGCGGCCGGACGCGGCCCGGGCGGGGTGTAGACGCGCAGGGGCACCTCGCCGTGGGCGGCGGGGTACGCCGTCGTCCGCACGACCACCCCCGGCTGCACCCGCCCCAGCACCCCTCCCAGCACCCGGCCGACGGGTCCGCGGTCGGGCAGGGCGAGGGCCTGGACCCGCTCGAGGCGGGCGGGGTCCATGCGCGCGACCGAGAATGACGGGCTGGCGCGCATCACCGCGTCGACCAGGCGGATGCCCGGGGTGAGTCGCGGGCGAGGGGTGGGCACGCAGGGATCGTAGGTCGGCGGGGTGGTGGTTTCGAGACGCTCGTCGCTGGCGCTCCTCCCTCCTCAACCACCGGGGCGTCGCTGGCGCTCCTCCCTCCGCGAGCACCGCGACGGGCTACTCGGGGAGCGGCTCGGTGGGGAGGTCGCCGAGGCCGGCGAAGGCGTCGAGGTGGGGGGTGACGTCGCCGCGCACGGTCCAGGAGCGCAGCTGGTCGGCGGTGCGGCGGCTGGTGAGGGCCCGAAAGAGGTCGAAGCCGGAGGCCTCCAGCCGCACGGGCGCGTCATCGGGGTCGACCCCGCCGTCGCCGCCGTGGCTGCACCAGCGCCAGCCCTCGGGGGCGGGGTCCACCAGGGCGATCGGGGGGAGGTCGGCGACGGCGTCGGCGAGCCGGCCGGCCATGCGCCGGCGTACCTCCGCCAGGCCCGGGGTGTCGCGCCCGCCGGGCTCGCCGACGGCGCCGCGCAGGTCCTGCTCGTGGATGACGACGTCGTTGAGGGGGCGGCTGCCGTGCTCGCCCATCCAGGCCACCAGCCGCGGGGCGACGTCGTCCCACTCGGCGACCAGCTCGGCCACCGAGCGGCCCCGGCGACGGTCGACGTGGGCCTGGGTCCAGGTGGGGTCGTGGTCCTCGGGCTCGTCGCCGTCGAGCACGTCGACACCCAGACCGACGACGTGGCTGAGCAGGTCGCGCACGGTCCAGTCGGGGCAGGCCGGCACGTGGCGCTGCACCTGCTCCTCGTCGAGCCGGGTCACCAGCGCTCGCACCCGCTGCCGCGCGACCTCCCACTGCGACACCGGGTCGGCACCCGGGTCGGCGCCCGGGTCGGCGCCCGTGTCGGTCAGGTCCTCGCCACCAGCCACGTCGGCCTCCTCCTCGTCGTCCCTGCACGTCGTCAGGGGCCCAAGACCCCCGCGGCCGGAGCGCCCCGGGTCCTGCCTATCGGCGCACCGGGCCGGCCAGGAACCCCCGCCCGGGTGACCCCGGACGCCTCCCCGCGCCCGAGGGGACCACTCACGTGACGTGTCCCTCAGATTGGCCCTCACCCATCGTGGGTAGATCATGGGCTGACAGTTCCTCCGGGGGGAGGTTTCGCCGTGCCTGCAGGAGGAACCGCACGATGATCGAGACAGTTCGCCGCGCACTGCGCTGGCGGTGGCCGTGGATGGTGCTCGTGCTCGTGCCCGTCGCGGTCGTGGGCATCTGGTGGGTCGAGGCCCAGCCGACCCGCGCCGAGGCCGTCAGCGTCGTCGGCGTGACCCCGGCGTCGGTGGAGTACGCCAACCCCGACCTGGTGCAGCTCACCGTCAACCGGTACGCCGTGCTGCTCGCCTCGCCCACGGGGCTGCAGGGGGTCTCCGACGACACCGGCATCGACGTCGACGAGCTCGAGCGGGCGGTCTCGGTCGAGTCCAGCCTCGACTCGGCCAACCTGCGCATCGTGGTCGACGCCGCCACCGAGGAGCGCGCCGAGGAGATCGCCGACGCGGTCGCCGCCCACGCCCGGGTGCTCGGCGCCGACGACGACGCCACCGACGTCTCGGTGCTCTCCCCCGCCGTCGTCCAGGCCCCGCCGCTCACCGCCTCCAAGCGCGTGCTCGAGGCCGTGCTCCTGCTCATCGCCCTCGTGGTCGCCCTGGGCGCCGCCTGCGCCGTGGAGCTGGCCCGCCCCCGCATCCGCACCGGCGGCGACGCCGAGGCCGCCACCGGCGCGATGGTGGTGGCCGGCATGCGCCGCTTCCCCCAGCCCGGCCTGCTGCGGCGCAACGTCGTCAGCGACGACGAGGTGCTGCGCGCCGCGCGCGCCCTGCGCACCGGCCTGCTGGCCAGCGAGCGCAGCGCGCCGAGCGGCCCGATCTGCGTGCTCGGCAGCGAGCTCGGCGCCGGCGGCACCACCATCTCCTTCCTGCTCGCCCGCTCGGCCAGCGACGCCGGCGAGGCCGTGCTGCTCATCGACGGCGACCTCGAGGGCACCGGCCTGAGCAAGCACCTGCTGCTCCCCCAGGACGTCGGCCTCGACGACGTGCTCGCCGGGCGCGCCGACCTGGAGGCCGCCATCGACCGCGAGGGCCGCGTGCCCGTCGTCGGCACGCGCCGCAAGCTCGGCTCCGACGCCCTCACCGAGCGCCGCCTCGGCGAGGTGCTCAAGGAGGCCGCCGGCTCCTGGGAGCGCGTGATCGTCGACGCCCCGCCGGTCGGCAGCCAGGGCGCCGACGTCGTCGGCCTCCACGCCGCGTCGGTGCTGCTGGTCGTGCCGCTCGGGGCGCCGGTGCACCGGGTGCGCCGCGCCGCGCGGCGCCTGGCCCGCCACGGCATCCCCGTGCGCGGCGTCGTGCTGAACCGCGCGCCGCGAGGGGTCGTGGAGTCGATGCGCACCGTCGCGACCGTCAGCCACGCCGATGGCTGAGCCGCAGCCCGCCACCACCGGCTCCACCGCGGCCCCCGGTCGCCGCTCGCCGCTGCGCCCGTCGCGCTCGACGGTGGTGCTGATGTACCACGGCTTCTGCACCACCCGTCGCGCCGACGACCCGGAGAACCTCTTCGTCGAGGTCGCCCGCCTCGAGGAGCAGATGACCTGGCTGCTGGCCCACGGCTGGGAGGCGCTCGACCTCGACGGCTACCGCGACGTGCGCGCCGGTCGCCGCTCGGGTCACCGCACCTTCCTGGTCACCATCGACGACGGCTTCGACTCCGTCGCCGACCTCGCCGCGCCGGTGCTGCACCGGCTCGGCGTGCCCGCGGTGCTCTTCGTGCCCTCGGGCCTGGTCGGCGCCACCGCCACCTGGCTGCCCGAGCCCGCCTCCAGCCCGCTGCTGCAGCCCGAGCGGCTGCGCGAGCTGCCGGCGCGCGGCGTCGAGATCGGCCTCCACGGACGCGACCACCGCGACCTGCGGGGCATCGACCCCGACGAGCTGCACCGCCAGACGGCGCTGGCCCGCGCCGAGCTCGCCGACTTCCTGGGCGCCCCGGCCGCGCGGTGCGTGCGGTCCTTCGCCTACCCCTACGGCGCCCACGACCGCGCCGCCCGCGACGCCGTCGCCGCGGCCGGCTTCCTGGAGGCCTTCTCGGTCTTCGACGACGCCGGGCCGATGGCGGTCTCTCGCGTCGACGTCAACGCCACTGACACCCTGCGCTCCTTCCGGGTCAAGCTGATGCCGCAGTACCGCCGCGCCTGGCGCGCCCTCGAGAGCGCTCCCGCCCTGCGCCGCCTGGTGCACAAGGTCAGCACCCGCACCCCCAACCGCACCCCCGACGGCCCGCCCGAGGCCGCACCCACCGCCGTGCCGAGCGAGCCCCCCGTCGCCGAGGCGCCCGTCGCCGAGACGCCGGAGCAGGCGGCCTCGGAGCCGACCCCGATCAGGCGCCCGCCGCGCACCGGCGCCGCCCCCACGACCACGTCCACGTCCACGCACCGGACCACGACCCAGCGCGCGGCGTTCGCGTCCGCCCCCGAGCCCGACCCGTCGACCGGCACCACCCCGCCGGCCGACGGCAGGGGGCCCCGGGGATGACCACGCTGCTGCCGGCCGCGCCCGCGCGACCGGCCCGCGGACCGGCCTTCCTGGGGCCGCTCCGACCCCTCGTGCCGCTCCTGCCCGCCGCGCTGACCACGCTGGGCTGCGTCGTGGGCTGCGTGGTCGGCGGGATCGTCGCCGGTCTGCTGCTGGCCGAGCTCGGCGTGCGCTTCGGCCCGGCCGCGGTGGTGGCGGCGGTCGTGGCCACCGGCCTGGCCGCGGTGGTGCCGCGCCGCCCCGAGACGATGCTCGCGGCGGTCGGGCTGACCCTGCCGCTGGGCCCCGTGCCGGTCGGCCCCGTCGAGGTCGTGCAGCTCACGGTGGCCTTCGCCGTGGTCGCCCTGCTGGGCCGCGCCGCGCTGACCCACGGGCTGCGGCTGCCGGCCCCCGCGCTGGCGGTGCCGCTGCTGGCGATGCTGCTCAGCGCCGCGCTGGCCACGCCGCTGGCCCGCGGCAGCGACGTGGCCTTCAGGCTCGACGTACAGCTGCTGCTGCTGGTGCTGCTCGCCGTGGCCGCCGCCAGCGCCCTGCGCAGCCGCCGGGCGCTGGTGCTCGTCACCGCCTCGACCGTGGCGGGCGGGGCGGTCGCGGCCGGCTGGGCGCTGGTGAGCTCGGGGCCCTCGACGACGTTCTACGGCGGCGCGGTCGTCAGCGGCCGCGCCCAGGGCGTCTTCTCCCAGCCCAACGAGCTCGGCCTCTTCAGCGCCGTGCTGCTCGTGGTGGCCATCGGCTTCGGCACCACCGCGACCTCGCGCCGCCAGCAGCTGCTGTGCCTGGTGGCCGGTGGGCTGCTGGCCGCGGCGCTGGCGCAGTCGCTCTCGCGCGGGGCCTGGATCGGGGCCGTCGCCGGACTCGTCACGCTGGCCCTGCTCAGCCCCCAGGCGCGCCGCCCGATCGGTGCGCTGGCCGGGGCCGCCCTCGCGGTCGTGGTGGTGCTCCAGCTCGCGGGCGCCGGCATCGCCGAGGCGCTGCTGGCCCGCCTCGACAGCGTGCTCAACGCCAGCGACAACCCCTACGACCAGCGTGGCCAGATCTGGGCCGAGGCGCTGCGCCAGCTCGCCGAGCGCCCGGTGACCGGCCAGGGCCCCGGCGGTTTCCCCTACGCCGCGCGCGGCCTGAGCGGGGAGGGCATCGTGCTGGAGATCGAGCACGCCCACAACCTCTTCCTCGCCGCGGCCAGCGAGTACGGCGTGCCGGGCCTGCTCGCCCTCCTCGCGCTCATGGCCGGTGTCGTGGTGACCGCGGTGCGCGCCACGCGGCTGCTCGCCGCCGGGCCGCACCCCCGCGACGCCGGCGTGCCCGTGGCCCTGGCCGCCGCCCTCGTGGCCGTGGTGGCCCACGGCATGGTCGACTACCCGCTGCGCAACGCCGCCGTGGTCACCACCGTCTTCCTCGTCGTGGCCCTGCTGGGCGCCTGGCACCTCCACGGGGCCGACGTCGCCGCGCCGCCCGCGCCCGACCCCGCCCGGGCGCCCGACCTCCACCTCGCCGACGTGCCGGTCGTGGCCGTGCACCCCAGCCTCGTGCCCACCCCGGCCGGTCTCGCCGCAGCCGCCGCCCGCGGCGCAGGGCACCCCGCGGCGCAGCGCCCGCGGGCCGCGGCGCAGCGCCCGCGGGCCGCGGCGCGCTCCGGCGCGCGCCTCGCCGACCTCGCCGGCCGGGTGCGCGGCTCCGAGCGCCCCGACCTGCCCGGCGAGACCCGCGCCGCCGACCTGGCCGGCGTCGTGCGACCCGTCGAGCCGCGGCGCCCGACGCCCCCCGCCCCCGACCTGCCGGCGAACGACCCCGGTGCCCGCCCCGAGCACGTCCGCGCCGGCAGCACCCGCGACACTGGAGCCGGTCAGGTCGACCTCGACCCGGCCCACCGCACCACCCGCACCCCCCTCCCGCCGCACCAGCCCACCCGCGCCCCGCGCAGCACGGAGGACACCCGATGAGCAGCACCAGCACCGGCCCGACCGACCCGCTCGGGTCCGACGCCGGGTCGCGCGGCGAGCCGGTCACCGGGCCGGACGCCGGGTCGCACGCCGGGTCGGCCGCCGAGCCGGTCGCGACGCGTGGCGCCGCCGACCGTGCGGCCACTCCCCCGCTGCGGTGCGTGGTGGTGACGCCCTACGCGACCCTCGGCGGCTCGGAGCGCTGGCTGCTCGCGCTGCTCGACGGCGCCGCCGCCCGCCTCGACGCCGAGGTGTGGCTGCTCGAGGACGGTCCGCTGCGCGCCGAGCTCGAGCGGCGCGACGTCCCGACCCTCGTGCTGCCCACCGGCGCCGACGCCCGCTCGTTGGCCGCCCGCGGCGCCGACCTGGCGCGTCGCCTGCGCGCCGGCGACGCCGACGTGCTCCTCGCCAACGGTGTGAAGGCCGCGGCCGCCGCCGTGCCCGCCGCCCGGCTGGTGGGCGTGCCCGTGGTGTGGGCCAAGCACGACTTCTCCTTCGACTCCACCCTGGCCCGCCCCCTCGGGGCGCTCGCCGACGCCGTGCTCGCCACCTCGGCCGCCGTCGCCGCTGCCACGGGCCGTGACGACGTCGCCCTGGTGCCGCCGCCGCGCCCGGCCCGCGAGCCCGCCTCGCGGCTGGAGGCCCAGGCCTTCTGGTCGGCCGCGGGCGCGCCGGTGCCGGCCGACGCCCCGGCCGCCGGGCGCCGCACCCTCGCGATGCTGACCCGCCTGGTGGCCTACAAGGGCGTCGACACCGCCATCGCGGCGCTGGCCGAGCCCGCCGCCGCCGGCTGGGACCTCCTCGTCGTCGGACCCGACGACCCCTCCGAGCCCGGTGAGCGCGCCCGCCTCGAGACCCTCGCCGCCGACCTCGGCGTGGCCGGACGGGTGCGGCTCGTGCCCGAGGTCGACGACGCAGGCCACTGGCTGGCCGCCGTCGACGCCGTCGCCGTGCTCACCCGCAGCGCCGGGGCCTTCGGTCGCGAGGGCTACTCCCTCGTCGCGCTCGAGGCCCTCGCCGCCGGCGTGCCGCTGCTCGGGGGCCGCGGCAACCCCGAGGTCGAGCGGATGGCCGCCGCCGCGGGCCGGGTCGTGGCCACCGGTGACCCCGCGACGCCCGACGGGGCGCGGGCCGTCGCCGACGTGGCCCGGGGCCTCGCCGAGCTGGGCGACCCCGACGTACGCCGCGCGACGCGGCTGGGCGCCGAGCGCCTCCACGCCGCCCACCCCGACGCCGCCACCTGCACCGCCCTCACCGTGGGCCTGCTGGCCGAGACCGCCGGTCGCCCCGGCGCCGGCCTGGCCCCGGCCGAGCCGGTCACGGTGCTCACCTGCTTCAAGGACGAGGCCGGACACGTCGACGCCGTTGTCGCCCGCGTGGTCGAGCAGCTCGGCCCCGACGACGAGTACCTCCTCGTCGACGACCACTCCACCGACGGCACGAGCGAGGAGCTGGCCGCCTGGGCGCGCCGCGAGCCCCGCATCCGCGTGCTGCCCGGCCCCGGGATCAACCTCTCCGCGGCGCGCAACCACGGCTTCGCCCACGCCACCCACGCGGTCGTCGCGTGCACCGACGCCGGCGTCGAGCCCGCCCCCGGGTGGCTCGACGCGCTGCGGACGCCCTTCGCGGAGCGGCTGCCCGCCGCGCCGAGCGACACAGCGGCAGCGGCCGACCAGGGCGGCCCCGCCAGCCCCCTCGGCCCCGACGCGGTGGCCTCCAGCGGCCGGGGCGTCGACCTCGTGGTCGGCGTCTACGAGGTCGACGGCGGCGACCCCTGGCGCGACGCCGCGCGGCTCGCGCTCTTCCCCGCGGTGGCCGAGGCACGCCGGCGCACCCCGCTCGTGCGGATGGCCGGCACGCTGACCGGTCGCCGCTTCGACGCCGCCCGCCTCGACGGACGCTCCATGGCCTGCACCGTCGAGGCCTGGAAACGGGCCGGCGGCTTCGACGAGTCCCTCTACTCCTCCGAGGACGCCGTCTTCGGCTCGGCGGTGCGCGCCGCCGGCGGGCGCAGCGTGCTCGCCCTCGACGCGTGCGTGACCTGGGCCCAGTCGGGCCGGATCGGCGAGACGGCCGCGATGTACCGCAAGTACGGCGAGTGGGGCGGGCGCGCCGGCTCCTGGCCGCTGGTCAGCCGCGACCTCGTGCGCGGCTCGGCCTACCTCGTCGCCCCCGTGCTCGCCGTCCGCGGCGGCGCCGCGACCCGCGCGCTGCTGGCCCTGGGAGCACTGGGCTACCTCGCGGTGCCGCTCAGCCGCGCCCGGGCCGAGCACGCCGACCCCGCCACGGTGGCCCTGATGCCCCTCGCGCTCGCCCTCAAGGACGTCGCCAAGGCCGTGGGCTGCGCCCGGGGCAGCCTCGGCCGGCTGCGAGGGGACCGCGCGTGACCTCACCGCACCCGCCGGCCCCCGCGAGCGGCCCGGCCGGCCCCGACGAGCCCCCGGCAGACACCCCGACCGACACCCCGGCCGAGACCCCGACCGACACCTCGGGTGACACCCCGTCACCGACCTCGGGCGTCGGCGAGCTCAGCCGCCGGGCGGCCCTCAACACCGCCGTGCGCAGCGTGGCCGAGATCCTCGGCAAGGTGGCGACCCTGGCCTGGACGGTCGCGGCCGCCCGCACCCTGAGCACCGAGGACTTCGGTGCCATCTCCTACGCCCTGACCCTCATGCTGCTGCTCAGCTCGGTCGCGGCGTGGGGCTTCGACGCCGGCCTGGTGCGCCGCGGCGCCGCCGAGCCCGACTCCCTGCCCCGGCTCTACCGTGCCACCCAGGTCGAGAAGACCGGGCTCGGGCTGGTCGTCTTCTCCGTCGCCTCCCTGGTGGCGGTGCAGTCACGCGCCGACACCGGCACCTGGGTGGTGATCGTGCTCATGGTGCTGGCCGGCTTCCCCGAGATGTGGAGCCAGAGCGCCCGCGGTGCGGCCGCCGTGCGGCAGAGCGCCGCGGCGGTCTCCAGCGCCCTGGTCGTGCAGCGGCTGGTCACCGCCGTGGTCATCGTGGCCGCCCTGGCCCTCGGCCTCGGACCGGTCGGCGTGGCGTCGGGCTTCCTCGTCGGCACCCTCGCGGGCTGGGGCGCGCACGTGCTCGCCGTACGCCGCCTCGACCTGCACACCCGCACCCGCGAGCTGACCCGCGAGGACCTCGCCGCGGCGGCCTCAGGCACCTTCCTGCTCGGGGTCTCCAGCCTCGTGCTGATGCTGCTCTTCCGCCTCGACGCCGTGCTGCTGGCCGCGCTCAAGGGCGACGAGGCGGTGGCGGTCTACTCGGTGGCCTACCGGCTGCTCGAGACGGTCCTCTTCGTCACCCACGCCATCAACCAGGCCGTGCTGCCCGTGCTCAGCTCGACCTCCTCGACCCTGCGCCGCCGCAACGCCTTCGAGCGGGGCGTGGCCGTGGCCGGCTTCGTCTACCTGCCCTTCGCCGTGGTCTGCGTCGTCGAGGGCGAGCGGGTGCTGCGGCTGCTCTTCGGGGCGCCCTACGGCGAGGCCGCGGCCCCCGTGCTGGCCTGGCTGGCGCCCGCGCCGATGCTCTTCGCGATCGCCTTCTTCGGCAACTCCCTCATGCTGGCCCAGCAGCGCAACCGGCTGCTGCTGGCCTCCTCCGTGCTCGCCCTGGTCGTCAACACCGGGCTCAACCTGGCCCTCATCCCGGCCTACAGCGGGGTCGGCGCCGCGATCGCCACCAGCGTGGCCTACCTCGCCCAGAGCCTGCTGGTCGTCTACGTCGTGCGCGACCTGGAGGACCGCCCCCGCCTGCTCCAGCCGCTGACCTCGGCCGCCCTGGGCGGCGTCGTGCTCCTCGGCGTGCTGCTGGCCCTCGACCTGCCCGTGGTGGTCGAGCTCGCCCTCGGCGGCGTGGTCTACCTCGCGGTGTGGGCGCTGGTCTCGCGGCGCCTGGCCCCCGACCAGTACGCCATGGTCGCCGGCGTCGCCCGGCGGGTCGCGCGCCGGTGAGCGGCCGCTACGCGCGGGTCCGCCGGCCGCGGCGGGCCCTGGTCTCGACCGACCTGCCCTGGCCGGCGCTCTTCCTCGGCGAGCAGCTCTCCCACGCCCTCAACCACGGCCTGCCCGCGCACCGGCGCAGCGGGCCGCTCGCCGCCGCGGTCGGACGCCGCGGCCTGCCCGCCCCCGCCGTCGCCTCCCTGGTCGCCCGGCTGCCGCACCGCCCCGCCCCGGCCACCGACGCCGTGCTCGACGCGGTGCGCGAGGCCTGGCCGACCCTCGTCGCGGCCGCCGGTGGCGCCGGTGGCGGCGGTGGTGGCGGTGGCGGTGGCGGTGGTGAGCCCCGCCCCGGACGTCTCGCCGGCGACGCGCCCGCGCGGCTGGCCGCGCTCGAGGTCGACCGCTCGGGGCGCCGCTTCGTCTTCGTCTTCGCCGACGCCCCCCACCCGCTGCTGGTGCTCAAGTCGCCCGACGCGACGGCCGACGGCGCCGCCGAGGCCGAGGCCCTCACCCGCGCCGCCGCGCTCGGTCTCGCCCCCCGCTGCCTGGGCCGCATCGCCGGGCTGGAGGCCCAGGAGGGGCTCGCGGGCCGGCCGCTGTGGGTGCGGCCACCCGGGCGTCCCGGCTGGAGCGGCGCCTACGCCGACGCCTACGCCTCGCTGGGCTCCGGCCTGGAGCGGCTCGCCTCCGCCACCGCGGTGCCCGGCGGGCCCGACCGGCTGCTCGCCGACGCCCAGCCCGCCCTGCCGCTGGTGCGCTCCCCCCGCACCCGGCTGCTGGTCGAGGCGGCGCTGCGCGACGTACGCCGCCTCACCCACCGCAGCCTCCAGCACCACGACCTCTCGGCGCAGAACTGGCTGGTGCGCGACGACGCGCTGGTCGGGCTCGTCGACTGGGACACCGCGATGCTCGACGGCGTGCCCGGCCACGACGCCCTGCACGCCGCGGTGTCGCTGCTCGAGCACGGCGTCGGCCTGCGCTCCCGCTCGCCCGAGCGCGTGCTGGGCACCTTCACCCGCGCCTGGCACGAGGAGCCGCTGCTCGCCCAGGCCCGGCGCGCCCACCGTGCCTGCCTGGTCGCCGCCACCGGCTCCGAGGCCCTCGCCGACCGTCTCGCCGAGCCGCTCCAGCTGGCCTTCTTCGCCCGCCGGCTGGGCTGGGTCGCCGTCGGCGACGGCCACGCCGCCCTCGACGTCGACACCGCCGAGCGCATGCTCGACCACGTCGCCCGCGGCTGAGGGTGCGCCGCCCGCGCCCCGTCTTACTGACCGTTGCGACCACTGGCTGACAGTCCTGACGGTCGGCCAGTGGTCGCAACGATCAGTAGGACGCCCCGCCGAGCGGGCCCCTCAGCGGGCGGCGGCCGGCTCCGAGACCGCGGCCCGCTCCTCGGCGGCGACCTCGCGGTGGTGGCGGCGCACGAGGGCGGCGCGCACGGCCACCCGGCCCCGGGCGGTGCGGGCGTGGGCGATGCTCTCGATCATCGGCTCGCGGGTGGCGAAGCGGCCCTTGTAGCCCTCGTCGCCGCGCAGGAAGCGGAACTCGCGCAGCCCCGACTCCAGGGCGGCGCGGATGATGCGCACCATGAGCACGAAGCCGACCGACTCGTGGTCGTGGTCGGGGTCGCGGCCCAGCTGGTAGCAGTACGACGCCCCCGCGAACTCGAAGACCAGCGCCGTGGCCACCGGTCGGCCCGCGATCTCCAGGAACCACAGCCGCAGCCAGCCCTGGGCCAGGGCGGCGCGGGCGAAGGCCGCGGTGAAGCCGCCCTGCCGCTCGTCGAGCAGCGGGCTCTCGCCCTCCCAGCGGCGCGCGTGCAGGTCGAAGAGCGTGGCCAGGTCGGCCTCGATGGTCTCCGCGGTGGCCAGCCGGTAGGTGACGTCGTGGGCGTCCTCCAGCTTGGCGGTCTTGCGGCGCATCTGGGCGCGCAGGTTGCGGCTGCGCGAGGCGAGGAAGGACTCCCAGTCGTCGTGCTCCACGAGGTCGACCACCGGGCTGACCTCGCTGCTGACCTGACGCCCGCCGAGCGGCTGCCACCACGGCTCGTCGAGCGGCATGTCCTGGAGCAGCACCACGTCGGCGCGGACCCGTCCGCCCTCGAGGGCCTCGCGCAGCAGCGCCTGGGCGCGCGGGCGGTGCTCGGGGGCGCAGACGGGGCCGAGCTGGTCGGCCGGGCCGTGGCCGATGAAGCGGGCCTGGCGCAGCACCCGGCCGGTGACCACCAGCGGCAGCACCACCGTGGGGTCGGCGAGGTCGTCGCACAGCACGTCGGCCTGCGCGCCGTCGCCGTAGAAGTCCCACCAGCACGACGCCCAGGTGTGGGTGGCGAAGAGGTTGCCGGCGTCGTGCGCCAGACGGTTCCACGCGGCCGGGGAGGGGCCGGCGGTCAGAGGCATGCGCGGAGTCTAGGGTCCGTGCGACCCCACCGTGGGTCGTTGAGCCTTTACCCGGACCACCGGGGTGAGGTGCGCCCCGCACGGGCGGCGGGCGCTCCACCCGCGGCCCGACCGGCCGCGGCTCCTGCCTAGGCTTGCCCGATGCGCACGGCAGCGGCACCCGACCTCGGCGCGGTGCGCCGGCTGCAGGGAGCGGCCACCTCGGTGGTGCAGGACGCCGAGTGGCTCGAGAGCTGCGCCGCCGTCTTCGCCGAGCCCCGCCGCACCCGCGTCGTCGCCGTCGACGGCGCGGTGGCCGTGCTCGCCCACGGCGGGCCCCGCGCCCCGTGGTGGGAGGTGCCCGGCGCGGTCGAGGTCACCGAGCCCGTCGACGTGCTCGCCGCCGACGCCGACGCCGCCGCCCGGCTCGCCGAGGCCCTCGCCGCGCAGGCGCTGCCGCTCATGCTGCGACGGGTGCCGCGCGACTCCCCCGTCGTCGACGCGCTCGAGCGGGCCTACGGACCCCGCGCCGTGCGGGTGCGGCGCGACGGGCCCGGCACGCCGTACGTCGACCTCGCCGGGCTGGACGCGCCCGACGCGGTGCTCAACCCCGGGCGCCGCTCCGACCTGCGCCGGGCCCGCCGCCGCGCCGAGGCCCTCGGGCCGCTCGGCGCGCAGGTGCACGCGCCCGGGCCCGGGGAGGTCGACGCACTGCTCGACGCCGCCCTGGCCGTGGAGCTGCGCAGCTGGAAGGGCCCGGCGGGCACGGCCCTGCTGCGCGACCCGGTGCGCGAGGGGTTCTACCGCCGCTACGCCCGGGCCGCGGCCGGCGCCGGCGTGCTGCGCGTGGCGCTGCTGCACGTGGGCGACGACCTCGCCGCGATGCAGCTGGCCGTGGAGCGCCACGGGGCGCTGTGGCTGCTGAAGATCGGCTACGACGAGGCCTTCGCCCGGGTCTCCCCGGGCCAGCTGCTCCTGGCCGAGGTGATCGGCTGGAGCCTGGGGCGCGGCCTGGAGCGCGTCGAGATGCTCGGCCAGGAGGAGGCGTGGACGCGGGTGTGGACCCCCCACGTGCGTCCCCACGTGCAGCTCGGGCTGTTCCCGCGCTCGTCGCGCGGACTGGCCGCGCTCGGGGTCGGCGCGGCCCAGCAGACCCGGCGTCGGGTCTCCGACCGGCTCGTCCGCGGCTGAGCCGCCGGGTCGCCGAGGGGCGCCGCGGGCGGTGTCGCGACGCGTGCGACACGGCGTCGGGCGAACCTCGGCGTACCTCTTGAACTGTGACAGTACCGCTGTCACAGTAGGGCGTGCAGGCACCGTCCCGACCCCCGAGAGGCCGCCCCATGAGCACCGCCAGCTCCATCTACGAGACCGAGCACGACGACTTCCGCGCCATGGTGCGCTCCTTCATGGAGAAGGAGGTCGTGCCCTTCCACGAGCAGTGGGAGAAGGACGGCCAGGTCAGCCGCGAGGTGTGGACCAAGGCCGGCGCGCAGGGCCTGCTCTGCTTCGACGTCGACGAGCAGTACGGCGGCATGGGCATCCAGGACTTCCGCTACAACATGATCGTCGCGGAGGAGATCTCCAAGGTCGGCGCGAGCGGGCTCGGCTTCCCCGTGCACACCGACATCATCGTCCCCTACATCTCCTCTCTCGGCACCGAGGAGCAGAAGCAGCGCTGGCTTCCCGGCCTGGTCAGCGGCGAGCTGATCTCCTCGGTCGCGATGACCGAGCCCGGCGCCGGCTCCGACCTGCAGGGCATCAAGACCTCCGCGGTCGACAAGGGCGACCACTACGTGCTCAACGGGTCGAAGACCTTCATCTCCAACGGCATCATGAGCGACCTGGTCATCGTCGTCGCCCGCACCGACCCCGACGCCGGCCACCAGGGCATCAGCCTGCTCGTCGTCGAGCGCGGCACGGAGGGCTTCGAGCGCGGCCGCAACCTCGACAAGATGGGCCTCAAGGCCCAGGACACCGCCGAGCTGTTCTTCGACAACGTCATCGTGCCGAAGGAGAACCTGCTGGGCGAGGAAGGCCAGGGGTTCATCTACCTCATGGTCAACCTGCCCCAGGAGCGCATCTCCATCGCCGCCATCGCCGTCGCCGCCTGCGAGCACGTGCTCGACCTGTGCCTGTCCTACGCCAAGGAGCGCGAGGCCTTCGGCCGCCCGATCGGGAAGTTCCAGCACAACCGCTTCCTGCTGGCCGAGATGGCCACCGAGGTCCACATCGCGCGCGTCTTCGTCAACGACTGCGTCATGCGGCTCAACGCCGGCGACGTCGACACCTCGCTGGCCTCGATGGCCAAGTGGTGGACCACCGAGCTGCAGAAGAAGCTGGTCGACCAGGGCGTGCAGCTGCACGGCGGCTACGGCTACATGATGGAGTACCCCATCGCCAAGGCCTACGTCGACAGCCGCATCCAGACCATCTACGGCGGCACCACCGAGATCCAGAAGGAGATCGTCGGGCGCTCCCTCGGGATCTGAGCCACGCACGCCGGCGACGGTGGTCGAGGAGCGAGCGCCAGCGAGCGGCCCGGTGGTCGAGGAGCGAGCGCCAGCGAGCGGCCCGGTGGTCGAGGAGCGAGCGCCAGCGAGTGTCTCGAGACCACCCACGCCGGCGACGGCCCCGTCACGACGGGGGTGTCGCCGGCGTCTGCTTGGGTGGAGCCCCACGTCTCGGAGGTCCCCCGTGCCCCTCGCTCCTCCCCGCGCCCCACGCCGCTCCCGGCGCCCCGGCGCCGCCCTCGGCGTCGGTCCCGGCGTCGGTCCCGTCGTCGGTGTCGTCGTCGGTGTCGTCGTCTCCGGCCTGCTGCTCGGCGGTCTGCTGCCGGCCGGCCCGGGGCTCGCGGCCGCCCCGTCGACGGCCTCGGCGACGGCGGCCGACCGCCCGGCCCACGCGTCCGCCGAGGTCCGCCGGGCCCCGCGGCACAGCCTGGAGGAGCGGATCGACCGGCTGCCGCACGTCGTGGGCGTGAGCCGGCGCGGGCCGCGCGTGCTCGACGTACGGTTCCGCCAGCCGGTGGACCACACCGTGCGCGGCGGGCCGACCTTCGTGCAGCGGGTCGTGGTCACCCACCGCGGCGTGGGTCGGCCCACCGTCGTGACGACCAGCGGCTACTCGCTGCCCGGGCCCGACCCGACCGAGCCCACGCGCCTGGTCGACGGCAACCAGGTCGGCTTCGAGCACCGCTTCTTCGGGCGCTCGCGCCCCACCGACCTCAGCCCCGAGTCGTGGCGGACCTACCTCACCCTCGAGCAGGCCGCCGCCGACGAGCACCGCATCATCGCCTCGCTGCGCCGGCTCTACCCGCGCCCGTGGCTGAGCACGGGCGTCTCCAAGGGCGGCATGGCCGCGGTCTACCACCGCAGGGCCTACCCCGACGACGTCGCCGGCACGATCCCCTACGGCGCGCCCGACGACGTCGTCGACACCGACGACGCCTACAGCGACTTCCTGGACCGGGTCGGCACGAGCGCGGGCTGCCGCGACCGGCTCGTGGCCCTGCAGCGGGCCGTGCTGGTGCAGCGCGAGGCGCTGGCGCCCCGGTTGGCTGACCTCGGCCCCACGAAGATCCTGGGCGGGCCCGACCGGGCGCTGGAGTTCCTCGCCACCGACCTCGCCTTCGGCTTCTGGGCCTACCGCGGGCAGGAGGCCTGCCCGACGCTGCCGCGCGACCCCGCCGCCCTGAGCCCGCGACGGTTGTGGGCCGAGGTCACCGACGTCTCGCCCCCGATCGCCTACGTCGACCCCGTCCTGCGCACCTACGCGCCCTACTACGTGCAGGCCGCCACCCAGCTGGGCTCGCCCCAGCTCGACGAGTCGGCCCTGGCCGACCTCCTGCGCCACCCCGGCGCCAACACCGCCGCGGAGCTGGTGCCGCGTCGGCTGCGCCCGCTCGCGCTCGACCCCAGCGCCATGCCGGCGGTCGACGCGTGGGTGCGCGAGGAGGCGGAGCGCGTGCTCTTCGTCGACGGCGGGGTCGACCCCTGGCACGCCGAGCCCTTCAGCTGCGGCGACGACCCGGCCGCGGCCGCGGCCCGCGCCTGCCTCACCACGGTCGTGCCCGGCGGCACCCACGGCGCCCCGATCGCCGACCTCCCCGACGCCGAGCGCGACCGGCTGGTGCGCACGGCCGGCCTGGCGACCTCGAGCGCCGACCTCGCCCCGCGGGGCTGGGCCGTCGCCGAGGACGGCCCCACCCCTGCCCGCCTGAGGGGCCTCGCCCCGGCGCGGGTCCTGCGGTGAGCACCGGCCCCGAGCTGCGGGTGGCCGCCACCGAGGAGCTGGTCGCCGCGGAGCTGACCGCGCTGCGCGCGCTGTGGCACGACGCCTTCGACGGCGACTTCGCCGACACCGACGCCGACCACGCGCTCGGCGGCGTGCACGTGCTGGCCCACCTCGACGGGGTCCTGGTCGGCCACGCCAGCGTGGTGCCCCGCAGCATCCTGGTCGGCGAGGGCGACGCGCTCACCGTGTGGGACGCGGGCTACGTCGAGGCCGTCTGCACGCTGGGGCCGGTCCGCGGCCGCGGCGTGGGGCGCGCCGTGATGCGCGCCCTGCAGGAGGAGCTCGTCGCCCGCCACGACCTGGGCGTGCTGAGCACCGGGGTGCCGCTGTTCTACGAGTCGCTGGGGTGGCGCTCCTGGCGCGGCCCGTTGTACGTCGTGCGCGCGGGTGGGCGGGAGCGCACCCCGGAGGACGACGACGGCCTGATGGTGCTCACCGTCGACCCCGACCGCCCCCTCGACCTCACCGCGCCCATCGCCTGCGAGGAGCGCCCCGGCGACGACTGGTGACGGCATCCGCGCGCGGCGGCCTGCCGTCGTCTGCGCAACCAGCGCAATTGCGCGCGGGCGACCGCGGCCCCGGCTGAGGTTTGCGCGGTCCGTGCCAGGTGCGGGGCCCGTCGTCTGCGCAACCAGCGCAATTGCGTGCGGGCGACCGCGGCCCCGGCTGAGGTTTGCGCGGTCCGTGCCAGGTGCGGGGCCCGAGGTCTGCGCAAGCAGCGCAATTGCGCGCGCACGACCACGGCCGCCGCAGGGGTTTGCGCGATCCGCGCCACGCGCAGGGCCTGAGGTCTGCGCAAGCAGCGCAATCGCGCGCTCCCGACCACCGCCACCGCAGAGGTTTGCGCTGTCTGTGCCGCGCGCGGAGCCCACGATCTGCACGAGCAGCGCAATTGCGCGCTCCCGACCACCGCCACCGCAGAGGTTTGCGCTGTCCGCGCAGTGCGGGGGCCGCGGGCGGTCGGGGGCCGGGTCAGCCGACGACGGCGTCGCCGACGATCAGCCAGGTGCCGTCGGTGGGCTGCAGGGTGAGTCGGCGCACCTCGCTCTGCTGGCCGCCCCCGGAGGAGTAGGTCAGCGACACGTCGACGGTGCGGCCCGAGCCCGACGTGCCCGTCACGGTGACGGCGTCGATGCTCGACCAGAAGGACGCGTAGTCGTCGTAGCTGCCGACCCGGGCCTGCAGCTGCGGCGACAGGGCCGGCCAGGTCTGGGACGGGTCGCCGGGCAGGGCTGCGTAATAGGACTGCACGAAGGCGGCCGGGCTGCTGCTCGGGGCCTGGTCCGCGGGCGTCGGCGTCGGGGTCGGCGTCGGCGTGGGAGTCGGGGTCGGAGTCCGCGTGGGGGTCGGCGTCGGCGTGGGCGTCGGGGTCGGCGTGGGGGTCGGAGTCGGAGTCGGCGTGGCCGAGCGGTCCCGCCCGTTGCCGTTGCCGGCGCCGTTGCCGGTGCGGGCGGAGGCCTGCTCGGCGCGCCCGGCCTCGTCGACGCCGTCGTCGCCGACGACCAGCGCGACCGCTCCGCCGGCCAGGGCCAGCACGAGGAGCACGACCGCGGCGAGGAGCCACGGCGCCCGACGCCGCCGCGAGCCGTCGTCCGAGGCCCCGGCCGGGGTCGGCGCCGGCACCGGGACGGGCACCGGGGCCACGGCGGGCACGGTCCTCGTGGCGATCACCTGGGTCGCGATCACCTGCGTGGCGTCGGCCCGAGCGGCGCCGGCGGGCACGGCGCGACCGGCGGCCAGCGCGCGCAGCGACTCCGCCGCCTCGGGCATGCTCGGGCGACGGGTGGGGTCGGGGTCCATCATCTGCTCGACCACGGGGCCCAGGGCCTGCGCGCGCTGCGGCGGCGGTGGCGGGCCGTCGGCGATGCGGGCCAGCACCTCGAGCGCGCTGCCCTCGCCGTAGGCACGGCGGCCCTCGACCGCGGCGTAGAGCGTGGCGCCCAGGGCCCAGACGTCGGCGGCGGGCGTGGGGTCGTCGCCGCGCGCCAGCTCGGGCGCGAAGTAGGCGGGGGTGCCGAGCACCAGACCGGTGCCGGTGAGCTGGTCGTCGCCGGCGGTGCGGGCGATGCCGAAGTCGGAGATCTTGGCCGTGCCGTCGGAGGTCACCAGCACGTTGCCGGGCTTGACGTCGCGGTGCATCGTGCCGCGGGCGTGGGCCGCGGCGATGCCGTCGGCCACCTGGGCGCCGATCGCCGCCGCACGCCGGGGCGTCAGCGGACCGTCCTGGTCGACGACCTCGGTGAGGTTGCGCGACGCGACGTACTCCATCACCAGCCACACCTCCCCGCCGTCCTCGACCGCGTCGAGCACCGAGACGACGTTGCGGTGGTTGAGCGCGGCGGCCGAGCGGGCCTCCCTCAGCGCGCGGGCGCCGTCGACTGCGACGCCCGGCAGCGCTCCCGCCCTCTTCACCGCGACGTCGCGGCCCAGGGTCTCGTCGTGGCACAGCCAGACCGCGCCCATCCCTCCACGGCCGATCTCGCGCACGATCCGGTAGCGGCCTGCGATGGGGTCCGGCGTCATATGGCTCCTTCGTCGGGCCCGGGGCCCGGGGTCTGTCGGCGCGGCAGGGGTCTCCCCGACGCGTGGTCGACCACCCAGTGCACCACAGGCCGCCAAGCACGACGACCACCCCTGAGGGTGCCGACTTACGGTGTATGTCACATGGTCGGGGGCCTCAGCCTCCCACCCAGTACGCCGGCGGGTCCTCCCCGACCCGGCCGTCGACGGCCTCGCGCAACAGGTCGGCGTGGCCGGTGTGGCGGCCGTACTCCTCCAGCAGGTCGCACAGCAGCCGGCGCAGGCTGGCGTGCCGCCCCGCGTCGTCGGCCATCGCCACCTCCTGGTCGAGCCCGCCGGCGGCCAGAGCGGCGGCCAGGCGGACGCGCGAGCGCGCGACGGCGCCGTCGTAGAGCGCGTAGAGCACCGCGGGCGACTCGTCGGCGGCGGACGCGAAAGACCAGTCGTCGGCGGGCGGCGCGGTCATCCCGGCGAAGTAGGCGTCCCAGGTCGGACCCAGCGGGTCGTCGGACAGGCGACAGGCGAAGACGTCGTCCTCCACCAGGGCCAGGTGCTTGAGCAGGCCCCCCAGCGTCATGGCCGAGACGCCCACCCGGGCGGACAGCCCGGCGGCGTCGAGACCACCGGCCTTCCAGCGGAAGGTCGCCCGCAGCCGGTCGAGCGACCCGACGAGGTGGTCGACCTCGTCGCCGGCCAGCGGGATCTCCCAGGGCATCGCGGCAGCGTCGTGTCGGTCCATGGCCACACGCTAGGCCCGGGCACCGACGTCCGTCGCTAGCCTGCCGGCATGGCCCACTCCCCCGACGACGAGCGGACGCTGCTCGCCGACGCCCTCGACCGCCAGCGCGAGGAGGTCGTCGCCGTCCTCGACGGCCTCGACGACGACGAGGCCCGCGCGCGCCTCGTGCCGTCCGCGACCACGCCGCTGGGCCTGGTCAAGCACCTGACCTTCGTGGAGCGGGTCTGGTTCCACTCACGGGTCGCCGGTGTGCCGCGCGCCGCGCTCGGTCTCCCCGACACCGTCGACGAAAGCTTCGTGATCGACGAGGAGGACACCGTCGCCTCGGTGCGCGCGACCTACCTCGCCGCCTGCGAGCGCTCGCGCGAGATCGTGGCCGGTCGCGACCTCGACGAGACCTACTCCTCCCACCACGGCGAGACCAGCCTGCGGGCGGTGCACCTGCACCTGCTCACCGAGCTGGCCCGCCACGCCGGGCACGGCGACATCCTGGTGGAGCTGCTGCGCTCCCAGCGCTGAGCCGCCCGAGCAGCAGGCGCCGCAGTCATGCGAGGGCGTCGCGGTGCGCACCGCCGAAAATCGGGGACGCCGCCGCGCCAGGGGCGACCCGACCACCGCCCCGCGGGACCGTGGCGATCCACGCGCACCGAGGCGCGCCCGTCCACCAGGAGCAGCCATGCACCGCACCCTCGTCCTCAGCAGCACGCTCGCCGTGGTCGCCACGGCCCTCGTGGTCAGCACCCCCACGGCCGGGGCCACGACAGCCCAGTGCGCCGACCGCACGAGCCCCGACAAGGTCGAGCTGGCCTACGAGACCACCAGCGTCGCGCTGCCCGCCGGCACGGTCGTCTGCTACAAGGCCGGCACGCAGGTCGCGACGGCGACGGTCGGCGACGACGGGCTGCTGACCTCCACGCTGGCCAACCGCCGGGGCATCGCCCAGGCCATCAGCTACTACGTCGTCGTCGCGGAGCCGCCCTGCTGCGTCCTGCCCTGACCCCCACCCACACCAGACCCCGGCGGCGGTCGGCCGACCCCCGACACGTGTCACGCGGGGAGGACCGCCAGGCCCTCCCCACCCCCGGCCGGCCCGGACGCCGGAGCCCCGAGCGGCACCGCCGACGACAGCACCGAGGGCATCACCAGGGGCAGCACCACGGTGACCGTGGTGCCGACGCCCGGCGCCGAGTCGACGCCGACCCGACCTCCGTGCAGCTCCACGATGGCCTGGACGATCGACAGCCCCAGACCCGTGCCCTGGATGGCGCGGAGGTTGGCCTCGGCCGAGCGGAAGAAGCGGGTGAAGAGGTGCGCCTGCTCCTCCTGCGCGATCCCGATGCCCGTGTCGCTGACGACCACCACGTGCTCGTCGGCCCCCGGCTCGACCGCCACGGTGACGGCGCCCCCGTCGGGGGTGAACTTCAGCGCGTTGCTCACCAGGTTGGTCACCGCCCGCTCCAGCTTGCCCGCGTCGCCGCCGAGCACGACCGGGCCGGGCGGCAGGTGGAGCGCCACGTCGAGCGAGCGCTCGGGCACGCAGTCCACGACCGCCGCCGCGGCGCGCGCCACGACGTCGCGCAGGTCGAGGGACTCGACCTGGAGCCGCACGGTCGCCTCCTCGACGCTGGAGAGCATCAGCAGGTCCTCCACGAGCGCCGACAGCCGGCGCGAGTTGCTGCTGATCCGGGTGAGCACGGCGCGCTGCGGCCCGGTGAGCTCGCCGACGTCGCCGTCCTCCAGCACCTCGGCGAAGCCCAGGATGCTGGTGATGGGGGTGCGCAGCTCGTGGCTGACGGTGGCGACCAGCTCGGTCTTGGTGCGCTCCAGGGAGCTGAGCCGCTCCACCGCCTCGCGCTCGGCCTCGAGGGTGGCCAGCAGCGAGCGGTGGGCGCGCTCGCGGTCGGTGACGTCCTCGGCCGTGGCGAGGTAGCCGGTCAGTCCGCCCACCGAGTCGGGCACCGCGGTCAGCGTCATCCGCAGGATGCGCTCCTCCTCGCCGCGCCGCACGCGCCAGTGGGCGTCGCGCACCCCCTGGGCCACCGAGGCCCGGCAGATGTCGGCGAAGACCGGCGCCGCGCCCACGGCGTCGGCGTGGCGGCGCAGCTCCGCCTCGGTGAAGAGGGCGTCGGGCCGGCAGCCCACGACCTCGTCGGCGCGGCGGCCGAAGACCGCGGCGGCGCCGGGGTTGAAGAGCGTGACAGTGCCGTCGGCCGCGGTCGCCACCACGGCGGTGCCGGTGGCGGCGTCGACCAGGCGGATCATCGTCTCCCGCTCCTGCTCGGCGCAGGCGGTCGCCACCCGCTGCTGGGTGACCATCACCGACAGCGGGAGCAGGATCAGCCCGCAGTCGAGCAGGAAGAGCTGGAGGACCCCCAGCGACACCTCCGGCGGCAGGTCGAGCAGCGCACCTGCCGCGGCGACCGGCCCGAGGCCTGCCGTGGTCAGGGTCGTGCTGACCACCGCCACCACCACGAGCACCACCATCGACTCGCGCAGGCTGCCGCGGAAGGCGTGCCAGGTGAACATCGGCATCACCGCGAAGATCAGCTGCGGCAGGTCGGTGGGCACGAAGACCGCCACCGTCGTGCCGACGGTGAGCGCGAGCTGCACCGCCCTCTCACCCGTCGAGGCCAGCGCCTGGAACTCCAGCTTGTCGAGGAAGAGCGGCACCAGCACGACCGCGGCCGCGGCGTGGGCGCCCGCCGCGGCCAGCGCCACGCGCCACGTGCTCTCGACCGGCCCCCCGGTGAGCAGCAGCGTCGCGACCCAGCCCGCCCCGGCGACGGCGGAGCCGACGGCGATGGCCCCGATCATGCGCGAGACGTCGCCCTGGTCGCGCAGCCGTGCGCGCCCGTCGGGGCGGCGGGCGACGAGCAGGGTCTCGGTGACCACGGCCCCGAGCACCGTCGAGACGGCGAGCCCGAGCGAGACCCGCCCGCCCGCGCCGTCGAGCAGGTGGGCGAGCACCAGGAGGCCGAGCAACGCACCGACGACGTGCGGCCTGCGTCGCGGCGGCGTCGTGAGGTAGAGCCCGGCGGCCAGCCCGGCCGGGGGCCAGACGGTCGGGGTCAGGCTCCCGGCCGCCACGGTCTGCATCCCCGCGAGGGCCCCGAGGAGCACCGCGAGGAGCAGCAGGACCCGGCGCGGCGTGCCGTGGGTGACCGGGCCGGCGGGTGCGAGGCGCGCCCGAGAGCGTCGCGCACTGGTCGTGGACATGGTGCCTCCGTGTGCTCGCCCTGCCGCGTCGCTCAGGGGGGTCGACGCACTCAGCGTCCGCGGTCACCGGTGGAGCCCGTACGGCGCCACCCCGCGGGGGCTCCCCCTCCGATCGGCCGGTCGGGCCGCGGGTCGATCAGCCGGGTGGCGGGCGCCGCGCACCCGCTGGCGCACGCCGCTGGCCCACCCCGCTGGCCCACCCCGCGGCGCGGGCGGCTCGTGGGCCCGGGCTAGGTCGTCGGCCCGGCTCCCGGCGTACAGCCCTGGCGCGGGCTGCGGACGATCCCCCGGACCCGCCGTGACCGGGCCCAGGCGAGCACGCTGTCGCGCCGCAGCGAGGGCCCCCGCCCGGTGCGCTGCTCGACGTGGCCCGCGGCCACCGCCTCCCACAGCGCGTGCTCGGTGCAGTCGGCCAGGTCGGCGGCCTCCCGCCACGACACCCACCCCCGCCGCTCGGCGGCGTCGGCGCGCACGTGGGCGGCGTCGAAGACCCACCGTCCGTCGCGCTGCTCGGCGGGGATCCTCCCCCGCCGCGCCAGCCACACCGCCTGGCTCCGCGTCAGGCCGAGCACCTCGGCCGCCTGCCTGCTGTCGATCCACTCCCGAGAAAGCACCCGAGAATGATTCCGCGCCACGGGCGCCGGACCGCACCGCAGCAGCGCCGGATCGCGGCAGGTCCTGCACCACCTGGCGCGCCCGGTCGAGGAGGACGCGGCGGGCTCCGCGCCCGCCGCGCGGGCACCGCGGGCCCGGCGCCGTCGGACCTCCGCGCGGCGCTGGCGACGCCGCCGCTGTCGGGCTGCCATCATCAGCCGATGAGCACACGATCCAAGGACGCTCCGTCGAGCGAGGAACGCCGCGCGGAGGTCATCGACCGCGCCATCGGCTGGCTGGAGGACCTCCTCTACGTCGTCATCGCCGTCGTCCTCGCCATCTGCGCCACGGCCCTGGTGGTCGACCTGGCCCGCGGGGTGCCCGACCTCTTCTCCACCGGTGGTCAGGCACCCGTGCTCGAGGTGCTCGACGCCGTCCTGCTGGTCTTCATCGTCGTGGAGCTGCTCTTCGCCGTGCGTGCGACGGTCGCCCGCCGCGAGCTGGTCGCGGAGCCCTTCCTGATCGTGGGCATCATCGCCTCGATCAAGGAGATCGTGGTCGTGTCGGTCAAGGCCGCCGACGCCACCGGCAAGGGCGACGTCTTCCGCGACGACGTGACCCTCATCGGCGTGCTCGGCGTGCTGACCCTGCTGCTCGCAGCCGCGGCCTACCTGCTGCGGCGCAAAGAGCGCGAGCCCGACGAGGGTCGCGAGGACGACGACGCCGTGGCCGACAGCACCGCCTCGCCCGACAGCGAGCAGCGCGCGTCCTGACCCGGGACGACGAGCGCCGGGTCACTCGGGTCAGACGTTGAAGCGGAACTCCACCACGTCGCCGTCGGCCATGACGTAGTCCTTGCCCTCCATGCGCACCTTGCCGGCCTCCTTGGCCTTCTGCATGGTGCCGAGCTCCATGAGGTCGTCGAAGGAGACGATCTCGGCCTTGATGAAGCCGCGCTGGAAGTCGGTGTGGATCACGCCGGCGGCCTCGGGGGCGGTGGCGCCCTTCGGGATCGTCCAGGCCCGGGTCTCCTTGGGGCCGGCGGTGAGGTAGGTCTGCAGGCCGAGGGTGTCGAAGCCGACGCGGGCGAGCACGTCGAGGCCGGGCTCCTCGACGCCCATCTCCTCGAGCATGGCGCGGGCCTCGTCGTCGTCGCCGAGCTCGACGAGCTCGGACTCGAACTTGGCGTCGAGGAAGATCGCCTCGCTGGGGGCGACCAGGGCGCGCATGCGGTCCTTGAGCTCCTCGTCGGCCAGCTCGTCGGCGTCGCAGTTGAAGACGTAGATGAAGGGCTTGGCGGTCAGCAGCGACAGCTCGCGCACGAGAGCGCGGTCGACCTTCGTGTCGATGACCGGGGTGCCGGCCTCGAGGTGGCCGAGGGCCTCCCTGGCGGCCTCCAGGTTGGCGGTGACGGCCTTGTTGCCACGCGCCTCCTTCTCCAGGCGCGGGATCGCCTTCTCCACCGTCTGCAGGTCGGCCAGGATCAGCTCGGTCTGGATGGTGGAGATGTCGTTGCCGGGGTTGACCTCACCGTCGACGTGGGTGACATCCTCGTCGCGGAAGACGCGGGTGACCTGGCAGATCGCGGCCGACTCGCGGATGTGGGAGAGGAACTTGTTGCCCAGGCCCTCGCCCTCCGAGGCGCCGCGCACGATGCCGGCGATGTCGACGAACTCCACGGTCGCCGGCAGCACCTTGGCCGAGGAGAACACCTCGGCCAGCCGGGCCAGGCGCCCGTCGGGCACCCCCACCACGCCGACGTTGGGCTCGATGGTGGCGAAGGGGTAGTTCGCCGCGAGGACGTCGTTCTTCGTCAGGGCGTTGAAGAGGGTCGACTTGCCCGCGTTGGGGAGACCGACGATGCCGATGGTGAGTGCCACGGGCGGAAACTCTACGGGCGGGCGCCGACCCGGCCGCAATCGCGCCCGGGCCGGGCCGCCGCGCCCCCGGCCGGGCCGGGGCGGACCCGGGGCCGGCCCGGCGCAGGCCCGGCGCGGGCCCGGCGCAGCTCAGAACCGGGTCAGCGCAGGTCGACCTGCTCGTTGTCGCCCTCGATGCGCGAGCCGGTGAGTTTGGCCTTGACCAGGTTGGTCAGCGAGATGATCGTGCTGCCGCCCGGCGCCGACCAGTACTCCGCGGAGTCGGGGGTGACCTCGACGAGCACGTTCTCGGGGTTCTCCGGGCCGCCCTCGAGCCAGGAGTCGGTGAAGCTGCTCCACAGCTCCTTCAGCTTGGTCTCGTCGTTGACGACCGAGGCGGTGCCGGCCACCGAGACCCAGGAGCCGTTGTTGGAGTAGGACACGTTGACCCGGGAGTCGGCCACGAGGGCCTGGACCTTGTCGGAGCCGCGCTCGGCGATGAAGGAGAGGGTGCCGTCGAAGTCGACGTCCTGGGTGGCCATCGGCTTGCTGAGCAGCTTGCCGCTGGGGTCGAGGTAGGTCAGCATCGCGACCTTCGAGTCCTTCAGCAGCTCGACGACGCGCTGCTCCTGCTCGCTCGTGCTCTGGTCGTGGGCGCTCATGGTGCCTCCTGGGGATCGTGGGGCGGGCAGGTCCTGCCCGCCCCTCGAACGTACGTCGCCCCCGCGGCCCGCACCCTCACCCCGACGGGCCCCGCCCGGCCGGCCCCGCCCGGCCGTGGACCCGCCCGCCGACCCGCCCGTCGACCGCCCATCCGACCGGGTGGTCCCGTCAGGTGTGGCACCAGTCACACTGGGCGCAGCAGGGCCGGCGTACGTCGGCCACGCCCAGCCGCTCGGAGGCACGATGACCGATCTCAGCGCACGACCCGCCCGCGAGGCCGACCAGAGGATGCGCGAGGCCGGCGCCGCCGACGCCCCGGGCCCCGGCGAGCTCGCGACGCCCCTCGACCTGCTGCTCGCCGACGCCACCCGCGGCCCGCTGCGGCGGCTGCTGCCGGGCATGTCGGGGGTGCGCTTCGGGGTCGGGCTGGCCCGTCACCCGCGTCGGGTGGTCGGCCGTGTCGCCGGCCTGGGCGCCGAGCTGGTCAAGGTGCAGGTGGGCCGCTCCGAGCTGGCCCCGCACCCCAAGGACCGCCGCTTCAGCGACGAGGCGTGGGAGAAGAACCCCTTCTTCCGCCGCACCCTGCAGAGCTACCTCGCCACGGGCGCGGCGCTGCGCGGCCTGGTCGCCGACGCGGGCCTCGACCACGGCGACGGCCAGCGCATGGGCTTCGTGGTCGACAACATCGTGGAGGCCTCGGCGCCCACCAACAACCCCGCGCTCAACCCGAAGGTGCTCAAGCGGGTCATCGACACCGGCGGCGGCAACCTCGTGGCCGGCGGGCGCCGCTTCGTGCGCGACTTCGCCACCGCGCCGCGGGTGCCGTCGATGGTGGAGGCCGACGCCTTCGAGGTGGGCGAGGACATCGCGGTGACGCCCGGCGAGGTGGTGCTGCGCACCGACGTCTTCGAGCTGATCCAGTACACCCCGCAGACCACCAAGGTGCGCTCGGTGCCGCTGCTGATCGTGCCGCCGACGATCAACAAGTACTACGTCATCGACCTCGCCCCCGACCGCAGCCTGGTCGAGCACCTCGTGCGCGCCGGCCAGCAGGTCTACTGCATCTCCTGGCGCAACCCCGACGCCCGCCACGCCGACTGGGGCCTCGACACCTACGGCCAGGCCATCGTCGAGGCGATGGGCGCCGCCCAGGACATCGCCCGCCAGGAGCAGGTCGCGATCCTCGGCATCTGCTCCGGTGGCATGCTCGCCTCGATGGTGATGGCCCACCTCGCCGCCACCGGCGACCTCGACCGGGTCGCGGCCTTCAGCCTCGCCGTCACCGTGCTCGACCAGTTCGAGGCCGGGCTGCCCAGCGCGCTGCTCTCGCACAAGGGCGCCGCCGCCTCCACCCGCGCCTCGCGGGAGAAGGGCTACCTCGACGGCGCCGCGCTGGCCGAGATCTTCGCCTGGCTGCGGCCCAACGACCTGATCTGGAACTACTGGGTCAACAACTACCTGATGGGCCACGCCCCCAAGGCCTTCGACATCCTCTACTGGAACGCCGACCCCGTGCGGATGACCGCCGCCATGCACCGCGACTTCATGGACCTCGCGATCCGCAACGCGCTGACCGAGCCCGACGGCTCCACTATGCTCGGCTCGCCGGTCGACCTGGCCAAGGTCGACACCGAAGCCTACGTCGTGGCCGGCATCGCCGACCACCTGTGCAAGTGGGAGTCGTGCTACCGCACCACCCAGCTCTTCGGCGGCGAGACCCGCTTCGTGCTCTCCACCAGCGGACACATCGCCGCCATGGTCAACCCGCCCGGCAACGAGAAGGCCAGCTTCCAGACCGCCGAGGACAACCCCGACACGGCCGAGGCCTGGCTGGCCGGGGCGCGCAAGGTGCGCGGCAGCTGGTGGGAGGACTACGCCGCCTGGCTGGCCGAGCGCACCGGCCCCGAGCGCAACCGGCCCCGCCGGCACGGCTCGGCCCGCTACGAGCCCGTGGGGGCCGCGCCCGGCGCCTACGTCCACGACCGGTGAGCCCCACGATGGCGACCCGGGGCCCCGGCGGGCCGGGCGGTCCCGGCGCCGACGACCGCGGCCCGGCCGCCCCCGACCGGATCCGCACCCTCGCCGTACGCCGCATCCCGGTGCGGGTCTCCGTGCGCCCGGGCACCGGGGCGCTGACCAGCGAGCCGCCGCTGCTGCTGTGCAACGGCATCGGCGCCAGCCTGGAGGCGCTCCAGCCGCTGGTGGACTCCCTCGACCCGCGGCGCGGGGTGGTGCGCTTCGACGTGCCCGGCGTCGGGGGGTCGCCGGCGCCGCCGGTGCCCTACACGATGGCCGGCATCGCCTCCTGGCTCACCGCGCTCATGGACCGCCTGGGCCACCGGCGCTTCGACGTGCTCGGCCTCTCCTGGGGCGGCGGGCTGGCCCAGCAGCTGGCCTTCCAGTCGCCGCGGCGCGTGCGCCACGTCGTGCTCGTGGCCACCGGCACCGGCTCGCTGATGGTGCCCGCCCACCCGCGGGTGCTCTCCCGGATGCTGACCCCCAAGCGCCACCGCGACGCCGACTACGCCGCCTCCATCGCCGGCGACATCTACGGCGGCACCATGCGCACCGACCCCGCCCGCGGCGCCGCGCTGCTGCACGAGGCCACCCGCAGCGGCCCCCGCCGCGGCTACTACCTCCAGCTGCTCGCCGGCACCGGCTGGTCGAGCCTGCCCGCGCTGCCCTTCCTGCGCCAGCGGGTGCTCGTGATGGCCGGCGACGACGACCCGATCATCCCGCTGGTCAACGCCCGCGTCATCGCCCGCCTCGTGCCGCGCTCGCAGCTGCACGTCTACCGTGGCGGCCACCTGGGGATCCTCACCGAGAGCGACGAGCTGGCCCCGCTGATCGACCACTTCCTCGACGACCAGGAGCCCGACCGATGAGCACCCCTCCCCCCACCGCCGACACCGCCGACGCCGCGACCGAGCAGCCGACCGAGCACGCCGCCGAGGCCGCGGCCCGCCCCGACGGCGACCTCAGCGGTGACCCGAGCACCACCGGCCTGGAGGGCGTGGAGCTCACCGACTCCCCCTTCTCGGACTTCCTCGGCTTCGAGCTGCTGCTCGAGGACGACGACCGCGAGCTGCTCGGCCGGGTGCGCGCCTTCATGAACCGCGAGGTCGAGCCGGTCATCAACGAGCACTGGACGCGCGGGGAGTTCCCCCACGAGCTGGTGCGCGGCATCGCCGACCTCGGCATCGCCGGCCTGGCCTACGACGCCCCGGGCTGCCCTGCCCGCGGCGCACTGGTCGACGGCCTCGTGGCCATGGAGCTGAGTCGCGTCGACCCCTCTATCGGCACCTTCATGGGCGTGCACGGCGGGCTGGCCATGGGCTCGATCGCGCTGTGCGGCTCCCCCGAGCAGCAGCAGCGGTGGCTGCCGGCGATGGCGCGCCTGGAGCTCATCGGCGCCTTCGGCCTCACCGAGCCCGAGACCGGCTCGGCCATCTCCCAGGGGCTGTCCACCACGGCGCGCCGCGACGGCGACGCCTGGGTGCTCAACGGCGAGAAGAAGTGGATCGGCAACGCCTCCTTCGCCGACCTCGTGGTCGTCTGGGCCCGCGACGAGGACGACGGCCAGGTCAAGGGCTTCGTGGTCGAGAAGGACACCGAGGGCATGACCTTCGACGTGCAGCGCGACAAGATCGCCCTGCGCGTGGTGCAGAACGCCGAGATCCACCTGCGCGACGTGCGGGTGCCGGAGGAGAACCGGCTGCAGGAGGCCCACTCCTTCCACGACACCTCGCAGGTGCTGCGGGTGACCCGCATGGGCGTGGCCTGGCAGGCCGCCGGCTGCGCGCGCGGCGCCTACGAGCACGCGCTGCGCTACACCAAGGCCCGCGAGCAGTTCGGGCGCCCGATCGCGTCCTTCCAGATGGTGCAGGACCTGCTGGTCAAGATGCTCTCCAACGTCACCGCCTCCACCGCGATGAACGTGCGCGCCTCGCAGCTGCAGGTCGCCGGTCTGCTGCGCGACGAGCACGCCTCGCTGTGCAAGGTCCACAGCACCGTGCGGATGCGCGAGACCGTCGGCTGGGCCCGCGAGGTGCTCGGCGGCAACGGGATCCTGCTCGAGCACCACGTGGGCCGCTTCGTCGCCGACGCCGAGGCCATCTACTCCTACGAGGGCACCCGCGAGATCAACACCCTCATCGTCGGGCGCGCCATCACCGGCGAGAGCGCCTTCGTCTGAACACCGTGCCGCGCAGGCGGTTCGAGCGGAGGCGTCGCGCGAGCGGGTCGAGCCCGGGCGGGTCGCGCAGCCAGGTCGCGCACCCGGGTCGCGCAGACGGGTCGCGCACCCGAGTCGCGCAGCCGGGTCGCGCAGGCGTGTCCCGCGGGCGCATCGGGGCCGTCCGGCCGATCGCGCGCAGGTGGTGCGTAGGTTCGGCCCCATGAGCCACGCACCCGTCCTGCGACCGATCCGCGACGACTTCCCGGCGCTGTCGCTGGGGGTGGCCCACTTCGACGGGCCGGGCGGCTCGCAGGTGCCACGCGCGGTGGCCGACGCCGTCGCGGGCGCGATGACCGCGGGCCTGGGACAGCGTGGGAGCGGCACCGCCACGGAGCGTCGTACGCAGGCGGTGGTGGCCGACGCCCGGGCCGCCGCCGGCGACCTGCTCGGCGCCGACCCGGCCGGCGTCGTCTTCGGCCGCTCGATGACCCAGCTGACCTTCGACCTGGCCCGCACGCTCGCCCGCGGGTGGGCGCCCGGCGACGAGGTGGTGGTCAGCCGCCTCGACCACGACGCCAACGTCAGGCCCTGGGTGGTCGCCGCCGAGCGCGCCGGCGCCACCGTGCGCTGGCTCGACCTCGACCCCGTCACCGGCGAGCTCGACGACCCCGCCACCGCGATCGGCCCCCGCACCCGGCTGGTCGCGGTCACCGCGGCGTCCAACCTGATCGGCACCCGCCCCGACGTCGCCGCCGTCACCCGCGCCGCCCGCGAGGTCGGGGCGCTGTCGTACGTCGACGCCGTCCACCTGGTGCCCCACGCGGCCGTCGACGCGACCGCCCTGGGCGCCGACGTCGTCGTCTGCTCGCCCTACAAGCTCTTCGGTCCGCACCTCGGCGTGCTCGCCGCGCCGCCCGCGCTGCTGGAGCGGCTGCACCCCGACAAGCTGCTCCCCTCGACCGACGCCGTGCCGGAGCGCTTCGAGCTCGGCACGCTGCCCTACGAGCTGCTGGCCGGCGTCACCGCCGCCGTCGACTACGTCGCCGGTCTCGCCGAGGCCTCCTCGGTGCCCGCCGAGCTGACCCGGCGCGAGCGGGTCGTGGCCTCGATGGGCGCCGTCGAGCGCCACGAGGAGACGCTGCTGGCCCGGCTGCTCGACGGCCTCGCCGCGCTGCCCGGCGTCACGCTCGTCGGCTCCCCGGCCCACCGCACGCCCACCGTGCTCTTCTCCGTCGCCGGCCACCCCGGCCCCCAGGTGCACGCCCACCTCGGGGCGCTCGGCGTCAACGCCCCCGCCGGCAACTTCTACGCCCTCGAGACCTCCCGGCGCCTCGGGCTCGGCGACGACGGGGCTGTGCGCGCCGGGCTCGCGGCCTACAGCAGCGACGACGACGTCGACCGGCTGCTGGCCGGGGTCTCCGCGCTGGTGCGCTGACCGACTGGGGCGCCGACCGGCCGGAGCGCCGACGCGTCGGCGTACCCGACCCGGGCCCGCCGGACCAGGGCCCACCCGGGCGCCCACCCGGGCACCCACGGCGTCGGTGGCGGCGCCTAGGTTGTCGGGGTGCGCCTCGCGACCTGGAACGTCAACTCCCTCCGCTCCCGCATCGAGCGCGTCGAGGCCTTCGTGCAGCGCCACGACGTCGACGTGCTGGCCCTGCAGGAGACCAAGGCCCGCGAGGAGCAGCTGCCGCTCATGGGGCTGCAGTCGCTGGGCTACGAGGTGGCCTCGGTCGGCTACAGCCAGTGGAACGGCGTGGCCCTGCTCAGCCGCGTCGGTCTCGAGGACGTGCAGGTCGGCTTCGAGGGCATGCCGGGCTACGGCGACCCCGTGGCGCCCGAGGCCCGCGCGATCGGCGCCGTCTGCGGCGGGGTGCGGGTGTGGTCGCTCTACGTGCCCAACGGCCGCAAGCCCGACGACCCGCACTACGTCTACAAGCTCGACTGGCTGGCGCGGCTGCGCGAGGCCTCCCGCTCCTGGCTGGGCGAGGACACCGCGCTGGTCGGCGACTGGAACATCGCGCCGCTCGACTCCGACGTCTTCGACATCGAGCAGTTCCGCCGCTCCACCCACGTCACCCCGCCCGAGCGCGCGGCCTTCCAGGGCTTCCTCGACGACGGCTACGCCGAGGTCACCCGTGAGCACGCCCCCGGCTACACCTACTGGGACTACTACCGCCAGCGCTTCGAGCGCGACCGCGGCCTGAAGATCGACTTCGTCCTCGGCTCCCCCGGCCTGGCCGCCCGCACCACCGGCGCCTTCATCGACCGCGACGAGCGGGCCGGCACCGGCGCCTCCGACCACGCCCCCGTCGTCGTCGACCTCGCCGACTAAGCCCCACCCGCCCCGGCCGGCCCCGCCCGCGAGCCGCCCCTTGAGCCCCTCCTGTCACACCGGTCGGCCCGGACCCTCACCTGTCGGCCCGTGCGTCGGCCGACCGGTGCGGGTTTCACCAGCCGGCTGGTGAAACCCGCGACCGCCCCCGCCGCGTGACGCGCCGCGGTGGTCGCCGTACCGGAGGCTCCAGCCGGAAGTGGCGGCAGACGACGCCCCGGGCCTGGCCGATCTGTCGTACGCCGCCACGTCCCGCACCCCACCGCGCCCCGGGGGGACGCCGAGCGCCGAGCCCCACCCGTCCCCTCAGCCCCACCGGTCGGCCCGGACCCGCACCTGTCGGCCCACGCGTCGGCCGACCGGTGCGGGTTTCGCCAGCCGGCCGGTGAAACCCGCGACCGCCCCCGCCCGCCCCCACCCCACTGTCGGTGGCGTGCCGCATGCTGCGGGCATGGAGATCACGACGGTGCTGGGGGTGCTCGGGGCGGGGCTGATGCTGGGGCTGGGCCTCGGGATGGCCCTGGGGGTGCTGTGGGCCCGGTCGCGGCCCGAGCACGTGGGCGCGCTGGGCCAGGGGCTGGTGGAGCAGGCCGAGGTGATGCAGGGGCTCGACCGGCTCAGCGACCAGCTGGTCGACCTGGAGCACCAGCGCTCGACGTGGCAGGGCCAGCTGCGCGAGCAGGTGGCCGACGTGCGCCACTCCACCGACGTGCTGCGCCGCGAGACCCAGTCGCTGTCCACGGCGCTGCGCAAGCCGCAGGTGCGCGGGCGCTGGGGCGAGCTGCACCTGCGCCGCGCCGTCGAGCTCGCCGGCCTGGTCGACCGGTGCGACTTCAGCGAGCAGCACCGCCTCGACGACGGCGCCCGGCGCCCCGACCTGGTGGTGCACCTGGTGGGCGAGCGCCACGTCGTCATCGACGCGAAGGTCCCGCTCGACGCCTACCTCGACGCCACCTCCACCGACGACGAGACCGAGCACGCCGCCCACCTCCAGCGCCACGCCCGCCAGCTGCGGGCCCACGTGGCGCTGCTGTCGTCGAAGGCCTACTGGCGCTCGCTGCCCGAGACCCCGGAGTTCGTGGTGCTCTTCGTGCCGGCCGAGTCGTTCCTGGCCGCCGCGCTCGAGGCCGACCCCGGGCTCATCGAGCATGCCGCCGAGCGGCAGGTCGTGCTGGCCACCCCGACCACCCTCATCGCGCTGCTGCGCACCGTGGCCCACGGCTGGAGCCACGAGGTGCTCGCCGAGCGGGCCGCCGAGATCCACCGCCTCGGGCGCGACCTGCACTCCCGGGTCGCCACGCTGGGCGGCCACCTCGACCACGTCGGCCGCTCCCTCAACGCCGCGGTCGGCCACTACAACTCCGCGGTCGGCTCGCTGGAGTCGCGCGTGCTCGTCACCACCCGCCGCTTCGCCGACCTGGGCGTCACCGACGACCCGCTGCCGACGCCGCGCACCGTGGAGCTGCGCGCCGTCGACCGGCGCGCCGCCCCCGAGGAGCCCGACGAGCGCCCTAGCGTGGCGTGGTGACCGGTCGCTCCCGGCCCGTCACCGAGGCAGTGAGGTGATCAGGCGATGACGTCGCACACCCTGTGGGAGGAAGGTCGCGCTCCCGCGCACGAGATGGTCGCGCTCGGCGTGGCCGTGCTGCTCACCGCCTCCGCCGTCGAGCTGCTGGTCGGCGCGGCCGTGATCGGCTGGCTCTTCGACCTCGCCTTCGTCGCGCTCGCCCTCGCGCTGGCCCTGCTGGTGCGTCCCCGCGACTTCTTCACCGTCGGCGTCCTGCCGCCTCTGCTCATGGTCGGCGTCTTCGCGATGCTCGGCGCGACCCGTCCCGGCGCGCTGGCCGACCCCGGCGACGGCGTGGTGCAGGTCGTCGTCACCGGGCTGGCCGACCACAGCCTCGCCCTCGTCGTGGGCTACGCCCTGTGCCTGCTGGCCCTCGCCGCGCGCAACCAGGTACGCCGCACCGGCGCACCCCTCCCCGGCTGGGCCACCGCGTGGCTGGAGCAGCGCGCGGGCGGCCCGGGCGGCCGCGGTGACCTCAGGCGAAGCGGTCCGGGTCCCCGGCACCCCGCCGGATGACCTCGGGAGCCCCCTCGGACCAGTCCACCACCGTGGTCGACTCCGCCGGGGTCTCCCCCGCCTCGATGACCAGGTCGACCTGGTGGTCGAGCTCCTCCTTGACGTCCCAGCCGCTCGTGCGGGGCTCGGACTCCCCGGGCAGGATCAGCGAGCTGCTCAGCAGCGGCTCCCCGAGCTCGGCGAGCAGCGCCTGCACCAGCACGTGGTCGGGGATGCGCACGCCGACGGTCTTCTTCTTGGGGTGCAGCAGCCGTCGCGGCACCTCGGGGGTGCCCGGCAGGATGAAGGTGTAGGGCCCCGGCGTCGCCGCGCGGATGGCGCGGAAGGCCGAGTTGTCGACGTGCACCATCTGGCCCAGCTGGGAGAAGTCGCGGCACACCAGCGTGAAGTGGTGCCGCTCGTCGAGGCCGCGGATCCGCAGGATCCGGTCGCGCCCCTCGCGGTTGCCCAGCTGGGCGCCGAGGGCGTAGCCGGAGTCGGTCGGGTAGGCGATCAGCGCGTCGTCGCGCAGCGCCTCCACCACCTGGGCCAGGAGCCGGGGCTGGGGGTTGTCCGGGTGCATGTCCACGTACCTCGCCACCGCTCGAGACTACGCCGCCCCGGCCCACAGCATCCGCGCGCCACTCACGGCGGGTCCGGGGGCGGCTCACAGCCCACGCAGAGGTGACCCGGGCTGACTGGGACCAGACCACCCCCCAGCCCCGACCCGCCTGCGAAGGGACCCGGCCATGCCCGCCCGCACCAGCCCCCGCGCCCTGCCCGTCCGCACCCCCGACACCCCGCGTCCGAAGGTGACCTACGTGCTGCCGGTCTACGACGAGGCCGAGAACGTCGCGCCCTTCCACGCCGCTCTCACCGAGGCGACCGCCGTCCGCGACGACCTCGACTGGGAGTTCCTCTACGTCAACGACGGCAGCCGCGACGAGTCGCTGGCCCGGCTGCTCGAGCTGCGCCGCCACGACCCGCGCGTCGGCGTGCTCGACCTCGCCCGCAACTGCGGGCACCAGATCGCGGTCACCGCGGGCCTCGACGCCGCTGGCGACGCCGACGCGGTCATCGTCATGGACACCGACCTCCAGGACCCGCCCCGGGTCAGCCTGGAGATGGTCGGGCTGTGGGAGGACGGGGCCGACGTCGTCTACGCCCAGCGCCGCTCGCGGCGCGACACCCTCTTCAAGCGCACCACGGCCTGGGCGTTCTACCGCGTGCTCGACCGGCTGGCCTCGGTCGACATCCCCCGCGACGTCGGCGACTTCCGGCTCATGGACCGCCGCGTCGTGGCCGAGGTGGCCCGCTACCGCGAGCAGGACCGCTTCCTGCGCGGCATCGTCGCCCACGTCGGCTTCCGCCAGGAGGCGCTGCTCTTCGACCGCGACGAGCGCCACGCCGGCACCAGCGGCTACCCGCTGGGGCGCATGCTGGCCTTCGCCGCCAACGGCATCCTCGGCTTCTCCACCGCCCCGCTGCGCATGATCACGCGGCTCGGCTTCGCGCTCTCGGCGCTCAGCGTCGTCATGGCGGCCTACGTCGCCTCGGTGCGGCTGCTGCGCCCCGAGGACTCGGTGCCCGGCTGGGCCTTCCTCGGGGTGGGGATGTTCCTGCTCGCCGGGCTGCAGCTGGTGATGATGGGCGTCATCGGCAGCTACGTCGGGCGCACCTACACCCAGGTGCAGGGTCGTCCGCTCTACTCGTTGGCCCTCACCGCCCGCGGCGAGCACTCCGGCGTACGCTCGCTGCCGCAGACCCAGCCCGACCTCCGTACCCAGCACGGGAGCGTGTCCTGACCTCCTCTCACCCGGCCCCGCAGCCCGTGCCACCGCGCGATCCCGCGAGCGGGCCCCCGAGCGCCACCCCGAGCGCCACCCCGAGCGCGCCGTCGCGACGCGAGCGTCTGCGCACGCTGCACGAGAGCACGCTGGTGCGCTTCGTGGCGGTCGGCGCGGTCAACACCGGCATCGACGTCGGACTCTTCTGGCTGCTCCACGACACCCTGGGCATCGTGCTGGCCAACGTGGTCTCGACCGCCGCGGGCATGACCTTCAGCTTCGTGGTCAACGGCCTGCTGACCTTCCGCGCCGAGCGGCTGCGGCTCGGCGACGCCGTGCGCTTCGTGGCGAGCACCGGCACCGTGCTCTTCCTCGTGCAGCCGCTGGTCATCTACGCCCTGCTCGCGGTGCTCGGCGACGACGCGGTGCTGCTGGCCAAGCTCGGCGCGATCTGCGTCGTCATCGTGCTCAACTTCTGCGCCTACCGCTTCGTCGTCTGGCCCCGCCGCCGCACCCACGCCTGACTCAGCCGGGCCCCACGACCGGCCCCACGACCGGCCCCACGACGACCACCACGTCGACCACCGCGTCCAGCACCGCGGCGGCCATCGCCCGGCGAGCGGCGCAGCGGGCGGGCATCGTGCGCCCGTAGTAGGGGATGGTGATGAGCGCCAGCAGCAGCGCCCAGCCCTGGCCGACCCGCCACGTCGCCTCGTCGACGTCGAGCAGCTCGCGCAGCAGGGCGCGACCGGGGGCGTCGAGCACCTCCCACGCCACGACCAGGTCGACGGCCCGCCGGCCGACCCCGAGCCCGCCGAGGTCGAGCACGGCGGCGAGTCGGCCCCCGCGCACGAGCAGGTTCTCGGCCAGCAGGTCACCGTGCAGCCAGCCCTCCGCGACCGGCCCGGCGGCCTCGAGCGCCGCCTCCGCCACCAGCGCGCTCTCCCAGACGAGGAGCACGCGGTCGAGGTCGAGGCCGAGGTCGGACCACCCGGGCAGGGCGGCGCACACGGCCGCCGTCTCGCGCAGGTCGTCGTCGAGGTCGCCCAGCCGGCCGCCGCGGTAGCCCCGCAGCGCCGGGTCGGCCACGGCCTGCGCCGGCACCTGGGCGTCCCGCAGCCCCCGCAGGACCGCGGCCAGGTCGCGCGCCAGCGGCCCCGACGACCCGGCGTACGCCGCGAGCGCCGGCACCGCCGGCGGGGTGCCCTCGATCCACCGCGTCACCGACCAGGCCTCGGGATAGCCCTCCCCGGGGCACCCGCTCGCCACCACATCGGGCACGACGACCCCGGGCGGCAGCGCGGCCGCGACCAGCGGTCCCCAGCGCCGCTCGGTCTCCAGCGCGCGCGACCCGCCGGGCTGGCGGGGCAGGCGCACCAGCAGGTCGTCACCGAGGCGGAACAGCCGGTTGGAGGAGCCCGACGCCTGCCCGCCGCCGCCGAGCGCCCGCAGCGGCAGGTCGGCGAGGTGCGGGTGCTGGCTCGCGAGCAGCCGGCGCACCAGGGGCTCGTCGACCGCGAGCTCGTCGTCGTGCAGCCTCACCCGAGCACCCTCCCGCGCCGTCCGGGGTCCCGTCCGAGGGGCTACAGCGCGCGGGCCGCGGCCTTCATGTCGCGGCGCAGCTCCTTGGGCAGGGAGAAGATGAGCGACTCCTCAGCGCTGTGGACGGCCTTGGCGTCGGGGTAGCCGCGCTCGGCGAGGTAGGCGAGGACTCCCTGCACGAGGCTCTCGGGCACGCTCGCGCCGGAGGTGACGCTGACGGTGCGCACGCCGTCGAGCCAGGCCTCGTCGATCTCGGAGGCGTCGTCGACGCGGTAGGAGGCCTTGGCGCCGGCCTCGAGGGCCACCTCGACCAGGCGCACGGAGTTGGAGGAGTTGCCGGAGCCGACCACGATCAGCAGGTCGCAGCCGTGGGCGATCTCCTTGACCGCGAGCTGACGGTTCTGGGTGGCGTAGCAGATGTCGTCGCTCGGCGGGTCGAGCAGCTCGGGGAAGCGCTCGCGGATCGCGGCGACCGTCTCGAGGGTCTCGTCGACCGAGAGCGTGGTCTGGGAGAGCCAGGCCACGCGGGAGGGGTCGCGCACGACGATGCCGGCGACGTCGGCGGGGCTCTCGACGAGCTGGATGTGCTCGGGGGCCTCGCCCGCGGTGCCCTCGACCTCCTCGTGGCCGGCGTGGCCGATGAGGAGGATGTCGTAGTCGTCGGCGGCGAAGCGCTTGGCCTCGTGGTGGACCTTGGTGACCAGCGGGCAGGTGGCGTCGATGGTCTTGAGGGTGCGCTCCTCGGCCTGGCGGTGCACCTCGGGCGAGACGCCGTGGGCGGAGAAGACGACCGTGGCGCCCTCGGGCACCTCGACCAGCTCCTCGACGAAGATCGCGCCCCGCGCCTCGAGGTCGGCCACGACGTGCTTGTTGTGCACGATCTGCTTGCGCACGTAGACCGGGGCGCCGTAGAGGTCGAGCGCCTGCTCCACGGTGACGACCGCCCGGTCCACGCCCGCGCAGTAGCCCCGCGGTGCCGCCAGCAGGACGGCCTTCTCGGCCTCGTCGGGCGACAGGATCGGGGGCATCCCCATGTCGGTGCTCATGGCCCCATCCTAGGCGGGCCGCGGGGAGCCTCCCGGCGGGCCGCCGGGAGGGGTCGGCGCCGTACCCCGGGCCGTGTCCCGTGCTGTCCCCCGTGCTGACCGTCGTGCTGTGCCCCGTGCTGTCCGTCGTGGTGTCCCCACCGTCGCCTAGGGTCCTCGCATGGCCATGGAGACCTCCGCGCAGTCGCCGGCCCCGGTGCGCCAGGTCGCCAACGCCATCGCCGGCTGGATCGACCGGCTGGGCGCGATCTGGGTCGAGGGCCAGATCGCCCAGGTCAACCGTCGCCCCGGCGTCCAGACCGTCTTCATGACCCTGCGCGACGCCGTGGCCGACCTGTCGGTGACCGTGACCTGCTCGCGCACCCTCTTCGACGGGCTCAACCCTCCCCTGGTCGAGGGCGCGAGTGTCGTCGTGCACGCCAAGCCGTCCTACTACGCCAACCGCGGCACGATCTCGCTCTACGCCCGCGAGATCCGCATGGTCGGCCTGGGCGAGCTGCTGGCGCGCCTCGAGCGGCGCCGCCAGCTGCTGGCCGCCGAGGGCCTCTTCGCCGCCGAGCTCAAGCGCCCCGCGCCCTTCCTGCCCACCCGCGTGGGCCTCGTCACGGCGCCCGGCTCGGCCGCCGAGCGAGACGTGGTCGACAACGCGCGTCGCCGCTGGCCGGCGGTGGAGTTCGAGACGGCCTACGCCGCGATGCAGGGTCCCCGGTGCGCCAGCGAGGTGATCGAGGCGCTGGGCCGCCTCGAGCGCCACGCCGACGTCGACGTGGTCGTCGTCGCGCGTGGCGGCGGCGCGGTCGAGGACCTGCTGCCCTTCTCCGACGAGGCCCTGCTGCGCGCGGTGCACGCGATGCGCACCCCCGTGGTCTCCGCGATCGGCCACGAGCCCGACTCCCCGCTGCTCGACCTGGTCGCCGACGTGCGCGCCTCCACGCCCACCGACGCCGCCAAGCTGATCGTGCCCGACGTGGCCGAGGAGGCCCGCGGCGTGGCCTGGGCCCGCGACCGGGTGCGCTCCACCCTCGACGCCTGGCTGCGCCGGGAGGCCGAGGGGCTCGCCGCGCTGCGCTCGCGCCCGGCGCTGGCCGACCCCCGCACCCTGCTCGACGCCCGCTCCGCCGAGCTCGACGCCCTGCTCGAGCGGGCCCGCCGCACGCTGGGCCACCGCCTCGACCGTGCCGCCGACGACGTGGGCCACCAGCGCGCCCGCGCCCGCGCCCTCTCCCCGCTGGAGACCCTGCGCCGCGGCTACGCCGTCCTGCAGGACGCCGAGGGTCGCGTCGTCACCTCCGTCGACGACCTGGCCGCCGGAGGCGCCGGGTCCACCGGGGCCGCGGGCGTCGAGGTCTCCGTGCGCGTCGCCGACGGCCGCATCCACGCCACCACCACCCGCACCACCCGCCTCGAGGAGCCCACCGATGCCTGAGCAGCCGCAGACCCCGTCCTACGAGGCCGCCCGCGAGGAGCTCGTGGAGGTCGTGCGCCGCCTCGAGGCGGGCGGCACGACCCTGGAGGAGTCGCTCGCCCTGTGGGAGCGCGGCGAGCACCTGGCCCGGGTCTGCCAGGACTGGCTCGACGGCGCGCGCCAGCGACTCGACGCCGTGGTGGCCGCCGACCGCGAGGGCTCCGAGGACTGAGGCGCGACCCCGGGGGCCGATGCCCCGGCAGACCGCGTCAGGCGCCCGAGCCGCGCTCGGGCAGGGTCTCCACGGTGAGCTCGCCCAGCAGCTCCTGCAGCTCCTCGGGCGTCGCCGAGCCGTAGACGACCACGGTGCGCTCGTCGTCGCCGCTGCCGGTGGTCGCGACGTAGGCCGTGTCGCCGCCCTCGTCGGTGAAGGTCTGCCAGCTCGTGGCGACGTCGGAGTCGGGGGTGGCCAGCGCCTCGCCCTCGACCGCCTCGGGGTCGACGAGCTCCTCGACGAGGTCGTCGACGTCCTCGGCCTCCTCGTGCAGACCGGCGAAGCTCTCCTCGGGGGTCAGCAGCGCGAGCTCGAAGACCGGCTGCTCGCCGGGGGTGTAGGTGACGTCGTTGACCATCCAGCCCTCGGGCACCGCGGCGGGGTAGACGATCTCGCTGCCGGCGCCCTGCACCGGGCGCACGACCTCGCTGAGGTAGTCGACGCTGGTCGGCTCGAACTCCGGGGTGTCGCGGAAGGCGCCGCGGAAGAGCACGATGCCGATCACCGCCGCGACCAGCACGATCATCGAGCCGATGAGACCGCCGGTGGTGCGCTGGTAGCGACCCGGCTTGCCCTGGGGCTGACCGGCGCCCTGGCCGGCGCCCTGGCCGGGGTCCTGGCCGGTGGCCTGCCCCTCGGGCGCGGGCTGCGACGGGGTGCCGGGGGTCTCGCTCACGTGTCCATGCTGGCAGACCACCGGTACGACGGCGCCCCGTGGGCTGCCATGCTCGCCGGGTGCAGATCCAGGAGGCCCTCGCCGGGAGCCTCGCCGACGTCGTGGCCGTGGTCGCGCTCCTCGCGCTGCTGGTCACCGCCTACGCCCACCCCCGCCCGATCGTCGAGGCCGCCGTGGCGGTCGTCGCCGGGCTGGCCGCGCTGGCCACGGGTCGGCTCGGGCTCGACGCGGTGGGCAGCACGCTGGCCCACCTGGCCCCGGTAGTGGTGTTCCTCGCGGCCGTGCTCGTCGTGGCCGAGGTGTGCTCCCGCGCGGGGCTCTTCGCCGCCGCTGCCGCCGTCGTACGCCGCACCGACCGCGGCGACCCGCGCCGGCTGCTGCTCGGCGCCTTCGTGCTGGCCGCGGCCGTCACCTGCGTGCTCAGCCTCGACGCCACCGTCGTGCTCGTCACCCCCGTCGTGGTGGCCGCCGCCCGCGGCGCGGGCTGGTCCTCGCGGCCGGTGGCCTGGGCCTGCCTGCGCATGGCCAACTCCGCCTCGCTGCTGCTGCCGGTCTCCAACCTCACCAACCTGCTGGCGATGCGCGACCTCGACCTCACCTTCGCCGGCTTCGCCCTCGCCATGGCCCCCGTGCTCGTCGTGGTGCTGGTCGTCGAGTGGGTCGCGCTGCGCGTGCTGTTCCGCCGCGAGCTGAGCCCGGCCACGGCCGGCAGGCCCAGGGCGGGCGCGGTCGGCGGGCCCGGTGCGGGCGCGGTCGGCGAGGCCGGTGCGGACGAGGACGGCGGCGCGGCCGCGCTCGCACCGCCCTGGGAGCGCGTGCCGCTGGTCGTCGTGGCGCTCATGCTCGCGGGCTTCGCGGTCGGCTCCCCGCTGGGCGTCGAGCCGGGCTGGGTCGCGGCGGTGGCCGCGGTGGTGCTGGTGGGCTGGGCCGCCCGCCGCGGGCTGCTGACGTGGCCCGAGGCGGGGCGCGCCACCCACCCGTCGTTCGCGCTCTTCGTGCTCGGCCTCGGGGTCGTCGTGGCGACCCTGACCACCGGCCCGCTCGGCGACGCGGTGGGACGCCTGCTGCCCGACCCCTCCGGCGCGCCGTCGTGGACCGACCTGCTGGTCGTCGCGCTCGTCGCCACCGTGCTGGCCAACCTCGTGACCAACCTCAGCGCGACGCTGCTGGTCGTGCCGCTCGTGGCCCCCCTCGGCACCGACGCCGTGCTCGCCGCCCTGCTGGGCCTCAACATCGGCTCCGGGCTGACCTACACCGGCTCGCTGGCCAACCTGCTCTGGCGCCGCGGCCTGGGCCACAGCACGGCCGCACCGTCGATGCGCACCTTCCACGCGTGGTCGCTGACCACCACCCCGGTCGTGCTCCTCGCCGCGGTCACCGCCCTCGCCCTGACCTGACCCCGTCCCGACCCGAGCCGACCTGGCGCGGCCCCTCGTGACCGCCGCCTCGCGGCACCTGTCGGCCCGGACCCGCACCTGTCGGCCGACGCGTGGGCCGACAGGTGCGGGTATCACCAGCCGACCAGTGAAACCCGCCGTCGTACGCCGCCGCCGCACCGGGGCACCTGTCGGCCCGGACCCGCACCTGTCGGCCGACGCGTGGGCCGACAGGTGCGGGTATCACCAGCCGACCGGCGAAACCCGCCACCGACGCCTTCCACCGCAGACACGGGCCCAAAGTTGGGTTTCTTCCGCTGACGCGGGCGCTTGTAGGTCAGATCATCCGCGGATGAGGCATGATGCGGGTGTGACGACGTACCGGATCGCCGACGCCGCCGAGCTGCTCGGGGTCAGCGACGACACGCTGCGCCGGTGGGTCGACTCCGGCCGGGTGGCGGCGACGCGACCCGACGGGCCGGCGGTCATCGCCGGCGCCGACCTCGCCGGCCTGGCCGAGACCCTGGTCGACGAGCCCGACCGCGAGCGCACCCGCGCCTCGGCGGTGAGCGCGCGCAACCGCCTCGTGGGCATCGTCACCCGCGTCAGGAAGGACACCGTCATGGCGCAGGTCGACCTCGTCTGCGGGCCCTACCGGCTGGTGTCGCTGATGAGCGCCGAGGCCGCCGACGAGCTGGGTCTCGAGCGCGGCGTGCGCGCCATCGCCTCGGTGAAGTCCACCAACGTCGTCGTCGAGCGGCCCACCTGAGGTCGGTCGGGCCGCACCCGCCCCGCAGATCCCGCCGCAAGACCCCACCGCAGAGCCCACCCCAGCAACCCGCACCACCCCGCAGCCGCCGCAGACCAGGAGCGAGACATGAGCAGCACCGCCCCCCGCCGCACCCGCCCCACCCGCCGCCTCGCCGCGACGGCCGCCGCGGTCGCGCTCGTCCTCCCCCTGGCCGCCTGCGGCACTGACGCCGACGGCAGCGGCGACACCGGCGGCGCGGAGGACGGCGCGGGCGACACCACGATCACCGTGCTGGCCGCCGCCTCGCTCACCGAGACCTTCACGACCCTGGCCGAGCAGTTCGAGGCCGACCACGAGGGCGTCGAGGTGGAGCTGGCCTTCGACTCCTCCGCCACCCTCGCCGGGCAGGCCGTCGAGGGGGCTCCGGCCGACGTCCTCGCCACCGCCGACTCCCGCACCATGGACACCGCAGCCGACGTGCTGGCCGCCGATCCGCAGGTCTTCGCCACCAACACCCTGGTCATGGCGGTGCCGGCCGGCAACCCGGCCGACCTGTCGGGCTTCGAGGACGTCGCCGACGGCGACGCCACCTACGTCGTGTGCGTCGACACCGCCCCCTGCGGCGCGATCTGGGCGGCCATCGCGGCCGAGGAGGGGGTGACCTCCCAGCCGGCCAGCCTCGAGGTCGACGTCAAGGCGGTGCTGGCCAAGGTGGCCGACGACGAGGCCGACGCCGGCTTCGTCTACGAGACCGACGCGGTCGCGGCCGGCGACCAGGTCGAGACCTTCGAGGTGCCGGGCGCCGAGGACCAGGTCACCGACTACCCCATCGCACCGCTCGACCAGGCCGGCGACCCGGAGCTCGCCCAGGAGTTCGTCGACCTGGTGCTCTCCGAGGCCGGCCGGCAGGTGCTGGCCGACGCCGGCTTCGGGCAGCCGTGACCCCACCCCCCGACGCGGGGGCGACCACGCGCCCCGGCTCCCACCTCGGCCGCCCGCCGCTGGTGCTCGTCGTGCCCGGCGCGGTGGCCGCGGCGCTGCTCGTCGTACCCCTCGTGACCCTCGTGCTCGACACCCCCTGGGGCGACTTCCTCGACCAGCTCGGCTCGGCGCCGGTGCTCGCGGCGCTGAGGATCACCGCGCTGACCTCCGCGGTCACCGTGCTCGCCTGCCTCGTGCTGGGCACCCCCCTGGCGTGGCTGCTGGCGCGGGTCGACTTCGCCGGCCGCTCGGTGCTGCGCGCGGCGGTGGCCGTGCCGCTCGTGCTGCCACCGGTGGTGGCCGGCGTCGCGCTCGTGACCGCGCTGGGCCGCAACGGCGTCGTGGGGTCCCTGCTGCGCGAGACCACCGGCCTCACCGTGCCCTTCACCACGACCGCCGTGGTCATCGCCCACACCTTCGTGGCCATGCCCTTCTACGTGCTGAGCGTGGAGGGCGCGCTGCGCACGGCCGGCGAGCGGTACGACGTCGTCGCGGCCACCCTGGGTGCGACCCGCTGGCACGCCTTCCGCCGGGTGACCCTGCCGCTGGCGATGCCGGGCGTGGTGGCCGGCGCGGTGCTGGCCTGGGCCCGCTCGCTGGGCGAGTTCGGCGCCACCATCACCTTCGCCGGCAACTTCCCCGGCACCACCCAGACCATGCCGTCGCTGATCTACACCCAGCTCCAGGCCGACCCCGCCGTGGCCCGCACGCTGAGCATGATCCTGCTGCTGGTCTCCGTCGGCGTGCTCGCCGGCCTGCGCAACCGATGGCTGACCACCTCGTGACCGGCCCCGAGGACGCCGGCGGGGCCGGCCTGCACGCCCGCGTCAGGGTGCCCGGTCGTCTCGACGCCGAGGTCACCGCCGCCGCAGGGTCGGTGGTCGCGGTCATCGGACCCAACGGCGCGGGCAAGTCCACCCTGCTCGGCGCCCTCGCCGGCACGACCGCGATGGCGGGCGAGGTCGAGGTCGGCGGGCGCAGCTGGACCGCCCCGCCGCTCGCCGTGCGCCACCGCCGCGTCGGGCTGGTCTTCCAGGACCAGTCGCTCTTCCCCCACCTCAGCGCGCTGGAGAACGTCGCCTTCGGCCTGCGCGCCCGCGGCCGGGCCCGCACCCCGGCGCGGGCCCGAGCCCAGGAGTGGCTCGACCGGCTCGGCGTCGGCGACCTCGCCGCGCGCCGGCCCCGCCAGCTCTCGGGGGGCCAGGCGCAGCGGGTCGCGATCGCCCGGGCCCTGGCCACCGAGCCCGAGCTGCTGCTGCTCGACGAGCCCTTCTCCGGCCTCGACGTCGGCGTGGCCACCGCGCTGCGCATCGAGCTGGCCCGCCACCTCGCCGACTTCGCGGGGGTGGCGCTGCTGGTCACCCACCACGCCCTCGACGCGCTCACCCTCGCCGACGAGGTGCTGGTGCTCGACGAGGGCCGCGTCGCGCAGACCGGCACCCCCCGCGACGTGGCGGCCCACCCGCTCACCGACCACGTCGCTCGCCTCGTCGGGCTCAACGTCGTCGCCGACTCCGACACCAACCGGTCCTTCCCGCCCAGCGCCGTCACGGTCTCGCTGCGCGCGCCCGAGGGGTCGGCGCGCAACCGGTGGCGCGCCTCGGTGCTCAGCGTGGTGCCGCACGGTGACGCCGTACGCCTGCTCGCGCGCACCGACGGCGCGCAGGAGCTGATCGCCGACGTGACGCCCGAGGCCGCGGTCGAGCTCGGGCTCGACCCGGGCCGCGAGGTCTGGCTGACGGTGAAGGAGACGTCGGTCAGGACCTATCCCCGGACCGCTAGCATGCGCCCATGACCCGCCCCACGCCGCACCCCGCCGAGCCGGAGGCCCTCCGGGTCGCCCCGATGTCGCCCGACCGCAACCTGGCCCTCGAGCTGGTGCGCGTGACGGAGGCGGCCGCGATGGCCGCCGGACGCTGGGTGGGGCGGGGTGACAAGAACGGCGCCGACGAGGTCGCGGTCAACGCGATGCGCGTGATGATCTCGACCATCGGCATGAACGGCACCGTCGTCATCGGCGAGGGCGAGAAGGACAACGCCCCCATGCTCTACGACGGCGAGTCCGTGGGCGACGGCACCGGCCCGGAGTGCGACGTCGCCGTCGACCCCATCGACGGCACCACGCTGACCGCCAAGGGCATGAGCAACGCCGTGGCCGTGCTCGCGGTCTCGCCGCGCGGCTCGATGTACGACCCCTCCGCGGTCTTCTACATGGAGAAGCTGGTCGCCGGCCCCGAGGCCGCCGACGTCGTCGACATCCGCAACCCCGTCTCGGAGAACATCCGCGCCGTGGCCAAGGCCAAGGGCGCCAGCCCCTCCGACGTCACCGTGGTGCTCCTCGACCGTCCGCGCCACGCCGACCTGGCCGAGCAGATCCGCGCCACCGGCGCCCGGATCAAGTTCATCGTCGACGGCGACGTCGCGGGCGCGATCTCCGCGGCCCGCCCCGACAGCGGCGTCGACCTGCTGCTCGGCATCGGCGGCACGCCCGAGGGCATCATCGCCGCCACCGCGCTCAAGTGCATGGGCGGTGTCATCCAGGGCCGACTGTGGCCCACCGACGACGACGAGCGCCAGCGCGCCCTCGACGCCGGCCACGACCTCGACCGCGTGCTGTCGACCGACGACCTGGTCACCGGCGACGACTGCTTCTTCGTGGCCACCGGCATCACCGACGGCGACCTCATGCGCGGCGTGCGCTACCGCGCCGGTGGCGCCACCACCGAGTCGCTGGTGATGCGCTCGCGCAGCGGCACGGTGCGCACTATCACCGCCGAGCACCGGCTGCAGAAGCTGAGCGCCTTCTCCTCCATCGACTTCGGCGGCTGAGCACCGCGGCTGCGGCTACGAGCGTCATGCGAGACGTGGATGCGCCTCCACCCTCCGCATGACGTCCCACCCGCGGCCGACCCGCGGCCCGCGCACGCCGCTCGGCCCGCGACAGACGTCATACGAGACGTGGATGCGCCTCCACCCTCCGCATGACGTCCCACCCGCAGCCCACCCGCGGCCCAGGCACGCCGCTCGGCCGCGACAGACGTCATACGAGACGTGGATGCGCCTCCACCCTCCGCATGACGTCCCACCCGCAGCCCACCCGCGGCCCACCCGCGGCGGAGGGCTCAGGCGATCTCGGCCGCCTGCAGCTCGCCGGCGGCACCGGCGCGGTGGCGGTGCAGGGCGGCGACGACCTCGGCGGCCACGCGCGGGTCGACGGCCATGCCGAGGTGGGAAGCGCGCACCTCGACGGCGTGCGCCTCGGGGTCGACGCAGGCCTGCCAGTCCACGACCCCGTCGCGGCGGGAGTAGATCGCGGTGAAGCCCACGCCCGCGGGCATCGGCGAGCGGCTCTCCTCGAAACTCTCCCGCGCGCAGGCCCCGGCCACGCACTCCTCCGACATCAGCCCGGGCACGCCGGCGCGACTGAGCCGCACGAGGGTCTCGACGCCGGCGCTCAGCGCGCGGTGGTGGGCGCCGGGCGCCAGCATCGGGCTGCCCATGGTGACGATGCCCGAGACCAGGTCGGGGCGGCGTACGGCGACGCCGCGCGCCAGCATGCCGCCGAGGCTGTGCCCGACGATCTGCACGCGGCTCTCGCGTCGAATGGCGATCGACTCCAGGCGCGCCTCGAGGCGGGTCGCCGCGGCCAGGGTGCAGCCGATGTTGACGTGGATCATCGAGCGGTAGGTGCGGAAGCCCTGGTGGCGCAGCGAGGAGCGCATCCACTGCAGCGACCCGTCGCCGGCCATGAAGCCGGGCACGAGCAGCACCGGGTCGGCGTCGCGGCCCCCCGCCCGCGTCGCGTAGGGCCGGCCCAGGCGCTCGCGCCGCTCGCCCACCGACCGCACGACGTGGCGACCGGCCTCCCCGACCACGCGGCCCTCCCGCAGCATCGCCACGAGGGGCGGGCGGCGGAAGCCGTCGGGCAGCAGGAAGGAGCCGAGGGGGTCCAGCGAGCCGGGGGTCGCGTCGTTCATGCTCCGACGTTACGCCCACGTAACGCCGGTATGTGACCCCACTCACCCCATCGGGTCCGTTCGGGGGGCGGTATGGCCCATGCGGTTCACTGGGGCCATGGCCTCCCGGACGCCCCAGCAGGACGACCGCACCGACGACGCCCACGACGTGGCCGTCTCCGAGGAGCTCCTCGCTCCGGTGCGCCCCGACCTCGAGCTGTGCTACCAGACCTTCGGCGACCCCGACGACGAGCCGCTGCTGCTCGTGATGGGCCTCGGCGGCCCGATGACCTGGTGGGACGCCGAGCTGTGCCGCATGCTCGCACGCCGGGGCTTCTACGTCGTGCGCTACGACAACCGCGACACCGGCCGCTCCAGCCGGATGCCCGGGCGGGTCGGGCGCACCGCCCTGGTGCGGGCCTTCGCCGGCACCAAGGTGCGCGCTCCCTACTCCATGGCCGACCTGGCCGGCGACGCCGTCGCGCTGCTCGACCACCTCGGGGTGCGGTCGGCCCACCTGGCCGGGGTCTCGATGGGCGGCATGATCGTGCAGACGGTCGCGATCGCCGAGCCCTCCCGGGTCAGGTCGGTGGCCAGCATCATGTCGACCACCGGCAAGCGCACGGTCGGCTGGCAGCACCCTTCCCTCCTGCCGGCGCTGATCGCCCGGGCCGGCGCCGGCCGCGAGGCCTACGTGCGCTCCAGCGAGAAGATGTGGCAGCTCATCGGCTCCCCCGCCTACCCCCAGACCGAGGAGGAGCGCCGCGCCCGCGCCGAGGAGACCTTCGACCGGGGCGTCAGCGCCCACGGCGTGATGCGCCAGATGCTGGCCATCCTCACCCAGCCCGACCGTGCCCCGCGCCTGCGCGCGGTGACGGCGCCCGCGGTCGTCGTGCACGGCCTGGCCGACAAGATGGTCCACGTCTCCGGCGGCCGCGCCACCGCCCGCGCCCTGCCCGGCGCGGAGCTGCTGCTGGTCGACGGCATGGGCCACGACATGCCCCCCGCCCTCTTCGAGACCTTCGTCGCCGCGATCCGACGTACGGCGGACCGCGCCCGGCCGGACTGACCCGGCCCGCCGGCCCGGCCCGCCGCGGCCACCGGTGCCCGCTCACCCCTCGCGGTGGGAGGGGTGGACATCCGCACCGGGGAGGACTAGACGTGTGGGACCACCCCGGACCGGAGAGGCTCCCCCATGCATCGAAGCGCCCCACCCTCCACCAGCGCGGGGGGCGGTGACACTCCCCTCCCCGCGCCCCCGCACCGCTCCCGGCTCCCCCGTGCGGCCCGACGGCCGCGCCGCGCGATCGCGGGCCTGGCCGGCCTGGCGCTGGCCTCGAGCCTGCTGGCCGCCTGCGGCAGCGACGGCAAGCCGGTGCTGAACTGGTACATCAACCCCGACGGCCAGGCCACGCTCACCCAGCTCGCCGCCGACTGCAGCACCGACGACTACGACATCGAGATCCAGCTGCTGCCCACCGGCGCCACCGACCAGCGCACGCAGCTGGCCCGGCGCCTCGCGGCCTCCGACTCCGAGACCAACCTGATGAGCCTCGACCCGGTCTTCGTGCCGGAGTTCGCCAACGCCGGGTGGATCGCGGAGTGGCCCGAGGAGCTGGCCTCGCAGGTCGTCGACGACGACGTGCTCTCCGGCCCCGCCGAGACCGTGCGCTGGGACGACGGCGTCTACGCCGCGCCGCAGTGGGCCAACACCCAGGTGCTCTGGTACCGCAAGTCGCTGGCCGAGGCCGCCGGCCTCGACATGAGCCGGCCGGTCACCTGGTCGCAGGTCATCGAGGCCGCCGCCGACCAGGGCGGCACCGTCGGCGTGCAGGCCGACCGCTACGAGGCCTACATGGTGTGGATCAACTCGCTGGTCGCCGGCGCCGGGGGCGACATCGTCTCCGACACCGAGGCCGGCAGCGAGGCCCAGGTCGACATCGACTCCGAGGCCGGCCGGGCCGCCGCCACGGTCGTGCAGGAGCTCGCTGAGTCGGGCGCCGCCCAGCCCGACCTGTCGGTCTCCCGCGAGGGCACCAGCCTGCCCTTCATGTTCGACGGGCCGGGTGAGTTCATGACCAACTGGACCTTCGTCTACAAGAACTACGAGCCCACCGAGGGCGGCGCCTTCACCCAGGAGCAGTTCGACGACCTGGGCTGGGCGCGCTACCCCCAGACCGTCGAGGGCGAGGAGTCCCGGCCCCCGGTCGGCGGCATCGACATCGCGGTCGGGGAGTTCACCGAGAACAAGGACTGGGCCTTCGAGGCCGCGCAGTGCGTGTCCTCCCCCGAGGCCCAGCAGCAGCTGGCCGTCACCGACGGCCTGATGCCCTCGCGGCAGTCGGTCTACGACGCCCCGGAGCTCGTCGACGCCTTCGACCCCAGCCTGCTGACCCTCTTCCAGGAGAGCCTCGAGGCCGGCGCCCCGCGGCCCAAGAGCGCCTACTACAACCTCATCTCGGGTGCGATCCAAGCCTCGTGGCACTCCCCCACCGAGGTCGACCCCGACACCACGCCCGCCGAGTCGGCGGACTACCTGCGTGAGGTCCTGCGCTCGGAGGCCCTGCTGTGAGCGCCGTGGCGCCCCCGGCCCGGGGCGAGGAGCGCGAGGCCACCGACAACCGTCGCGACCGGCGCAAGGACAAGCGCCCGGAGCTCTCCGACCGGGCCCGTCACGAGCAGCGCCTCGGCCAGCGGCTGGTCGCCCCGGCCGTGGTCATCATGCTGCTGGTCACGGCGTTCCCGATCCTGCGCGCGCTCTACCTGTCGTTCTACACCTACTCGCTGACCTCTCCCGAGGACCGCGCGTTCATCGGGATCGACAACTACGTCACGGCCCTGACCGACGGGCTGTTCTGGCGCGACATCGGCGTGACCGTGCTCTACATGGTGGTCACCGTCGCCATCGAGCTGGTGATCGGCTTCGCCTTCGCGATGGTCATGCACCGCGTGGTCTTCGCCCGCGGCATCATCCGGACCTCGATCCTGATCCCCTACGGCATCATCACCGTGGTCTCCGGCTTCGCCTGGCAGTTCGCGTTCACCTACCAGAACGGCTTCATCAACGGCTGGCTGCCGGGGATCAGCGACTCCTTCAACTGGTTCGGCGAGACCACGCCCGCGGTCATCGCGATCATGGTCTCGGAGATCTGGAAGACCACGCCCTTCATGTCGCTGCTGCTGCTGGCGGGCCTGGCCCAGGTCAGCGACGACATGATCGAGGCGGCCAAGGTCGACGGCGCCACCTGGTGGCAGCGGCTGTGGCGGGTGATCCTGCCCAACATGCGTGCGGCGATCATGGTCGCGGTGCTCTTCCGCGCCCTCGACGCCTACCGGATCTTCGACAACATCTTCGTCATGACCAGCGGTGCCGTGGGCACCGAGTCGATCTCGTTCCTGGTCTACCGCCAGACCATCGAGCAGTTCCAGCTCGGCATGGGCTCGGCCCTGTCGGTGCTGCTGTTCCTCTCGGTGCTGCTGGTGGCCTTCCTGATCGTCAAGCTGTTCCGGGTCGACCTGGCCAAGGCACGAGGAGAGGGGTGAGCGGCATGAAGCAGAAGATCGGACTCGTGGTCGGCGTCGGCCTGATCCTCGTGTGGTGCCTGCTGCCGGTGGTGTGGATCGTCTCGCTGTCCTTCAAGGACGCCGTCGCGGTCACCAACGGCAGCCCGGGCTTCTTCCCGGCCGACGGCGCGTTCGCCGGCCTCGACAACTACCGCGACGCCTGGGGCAACGACCAGTTCCGCCGCGCGATCGTCAACTCCCTGGGCATCAGCCTGATCTCGACCACGCTGTCGGTGATCCTGGCGACGCTGGCCGCCTACGCCATCGCCCGCCTGGAGTTCCGCGGCAAGAAGCTGGTGCTGACCACGGCGCTGGCCATCGCGATGTTCCCGGTGGTCTCGCTGGTCAGCCCGCTGTTCGACATGTGGCGCGCGATCGGGCTCTACGACACCTGGCCCGGCCTGATCATCCCCTACATGTCCTTCACGCTGCCGCTGGCGATCTGGACCCTGTCGGCCTTCTTCCGCGAGATCCCGTGGGAGATGGAGCAGGCGGCCCAGGTCGACGGCGCCACGTCGTGGCAGGCCTTCCGCAAGGTGATCGTGCCGCTCGCGGCGCCCGGGGTCTTCACCGCGGCGATCCTGACGTTCTTCTTCGCCTGGAACGACTTCGTCTTCGGCATCACCCTGACCTCGACGGAGGCGGCCCGGCCCATCCCGGCGTCGCTGTCCTTCTTCGTCGGCGCCGACCCGTTCAACCGGCCGGCCTCGCTGCTGGCCGCGGGAGCCGTCATCGCGACGATCCCGATCGTCATCATCGTCCTGATTTTCCAGCGCAAGATCGTGGCCGGGCTGACGTCCGGCGCGGTGAAGGGGTGACCTCGTCGTGGCTTCCATCCAGATGAAGAACATCGTCAAGAAGTACGGCGACGGCTTCCCGGCCGTGAACGACGTGTCGATCGACATCGCCGACGGGGAGTTCGTCATCCTCGTGGGCCCCTCGGGCTGCGGGAAGTCGACGCTGCTGCGGATGATCGTGGGTCTGGAGGACATCACCTCCGGCGACATGGTCATCGGCGAGAAGCGGGTCAACGACCTGGCCCCGCGCGACCGCAACCTGGCCATGGTCTTCCAGAACTACGCCCTCTACCCCCACCTCAGCGTCTACGAGAACATCGCGTTCCCGCTGCGCCTGGCCGGGGCCAAGGACGAGGAGGTCGACGCCAAGGTGCGCGAGGCCTCGAAGACCCTCGAGCTCGACGAGCACCTCGAGCGCAAGCCGGCCAACCTCTCGGGCGGCCAGCGCCAGCGGGTGGCGATGGGGCGCGCGATCGTGCGCGACGCCGACGCCTTCCTCTTCGACGAGCCGCTGTCGAACCTCGACGCCAAGCTGCGCGGGCAGATGCGCAGCGAGATCGCGCGGCTGCAGAAGAAGCTGGGCATCACCACCGTCTACGTCACCCACGACCAGACCGAGGCGATGACCCTGGGCGACCGCGTCGCGGTGCTCAAGCGCGGCCTGCTCCAGCAGCTGGCCAGCCCGCGCGAGCTCTACGGCAACCCGTGCAACCTCTTCGTGGCCGGCTTCATCGGCTCCCCGCCGATGAACTTCCTGCCCGCCGAGGTCGACGGCACCACCGTCACGCTGCCCTTCGGCAGCGTGCAGATCTCGGCCGAGAAGGCCGAGCGGGTCGCTGGCAAGGGCCTGCTCATCGCGGGCATCCGCCCCGAGGCCTTCGAGGACGCCTCCGTGGTCGACGCCGGGCGCGAGGGCTCCACCTTCCGCGCGACCGTCGAGGTCGTGGAGTGGCTGGGCAACGAGGCCTACGCCTACATCCCCTTCGAGGCCCCGCCGGAGGTGCAGCAGCAGCTGCAGCAGCTCGAGCGCGACCTCGACGGGGAGTCGCTGCGCACCCAGCTGGTGGTCGGGCTCGACGGCTCCAGCCGGATCGCGGAGGGCGACGAGGCCGAGATCTGGGTCGACACCTCCAAGATGCACCTCTTCGACCCGAGCACGGGCGAGAACCTCACCATCGACCACGACCACGCCGGCGAGGTGCCCGCCCGGGCCCTCGAGCCCACCCCGGGCTGAGCCGACCCGCACGACGCGAGACCGGCGCGCCCCCCGCGGGGGACGCGCCGGTCTCGTCGTACGTTGGGGGCCTGCGGCTCAGGCGGAGAGCCGCTCCCCGGTGTCGGTGTCGAAGACGTGCACGTGCTGGGGGTCGGTCGTGACGTAGATCGTCTCGCCCTTGTGCACGTGGTCGCGGCCGTTGACGCGCACGATGATGTTGTTGGGCGTGCCCTCCACCCCGCTGGTGCCGTAGACGAAGGCGTCGGCGCCGAGCTCCTCGACGACCGTCACCCGCACGGGCAGGCCGCCCTCGCCCTCGCCGACGATGCGCCACGACTCGGGGCGCACGCCGACCGTGACGTTGCCGCGCATGACCTGGGCGGCGGTCGGGTCGACCGGCACCTGGTAGTCGCCGATCTGCGCCTTGCCCTCGACGGCGGTGGCCTCCAGCAGGTTCATCTGCGGGGAGCCGATGAAGCCGGCGACGAAGAGGTTGGCGGGCCGGTCGTAGAGCGCCAGGGGCGTGTCGACCTGCTGGATGTAGCCGTCCTTCATCACCGCGACGCGGTCGCCCATGGTCATGGCCTCGACCTGGTCGTGGGTGACGTAGACGGTCGTGACGCCGAGGTCGGCCTGCAGCCGGGCGATGTCGGTGCGGGTCTGCACGCGCATCTTGGCGTCGAGGTTCGACAGCGGCTCGTCCATGCAAAAGACCTGCGGCTGGCGCACGATCGCACGGCCCATGGCCACGCGCTGGCGCTGACCGCCGGAGAGCGCCTTGGGCTTGCGCTCGAGGTACTCCTCGAGGCCGAGGATGGCGGCGGCCTCCTTGACGCGCTTGTCGCGCTCGGCGGTGGGGACCTTGGCCATCTTGAGCGCGAAGCCCATGTTCTCGGCCACGGTCATGTGGGGGTAGAGCGCGTAGTTCTGGAACACCATCGCGATGTCGCGGTCCTTGGGCGGCATCGTGGTGATGTCGCGGTCGCCGATGCGGATGGTGCCGGAGTTGACCTCCTCCAGCCCGGCGAGCATGCGGAGGGTGGTGGACTTGCCGCACCCCGACGGGCCGACGAGGACCATGAACTCCCCGTCGCGCACCTCCAGGTCGATGCCGGGCACCGCGGGCTTGTCCGCCCCGGGGTACCAGCGCTGTGCCTTCTCGAACGTCACTGAGGCCATGATGACCAGCTCCCTTCACCGGCAGGTACGTGCCGGACGATCCGTTGTGAAGTGACTCGGGTCACCCTAGGGCAGCGCAAGCGGTTGCGCGAGGCAGGTCACACGTCGTGGACGCGGCCCTCCCCGGTCGGGCCCGCCCCGGGCTCGACGTAGACCGTGCCGCCGAGCTCGACGAACTGCGCCGACATCCGCGCCATGCCGGCGGCCGGGTCGAGGTCGGGGCCGACCTCGGGGTCGGCCTGGGCGTCGGGGGTGCCGAAGCGGTCGCGCACGTCCTGGCTGATCCGCATGGAGCAGAACTTCGGCCCGCACATCGAGCAGAAGTGGGCGGTCTTGGCGTTCTCCGCCGGCAGGGTCTCGTCGTGGAAGGCCTGCGCGGTGCGGGGGTCGAGGGAGAGCGCGAACTGGTCGTGCCAGCGGAACTCGAAGCGCGCCCGCGACAGCGCGTCGTCCCAGTCGCGCGCGCCGGGGTGGCCCTTGGCGACGTCGGCGGCGTGGGCAGCGAGCTTGTAGGTGATGACGCCGGTCTTCACGTCGTCGCGGTCGGGCAGGCCGAGGTGCTCCTTCGGCGTGACGTAGCAGAGCATGGCGGTGCCGTGCATGGCGATGGCCGCGGCGCCGATGGCGCTGGTGATGTGGTCGTAGCCGGGCGCGACGTCGGTGGCGAGGGGGCCGAGGGTGTAGAAGGGCGCGCCGTGGCACCACTCCTGCTGCAGGCGCACGTTCTCCTCCACCAGGTGCAGCGGCACGTGGCCGGGCCCCTCCACCATCACCTGCACGTCGTGCTCCCAGGCGCGGGTGGTGAGCTCGGCCAGCGTGCGCAGCTCGGCCAGCTGGGCCTCGTCGTTGGCGTCGGCGACCGACCCGGGGCGCAGGCCGTCGCCGAGGCTGATGCTCACGTCGTAGGCGGCGAGGATCTCGCAGAGCTCCTCGAAGCGGGTGAAGAGGAAGTTCTCCTCGTGGTGGGCCAGGCACCAGCCGGCCATGATGGAGCCGCCGCGGCTGACGATGCCGGTGACGCGGCGCGCGGTGAGCGGCACGTGGCGCAGCAGCACCCCGGCGTGCACGGTCATGTAGTCGACGCCCTGCTCGCACTGCTCGACGACGGTGTCGCGGTAGACCTCCCAGGTCAGCCGGTCGGCCTCGCCGCCGACCTTCTCCAGCGCCTGGTAGATCGGCACGGTGCCGATCGGCACCGGCGAACTGCGCACGATCCACTCCCGCGTGGTGTGGATGTCGTCACCGGTCGAGAGGTCCATCACCGTGTCGGCGCCCCAGGTGGTGGCCCAGGTGAGCTTCTCGACCTCCTCGGCGATCGAGCTGGTGACCGCGGAGTTGCCGATGTTGGCGTTGACCTTCACCAGGAAGCGGCGCCCGATGACCATTGGCTCGGCCTCGGGGTGGTTGACGTTGAGCGGGATGATCGCGCGGCCCGCGGCGACCTCGCTGCGCACCAGCTCGACGTCGCAGCCCTCGCGCGCCGCGACGTACTCCATCTCCCGGGTCACCTCGCCCCGGCGCGCGTAGTGCAGCTGCGTCACCCGTGCCCCGGGCACGGCGCGGCGGGGCTGCGCCTGCGGGCCGCGCCACGCGTCGGTGGCCGCGCCGCGCCGCACCGCGCCCCGTCCGTCGTCGAGCAGCTGCGGGGTGCGCCCGGCGTAGGTCTCGGTGTCGCCGCGCGCCGCGATCCAGTCGGCGCGCAGCCGCGGGAGGCCGACCCCGGGGTCGCAGCCGGGCCCGGCCGTGCAGTAGCGGTCGAAGGTCTCGCCGTTGGTCAGCGCCACGCGGGTCACCGGCGTGCCGGCCTCGGTCAGCACACGGGTGTGGGCGGGGTGGGTGGTCATGGGGGGCTCCTCGGGTCAGGTCAGGTCTGGGTCGGGTCGGGTCGGGTCGGGTCGGGGTCGGGTCGGGGTCGGGTCGGGGGCCGCGCGCTGCCACGCACGGTCCGCTCGTCCACCGCTCCGTCGTGACGGGTCAGCAGGGGGGCCGGCGGGCCGGCAGAGCGGCTGACGGGGCGTCACAGCTCGCGCTCGGGCGGGTGGAACGTGGGCGTCCGGGGGCGGGAGGTGGGCCCCCGGGTGGCTGGGAGGCCGGCGGCTGGGAGGCGGGCGGCTGGGAGGCGGGCGGGGGCAGCCGGGCCAGGAGGGCGGCCACCTCGGCGGCGGGGTCGCGTGCGCGCATGACGCCCCCCATCACGGCCACCCCGTGGGCGCCGGCGGCGAGTGCGGCGGCCACGTCGTCGCGGCCGATCCCGCCGAGGGCGAGCACCGGCACGCCGGCGTCCGCTGCCTCGGCGTACGCGGTCCGCGGCAGCGGCGGGAGGTGGCCGGGCTTGCTCGGCGAGACGCCGAAGGGCGACAGCACGACGTACGCCGCGCCCTCGGCCGCCGCCGTGCGGACCTCCCCCACCGCGTGGCAGGAGCGGCCCATGACCGGGCCGGCCGCCGACGCCGCCCAGCGGTCGGGTCGCTGGTGGGCGGCCAGGTGCACGCCGTGGGCGGCGGGGTCCGGCAGCCGCGAGGAGATCACCACCAGGCCGGGCAGCCGGGCGAGGGCGGCCAGCAGCGCGTGGCGCGCACGCGGGTCCAGGTCGGGCTCGCGCACGACCACCGCGCGCAGGCCGGCCTCCACGCACTCCGCGACGGTGCCCACCAGGCTCCGGCCCAGGCTCAGCTGGGAGCGGTCGGTGAGCAGCAGCAGGCGCGGCGGTCCGCCGGGTCCGGGCCACGGCGAGGGGCGGGTCGGCCGGGCGCTCACGCCCCTGCCCCGATCCGGCCCTCGACGGGGCTGGAGGCCCGGGCCCTGCGCCGGCGGGGCACCCGCCCGGCGTGCCGCGCGGCGTGACCGGCCTCGACGGCCAGCCGCAGGGCGCGCGCCATGCGCACGGGGTCCTCGGCGCGGGTCACGGCGGTCGCGGCGAGGACGGCGTCGCAGCCCAGCTCGAGCGCGAGCGCGGCGTCGCTGGCGGTGCCGACGCCCGCGTCGAGCACGACCGGCACGTCGACGGCGGCGACCAGGGCCTCGATGGCACGAGGGTTGAGCACGCCCAGTCCCGAGCCGATGGGCGAGCCCAGCGGCATCACCGCGGCGCAGCCGAGGTCGGCCAGCCGGCGCGCCACGACGGCGTCGTCGGTGGTGTAGGGCAGCACGGTGAAGCCGGAGCGCACCAGCGTCCCGGCGGCCTCGAGCAGCTCGACGGGGTCGGGCATCAGCGTGGCCTCGTCGCCGACGACCTCGAGCTTGACCCAGTCGGTGCCGAGCGCCTCGCGGGCCAGCTCCGCGGTGAGCACGGCCTCGCGGGCGGTGGTGCAGCCGGCGGTGTTGGGCAGCACCCGCACGCCGGCGCGGTCGAGCACGTCGAGCACCCCGCCGGGGCCCCGGGCGCCGGAGCGCCGCATGCTCACCGTGACCAGGCCGGGGCGGGCGGCCGCCAGCACGGCGGGCAGCAGCGCCACCGAGGGCAGACCGCCGGTGCCGAGCAGGAGCCGGGAGGCGAGCGCGACGCCACCGACTACGAGGTCGTCGTCGGTGCTCATCCGCCCTGCACCGCCGTCACGACCTCGACCACGTCGCCGTCGGCGAGGCGCCGGTCCGCCAGCTGCGCACGGGGCACGACGACGCCGTTGAGGGCGACCGCGCAGCCGCGCCCGGCGCCGGTGGGGGCCAGCAGCTCGGCCAGCGTGGTGGTGTCGTCGAGGCTGCGCGCCTCGCCGTTGAGCACGACGTGGGTCATGGGCGGTCTCCGTCCGGGTGGAGGTGTGCTGGGGCGGTCGGGTGGGGGTGTGCTGGGGCGGTCGGGTGGGGGTGTGCTGGGGCGGTCGGGTGGCGGTGCGGTGGCGCGGGCGGCGGATCGAGGCGGCGCCGATCGAGGCGGCGCGGGTCGAGGCGGCGCGGGTCGAGGGCGGGCTCGACGTGGCCGTGGTCGAGGTGGTCGGCCACCAGCGCGGCCACGAGCGGGGCGAGCAGCACGCCGTGGCGGAAGAGACCGACGGCCAGCACGGTGTCGCCGTCGGTGCCCGTGTCGCCGTCGGCGCCCGTGTCGCTGTCGGTGCCCGTGTCGCGGGCTCCCGGCGTCTCGCGCCCGCCGGTGCCCGTGTCGTGGCCGCCGTCGGCCCGACCCGCGGACCAGCGCGGCCCGGCCGGCCCCACGAGCGGCAGGTTGTCGGCCGTGGCCGGACGGTCGCGGGCGGTCGCCTCGAGCAGCTCGGCGCGGTCGAGCCCGGGCAGCAGCCGGCAGGCGGCCTCGAGCAGGCGGCGCACCCCGCCGGCGGTGACCACCGGGGGCGCGTCGTGCTCCTCGCTGGTCGCGCCGACGACCACCTCGCCGTCGGCGCGGGGCACGACGTAGACGGGCTCGCCGTGGACCCACCCGCGCACGGTGCGCTCGGGCGGGTCGTCGCTGCGCAGCCGCAGGACCTCCCCGCGCACGCCGCGCACCAGTCCGGTCGCGGCGATCCCGGTCGCGACCACCGTGCGGTCGACCGGGGCCCCCGACGGGGCCGGGAGGAGGCGGGCGCGGTGCCGGTCGAGCAGGGCGGCCACGACCTCGCGCGGGGCGACGCTGCCCTCGTCGGGCAGCAGGGCGGCTCCGGCGACGCCGGCGCCGAGACGCGGCTCGAGGCTGCGGGCGGCCCGTCCGCCCACGACGTCGACGGGCCGGCCCAGGCGGGCCAGCAGCGCGGCCTGGCGCTCGACCAGCTGGAGGTCGGCGTCGTCACGACCGACGAGGAGCGTGCCGCCCGGGCGCAGCGCGACACCCCAGCGGCGGGCGGCGGCCGGCCACAGCGCGAGGCTGCGCAGGCCCAGGTCGAGCAGCGCCTCCTCGCCGTGCCACACCTCGGCGGTGGGCGCGAGCATCCCCGCGGCGGCGTAGGACGCACCGCCACCGGGGGCCGGGTCGACGACCTCGACCTCGTGGCCGCGCCGCACCAGCTCGTCGGCGCAGGCCAGGCCGACGACCCCCGCGCCGAGCACCCGCACGCGCACGGGTCAGCCCCTCCGGGCCGAGCGGGGCGGAGCCCCGGCGCACCCCCTCGTCGGGGGACTCGACGGAGCGCTCGACGGCGGGCTCGGACGACGGGTGGTGGGACGTGACGACAGCACGGCTGCTCCTCGCTTCCTTCGCCGGCATGACCCGGATCAGGTTCGACGGTCGGAGCGGCTCAGCTCCCTCTCAGCTCGCTGCCGCGAGCTCCCGTGGTGGACGCCGTCGACCGTAGCAGCCGCTCCGGGCGCATTCCAGGGGTCGACCGCGGAGCGGGGTCCTGCCCCACGGGGGCGCGCCCAGGCGTAGCCTTGCGGCCCGTGGCCAGCGAACCCGACTTCCGGTACTCCGACCTCCTCCCCACCGGCAAGGACGACACGCCCTACCGGTTGGTGACCGACGAGGGGGTCTCCACCTTCGAGGCCGGCGGGCGCACCTTCCTCCAGGTCGAGCCGGAGGCGATCCGGCGGCTGACCGCCGAGGCGATGCACGACATCAGCCACTACCTGCGCCCGGCCCACCTGGCCCAGCTGCGGAAGATCATCGACGACCCCGAGGCCTCCGGCAACGACCGCTTCGTGGCGCTCGACCTGCTCAAGAACGTCAACATCTCCGCCGGCGGCGTCCTGCCGATGTGCCAGGACACCGGCACCGCCATCGTCATGGGCAAGAAGTCCGAGGGCGTGCTCACCGGCGCCGACGACGGCGAGGCGATCAGCCGGGGCGTCTTCGACGCCTACACCCGGCTCAACCTGCGCTACTCCCAGCTGGCCCCGCTGACCACCTACGAGGAGAAGAACACCGGCAGCAACCTGCCGGCCCAGATCGAGCTCTACTCCACGCCCGCCGCCGACGGCTCGCCGGAGTACAAGTTCCTCTTCATGGCCAAGGGCGGTGGGTCGGCCAACAAGTCGTTCCTCTTCCAGGAGACCAAGGCGATCCTCAACCCGAAGCGGATGCTGGAGTTCCTCGACGAGAAGATCCGCTCCCTCGGCACCGCCGCGTGCCCGCCGTACCACCTCGCCGTGGTCATCGGCGGCACGAGCGCAGAGTTCGCGCTCAAGACCGCCAAGTACGCCTCGGCGCACTACCTCGACAACCTGCCCACCGAGGGCTCGATGAGCGCCCACGGCTTCCGCGACCTCGAGCTGGAGGAGCAGGTCTTCGAGCTGACCCAGTCCTTCGGGATCGGCGCGCAGTTCGGCGGCAAGTACTTCTGCCACGACGTGCGGGTCGTGCGCCTGCCGCGCCACGGCGCCTCGTGCCCGGTCGCGATCGCCGTCTCCTGCTCGGCCGACCGCCAGGCGCTGGGCAAGATCACCGCCGAGGGCGTCTTCCTCGAGCAGCTGGAGACCGACCCCGCGCAGTACCTCCCCGAGCCGGAGGTGCAGGACCTCGTCGGCGCCGGCGACGTCGTGCGCATCGACCTGACCCGCCCGATGGACGAGATCCTCGCCGAGCTCACCCGCCACCCGGTCAAGACCCGCCTCTCGCTCACCGGCCCGCTGGTGGTCGCCCGCGACATCGCGCACGCCAAGATCCAGGAGCGCCTCGACGCCGGCGAGGAGATGCCGCAGTACCTCCAGGACCACCCGGTCTACTACGCCGGCCCGGCCAAGACCCCCGACGGCATGGCGTCCGGCTCCTTCGGCCCCACCACCGCCGGGCGGATGGACTCCTACGTGCGGTCCTTCCAGGCCGCCGGCGGCTCGAAGGTGATGCTGGCCAAGGGCAACCGCTCGAAGCAGGTCACCGAGTCGTGCGAGGCCCACGGCGGCTTCTACCTCGGCTCCATCGGCGGACCCGCCGCCCGGCTGGCCCAGGACTGCATCACCTCGGTGGAGGTGCTGGAGTACGCCGAGCTCGGCATGGAGGCGGTGTGGAAGATCGAGGTCGAGGACTTCCCGGCCTTCATCGTCGTCGACGACAAGGGCAACGACTTCTTCACCGACCCCTCCGGCGCCGTCACCGTGCCGCTGAGCGCGCTGGGCGCCGGCCTGCGGGTGCGCTCGCAGGAGTAGCCCTCCCCCGCGACGCACGACGCCCCCGCACCGGTCCGGTGCGGGGGCGTCGTGCGTCGCGGGGTCCGGTCAGGTACGTCGGGCGCCGGCGTTGGGGTTGGCGTTGGGCCCCGCAGGACCCTCGTCGACGGATCCGCTCTCGGCGTCGGGGGCGCCGGCGACGGCCTGGTCGGGCATGATCGGGTCGCCCGCGTCCTCGAGGTTGCCGACCTCGGAGAGCTGGCCGTCCTGGTCGCCGGGACCGGGGCGCTCGTGGGCGTTGTCCTTCTCCGCGGCGCGCTCCGGGTCGTGCTCGGTGTAGAGCTTCGAGCCGGCGGCGTCGGGCTTCGGCGTCGCGTGCTGGGATCCCTGGCCGGTGCCGGCCTCGTGGTCGCTCATCGGTCCTCCTCGCGGTCGGCGGGTCCGACCGTCTCGAACGTACTGCGCCGCCGGCCCGGCCCCGAGCCCACCGGGGGTCCCGGGGCCGATCCGGTCCCAAAGGGTGGGCGGGTCGGGTGGGCCGGTCAGGCCGCGACGGGCTCGCGGCGCGCTCCCCGGCCGGCGAGCACGTGGTCGAGGGCGAGTCGCCCCGGCACGACGCCGAGCACGAGCGCGCCGAGCCCCAGCGCGGCCACGAGCTCCCAGCCGCCCTCGGCGGCGAAGAGGCCGCTGCCGCGGTGCACGAACCACCACGCGCCGGCCATCGTGGCCGCCACCAGCAGGCCGGCGACCGGCGTGAGCAGCCCGAGCACGAGCAGGACGCCGCCGCCGAGCTCGGCCACGACCGCGAAGACGGCCGCGGCCGTGGGGGCGGGGATGCCCAGCTGGGCGAAGCCGTCGGCCGTGGCGCCCACGCCCTGGTCGACGAGCTTCTGCCAGCCGTGGGCGATGAGCACGGCGCCGAGCAGCAGGCGGGCGAGCAGGAGCACGACGTCCTGCGCGGCGGGGGGCAGACGGTTCCCGAGAACGGTCGACACGGGGGTTCCTCCAGGGGGGCGACGGGGGTCGGTAGTTGACGTTTCCACCACCGTAGGGAGCCCGACTGAGAGCGACCTGAGCCCCGCGTGACGGCCGTGTGACGCCCGGGTGACGTCGCGTCTCGCGATGGGCGAGGATGACGGGGTGCAGCCCGGAGCCGGTCCCGTCGAGGTCCACCACGTCGAGGTCGCCCGCGCCGAGAGCGCGCGCGGCGAGCTGGTGCTGCGCGAGCGCCGCGGCGACGACGGCTCGCGGGCGCTGGAGCTGCGCGCCAACGGCGTCTTCGTCATGGACACCGTGGAGGTGCACACCGAGCGGGCGCTGGCCCGTGCCGCGCTGGAGCTGTGCGAGGACCCGCGCGACGTCGTCGTCGGTGGTCTGGGCCTGGGCTACACGATGCACGAGGTGCTGGCCGACCCCCGGGTCGAGCGCTGCGCGGTGGTCGAGGTCGAGGAGGCGCTGGTCGCCTGGATGCGCGACGGCACCGTGCCGCACGGCCCCGCGCTGATGGCCGACGCCCGGGCCCGCGTGGTGGTGGCCGACGTCGCGGTCGCCCTCGCCGAGGCACGCCCCGCGTCGTACGACCTGCTGCTGCTCGACGTCGACAACGGACCCGACCACCTCGTGCACGACGCCAACGCCTCGCTCTACCAGGCGCCGTTCCTCGACCGGGCCCGCAGCGTGCTGCGCCCCGGCGGGGTGCTGGTGGTGTGGTCGGCCGACGCCTCCCCGCGCCTGGAGGAGACGATGCGCGCGGTGCTGGGCGAGGTCGAGGCGCGCCCCTTCCCCGTGCGCCTGCAGGAGCGCGAGGAGACGTACTGGCTCTACGTCTCGCGGGTACCGTCCCAGGTGTGAGCGACTCCGACCACCCCACCGACCACCCCGGCTCCCCCACCCGCACCTCCCCGGCCTCCGACGGCCCGCCGACGCGGGTCGAGCACGACAGCATGGGCGAGGTGGAGGTGCCGCGCGACGCGCTGTGGCGGGCCCAGACCCAGCGAGCGGTGGAGAACTTCCCGATCAGCGGCACGCCGATCGAGCCGCGGCTGGTCGCGGCCATCGGCCAGGTCAAGGCGGCCGCGGCGCGTGCCAACGCCGCACTCGGCATCCTGCCCGAGGAGCAGGCCGCCGCCATCGCGGCCGCCGCCGACGAGGTCGCCGCCGGCGCCCACGTCGAGGCCTTCCCCGTCGACGTCTTCCAGACCGGCTCCGGCACCAGCTCCAACATGAACGCCAACGAGGTGATCGCCTCGCTGGCCGCCCGCGCGGGCGTCGAGGTGCACCCCAACGACCACGTCAACGCCAGCCAGTCGAGCAACGACACCTTCCCGACCGCGATCCACGTGGCGGCCACCCTGGCCGTCACCGAGGACCTGCTGCCCGCCCTCGACGTGCTGGCCTCCTCCCTGGAGGCCAAGGCCGTGGAGTTCGCCGGGCTGGTGAAGTCGGGGCGCACCCACCTCATGGACGCCACCCCGGTGATGCTCGGTCAGGAGCTCGGCGGCTACGCCGCCACCGTGCGCTACGCCGCGGAGCGGCTGGAGTCGGTGCTCCCCCGGGTGCGCGAGCTGCCGCTGGGCGGCACGGCCGTCGGCACCGGCATCAACACCCCGCGGGGCTTCCCGCAGCGCGCCATCGCGCTGCTCGGCGAGCAGACCGGGCAGCCCTTCACCGAGGCCCGCGACCACTTCGAGGCCCAGGGCACCCGCGACTCCCTCGTCGAGCTCTCCGGGGTGCTGCGCACCTACGCCGTGGGCCTGACCAAGATCTGCAACGACCTGCGCTGGATGTCCTCGGGGCCCACCACGGGTCTGGCGGAGATCCACCTGCCCGACCTCCAGCCCGGCTCGAGCATCATGCCCGGCAAGGTCAACCCGGTCCTGCCCGAGGCCACGCTCATGGTCTGCGCCCAGGTCATCGGCAACGACACCACCGTCACCGTGGCCGGCGCCAGCGGCTCCTTCGAGCTCAACGTCGCGATGCCGGTGATCGCGCGCAACCTGCTGGAGTCGGTGCGCCTGCTCGCCACCTCCTCGACCCTGCTGGCGCGTCGCTGCGTCGACGGCGTCACCGCCGACGCCGGGCGCATGCGCGGCTACGCCGAGTCCTCGCCCTCCGTGGTGACCCCGCTCAACAAGCACATCGGCTACGAGGCCGCTGCGACGGTCGCCAAGCGGGCCCTCGCCGACGGCGCCACCATCCGCGAGACCGTCGTCGCGATGGGCTTCCTCGAGCGCGGCGAGCTCACCGAGGCCCAGCTCGACGAGGCCCTCGACGTGGAGTCGATGACGCACCCCTGAGCCCGGCGGGCGAGCCCGCCGGGGGCGGGTCAGCCCAGCTGGAAGGGGTCGCGGGTGCCGCCGGTGAGCTCCACGAAGACCGACTTGTCCTCGAGGTACTCCCCCACGGCGTCGCTGCCGTTCTCCCGACCGATGCCCGACATCCCGAAGCCGCCGAAGGGCATGTTGGGCGCCACGACGCGGTAGGCGTTGATCCACACCGTGCCCGCCCGCAGCCTGCCGGCCACCCGGTGGGCGCGGTGCACGTCCTTGGTCCAGACCGCCCCGGCCAGGCCGTAGGGGGTGTCGTTGGCCAGGCGCACGGCCTCGTCCTCGTCGCTGAAGGTGTAGGCCGACAGCACGGGCCCGAACACCTCCTCGCGCACGATGGTCGCCTCGGGCTCCGCGACGACCACGGTGGGGCGCACGAAGAGACCGCCGAGGTCGTCGTTGGGGCCGCCGCCGGTGGCGATGGTCCACCCCTCCTCGCGGGCGCCGTCGAGGTAGCCCAGCACCTTCTCGTACTGCGGGCGGTTGGCGACCGGCCCCATCTCGGTGCCGGCGTCGGTCGGGTCGCCCTGCACGATGCTCTCGGCGCGGGCCACGACCTTGGCGACGAGCTCGTCCTTGACCGACTCGTGCACGATCAGGCGGGAGCCGGCCATGCAGGTCTGGCCGGTGGCCGCGAAGACCCCGGCCACCAGGCCGTTGGCCGCCGCGTCGAGGTCGGCGTCGGCGAAGACGACCTGGGGCGACTTGCCGCCCAGCTCGAGGGTGACCTTGTTGATGTTGGCCACGGCGGCCTGGGCCACCTTCGCCCCGGTCGCGGTGGAGCCGGTGAAGGCGACCTTGTCCACGCCCGGGTGGGCGGCCAGGCGCTCGCCGGTGGAGCGGTCCCAGCCGGTGACGACGTTGAGCACCCCGGCGGGCAGGCCGGCCTCGTGCAGCACCTCGGCGAAGGCCACGGTCGAGGCCGGGGCGTGCTCGGAGGGCTTGACCACCGCGGTGCACCCGGCGGCGAGCAGCGGCGCGAGCTTGAAGGTGAGCAGCAGCAGGGGGCTGTTCCAGGGCGTGATCGCGCCGACGACGCCGACCGGCTCGCGCACGGTGTAGCCGAAGTAGGTCTGCGGCGCGAGCGCCGGCACGGTCTTGCCCTCCAGCTTGTCGGCCAGGCCGGAGAAGTAGAGGTACCACGCGCCGAGGCCCTTGAGCTGGCCGCGCATCTCCCGCATGAGCTTGCCCGAGTCGCGCACCTCCAGCATTGCCAGGCGCTCGGCGTTGGCGGTGATCGCGGCGGCGATGTCGCGCATGACCGCAGCGCGCTCGAAGCCGCTGCGCGCTCCCCACTCGCCCTCGAAGGCCGCGCGTGCGGAGGCCACGGCCCGGTCGACGTCCTCCGGCCCGCCGTCGGCCACGACGGCCCAGGGGCGGCCGGTGTAGGGGTTGGTCGACTCGAAGGTGCGGCCCGACAGGGCGTCGACCCGCTCGCCGTCGATGAAGAGCTGGAAGGTCTCGAGGTCGCCGGACTCGCTCACATGGACTCCCGTGGTCGGGGGCCGGCTCCGACGCCGGCCGTCGTCACGACGCTAGGCGGCCCGGCAGCGGGCCGACTATCCGTTGCGCGCCCGCCCCCGGCCGCTCAGCGCAGCGCGTCCCTGGGTGGGCTCAGCGCTGCAGGGTGGCGCTGGGCAGCTCGTCGAACTGCGCGCGGTACTGCTGGGCGAAGCGCGACTGGTGGAAGAAGCCCCAGCGCGTGGCCACGTCGGTGACGCGGGTCTCCAGCGGGTCGCTGGCCAGCAGCTCGGCGCGCACCTTGGCCAGGCGCACCCGGCGCACGTGGGCCATGGGCGACTCGCCCAGCTGCTCCTGGAAGGCGGCGTGCAGCGTGCGGACGCTCACGCAGCCCACCCGGGCCAGCACCTCGGGGGTCAGCGCCTCGTGGGCGTGCTCCTCGATGTGGCGTACGACTGGCGCCAGCCGTCCCAGCCGGGCCCGGTCGTCGCGGCCGGTGAGGTCGTCGGTGTACTGGTGGCGCCCGGCCAGCAGCAGCTGGGTCAGCACGTAGGACTCCAGCTGGCGGCGCGCCAGCGGGCTGTCGGCGAGCCCACCGGGCCGGTCGAGCTCGGTGGCCAGGAACTGCACCGAGCGCAGCAGCGACTGCCCGGCCGCCGACTCCAGGTCGAGGAAGAGGTCGAAGGCGACGACGTCGACCACCGGACGGCCCAGCAGGTCGGCGAGGTGCGACTCCAGGCCCGCCCGCGAGATCTTGAGGATGAGCTGCTCGGCGTCGTGGGACCACCGCACCGTGGTCTGCACGTCGGGGGTGAGCACCGTGCCGCCGCGCCGGGGCCGGGTGTGCGCGCTCGACCGGCCGCCGCGCGAGGCCCAGGTCTCCCCGACCAGGTCGAGGTTGACGTGGTAGCACACGTCGGTCGGCGGCATCCACAGCTCGGTCTCGGCCTGGTAGGTGAGGTAGCCCAGCGTGAGGTGACGGTCGGTGACGGCGTTGAGACGCATGTCGAGCACGTCGCTGCCGCCCTCGAGACGGTGGGGCAGGTAGACCGACGTGACGGCCTCCCGGGCCTCCTCGAAGCTGGTGGTGTGCACCACCGGAGCGCTGGTCAGGTAGTCGCCCACGTCGTCCCTCCCCGGCCGGGGAACCGCCCCGTGACCGTCGTCACGCATCGTAGGCGAGGCGGTGTAGCCGCACCTCGAGCGGCCCGCCCCGGGGCGGACCGCTCGGGGCCCCTCAGCGGCCCAGCAGGTCGAGGGCCGCCGAGGCGATGCTCGTGACGTCGATCCCGTGCAGGGCGTAGGCGTCGGGCAGGCTCGTGGACTGCCCGAACTGCGAGACCCCGAGGCAGCGCATCCGGTCGCCGCGCGCGCCGGCGAGGAAGGCCAGGGTGTGGGGGTGGCCGTCGAGCACCGTGACCAGCGGGGCGGGGTGACCCGGCGGCAGCAGCAGGTCGAGCACGCCCGAGCCGGTGCCGCCCTCGCGGTCGCCACGCTGCTGGAAGGAGCGCCAGACCAGGTCGGGGCTGGTCAGGCAGACCACGCCCGCCACGATCCCGCGCTCGCCCAGCCGCGTCGCCGCGGCGAGCACCTCGGGCATGACCGCGCCCACCCCGACCAGGGTGACCTGCTCCGTCGCGGGGTCGTGGTCGGTGATGCGGTAGCCACCGGCGACGGCCTGGCGGCGACGCCGCTCGCGCCCCTCCGGGTCCTCCGGCACCCGCGCCAGCGCCGGGTCGACCGGTCGGGTCGAGAGGCGGAGGTAGGCCGAGGTGCCGTCGGGGCGCCCGACCTGGTCCATGGCGCGCAGCACGCACCACTCCAGGTCGTGGGCGAAGGCCGGCTCCCAGGCCACGCAGCCCGGCTGCTCGAGGCCGATCGAGGGCGTCGACACCGACTGGTGGGCGCCGCCCTCGGGCGCCAGCGTGACCCCCGACGGGGTGCCGACGAGGATCGACTGGCCGCCGGCGTAGAGGCCGAAGGACCACGGCTCGAGCGCACGCCCCACGAAGGGGTCGTAGAAGGTGCCGATCGGGATCAGCCGCTCCCCCCAGCGCGACCAGGTGGCGCCGAGCTCGCCGAGCAGGCCGACGGTGTTGACCTCCGCGATGCCCAGCTCGATGTGCTGACCGCTCTGCGACTCCGACCAGCGCAGCAGCCGCTCGGCGTCGTCGGCGAACCAGTCGCGCCGCTCGGCCACCGACCACACGCCGGTCTTGTTGATCCAGCCGCCGAGGTTGGTCGACGAGGCGACGTCGGGGCTGCAGGTGACGACCCGGGCGGCGGTCTCGGGCGCGTCGCGCACCAGGTCGGCCAGGAGCCGACCGAGCGCGGCCTGCGTCGACACGGGCTTGCGGTGCTCGTGGCCGAGCTCGGCGGGCACGCTGAGCCGGCCCACCTCGGAGACCGGCGGCCGGGCCAGGTCGGCCGCGCGGCGGGCCGCGAGGCGACCGGCGGACGAGTCGGGGGCGAAGCCGACCCACGGGTCGTCCAGGGACGTTCCGGAGGCCTCCGCGAGGGCCTGCATCTGGGTGGCGTTGAGCAGCACGGAGTGGTTGTTGGGGTGGCCCTCGGTGGGCAGGCCCCGCCCCTTGACGGTGTAGGCGAAGACCACGGTGGGCCGGTGGTCGTCGACCGCGGCGAAGGTGTCGACGAGCAGGCCGAGGTCGTGGCCGCCCAGGTCGCGCACCGCCGCCGACAGCTCGGCCGCGGGCACCGCGGCGAGCAGGTCGCGCAGCGCGGGGTCGCCCTGGTCGCCCAGCACGCGCGCGGCCAGCTCGGAGGAGTCGGCGCGCAGCAGCCGCTGGTACTCCTCGTTGGGCATCGACTCCATGCGCCGGCGCAGCGCCTCGCCGCCGGGGCGCGCGAAGAGCTCGCCGATGCGGCGGCCCCACTTGAGGGTCACCACCTGCCAGCCGGCCGCCTCGAACATCGCCGCGAGCCGCTGGATCTGGATGTCGGGCACGACCCGGTCCAGCGACTGCCGGTTGAGGTCGACCACCCACAGCAGCTCCCCCAGGCTGGCGACCTGGGGGTCGGCCACGGCCTCCCAGATCGCACCCTCGTCGAGCTCGGCGTCGCCGAGCAGGCTGATGAAGCGGCCCGCCTCGGGGGTGGAGCCGGGGAACTGCGAGCGCACGTAGCGGTGGGCCATCGCCGCCCACAGCGTGGCGGTGGCCCCGATGCCGACCGACCCGGTGGAGAAGTCGACGGTGTCGGGGTCCTTGGACCGCGACGGGTAGGCCTGGAGGCCGCCGCGCTCGCGCAGGGTCGGCAGGTAGGAGGCGTCGAGGTCCCCGAGGAGGTGGTTGACCGCGTGGAGCACCGGCGAGGCGTGGGGCTTGACCGAGACCCGGTCGCGGTGGTCGAGACCGTGGAACCACAGCGCCACCATGATGTCGACCATCGAGGCCGACGACGACTGGTGGCCGCCCACCTTCACCCCGGTGTCGTTGGGGCGACCGCGGTTGGCCGCGTCGACGATGGCGCTGGCCAGCCACAGCACACGCTGGGAGACCTGCCGCAGGGTCTCGACGTCGACGCCGCGGGTGGCCTCGGGGCCGTCGGGGCCGCTCGGGACGTCGCCGCGGTCGGTGGCCTGCTCGGGGGTGCTGGTCACGCTGTCTCCTGGGATCCGGTGGCGGGGTCGGGCTGGTCGCACTCTGCCTCGGCGGTGCACGCGCGGCACGGGCAGGGTCGCCCGAGCAGACCCGCGACGACCTGGTGGGTGTGCTCGCCGAGGTCGGGCCCGACCTCGCCCAGCGGCAGGGAGCGCTCGCCGAGCACGGGCACGATCCCCGGGAAGGCGACCTCGCGGGTGGTGCCGCCGACGTCGACCGGGCGCCACTGCACCATGTCGCGGGCGAGGTACTGCTCGTCGGCCACGATGTCGTCGGCCTGGTAGATCGGCCCGGCGGGCACGCCCGCCTCCTCGAGGCGGGCGAGGACCTCGGCGCGGTCGAGGGTGCCGGTCCACGCCTCGATGGCCCCGTCGAGCTCCTCGCGGCGCTGCCAGCGCTGGGCGTTGCGCGCGAGCCCGGGGTCCTCGGCGAGGTCGGGACGGCCGATGGCGCGCATGTAGCGCCCGAAGATGCCGTCGGCGTTGCCGGCCACGACCACCGACTGGCCGTCGGCGCACCGGTAGGCGTTGGAGGGGGCGATGCCCTCCATGCGCCCGCCCGTGCGCTCGCGGAGCACGTCGTGGGCGCTGTAGTCGGGCACCAGCGACTCCATCATCGAGAACACGGCCTCGTGCAGCGCGACGTCGATGTGGCGCGCGGCAGGGCCCACCGCGGGCGCGGCCAGCCGGCGGCGCTGCTCGCGGTCGAAGAGCGACATCACGACGCCGAAGGCGGCGTAGAGGCCGGCGATGGAGTCGCCGATCGAGACCCCGACCCGTGCCGGCGGACGGTCGGCCTCCCCGACCAGCTCGCGCATGCCGCCGAAGGCCTCGGCGACCGCCGCGAAGCCCGGCCGCGCCGACAGCGGCCCGGTCTGGCCGAAGGCGGAGACACGGGCCACCACGAGCTCGGGGTTGACGCGCTCCAGCGTCGCGGCGTCCAGGCCCCACCGGTCGAGGGTGCCGGGGCGGAAGTTCTCCACCAGGGCGTCGGAGCGGGCGACGAGGTCGAGCACGGTGTCGCGCCCCTCCTGCGTGCGCAGGTCGAGCTCGACGGAGAGCTTCCCGCGGTTGATGGTGCGGTAGAGCATCGAGGTGTCGCCGGCGTAGAGGCGCCAGTTGCGCAGCTCGTCGCCGGTGCGCGGGCGCTCGATCTTGACCACCTCGGCGCCGAAGTCGGCCAGCAGCCGTCCCGCCGTCGGCGCGGCGATGAAGTTGCCCAGCTCCACGACCCGCAGGCCGGCCAGGGGCCGTTCGCGGTCCGGTCCGGCGGCGCTCATGCCGGGCCGCCGAAGTCGCCGGCGGGCACGAGCAGGCCCTGCACGGGGCTGTCGAGCCGCTGCGAGAGCCACCGCGCCACCTCGGCGGCGGCCGGCTGGTCGAGCCGGGCCGGCCCCGCGACGTCGACCCCGCCTCGCCGCAGCAGCCAGGCCAGGTCCTCGGTGGCGATGTTGCCGGTGGCGGCGGGCGCGAACGGGCAGCCGCCGAAGCCGCCGATCGAGGCGTCGAGGGCCACGCGCGCGCCCTCGCGCAGCGCCAGCCCGGTGGCCGCCCAGGCGTTGGCGTAGCCGGTGTTGCGGGTGTTGTGGAAGTGGAAGCGCAGCCCGGCGGCGCGCGCGTCCTGCGCCACGTGGGAGCCCAGCTCCTCGACCTGCGTGGGCACGCCGACGCCGACCGTGTCGGCCAGCGCCAGCTCGTCGGCGCCCAGGTCGAGGGCACGGTCGACGACGTCGCGCCAGCGCGCGGCGGGCACGTCGCCCTCGAAGGGGCACCCGAAGGCCACGGCGAGGGTGACCGAGACCGTGCGGCCCGCCTCGTGGCCGATCCTCACGACGTCGCGGGCCTGCTCGAGCAGGGCCGCGGTGTCGGCGCCCTGGTTGCGCACGGCGAAGGTGTCGGTCACCGGCACCACCATGTTGAGCTCGTGACAGCCGGTGAGCACCGCGCGCTCGGCCCCACGGCGGTTCAGCACCAGCCCGACGTACGTCGCGTCGCTGCGGTCGGGCAGGGCGGCGAGGAGCTCCTCGGCCCCGGCCATCTGCGGCACCCGGTCGGGGCGCACGAAGCTCGCGACCTCCAGTCGCCGCAGCCCGAGGTCGAGCAGCCGCTCGACCAGGGCCACCCGGGTCTCGACGGGGAGCGCGCGGTCCTCGTTCTGCAGGCCGTCGCGCGGGCCGACCTCGACCAGCTCGACGGGGGTGCGGGGGGCGCCGGTCACGCGGGCTCCTTCTTCCGAGCGGCCTCGCGGCCGCGTGGTCGGGACGGCAGGACGCACCGCCGGACGGTGCGTCCTCCCGCAGTCTGGTCGGGCCCCCGCGGGGTCACTATCCGGCCTGCGCACCCACCTGACCGATCCGTGCACACCTGGCCCCCAGCCATGGCCGAGCGGCCCCTGCTGTGGCCATCATCACGTCATGGACTACGCCGAGGCCCGAGCCGCCTTCTTCACGCCCCGCGAGGGCACCACCCACGACGTCGGGTGGAGCACCCCCGCCCGCCGCCTGCGCGACACCATCGAGCCGCTGGCCGCGGTCTGCTACTGGAGCGAGCCGGCCTACGACGCCTACGCCGCGCACGGCCTCGACTTCCTGCTCGGCTACGTGTGGGGCCGCTCCAGCAGCCTGGGCGAGCCCGAGGCCATGGTCGCGGTCTCGTCCTTCGGGGTCTTCGAGCCCGGCCTGGTGAGCGGGCTCTACGACGCCGGGCGCGCCGCGCTGCCGCTGGCGCAGATGCGCGCCGCCCGCGCCGCGGGGTCCTCGGCGGCCCTGGCGGCCGTGCTGGGTGAGGACCCCGACGGTCTCGACGAGGTCCTGGCGCTGCTGGAGCGGGCGGTCGCGGCCGCGCCGCTGCCGGGGCGTCCGATGTTCGCCGGGCTGCTCGGGGCCGGCTGGCCCGAGAACCGCCTGGCCCGGCTGTGGCACGGCTGCAACCTGCTGCGCGAGCACCGCGGCGACGGGCACCTGGCGGCGCTCGCCGGCGCCGGCCTCGACGGCGTGGAGGCCAACGTGCTGACCGAGCTGTGGGTGGGCTGGGAGCCGCTGGCCTACACCGCGAGCCGCGGGTGGTCCCCGGAGCAGATGGAGGCGGCGACCGCCTCGCTCACCGCGCGCGGCCTGGTGACCGACGGGCGCCTGACCGAGGCCGGCCGCGCGCTGCGCGAGGAGGTCGAGGAGGCCACCGACCGCGGGGAGCAGCGGGTCGTCGAGGCGCTGGGCGAGAAGCTCGACGGTCTTCTGGAGCGGCTCTCGGGGTGGTCGCAGGCCGTGGTCGACCGTGGCTGGTTCCCGCCCGACCCCTACAAGCGCGCCGCGGGCTGAGCCCCGCACCCACGGCCGCGCCGCCCCAAGGGTCTCGGGGCGGGGCGGCCGTCGCGCTGGCGACAGCAGGGCGGGTCGGGGCGGGTCAGGGCGTGACCACGACCTTGATCGCGCCGTCGCTCTTCGAGGCCGCGGTCGCGAAGGCCTCCTCGATCTGGTCGAGGCCGAAGCGGTGCGTCACCACGGGGTCGAGGTCGATGCGCCCGGAGCGCACCAGCTCGAGGCTGCGCTCGTACTGCCCGCGCCCGCCGTTGCCGCCCACGCCGTAGACCGTGAGGGTCTTGGCCATGATCGGGATCACCGGCAGCGGGGGCAGGTCGTTGGCCCAGCCGATGTGCGCCACCTTGCCCTCCTTGCGCACCGCGTCGAGCACCATCGCCGACGACGCCGGGAAGCCGCTGGTCTCGATGACGATGTCGGCGCCCGCGCCGTCGGTGAGGTCGAGGATCGCCTGGGTCGCGTCGGTCTGGGTGACGTCGATGCAGTCGCTCGCGCCGTAGGCCCGCGACACCGCGAAGGGCGCCTCCCGGGCGTCGGTGACGATCAGCCGGCCTGCGCCCGAGAGCGCGCAGAGGCGGGTCAGCGCGAGCCCGATCGGGCCCTGCCCGAGCACGACCACGCTCTCGCCCAGCACGATCCGGAGCCGGTCGACGGTGTTGAGACCGACGGCCAGCGGCTCCAGGAGCGCGGCCTGCCAGGCCTCGACGCCGTCGGGACGCGGGATGAGGTTCACCACGGGCACGGCGATCCGCTCGGTGAGGCAGCCGTCGGACCACAGACCGATGAGCTTCTTCTTCTTGCAGTCGAAGGGCTTGTCGGTGTGGCACTCGGGGCAGTCGCCGCACGGCAGCGACGGCTTCACCGCGACGGCCCGACCCACCCACGACTCGTCGACGCCCTCGCCCACGCTGAGCACCCGGCCGGAGAAGTCGTGGCCCGGGACCCGGGGGAAGGGGGTGTCGATGCGCCCGTCGTACTGGTGGACGTCGGTGCCGCACAGCGACGCCGCCTCGATTGTGAGCACGACCCACCCGGGGCGGGCCTCGGGCTCGGGGCGCTCCTGCAGCTCGACGGTCTCCAGGCCCGTCAGCACCGCGGCGCGCATCAGACGCCCTCGGGCGCGAAGCCGCGGTCGCGCATGATCTCGAAGGCCTGCTCGGTGTGGCCGGAGGCGTGGCCCACGATGAGCGGCGTCCACTCCTCGACCGTCATCGTGCCGAGGTCGGGGATGGTGACGGTGCGTGCGAGCAGCTCGGCCGGCACCACCGCACCGGCGGTGGCCAGGGTGCGCCGGGTGCGGGCGAGCTGCCCACGGGCGAGGTCGATGGTGGGCGGCGGGTAGCCCGTGAGGTCGTGACCGACCTCCTCGCGGAAGAAGAAGTCGAGCTCGGGGTCGGCCTCGAGGCGTCGCATGTCGCCGAGCCACAGGATCGCGCACATGTTGATGTGCGAGACGACCTGGGCCACCGTCCAGCCACCGTCGCGGTGGGCGCGGTGCAGGTCGCCGTCGGTGAGCTCGGCCAGAGCGGCGTCGAGCCGGCCCAGGTCGCGGTCGGCGTCGGCGAGGGCCTGCGCAATGGCCGCAGGGGGGCCGGTGGTGGTGGCGTCGGTGGTGTCAGCGTCGACCACGGTGTGTCCTCTCGGGCAGGGCCAGGTCGGCGACCCGGCGCTGCTGCGATCCTCCGACCGCCCGCACGGCGTCCACAAGGCCGCTGAGCGCAACGCCGCACCACCTCGTCGCAGCCGGGCGCGGCTGCGCGGCGCGACGCCGTGGGTCGGCCACACTGCGGGCGTGGAGACCGAGACGCAGCCCCGCCCCCGCTACCGCACCTCGCTCGGCCTGGGCCACCTCGTGCTGGGCGTGATCGCCCTCGTGCTCGGCGCGCTGCTCGTCGACGCCGTCGAGGGCGAGCCCGTCCTCACCGCGGCCGGGTGGGTGCTCGGGGTCCTCGGCGGCTACAGCGTGCTGACCGCGGCCGTCGCCCGAGGCGTGCAACTCTTCCACGACGCGTGAGCGCACCGCGGTCCTGACGTCGACCGGTGGCGGTCGACGCGCCGATCAGTACCAGCCGACGCTCTCGCTGTGGGCCCAGGCGCCGCAGGGGCTGCCGTAGCGGTCCTGGATGTAGCCCAGCCCCCACCGGATCTGCGTGGCGGGGTTGGTGGCCCAGTCGGCGCCGGCGGAGGCCATCTTCTCGCCGGGCAGCGCCTGCGGGATGCCGTAGGCCGAGGAGGTCGGGTTGTCGGCGTTCACGGTCCAGTTCGACTCGCGGGTCCACAGCGAGTCGAGGCAGCCGAACTGGTCGGAGGAGAAGCCGAACTCGCCCATCAGCGACTGCGCGATCGAGCGCGGGTCGAGGTCGGCGATGTCCTCGGTGCGGGTCAGCGCCGGGCCCTCGTCGGCCGAGAGCGCAGCGACCTTGGCCGGGTCGCTGGCGACGCGGCGGTCGGCGGAGCGCGACACGGCGGGCTGGCGCTCCTCGAGCACGGCGCTGCCGGTGACCAGCTCGACGCCGGTGGTCGCGTCGTCGGGGTCGACCGCCGCCGCGACCGGCGAGGCGGCGTCGGCGCTCACGGAGTCGGCGGCGCTCACGGCCGGGTCGGACCCGACCACACCACCGGCGACGCTCACGCCGGTGGCCGCGACGGCCAACGAGGAGAGGACCACGGTGCTGCGCAGGGCCTGGCGGGGCACCTGGGCCACGCGCGAGGGCGCGGGAGCCGAGCGGTGCTTCGGGACGTACTTCACGTGCTTCGACAAGGCGATGGACTCACGGGTAGACGACACGGGCCGATGCTCAGGTCACGCGATCGGGCGGTCTGCCCCGGTGGATCACGAGTGACGAACGCCGTCCACCTTGCATGACCTTCCAGGGGCACGCAAACCGAACCGCCACGGTGGTGGACAAAGGTGGCGCGGGTCTCGTCACATGCGTCACAGCAGACCTCCGACGCCACACCGGCCCCGCCCCGGGGTGGGCGGGGCCGGTGAGGGGCGAGGACCTGGGGCCGTCAGAGCGTGACGTTCTCCAGCATCTCGGTGACCAGTGCGGCGATGGGCGAGCGCTCGGAGCGCGTCAGCGTGACGTGGGCGAAGAGCGGGTGGCCCTTGAGCTTCTCGATCACCGCCACGACCCCGTCGTGGCGCCCGACCCGCAGGTTGTCGCGCTGCGCGACGTCGTGGGTGAGGACGACCTTGGAGTTGGCCCCGATGCGGGAGAGCACCGTGAGCAGCACGTTGCGCTCCAGCGACTGCGCCTCGTCGACGATGACGAAGGCGTCGTGCAGCGAACGGCCGCGGATGTGGGTCAGCGGGAGCACCTCGAGCATGCCGCGGTCGAGGATCTCGTCGATGACGTCGCGCGAGGTCATCGCGCCGAGGGTGTCGAAGACCGCCTGGCCCCAGGGCGACATCTTCTCCGACTCCGACCCGGGCAGGTAGCCGAGCTCCTGGCCCCCCACGGCGAAGAGCGGGCGGAAGACCACGACCTTCTTGTGCTGGCCGCGCTCGAGCACCGCCTCCAGCCCCGCGCACAGCGCCATGGCCGACTTGCCGGTGCCGGCGCGGCCGCCGAGCGACACGATGCCCACCTCGGGGTCGAGGAGCATCTCCAGCGCGATCCGCTGCTCCGCCGACCGGCCGTGGACGCCGAACGCCTCCCGGTCGCCGCGCACGAGGTGGACCTGCTTGTCGGGTCCGACGCGGCCGAGCGCGGAGCCGCGGTCGGAGAGCAGCACGAGACCCTGGTGGCACGGCAGGTCGCGCGCGGCGTCGAGGTCGACGACGCCGTCGTCGTAGAGCTCGTCGAGGTCGCTGGCCGCGACCTCCAGCTCGGCCATGCCGGAGTAGCCGGTGTCGGAGTCGCTGATCGCCTCCGCGCGGTACTCCTGCGCGTCGAGCCCGACCGCCGAGGCCTTGATCCGCAGCGGCAGGTCCTTGGAGACCAGGGTGACCGCGAGGCCCTCGGTGGAGAGGTTGTGGGCGACGGCGAGGATGCGGGTGTCGTTGTCGCCGAGGCGGAAGCCCGAGGGCAGCGAGCTGGCGTCGGTGTGGTTGAGCTCGACGCGCAGGGTGCCGCCCTCCTCCCCCACCGGCACCGGCTCGTCGAGGCGGCCGTGGAGGATGCGCAGCTCGTCGAGCGTGCGCAGGGCGGTGCGGGCGAAGTAGCCCAGCTCGGGGTGGTGACGCTTGCCCTCGAGCTCGGTGATGACCACGACGGGGAGCACCACCTCGTGCTCGGCGAAGCGCTTGAGGGCGCCGGGGTCGGCCAGCAGGACGCTGGTGTCGAGCACGTAGGTGCGCACCGCCGGCGCCGCGGCGCGGGCGGGGGCCTTGCGGCGGGTGCGGGTGGATCCGGGGGACTGCTGCGACTGCTGGGCCTGAGACGGCACGGGACACCCCTCACGGACCGCCGCGCGCACTCCTCGCCGCGGTCCTACTTCACACGGATGGACCGGGAAGGAACCCGCAGGCGGGAGTGCCCGCCTCCGTCCGCGCACGGCGACGAGCCGTGCGTGGTGCAGTCGTGGGTGAGCACGATCGGGCCTCCTGGTACGGCGGGCTTCCCCACCCGCCGATGCTTGCGAAAGTAGCCCCCCGCCGACCGGTTTCGAGGCAACACGCCGTGACGCGCTCGTGAACGTCACCGGGCCGGGACAGGCGGACGCGCAGGCGCCCCGCCGTCGCCGCCGGGCGGGCGTCGGGCAGGTCGGCGTCAGGAGCCGTGGCGGCGGTCGCGCAGGGCGTAGGCGCGGATCGCGCGCAGGAAGTCGACGCGGCGGAAGTCGGGCCAGTAGGCCTCGCAGAAGTAGAACTCCGACTTCGCGCTCTGCCACAGCAGGAAGCCGCCGAGCCGCTGCTCGCCGCTCGTGCGGATGACGAGGTCGGGGTCGGGCTGGCCCTTGGTGTAGAGGTGGGCGGAGATGTGGTCGACCTCCAGCTGGGCCGCGAGCTCCTCCAGCGAGGTCCCGCGCTCGGCGTGCTCGAGCAGCAGCGAGCGCACGGCGTCGGCGATCTCGCGCCGTCCGCCGTAGCCCACGGCGACGTTGACCAGCATGCCGTCGACCTCGCGCGTGGCCTCCTGCGCCGCCTTGAGCCGCTCCGCGGTGGCCGCCGGCAGCAGGTCGAGCGCGCCCACCGGGTGCAGCCGCCAGCGCTGCTGGTCGGCCAGGGAGGCCACGGCCTCCTCGATGATCTCCAGCAGCGGCTCGAGCTCGTCGGGCGGCCGGTTGAGGTTGTCGGTGGAGAGCAGCCACAAGGTGACGACGCCGATGCCGACCTCGTCGCACCAGCCGAGCAGCGGCTCGATGTTGGCGGCCCCGGCTCGGTGGCCGTGGGCGGTGTCGCGACCCACGGCGCGGGCCCACCGACGGTTGCCGTCGAGCATCACCCCGACGTGCTGGGGCAGGTTGGCGGGCATGCGCCGCAGCACCCGCGCCTCGTAGGCCGGGTAGAGCACGCTCCTGAGCCCGCGCTTCCAGTCCGCCACCGGACAAGGTTAGCGCCGTCGGGGCGGTGGTCACCGCCTCGCCGACCAGGCGTCCTGGCTTCGGCGGGTCGACGTGCCGGCCGGTACTGTCGGGCCATGGACCAGCACATCCCCCAGGCGGTGCGCTCGAGGGTCGACTCGGTGCAGGAGACCATCAGCGAGACCCTCGCCGACATCAAGCCGAAGCTGCGCGGGTGGCTGCACCTCGGCACGGCCCCGCTGACCCTGGCCGCGGGCATCGTGCTGGTCGTGCTGTCGCCGACGGAGACCACGAAGATCGGCTCGGCCGTCTTCACCGGCTCCGCGCTGCTGCTGTTCACCGTCTCGGCGATCTACCACACCGGCACCTGGTCGCCGGCCGTCTGGGGCTTCCTGCGCCGCTTCGACCACTCCAACATCTTCATCCTCATCGCGGGCTCCTACACCCCGCTGACGCTGATCCTGCTCGACGGCTCGCAACAGGTCGTGCTGCTGACGACCATCTGGTCCACCGCCCTGCTCGGCGTCGGCTTCCGGGTGCTGTGGACCGACGCGCCGCGCTGGCTCTACACCCCGATCTACATCGCGATGGGCTGGGCCGCGGTGTTCTTCATCCCCGGGTTCATCGAGGGCGCCACCGAGCAGCTCGGCACGTCGATGGCCATCGGCGTGCTGGTGCTCGTGGCCGCCGGCGGGGTGCTCTACACCCTCGGCGGCGCGGTCTACGGCTTCAAGCGGCCCAACCCCTCGCCGCGCTGGTTCGGCTTCCACGAGGTCTTCCACACCTTCACGATCCTGGCCTTCGCCAGCCACTACGTCGCGGTCTCGATGGCCACCTACTCGATGCGCTGACCGACGGCGTGGAAGCATCGGCGCATGCCTGACGCCCTGCCCGACCCGTCCTTCCCCGACAACCGCTCGATGCGCGAGCGGATGCTCGCCGGCGACCCCTACATCGCCGACGACCCCGACCTCGAGCGCGAGAGCCTCGCCGCGCGCGACCTCGCCCACCGCATCAACCACCTGCCGCCCTCGGAGGCGCGGGAGCGTCGCGCCCTGCTGGTCGAGCTCCTCGGCGCGATCGGCGCGGAGACCGAGATCCGCCCCCCGCTCCACGTCGACTACGGCTACCGCACCCGCATCGGCGCCCGCACCTTCGTCAACTTCGGCCTCGTCTGCCTCGACGTCGCCGAGGTGGTCATCGGCGACGACGTGCAGATCGGACCCAACGTCCAGCTGCTCACCCCCACCCACCCCGTCGAGGCTGAGCCGCGGCGCGCCAAGTGGGAGGGGGCGCGACCCATCACCATCGGCGACAACGTCTGGCTCGGCGGCGGCACGATCGTGTGCCCCGGCGTCACCATCGGCGCCAACACCGTGGTCGGCGCCGGCTCCGTGGTCACCCGCGACCTGCCCGCCGACGTCGTGGCCGTGGGCAACCCGGCCAAGGTGATCCGCCGGCTCTGAGGGCCGCCCGGCCGCTCACACCGCGGCGGTGGTGGCGCGCACGACCAGCTCGGTGGCGAGCTCGACGTGCTCGGGCACGACCTCGCCCGGCCCGTCGGCGGCCCCCAGCGACCGCAGGATCTGCTGGGCGGCGATGCGGCCCTGCTCGTGCACGGGCTGACGCACCGTGGTGAGGTCGAAAAACCGCGCCATCTCGTGGTCGTCGACACCGACCACCGAGACGTCCTCGGGCACGCGCAGCCCGGCCTCGCGCAGCGCGCTCATCAGCCCGATCGCCATCTCGTCGGAGGCGCAGAAGACCGCGGTGGGGCGGTGGCCCAGGGCCGCGACGGCGCGACCGCAGTCGACCCCGCCGTCGAGGGTGAAGCGACCGTCGAGCTCGAGCGCGGGGTCGAGCGGGAGCCCGGCGTCGCGCAGCGAGGAGCGGTAGCCCTCCAGCCGCGCGGTCGGCGTGGTGAAGTCGAGGCCGTCCTCGCCCAGACCCCCGACGAAGGCGATGCGGCGGTGGCCCAGGTCGAGCAGGTGACGCATCGCGGTGCGCGACGCCTCGACGTCGTCGATCCTCACGCTCGACCACTCCTCGACCCGTGCCCCCAGGGTCACGACGGGGCTGCCCTGCCGCTGCATCGCCGCGACCTCCTCGGCGGTCGGCCCCAGCCCGACCACCAGCACGGCGTCGACGCGCTTGGTCAGCACCTGGGTCCGCAGCACCCGGTGCCGCGCCGCGGAGTCGCCGGCGAGGTTGTAGAGCAGCAGGTCGTAGCCCTGCTCGCGCAGCACCTGCTCGGCGCCGTGCACGACCGCGGCGAAGTACCACCGGGTCACGAACGGCACGACGATCGCCACCGAGCGGGTCTGGCCCCCGCTGGCCAGGCCGACCGCGTGCGGGGAGGGCACGTAGCCCAGCCGCACCGCGGCCTCCAGCACCCGCTCGCGGGTGGACTCCGAGACCCGCGGCAGCCCCCGCAGCGCGCGCGAGACCGTGGCGGTCGAGACACCGACCTCGCGGGCGAGGTCGTGGATGCCGGTCATCGGCGCCGTCCTGCCGGTCCGGGGGTGGCGGGCCGTACGGTGTGGCCATGAGCACAGTGGACCCGCGCCCGGCAGACACCGCAGCCCGCCTCCCGCACCGCCTGCCCGACGGGTCGGTGCTCGAGCTGGGCACCGCCACGGCGGCCTACCAGATCGAGGGCGCCGTCGACGTCGACGGCCGCGGCCCGTCGGTGTGGGACACCTTCACCGCGCGCCCCGGCACGATCAAGGACGCCAGCAGCGGCGCCACCGCGTGCGACTCCTACCACCGCCACCTCGAGGACGCCGACCTCGTGGCCGGCCTGGGCGTGCGGTGGTACCGCTTCTCGATCGCCTGGCCCCGCATCCAGCCCGAGGGCCGCGGCCGCGTGGAGACCCGCGGGCTGGACCACTACGACCGCGTCGTCGACGCGCTGCTGGAGCGCGGGATCGTGCCGACCGCGACGCTCTACCACTGGGACCTGCCGCAGGCCCTGGAGGACGAGGGCGGCTGGCTGGTGCGCAGCACGGCCGAGGCCTTCGCCGACTACGCCGAGGTCGTCGCCGACCGGCTGGCCGACCGTGTCGGGGTCTGGGCCACCCACAACGAGCCGTGGTGCACCGCCTACCTCGGCCACGCCGCGGGCGTCTTCGCCCCGGGTCGCCGCGAGGGCGGCGGCGCGCACCGCGCCGTGCACCACCTCAACCTCAGCCACGCCCTGGCCGCCGAGCGCATCCGCGCCGCGCACGCCGTCGACGTCGGCACGGTGCTCAACCTCGCCCCAGTGTGGCCGGAGCGGCCCGAGGCCGAGCCGCTGGCCGAGCGCATCGACGCGCTGCGCAACCGGGTGTGGCTCGACCCCCTCGTCGACGGGGAGTACGGCGAGAGCGTGCTCGCCGTGGCGCCGGAGCTCGCCGACCCCGAGCTCGTCCGGCCCGGCGACCTGGAGCTCGTGCAGGGCTCGGCCGACTGGCTCGGGGTCAACTACTACACCCCGACCCGCCCCGACCTGGTCGTGCCCGGCCGACCGCCGCACCCCGAGGGCGCGGCGTACCCGGGGGTGGGCGACTTCGACCTGGTCGTGCGCGAGCCGCGCACCGACATCGGCTGGGAGGTCGTGGCCGACGGGCTGGAGGAGCTGCTCGTCGAGACCCACCGCCGCACCGGGCTGCCGATCCTCGTCACCGAGAACGGCGCCGCCTGCGCCGACGCCGAGCGCGTCGACGGGGTGGTGCAGGACGACGACCGCATCGACTACCTGCGCGGCCACCTCGCCGCCACCCACCGCGCCCGCGCGGCCGGCGCCGACGTGCGCGCCTACGTCGTGTGGACGCTGCTGGACAACTTCGAGTGGGCCGAGGGCTACACCAAGACCTTCGGCCTGGTCCACATCGACCCGGCGGACCAGACCCGCACCCCGAAGGCCTCCTACCAGTGGCTGGCTCAGGTCGCGCGGGGTGAGGTCACCCCTTGACACTGCCGGCCAGCAGCCCGCGCACGAAGTAGCGCTGCAGCGACAGGAACACCACGAGCGGCACGATCAGCGACACGAACGCCCCGGCCGAGAGCAGGTGCCAGTCCTCGCCGCGCTGACCGGCCAGGGCGGCCAGGCGCACGGTGAGCGGTGAGATGTCGAGGTTGCCGCCGCCGAAGACGAGGGCCACGAGCAGGTCGTTCCACACCCAGAGGAACTGGAAGATGCCGAAGGCGGCGATGGCCGGGGCCATCAGGGGCAGCATGATGCGCGTGAAGATCTGCACGTGCCCGGCGCCGTCGACGCGCGCCGACTCGATGAGCTCGCCGGGGATCTCGCGCATGAAGTTGTGCAGCAGGAAGATCGCCAGCGGGAGCGCGAAGATCGCGTGGGAGAGCCAGATCGTGTAGAAGCCCCCGCCGGGGGCGTCGCGGCCGGCCAGCGGCATCAGGTTGAACGGCGGCTCGACGTAGAGCGAGAGCAGCGGGATCAGCGTGACCTGGATCGGCACGATCTGGAGGGCGAAGATCGCCACGAAGAGCGCGTCGCGGCCCTTGAAGTCCATCCAGGCGAACGCGTAGGCGGCCAGGGTCGCCAGGCTGATGGGGATGAGCACGGCCGGGATGGTGATCACCGCGGAGTTGACCAGGTAGGTCGCCAGGTCGGTGTCGGCGCCGTTGATGACCTGCTTGTAGTTGTCGAGGGTGACGTTGGGGTCGGTGAAGAAGTTCCACCAGCCGCTGCCCTTGACCTCGCCCTCGGGGCGCAGCGAGGAGATGAAGAGCCCGAAGGTCGGCACCGTCCACAGCGCGGCGATGACGACCGCTGCGAGCGAGGCCCAGCGGTTGGTGAGCTGCTGCTTGGCCGCGGTCGACGCCGGGACCACGGGCTGGTCGCTCCCGGTCCCGGGGGTGCCGGGCGTGCCGACGAGGGGCGTGGCGGTGGTCATCGGGCCTCCAGCTTGCGCATCTGAACGATGTTGTAGATGACGATGGGCGTCACGAGGATGAAGATGACGACGGCCAGCGCGGTCGCCAGCCCTTCGTTGCCCGCGACGAAGTACTGGCGGTAGAACTCGTAGGCCAGCACGCTGGAGTCGAAGTTGCCGCCCGTGCTGGTGCGCACGATGTCGAAGACCTTCAGCGTGGCGATGCTGATGGTCGTCAGCACGACGATCAGCGAGGGCCGGATGCTCGGCACGGTGATGTGGCGGAAGAGCTTGAGGCCGTTGACGCCGTCGAGCCGCGCGGCCTCGACGATGTCCTCCGGGATGGCCTTGATCGAGGCCGAGAGGATCGTCATGGCGAAGCCGGCCTGGACCCAGACCATGATGACGATGAGGAACAGCGTGTTCCACGGGCCCGTCAGCAGCACCTGGTAGGTGTCGAAGCCCAGGCTCTTGAGCACCTGGTTGAGCAGGCCGATCTGGTCGGCGGAGGTCTGGCGGTAGTCGTAGACGAACTTCCAGATGATCGAGGCCCCCACCAGCGAGATCGCCATCGGCAGGAAGATGAGCGCCTTGGCGACCTTCTCGAAGCGCGACTTGTCGATGATGACGGCGTAGACCAGGCCGATGCCGGTGGCCAGCAGCGGGGTCAGCACCACCCACAGGGCGGTGTTGCGCAGCACGGTCAGCTGCTCCTTGTCGGTGACGACCGTGACGTAGTTCTCCAGCCCGACGAACTCCTCGCCGTTGGGGCCGTGGAAGGACTGCCAGACGGTCAGCACCGCGGGGTAGAGCAGGCCCACGGCGACGAGGAGCAGGGAGGGGCCGAGGAAGGCGGCCGCCTGCACGCGCTCGCCGCGGCGCGAGCGCAGCCGCTGGGTGGCCAGGAGGATCAGGGCCATCACGCCGAAGAACAGCACGACGGCGATCAGCATGTGGAGGAGCTTGTCGGAGGTGGTCACGTCTCACCGTTCCTGTCGGTGACCGCGTCGGGCCCCCGAGGGCTCGTCCGCCTGGTCACGCCGTACCTGGGGCTCGACGCTGTGCGCCGGCCGGCTCTGGGCGCCCCGGGAGCCGGGGCGGGGTCGACGTCGGGCCGCGGGCGCGGCCCGCGGCCCGACGTCGGTGGCTCACCTCAGGAGGCGGGCCAGGACTCCTCGATGTTGGTCAGCGCGTCAGCGGTGCTCTGACCGGTGATCCACGCCGTCATCTCCTTCCAGAAGGAGCCGGCGCCGACGGCGCTGGGCATCTGGTCGGAGCCGTCGAAGCGGAAGACGGCGTCGGGGTCCTGGAACGTCTCGGCCGACAGGATGTCGATCGGGCTGCTCAGGTTGGAGATGTCGAGACCGGTGTTGGCGGTGACCCAGCCACCGTCGGGCGTGGCCTTGGCCTTCTCGTTGGCCCACACGTCGGAGGACAGGTAGGTCTGGAAGGCCTGGACCTCGGGACGGCTGTCGAAGGCCGCCACGAACTCGCCGCCGCCGAGCACCGGACGACCGAAGTCCTCGGTGACGGTGGGCAGGTAGAAGGCGAACACGTCGCCGTCCTCCGACACGTCGGTGCCGGGCTCCCACTGGGCGGCGTAGAAGCTGGCCTGGCGGTGCATGACGCACTCGCCGTCGACGACGGGGTAGCCGGCGTCCTGGAAGGCGGTGGTGGCGATGGACTTCACGTCGCCGAGGCCGCCGTTGACGAACTCCTCGTCCTTGAGGATGCTGCCGACGCGGTCGAGCGCGGCGGCGACCTGCGGGTCGTCGAAGGGGATCTCGTGGTTGACCCACTGGTCGTAGACGTCGGGGCCGACCTCGCGGAGCATCGAGTCCTCGAGCCAGTCGGTGGTGACCCACCCGGTGGCGTCACCGGACTCGATGCCGGCGCACCAGGGCTTCATGCCCTTGGAGACGGCGTCCTCGGTGATGGCCATCATGTCGTCCCAGGTCTCGGGGATCTCCCAGCCGTTGTCGGCGAAGGTCTTCGGGGAGTACCACACGAAGGACTTCACGTTGGCGCCCAGCGGGGCGGCGTAGAAGGTGTCGTCGACGGTGCCGTAGGTCTTCCAGTCCTCGCCCCACCACTGGTCGACGTTCTCCGCGACCGTGTCGGGCGCCTCGACGACGGCGTCGTCGTCGCGCACGAGGCTGGCCAGCAGGCCCGGCTGCGGGATGTAGGCGATGTCGGGGGCGTTGCCGCCCTGCACGCGCACCTTGAGCTGGGTCTCGAACTCGCTGGAGCCCTCGTACTCGATCTCGGCGCCGGTGCACTCGGTGAAGAGCTCGTAGGACTTCTTCTGGGCGGCGTCCTCGGGGGCGATGATCGAGGTGTAGACGCTGACGCTGGTGCCGGTGAGGTCACCGAACTGGGTCAGCTGCTCGCATTCGGCCTTGCCCTCGCCGGGCGAGGTGCCACCGGCGGACTGGACCTCGGTGGACTCCTCCTCGGCGCAGCCGGCCAGGACCAGGCCGGCGGCCAGGACGACCGCCACACTGGCGTGTCGGATGGTGCGTGAGCGCATGGGGTGCTCCCTCTCTGGGTCGTGACCCAGACCACTGCCGAGCGTCCGGGGCGTGATGAATGAAAGCGCTTACGCAATCGAGGGGTCAAGGCGGAGGGGTAACGATCGTGTAACGCACGTCACGTGACGGCGGTCATGGTGTCGTCACCCCGACGGGTGAGCGCCTCCGGACACCGCCAGCCGTCCGACCGGTCAGGAACGGGCCGGGCCGGCCCGACCGGTACGGTCCCGGGGTGACGACGACGATGGTCGCGGGCCGCTACCGGCTCGGCGAGGTCCTGGGACGCGGCGGCATGGCCGACGTGCACCGCGCGACCGACACGGTGCTGGCCCGCGAGGTGGCGGTCAAGCTGCTGCGCAGCACCGCCGACCAGGCCAGCGACCGCGCGCGCTTCACCGCCGAGGCCCGCACCCTGGCGGGGCTCTCGCACCGCGGCCTGGTGACCGTGCTCGACGCCGGGGTCGACGACGAGCACCCCTTCCTCGTGATGGAGCTGGTGGAGGGTCCCACCCTGGGGGCCAGGCTGGCCGACGGCCCGGTGCCCGCGCCGGAGGCGGCGCGCGTGGGTCAGCAGGTCGCCGACGCCCTCTCCTACGCCCACGGCCGCGGCGTCGTGCACCGCGACGTGAAGCCCGGCAACGTCCTGCTCGCCCCCGACGGCCGGGTCAAGCTGGCCGACTTCGGCATCGCGCGACTCATCGGCGACACCGTGCGCCACACCCAGACCGGCACCGCCGTGGGCACGGCGGCCTACCTCGCGCCGGAGCAGGTGCGCGGCGAGGAGCTCGACACCTCCGTCGACGTGTGGTCGCTGGGCCTGGTGCTGCTCGAGGCGCTCACCGGCGAGCGCGCCTACCCCGGCAGCCCCACCGAGTCGGCCATGGCCCGGCTGCACCGCCCGCCCCCGGTGCCCGCCGACCTCCCGCCGGGCTGGTCCGACCTGCTGCGCGCCATGACCGCGGCCGACCCGGCCGCGCGGCCGAGCACCGCCCAGGTGGCCGCCCGGCTGGGTGCGCTGCGCCAGGGCCCGCCCTCGGGTCCGCCCGGCCCGCCGCCGTACGTCGAGCCCGCGCGCACCGCCGTGCTCACCGCGCCGGTCGCGTCGCCCGGGTCTCCCCCACCCGCCAGACCCCCCGGGCCCGCCACGCCTCCCCCGCCGCCGCTGCACCCGCCGACGGGCGGCCCGGGCCGACCCCGCCGGGGCCCGGGGGCGCGCCTGGCCGCGCTCGAGCCGCACCAGAAGGGCCTGGCCGGGGCGCTCGCCGGCATCGTGCTCCTCCTCGTGGTCGCGGCCCTGGCCTCCACCGGGAGCGCCGAGCCCCCCGCCGAGGTCGACCCCGCCCCCGGCGACGTGCCGGCCCGGCTCCAGAGCCCGCTGGAGGACCTCCACGACGCGGTCGGGGAGGCCGGCCGATGAGCCCCGTGCGCCCGCGCGCCCGCAGCCGCGGCGCCCTCGCGCTGGGCACGCTCGCACTGCTCGGCGGGGGCCTGCTCGGCTGCGCCGAGGAGACCACCACCGGGCCTCCCACCGCCGTGACCGACGCCCTGGCCGCGGTCGACGAGGCCCTGGTGGCCCGCGACGCCGACGCGGGTCTCGACGCGCTCGACGCCCTGCGCGAGGCCGCCGACGAGGCCGTCGACGCCGGCGAGCTCACCGCCGCCGAGCAGGAGCGGATCGAGCGCGCCGCCGACCGCCTCGAGGCGGCCCTGGAGGCGGTCGAGGAGGCCGACGACACCGCGCCCGGGTCGTCGACGACCCCCACGCCCACCCCCACGCCGACCCCGTCCCCCTCCACCGACGCGGGCGGGCCCGACGAGGAGGAGCCCGACGAGGACGAGCCCGACGAGGGACCGGGCCCGAAGCCCGGCAAGGGACCCGGCCAGGGGCCCGCCGACAAGGGACCGAAGCCGGGCAAGGGACCGAAGCCGTGACCACCGCCCGCCTCGTGCCGGTGACCGTCGAGCTCGACGGTGACGAGCTCGACGCCGAGGACGCCTGGCACCTCGCGCGCCGCCACGGGCTCCGGGCCGTCGCGGTCGGGGCCTTCGTGCGGTTCCGCTACGGCGACGGCTTCACCAACAGCCGGGCCCTGGCCCTGCAGGCCTGCCTCGCCGTCGTGCCCTTCCTGCTCGCCCTCACCGGCCTGGCCGCCGACGTCGACCAGGAGCGCGTGGCCGCGGTCATGGCCGCCACCATCGACGGCGTCTCGCCGGGCAGCGGCTCGGGCGACGCCCTGGCCGGGGCGGTCTCCGGCTCCGACTCCAGCGAGGAGGCCGGAGAGGTCGCGCTCGTCCTCGGCCTGCTGCTCTCCCTGGTGTCGATGACCACGGCCATGGCGCAGGTCGAGCGCGGTGCCAACCGCATCTACGGCATCCGTCGCGACCGGCCCGCGCGGGCCAAGTACGGCCGGGCCGCCGTGCTCACCGCGCTGCTCGCCGCACCCGCGGCCCTGGCCTTCCTGCTGCTCGTGGCCGGCGGTGCCTTCGCCGACGCCGTGACCGAGGCCTACGGCTGGTCGGAGGCCTCACGGACCACGTGGAACGTGCTGCGCTGGCCGGTCGGGGTCGCGCTCGGCGTCCTCACCATCGCCGTGCTGCTCGACCACGCGCCGCGACGCCGGCAGCCCGCGCTGAGCTGGCTGGCCCTCGGCGGGGTGGTCGCGGTGGCGCTCAGCATGCTGGCCACCGTGGGCCTGGCGGCCTACGTCGGGCTCAGCGACTCCTTCGGCAGCACCTACGGGCCCCTCGCGGGCATCGTGGCGCTACTGCTGTGGTCGCTGATGGGCTCGGTGTCGTTCTTCTACGGCGTCGCGGTGTGCGCGCAGCTCGAGGCGCTGCGCGCCGGTCGCGACGACCCGGCCTACGACGACCCCGGCCGACCCCACGGCCACGTGGTCGACTGAGGCGACACCCCGGGCGGCCCGCCCACCGCCCACCCACCGGGGCGGTGGGCCGCGGCGCGTGCCCGACGTACGGTGGGGGCATGGCCACCATCGAGCTGACCGGGGACAACTTCACCACGCACGTGCAGGGCGACGACATCCTGCTCGTCGACTTCTGGGCCAGCTGGTGCGGCCCGTGCAAGCAGTTCGCGCCGACCTACGAGGCGGCCTCCGAGGCCAACCCCGACATCACCTTCGGCTCGATCAACACAGAGGAGCAGCAGGAGCTGGCCGCCGCGGCCGGGATCCAGTCGATCCCCACCCTGATGGCCTTCCGCGAGGGCATCCTCGTCTTCGCCCAGCCCGGGGCGCTGCCCGCACCGGCGCTGGACCAGGTCATCGGCGCGGTGCGCGCCCTCGACATGGACGACGTGCGCAAGCAGGTCGCCGAGCAGCAGCAGCAGCCCGGCGCCGGCCAGGGCTGAGCCGGGAGCACACCCCGACCCGCAGCCGCGGCGCGTCGGGCCTCAGGCCCGGGGCGTCGGCGGCGCGTCGCCGCGCTCGCCCGAGGGGTCGCCGCCCGGCTCCGTGGCCGGGTCGACCGCCGGGTCCGCTCCCGTCTCGCCAGGAGTCCCGTCGGTCTCGGGGGCGTCGCCGTAGACGCCGGTCTTGCGCGCCGTCTCCACGTTGCGCAGCCGCTTGACGAGGCTGAAGAACAGGAAGACCACGAAGCCGACGAGGAGCAGGAAGAGTCCGAGCGCAGGCCACCCGGCCTTGACGTCCTCGGGCTCGGGCGTCGGGTCGGCGACCCGCAGGACGAGCGCGGTGAGCTGGAGGCTGAGCTGCGATCCGAGCGTGGTCACCATGACGCCATCCTCTCAGGAGCCGTCGTAGGAGGCGTCGACGCCCGCGAAGAGGTCGTCCTCCGGCGTGGCCGAGGACACGTGGGCGGTGACGAGCTCGAAGTCCTCGGTGGGCCACACGTCGACCTGCACCTCGCGCGGGATGGCGAACCAGTGCCCGTCGGGGTCGATCTGGGTGGCGTGGGCCAGCAGCGCCTGGTCGCGCACGCCGAAGAAGTCGCCGCAGGGCACCTTGGTGGTGACCCGGGCGTCCCACTCCGGCTCCGGCTTCCACTCCTTGAGCCGCTCGCCCCACGGCGACTCCAGCCCGTGGGCCACGGTGGCGTCGTGCAGGCGCTGCATCCGCTCGCGGTTGAAGGAGTGGTGGTAGTAGAGCTTGGCGACCTGCCAGGCGGGGCCGGCCTCGGGGAAGCGCTCGGGGTCGGCGGCGGCCTCGAAGGCGGCCACCGACACCTCGTGGCAGCGCACGTGGTCGGGGTGGGGGTAGCCGCCGCGCTCGTCGTAGGTGGTGAGCACGTGGGGGCGGATCGAGCGGATCAGACGCACCAGCCGCCCGGTGGCCTCCTCCAGCGGGGCCAGGCCGAAGCAGCCCTCGGGCAGCGGGGGCTTCGGGTCGCCCTCGGGCCAGCCGGAGTCGACGAAGCCGAGCCAGTGCTGGGTGATCCCGAGGATGTCGCGCGCCCGCTCCATCTCCTGGCGCCGCACCTCGGAGATGTTCTCGAGGATGTCGGGGCGGTCCATCTTGGGGTTGAGGATCGAGCCGCGCTCGCCGCCGGTGCAGGTGACCACGTGCACCTCGGCGCCCTCGGCGACGTAGCGCGCGGTCGAGGCCGCGCCCTTGCTCGACTCGTCGTCGGGGTGGGCGTGGACGTGCATGAGCCGGAGGCCCGCGCGGGGTCCGGTGGCGTGCGACTGCGACATGGGCCCGAGTCTAGGTGGGCCGCTCCCCCGTCGTGCCGGGGCACCGGCGCAGCGCCCTGGACCCGCGTGTCACCCTGGTGGGGTGAGCTCCACCGACCTGATGACCCAGCGGTACGGCGCGCCTGCGCCCTGGCGACGGCGTGCGCTCCTCGCGCTGGTCGCGGTGGTGGTGCTGGTCTTCGGCGGCTGGCTGACCTGGACCACGGTGGCCCACGCCGACCCGCCGGTGACCTCCGAGCTGGTCACCTTCGACACCGTCGACCAGCACACCGTCGACGCCACCGTGCAGGTCGACCTGCGCGACGCCGACGTCGAGGCCGACTGCCTGCTGCGCGCCTTCGCCGAGGACCACTCCACGGTGGGCGAGCTGGCCTTCACCCCCGAGTCCTCGGGCCGCCTCGACCTCACCATTCGCACCGAGCGGATGGCCACCTCGGTGGAGAAGATCGGCTGCACCGCCGAGGGCCAGCCCCGCCCCCGCTGAGCCACCCCCGCCGGCGGGGATCCGCCCGTGCCGCCCCGGATAGGGGTAAACTCCTTCTTCTGACCGTCCGCAGGGCCGTCCGGCAAGGGGCCCAGCACAGACGATCCGGGGTCCTTCGCCGACCGACCGGGGACGGCATGACCGATCCACCATCGACGAGCACGCGGCACGGCCGCAGCCGCTCACCCGCAGGAGTACACCCATGACGCAGTCGACCGAGCAGGGCACGATCTGGCTCACGCAGCAGGGCTTCGACAAGCTGCAGGCCGAGCTCGACGAGCTCAAGGGCCCCGTGCGCCAGGAGATCATCGACAAGATCAGCGCCGCGCGCGACGAGGGCGACCTCAAGGAGAACAGCGGCTACCACGCCGCCCGCGAGGAGCAGGGCCGCATCGAGGGCCGCATCCGCCAGCTCGAGGACATGCTGCGTCGCGCCGAGGTGGGCGAGACCCCCGAGGACGACGGCACCGTCTCCCCCGGCATGAAGGTGACCTACAAGTTCGTCGGCGACGACGACGACGAGGCCGAGACCTTCCTGCTCGGCGCGCGCGAGATGGAGGACGAGGACAGCGACCTCAAGGTCTACTCCCCGCAGTCGCCCCTCGGCTCCGCGATCATCGGCGCCTCGAAGGGCGACACGGTCTCCTACGTCGCGCCCAACGGCAAGGAGCTCCAGGTCGTCATCGTCGACGCGGTGCCCTACACCGGCTGATCAACGCCCGGGGGCTCCCCCGGGGCCCAGCACCGCCAGCGCGGCTGCCGCGTCGAGCCTCACTCGACGACGCGGTAGCCGCGTTCGCGCATCCGGGCCAGCACCAGCGCGGAGTGCTCCGCACCCCGGGTCTCCAGCTGCAGCTGCACGGTGACCTCGTCCATGCCCAGCGAGGGCGAGATCCGCTCGTGGGCGACCTCGAGCACGTTGGAGCCGGTGGCGCCGACCTCGGTCAGCAGCTGGGCCAGGCCGCCCGGAGCGTCGGGGATGGTCACCTGGAGGTTGAGGTAGCGCCCGGCCGCGGCCATGCCGTGGCGGATCACCTTGCCGAGCAGCAGCGGGTCGACGTTGCCCCCGGACAGCACCGCGACCGCGGGCGTCTCGAAGCGCTCGGGGTGGTCGAGGATCGCCGCCACGGCCGCGGCGCCGGCCGGCTCGACGACCATCTTGGCCCGCTCCACCAGCGCCAGGAGGGCCCGGGCGAGCAGGTCCTCGCTCACCGTGACGACCTCGTCGACGTGGTCGCGCACGGCCGCGAAGGTGATGTCGCCCGGGCGGCCCACGGCGATGCCGTCGGCCATGGTGCGCATGTGCTCCAGCGGCGTGGGCCGGCCCCGCTCCAGGGAGCCGGGGTAGGCCGCGGCGTCCTTGGCCTGCACCCCCACGACCCGTACGTCGGGCCGTGCGGCCTTGACCGCGAGCGCGATGCCCGCGAGGAGCCCGCCGCCGCCGGTGGGCACGACCACGGTGCGCACGTCGGGCATCTGCTCGAGCAGCTCCAGGCCCACGGTGCCCTGGCCCGCGACGACGTCGACGTGGTCGAAGGGGTGGATCATCACCGCGCCGGTGCGCTCGGCGAAGGCGCGCGCCGCCTCGAGGGCGTCCTCGAGGTAGCGCCCGGAGAAGACGACGTCGGCGCCGTAGCCGCGGGTGGCCCGCTCCTTGGGGATCGGGGCCCCCTCGGGCATGAAGACGGTGGCGGCGATGCCGAGCTGCTGCGCGGCCAGCGCGACGCCCTGGGCGTGGTTGCCGGCCGAGGCCGCGACCACGCCGCGGGCGCGCTCCTCGGCGCTGAGCCGGCTGATCCGCACGAAGGCGCCACGGGCCTTGAACGAGCCGGTGCGCTGGAGGTTCTCGCACTTGAGCCCGACTCGGCCGCCGGCGATGGCCGAGAGCCACCGCGACTCCTCCATGGGCGTGACGATGGCCGTGCCCTCGAGCACCTCCCGGGCGGCCTCGATGTCGGCCAGCGTCACCTCCGGCACCGGCGGCACGGGGCCCAGCGGCACCCCGGGGCCCGCCGGCTCGACCGGCTCGGCCTGCTCGACGGGGGCGTCCGCCTGGTCGGTCATGCGTCCTCCTGGGTCACGGCGGGCTGCTCGCCCGTCACCTCGTAGTCGTCCTCGAGCGCCTCCACCGGGTCGTCACCGACCACCGTGCTCGCCGCGAGGTGCTGGACCACCGCGTTGACGGCGGCGGCCAGCGGCACCGCCACCAGCGCCCCGGCGATCCCGGCGACGAGCACGCCCGCGGCGATCGCGACGATGACGCCGAGCGGGTGCACCGAGACCCAGCGTCCCATCAGGAAGGGCTGCAGCACGTGGCCCTCGACCTGCTGCACGAGGATGATCACGCCGAGCATGAGCAGCGCGGTGACGGGCCCCTGGTCGACCAGGGCCACGAGCACGGCGACGCTGCCGGCGATGGTGGCGCCGATCATCGGCACGAAGGCACCGAGGAAGACCAGCACGCCGATGGCCAGCACGAAGGGCACCTGGAGCACGGCGGCGCCCAGCGCGATGCCGAGCGCGTCGACCGCGGCCACGATGACCGTGGCCCGCACGAACTGCGTCAGGGAGATCCAGGCCACCCGGCCCGAGCCGTCGACGTGGGCGCGGGCGGCGCGCGGGGTCAGCCGCACGATCCAGGCCCAGATGCGCTCCCCGTCGGCGAGGAAGAAGTAGAAGGAGAAGAGCACGATGAAGAAGCCGGCGAACACGTGCCCCACCGCCGTGCCGACCTCGGTGATGCGGGCGGTGAGCTCACCGCCGTCGCTCTGGGCCCGGATGGCCTGCTGGGCCTGGTCGAGGTAGTCGTTGATCTGGGTGTCGCTGGCGTTGAGCGGCCCCTCCTTGAGCCAGGTCCGGATCTCCCCGAGCCCCGCGACCGTCTGCTCGGCCAGGTCGGTCGCGCCGTTGGCGACCTGCTGGGTGGCGAAGGTCAGCAGCGAGCCCACGAGGGCCAGCGTGCCGAGCACCACCAGCAGCGCCGCCAGCCCGCGGGGCAGTCCGACCCGCTGGAGCAGGTCGACGATCGGCACGACCAGGGCGCTGATGAGCAGCGCGACGGCGAGCGGCAGCACGACCACCGCGAAGTAGCCCAGCGTCCAGGCGACCACGGCGCCGGCGGCGACGATCACCAGGAAGCGCCACGACCAGGCCGCGGCGAGGTCGACGCCCCACGGCACCTGGGCGCGCGTGAAGTTCGACCGGCCGGGCGTGATCGGGGCCGGCGTCAGCCGCCGCTCCCGCTCGTCGCGCAGCGCCGCCCACTGCTGGGCCAGCCGCGCCGCCAGCCCCTCGTCGCGCTCGGCGTCGGCGCGGGCCCGGCGCACCGCGCGCCGCCGGCGCACCTCGGCGCTCTCCGCACCCCCGAGGTCGCCCTCGGCGCCGTCCGGGGCCTCGGCCGGTCGTGCGTCGTCGTCCACCACCGCAGGCTATCCGCCGCACCGCCCCGCCCCGACCGGGGCGGGGGGCTCGTCCGGAGGGCTCAGCCCAGGGCTCGGTCGAGGTCGGCGAGCAGGTCGTCGGCGGTCTCGATGCCGACGCTGATCCGGATCAGGTCGGCGGGCACCTCCAGGTCGGTGCCGGCGACGCTGGCGTGGGTCATCCGGCCCGGGTGCTCGATGAGCGACTCGACCCCGCCCAGCGACTCCCCGAGGGTGAAGACCTCGGTGCGCTCGCAGACCGACAGCGCGGCGTCGACCCCTCCCGCGACGCGGAACGACACCATCCCGCCGTACCGGCGCATCTGGCGCGAGGCGATCTCGTGACCGGGGTGGGAGGCCAGGCCGGGGTAGACCACCTCCTCCACGCGCGGGTGGTCGAGGAGGAAGTCGACGACCTTCTCGGCGTTGTCGCAGTGGCGGTCCATGCGCAGCGCGAGGGTCTTGAGCCCGCGCAGGGTCAGCCAGGCGTCGAAGGGGCCGGCCACCGCACCGATGGCGTTCTGGTGGAAGGCGACCTTCTCGGCGACGTCGAGGTCGCGCACCACGAGCGCGCCGCCGACGACGTCGGAGTGCCCGCCGCAGTACTTCGTGGTCGAGTGCACCACCACGTCGGCGCCGAGGGTCAGCGGCTGCTGGAGGTAGGGCGAGGCGAAGGTGTTGTCGACGACCAGCAGCGCCCCGGCGTCGTGGGCGACCGCGGCCAGGGCCTCGATGTCGCCGATGGTGAGCAGCGGGTTGGTGGGGGTCTCGACCCAGACCAGGCGGGTGCTGCCCGGGCGGATCGCTGCCCGCACGGCGTCGACGTCGGAGACCGGCGCCGGGCTGTGCTCCAGGCCCCAGGCCCGCTCGACCTTGTCGAAGAGCCGGAACGTGCCGCCGTAGGCGTCGTCGGGGATGACCACGTGGTCGCCGGGGCGGCACAGCGCGCGCACCAGGGTGTCCTCGGCGGCGAGGCCGGAGGCGAAGGCGAAGGCCCGCTCCCCCTCCTCGAGCGCGGCCAGGTTGCCCTCGAGGGCGGTGCGGGTCGGGTTGGCCGAGCGGGAGTACTCGTAGCCACCGCGCAGTCCGCCCACGCCGTCCTGCTTGTAGGTCGACGTGGCGTAGATCGGCGGGATCACCGCGCCCGTGGTCGGGTCGGGCTCGTAGCCGGCGTGGATGGCGCGGGTCTCGAAGCCCGCCTTGCTCGGGTGCTGCTGCTCGCTCACCGCTCGAGGTTAGCGCCCGCCGGCCCGCGCCCGCGGCGCCGACCGCGGCTCAGGCCTCCTGCCAGGTGCCGTCGCCGAAGACGGTGAGGCCCCACTCGACGTGCAGGTTGCGCAGGCCGTTGCTGGCCGTGCCGGCGATGGTGACGGGCAGCCGGGCCAGCGGTGCCTGCGGCGTGCCGGCGTTGGTGGGGTTGCGCACCGTCAGGCGCAGGTCGAGGTGCTGGCCCCAGAAGATGTCGTAGCTGGGCACCTCCAGCCACAGGTTGGGGATGAAGGCGCCGCCGCCGCGGTAGGTCGCGGCGTAGTCCCACTTGAGCAGGAAGGTGAAGTCGGCGACGACGTAGTCCTCGAAGGGCCAGGCGCACAGCCGCTCCCAGTGACCGCGGATCGCCATCGGACCGCGCGCCCCCGCGAGGGTCTGCCAGTCGTCGACCTGGGGCACGGCGTTGGCGGTGGAGGAGGTGATCTCCCCCGACGGCGCCCCGTCCTTGAAGACCTCCCACGCGGCCTTGGCCACGTTGACGACCATGTCGGCGCTCATGCGACGACACCTCCGTCGGAGCTCCCGGCGTCGGACATGGCCAGCACCTCGACCGGCTCGGGCTCGGCCTCGGCGGTCACCTGGGAGGTCACCGTGCCCTCGAAGAAGGCCTCCTTCTGCTCGTCGGTCCACTCCGACAGGCTCGCCGGCGCCCCGGCCTCCTGCAGCGAGACCGGCACGTCGCCGGTCTCCGCACCGAGGTCGGGCCCGGGCCCGGGGTCGGGGTCGGGGTCGGGCTCCGGCTCGGGGTCGGTCGGGGTCTCGGGCGCGACACTGCCGGTGAGCGCGGCCCAGGTCAGGGGCCCGACCGCGCCGTCGGCGTCGAGGCCCTGGGCGGCCTGGAAGTCGCGCACGGCGCCCTCGGTCGCGGGGCCGAAGTCGCCGTCGGGCTCGGTGGCGAGGTAGCCGGCCTGCTGCAGCAGCTGCTGGAGGTAGGTCACCCACTCCCCGCTGGATCCTGCGCTGAGGTCTGGTTCGTCCATGGTGGTGGCTTCTCTCTGGATCGGTGCACGGGTCGGACAGGGTCGGACAGGGTCAGGACGGGTCAGGGCAGGGTCAGCACGGCGCCGACCTGCAGGGCGACCGGGTCGAGCTCGCCGTTGGCGTGGGCGATCTCCGGCCACCGCGCGCCGTCGCCGTACGCCGCCTGGGCGATCGCCCAGAGCGTGTCGCCGCGCCGCACGGTGTGGGTGCGCGGCTCGGCGGTGCCGGGCTCGGCCGGCTCCACGACCGACTCCACGACCGGCTCCGCCCGGTCGGGGGCGAGCACGGGCTGCGGCGGGAGCGGAGGCAGCTGCTGGAGCATCCACCCGATCACCTGCGGCCCCTCGTGGTCGAGGCGACCGGTGGCCTGGTCGGGGGTGATGTCGAACGGTCCGAACGACGTCGCCGAGCGGGCCAGCGCGAGGTCGGCCGCCGACCACGCGGCGCTGATGTGGAGGCGCCGCACGACGACCATGCCGACCGGCAGGAGCGGGAGGCTGCCGCGACGCGCGGGGTCGGTCAGCTCCCCCGCGACCGAGCCGGGGATGCACCAGCCGTCGTCGTTGACCAGCGAGTCGAGCAGCCACTCGCGGCGCACGTCGACGAGGCAGTACTCCAGCTCGACACGGACCGACGAGGTCGTCACGGCCTCGCTGGGCGCCTGCTCCTGCACCAGCTGGCGCACGTGGAGCCGCTCGGTGAGGTCGAGGCGCAGGGTGGCGGTGTCGAAGGCGCGCGCCAGCAGGGGCGCGTCCACGCTCGCCCCGGCAGGGGCGACCGTGTCCGGCTCCGTCTCGACGAGGCGCCGCAGGGCCGTCGCCCGCAGCGCGGGCTCGGCCCGGAGCGCCAGGGCCGGCTCGGCCCGGAGCGCGACCGCGACCGCGCTCACCGGGGCGGGCTCGGCGACCAGGAGCGCGGTCAGGTCGGGGGCGGCCAGCGCGTCGGCGAGCACCGTGCTGCTGGCCCGCAGCCGCCACTGCAGGTGCTCGGCCTCCGGGTCGACGGGCTCGACGGTGCCCGTGTCGGGCGGGGTGGGCGAGCCGACCTGGAAGGTCGTGCTCGTCCACACCTCCTGCGCGGTCGGGTCGGACCACCGGGAGGGGCTGGCCTCCGCCACCCGGAAGCGGCTGCGCAGGCCGGAGGAGGACTCGAGGCTGAGGTCCTCCCACAGCCGCAGGGCGCGTGACTTGACCAGGCTGAAGACACGCAGCGCCTCGGCCCGCTCCTCGGCGCCGGCGTCGGGGGCCAGGTAGGGCTGCGCCGGGCCGAGGAGCCGGTCGAACCAGAGGCTGTCGACGGAGTCGGAGGTCATCACCACGCTGGCCCCGTCGCCGGCGTCCACCGGGATCCGGTTGACCAGGTCGGAGAAGCGCTCCCGCGCCACCACGGCGCTCCAGCCCGCCGCCGGGTCGGCGGGGTCCTCGAAGTCGCTCGGGGACAGCGTCGATCCGAAGCGATCGAAGCGGAAGACGACGTGGGTCGACGCCGCCGTGGCGAAGTGCTCCAGGAAGAAGTCGTTCATCGGCTGGTGGAGCGCGTCCAGCGACAGGGCCATGGCCGTCTCCTCCGTCCTCGACCGCGCTCCTCAGCCGTTGGCCGGAGCGGGGGCGACCGGGGCCGGTGCCGGCGCAGGGGTCGGCGCAGGGGTCGGCGCAGGAGTCGGCGCAGGGGTCGGCGCAGGGGTCGCGACGGGCGCGGGGTCCGGCGCAGGCGTCGGGGCCGGCGTCGGGGCCGGCGTCGGGGCAGGCGTCGCGACGGGCGCGGGGTCCGGAGCGGGCGTCGGGGCCGGCGTCGGGGCCGGCGCCGCGACCGGTGCGGGCGTCGGGGCCGGCGTCGCGACCGGTGCGGGCGTCGGCGTCGGCGTGGCCACCGGAGCCGGCGTCGGCGTGGCCACCGGTGCCGGCGCAGGCGTCGGCGCAGGAGTCGGAGCAGGCGTCGGCGCAGGGGTCGCGACCGGCTCGGCGACGGGGTCCGCGGGCGCCGGCGCGTGCTGGAGGTAGTCCAGGCCGTTCTTGCGCGGGGAGGCCGGGTTGATCTGCGAGACGTAGCCGACCAGCTGGATGCCCTTCACGGTCAGACCCTCGCTCTCGTAGTCGGAGGAGGCGTCGAAGGTGTGCTCGCTGGTGCCGTAGTGCCCCTTGACCGCGAACGGCCCCCAGCCCACCGACGTCGAGACGCTGGTGGTGGCGCTGTCGGACTCCCACTGCGACTTCCAGTCGTCCCACTTGATGCGCAGGTCCTTGACCAGGATCAGGCTGGTGACCACCGAGGGCAGGAAGGCCGGCTCCTTGGTGGAGGGCTTCTGCTGGGCCATGGTGCCGTCGGAGATCGTGTGGGCGGGGTAGTCGCCGAAGAGGAACCAGTTGTCGAGGTTGAGCAGCGAGGTGTCCATCCACGGCCGGAAGATGTCGACGGTGCAGTAGCTGAAGCGGATCTCCAGGTTGCTGCCCTGCATCTGCATGGCCTGGTGCGACTCGGAGTGGTCGACGCTGGCCGAGGCGCTCCAGAAGCCGATGTCGAAGCCGCCGCCCCCGCCGTAGGAGGTGCTCGACGACTGGTAGTGCTCCTCGGAGTGGCTCTTCGTGCTGTCGTACTCGTTCCACCCCTCGTCGTTGTCGGGGTCGGCCCACGTCTCCGGGATCATGGCGGTCCACGGGATCAGCCCGACGCCGGGGAACTCGAAGAGGTTGTCGTTGAGCTTCTTCTTGGCCCGCCCGATGAGGGCGATGGCCGGGTCGGTGCCGCGGGCCGAGAGGATGGCGATGGCGTCCTCGATCTCCTGCTTGTGCCCGAAGCTCTGCCAGCGGTCCCAGGCCTCGTTGGCCTCCTCGTGGTAGAGCCGGCCCTCGATGGGCCACATCTGGCGGCGGTCGGGATCGGTGAAGACGATGGCGTAGGCCTTGTTCCAGCTGCGGACCTTCGAGCGGTACTCGTCCTGGTAGTCGAGGTACTTCTCGTAGTGGGCGGTCGGGTCGCCGGTGGCCGGGTCCATCAGCGTGGCCTGGGCGCGGTCGTAGCCGGCCTGGAGCTCGGCGTTGGCCTCGAGGTCGCCCGCGATCCCGTTGGCGCCGGTGATGATCGCCCACCAGGAGTCGCTGACCTTGCTGGCGGCCGGCATGACCGAGTAGGTGGCGTTCATGTTGAGCTTGCTGTCGGTGAGCATGAAGGTGTTGAGGTAGGTGCGCTGGGAGCGCGAGATGTTGGCGAGCAGCGCGTCGTCGTAGAGCTTCTCCGGGTCCAGGGCCTTGCTTCCCGTAGTCGGCGCCGCAGCGGGATCGGTCTGGGGCGGCACGACCGGTGCGTTCTTGGCGAGGTTGCCGCCCATGGGGTCCCAGGGGTTGTAGAAGTCGTCCTTGCGGATCGGCAGGCCGACGCTGCGGAAGGCCACGAAGTAGCCCTCCTGCATCTTCTTGGTCTCCTCGTCGAGGCCGACGGCCTTCAGCTCGAGCTCGCGCAGGATGTCGTGGACGTCAGGCATGGTGGGGTCCTCCAGTGGGCGGATCGGTCGTGGTGGGTGGGTCGGCGAGCTGGTCGAGGGCGGCCTCGACCTCCGCCTTGTGCCCGAGCGCCTGCCACCGCACGAGGGCGGCGTCGACGGCCTCGGTGCAGGCCCGGGAGTCCTGCGGCCAGGCCTGCAGCAGGGCCGGTCGCAGGTGGGCGCGGTCGCGCGCCTCGTCGCGTCGGCGCACGGCGGCGTCGTACTCGCGCTGCAGCTCGAGGTAGCGCCGGTAGACCGGCGTGGGCCGGTCGTCGGCGTCGAGCAGCAGCGCGCGCGGGTCGGCACGGCGCCGACGGTCGTCGGGCACGACAGCACCTCGCTCACTCGGCGCGCAGCGCCGGAGGCACGGGCAGGACAGGACTGCGTACGCCGCGGGCGCGCGAGCGCCCGCGGGCGACGGGTGGGGCTCCTGAGGAGCGCCGAGGCTCGGCACCCGAGAAGTCGTGAGGTGGCAGCCGGTGGTTCCGCGGGCTGCGACGGCCCCCAACCTCCTCGCGCGACCCGCCCCTGTCAACGGCCCAAGGTCCCCGGATCGGTCCCGATCAGGCGAGCTCGCCGGGAAGGTCGGCGCCACCGGCGGTGTTGCACACTCGTAGGCAACGACCCGAGGAGGTCCCGTGTTCTTCACCCGCAAGCAGACCGACCTGATCGCTCCCGAGCAGACCCTGCCCGGTCGCAGCGAGAGCCCCTTCCGACTCGCCGAGCGCCACGTCGTGCTCGACGCACCCGTGCGCACCGACGAGGCCCCCGAGGGCTACGAGGTCGCCGTCTTCGGCCTCGGCTGCTTCTGGGGAGCCGAGGAGATCTACTGGAAGACGCCCGGCGTCTGGTCGACGTCGGTGGGCTACGCCGGCGGCGACACGCCCAACCCGTCCTACGAGGAGGTGTGCTCGGGGCGCACCAACCACACCGAGGCCGTGCGCGTGGTCTTCGACCCCGCCCAGGTCTCCTACGCCGACCTCGTCAAGGCCTTCTTCGAGGTGCACGACCCGACCCAGGGCATGCGCCAGGGCAACGACGTCGGCACGCAGTACCGCTCGGCGATCTACTACACCTCCCCCGCCCAGGAGCAGACCGCGCGCGAGCTGACGAAGGTCTACGGCGACGAGCTGGCCCGCCGCGGCCTCGGCGAGATCACGACCGAGATCCGCGAGGTGCCGACGTACTACTACGCCGAGGACCAGCACCAGCAGTACCTCGCGAAGAACCCCTACGGCTACCGCTGCCACGCCAACACCGGCGTGCGGTTCCCGCAGACCGCCTGAGCAGCGCCACCACCGTCCGGCTCCCGAAGCCGGACGCGCACACCCCCGGGCCGCGGCCCTCCAGCACGACGGAGGACCGCGGCCCTGCGGCTGCCCGGACGACCTGTGCCCGTCCGACTCGGGTGCGGTAACGTAGGTAAGCCTCGCCTCACTTGAACGGGGTTCACCTGACGACGAAGGGGTCCCATGATCCGCCGCTCCCGGCTCGCTCCTGCCCTCGCGCTCGCGCTGCTCACGCCCGCGCTGGTCTCCTGCAGCGGTGACGACGGGCCGAGCATCACCGTCTACAACGCCCAGCACGAGCAGCTGCTCGAGGAGCTGGCGCCGCAGTTCACCGAGGAGACGGGGATCGAGGTCGAGCTGCGCAACGGCAAGGACCTCGAGCTGTCCAACCAGCTGGTGCAGGAGGGCGACGCCTCGCCGGCCGACGTGTTCCTCACCGAGAACTCCCCGGCCATGTCCCAGGTCGAGGAGGCCGGGCTGTTCGCCCCGCTGCCCGAGGACCTCGTCGCCCCCATCCCGGAGCAGTACCGCCCCGCCAGCGGGCTGTGGACCGGCTTCGTCGCGCGCTCCACCGTGCTGGTCTACAACACCGACCTGGTGGACCCCGACGAGCTGCCGAGCTCGATCCTCGACCTCGCCGACCCCGAGTGGGCCGGTCGCCTGTCGTTCTCCCCCACCGGCGCCGACTTCCAGGCCATCGTCGCCGCGGTGCTGGAGCTCGAGGGCGAGGACGCGACGCGGGAGTGGCTGGAGGGCATCAAGGCCAACGGCACGGTCTACGACGGCAACAACGTGGTGCTCGAGGCGGTCGACTCCGGTGAGTCCGAGGTCGGGATCATCTACCACTACTACTGGTACCGCGACCTCGCCGAGGGCGGCGACGTCAGCGACGACAGCGCGCTGTACTTCTTCGGCGACGAGGACCCCGGCGCGTTCGTGAGCGTCTCGGGCGCGGGCGTGCTCGCCGCGAGCGACGACCCGACCGACGCCGAGCGGTTCGTGCAGTTCCTCGTCGACCGCACCGGCCAGCAGGCCCTGGCCGACAGCTACGCCCTGGAGTACCCCCTCAACCCCGACGTCCGGCTCGACCCCCCGGTCAAGCCCTTCGACGAGCTCGAGCCGCCTCGGGTCGACGTCTCCGACCTCGACTCGCTGACGGTGGTCGACCTCATGACCGAGGTGGGCTTCCTCTGAGCACCACGGTGACGGCGGTCCCTGCCGGCACCGGCGGTCGGCGGGCCCACCACCGCGCGCCGTGGCCGCTGGTGCTGACCGGCCTCCTCGTCGCGGCCGCCTCCCTCGTCCCCCTCGGCTACGTGCTGTGGACCACCTCCCAGCTCGAGCCCGGGCAGGCGAGCGACTTCCTGGTCCGCCCGCGCGTGGGCGAGCTGTTGTGGAACACCGTGCGCCTGCTGCTCGTCGGGACCGCGCTCAGCGTGGCCCTCGGCACGGCCGCGGCGTGGGTGGTCGAGCGCACCGACCTGCCCGGTCGCGGCTGGTGGCACGGCCTGCTGTGCGCGCCGCTCGCGGTGCCCGCCTTCGTCAACGGTTACGGCTGGGTCTCCACGACCCACGCCGTGCAGAGCTTCAGCGGGGCCGTCATGGTGGTGACGCTGTCCTACTACCCGCTGGTCTACCTGCCCACGGTCGCCGCGCTGCGCCGGCTCGACCCCAGCGTCGAGGAGGTCGCGCAGTCGCTGGGCCACGGCGCCCGGGGTGTCTTCTGGCGGGTCACGCTGCCCGCGATCAGCCCGGCCGTCCTCGGCGGCGCGCTCCTCGTCGGGCTCCACCTCCTCGCCGAGTACGGCGCACTGCAGCTGCTCAACTACCCCACGCTGACCACCGCGATCCTCCAGCAGTACGCCACCGTGTTCAACGGACCGCAGGCCACGCTGCTCGCCCTGGTGCTGGTCGGCTTCTGCGCCGTGCTGCTCGTCCTCGAGCTGGCCCTGCGCGGGCGTCGGCGGCGCTCGCGCGTCGGGTCGGGGGTCAGCCGGACCGGCGAGCGCGTCCCCCTCGGGCGGAGCAGGGCCGCCGTCGTCGCCGGCCTCTCCCTGCTGGTCGCCCTGGCGCTCGTGGTGCCCGTGGCGAGCCTGCTGCGGTGGCTGGTGCGGGGCACCTCCACCCGGCTGGACGTCGACTCCCTGCTCGGTGCCCTCGGCTCCACCCTGGCCCTGGCCGCGGCCGGCGGCGCGCTGGCCACCGCGCTCGCGGTGCCGGTCGTGTGGCTCGCGGTCAGGCACCGTGGCCCGCTGGCCACGCTCGTCGAGCGCAGCACCTACGTCGCGGGGTCGCTGCCGGGCATCGTGGTGGCGCTCGCCCTCGTCACCGTGTCGATCCGGGTGGTGCCCGCGCTCTACCAGACGGTGGTGGTGCTGCTCGCGGCGTACGCCGTCCTGTTCCTGCCGCGCGCCGTGGTCAGCGTGCGCGCGTCGCTGGAGCTCGTGCCGCCCGGTCTCGACGAGGTGGCCCGGTCGCTCGGCTGCTCGGGCCCGGCGGCGGCCGCGCGGGTGACCGTGCCCCTCGTGGCGCCGGGCCTGGCCGCCTCGGTCGCGCTCGTGTCGCTCGCGGTCTCGACCGAGCTGACCGCCACGCTCCTCCTGGCCCCTATCGGCACCGAGACCCTCTCGACCCGCTTCTGGTCCGACGCCTCCTCGGTCGCCTACGGCGCAGCAGCGCCCTACGCCCTCGCGCTGGTCCTGCTGTCGCTCCCGGCGACGTGGCTGCTGGGCCGGGTCTCGATCGGAGGGGCGTCGTGACGGCCGCGGCGCCAGCGCTGGAGGTGCGCGGCCTGAGCGTGGGCTACGGCGACGGCGACGTCGTCCACGACCTCGACCTCACCGTGACCGACGGGGTCACCGCCATCCTCGGCCCGTCGGGCTGCGGCAAGACCACGCTGCTGCGCACCGTCGCCGGGTTCGTCACCCCCCGCACGGGGACCGTCACGGTGGCCGGCCGGCCCGTGGTCGCCGACCGGACCGCGGTCGCCCCGCGGCACCGACGGCTCGGCTACGTGCCCCAGGAGGGCGGGCTCTTCCCCCACCTCGACGTCGCGGCCAACGTGGTCTTCGGGCTCCCCCGCTCCCAGCGACGGGCCGCGCGCGCCACCGTCGCGGGCCTCCTCGAGCTCGTCGACCTCCCCGACGCCCTCGCCGACCGGTACCCCCACGAGCTGTCGGGCGGCCAGCAGCAGCGGGTCGCCCTGGCCCGGGCGCTGGCTCCCCGGCCCTCGATGGTGCTCCTCGACGAGCCCTTCTCCTCCCTCGACGCCGGCCTGCGGGAGGAGACCGGACGCGCGGTCGTGCGGGCGCTGCGCCGGCGCGGCGCGGCCGCGCTGCTGGTGACCCACGACCAGGGCGAGGCGCTCTCCCTGGCCGACCAGGTGGCGGTGATGCACAGCGGGCGACTGCTCCAGGTCGGGCGGCCGGCCGCGGTCTACCTCTCGCCGGCCGACGAGCGCGTCGCCGACTTCGTCGGCCTGTCGGTGTTCCTCGACGGCACGGTCGAGGTGTCCGCGCCCGGCGCGGTGCGCTGCGCCCTGGGTGAGATCGGATTGCGTGGCCCGGCGCCGGCCGGCCCGGTGCGCGTGGCCGTGCGCGCGGAGCAGGTGCAGGTGACCCCGGCCGACCGTGGTGTGGCCGCCGAGGTCCTCGACACCAGCTTCTTCGGCCACGACGCCACCGTCCGGGTGCGGCTGGCCACGGGCGAGCTGGTCGTCGCGCGCACGCCGGCGGGCGTCGTGCCCCTGCCCGGGGAGAGGGTCGGCGTCGTCGTGACCGGCGACGTGGTGGCGTTCTCGTCGGACCGTCGGCCGTGACCGCGCTGCCCGCGTCCGGTCCGCTCGGCACCCGGCCGGACCCCGACCTCGACCTCGACCTCGACCTGCTGGGGGGCGACCACGGTGACCTCGCCCTCGTCGACGGCGACCGCCTGGTCACCTACGGCGAGCTCGCCGGGCTGGTCACGGCCCGGGCCGCCTCCCTCGGCGGGACCCGACGGCTCCTCGCGATCCGCGCCCGCAACGACCTCGACTCCGTCGTCGACCTCCTCGCCGCGTGGGCCCGGCGCCTCCCCGTCGTCCTGCTGGGTGCCGACGACGCCGCGCGCCACCGCGAGGTGGAGGAGCGCTTCCTCGGGGCCGCCGACGCGGACCTCCACCCCGACCTGGCCCTGCTCCTGTCGACCTCGGGCTCGACCGGGTCGCCCAAGCTGGTGCGGCTCTCGCGCGCCAACGTGCTGGCCAACGCCGACAGCATCGCCTCCTACCTCGCTCTCACCACCGAGGACCGCGCGATCACCTCGCTGCCGATCCACTACTGCTACGGCCTGTCGGTGCTGACCTCCCACCTGCGGGCCGGTGCGGCCGTGGTGCTGACCGGTCTCTCGGTCACCGACGAGTGCTTCTGGCGCCTGGCCCGTCGCCACCGCGTCACCAGCCTGGCCGGCGTGCCCCACACCTTCGACCTGCTGGACGCCTCGGGGTTCGCCGAGCGCGACCTGCCCGACCTGCGCTACCTCACCCAGGCCGGCGGACGGCTCGCGCCCGCCACGGTCCGGCGCTTCGCCGAGCTGGGTCGACGGCGCGGGTGGGACCTCTTCGTCATGTACGGCGCCACCGAGGCCACCGCCCGCATGGCCTACCTCCCGCCCCACCTCGCCGCGAGCCGGCCCGACGCCATCGGGCTGCCGGTGCCTGGCGGCGACCTGCGTCTCGCGCCGGTCGAGGGCCAGGACCTCCCCGACGGCGTCGGGGAGCTCGTCTACTCCGGGCCCAACGTGATGATGGGCTACGCCCTGGAGCGCGGCGACCTCGCGCGGGGCGGCGAGCTCGACGAGCTGCGCACCGGCGACCTCGGCCGGCAGTGCGACGACGGGCTGTGGGAGGTCGTGGGGCGCCTCGACCGCCACGTCAAGCTCTTCGGGCTGCGCCTCGACCTCGGACGCCTCGAGGAGGTGTGCACCGTCCCCGTCCGCCTGGTGGAGCACGACGGCCGGCTCCACGCGTTCGTCGACCGCCCCCGGTCGGCGGCAGCGGCACGCGCGTCGCTGCGGGCGGCCACCGGCCTCCCCCACGGGGCCGTGGTGGTGCACACGCTGGCCGCGGTGCCGCTCACCTCGAGCGGCAAGGTCGACCACGCGGCCCTGCGCCGCCACGCCGCCTCCGCGGCCCGGGAGGCCTCGGCGCACGACGAGGGGTCAGGCCCGGTCACCGCCGAGCGTCTGCGCGACCTCTACGCCGTCGTGCTCGGTCGGCCCGACGCCACGACCGGCGACAGCTTCGTCGACCTCGGCGGCGACTCGCTGGCCTTCGTGGAGACCTCCACGCGACTCGCCGGCCTGCTCGGCGACCTCCCGGCGCGCTGGCCGCACCTGACCCCCGTCGAGCTGGCGCGCCGGGCGCGTCCCGTGCGTGCGTGGACCACCCTCCTCGAGGTGCCGACGGTCCTGCGCGCCGTGGCGATCCTGGCCATCGTCGCGTCCCACACCGACCTGGTGAGCCTCATGGGCGGCGCCCACGTGCTGCTCGCGGTCGCGGGCTACAACGTCGCGCGCTTCGCGCTCCCGGTGGAGGGACGCCGGCCCCGGACCCGCGCGATCCTCGCCACGGTCGCCGCGTTCGCCGTACCCGCCTCGGTCTGGATCCTCGTGGCGGGGGCGGTCACCGGCGACTACCACCCGGCCACGGCGCTCTACCTCAACCAGCTCCTCGGGCCCGACCGGTGGACCGACGACTGGGAGTTCTGGTTCCTCGAGGTCCTGGTGTGGAGCCTGCTCGCGCTGGCCGCCCTCCTCGCCGTCCCGGCCGTCGACCGGTGGCAGCGGACGCACCGCTTCGAGGCCGCGATGGCCGCCGTGGCGGGCACCGTGGCGCTCCGCCTCGTGCTCGTGGGGTGGAGCACCGCCTCGCTGCAGGAGTACGCCGTCGCGACGGCCGCCTTCTGCGTCGCGCTGGGGTGGGCCGCCGCCGAGGCCCGGACCCCGGCGCAGCGGGCGGTCGTGGCGGCGTCGGTGGTCGTGGCCCTGGGGGGCTACTTCGGCGAGGACACGACGAGGGAGGTCGTCGCGGTGCTCGGCGTCGCCGCCCTCCTCCTCCGCCGACCGGTGAGGGTGCCGACGCCGGTGGCGCGGCTGCTCGTGCCCGTCGCTCAGGCCTCGCTCTGGATCTACCTGACGCACTGGCAGGTCTACCCGCCCCTGGAGGACGCCGGGCACCCCTGGGCCGCGCTGGTGGCGAGCCTCGTCGTCGGCCTCGCCGCGGCGCGGGTCCACCGGCTCCTCCTGGCCGCCCGCCGGGCGGTCGCGCCCGCCCCCGCCGAGCCGGCGCCCCGGCCGCCGAGGTGAACGGCCCAGGACCCAACGGGCCCAGCCGCACGCTCGTCGCGTGGTGGGACTCCCACCAGGTCGCGCTCTACCTCGTCGCGATCCTGGGCGGGGCAGTCCTCGGTCTCGTGGCCCCCCGGGCCGCCCCGTCGCTCGAGCACGCGATCAACCCGGCGCTGGCGCTGCTGCTCTTCGCGACCTTCCTGGGGGTGCCCCTCGTGGAGGTCGGCCGGGCGTTCGGCGACCTCCGCTTCCTCGCAGCGGTGCTGGGCGGCAACTTCCTGGTGGTGCCGCTCCTCGCCTTCGCGCTGTCGCGGTTCGTCGCCGACGACCGGGGGCTGACGCTCGGCGTGCTGCTGGTGCTGCTGACGCCGTGCATCGACTACGTGATCGTCTTCGCCGGTCTGGCCGGTGGTGCCCGGGCCCGGCTGCTGGCGGCGGCGCCCCTGCTGATGCTCGCGCAGGTGCTCCTCCTCCCGGCGTACCTCCTCCTCTTCGCGGGCGGCGACGTCCTCGCGGTCGTGGAGCCCGCGCCGTTCGTGGAGGCCTTCCTCGTCCTGATCGTGGTGCCGCTCGCCGCTGCGGCGCTCGTGCAGGCGCTGGGACGTCGCCACCGCTCCGGGCGCGCCGTCGAGCGCGCCACGGCCGGCGCCATGGTGCCGCTGATGATGCTCACGCTGACCGTCGTGATCGGGTCCCAGATCGCCGCGGTCGGCTCCGAGGCGCTGCAGCTGGCCCGCCTGGTGCCCCTCTACGCCGCCTTCGTGGTCCTCGCCGTGCCGGTCGGCCTGGCCGCGAGCCGGTCCGCCGGGCTCGACGTGCCGGGCACGCGCGCGGCCGTCTTCTCCGTGGCGACCCGCAACTCGCTGGTCGTGCTGCCGCTGGCCCTCGCGCTCCCCGAGTCGCTCGCGCTGGCCCCGCTGGCCGTCGTCACCCAGACCATGGTCGAGCTGCTGGCCATGCTGGTCCTCGTGCGGCTGGTCCCCCGGCTCGCGCCGTCGACGCCGACCTGAGGTTCCACCGTCGCGGGCTGGTGCACCCCCACCCGTGGCGCGGCTCGCGGAGCCGGCGCAGGTAACACGACCCTTACGCGTGGCGCCGCGGATCGTCTTCCGCGCGAAACCACCCGGCAACACCGCGGGCGTTGGCTTCTCGCCATGACCCGCACCGCCCACCGCGACGCCCACCGGCACATCGGCCGGCTCCCGGCGTACGGCTTCTACGGCGGCCCGCCGATCAGTCCCGACACCACGGCGCTGGAGACCGTGGCCGAGCTCGTCACGACCCTCGACGCCGAGGGCACGGAGCGGGCGCTGGTGCTGCCCAACTACGGCGTGCCGGACCCCGCGGTGGCCTTCGGGCTCAACCACCTCGCCCTCGAGGCGGCGCAGCGCGACGACCGCGTGCGCTGCGGCCTGTGGGTGAGCCCGCAGCAGAGCGACGCGGCGCGCAACGACGAGGCTCTCGCCCTGGCCCGCGAGGACGGCGTGGTCGCGCTCAAGACCAGCTTCCTGCTGGGCGGGGCGCCCGACGCCCCCGACTGCGCCGAGCAGCTCGACCGGATGTTCACCACCGCCGCCGAGCTCGACCTCGTCGTGCACGTGCACACCTCGCCGGGTGCCGCCTCCGACGTCGACCGGATCAGCCGTCTCGTGGAGGCCTACGGCGACGACACCAAGATCCACCTCGTGCACCTGGGCGGGGGCATGAGCGGCCACCTCAAGCTCGTCGGCGGCCTCTTCTTCGACTGGATCGAGGCCGGCAAGCAGGTCTACACCGACACCAGCTGGGCCATCGGCTTCGCGCCGGCCTGGCTGGCCCGGGAGATCGAGCGCCGCGGCGTGGGCCACGACCGGGTCCTCTTCGCCACCGACGCCCCCTGGGGCGACTTCGCCGGTGAGCACGCCCGCCTGGCCGCGGCGGCCGGCGACGGTGCGCTCGCCGACGCCTTCTTCCACGCCAACTTCGACGCCCTCTACGGCACCTGAGACCCCACAGCACCACCCGCACCACCACCACGCACCACCCCAGCCCCGCACCCCAACCGAGGAGCCGCACATGTCCGTGTTCGACGACGAGATCCTGGCCGCGATGGAGAAGTCCCGCTCGGAGATCCCCCACCCCAGCCAGGAGAAGGGCACCAACCTCTACGGCTCGACCAAGCTCTTCCCCGACTACCAGGCCAGCGAGGGACAGTCCTGGCTGACCCTGGTGCACGGCATCCCGCACGAGTCGTCGGTGTCGTTCGTGGCGGTCCTCCAGACCACCCGCGCGCTGCGCAAGGGCTTCGACGCCACCCTCTACTTCTACGGCCCCGGCGCCCTGGCCTGCGCCGACACCCGCGGCTTCCCCACCACCAGCGACGTCGCCTTCCCCGGCAACCAGAACATGAACGACGCCATCAAGACCTTCATCGCCGAGGGCGGCACGGTGCTGTGCTGCCGCTTCGGGATGGCCCTGCACGGCCAGCGCGAGGAGGACCTCATCGAGGGCGTGATCCCCTGCCACCCGCTCGACGTGCAGGACGCCGTCATCCACTTCGCCAACAAGGGCGCCATCATCAACTCCGTCTACAACCTCTGAGCGGCTGACGTCATGACGGCCGACACCCGCGTGGACGTGGCGATCCTGGGCATCCGCCTCGCCGACCCGTCCGACGCCCCGGTCGCGCGCCGCGCGGGCGCCGGCCCCAGCGACGACGGGCACCTGCTGCTCGACGGTGTGGGGGCGGCGGTGCCGCTCAACCCGCGCAGCCCCTACACCGTGAGCGGCGGCAAGCTGCTCCTCGACGGCGCCGACACCGGCATGGGCGTCGAGGCGGTGGCCCGCCCCCGCTTCTACAACCTCCGGACCGCCGACGGCGTCCCCTACGAGCAGATCGCGCGGCTGCACTCCAGCAACGTGCTGGCCACGACCGTCGTCCAGACCTGCGTGCGGTACGCCGAGGCCGAGCGCTGCCGCTTCTGCGCGATCGAGGAGTCGCTGCGCGCCGGCGCGACGGTCGCGGTCAAGACGCCCGCGCAGATCGCCGAGGTGGCCCGCGCCGCCCACGACCTCGACGGCATCACCCAGCTCGTGATGACCACCGGCACCAGCAACGGCCGCGACCGCGGGGCGACCCACCTGGCCCGCTGCGTGCGGGCGGTGCGCGAGGTGCTGCCCGACCTGCCGATCCAGGTGCAGTGCGAGCCGCCGGGCGACCTGGCCTCGCTCCAGGAGCTCCACGACGCCGGCGCCCGCTCCATCGGCATCCACGTGGAGTCCCTCGACGAGGCCGCCCGCCTCGCCTGGATGCCCGGCAAGGGCTCGGTGCCGCTCGCCGACTACCGCGCCGCCTGGGCCGAGGCCGTGCGCGTCTTCGGGTGGAACCAGGTCTCGACCTACCTCCTCGTCGGCCTCGGCGAGGACCCCGACGAGCTCGTCGCCGGGGCGGTGGAGCTCATCGAGATGGGCGTCTACCCCTTCGTCGTGCCCTTCCGCCCGCTGGCGGGCACGCTGGCCGTCGACGTCGACGGAGCCGTCGCCCCGAGGCCCGCCGACGTCTACCGGGTCACCACCGAGGTCGCGGCCGCGCTGCGCGCCCACGGCATGCTGGGCTGCGACCAGGCGGCGGGCTGCGCGGCCTGCGGGGCCTGCTCGGCGCTCGGCTCGTGCTCCTCGGCGGAGGCCGCGTCGTGACCGGCCTGGTCGACGAGGTGGTCCTCACCGGCGCCCGCCGGGCGGCTCCGAGCCTCGACGCCTTCGTCGTGGTGCGCGCCGGGGCCCGCGAGGTCGCGGCCTACCACGCGCTGCGCCGCGAGGTGTTCGTGCGCGAGCAGGGCCTCTTCGTCGGCTCCGACCGCGACGACGTCGACGACGACCCGCGCACCGTGGTGCTGGTCGCCGTCGCCACCCACCCCGACGCCGGCGGCGAGGTGCTGGGCGGCGTGCGGCTCCACCCCGCCACCGCCGGGCGCGACCTCGGCTGGTGGCGCGGCTCGCGGCTCGCGGTGGCCTCCGACGCCCGGCTGCTGCTGGGCGTCGGCGCCGCCCTGGTGCGCGCGGCCTGCGCCGCGGCCGAGGCCGCGGGCGCGCTGCGCTTCGACGCCACGGTGCAGGCGCAGAACGAGCCCCTCTTCCGCCGCCTCGGCTGGGTGCCGCGCGAGCGCACCCACCGGCACGGCCACCCCCACGTGGTCGTGGACTGGCCGATCGGGCGGGTGCAGCGGCTGGTCGACGCCACCAAGGCCGCCCTGGGCGGCCTGCTCGACGAGGTGTCGGCCGGGGTGCCGGCCGGGTTCCTGGGCGACGACGGCGCGCCCGTGCCCGGCTCCGACCTCGTCGCCGCCTGCGACGCCGTGCTCCCCTCCATGGTCGAGCGCGACCCGGAGTGGGCCGGCTGGTGCGCCGTGCTGGTGAACCTCAACGACCTCTCCGCCATGGGCGCCGCCCCCGTCGCGCTGCTCGACTCCCTCGGCGCCCGCGACGCCTCCTTCGCCCGCCGCGTCCTGCGCGGGCTCACCGACGCCAGCCGCGCCTGGGGCGTGCCGGTCGTCGGCGGGCACACCCAGCTCGGCGTGCCCGCCGCCCTGTCGGTGACCGCCCTGGGCCGCACCTCGCGCCCCGTCGCCGGCGGCGGCGCCGGCCCGGGGCAGACGCTGCGGGTCACCGCCGACCTCGGCGGCGGCTGGCGCCCGGGCTACACCGGGTCGCAGTGGGACTCCTCCAGCCACCGCACCGGCGCGCAGCTGCGGGCCCTGGCCGGGGTCGTGCCCGCGCTGCGGCCCACCGCGGCCAAGGACGTCAGCATGAGCGGCCTGGTCGGCACCACCGGCATGCTCGCCGAGGCCTCCGGCTGCCGGGCCGTGCTCGACGTCGCGGCCGTCCCGGCCCCCGAGGGGGCGGCGTACGGCGACTGGCTGACCTGCTTCCCCGGCTTCGCCATGGTCACCGCCGAGGCGGCACCGGCCCGCGCGGCGCTGCCCCCCTTCGTCACCTCCGCCGCCTGCGGCGAGCTCACCTCCGGCGCGGGCGTCGGCCTGCGCTGGCCCGACGGCGTCGTCACCGACGCCGTCACCTCCACCGTCACCGGAATGGGGTCCTCCCGATGAGCACCACACCCACCACGCCCGGCACGCCCGGCACGCCCGGCACGCCCGGCACGCTCACCGTCGGGGCCGTCAGCGCAGGCTTCGGGCGCGACCTCGACGACAACCTGCGCCAGGTCGGCGACCTGGTGGCGCGGGCCCGCGAGCGCGGCACGTCGCTGCTGGCGCTGCCCGAGGCCTGCCTGGGCGGCTACCTGTCGGTGCTCGGCTCGGGACGCGACGGCACGCACCCCGACGCCCCCGACTCGCTCCCACCCGTGCTCGACGCCGACGGACCCGAGCTGCGCCGCGTGGCCGCGCTCGCCCGCGAGATGACGCTCGTGGTCGGCTTCTGCGAGTCCGACGGCGGCCGACGCTTCAACAGCGCCGCGATCGTCTCCGGCGAGGGGGTGCTCGGCGTGCACCGCAAGGTGCACCAGCCCCTCGGCGAGAGTCTCTACTACGAGGCCGGCGACGTCTTCCGCGCCGTCGACACCGCCGTCGGGCGACTCGGCGCCCTCATCTGCTACGACAAGGCCTTCCCCGAGGCGGCCCGCGGCCTGGCCCTCGACGGCGCCGAGACCGTCGTGTGCATCTCGGCCTGGCCGGCCTCGCGCACAGCCACGGCCGGCGACCTGGCCGACGACCGCTGGAAGCGGCGCTTCGACCTCTTCGACCAGGCCCGGGCGCTGGAGAACCAGGTCCTCTGGGTGGCCTCCAACCAGGCCGGCACCTTCGGGTCGCTGCGCTTCGTCGGCTCGGCCAAGGTCGTCGGACCCGGCGGCGACGTGCTCGCCGCCACCGGCACCACCGAGGGCGTCGCCTACGCCCGGGTCGACGTCGAGGAGCTGCTCGGCACCGCCCGGCGCGCGATGTTCCACCTGCGCGACCGGCGCCCCGACCTCTACGTCGAGCACGAGCGGGTCGTGGCGCATGCCTGAGATGACGGTCTCGGTGCGCTGGCCCGACGGCAGCCTCCAGGACTGCTGGTCGCCCTCGCTGGTCATGCACGACCACCTCGCCCCCGGCGCCCGCTACACCGTCGCCGACTTCGCCCACCGCGCCACGACCGCGCTCGCCGAGGCCGGCGAGCGCGTGCGGCAGCGCTACGGCTTCGCCTGCACCTCGGCCGCCGCCAGCGCCGAGCTGGTGCGGCGCCGAGCCGCCGTGCACCGCCCCGACGACCTCGTCGAGGTCGTGCGGATGTGGCCCCCGCTGCCCGCCGCCGCACCCACCAGCCCCACGACCCCGGAGCGCCCATGACCACCGTGCACACCACCGTCGCCGTCGTCGGCGGCGGCCAGGCCGGGCTCGCGACGAGCTGGTGCCTGACCCGCGACGGGATCGACCACGTCGTGCTCGAGGCCGCCACGGCCGCCCACGAGTGGGCCGACACCCGCTGGGACAACTTCACCCTGGTCACCCCCAACTGGCACTGCCGCCTGCCGGGCTACGCCTACGACGGCCCCGACCCCGACGGGTTCATGACCCGCGACGAGGTCGTGGCCTGGCTCGGGGGCTACGCCGCCACCTTCGACCCGCCGCTGCGCGAGCACACACGGGTCACCGCCCTGCGCCAGGGCGAGCCCGGCGGCTTCGTGCTCGAGAGCACCGGCCCCGACGGGGAGACCACCTGGAGCGCGGAGCACGTGGTCGTGGCCACCGGGGGCTACCACGTGCCGATCGTGCCGCCCTGGGCCGCGGCGCTCGACCCGGGCCTCACCCAGCTGGAGTCGGCCCACTACAAGCGCGCGGCCGACCTGCCCGACGGCGGCGTGCTCGTCGTCGGCAGCGGCCAGTCCGGCACCCAGATCGCCGAGGACCTCCACCTCGAGGGCCGCCAGGTGCACCTCGCCCTCGGCGACGCCCCGCGGGTCGCGCGCACCTACCGCGGCCGCGACTGCATGACCTGGCTGGCCGACATGGGCCTCTACGACACCGCGGTCGCGCAGTACCCCGGAGGCCTCGCGGCCCGGGAGAAGACCAACCACTACGTCACGGGGCGCGACGGCGGCCGCGACCTCGACCTGCGCCTGCTGGCCTCGCAGGGCATGCGGCTCCACGGCCTGCTGGCCGGCGGCCGCGGCACACGCCTGGAGTTCCGCCCGACGCTGACCGCGGCGCTCGACGCCGCGGACGCGACCTACAACTCCATCTGCGCCGACATCGACCGCTGGATCGAGCGCGAGGGGATCGACGCCCCGCCGCCCTCGCGCTACTCCCCCGTGTGGACCCCCGACGCCGACCCGCTCGAGCTCGACCTGGCCGCGGCCGGCGTCACCAGCGTGGTGTGGGCCATCGGCTACCGCCCCGACTACCGGTGGGTCGGCGTCGGCGCCTTCGACGGCAGCGGGCGCCCCACCCACCACCGCGGTGTCACGGCGGTGCCGGGGCTGTCCTTCCTCGGCCTGCCCTGGCTGCACACGTGGGGCTCGGGGCGCTTCCTCGGGATCGCCCGCGACGCCGAGCACGTGGCGGCCACCATCCGCGAGTCCGTGGGGGCACGGCCACAGGTGCGCCGGGTCTCCTAGTGCCGGTCACCATCGGTGCCGTCGCCGCGCACTTCGGGCGCGACCTCGACCGCGCGCTGGCCAAGGTCGAGGGCATCGTCGTCGACGCGCGGGCGGCCGGCTGCGACGTCGTCGTGCTGCCCGACGCCGCCCTCGGCGGCTACCTCGACGACCTGCGCACCCCCTCCGGCCCGCCGCCCGCGCTGCTCCCCGACTCCGAGGAGCTGCGGCGGGTGGCCCGGATCGCCGGCGACACGGTGGTCTGCCTGGGGTACGCCGAGGCCGCCGACGACGGCAGCGGACGCATCTACAACGCCGCGGTCTGCCTCACCGGCGACGGCGTGCTCGGCCACCACCGCAAGGTGCACCTTCCGGCCGGCGAGTCGCGCGTCTACGCCCCCGGCGACACCTTCCGCGCCTTCGACACCCCGGTCGGTCGCCTGGGCCTGCTCATCGACTACGACAAGACCTTCCCCGAGGCGGCCCGCGCGATGGCGCTCGACGGCGCACGTGTCCTGGCCTGCCTCTCGGCCTGGCCCGCCTCGGTGACCGACCGCGCCGAGCGGCTCGTGCACGACCGGCAGGCCCGTCTCTTCGACCTCTACGACTGCGCCCGGGCCGCGGAGAACCAGGTCGTCTGGGCCTCCTCCAACCAGACCGGTTCCCTGGGCTCGCTGCGCTTCCTGGGTCAGGCCAAGGTGGTGGGCCCGGGCGGCGACGTGCTCGCGCGCACCTCGACCAAGGGCGGGCTGGCCGTCGCGACGGTCGACGTCGACGGCGAGGTCGCCCGGGCCCGCCGCACGCTGCACCACCTCGACGAGCTCAGCCGCTCGGCCTACGCCCCGGGGAGGCACCCGTGAGGATCGCCCTGCTGACCTACTCCACCAAGCCCCGCGGCGGGGTCGTGCACACCCTCGCGCTGGCCGAGGCGCTGGCGGGCCTCGACGGGCTCGACGTGCACCTGTGGACCCTCGGCCGCGGCGGTGACACCGCGTTCTTCCGCCCCGTCGACCCGGCGGTCACCGTGCACGCGGTGCCCTTCCCCGACCTCGGCGACGAGGTCGGCCCCCGCATCCTGCGCTCGATCGACACCCTCGACCGGGCCTTCGCCGCCGAGCGCGACGCCTACGACGTGGTCCACGCCCAGGACTGCATCAGCGCCAACGCCGCCATGCGCTCGGGGCCGTGCGTGCGCACCGTGCACCACCTCGACACCTTCACCACCCCCGAGCTGGTCTCCTGCCACGAGCGCGCCGTGGTCGAGCCGGTCGCGCGCGTCTGCGTCTCGGCCGCCGTCGCCGCGGAGGTCGAGGCCGGCTGGGGCCTGCCGGCCACCGTCATCGCCAACGGCGTCGACGCCGCCCGCTTCGAGGCCGGCGGGCGCGACACCGAGGGCCGCGCCCGCTGGCGACGGCGGTGCGGTCGCTACGTGCTGGCCCTCGGCGGCATCGAGCCCCGCAAGGGCACCCTCGACCTGCTCGAGGCCTACGCCCTGGCCCGGCGCGAGGTGCCCGACCTGCGCTTCGTGCTCGCCGGCGGCGAGACCCTCTTCGACTACCGCGACTACCGCGCCACCTTCGACCGCCGCGCGGCCGAGCTGGGCGTGGAGCCCGAGGTGCTCGGCGTGGTCGCCCACGACGCCCTGCCCTCCCTGGTCGCCGAGGCCGCCGCCCTGGGCTTCGTGTCCACCCAGGAGGGCTTCGGCCTGGCCCCGCTCGAGGCCCTCGCCGCCGGGGTGCCCGTCGTGGCGCGCGACCTGCCCGTGCTGCGGGAGGTGCTCGGCGACCACGTCGCGTACGCCGGCACCCCGGACGCGATCGCCGCCGCCCTGCTCGACGCCCTCGCCGCCCCGCCCGACCCCGCCCGCGGCCGGGCCCACAGCCACGGCTTCACCTGGCGGCGCGCCGCAGCGGAGCACCTCGCCTTCTACCGCGCGCTGGGCTGAGCCGCTCAGCGGCGCCGGGCCCGCACGACGGCGTCGTGCACCGCCACCTCCCGCCCGTCGGGCACGGTGACGGTGCGGCGCGACTCGGTGGCCGTGACCACCTCCCACCGCGCCGGGTCGAGCCGCGCCACGACGTCGGCGGCGCGCACCGAGGCCTCCGCCGGCGGTCCCGCCTCCTCGCCGTGCCCGTGCCCGTGCCCGTGACGGGAGCCGTGCTGGTGACCCTCGTCGTGGAGGTGACCGACCAGCAGCAGCGTGCCGCCGGGGGCGACCCAGCTCGCGAGACGGTCGTAGAAGTCCAGCTGCGGGGTGGCCGGGTGGGCGTAGTGGGTGGTGACGAGGTCGAAGCGCTCCTCGGGCTCCCAGACCGACAGGTCGGCCTCGACCCACCGGACCCGGTCGGCGACCCCGGCCGCGGCGGCCCGCTCGGCGGCCCGGGCGAGCGCGTCGGCGGCGATGTCGGCGCCGGTCACCCGCCAGCCGGCGCCGGCCAGCCACACCGCCTCCACCCCGGCGCCGCAGCCGGCCTCGAGCGCCGTGCCGGGCTCGAGGTCGCGGGTCCCGGCCACGAGGTGGGGGTGGGGCCCACCGGCGGCCATGGCCAGGGCGCGGTCGCCGCGCCAGACGCCCTCCCAGTAGTCCTTGTCGAACGCGTGCGTCACGGGTCTCCCTCCGTGGCCGCCACCGCGGCGGCCGTGGCTCCCGACGATGACGGTCCGGACCACGCCTGGCAATCTCTGTTGCCGAACGGCAAACTGGCCCGGTGACCCATCCCCGGGAGCAGGCCGACCGCACCCTCGACGCCGTGGGCCCGCGGCTGCGTGCCCTGCGCCAGCACCGCGGCCTCACGCTCGGTGAGCTCGCCGACGAGACCGGCGTCTCCACCAGCACGCTGTCGCGGCTCGAGTCGGGGCTGCGCCGCCCCACCCTCGAGCAGCTGCTGCCCCTGGCCCGCGCCCACGGGGTCACCCTCGACGAGCTCGTCGACGCCCCGGCCACCGGAGACCCCCGGGTGCACCTGCGCCCGGTGGCGACCGGTGACGGCGGCAGCGTGATCGCACTGACCCGACGCCCGGGAGGCATCCAGGCCTACAAGTTCGTCCTGCCCACCGGGCGCGACGACGCGCGCCCCACCCTGCGCACCCACGAGGGCCACGACTGGGCCTACGTGCTCGACGGCACGCTGCGCCTCGTGCTCGGCGAGCACGACCTGCGCCTGGGCCCCGGCGAGGCCGTGGAGTTCGACACCCGCACGCCGCACTGGTTCGGGGCGACCTCGGCCGGCCCGGTGGAGTTCCTCAGCCTCATCGGGCGCCAGGGCCAGCGCGCCCACCTGCGCGCGCCCTGAGCCGGGGACTCAGGGCCGCAGGTCGTGGGCGGGCTCGAGGCCGGAGTCGGGCAGCAGGTCGACCTCCTCCAGGGCGGCGCGCAGCTGCTCGGCGGCGTCGATGTTCAGCGGGCTGCTGACCCAGGCGGCGTAGGGCAGGTCGAGGAAGCGCTCCTCGCGCACCGCGGGCAGGTCGCGGGTCGCGGGGTTGGCCCGCAGCACGGCGACCTTCTGCTCGAAGCTCTGGCCGGGGTAGTCGACGAAGGCGATGTAGTCGGGCCGGGCGGCCGCCACCCGCTCCCAGGAGACGGTGGTCCAGGTGTCGGCGACGTCCTCGGTGGCGTTGCGGGCACCGGCCGCGTCGATGACGCCCTGCGGCCCGCCGTAGGAGCCGCTGGTGAAGGGCGAGGCGGTGCCGCTGTCGAAGAGGAACACGGTGGGCGTCTCCGCGGCCCGCGGCGCCTGCCGCAGCCGGGCCAGGCGCTCCTCGACGTCGGCGACCCGGGCGGCCGCGTCGTCCTCGTGCCCGGTGAGGCGGCCCAGCGCGGTCAGGTCGGTGCTCAGCGCGGTCCAGGGGTCGACGACGCCGCGGCTCTCGCCGTCGCCCTGGCGGCACGACTCGGTGAGGGTCCACGCCGCGATGCCGCGCTCGGCCAGCCCGTCGGGGGTCAGACCGGCGTCCTCGTCCCACCCGTAGCTCCAGCCGGCGACCATGAGGTCGGGGCGCTGGAGCAGGACGTTCTCGACCGTGGGGCGGTCCTCGCTGGCCACCGGGAGGTCGGCCACGACGTCCTCGCCGTAGACCCGGGCCAGGGCCTCGGCGTCGTCCTGGAGCCCGCTGATGCCGGCGACGGCGTCGGCCGCGCCCACGGCGAGCACCATCGCGATCATGCCGCCGTCGTAGACGTAGAGGCGCTCGGCCGGGTCGGGGTAGGCGCGCTCCTCCCCGCAGTTCTCGAGCACGAGCGAGGCGCCGGTCGCGCCCGGCGAGCCCGCCGCCGGGCCGGTCGCGGGGCCGGCACCGCACGACGTCGTCAGGGCCAGGACCGCCACGGCGGCGAGCGCGGAGACGGGGCGGACGGCGAGGAGACGGACCGGGAGGGGACGGACGGGGAGGGGACGGTGCACGGAGGACCTGCCTTCGGGAGGGAGGAGCGACGGGAGGGCGGCGGGAGGGCGGTGGGCCGACGCGGCGGAGCCGGGTCAGCGCAGGTGGCGGCCGGGGCCGACGACGAGGTGGTGGCGACCCCGCGGGTCGCTGAGGTGGGCGGCGTCGACGCCGAAGACCCGGGCGACGACGTCGGGGGTGAGCACGTCGTGCGGTGCACCCGCGGCGTGGACCCGGCCCTCGTGGAGCACGACCACCTGGTCGGCGTGGGCCGCGGCGAGCGCGAGGTCGTGCAGCGCGGTCAGCACGGTGCGCCCGGAGGCGCGCAGCAGCGCGAGCAGCGCCACCTGGTGGCTCACGTCGAGGTGGTTGGTCGGCTCGTCGAGCACGAGCAGCTCGCAGTCCTGCACCAGGCCGCGGGCCAGGCAGACCCGCCGCCGCTCGCCGCCCGAGAGCTGGGCGCAGGGCCGGTCGAGGGCGGCGTCGAGCCCGACCTCGGCGAGGGCGGCGCGGGCGTGGGGCCGGTCGCCGTCGCCGCGCGCCCACGGCCGGTGGTGGGGCAGGCGCCCCAGCGCCACGAACTCCCCCGCGGTCATGTCGGCCGGCGGGCTCTCCTCCTGCGCCACGAACGCCACGACCTGCGCCCGGCGGCGCGCCGGCAGGTCGTGGACCTCGCGGTCGCCGACCAGCACCGCCCCGGTCTCGGGGCGCGTCAGGCCCGCCAGCGTGCGCAGCAGCGTCGTCTTCCCCGAGCCGTTGACGCCGAGCACGGCGGTGGTGCTGCCGGGTGCCAGGTCGAGGTCGACACCGCGCAGCACGACGCGCCCGCCGACCGCGCACGACAGCGCCCGGGCCGTCAGGGCCGGTGCGGGCCGGCCGCTCACGCCCCGCCCCCGAAGTGGTAGCGCCGGCGCCCGAGCAGCAGCAGGAAGACCGGCGCGCCCACGAGGCCGGTGACCACGCTCAGCGGGATCTCCTGCGGGCTCACGACGGTGCGGGCGACCACGTCGACCCACACCAGGAAGACCGCGCCACCGAGCGCGGCCACCGGGAGCATCGCCCGGTGGCCGCCGCCGACGACCAGGCGCGCCAGGTGGGGCACGACGAGGCCGACGAAGCCGATGCCCCCCGAGACCGCCACCAGCACCCCGACGAGGGCGGAGGTGAGGACGAAGAGCGCGACCCGCAGCGCGGCGACCGGCACGCCGACCGCGGCGGCGGTGTCGTCGCCGGTGGCCAGCGCGTCGAGCCAGCCGTGCACGCCGACGACGAGCACCGCCGCCACCAGCACCGCCGCCGCGGGCGCCACCAGCTGCGCCCACGTCGCGCCCGCGAGCGAGCCGAGCAGCCAGAAGAGCACCGACTCGGTCGCGCGGGGCTCCTCGCCGAGGAAGACCATGAGGCTGGAGACCGACGAGAAGGCCGACGACATCACCACCCCGGTCAGCACCAGCCGCAGCGGGGTCAGGCCGCCCTGGGCCAGCGAGACCCCGAAGACGAGCACCGCCGCGCCGAGCGCCCCGAGCAGGGCGCCCACCGACAGCGCCCACGCCCCGAGCGCGGCGAGCGCACCGAATGCGATGACCGCCGTCGCCCCGACGCCGGCACCCGCCGAGACCCCGAGCAGGTAGGGGTCGGCCAGCGGGTTGCGCACCAGGGTCTGCATCGCCGTGCCGGCCAGCGCGAGCCCGGCGCCGACCACCGCCGCCATCAGCACGCGCGGGGCGCGCAGCTCCCAGACGATGACGTCGAGCACCGGGTCGGGGCCCGGGCGCCCGTGCAGCACGCGCTCGCGCACCACGTCGACGACCCCGCCCACCGGCAGCCGCTCCGAGCCCAGCGCGAGGGCCACCACGAGCGAGACGGCCAGGGCCGCCAGCAGGCCCAGGTGCAGCGCGAGCCGCGGGCCGCGTCGTACGCCGGGCGGGGGCGGGTCGGCGGCGCGCGCGGGCGCGGTCGGCGGGGCGGGACGGGTCACGGCCACAGCGGGGTCTCGCATCTGTCGGGGACCCGAGTCGCGCGGGCCGGCATCGGTCAGGCGAGCCAGCCGGTCTTCGGACTCGAGTTCGTCCCGGTGGGACACCTTCCCAGGCCACGGGCCCAGTGGTGCGTCGTCCCACCAGTCACTCTCACCGCTGCGCGTCAGCTCCGGATTCTCACCGGATTCCCGCACATCGTCAGATGTGTTCTGGCTCGCGGCGAAGTTAGCACGCCGTGGTCGCCCCCGGCGCCGCGCTCACCGGGCCCGGGCGGTCGAGGCCGCGGCGGTGCAGACGGTGTAGCCGAGCTCCCGCGCGGCCGCCTCGACCCGCGCGCGGGTGGAGGCGCTGACCCGGGGCGAGCCGGCGAGGGCGCGCGAGACGGTGGCGGGCGAGACCCCCGCGCGGGCCGCGACGTCGGCCATCGTGGCCGCCCCGGGGCCGGAGCCGCGGCCCGCTCCGTGCGCCAGGTCGGCGGCCGGGGCGAAGCGCTCGTAGCCCACCTGTCGGGCGACGGCGCGCACGTGGTCGCGGGTCGCGGCGCCGACGCCCGGGGCGTCGTTGAGCGCCCGGGAGACCGAGGCCACCGAGACCCGCGCCTCCCGGGCCACGTCGGCCACGGTGACCCGCGCGGGCACGGCTCAGGCCCGGCCGGGGGTGGGGCCGCCGAGGAGCTTGGCCAGCCACTCCAGCTGGGCCGCCTCCTGGTGGAACTGCCCGCCCTCGTGGTCGTTCCACGGGTAGACGACCAGCTCGCTGGGGCCGCCGTAGGTGTTGCGGGCCGCGTGCACGGTGGAGGGCGGGCAGACGGTGTCCATCAGCGCCACCGACATCAGCGCGGGCGCGCTCGCGCGGCGCCCCAGCACCGCCGCGTCGAAGTGGGCGAGCGTGGCGAAGGCGCGGTCGGCGGCGTCGCGGTGGGAGGCGAGGAACGCCGCCACCTCGAGGTAGGGGCCGGTCGAGGCGATGGCCACCCCGCGCGGCATGTCGCACAGGAAGGGCACGTCGGCGAGCACGCCGGCCAGCCCGTCGTGCAGGCCCGAGACGGCCAGCGCGATGCCGCCGCCCTGGCTGACGCCGGCGACGACGACCCGGTCGCGGTCGACGCCCGGCAGCGCGACGCCGGCGTCGACCGCCAGCACCGCGTCGGTGAAGAGCCGGCGGTAGTAGTGCCGGGCCGGGTCCTCCAGGCCCCGCGTCATGAAGCCCCCGAGGTACGACGGTCCGTGCCCGTGGGGGTCGGGGGTGTCGCCGACCCAGCCGCCGCCGGAGCCCTGGCCGCGGCTGTCGACGTCGAGGGTGGCGTAGCCCGCCAGCGTCCAGTGCGGCACCTGGTGGGGCAGGCCGCGGCCGCCGGTGTAGCCCTGGTAGCGGATGACCAGCGGGAGGTCGCCGCCCACCCCGGCGGGGCGGCGGTACCACGCCCGCACGGGCTCGCCGTCGTAGCCGCTGAGGGTCACGTCGCTCACCTCGACCAGGGGCAGGCGGGCGTCGACGGGCTCCACCCGGGGAGCGCGGGCACGCGCTCGGGAGGCCTGGAGGGTCTCCTCCCAGAAGGCGGCGAGGCCGGTGGGCTCGGTGACGCTGCCGCGGTAGGCGGCGAGCTCGGCGGCGGGAAGGTCGTACTGGGGCACGGTGGTCCTCGAGGGGTCGGGAACGGGCGCGGACGGGCGTGGACGGGAGGGGCGCGCAGCGGCGGGCGGTCAGCCCTTGACGGCGCCCTGGAGCAGCGCGCGGGAGAACTGGCGCTGGAAGAGCACGAAGACCGCGACGGTGGGCGCCAGGATGAGCAGGGAGCCGGCGGAGAGCAGCACGATGTCGGTGCCGTACTGGCCCTGGAAGGCGCCGAGCGCGCCGGCCATCGTGCGCTTGCTGGGGTCGCTGACCAGGACGATGGCGAGGATGAACTGGTTCCAGGTCCACAGGAAGAGCAGGATCGCCAGCGACGACAGGGCCGGCACGGCCAGCGGCAGGTGGATGTGGCGGAAGGTGCGCCAGGCCCCGGCGCCGTCGACGTAGGCCGCCTCGGAGAGCTCGACCGGCACGGTGAGGAAGTGCGCCCGCATCCAGAAGACCGCGAAGGGCATGTAGAGCGCGATGAGCGGCAGCACGAGCGCGGCGCGGGTGTTGAGCAGCCCGAGCGCCTCGATCTGGTAGTAGAGCGGCGTGATGAGCGACTCGAACGGGATGGTGAGCCCGAGCACGAAGAGCAGGAAGATCCACGACGCGCCGGGCACCTTGAGCGAGGCCAGCCCGTAGCCGGCCAGGCTGGCAAGCACCAGCGCAGCGGGCACGACGCCGGCCACGATGAGCATGCTCGAGACCAGCAGCGGGGTGAGGTCGGCGACGCGGTAGGCGTCGACGAAGTTGTGCCACTGCGGGTCGGCGGGCCAGCTGAGCCCGGTGGGGATGCTGCCCTGCGGCTGGAGCGCGGTGAGCAACAGGCTGGCGAAGGGCACGAGGGTCAGCACCATGAAGACGACGAGGAGGCCCCGTCCGGCGAGGTCGGCGCGGCGGGTCGCGGTCACTGGTCGGCCCTCTGGGTCAGTCGCTGGACGGGGACGATCGTGACGAGCACCAGCACCATGAGCACGACGGCCATGGCCGAGGCCCGCCCGATCTCGCGCTCGGTGAAGGCGAGGCGGTAGATCTCCACCCCGGGCACCATCGTGGAGCGGCCGGGACCGCCCTGGGTCGAGATGTAGATGATGTCGAAGCTGGCCAGCGCCGCGATCATCGTGACCGTGACGCAGACGCCCAGCTCGCGGCGCAGACCGGGCAGGGTGACGTGGCGCAGCTCGCTGAGCCGCCCGGCCCCGTCGATGCGGGCCGCCTCGTACAGCGAGGGGTCGATCTTGCTGATGCCGGTGAGCAGCAGCAGGGTGCACAGGCCGAGCATCACCCAGGAGCCGATGAGCCCCACCGCGGGCAGCGCGGTCTCGAAGTCGGCCAGCCAGGGCCGGGCGACGTCGCCGAGCCCGATCGCGCGCAGCACCTCGTTGGCGATGCCGTCGCTGGAGTAGACCCAGTCCCACACGATGCCGGCGGCCACCAGCGGGATGACCTGCGGGATGAAGAGCACGGTGCGCGAGACGGTCGCGAAGGGACCCGGTCGCAGCCCGTGCATCAGCGAGGCGGCGACCAGGCCGAGCACGACGGGCACGACGGTGAAGAACAGGATCAGCTCGAAGGCGTGCAGCAGCGTCTCGAGCTGGTCGGGGTCGGTGAGCACCCGGCGGTAGTTCTCCGCACCCACCCACGTGGCGGGGCCGATGCCGTTCCAGTCGTAGAGGGAGTACTGCACCGAGGTGCCGAGCGGGAAGAGCACGAAGTAGCCGTAGAAGGCCAGGGCCGGCGCGACGAAGGCCAGGTGGCCCCACCGGCGCAGGCCGCCGGGGCGGGGACCGCGCCGGGGTGCGCGGCCCGTGGCGGCCGGGGAGGTCAGGGCCTCCCCAGCCGCCACGGGAGCTGCGGAGACGCTCACGACGACAGCTCGTCCTCGTAGGTCGCCTGGAGCGCCGGGGGGACGTCGGCGCCGCTGGTGCGGCCGTCGAGGAGCGACTGGAGCTCCGGGCGGATCGAGTTGGCGTAGATGCCGGAGGTGGCGTTGGCGATGAAGTCCACCAGCACCCCCGACTCCCCGATGGTCTGGGCGCCGGCGAGGGTCTGGGCGATCAGCGAGTCGGGGTCGACCTCGGGCAGCGGCAGCGAGGCGGGCCCGCCGGGGGCGGCACCGCCCTGCTCGACGACGATCTCGCGGGCGGTCTCGTCGGTGTGGACCCAGTTCAGGAAGTAGGCCATCTCGTCGGCGTGCTCGGCCTTGGCCGGGATCGCGTAGGTGTTGGGGGCGCCCATCGCGACCGGGGCGTTGCCCTCCTCGACGGGGGGCATGAGGAAGAAGCCGACGTCCTCGCCCATCGAGGAGTCGAGGTTGGCCGACTCCCAGTCGCCGTTGAACATGAACAGGCCCTCGCCGTCGACGAAGCGGCCCATCATCGTGGTGTAGTCGAGGCTGTTGGCGTCGGAGGGGAAGTAGCCCTCCTCGGCCCAGCGCCCGACGTAGTCGGCCGCCTCGACGGCGGCCGGGGTGTCGATGGTGGCGCCGGGCTTCTGGTAGGTCCACGCGGCCACCTCGGCCGGGTCGCCCATCTGGTTCAGCAGGGCCTGGAACGGGAAGGCCACGCCGCCGATGTCGTTGAACTGCACGATCGGCTGCTCGCCGGCGGCCTTGGCCTCGGCCATGGCGTCCTCGAGCTCGTCGATGGTGGCCGGCGGCTCCTCGAGCCCGATCTCCTCGGCGATGCGGGTGTTGTAGTAGACGCCCGTCACCGAGTAGCCCACGCCCATGGCGTAGAGCGAGCCGCTGCCGCGGGTGCCGTCGTCGTCGACCCGGAGCTGCTCGAGCTGCGACTCGGGGAACTCGTCCCAGCCGAAGGCGTCGTAGTAGGGGTCGAGGTCGAGCAGCAGCCCGTCCTTGGCCGCGTCGACGATCGTGGGCAGGCGGATGAGGTCGGGGGCGTCGTCGCTGGCCATGACGCGCGGGGCGTTCTCGGTCAGCGCGGCGAACTGGTCGCTGCGGATGTCGAAGGTGATGTTGGGGTGCTGGCGGGTGAACTCCTCGCTCAGCTCCTCGACCAGCGGGAAGCCGGTCTCGAGGTAGAGGTCCAGGGTCACGTCCTCGTCGGTGAGCTCGGTGCCCACCTCGCGGTCGGGGTCCTGGGTCGCGGTCTCGTTGCCCGACCCCGGCGCGCCGCAGCCGGCCACGGCCAGCACGGAGAGGGTCGCCACGAGGCCGGTGAGCCGGGCGGGGAAGCGGACGGTCGTCCTGGTCACGGGTGCTCCTTCGATCGGGGTGCCGCGGGTGGGACCCGAGTCCGCGACGGCGCCAACCTAAGTGGCGTCCGTCACGCGCGTCAACAACTTCTTGTAAAGCACTTTTATGGAACGATCCAGCCGCTGCGCGGACCCTCGCTGGCCGCTCCGAGGACGCGGCGCCCCGTCACGGTGCGGCGGTCGAGGCCCGCTGCACCAGCGAGCAGTCGAGCACCGAGGTCTGGCGCTGCGGGGCGGCTCCCCCGGCGACGGCCGCCGCCATCGCCTGCAGCAGGAGCCGTACGGCGACCTCCCCGGACTCCTCGAAGGGCTGGTGCACCGTGGACAGGTCGGCGGCGTCGGCGACCGGCCCGTCGTCGAAGCCGAGCACGCTCACGTCGTCGGGCACGCGCAGCGCGAGCGCCCGCGCGGCCCGCACGACGCCGAGCGCGAGGTCGTCGAAGTGGGCCATCACCGCCGTCGGCCGCCCGCCCGGTCCGCCGGCCAGCATCCCGGCCGCGACCTGCTCCGCGGCCGCCGCGGTGCCGAGGCAGGAGACCACCTCGAGGGTGGCCCCGGGCACCTCGGCCACCGCCTCGCGGAAGCCCCCGAGCCGACGTCGCGCCTGCGACTCGTACTCCGCCTCCTGCCGCTCCAGCACGTAGCCGAGCCGGCGGTGGCCGAGGTCGAGCAGGTGCTGCGCGGCGGTGCGACCTGCGCCGAAGTCGTCGATGGTCACCACGCTGAAGGCGCCGCTGTCGGCGTCGACCACGACCACCGGCACCCCGTGGGCCAGCAGCCGCTCCTCGACGACCTGCTCGATCGAGGAGCCCATGACGATCAGCCCGTCGACCGCACCGCGCACGGGGATGCTCGCCAGCAGCGGGGTCGCGGCCGTGGCCGCCGACTCGTGGTCGAAGACCCCGACCTCCAGCTGCTGGCCGGAGGCGCCGCGGAGGATCCCGGTGAGCCGCTGGAGGTAGGACGGGTAGGCGGTGAAGGGAGCGACGACCCCGATCCGCCCGACCCGCTTGCGGGCCAGGTGCGCCGCGCTCGACTTCGGCACGTAGCCCAGCTCGTCGGCGACCGCGAGGACCCGCTCGCGGGTGGGCCTCGCCACCCGCTCGGGCTTGTTGAGCACGTTGGACACCGTCGAGATGCTCACCGCGGCCTCGCGGGCGACGTCGTAGATCGTCGCGGCGCGACGGGGGGGCCCCGGCATGGGGGGAGGCTACACACCGCCGACCCCCCGGCGTGATCCAGATCATCCCGGCCGCGCGTGACGATCGCGCAGGTCGGTGCGACTACCTGGTGTTCGCATCCACGAACGACCCACCACACCGAGGAGGAACCATCATGGGTATCGCTGACAAGGCCAAGAACGCCGCTGAGGACGCTCTCGGCAAGGCCAAGGAGGTCGTCGGGGACGTCACCGGCAACGACTCGCTGAAGGCGGAGGGCAAGGCCGACCAGGCCAAGGCCTCGGCCAAGAAGACCGGCGAGGACGTCAAGGACGTCTTCAAGGGCTGACCCGGGCCCCAGGCCCCCGGGGGCCGGTCGACGACCGGCGCGCCGCGTGACGCTCCCCCGCACCGCACTCCTCACGCCCAGCAGGCGGCTCTCCCGCGACCGGTCCGCGTCGTGCGAGGGCCGCCTGTCGCGCCCCGGACCGCCGGGGCGCCACCCACCCACCGACCGACGCCACCGCGCGTCACGACCAGGAGGCACGACCCGATGTCCCGCTCGACCACCACCCCGGCCCGCCCGCGCACCTCTCCCGCACCGGCGCCGCCGCCGCTGCCCGTGCGCCTGGCCGCCGAGACCGTCGGCACCTTCTGGCTCGTGCTGGCCGGTTGCGGCACCGCCGTCCTGGCCGGTGACGAGGTCGGCTACCTCGGCGTCGCGCTGGCCTTCGGCCTGGCCGTGCTGACCATGGCCTACGCCGTGGGTCACGTCTCGGGCGGCCACTTCAACCCCGCCGTCAGCCTGGGCCTCGCCGTCGCCCGCCGCTTCGCGTGGCGCGACGTGCCGGCCTACGTCGGCGCCCAGCTGGTCGGAGCGAGCGTCGCGGGCGGCCTGCTCTACGTCATCGCCTCGGGCCGCGAGGGCTTCACCACCGCCGACGGCTTCGCCACCAACGGCTACGGCGACCTGTCGCCGGCCGGCTACACCCTGCTCGCCGCCGCGGTCACCGAGGTCGTGCTCACCGCCGTCTTCGTCTTCGTCATCCTCGGCGTCACCGACCGGCGCGCGCCCGCCGGCTTCGGCCCCCTGGCCATCGGCCTCACCCTGACGCTGGTGCACCTGGTCTCGATCCCGGTGACCAACACCTCGGTCAACCCCGCCCGCACCCTGGGCGTGGCCTGGTTCGACACCGCCGCCCTCGGCCAGTCGTGGCTCTTCGTCGTCGCGCCCCTCGTCGGGGCCGCGCTGGCCGGTCTCGCCTATGCCGGCGCCACCGGCGACCGCCACGCCGGGGTCGACATCGAGGGCGACGCGCGGCACTGACCCGACCGCGGCCCGGCGCGCTGAGCGGATTTACGCTGTAAGTCCCTGCGTGCGCTCCAGGATGGAGCCAGGGCCGCCTCAACCGGAACGAACGGCAAGGACACCCGTGGACGACCTGCACCACCTCCTCGACCGGCTGCGCGCGGAGCGCCGCGCCGACCCGGGCGCGGCGCGCTGCTGGCAGGACCACCTGCAGCGGCTGGCCCACGACCTGCGCCGCGTCGCGCTGGCCCGCCCGGAGGCCTTCGCCGCCCTGGCGACGGCCCCCGCGGCGGCGCCGGGGCTGCGCCCGCCGCTGGGCGACGTCGACTGGGTCGAGGAGGTGCTGGTCGTGCTCGTCGACGGCGGGTTCGACGACGCGGCCGCGGTGGCGGCGTACCGTGCGTTCGTGACCTGCGTGCTCGGCCACCTGCTGCTCGAGGCCTCGCTGCACGCAGGTGGCCCCGACTCCCCCGGGGCGCCCGGCGACCCCGCGGCCCGGGGTCGCCGCCCCGTGCTCGACCGCCTCGGCGCCAGCCTGGCCGAGGACCACGAGGCCGACGAGGTCGACGACGCCCTCGAGGCCGTCCTGGCCCGGATGGAGGCCCTGCGTGCCGAGCACTGAGACCCGCCCCGAGCACACCGAGGACGAGGGCCTGGTCTCCCGGGTCGACCGCTTCCAGCAGCGCCACAAGGCCGTGGGCCTGCCCCTGGCGGTGGTCTACAAGTACGTCGACGACGCGGGCGGCAGCCTGTCGGCGCAGATCACCTACTACGCCTTCGTCTCGCTCTTCCCGCTGCTGCTCCTGGCCTCGACGATCCTCGGCTTCGTGCTCGTCGGCCACCCCGACCTCCAGGAGCGGCTGCTCGACTCCGCGCTGGCGCAGCTGCCGGCGGTCGGTGACGACCTCCAGCGCCCCGAGGGCCTCGGCGGCGGCGTGACCGGCATCGTCGTCGGTCTCGGCGGCGCGCTCTACGGCGCGATGGGCGTGGGCCAGGCGGTGCAGAACGCCGTCAACAACGCCTGGACCGTGCCGCGCAACCAGCGTCCCAACCCCATCGCCGCCCGCGGCCGCAGCCTGGTGCTGCTCGGCGTGATCGGGGCCGACGTGCTCGCCACCACGGCCGTCGCCGGGATCGTGGGCGCGATCGACGTGCTCGGCCCGCTCTCGTCGGTGGCGATCCTCGTCGGCACCCTGCTCATCCACGCCGCCGCCTTCTCCTTCGTCTTCCGCTTCGCCACGACCCGTGAGCTGGAGCGGCGCGACGTCCTGCCCGGGGCCTGCGTGGCGGCAGTGGCCTGGCTCGGGCTCCAGTACGCCGGGGTCGCGCTGGTCGGCGCTTCGAGCGGCGGCGCCAGCGCCACCAACGGCGTCTTCGCCGTCGTGCTGGGTCTGCTCGGCTTCCTCTACCTCACCAGCGTGATGCTGGTGCTCTGCCTGGAGCTCAACGTCGTGCTCGTCGACCGCCTCCACCCGCGCACCCTGCTGACGCCCTTCACCGACAACGTCACCCTCACCGAGGGCGACGTGCGCTCCTACACCGACCTGGCCAAGGCCCAGCAGCTCAAGGGCTTCCAGCGCGTCGAGGTGGGCTTCGCCACCGAGCACCTGCCCGACGACCTCGCCGAGGACCTCGGCGACGACAGGTCCTCCGGGCCCGGCTAGGTTCCGGGGGCCACCCCACCGCCGCCCAGGAGGCCGACGTGACCGCACCCACCGCCGGGACCGCCGGGACCGCCTCGGTCGGCGAGGCCGAGCGCCTGCGCGTCCAGCGGCACACGATGCGCGTGGTCGTGGCCGGCCAGGTGCTGGGCGGGGCCGGGCTGGCCGCGGGCGTCACGGTCGGGGCGCTGCTGGCCCAGCAGATGCTCGGCTCCGACGGTCTGGCCGGGCTGCCCGTCGCGCTCTTCACGCTCGGCTCGGCGCTCGCGGCGTACGTCGTGGGGCGCACCAGCCAGCGGCTCGGGCGCCGGGTCGGGCTCGCCGCGGGCTTCCTGGCCGGCGGGGCGGGAGCGGCGGGCATCGTCGTGGCCGCCGCCCTCGACAGCGTCGTGCTGCTGCTCCCGGCCCTGCTGGTCTACGGCGCCGGCACAGCCACCAACCTCCAGGCGAGGTACGCCGGCACCGACCTGGCCTCCCCCGCCGAGCGCGGCCGCGCGATCAGCACCGCGCTGGTGGCCACCACGGTCGGCGCCGTCGCCGGGCCCAACCTCGTCGGCCCGCTGGGCCGCCTCGCGGTCGGGCTCGGTCTGCCCGCCCTGGCCGGGCCGTTCCTGCTGGCCGCGATGGCCTACTCCGCGGCCGGGGTCGTGCTGCTCGCCCTGCTGCGGCCCGACCCGTTGCTGCTCGCCCGGCGCCTCGACACCGCGCCCGCACCGACCGCGGCCGGTGCGCCGGTCTCCCCCGGCACCCGGCGCGACACCCGGCCCGGCACCCGGCCCGGCACCCGGCCCGGCGCCCACGTCGGCGCCACCGTCATGGTGCTCACCCAGGTCACGATGGTGGCGATCATGACGATGACGCCGGTCCACATGCGCGAGCACGGCCACGACCTGGCCGACGTCGGCCTCGTGATCAGCCTGCACATCGCCGCGATGTACCTGCCCTCCCCGCTCACCGGCCGGCTGGTCGACCGGTGGGGCCGCACACCGGTGGCGGTGCTCGCCGGCGCGGTGCTGCTGGCCTCCGGGGTCACCGCGGCCCTCGCGCCCGGCGACTCGCTCGTGCTCACCACCCTGGCCCTGGTGCTGCTCGGACTGGGCTGGAACCTCGGGCTCATCGCCGGCACGGCCCTCGTGGTCGACGCCACCGAGCCCGCCACCCGGCCCCGCGTGCAGGGCGCGATCGACGTGCTGGTCGCCCTGGCCGGTGCCACCGGCGGCGTGCTGTCGGGCCTGGTGGTGAGCGCCAGCAGCTTCGCGACGCTCTCGCTGGGCGGCGGGCTGCTCGCCCTCGCCCTGCTGCCCGCGCTGCGCCGGGCCACCCCGCGCCGGGCCTAGAGGGTCACCTCGCAGTAGTCGTCGGGGCGCGCCGAGTCGTGCCACGGCAGGCAGTAGGACCGCTCGGCCACCCAGCCGGTGCCCGCGAGCACCAGCAGCGCGGTGAGCGGCACGGCCGCGGCCAGGGCCAGGTGGGTGACCGGGCGCAGGCGGCGTACGACCGGGCCGACGCAGAGCGCGGCCGCCACCAGGAGCAGCGCCCCCTGGAGCAGCCAGCCGACGACGAGCACGGCGTCGGTCAGACCGCACGACGGCGTCGTCGACGTGCAGGCGGTCATGACACCGAAGCCGAGCAGCGCCGACCCGGCCGTGGCCAGCCCGAGCGTGATCAGCAGCCCGAAGACCTGGAGGGCGGTGCGCAGGAGGATGAAGGAGTAGCTCATCGCCCCAGCCTCGGGGGCGCCGCGCCCCGGCGCCTGAGCACGCGGGCTCGTCCGCCCGGGCGCGGGACCTCCGACCCTGGCCGGACCCGCCCGCCGGGTCGAGGCTCGGGGCCATGGCCCTCGACTGCGTCGCCTCCAACCCCGAGCACTACCGCGTGGTCATGGAGAACGAGCGCGTGCGCGTGCTGCTCTACGAGGACGTCCCCGGCGTCCGCACGGTGGTCCACCGCCACCCCGACTCGGTGATGTGGACGCTGTCGTCCTTCCGTCGGCGCCTGGTGGGCGGGCAGTCCGAGGTCGACGTGGAGCTGCCGGCCGGCGCGGCGGTGTGGCTCCCGGCGCAGGAGCACCTCGGGGAGAACATCGGCGAGACCGACACCCGGGTGCTCTTCGTGGAGCTCAAGGAGCCTGCGCCCGCCGGCGCGGACCCCGGCCCCGGCTCCGGGACGGCGGTCGTGCTCGGCCCGGATTAGGACTGCTCGGGGAGGATGGGGCCATGCCCGAACTCCCCCGCAAGGCAGCAGCGCGCACGGCCCGCCTCGCGGCCCTGCCGCTGGGATACGCCGGGCGCAGCGCGCTCGGCTTCGGCAAGCGGATCGGCGGCAGACCCGCCGAGACCGTCATGTCCGACATCCAGCAGCGCACGGCCGAGCAGGTCTTCCGCACCCTGGGCGAGCTCAAGGGCGGGGCCATGAAGTTCGGCCAGGCGCTCTCGGTGCTCGAGGCCGCCCTGCCCGAGGAGCTCGCCGGCCCCTACCGCGCCGAACTGACCAAGCTCCAGGACTCCGCGCCCCCCATGCCGACCCAGACCGTGCGCGACACCATCGCCTCCGACCTCGGCCCGACCTGGCGCAGCCAGCTGACCTGGCTCGACGGCGGCCCGACGGCGGCCGCCTCCATCGGCCAGGTGCACAAGGGCCGGTGGCACGACGGGCGCGACGTCGCGGTGAAGGTGCAGTACCCCGGCGCCGGCGACGCGCTGCGCTCCGACCTCAAGCAGCTCTCCCGCCTGGCCCGCACCATCGGGCCGATGGTGCCCGGTCTCGACGTCAAGCCGCTCATCGAGGAGATGCAGGCCCGCACCGAGGAGGAGCTCGACTACCGCCTCGAGGCCGAGGCCCAGCGGGCCTTCGCAGCCGCGTTCCGCGACGACCCCGACATCCTCGTGCCCGACGTGGTGGCCGCCGGCGACACCACCCTGGTCACCGAGTGGCTCGAGTCGACCTCCTCGCTGGCCAAGGTGATCGCCGAGGGCACCCAGGCCGAGCGCGACCACTACGGCGAGCTCTTCGTGCGCTTCCTCGTGGCCGGACCGGCGCGCACGGGCATGCTCCACGCCGACCCCCACCCCGGCAACTTCCGCATCCTGCCGCGCCGCGACGACGAGCCGGGCGGCATGGGCGTGCTCGACTTCGGCGCCGTGGCCCGGCTCCCCGAGGGGCGCCTGCCCGAGGCCACCGGCCGGCTCATCCGCGTCGCCGCCACCGGCGACGCCGAGGCCCTCATGGAGGGGCTGCGGGGCGAGGGCTTCGTGCGCGACAAGGTCAGCCTCGACCCCCAGCAGCTGCTCGACTACCTCGCGCCCTTCGTCGAGCCGACCAAGACCGAGCGCTTCCGCTTCACCCGCGCGTGGATGCAGGAGCAGTTCCAGCGGATCAACAACCCTCGCGACCCCTCCTTCACCGTCGCCATCAAGATCAACCTGCCCCCGTCCTACCTCCTCATCCACCGCACCTGGCTGGGCGCGATCGGGATCCTCAGCCAGCTCGAGGCCGAGGTGCCCTTCCGCGAGATCCTCACCGAGTCGATGCCGGGCTTCGCGGAGGGCTGAGCCGGGTGTGATGGGGTGGCCCGGTGGACGGTCGATCTCTCGGGAGCGTGGTCGGAGCCGCAGGTGGCGCGCTCTTCGTCTGGAACGCCGCCGGCGACCTGGCCGCCACCACGTGGCTGCGGGCCGCGGCGGTGGCCCTGCTCGTCCTGACCGTGGGTGCGGCGCTGGTCGCCCGACGCGGTCGCGGCGGTGGGGGCGCGGCACCCCCGCGCAGCGCGCTGCGCACCTACGGCTGGAGCGTCACGCTGATGGCGGTCGCGATCGTCGTCGGTGCGCGCGCGTGGGTGGCCCTCGACCTCGAGGCGGTGGTGCTGCCCTGGGTGGTGCTCGTCGTGGGCGCCCACTTCCTGCCCTTCGCACGCGCCTTCGGCGCCCCCGTCTTCACCCGGCTCGGCGGCCTGCTGGTGCTGGTCGGCGGCGCCGGCGCGGTGGCGGCGGGCCTGGGCGTCGGGGACGCAGCGCCGGTCGCGGGGCTGCTCGCCGGGCTGGCGCTGCTCGCCTCCTGCCTCACCGCGGAGGTCCGCGGGCACGACCCGGGCCCCGCCGGCGCCGCGACCTGACCCGCCGGCGCCGCTAGGGCGTGGGGCCCGTCAGCGGCAGGTGCATCACGTGGAGCCCGACCAGGCCGTGGGCGCGGGAGTCGAAGGCCTCCGGCACGGTGCCGACGACGGTGAAGCCCAGCGAGCGCCACAGCGCGACGGCGGCGGTGTTGGTCTCGACCACCGCGTTGAACTGGATGGCGCGGAATCCCTGCTCGCGGTGCCACCGCACCACGTGCTCGCCCAGCCGCCGCCCGACGCCGCGCCCGCGGGCCCGCTCGGAGACCATGAACGACGCCGTGCCGACGTGGGCGCCCCGCCCGGGCCGGTTGGGGCCCATCCTGGCGCTGCCGAGCACCTCGCCGTCCTCCTCGAGCACCACCACCGCGCCCGGGCCGCCGGTCCACAGGGCACGGGCCTCCTCGCAGGTGAGGTCCTCGGGGTAGGCGTAGGTCTCCCCGGCCCGCACGATCTGCTCGAAGGAGGTCCACACGCGCGGCCAGTCGGCCTCGGTCGCGGGACGGATGGCGGGGTCGGGCGCGGCGGAGGGCTGCTCGGTCACCCGGTCATCCTGCCCGGGCGTCCTGCCCGGCGCTCACGTGACCGCTCAGGTGAGCGCTCAGGTGACCGGTGTGCAGTCGTGGCCGCAGCCGCCGGCCCCCGGGGCGGGCGGCCCGTCGGCGTGGTCGGCCGGGCGGTGCAGCACCGCGCCGGTGGGCTCGACCCTCACGTCCTCGCCCGTGTCGCCGCAGGCCGTGGCGGTGCCGTCGACGAGCAGGGTGTGGCCGCGCGGCTCGCGGGGCGGGAAGAGCACGGTGACCGCCTCGTGGGCCGCGAGGTTGGCCAGCGTGCCGCGCCCGGGGGCACGCACGAGCAGCGTGCCGCCCTCGAGGGTCGGCTCGACCGTCACGGCCTTCACCCCGGCCGAGGTGGAGACGGTCAGCAGGTAGCCCGCGCCGAAGTCCTCCAGCGCGGCGGCCAGGTCGGCGATCTCCACGGGGATGCTCATGCCCCGAGCCTAGGCGCTGCCCGCGGCCGGGCTCAGGCGTCGACCCAGCGGCGACCGACCTCGCGGGCCGCGAGCGCCCCGGAGCTCAGCTCGGCCAGCGTGGCGTGGAGGGCCGGCTCGCGCTCGGGAGCCACCCCCAGGCGCAGGGTGACGGCCCCGGCGTACGTCGCCCCGAGGACGCGGGTGCCGCGCGCCCGCAGCTCGCCCTCGATCCGGCCCGCGTCGGCGTGGGGCACGTCGACCTCGAGCTCGACGAGCAGCGAGCGGCGCACGACGTCGGCCTCGTCGAGCGCGGCGCGCACGGCGTCGCCGTAGGCGCGCACCAGGCCGCCGGCGCCCAGCAGCGTGCCGCCGAACCAGCGCGTCACCACCGCGACGACGTCGCTGAGGCCGGCCCCGCGCAGCACCTCGAGCATCGGGGCGCCGGCCGTGCCGGCGGGCTCGCCGTCGTCGGAGGAGCGCTCCACCGGCTGCGGTGGCGGGCCGAGCACGAAGGCGGAGCAGTGGTGCCGCGCGTCGTGGTGGGCACGCCGCTGCCGCTCGACCACGGCCCGGGCGGCCTCCTCCGCGGCCCCGCCCCCGACCCGCTCCACGACGCAGAGGAAGCGCGAGCGCCTCACCTCGGTCTCGACCGCGACCGAGCCGCGCACCGTCGCGTAGGCCTGGGCGCTCACGGGCTCACCACACCCCGAGCACGCCGCCGCCGAGGCGCACCACGAAGGCCGAGACCACGAGCAGGAAGAAGACCCGCACGAAGGCGGCGCCGCGCGCGACCGCCGTGCGCGCGCCGACGTAGGCGCCGAGCACGTTGCAGGCGCCCATGAGCAGCCCGATCTGCCACAGCACCGCGCCCTGGGGCACGAAGACGCACAGCGCGGCGAGGTTGGTGGCCCAGTTGGCCATCTTGGCCTGAGCGGAGGCGGCGAGGAAGCCGTAGCCGAGCAGGCCGACGAGGGCGAAGACGAAGAAGCTGCCGGTGCCCGGGCCGAGCGCCCCGTCGTAGAAGCCGACGAGGGCCCCGACGCCGAGCGCGGCGGTGGTGTGGTGGTGGCCGGCGAAGCGCAGCGCGGTGACCTCGCCGAGGCTGGGCTTGAGCAGCACGTAGGCCCCCACCACCACCAGGGCGACGAGCACGATCGGCTCGAAGGCCTCGCGGGGCACCTGCGAGGCGAGCAGTGCGCCCAGCGCGGAGCCGACGAAGGCGGCCAGCATGAGCGGCAGGAAGGTCCGCGGGTCGGGGCGCACGCGGCGGTAGAAGGTCACCGCGCTCGTGCTGGTGCCGCAGATCGAGGCCAGCTTGTTGGTCGCCAGCACCTGCACCGGCGAGGCGCCCGGCAGGCCGAGCAGCAGCGCCGGCAGCTGGATCAGACCGCCGCCTCCCACCACGGCGTCCACGAAGCCCGCCGAGACCGCCGCGAGGGCGAGGAGCGCGATCACGGTCAGCGACAGGTCCCCCACTGCGCCGACTGTAGGCGTCTGGCCGGGGCTGGTAGGCAGGAGGGGTGACGCGTGCCCTCCCGCCCCTGTCCGACCGCCCCCGCCGCCGCCTGACCCCCGCGGCGGGTCTCCTCGCCCTCGTGCTGACCGCCGGCTGCGGCTCCGGCGCGGGGGGCGACGACGCCCCTGCACGCAGCAGCGGACCCTCGGGCGGCCCCGGGGCCACCTCCTCGGTCGACCCGCAGCAGCCGGCCACCGGGCGAGCCGCGTTCGCCGCCCTCGAGGAGCGGTACGCCGCCCGGGTCGGCGTCGTGGCCATCGACACCGCCACCGGTGAGACCCTGGCCCACCGCGGCGACGAGCGCTTCCCCTACGCCTCGACCGTCAAGGCGCTGGCCGCCGCGGTGCTGCTCGACCGCACGACGCCCTCCGACCTCGAGCGGGTCGTGCCGGTGCGCCGCACCGACCTGGTCGACTACTCCCCCGTGGTCGAGCAGCGGGTGGGGCGCGGCCTCACCCTCGGCGCCGCCGCCGAGGCCGCCGTGCGGGTCAGCGACAACACCGCCGGCAACATCGTGCTCGAGGCGATCGGCGGGCCCGACGGCCTGCGTCGCGCCCTGCGCGGGCTGGGCGACCGGGTGACCGACCCGCGGCGCACCGAGCCGACGCTCAACCGCTTCGAGCCCGGCGACGACCGCGACACCACCACGCCGCGGGCGCTGGCCACCACGCTTCGCACCCTTGCGGTCGACGACACCCTCGCTCCCGCCGACCGACGGCTGCTGCTGCGGTGGATGTCGGGCAACGAGACCGGTGACACCCTGGTGCGCGCCGGCGTGCCCGACGACTGGGCGGTCGCCGACAAGTCCGGGTCGGGGGCCACCTACGCCGCCCGCAACGACGTCGCCGTCGTCACCCCGCCCGGCCGCGCACCGGTCGTGGTGGCCGTGCTGACCCGCAGCGAGGACGTCGACGCCGTCGCGCGCGACGCCCTGGTCGCGGCGGCCGCCGGGGTCGTGGCCCGCGAGCTCGGAGAGGCAGACTGACGGCGTGCGCATCGTCTCCCTCCTCCCCGCCACCACCGAGGCGCTCTTCGCCATCGGCGCGGGCGACGACGTCGTCGGCGTGACCTTCGAGTGCGACACCCCCGCCGAGGCCCGCAGCCGCACCATCGTGTCGACCTCGGCGATGCCCGAGGGGCTGGCGCCGGAGGAGATCGACGCCTTCGTCTCCGCTGCGGCCGCACGCGGTGAGGACCTCTACCGCCTCGACGCCGGCGCGCTGGCGGGACTCGACGCCGACCTGGTGGTGACCCAGGACCTCTGCGCGGTCTGCGCGGTCGACGTCGGCGTGGTCGACGACGCGCTGGCGCACCTAGGCTGCACCGCGGAGGTCCTGACCTGCGACCCCCACACCCTGGCGGAGGTCCTCGACACCGTCGTCGCCCTGGGCCGGGCCACCGGCCGCGAGCCTGCCGCGCAGGCGCTTGCCGCCTCGCTGTCGACCCGCCTCGACGCCGTCCGGGCGCGCGTGGCGGGCCGACCCCGCCCGCGGGTGGTGGTGCTGGAGTGGACCGACCCGCCCTACGCCCCCGGCCACTGGATCCCCGAGATGGTCGAGGCCGCCGGCGGTGAGTGCGTGCTCGGCGCTGCGGGCGAGAAGTCGACCCGGGTGCTGTGGGAGCGCGTGCACGAGGCGCGCCCCGACGTCGTCGTGGTCGCCCCGTGCGGCTACGACCGCGAGGGCGCCCGCCAGCAGGCCGACGCGCTCCTCGCCGCGGACCTGCTGCCCGCCGGGGTCCTCGTGCACCCCGTGGACGCCGACGCCCACTGGGCCCGCCCCGGCCCGCGGGTCGTCGACGGCGTCGAGGAGCTCGCCGCCGTGCTGCACCCTGCGTGAGCCGCCGTGCCCGTCGAGCGTCGGAGCGCCGTCGCGCCCTGTCGAGGGCCGTCGGGCGGTTGCGCCGGCGCACGCACCCGGAGTAGGCCTGGGGTGACGGCGCCCGTCGGGGTGCCGCGCGGACGTGGAAGGTCGTGGTGGGGATGGTCCTGACGAGACGCGGGAGCCGCTCGGTGGGCGCCGTGGTGGCGTCGGCGGTGGCCGTGCTGGTGACGGCGGCGCTGCCGGCGAGCGCCGCGACCAGGACGTTCTCCGACAAGGCCGGCGACCTCGACCACCCCGCCGACCTGCGCGCGGTGACGGTGGTCAACCGTGAGGGCGCCGTGCGGGTGACGGTGGAGGTGCGCGACCTGCGCAAGAGCGGCCCGAAGGTCACCGGGGGCTCGGTCTTCCTCGACACCGACGGTGACCGGGAGCCCGACTACGTGCTGACCGGCGGTTTCTTCGCCGGCACCGACTACGCGCTGCTGCGCACCTTCTCCTGGAGCCTGCGCAAGACCGGGGAGCGCGTGCTGTGCGACTACGCCCTGCACCCCCGCTACGCCGACGACCTGGTCAGGATGCGCCTCGACACCGACTGCTTCGAGGCCGAGCCGGGCGAGGGCCCGGTGCGGGTGGAGGTCAGGGTCGCCGGCTCGCGACCCGACGGCGGGGTCGCGGTCGACTGGCTGCGCTCGCCGCGCTCCTTCGGCGCGGCGGTGGCGCGGTCCTAGCGGCCCTCGTGCCGCCGCCCGCGACTGTCGGTGCCCCCCGCTAGACCTGTCCGTACGCCGGAGCAGGGTGCACCGGACGGGAGCGGAGGACGCGTGCACGACCACGACACCCCACCGTTGCGCGACCGGGTGGCGGTCCAGATCCTCGACGAGGCCGCCGAGGCGACCTGGCCGCGCCCGCGGGAGTGCTCGCTGTGCTTCGTGGCCCGGATGCTGCAGGCCCACGGCTGCGACGGCTCGATGCGCTGGGCCGAGCGCTTCCGCGAGGTGCGCTCCCCCACGGCGACGGGGCTGGAGCGGCGGCTGTCCCACCGAGGCGGCGGGTGCGACTGCGCCGCGCTCGCCGCGGGGTGGCGACCGGCGCGTCACGTGATGGAGCGCGACCTGCACACCGACGAGCTCAGCGCGCCCGCGCGGTGGCCCGACTGCGCAGGGGTGCGCCGGACGTCGTCGCGGGGCTGCGGCCACTGGGAGCGCGCCCCGCGCTGAGCCGAGGGCCCGAGGCGGGGCCGCCGCCTCAGTCGCCCCCGACCCACCAGCCCCGGCCGCCGCCGAAGAGACCGCCGTAGCCTCCGCCGCGGGCGCCGCCCTCGTCCCAGCCAAGGTCCCCACCGGAGCGGCCGCTGCGGTCGCCGAGGTAGGAGCCGACCACGGCGGCGCCGAGGTCGTCGAGCTCCGGGGCGACGACCCGGCCGTCGACCCGCTGGGCCATCTGCTCGATGAAGCGGGCCAGACCGGGGTCCTCGCCGAGGCGGAAGAAGGTGGTCTGGGCCCCCAGCCGCATCGCGTTGTCGAGCTCGCGCACGGCGTAGGCCACGGTGAGCGGGTGGGGCGGATAGCTGAAGTAGACCTCGCCGCTGGTCTCCAGGTGGGAGGTCGGCTCGCCGTCGGTGACGATGAGCAGCACCGGCTGGGCGTTGGGGTGCTTGCGGAAGTGGCGGTTGGCCAGCAGCAGCGCGTGGTGCAGGTTGGTGCCCTTGTCCCACATGGCGTCGAGGGCGGTGAGCTCCTCGATCTCCATGACCTGGGCACTGCGACCGAAGCCGATCAGCTGCAGGTGGTCGCCGCGGAAGCGGCTGCGGATGAGGGTGTGCAGCGCCAGCGCGGTGCGCTTCATCGGCACCCAGCGCCCGTCCATCGCCATCGAGAACGACGTGTCGACCAGCAGCGCGACGCAGGCCTGGGTGCGGGCCTCGGTCTCCTGCACCTCGACGTCGTCGATGGTCAGCCGCACGCCGTCGGCGGCCGAGCCTCCCTCGGAGACGGTGCGCAGCACGGCGTTGGTGACGGTGCGGGTGACGTCCCACGGCTCGGTGTCGCCGAAGGCCCACGACCGGGTGGCGCCGGAGCGCTCGCCCGAGGCGCCGGCGCGGTCGAGGTCGCGCTGGCCCTGACGCCCGGAGATGCGCTGGGCCACGTCGCGCAGCAGCGACTTCCCGAGCTGGCGCATGGCCTTCGGGGTCAGCCGCAGCTGGCCGTCGGAGCCGCGCTGCAGCGTCCCGGAGTCGCGCAGCGCGTGCTCGAGCTGCTGCAGGGTGCGGGCGTCGACGCCCGCGGCGTCGCCGAGCTGCTGGGCCAGCAGCTCGAGGTCGAGGTCGTCCATGCGCGCGCCGCCGTAGGACTGCGAGAGCTGCTCGGAGAGCGCGTCGAGGTCGGCGAGGTCCTGGAAGGCGCCCGTGCCGTCGCCGAGGCCGAGGCCCTCCTGGCCGTCCATCCGCTCCGAGCCGCCCCAGTCCTCGCCGGGGCGCAGCGCCTGGAGGTTGCCGTCGAGGCGGCCGAGCTGGTCCATCAGCTCCGGTGAGCCGAAGGCCTGCGCCGCCAGGGCGTCGAGCTCGTCGCGCTGCTCCTGGGTCATCGAGTTGCGCATCCGCTGGGCGGCCGCGGCGCGCTGGGCCAGGGAGTCGAGCAGCTCCTCGACGCTCTGGGGGTCCTCGGGGAAGTGCTGGCCGTGCTTGTCCATGAAGTCGGCGAAGTCCTGCTCGGTGTCCTCGCCGCGACGGTGCTTGTCGAGCAGGTCGTTGAGGTCGGAGACCATCGCGGCGACCGCGGCGCGGTCCTCGTCGGTGGCGTTCTCCAGGGCCTGCTTCATGCCCGCGAAGCGCTGGTCGAGCATCTCGCGACCGAGCAGGTCCTTGATCTGCTCGAAGGCCTCGCGGGCCTCGCGCGACTGCCAGTCGTAGGACGACAGCTCGCTGACCGCGGCCGCGGGGCTCGGCGGGAGGCCCTCGAGCTGCATCTCGCGGAAGGCCCGGTCGGCGTCGTCCATCATCGCGTCGCGCGCCAGCTGCTTGCGCTCCTCGAGCACGGCCCGGTCGAGGAGCTCGCGCACCTCCTGCATCGTGCCGTCGAGGTTGTGGCGCGAGAGCAGCTCACGACGCTTCTCCGCGACCTGGCGGGCCAGGTCGTCGAGGCCCTGCTGGTCGCGGCCACCGCGACGCAGGAACTCGCGCATCGCCCGCTCCGGTGAGGCACCGGCCATCACGTCCTCGCCGATGGCGTCGAGGGCCTCGGCCAGGTCGACGGGCGGGGCGAGCGGGTCGGCGCCCCCGTCGTAGCGGCCGTAGCTCGCGGCGCGGCGACGGCTCCAGCGGTCAGCCATAGACGGTCTCGCCACCCCCGGACTCCTTGCTCACCTTGCGGGCGAGGTAGAGCCCCTCGAGGGCCAGCTCGATGGCGCCGGCGCGCTGGCCGTCGTTGGTCGCGCCGAGCCGGTCGCAGACGTCGTCGTAGAGCTCCGACTCCCCCAGCACCGGCAGCCCGGTGAGGAAGTCGCGGGCGGTGACCTGCTCGCCGGTGGTGACCATCACGCCGCTCTCGAGGGCGTCGACGAGCACGCCGAAGTCGAGACCGCGGAAGTGCGTGCGCACGGTCTCGGCGGTGGCGGTGCGCAGCAGGTGGGTGAGGATCTCACCCTCGCGGCCCTCCTCGCCCGACTCGAACTCGATCTTGCCGCCGAGCACGTCGACGGCGGTCTCGAGGTCCACCGGACGCGCCACGGCGTCGTCCTCGCCCTGGGAGACCGCGCGGTGGATGGCGGCGGCCGCGATGGTCTCGGCGCCGGCGATGGCGAAGCGGGCCGAGACGCCGGAGCGCTGGTCGACCGAGGAGGACTCGCGCAGGTTGCGGGTGAAGCGGGCGAGGATCTCGACGAGGTAGTCGGGCACCTCGGCCACGAGGTCGGCCTCCTGCCGGATCACCGCGACCTCGTCGACCAGCTCGGTCGGGTAGTGGGTGCGGATCTCGGCGCCGAAGCGGTCCTTGAGCGGGGTGATGATGCGGCCGCGGTTGGTGTAGTCCTCGGGGTTGGCGCTGGCCACGACGAGGGTGTCGAGCGGCAGGCGCAGCACGTAGCCGCGGATCTGGATGTCGCGCTCCTCCATCACGTTGAGCATCGCCACCTGGATCCGCTCCGCGAGGTCGGGCAGCTCGTTGATGGCCACGATGCCGCGGTGGCTGCGCGGGATGAGCCCGAAGTGGATGGTCTCCGGGTCGCCCAGCGAGCGGCCCTCGGCCACCTTCATCGGGTCGACGTCGCCGATGAGGTCGGCCACGCTGGTGTCGGGGGTGGCCAGCTTCTCGGCGTAGCGCTCGTCGCGGTGGCGCCAGGTGATCGGCAGGGCGTCGCCGAGCTCACCGGCCCGGCGGCGCGAGGCCACGGTGATGGGGTCGTAGGGGTGCTCGCCGAGCTCGGAGCCGGCGATGACCGGGGTCCACTCGTCGAGCAGGCCGACCATGGTGCGCAGCAGCCGGGTCTTGCCCTGGCCGCGCTCGCCGAGCAGCACGATGTCGTGGCCGGCGATGAGGGCGCGCTCGAGCTGGGGGATCACGGTGTCCTGGAGGCCGTGCAGGCCGGGCCAGGGGTCGCGGCCCTCGCGCAGGGCGGCGAGGAGGTTGTCGCGGATCTCGGTGCGCAGCGGGCGGTGCTCGTGGCCCGAGGCCCGCAGCTCGCCGACGGTGGTGGAGGTGGGAGCAGACGTCACGCGATCCACGCTACTGACGGGTCGCAACCGCCCCGTCGCGCGTCGGGCGCGGGTCAGGGGCGCTCGGCCACCAGCGGGGCCACGGGCACCACGGCCACGGCGCCGTCGGCGTGCTCGAGCACGGCCGGGGCCACCGAGCCGAGCAGCAGCGAGCGCACCGGGGAGCCGGGGCGGTAGCCCACGACGGTGAGGTCGCGGCCCCGTGAGGCCGCGACGATCTCGTCGTCGGCCAGGCCGTAGGCGACGGTCAGGGTGACGTCGACGCCGGGGTGCCGCTCGGCCAGGCCGGCGACCGCCTCCGACAGCAGGGCGCGCACGTCGGCGACCTCGGGGTCCTCGGCCGGGGCGCGGTGCAGGCCGGCGGCGGTGGCCCGCACGTCCCAGACGCAGTGGAGCACCTCCAGCGGCAGGCCGCGCAGCGCCGCCTGCTGGTAGCCGAACTCGACCACCGCGAGCGAGCCCGGGGTGCCGTCGACGCCGACCAGCACCCCGCCGCGCGGGCGGTCGTCGGGGTGGGCGCCCCGACCCGCCCGGCCGGGGCGGCGCACGGCGGCGCCGGGGCGCACCACGACCACGGGGCAGTGGGCGTGGCGCGCGACGGCGACGCTCACCGAGCCCAGCAGCAGCGAGGCCACGGGGCCGCGCCCCCGGGACCCGAGCACGAGCAGCGAGGCGTGGCGGGAGAGGTCCTCCAGCATGGAGCGCGGGTCGTCGGCACGCAGCAGCAGCACCACCTCGAGGTCGGGGTGGTCGGCCAGCACCCGCCCCCGGGCGTCCTGGAGCAGCGTGCACGCGTCGTCGCCGACGGCGTCGAGCACGTCGCGCGAGTCGACACCGGCCTGGTCGAGCCACACCGAGCCCACCAGGCGGTAGGCGTGCACCAGGGCCAACGGCCGGCGCAGCAGCAGGCACTGACGCGCCGCCCACGCCAGCGCGAGGTCGGCGTCGTGGGAGCCGTCGATCCCGACGACCACGGCTCCGGTGGGCAGGTTGGCGGTCGGGCGGGCGGAGGAGAGGTCGGTCACCGTCATGGCTCCAGCCTCACCAGCCCCGCGGGCGGCAGCCACGGACGAAGGTCCCGACCCCGCGGGCCCTCGGTCGTCGCTACGCTCTCGGCTCGTGACGCTCGCGGTGGTCCTCCTGGCGGCGCTCAGCGCCGTGCTCGCCGTTGCCGTGGCCGCGCTGGCCCTGCGCCTGTCGGCCGCCCGCCGGCGGGAGCGCGAGGCGCGGCGGCGCGTCGCCGTGCTGGAGGCCGACCTCGACGTCGCCCTGCGCCCGCGTCCCGCGGCCACCCCGGCCGAGCGCGCCGTGCGCCGGGTCGTGCGGACCGCCACCAGGGTCCGCGAGCAGGGCGTGGCGGGTCTGCTCCAGTCCTCGCTGGAGGACCTCCAGGCCTGGGCCGCCGAGCAGCAGCAGAGCGTGGCGAGCATGGCCAGCTCCGACGGTCGGGTGACCCTGCTGTTCTCCGACATCGAGGGGTCGACACGGCTCAACGAGCGGCTCGGCGACGCCACCTGGGTGCGGGTGCTCCAGGCCCACGACACCCTCCTGCGCGCCCGGATCGAGCGCTACCGCGGCCAGGTGGTCAAGACCGCCGGCGACGGCTTCATGGTCGCCTTCCGCGATCCCGAGGCGGCCTGCCGCGCCGCCGTGGGGGTGCAGCGCGACCTCAAGCGCACCCTCGACCCCCGGCTGCGGCTGGTGGCGCCGGTGCGGGTGCGCATCGGCATCCACACCGGTCCCGTGGTCGCCCGCGACGGCGACTACTTCGGGCGCAACGTCGCCATGGCCGCCCGGGTCGCCGACACCGCCCAGGGCGGGGAGGTCCTGGCCAGCGAGGCCGTGCGCGCCGCCCTCGACGACGACGCCGCGGTCGAGCTGGTCGAGGCCGGGGAGGTCGGGCTCAAGGGCCTGCCGGGCGTGCACGCCCTGTGGCGGGTCCTGCCCCGCGGGGAGGTCGGGTGAGTACCGGACCGCTGCGCGCGACCTGCCCGTGCGGCAGCGGCGCGGCCTACGACGCCTGCTGCGGGCGCCTGCACCGTGGCGCCGCGCGGGCGGAGACCCCCGAGGAGCTGATGCGCTCGCGCTACGCCGCCTTCGCGGTGGGCGACGCGGCGTACCTCTTCCGCACCTGGCACCCGCGCACCCGCCCCGACGACGTCGAGCTCGACCCCGCCACGGTGTGGACCGGGCTCGAGGTGCTCTCGGCCGGGGCCGACGACGTCGCCTTCGTGGCCCGTTACGAGCGGCACGGGCACCCCGGGGAGCAGCGCGAGCACAGCCGCTTCGTGCGGCGGGCCGGGCGGTGGGTCTACCTCGACGGCAGCGGCGGCGACCACGGCGGCGACCACGGCGGGGCCGGCGGCTAGCCCCCTCGCGGAGCCGAGGACACCCGTCCCGTGGGGAGAGGACCATCGGCCCTCGCCGCGCCCGAGCGTCCCGGCGCAGGCTCGGAGGCGTGCTCCACCACCGTGACCTCTCCCCCGACGAGTGCCTCGCCCACCTGCGCGAGGCGGAGGTCGGCCGGATGGCCGTCTCCACGCCGGGCGGGCCCCACATCGTGCCGCTGACCTACGTGCTCCACGACGGCCGCGTGGTCGTGCGGACCAGCCCGTGGAGCATCGTCGGCACGCACGCCCGCGAGGGCCTGGTCGCCTTCGAGGTCGACGCGCTCGACGTGGCCAGCCGCAGCGGCTGGAGCGTGGTCGTGCGGGGGCGCGGCGAGTTCGTGACCGACCCCGCCCGGCTGGCGGCGGTGCGCGAGTGCTGGCCCGTGCCGTGGGCCGCCGGCACCCGCACGCTCGTGGTCGCGCTGCCGACCACCGACGTCACCGGCCGCACCTTCGGTGCGTCGTCGATCGCGCACTCGGCCTGACCGCCCCCGCCCGCCTGATCCGCCCGACCGACCCGCACGACGGGCCGGGCCGGCCCTGACGCAGGAGGCCGTCCGTGCGCCACACTGAGCCGGTGCCCCACCGTCGACTCGACCTCAGCGGCTCCACCCACGCGCTGCTGGACGCCGTGGTCGCCATCTCCTCCGACCTCGACCTCCACAGCGTGCTGCTGCGCATCGTGGAGTCGGCCGCCGAGCTCACCGGCGCCCAGTACGCCGCGCTGGGCGTCATCGGCCGCGGCGGCGACCTGTCCGACTTCGTCACCACCGGCCTCGACGACGCCGAGCGTGAGGCGATCGGCGCCCCGCCGCACGGCCGCGGCATCCTGCGGCTGCTGGTCGACCACCCGGAGCCGCTGCGCCTGCAGGACCTCTCCGCCCACCCCGCCTCCTACGGCTTCCCCGCCCACCACCCCCCGATGCGGACCTTCCTCGGGGTGCCCGTGCGGGTGCGCGGCGCGGTCTTCGGCAACCTCTACCTGACCCAGAAGAGCCCTGTCGAGGGCGCTCCGGGGCCCGAGCCCGGCTTCACCGACGAGGACGTCGCGCTGGTCGAGGCGCTGGCCTCGGCGGCGGGCTTCGTCATCGGCAACGCACGCGCCTACGGCCTGAGCGAGCGACGGCGGGAGTGGCTGGAGGCCGCGGCGGTGCTGGGCGAGCACCTCCAGCCGCCCGTCGACCGGGGCGACACCCTCGTGCGCGTGGCCGAGGCGACCCGCACGGTGGGCCGTGCCCGCGCGGCGGCCGTGCTGCGCCTGCCCACCGGCCCACAGGCCCCGACGATCGTGGCGCTGGCCTGTCACGAGGCCCAGCGCGAGGCGTTCACCGACCTGCTCGAGGCCGCCCTGCCGCTCGTCGCCGGCCACGTCGACGCGGTGGAGGGACCGCTGCCGGAGCCGGTCGACCTCGAGGTCGAGGGCCAGGCGGTCGTGCTGGTGCCCGTGCGGACCCACCTCACCTCGCCGGTCGCCCTCGCGGTGGTCACCGACCTCGCCCACGGACCGCAGGACGTCGAGGAGCGCGAGCTGCTGGTCTCCTTCGCCGACCAGGCCGCCCTGTCCCTCGACCGGGCGCAGGCGCTGGCCGAGCGGGCCCAGATGGCGGTCGTCTCCGACCGGGAGCGGATCGCCCGCGACCTCCACGACGTGGTGATCCAGCGCCTCTTCGCCACCGGCCTGCAGCTGCAGGGCGCCGGCATGCTGGCGACCGACCGCGAGGTCGCGGCCCGGGTGGACCGCGCCGTCGACGACCTCGACGCCACGATCCGCGACATCCGCGGCACCATCTTCGCGCTGCGCCACCGCAGCGCCGCCACCCTGCGCGACGAGCTCGACGAGCTGGTCGGCGACGCCGCCCCCCTGCTCGGCTTCACCCCGCTGCTGCGCACCGAGGGCCCGGTCGACACCGCGGTCACCGCCCGGGTGCGCGAGCACCTGCTGCCGGTGCTGCGCGAGGCCCTCAGCAACATCGCCCGCCACGCCGAGGCCGGGGCCGCCTGGGTCACCCTGGGCGTCGAGGACGGCGTGGTGACGCTGCGCGTCGAGGACGACGGTCGCGGTCTGCCCGTCGAGCGCGTCGAGAGCGGGCTGCGCAACGCCGCCCACCGCGCCGAGGGGCTCGAGGGCTCCCTGGAGCTGGCCCCCCGCGAGCCGCGCGGCACGGTGCTGGTGTGGCGCGCCCGCGTCGGGTCGTGACACCGCGGGGAGGCCGGGTGCGGCTCAGTCCCGGGGGCTCCCGGCGCCCGGGCCCAGCAGCCGGCTGGCCAGCACGGCGGCCTGGGTGCGCCGCTCCAGGCCGAGCTTGGCCAGGATGCTCGACACGTAGTTCTTCACGGTCTTCTCGGCCAGGTGCACCCGCTCGCCGATCTGGCGGTTGGTGAGGCCCTCGGCGATGAGGGCCAGCAGCTTGAGCTCCTGCTCGGTCAGCTCGGCCAGCTCCGGCACGGTCGCCGAGCCGGTGCGCACCCGGTCGAGCACCCGGGCGGTGAGGGCGGGGTCGATGAGGGAGTGCCCCATGGCGACCGAGCGCACGGCGCCGACGAGGTCTTGGCCGCGGATCTGCTTGAGCACGTAGCCCGCGGCGCCGGCCATGATCGCGGCGAAGAGGGCCTCGTCGTCGTCGTAGGAGGTCAGCACCAGGGCCTTGATGCCGGGGTCCACGGCGCGCACCGCGCGGCAGACCTCGATGCCCGAGCCGTCGGGCAGGCGGGCGTCGAGCACGGCCACGTCGGGGCGCAGGGCGGGGATGCGGGAGGTGGCCTCGTGCGCCGAGCCCGACTCCCCGACCACCTCGATGCCGCCCGACTGCTCCAGCAGCGCACGGATGCCCTGGCGCACCACCTCGTGGTCGTCGAGGAGGAACACGCGGACCGGACGGTCCTGCCCGGCCTGACCGCTCCGGTCGCCCTGGTCGCTCGGTGTCTGGTCAGCCACGGTGCAGCTCCTCGGTCTCGGCCACCGGGTCGGGCCGCGGGGGCCCGTCGTGACCACCCAGATCTACCACGTCCAGCCGGTCGAGCACCGCCGTGTACGCCGCGACGTCGGCCGCGGGGTCGACCAGCGCCCCGAAGAGCAGCGCCCGCAGCAGCGCGGCGCGGGTCGCCGCACCGGCGTAGCGGTCGAGGCGGGCGGGGTCGGCGCCGCCGCGCACGAGGTCGAGGGCGGCGACCGCCTCGGCCCACAGCGGCGGGCGCCACGCCGGGGCGACGTCGAGCACCACCGGGGCCCCGGCGGCGTCGAGCAGCACGTGCCCGGCGAGGTCGGCGTGCACGAGCTGGTGGCGGGTCGCCGCCGGGGAGGCCGCGTCGGGGTCGAGCCCGTCGAGCAGGTCGGCGACGCGGCGCGCGAGTCCCGCGGCACCGGCCGGGAGCGTGCCGGCCGCGGCACGCAGGTCGGCGCCGCCCGCGAAGGCCAGCCGCTCGGCACGGGCCCGGGCGTCGGTGCGCTCCAGCACCACCGCGGGCGGCTCGGTCACGAGCGGGGCCAGCCGGGCGTGCAGCAGCCGCCCCGCGGCCAGCGTCACCGCGGGGTCGAGGCAGGCGGTGGTGCCCGGCTCCCAGCGGCTGGCCGCCCACCCCTCGACGACCCAGGCGCCGTCGCGCGCCGGCACCGGCATCGCCACCCGCAGGTCCTGGGCCCGGCGGTCGGGGCGCTCGTCGAGGCGCACGGCCAGGCGCGCCAGCAGCGGGCTGAGCCAGGCCTGCACGGCGGCGTCCCGGCCGGGGCTGAGCACGAGGTCCCCGGCGCGCACGCTGTCGGTGAGCGCCCCGGGGAGCGGCTCGACGACCTCGGGCACCGCGAAGAGGTCGAGCACGTGGCTCGAGGGCGTCGCGGGGGTCGGCACGGCCCGGAGGCTACCCGGGCGGCAGGATGGCGACGTGCCCGACGTACGTGCCTCCGTCGCGGTGCGGCCGCGCCGCCCCGACGACCTGCCCGCCCTGGTCGCGGTGCTGGCCGCCCAGCAGCCCGGCTCGGGCTACCCCATGCGCTGGCCGCTGCCCTTCCCGGCCGAGGAGTTCGTGGTGCGCCCCGGCGAGCGCGCGGCCTGGGTCGCCGAGCGCGAGGGTCGCGTCGTCGGCCACGTCTCGGTCACCGACGTGCCGCCCGACCTGGCCGGGGCCTTCGCGCGCCCGGCCCCGGAGCCCGCCCCGGCCATGGTGGCGGTGCTGTACGTCGACCCCGCCACCCAGGGCACCGGCACGGGCGGGCTGCTGCTCGACCGCGCCGTCGCCTGGATCCGCGACGCCGGGCTGCGCCCGGTGCTCGACGTGGCCCCCTCCCACCCGCGCGCGCTGGCGGTCTACCGCCGGCGCGGCTGGGTCGAGGTGGGCACCGCGCGGCCCGACTGGCTGCGCGCCGACCGTCCCGACCTGATCCTCATGGAGCTGCCGCTCAGGCGATGAAACCCTCCTCGCGCAGCCAGTCCTCGGCCACGTCGGAGGCCTCGCGGCCCTCGACGTCGATCTCGGCGTTGAGGCCCAGCAGCACCTCGTCGGTGAGCTCCGCGGCCACGGGGTCGACCAGCTCCTCGATGCCGGGCTGGTCCTGCAGCAGCCGGTCGCCGACGACGAGCGAGATGTTGTAGTTGGGGAAGTACTGCCGGTCGTCCTCGAGCACGGTGAGGTCGAGGGCCAGGATCCGGCCGTCGGTGGTGAAGACCTCGCCGAAGGTGCACTCCCCCTGCGCGGTCGCCTCGTAGATCGCGCCGGTCTGGTAGAGCCCGATGTTGTCGTCGGGGGTGCCCTGGGCCTGGCCGCGCGGGATGTCGTAGGTCTCGAGCATGCCGGGCAGGCCGTCGGGCCGGTTCTCGAACTCCGACTCCACGCAGAAGGTGCGCTCGTCGACGGGGATGTCCTGGATCTGCGAGAGCTTGGTGATGCCCAGCCGCTCGGCGCTCTGCGCGGTCATCGCGAAGCCGTAGGTGTTGTTGGCCGGCGTGGGCGGCAGCCAGCGCAGGTCGTTCTCGGCCAGGTCGCGCTCCGCGACGGCGTCGTACTGCTCCTCGGTGCCCTGGATGGGCTCGTCCTCGCCGAGGTAGGAGATCCAGGCCGTGCCGGTGTACTCCCACATCGCGTCGATCTCGCCCTGCACCTGGGCCTGGCGCGCGGAGTTGCTGCCGGGGATGTTGGTGAGGTCGGTGACCTCCGCTCCTGCGGCCTTCATCAGGATGAGCACGATCTTGCCGAGCAGGATGTTCTCGGAGAAGTTCTTCGAGCCCACGGCGATCTCGGCCCCGTCGAGGGAGACGCCCTCGAGCGGACCGGCCAGGGTCGCGTCGGGCACGTAGCCGCCGGCGGTGCCCAGGCCGCAGCCCGCAGGCACGGCCAGTGCCGCGACGGCCAGCCCGGTGGCGGCCAGTCGGCGGGCGCGCGTGCGCAGTCGGGTGGGGCGGGTGGTGGCAGGACCGGTCATCTCAGACCCCCTTCGGTCGGGCGACGAACTCCAGGACCCGGCCCAGCCACTCCACGAGGAGGGCGAGCAGGGCCACGAGCAGCGCGCCGGAGACGACCAGCGAGTAGCGGAACAGGTTGATGCCGGCGACGATCATGGCGCCGAGCCCGCCGGCGTTGATGAAGGTCGCCAGGGCGGCGGTGCCGACGATCAGCACCAGCGCGGTGCGCACGCCCGACATGATCACCGGCAGCGCCAGCGGCAGCTCGACGCGCAGCAGCACCGCGGCCGGGGTCATCCCGATGCCGCGCCCGGCCTCCACCAGGGTGGGGTCGACCCCCTGCAGACCCACGATGGTGTTGCGGAGCACGGGCAGCACGCCGTAGACCACCAGGGCGATGATCGCGGTGCCGAAGCCGAAGCCGAGCCAGAGCGCGAGCAGCACGATCAGGCCGACGGCAGGTGCGGCCTGGCCGGCGTTGGCCAGGCCCACGACCACGGGCGAGGCCGCCTTGAGCCGGCCGCGGGTCAGCGCGATGCCGAGCGGCACGGCGACGGCGACGACGAGCAGACCGGCCACGGCGGTGAGCTTGACGTGCTCGACCATGAGCGAGGTCACCGTCGACCACGCCAGCTGGCTCTGCTCGACGGAGTCGAGGTCGGCGGTCTGGCGCCACAGCACCCAGGCCCCGAAGGCCAGCGCCACCAGCACCGGCGGCAGCACGAGGAGCAGCAGCATCTCCGGGTCGAGGCGCCGCCCCCGACGCCCGGTCGGCACGGCCTCGGCGGTCGGGTCGGCCGACGGCCCGGCCGAGGTCGCCGAGGTCACCGCGGGCGCCGTGCTCACGCGCGCTCCTCGACCGCGCGGTCCTCGAGCAGGCGCATGTGGTCGGTGACGGTGTCGAAGGTGACGATGCCGATGTAGCGGTCGCGGTCACCGGTGACCACGGCGGCGCCGTGGCTGCTGGTGAGCATGGTGTCGAGGGCGTCGTTGAGCGTCGAGCGCTCGTCGACGGTGACGAGGTCCTCGGTGGGCTCGACGATCCGGTCGCCCTTGAGCTGGCGCAGCCAGGGCCAGCCGCGGGGCCGGTCACGGTCGTCGAGCACGATCACGGAGCGCTCGCCGGCCGCCTCGGCCCGCTGCACGGCGTCGGCGGTGGGCTCGCCGATGCGGGCGGTGACCGTCTCGCGCAGGTCGACCTCGTTGACCCGGGCCAGGCTGAGCTGCTTGAGCGTGGAGCCGGAGCCCACGAAGTCGCTGACGAAGTCGTCGGCCGGCGAGGCGAGCACGACCTCGGGGGTGTCGTACTGCGCGATGTGGCCGCCCTCGCGCAGGATCACGATCCGGTCGCCGAGCTTGATCGCCTCGTCGATGTCGTGGGTGACGCAGACGATGGTCTTGCGCAGCTCGCGCTGGATCGAGAGCAGCTCGTCCTGCAGGCGCTGGCGGGTGATGGGGTCGACGGCGCCGAAGGGCTCGTCCATGAGGATCACCGGCGGGTCGGCGGCCAGGCCGCGGGCCACGCCCACGCGCTGCTGCTGCCCGCCGGAGAGCTCGCGGGGGTAGCGGTCGCGGTAGCGCGAGGGGTCGAGCCCGACGAGGTCGAGCAGGTCGTCGACGCGGCCCTTGACCCGCGAGGCGTCCCAGCCGAGCATCTTCGGCACGATGGCGATGTTCTTGGCCACGGTCATGTGGGGGAAGAGGCTGCCGCCCTGGATGACGTAGCCGATCTTGCGGCGCAGCTCGTCGGCGCTGCTCTTCCGCACGTCCTCGCCGTCGATGAGGATCGTGCCCGAGGTGGGCTCGATGAGCCGGTTGATCATCTTCAACGAGGTGGTCTTGCCGCAGCCCGACGGGCCGACGAACATCACGATCTCGCCGGCGGGGATGGTCAGCGACAGCGACTCCACCGCCGCGGTCTTCTGGCCGGGGTAGCGCTTGACGACCTCCTCGAGGCGGATCTCCGCCCCGCTGATGCCGGTGGTCTGCCCAGTGGTGTGCCCGGTCGTGTGCTGCGTGGTCATGCCCTGATTCCCTTCGAGATGGTGAGCCGCCCGAGGAGCAGCAGGAGCACGTCGGCCACGAGGGCGACGAGGACGATGCCGAGGGTGCCGACCAGGGCGTAGTTGACGGCGTTGGCGCCGCCGATCTGCGCCAGGCCGGTGAAGATGTAGCCGCCGAGACCCGGTCCGAGGATGTACGCCGCGATCGCCGCGATGCCCATCGACATCTGGGTCGACGTGCGCACCCCGGCGTGGATGACGGGCCACGCCAGCGGCAGGCGCACCCGCCACAGCACCGCCACCGGGCTCATGCCCATGCCGCGGGCCGACTCCACCAGCGTCGGGTCGACGCCCTGGAGGCCGACCACGGCGTTGCGCAGCACCGGCAGCAGGGCGTAGAAGGCGACAGCGACGAAGGCCGAGATCGGCTGGATACCGGTGAGGGCCAGCATCACGCCGACCAGTGCCAGGGCCGGGATGGTGAGGCCGATCGCGCTCAGCGCGTTGGCCAGGCCCTGGAGCCACGAGTAGCGCACGATCACCACGGCCAGCAGCACCGCCAGCACGCTGGCCACCAGCACGGCCTGCATCACCAGGTTGAAGTGCTGGAACGTGTTGTACAGGATCTGGTCCTGCCGTTCCCTGACGAAGTCCCACACGTCGCGTCCACCGCCTCCAGGATCCGCCGGGGGTCAGCGGTCCGCGGCCACCCCACCACAGGTGTGGCCGGTGCGTCCCGCGATGTCACCCGGGTGGGTGAACACCCGTGACCCCCGCGGGGGCGACCATGCGCGGCCTCAGGAGCGCGCGAGGAAGGCCAGCAGGTCCTGGCGCGTGAGCACCCCGACGGGCTTGCCGTCCTCCTGCACGAGCACGGCGTCGACCTCCTCCAGCAGGTGCACCGCCTCGCGGGCGTCCTCGCCGGCGCCGATGGTGCGCAGCGGCGGAGACATGTGCTCCTCGACCGGGTCGGTGAGCCGCGCGGTGCCGGCGTAGAGGGCGTCGAGCAGGGCACGGTCGGAGACGGCGCCGGCCACCTCGGCCGCGACGATCGGCGGCTCGGCGCGCACGACGGGCATCTGCGAGACGCCGTACTCCTGGAGGATCGCCACGGCCTCGGCGATGGTCTCGGCCGGGTGGGTGTGCACCAGGTCGGGCAGCTGGCCGGACTTGCCGCGCAGCACCTCCCCCACGGTCTGGGCGTGGGGGGCGCCGTCGCCGGAGGGGAAGCCGTACTGCGCCAGCCAGTCGTCGTTGAAGATCTTGGTCAGGTAGCCGCGCCCGGAGTCGGGGAGGATGACGACGATGACGGCGTCCTCGCCCTCGGGGGTGCCGGCCAGCTCGTGGGCCAGCCGGCGCGCCGCGTAGGCCGCCATGCCGCACGAGCCGCCCACCAGGAGCGCCTCCTCGCGGGCCAGGCGGCGGGTGAAGGCGAAGGAGTCGGCGTCGGAGACCTCGATGATGCGGTCGGCGACGCCGCGGTCGTAGGTCTCGGGCCAGAAGTCCTCGCCGACGCCCTCGACGAGGTAGGGCCGCCCGGTGCCGCCGGAGTAGACCGACCCGGCCGGGTCGGCACCGACCACCTGGATCTCGCGGCCGGCCGCGGCGGCCTGCTCCTTGAGGTAGCGCCCGGTGCCGCTGATCGTGCCGCCGGTGCCGACACCGCACACCAGGTGGGTGATCCGGCCCTCGGTCTGCGCCCAGATCTCCGGGCCGGTGGTCTCGTAGTGCGAGCGCGGGTTGTGGGGGTTGGAGTACTGGTCGGGCTTCCAGGCGCCGGGCTGGGAGGCCAGGCGGTCGGAGACGTTGTAGTAGGAGTCGGGGTGCTCGGGGGCCACCGCCGTCGGGCAGACCACGACCTCGGCGCCGTAGGCCTTGAGCACGTTGCGCTTGTCCTCGCTGACCTTGTCGGGGCACACGAAGACGCAGCGGTAGCCCTTGGCCTGGGCGACCATGGCCAGCCCGACGCCGGTGTTGCCGGAGGTCGGCTCCACGATCGTGCCGCCGGGCTGCAGCGCGCCCGAGGCCTCGGCCGCCTCGATCATCCGGGTGGCGATGCGGTCCTTCACCGACCCGCCCGGGTTGAGGTACTCCACCTTGGCCAGCACCAGCGGGCCACCCGTCGCGGGCAGGTCGAGGGTGCGCGAGAGGCGCACCAGCGGGGTGTTGCCGATCAGGTCCAGGAGCGAGTCGACGTACTGCACCCGGCCAATCTAGGGCCCGTTCACCCCTCCCGGCGAAGTGTGGACGGGCGTGCTCCGTAGAATCCCCGCGTGGGAAAAGCAGCAGCGGCACGCAAGCTCGCCTCCGCCGCTGCCTTCGGCGGCGGCGGTCTGTCGGTGCTCGGCGCCGGTCTCTACGGCGTCCTGACCGCCGAGGCGCGCCTGGCGCGCAAGACGATCGGGCCGATCCTCGAAGAGCCGCCGCCCGACCCGACCGGCTGGTACGGCCGCGGCCGGCCCGGGCCCGCGATCAAGGTCGCCCTGCTCGGTGACTCCAGTGCCGCGGGCTACGGCGTCGAGCGGGTCGAGGAGACCCCCGGCGCGCTGGTCGCCTCCGGCGTCGCCGAGCACGCCGACCGGCGGGTCTACCTGCGCGACTTCGCCGTCGTCGGCGCCAAGTCCTCCGACCTCGGCGAGCAGATCGACCGGGCGCTGCCCATCGAGCCCGACGTCGCGGTCATCCTCATCGGCGCCAACGACGTCACCCACGTCGTGACGCCCGCGGTCTCGGTGCGCCACCTCTCCGAGGGGGTGCGCCGCCTCCGCGAGGCCGGGGTGGCCGTCGTCGTCGGCACCTGCCCCGACCTCGGCACCCTCAAGCCCATCGCCCCGCCGCTCAAGCAGGTCGCCCGCGCCTGGTCGCGCCGCCTGGCCGCGGGCCAGACCATCGCGGTCATCGAGGAGGGCGGGCGCACCGTGTCGCTGGCCTCGGTGCTCGGACCCGAGTTCGCCGCGGCGCCCGCGCTGCTCTTCGGCCCCGACCAGTTCCACCCCTCCGCCGCCGGCTACCGCTCGCTCTCCGCGGTGCTGCTGCCCTCCACGCTGGCGGCGCTCGGCGTCATCGACACCGACGAGGCCCAGCTCGAGGCCCTGCGGGGCGAGGGCGTGCTGCCCATCACCGCCGCCGCGATCCAGGCCGTCAACCACCCCGGCACCGAGCTGGGCGGCACCGAGATCGGTGGCAACCGGCTCGGCGTGCGCGGCCTGTGGGTCGAGCTGCGCCACCGTCGTCGCCGGCCCGAGACCGAGGGCGAGACCCCCGACGAGCACGACGAGGACGCGGGCGAGCAGGGCACGCCCGACCCCGAGCTCGCCCGCGGCTGACTCGCCCCACGACCCCGGCGCAGACGCAGACGCTGGCGCAGACGGACGGAACCCCCCGGACCGAGGTCCGGGGGGTTCCGTGTTCCACGCCGACCTAGCGGGGCCGGACAGGTGGGTGCTGCTCCTGGGTCAGTCCTGCTGGAAGAAGGCCAGGATGCGCAGCAGGTTGGTGTAGATCCAGACCAGGCTCACGGTCATCGCGAACGCCGCGCGCCACGACTCACGCTCGGGCAGGCCGTTGGCGATGCCCTGCTCGACGAAGTCGAAGTCCATGATCAGCATGAAGACGCCGAGCACCAGACCGACCACCGCGAAGACGAGGCTGAGGCCGGTGCCGACACCGAAGAAGCCGATCTGGGCGCCGAAGAGGCCGAGCACGAGCTCCATGACGGCCAGGCCGACCATGCCGAGCACGGCGGCGGTCACCATCATCCGGAACTTCGGGGTGACCTGGATGTTGAGGACCTTGTAGGCCGCCAGCGTGCCGGCGAAGGCCGCGAAGGTGCCGATGACCGCGCCCTGGACGACGCCGGGGTACATGACGTTGAAGAGCAGGCTCAGCGCGCCGAGGGCGACACCCTCGAAGGCGGCGAAGACGAGCACGAGAGCCGGGCTGATGACCCGCTTGAAGGAGTTGACCATCGACAGCGCGAAGGCGCCGAGCGCACCGATCGTCGCGGCCGCGCCCACCGTGGGCAGGGCGGTCTCGGCGGTGGTCTCGGTGACCTCCGGCATGGCGATCCAGGTCGCGAGGGCGGTCAGGATGACCACGCCGAGCGTGATCGCCGTCTTCTGCACGACGCTGTCAATCGTCATCGGGCCGGTGGTGGCCGGCGTCTGCTGGGCGGGGCCGCCCGGGGTGCCGACGCCCCACTGCGAGGGGTCGTTGGAGTAGCCGGGGTACCCGTTGCCCGCGTAGGTCTGGTTGCCGTAGGCGTTCGCGCCGGAGCGGTTGAACTCCTCCGACCGGCGGAACACCGGGTTGTTGCTCTGCATTGGTCTCTCCTTGGAGGCCGGTGGTGACCGTCTCCCTGACGGTTCACTGAGTGGGGACCACTGTAGGGGTCCTCACCAGCCTCAACGTCACACCCGTCCGGGGCGTTCCCGGTGCGGCTGTGAATCTCCTGAGCCGCCGGCGGGCCCCGACACCCGACCGGCGCTAGCGGCGTACGGCGTGCACCACCGTGTCGGTCACGGCGACCTCGGCGCCCTCCACCCGCTGCGTGCGGGTCGGGGCGTCGGCGCGGCGCACGTCCCAGTGCTGCGGGTCGAGCAGGCCCACGACCCGGTCGGGGGTGAAGAGGATGTCGTCGCCGTGGTGGTGGCGCACCCCGGTCTCGACGTCGTGGGGGTGGTGGCCCACCACCAGCAGCGAGCCTCCGGGCGCGACGGCGGCGCCGAGGCGGGTGTAGAGCGGCGCGAAGAGCTGGGTCGGCACGTGCACGAAATGGGCGCTGACCAGGTCGTACTGCTCGGGCAGGGTCTCGGCGAGCAGGTCCGTCTGCAGCCAGGTGGCCCCGACCCCCTCCTGCGCCGCCCGGGCCGCCCCCCGGTCGAGGGCCACCTGCGAGAGGTCGACGCCGGTGGTGCGCCAGCCGCGGTGGGCCAGCCACAGCACGTCGGCCCCCTCGCCGCAGCCGACGTCGACCGCCGAGCCGGGGGCGAGCCCGCCGACGACGTCGACGAGGTGGGGGTTGGGGGCGCCGCTCCAGATCCGCTCGGAGGAGGAGTAGCGCTCGTCCCAGAACTCCGCGGTCCACATGTCGTCGGTCATGGGGGCCATGCTCCCCCTTCAGGTCGACCTGAGGTCAACCGCCCATCGCAGCCAGCTCCCAGACATGACCGTCGAGGTCGCGGAAGGACCAGCCGTACATCCCCGGGTGCTCCTGCTTGGCGCCCGCCGGCGATCCGCCGGCGGCGAGCGCCCGCTCCACCGTGCGGTCGACCTCCGCGGCGTCGGACGCGGTGAGCGCCACCAGCACCTGGTCTCCCGACGGCGGGGCGGTGGTGCCGTGGAAGGAGTGGAAGTAGTCCTGGCGCAGGAGCATGGCGCATGCGGAGTCGTTGACGACCATGCAGGCCGCTCGCTCGTCGCTGTAGTCATCGTTGAAGGTGAAGCCCAGACCTTCCCAGAACGCGCGGCTGGCCGCCACGTCGGCCACAGGCAGGTTCACGAACATCATGCGGGTCACGGAGATCTCCTCGGTCCTCGAGCCGGCCCGTCGCCGGCGTCCTGGGTGGTCCGACCGGGTTCCGGCCGCGGACTCATCGCGACACGAGCCCTCGTTGACGGTGTGCCCCCGGTGGGACTCGAACCCACACTGCGGCGCTTTTAAGGCGCCTTCCTCTGCCGTTGGGATACGGGGGCCGGCTCCGGTCCTCCGGCGGAGCGTCCGGTCGAGCGCCTAGAGGTAGGTCTTGCGAGCGTAGATCGCGTGGGCCCCGGCGACGCGGTCGAGGAAGAGCAGCCCCTGGCAGTGGTCGATCTCGTGCTGCAGCGCGCGGGCCTCGAAGGCGCTGGTCGACACCTCCACCTCCTCGCCGGTGCCGGGCAGCTGGCCGCGCACCGTGATCCGGCCGGCGCGCTTCACGTCGCCGGTGAGGTCGGGCACGCTCATGCAGCCCTCGCGGGCCTTCTCGTTGCGGCTGGAGGAGACCACCTCGGCGTTGCAGAGCACGAAGGTGCCGTGGTGCTCGCGGGTCTTGGGGTGCTCGGAGACGTCGACGCAGAAGACCTGCGCCCCCACCCCGACCTGCGGGGCGGCCAGGCCGACGCAGCCCGGGCTGACCCGCATCGTGGCCACCAGGTCGGCCGCGAGCCGCACGACCTCGGCGGAGGTCGGGTCGACCCGCTCCCCCACGCCCGACAGCACCGGGGCCGGCGCGGTGACGACGTCGAGCACCCGGCCCTCCACGCCGAGCTCGGCCTCGGTCCAGGCCGACACCCGGGGATCGACAGCGCTCACAGGTCGTCGGCCTCGGCGCGGCGCAGCGTGGCCCCGACGCCCAGCGCCGTCGCCGCGGTGCGCACGGCGGCCTCGAGGGCGTCGACGTCGGCCCCGGCGGGCAGGTCGATCTCGGCCACGAGGAGGTAGAGGTCGCCGGCCAGGCGGGTGGTGAGGTCGGTGATGTTGCCGCCGACCTCGGCGACGCGGCCCACCACCGACGACACGATGCCGGGGCGGTCACCGCCGTGCACGGTGAGCACCCAGGAGCTGCCCGCGGGCGCGGCTCCGGCGCCCGGCGACACCGCGCGCACGGTCACGGTGAGCGAGCCGTCGTCGGTCAGCGGCGCCAGGGCCGTCTCGATCGCCGCGGCCGAGGGCTCACCCGCGCAGACCAGCATCATCGCGAAGTGACCCCGCAGCAGGGTCATCGTGGAGTCCTCGAGGTTCAGCCCGAGCTCGGCCAGGCGGCCGGTGGTCTCGGCGATGATCCCCGGGCGGTCGTGGCCCAGGACGGTGATCGCGTGCTGGGTCGGGGGCGGCGTGGGGGTGCTCACCGCTCCATTGTCGCAAGGGCCGCGGCGCGGCCGAGCACCTCGTCCAGCATCGGCTCCGTCAGCCGCCCCGTGAACGTGTTCTGCTGGCTGGGGTGGTAGCAGCCCAGCAGCGCCACCTCCTCGCCGTCGGGCCGCACGAGCCGCGCCTGCGCACCGTGGCCGAACCTCGCGGCCGGCCGCGGCACCTGCCACCCGGCCCGCCGTACGCCGCCCAGCGCCGCCGCCCAGCCGAAGGCGCCGAGCGCGACCACGACGCGCACGTGCTCGCCGACCAGGGCCAGCTCGCGGTCGAGCCAGGGGGCGCAGGTGTCGCGCTCGGCCGGGGTCGGCCTGTTCTGCGGCGGGGCACACCGCACGGCGGCCACCATGCGCGTGTGCACCAGGCGCTGGCCGTCGCCGGCGTGCTCGCTGGTGGGACGCTCCGCCAGCCCGACGCGGTGCAGCGAGGCGAAGAGCCAGTCGCCGGAGCGGTCGCCGGTGAAGATCCGCCCCGTGCGGTTGGCGCCGTGGGCGGCCGGGGCGAGGCCGACGACCAGCAGCCGCGGGTGCTCGGCGCCCCACCCGGCGACGGGCCGCCCCCAGTAGGGCTGGTCGGCGAAGGCGGCGCGCCTGGTGAGCGCCACCTCCTCGCGCCAGGCGACCAGCCGCGGGCAGGCCCGGCAGGTCGTCACCTCGCGGGCGAGCACCTCCAGCGGGGTGCGGGGCTCGGCCGGGTCGTCGGGCCAGCCGGTGCCGGGCGGCACCGGCGAGGCGAAGACCTCGCCGGTCAGCGGGTGGGGCAGCCCGTCCGGCACCGGCCCGACCTCAGAGCGGGGTCTGGGTGGTGGTCTGGGTGGCGACCGGGCCTCCGGTCGGGGACGCCGCGTCGTCGCTGCTCATCTTGTCCTTGGCGGCAGCGGCCACGTCGCCGGCCTTCTCGCGGGCGACCTCGGCAGCAGCGGTGGCCTGGGTGCGGGCGGTGTCGGCGGCCCTGTCCTTGGCCGACTGCACGCGCGGGTCGCGCGCGACCTTGCGGGCGGCGGTGACGATCTCGTCGTAGCGGTCACGGCCGGCGCGGGCGCCCAGCACGTAGCCGACGGCTCCGGCGGCGATCAGGGTGGTCTTGCTCATCGGTCGTTCTCCTCCTGTGGGGGGTGGATCACTCGAGCCCCCCACTGTGCCGTCGCGCTCAGGCGGGCGGCACCACCCCTGCGGGGGCGCCCACCGACCAGGCGATCCCGTCGAGGATGTCGGTCTCGGAGGCCACGACCCCGGCGACCGCGGTGCGTCGCAGCACCCGCGAGAGCACCAGGGCACCGGCCCCGATGACGTCGGCGCGTCCCGGGTGCATCCAGGGCAGGGCCAGCCGCTCGGCCACCGTCATCGCCAGCAGCCGCTCGGTCAGCTCGTGCACCGCCTCGACGGGCAGCTCGGCGTGGTCGACGGCGTCGCGGTCGTAGGCCGGCAGGCCCAGCACCCCCGCGGCGACCGAGGTCGCGGTGCCGGCGACGCAGACCACCGTGCGGGCCGCGGCGGCGTCGACCGGGCAGGCGTCGAGGGCGGCGTCGACGTCGGCGATGCAGGCCGCCACCTCCTCCGCGGTCGGCGGGTCGGAGTGCAGGTGCCGCTCGTGCAGGCGCACCGAGCCGACGTCCATCGAGTGCGCCGCTGTCGGTGTCGCCCCGCCGAGGATGAGCTCGGTCGAGCCGCCGCCGACGTCGACGACCAGCACCGGCTCGGCCGGTGCGTCGAGCTCGCGCACGGCCCCGGCGTAGGCCAGGGCGGCCTCCTCGGCGCCGGAGAGCACCTCGGGCAGCACCCCGAGGCGCGCGCGCACGCCCTCGCGGAAGTCCTCGGCGTTGCTCGCGTCGCGGGTGGCCGAGGTGGCGCAGAAGCGGACGTCCTCGGGTCGCACCCCGTGCTCGGCCAGGATCGCGGCGTAGCGCTCGACCTCGGCGAAGGTGCGCTCCAGCGCCTCCGGGGAGAGCCGTCCGGTGCGGTCGACGCCTGCGCCGAGGCGCACGACGGTGGCCTCGCGCACCAGCACCTCCGGCATGGTGCCGACCAGCAGCTTGATCGTGTTGGTGCCGCAGTCGACGGCGGCTACGGGCCGACGCACGGACCCTGCTCCCACCACGGGCCCAGCAGCGCGAGCACCTCGTCGCCGAGCGGGTTGACTCCGGGGCCCTGCGCCAGGGCCTGGCCCGCGAGCACGTGCAGGCACTTGACCCGGCTCGGCATGCCCCCGGCGGAGATGCCGGCGATCTCGGGCACTGCACCGGTCCGCCGCTCCAGCTCGCCGCGGGCCTCGAGGTAGCGCTCGTGGGCGCGGGCGTAGGCCGCGGCCAGCTCGGGGTCCTCGCCGAGGCGGGCCTCCATCTCCTTCATCAGCCCCGAGCCCTCCAGGGTCCCGATGCGGGAGGCGGCGCGGGGGCAGGTGAGGTAGAAGGTCGTCGGGAAGGGCGTGCCGTTGGGCAGGCGCGGCTCGGTGGTGACGACGTCGGGCCTGCCGCACGGGCAGCGGTGGCCCACGGCGTGGATGGCGCGGGGCTCACGGCCCAGCTGCTCGCCGATGGCCGCCTCGTCGGCGGGGTCGATCACTGGTCGCTGTCCTCCTGGCCGCTGGGGGCCTGCTCCGGGGAGCCGTCGATCTCGGTGGCGGGCGGGGTGCCCTCGTCCTTCGGGGGGCGTCCGGCCGTCTCGACCGACGCCCAGGCCTCGTCCCACCACGCGGTGGGCTCCTCGGGCGCGACGTCGGCGGGGTCGGTGAGCGTGGCCTCGGCCTCGAGCGGCTCGCCGTCCTCGTCGAGCACCACGAAGGAGCGCTCACCGGGCATGACGTAGCCGAAGCGCTCGCGCGCCACCTGCTCGACGTACGCCGGGTCCTCCCAGCGCCGCTGCTCGCGCTCGAGCACGTCGATGTCGGCCTGGCGCTCCGCGATCTCGGTGCGCAGGTCGTCGAGGTGGGCCCGCTGCTGGAGGTAGGCCCGCGCCGAGGAGGCGTAGGACACCGCCAGCACGGCGAGCACGAGCACGAGGATCATCGCGCGACCGGTCAGCCGCGGGCGCCGCGCCGACGGGCCGGGCCCGTCGGGGGCACGACCGGCCAGGGGGGCACGGGTCCGCGGGCCGCCCGCGGGACGCCCGGGGCCTGACCGGCCCCGGGCTCCCGGCCGGGAGGCGGCCCCCCGCGCGGGGGTGCGTCGCTTGTCGGCCATGCCTCCTAGGGTCCCCTACGCGGTGTACCGCGGGAACGCCGACACACCGGCGTAGCGCGCGGCGTCGCCGAGCTCGTCCTCGATGCGCAGCAGCTGGTTGTACTTCGCGACGCGCTCGGAGCGGGCCGGGGCGCCGGTCTTGATCTGGCCGCAGTTGGTGGCCACGGCGAGGTCGGCGATGGTGGTGTCCTCGGTCTCGCCCGAGCGGTGGCTCATCATGCAGCGGTAGCCGTTGCGGTGGGCCAGCTCGACGGAGTCGAGGGTCTCGGTCAGCGAGCCGATCTGGTTGACCTTCACCAGCAGCGCGTTGGCCTGGCCGCCGGAGATGCCGCGCTGGAGGCGCTCGACGTTGGTGACGAAGAGGTCGTCGCCGACGATCTGGATCGTCGAGCCGAGCTGGTCGGTCATGGCCTTCCAGCCCTCCCAGTCGTCCTCGTCGAGGGGGTCCTCGATGGAGACGATCGGGTAGGCCTCGCACAGCTCGGCGTAGTAGGCCACCATCTCGGCGGCGGTCTTGGAGCCGCCCTCGAAGGCGTAGGTGCCGTCGGTGCAGAACTCGCTGGCCGCGACGTCCATGGCCAGGGCGATGTCGGTGCCCAGGGTCAGGCCGGTCGCGGCGACGGCCTCGGCGATGAGGTCCAGCGCGGCGCGGTTGGAGTCGAGGTTCGGGGCGAAGCCGCCCTCGTCGCCCAGGCCCGTGGCCAGGCCCTTCTTCTTCAGCACCGCCTTGAGCGCGTGGTAGACCTCCGCGCCCTGGCGCAGCGCCTCGCGGAAGGTCGGAGCGCCGATTGGCGCGATCATGAACTCCTGGATGTCGACGTTGGAGTCGGCGTGGGAGCCGCCGTTGAGGATGTTCATCATCGGCACCGGCAGCACGTGGGCGTTGGGGCCGCCGACGTAGCGGTAGAGCGGGAGGCCCGCGGAGTCGGCCGCCGCGCGGGCCACGGCCAGCGAGACGCCGAGGATCGCGTTGGCGCCGAGCTCGGCCTTGTTGGGGGTGGCGTCGAGGTCGAGCATGACCTGGTCGACCAGGCGCTGGTCGTCGGCGTCGAGGCCCTCCACGGCCGGGCCGATCTTCTCCACGACGCCGCGCACGGCGTTCTCGACGCCCTTGCCGAGGTAGCGGTCGCCGCCGTCGCGCAGCTCGACGGCCTCGAACGCGCCCGTGGAGGCGCCGCTGGGCACCATCGCCCGGGCGAAGGTGCCGTCGTCGAGGAGGACCTCGACCTCGACGGTGGGGTTGCCGCGGGAGTCGAGGATCTCGCGGGCGCCGACTGCTTCGATGGATGCCACTGGCTTGCTCCTGGTGCAGAGGTGTCTCGGGTGAGGGCCCGGCCAGCCTAGGGGACCCGGCACCCCGCGCCGACCCTGCGACCCCGTCGTCTCGGGTGAGCCGCCCCGCCCGCTCGCCGGGCAGGATCGGTGCGCATGGAGCCCCTGCCCCCGCCCGAGACCCGCATCCGCCAGGTGACCGCCCTCTTCGAGGGCCTCGCCGACACCTACGACACCTCCGACGTCGCCTTCAGCGGACCGGTCGGCGCCGAGCTGGTGCGCCGTCTCGCCCCGCAGGCCGGGGAGCGGGCCGTCGACCTGGGGTGCGCCCGCGGCGCCGTCACCTTCCCGCTGGCCGAGGCCGTCGGCGCCGAGGGCCACGTCGACGCCCTCGACCTGGCGCCGAGCATGGTCGAGCTGACCGCCGGCGAGGCCCGGCAGCGCGGCGCCTCCCAGGTCGAGGTCGTGCTCGGCGACGCGGTCGAGCCGCCGCTGGAGGAGTCGTCGTACGACGTGCTCGCCTCCTCGCTGCTGCTCTTCTTCCTGCCCGAGCCCGACGTCGCGCTCACCGCGTGGCGCCGGCTGGTGCGGCCCGGCGGGCGCGCCGGGTTCACGACCTTCGGCACCTGGCCGCCGGCGTGGCGGGCGGTGCTCGACGTGTTCGACGACCACGCCCACCGCACCGGCCGGCGCAGCATGACCCAGGCCCCCGAGGTCGACGAGGACCAGGAGGTCACCGACTTCCTCACCGGCGCCGGCTGGAGCGACGTGGAGCACGCCACGCTCACCCACGACCTGGTCTTCGACGACCTCGACCACTGGCGGCGCTGGTCGCTGACCACGTGGCTCACCGACGTGTGGATGCGCAGCCCCGTCGAGGAGCACCCCGAGATCCTCGAGCGCATCGGCGAGGTGCTCGAGGGCACCCGCGGCGACGACGGCCGGCTCCACCTGCACCTGGTGGTGCGCTACACCCTCGCCCGCCCCTGAGCCGACCCCGGACCCGCCCGGGCCGGCTCAGACCCGCCGTCGCACCGCGTCGCGCAGCGCCTGCTCGGGGTCGGCGCCGGCGGCGCGGGCCTCCGCGACCAGGCCCAGCAGCCGGTCGCCGAGGTCGTCGGGGTCGAGGTCCTCGACCGGTCGGCCCGCCCGGGCCAGCCGGTCGAGGGCCTTGTCGGCCAGCAGCAGGGCGGGCAGCGTGGCGGGCACGCCGTCGAGCAGCGCGGCGCGCGGCCTCTCCTCGGCCTTGATCCGCTGCCACGCGTCGTCGACCGACGTCGCGTCGTCGTGGGCGACCGGGTCGGGGCCGAAGACGTGCGGGTTGCGCCGCACCATCTTCTCGGCCAGGCCGGAGGCCACGTCGTCGAGGTCGAAGTCGCCGTGCTCCTCGGCCACCGCGGCGTGGAAGTAGACCTGCAGCAGCAGGTCGCCGAGCTCCTCGCGCAGGTGGGAGGCGGCCGCGTCGCGACGCCGGGGGTCGCCGGCGTCCTCGGCCGCCGCGAGCGCGTCGACGGCCTCGAGGGTCTCGTGGGCCTCCTCGAGCAGGTAGCGCGACAGCGAGCGGTGGGTCTGCTCGCGCTTCCAGGGGCACTCGGCGCGCAGGCGTCGCATCATCGTGCGGAAGACGAGCAGCGGCTCCTGCCCGCTCCCCTCCCGACCGGGCTCCCCGGCGCCCGCCACGCTCAGCCGCAGCGCTGCGACGCGGGCAGGGCGGCGACCTGCTCCGGGGTCAGCTCCCCGTCGAGCGCGGTGGCGGCCTCCCCGACGGCGACCGAGAGCTCGGGCACGGTGCCGGCCTCCTGGCTGGCCACGTCGATCGAGGCGAAGCGGGGGTTGGTCTCCACGCCGTTCTCGTCCTGCCACTGCTGCACCAGCCCGGTGGCCGCGGCCTGGGCCTCCTCGCCGCTGGTGCCCTCCTCCACCTGCGACGTCACCGCGCTGTTGAGCACGGCGGTGAAGAGGTCGGGCCCGGCGAAGACGGGCAGCACGTCGTCGACCAGGTCGGGGTCGGCGCCGGTCAGCCCCTCCCGGGTGGTCTGCTCGACCTGGCGGCGCGCGGCCGCGACGTCCACGTCGTAGTCGGCGCCGATCTGCTCGGCCATCGAGCCCAGCACCAGGCTGTAGAGCACCTGGTCGCGGAAGGCGGCACCGGCGATCGGGGCCTGGCCCTCGTTGGACTCCAGCAGCTCGCAGGTGTCGGCGGCGAAGGTGTCGACCTCGCTCAGCGTGATGTCCTCGTCGCCGACCGTCGCGGCGACACCCGGACGGATCGAGGTGTCGGCGACCCCGCAGCCCGCGAGCCCCGAGCCGAGGAGGACGACGGCGGCCAGACCGGCTGCCGGGCGGACGATCTTCACGTGGACTCCCGCGGGTCGATGATGGCGTCGATCACACTGCGGGCCCATTCAAGCAGGGCGATCCCGTCGATGGGCTTGCCACCCACGACCGCCGTCTGCGGCCGCGGCACGAGGATGGTGTCGACCCCGGTCTTGACGATGGCCTTCGGATACATCCGCATCAGCCGCACCACTCGCGACTCCGGGAGGCTCACCGGCGCGAAGCGGACGTTCTTGCCGGCGACCGTCACCTCGCCCACGCCGGCCTGGCGGGCCCGGGCGCGGAAGCGGGCCACCAGCAGCAGCGACACGACCACGACCGGCGGCTCGCCGTAGCGGTCGAGCAGCTCCTCGTTGATGGCGTCGACGTCCTCGTCGGTGCGCACCTCGGCCAGGCGCTTGTAGATCTCCAGGCGCAGGCGCTCGCTGGGGATGTAGTCGTGGGGCAGGTGGGCGTCGACGGGCAGCTCGATGCGCACCTCGTCGAGCTCCGGCTCGCCCTCGCCCTTGAACTCGTGGACGGCCTCGCCGACCAGGCGCACGTAGAGGTCGAAGCCGACGTCGGCGATGTGGCCCGACTGCTCCCCGCCCAGCAGGTTGCCGGCGCCGCGGATCTCCAGGTCCTTCATCGCGATCGCCATGCCGCCGCCCAGGTCGGAGTGCTGGGCCAGCGTGGCCAGCCGCTCGTGGGCGGTCTCGGTGAGCGGTTTCTCCGCGGGGTAGAGGAAGTAGGCGTAGGCCCGCTCGCGGGAGCGGCCCACGCGCCCGCGCAGCTGGTGCAGCTGGGAGAGGCCCAGGGTGTCGGAGCGCTCGATGATCATGGTGTTGGCGTTGGAGACGTCGAGGCCCGACTCCACCAGGGTCGTGCACACCAGCACGTCGAAGCGCTTCTCCCAGAAGTCGAGCATCACCTGCTCGAGCTGCTTCTCCCCCATCTGCCCGTGGGCGGTGGCCACGCGCGCCTCGGGCACCAGCTCGCGGATGCGCGCGGCGGCCTTCTCGATCGACTGCACCCGGTTGTGGATGTAGAAGACCTGGCCCTCGCGCAGCAGCTCGCGGCGCACGGCCGCCACCACCTGGCGGTCCTCGTAGGCGCCGACGTAGGTCAGCACGGGGTGGCGCTCCTCGGGCGGGGTGGTGATGGTCGACATCTCCCGGATGCCGGTGATCGCCATCTCCAGGGTGCGCGGGATCGGCGTGGCCGACATGGAGAGGACGTCGACCGAGGTGCGCAGCCGCTTCATCTGCTCCTTGTGCTCGACACCGAAGCGCTGCTCCTCGTCGACGATGATCAGGCCGAGGTCCTTGAAGCGCACGTCGCGGTTGAGCAGGCGGTGGGTGCCGACGACGATGTCGATCGAGCCGTCGGCCATCCCCTTCATCACCTCGGCCGCCTCCTTGTCGCTCTGGAAGCGGCTCAGCGCCCGCAGCACGACCGGGAAGCCGCTCATCCGCTCGGCGAAGGTCGACAGGTGCTGGGTGACCAGCAGCGTGGTCGGCACCAGCACGGCGACCTGCTTGCCGTCCTGCACGGCCTTGAAGGCCGCCCGCACCGCGATCTCGGTCTTGCCGTAGCCCACGTCGCCGCAGACCAGCCGGTCCATGGGCACGACCTGGCGCATGTCGGCCTTGACCTCGTCGACCGTGGTCAGCTGGTCGACGGTCTCCTGGAAGGGGAAGGCGTCCTCGAGCTCGCGCTGCCAGGGGGTGTCGGGGCCGAAGGCGTGGCCCTTGGTGGCCTGGCGCGCGGCGTAGAGCTTGATCAGCTCGGCGGCGATCTCGCGCACGGCCTTGCGGGCGCGGCTCTTGCGCTTGGACCAGTCGGCGCCGCCGAGCCGGTCGAGGCTGGGCTGCTCGCCGCCGACGTAGCGGGTGACCTGGTCGAGGGCGTCGGCGGGCACGTAGAGCCGGTCGGCCGGACCCCCGCGCTTGGAGGCGCCGTACTCGAGCACGAGGTACTCGCGCACCGCTCCCCCGGCCTCGCGCTGCTTCATCTCGATGAAGCGGCCCACGCCGTGCTGCTCGTGCACGACGAAGTCGCCGGCCTTGAGCTCGAGGGGGTCGATCTGCTTCTTGCGCCGCGCCGGCATCTTGCGCATGTCGCGCGTGGAGGACTTCTGCCCCGAGATGTCCTCCCCGGTCAGCAGCACGAGGCGGTTGGTCTCGTCGACGAAGCCCTGGGTCAGCGAGCCGCAGGTGACGGTCACGACGTCGGGGCCCAGCTCACCGTCGAGCCGCGCGGGCACGTCGTGCTCGCCGAGGGCCTCGACCATGCGGTTGGCCGGACCGTGCCCGACGTGCACCACGACGGTGCGGAAGCCCGCGGTCCGCCAGCCCTCGAGGTCGGTGATGGCCTTCTCGACGTCGCCGCGGTAGGCGTCGACCGGGTGGGCCGGCAGGGCCCGGGTCGGCACGCCGGCGTCGCTGGCGCTCATGCCGGTGGCGGTCTCGGCGTCGTCGGCGATGCCGAAGGGGCTCATCGTCCACCACGGCTTGCGCTGCTCGAGGCTGGTCAGCCTCACCTCGGCCAGGTCCTGGTACGACGCAGCGCCCAGGTCGACCGGGGCGGTGCCCCCGCCGGCCGCGGCGGCCCAGCTCGCGCCGAGGAACTCCTCGCTGGTCGCGACCAGGTCGTGGGCGCGGCGGCGCGCCCGCTCGGGGTCGAGCACCAGCACGTGGGTGTCGGCCGGCATCAGGTCGACCAGCAGCTCCATCTCGTCGACCAGCACCGGGGCCAGCGACTCCATGCCCTCCACCGCGATGCCGGCGGCGATCTTGTCGGTCAGCTCCAGCAGCTGCGGGTGGCTGCGGCCCAGCTCGGCGGCCCGCTCGCGCACGGCGTCGGTGAGCAGCAGCTCGCGGCACGGCGGCGCCCAGAGCCGCTCGACCTTCTCGAGGGTGCGCTGGTCGGCGACGGAGAAGCTGCGGATCTCCTCGACGTCGTCGCCCCAGAACTCCACGCGCAGCGGGTGCTCCTCGGTCGGCGGGAAGACGTCGACGATGCCGCCGCGCACGGCGAACTCGCCGCGCTTCTCGACCAGGTCGACCCGGCTGTAGGCCGCGTCGGCCAGGCGCCGCACCACGTCGTCGAGGCCGGCGGCCTCGCCGCTGACCAGCTCGACGGGCTCGAGGTCGGCGAGGCCCGCGACCTGCGGCTGGAGCACCGAGCGCACCGGGGCCACGACCACCTTGAGCGGTCCGTTGGAGGCGTCGGTGCCGGGGTGACGCAGGCGGCGCAGCACCGCGAGGCGGCGCCCGACGGTGTCGCTGCGCGGGCTGAGCCGCTCGTGGGGCAACGTCTCCCAGCTGGGGTAGTAGGCCACCGTCGCGGGGTCGACGAGGTCGCCGAGCGCCCCGACCAGGTCCTCGGCCTCGCGGGCGGTCGCGGTCACGGCCAGCACCGTGCGGCCCTGGGCCACCAGGCCCGCCACCACGAAGGGCCGCAGCGCCTCCGGCCCGGTGAGGTCGAGCGCACGCACGGCGCCGCCGGCGGCGTCGGCCAGCACCTCGGACAGCGTGGCGTCGGCGAGCACGGCCCGCGCCAGCGCCGTGACCGCGGGGCTGGTCGACGGGGCGGGGGGAAGGACGGTGGTGGTCACGAGGCTCCTCGACTGACGGGCGTCACCCACGACGACGGCCCCCGGTCGAGACGACAGGGGGTGGTGACCGGCCCAGTCTAGGTCGCACCACCGACGACGGGATCGTCTGCGGCCCGGACGGGTGGGGGCGGGCAACCACCGGGAGGCCATGATGAGATCGGCACCACAGCACCGGCCCCGCAGGGGCCGCGACGAGAGGCGTGACATGGAGCTGCAGCTGACGGCCGAGGAGCAGGAGTTCCGCGCGGAGATGCGCGACTTCTTCACCACCAAGGTCTCCCAGGAGATCCGCGACGCGGTGGCGGCGGGCCACGAGCTCACCCGCGAGCAGATCGTGGAGGCCCACCAGACGCTCAACGCGGCCGGCCTGGCCGTGCCGCACTGGCCCGAGGAGTGGGGCGGTCGTGGCTGGAGCCAGATCCAGCGCCACATCTGGAACGAGGAGATGCAGGCCGCCGCGGTGCCGCCGCCGCTGGCCTTCAACGCCTCGATGATCGGTCCGGTCATCGCGCAGTTCGGCAGCCAGGAGATCAAGGAGCGCTTCCTGGCCAAGACCGCCAACCTCGACATCTGGTGGAGCCAGGGCTTCTCCGAGCCCGACGCCGGCTCCGACCTCGCCGGCCTGCGCACCACCGCGGTCCGCGACGGCGACGACTGGGTCGTCAACGGCCAGAAGACCTGGACCACGCTGGGGCAGTACGGCGACTGGATCTTCACCCTCGTGCGCACCGACCCGGAGGTGAAGAAGCAGAAGGGCATCTCGATGCTCCTCATCGACATGACCTCCCCCGGCGTCGAGGTGCGGCCCATCGAGCTCATCGACGGCGGCCACGAGGTCAACGAGGTGTGGTTCAGCGACGTGCGCGTGCCGGGCGAGAACCTCGTCGGCGAGCCCGGGCAGGGCTGGACGATGGCCAAGTTCCTGCTCGGCAACGAGCGCGTCGGCGTGGCCCCCGTGGGCTCCACCAAGCGCCGCCTGGCCCGGGCCAAGGAGCTGGCCGGCGAGCAGGCCCACGACCCGCTGACCGCGGCCCGCATCGCCGAGCTGGAGAACGAGCTGCTCGCCCTCGAGCTCACCGCCCTGCGCGTGGTCGCCCACTCCGCCGGCAGCGAGCCCCACCCGGCGAGCTCCGTGCTCAAGCTCAAGGGCACCGAGCTGCAGCAGGCCGTGAGCGAGCTGCTCGTCGACCTCGCCGGGCCCGGGTCGCTGGCGTCGGGCGCGGGCGACGACAGCGCCCTGCCCGACTGGGCGCGCCACGCGACCCCGTCGTACCTCAACCTGCGCAAGGCCTCCATCTACGGCGGCTCGAACGAGATCCAGCGCCAGATCATTTCCCGCACGATCCTCGGCCTCTGAGCCGGGCAGGAGACTCATCATGGACTTCACCTACGACGACGAGCAGGACGCCCTGCGCGACGCGGTGCGCGGACTGGTCGGCCGGGCCTACTCCGACTTCGAGCAGCGCCGCCAGACCACCAAGGCCGACCCGGGCTTCTCGGAGAAGGTCTGGACCCAGCTGGCCGAGATGGGCGTGCTGGGCCTGCCCTTCAGCGAGGACGACGGCGGGGTCGGCGCCGGGCCGGTCGAGATCTCGATCGTGGCCCAGGAGCTCGGCCGCGTCATCGCCCCTGAGCCCTACCTCACCAGCGTCGTGCTCGCCGGCGGGCTGGTCTCCGCGGTCGGCACCACCGAGCAGCGCGGCGAGGTGCTCGGCGCGCTGAGCGCCGGCGAGAGCGTGCTGGCGCTGGCCCACGACGAGCCCGGCTCGCGCTGGAGCCCCTCGGCCACCGCGGTCACCGCCACCGAGGAAGGCGGCTCCTGGACGCTGAGCGGCGTCAAGGAGCCGGTCGTCCACGGCGCGCGCGCCGACCTGCTCGTGGTGAGCGCCGCGCTGCCCGACGGCGGCACCGGCCTCTTCCTCGTCGAGGGCTCGGCCGCCGAGCGCACCGACTACCCCACCTACGACGGCGGCCGCGCTGCCAAGGTGACGTTCTCCGGCACCGCCGCGACGCCGCTGGGCGAGGCGGGTCGCGACGTCACCGCCAGCATCGCCACGGTCCAGGACATCGGCCGGATCATGGCCTGCAACCAGGCCGTCGGCGCGATGGAGGTGGCGCTGCGCACCACCACGGAGTACCTCAAGAGCCGCAAGCAGTTCGGCGTGCCGCTCAACACCTTCCAGGCGCTCAACTTCCGCGCCGCCGACATGTACGTCTCCCTGGAGCTGGCCACGAGCCTGACCCAGTGGGCCACCATGGTGCTGGCCACCGGCGACGCCGAGGCCACCCGTGACGCCGCCCACCGGGCCTCGCTCCAGGTGAGCCGGGCCAGCCGCCACGTCGGTCAGGAGGCGATCCAGCTGCACGGGGGCATCGGGATGACCGCGGAGTACTCCGTGGGCAGCTACGTCTCGGTCCTCACCGCCCTCGAGCGGCTCCTCGGCGACGGCCAGCACCACCTCTCCGCCCTGGCCGGCGGCATCGGCGACTACGGCTCGATCGACCCGCTTCCCTGACACCGGTGGGAGGGGTCCTTAGGATCCCTCCCATGACGGGCACCGCCGAGGACACCACCCGCTCGGCACCCCCGGGCCTGCCGCCGACCACGAGCCGGGGCCCCCGGGCCCTGGCCATGGCGGTCTACGCCGTGCTGCTGGTGCTGTGGAGCGAGCTGCTCGGCATCCCCAACGACACCGTCCAGGTGTTCGTGTGGCTGTGGCTCGGCACGATCGCGTGGAACGTGCAGGCCCCGTGGCGCTACCACCTGCTGTTCCTGCGCGACTGGTCGCTGCCGGTCATCGGCCTGGTCGTCTACTTCTACAGCCGCGGCCTCACCGACGAGCTCGGCCTCCCGGTGCACGTGCGGATGCCGATCACCGTCGACGAGTGGCTCGGCGGGGGCGTCACGCCCACCGAGCGCCTCCAGGACGCGTGGTGCGGCGACCCGTGCCTGCGCGAGAGCCCGCCCCGGTGGTACGACGTCGTCCTGACCACCGTCTACGCCTCCCACTTCCTCACCGGCCTGACCATCGCGGCCGTGCTGTGGGTGCGCAACCGCACCCAGTGGGTGCGCTGGATGCGCCGCTTCCTGGCCATCAACTTCGGCGCCCTGGTCATCTACGTCGTCTACCCGATGGCCCCGCCGTGGATGGCCTCCGAGCAGGGCTACCTCGGCGAGGTCACCCGGATCACCGGCCGCGGGTGGGCCGACCTGGGCCTGGGCCGCTTCGACCTGGTGCTCCAGGGTGTCGGCAACCCGGTCGCCGCCATGCCCTCGCTGCACGCGGGCATCACGTTCCTCGTCGCGCTCTACGGCGTGGGCCACCTGCGCACCCGCTGGCGCTGGCTGCTGCTGCTCTACCCGCTGCTGATGTCGGTGGCCCTGGTCTACTACGCCGAGCACTACGTCGTCGACGTGGTCGCCGGCGGGCTGCTGGCGGGCCTGGTGCTCGCCGGCTCCACCTGGTGGGAGCGCCGCCACGAGCGCCCCACCCCAGCCTGACCCCCACCCGCCTGACCCACACCCGACTGACCCACACCACCGACCGAGACACACGAGAGGCACCACCGTGCGAGGACTCCAGGGCAGGACCGCCGTCGTCACCGGCGCCAGTCGCGGCATCGGCCTGGCCGTGGCCCAGCGGCTGGTCGCGGAGGGGGCGCGGGTCTGCGTCACCGCCCGCAAGCCCGAGGCGCTCGAGGAGGCCGTCGCGAGCCTCGGCGGCCCCGACCACGCGATCGGCGTGGCCGGCAACGCCGGTGACGCCGCGCACCGCGACGAGGCGGTGGCCCGCACCCTCGAGACCTTCGGCAGCGTCGACCTGCTGGTCAACAACACCGGCATCAACCCCGCCTACGGCCCGCTGATGGCGCTCGACCTCGACGCCGCCCGCAAGATCGTGGACGTCAACGTGGTCGCCGCCCTCGGCTGGGTGCAGGTCGCCCACCGCGCCTGGATGGGCGAGCACGGCGGTGCGGTGGTCAACGTCGCCTCGGTCGCGGGCGTCAGCAGCGCCCCGGGCATCGCGATGTACGGCGCGAGCAAGGCGATGCTCATCCACCTGACCAAGGACCTCGCCGTCGAGCTCGGCTCGTCGGTGCGGGTCAACGCGGTCGCCCCCGCGGTCGTGAAGACCCGCTTCGCCGAGGCCCTCTTCGAGGGCCGCGAGGAGGAGGTCGCCGCGACGTACCCGCTGCGCCGCCTCGGTGTGCCCGACGACGTCGCGGGCGCCGTGGCGTTCCTGCTCTCCGAGGAGGCCTCCTGGCTGACCGGGCAGACCGTCGTGCTCGACGGCGGCGTCACCCTCGCCCACCGCTGAGCCCGGTCCGCCCGCCGGGACCGGGACTGTGACGGCGACCACCCGTGGGTCAGGATGAGGTCATGGACCTCTCCCTGAGCGACGAGCAGCAGAGCTTCCGCGACACCGCGCGGGCCTTCCTCGACAAGGAGGCCGTGCCCCACCGCATCCAGTGGGACCGCGACGAGTCGGTCGACCTCGCGATCGTGCCGAAGATGGCCGAGCTCGGCTTCTTCGGCCTGACCATCCCCGAGGAGTACGGCGGGCTGGGCGGCGACTACGTCACCTACGCCATCGCCATGGAGGAGCTCGGCCGCGCCGACTCCGCCCTGCGGGGCATCGTCTCGGTCAGCAGCGGCCTGGTCGGCAAGTCGATCCTGTTCTTCGGCAGCGAGGAGCAGAAGCAGGAGTGGCTGCCGCAGCTGGCCACCGCCTCGAAGCTGGGCTGCTTCGGGCTCACCGAGCCCGGCACCGGCTCCGACGCCGGCAACCTGACCTCGCGCGCGGTCAAGGACGGCGACGACTACGTCCTCAACGGCCAGAAGCTGTTCATCACCAACGGCACCTGGGCCGACGTCGCCCTCGTCTTCGCCCGCACCAGCGACGACGGACCCCGCGGGGTCACGGCGTTCCTGGTGCCCACCGACACCCCCGGCTTCGAGGCCCGCGAGATCAAGGGCAAGCTCGGGCTGCGCGGCCAGGCCACGGCCGAGCTGTTCCTCTCCGACGTGCGCGTGCCGGCCTCGGCCGTGCTCGGCGAGGTCGGCAAGGGCTTCAAGATCGCCATGAGCACCCTCGACAAGGGACGGCTCGCGGTCGCCGCCGGCTGCGTCGGCATCGTGCAGGGGTGCCTGGAGACCAGCGTCGACTACGCCCTCAACCGCACCCAGTTCGGCAAGCCCATCGCGGGCTTCCAGCTGGTGCAGGACATGATCGCCGACATCTCCCTCGACGCCGACGCCGCGCGCCTGCTGGTGTGGCGCTGCGCCGACCTCATCGACCGGGGCGAGCCCTTCGGCACCGCCGCCTCCAAGGCCAAGCTGTTCGCCTCCGAGGCCGCGGTGCGAGCGGCCAACAACTGCATCCAGGTGCACGGCGGCGCGGGCTACGTCGACGAGTACCCCGGCGCGAAGTACCTGCGCGACGCCCGGGTCATGACGCTCTACGAAGGCACCAGCCAGATCCAGAAGCTGCTCATCGGCCGCGCCGAGACCGGCATCAACGCCTTCGTCTGACCCCTCCCGCCGCACACCCTCCACCCCTGACAGGAGCACCCTCCGTGCCGCTCGACCCCCAGCTGGCCACCCTGCTGCAGTTCCTCGCCGACTCCGGCGCGCCGTCGATGTCGGAGGGCACCGCCGAGCAGGCGCGCCACGGCTTCCGCACCCTCGCCGTCGACCTGCGCGACCCCGCGGTGCTCCCGGAGGTCGAGCGGGTCGAGGACGTCGAGGTCCCGGGCGGCGACGGCCCGCGGCCCGCCCGGGTATACCGCCCGGCCTCCGACGGCCCGCTCCCCACCGTGGTGCTGCTGCACGGAGGGGGCTTCGTCGTCGGCGACCTCGACACCCACGACCTCTACGCCCGCTGCGTCGCCGACGTGTGCCGCGCGGTCGTGGTCTCCGTCGACTACCGCCTCGCCCCCGAGCACCCCTTCCCCGCAGCGGTCGACGACGCCGTCGCCGCCACCCGGTGGGCCGCCGAGCACCTCGCCGACCTCGGCGGCAACGACGTGCTGGCCGTCACCGGCGACTCCGCCGGGGGCAACCTGTCGGCGGTCGTCACCCAGGTGATGCGCGACGAGGGTCGTCCGCTCGACGCGCAGCTGCTCTTCTACCCCGCCACCGACCTGGCCGGCAGCTACCCCTCCACCACCGAGAACGCCGAGGGCTACTTCCTCGACCAGGCCACCATGCTGTGGTTCGGGGCGCACTACGTCGGCTCGGGCGGGGGTGAGGTGGTCGGGTCGCCGCGCTTCTCCCCCATGCTCGGCGACAAGGCGGGGCTGCCCCCCGCCGTCGTCGTCACCGCCGAGTTCGACCCGCTGCGCGACGACGGCAACGCCTACGCCGAGGCCCTGGCCGCGGCCGGCGTGCCGGTCGAGCACCGCGTCTTCCCCGGCCTCATCCACGGCTTCGTCGACATGGGACGCCACTCCGCCGCGGCCCAGGCCGCGGTGGACGAGTCGCTCGCGCTCTTCCGGGGGCTGCTGCACCGCTGACCAGGGAGGGCCGAGCAGAGCTGTGCGGCCCGAGCGGGGAGGAGCGGCCCAGGCGTGAGCGCCGGCGGGTAGCGTCACGCCATGCGCCTGCGCCCGCTCCTCGCCCCCGTCGCCCTGTGCCTCGCCCTCGTCGCCACCGGCTGCTCCTCCGACGACTCGGCCGACGGCCCCTCCGAGAGCTCCCCGGAGACCTCCGCCGCGTCGTCGCCCTCGGCGTCCGCCTCGGAGCCGTCGGAGACCTCGGAGCCCGACACCGACACCGAGACCGACACGCAGGAGGTCGCGACCGACCAGGTCGCCTTCGACGTACCCGGGTCGTGGGTGACGGTCGACGCGGCCGAGGCCTTCTCCGGCGACGACGCCACCGAAGACCCGGTCGTCCAGGACCTCGCCGAGCGCCTCGGCGTCACCCCCGAGCAGGCCGTGCAGACCTTCGCCCAGATGGACCTCATCGTCACCAGCGACGGCGAGCGTGACGCGGGTGTCCTGACCAACCTCAACGTCGTGCACGTCCCCGGGGCCCTCCCCACCGAGTCCGCCGCGCGGGCCGAGCTGAGGCAGATCGGCGCCACCATCACCTCGATCGAGGCCGTCGAGACCGGTGCCGGCGACGCCCTCCGTGTCGCCTACACCCTGGAGGCCGGGGGCGGCCAGGTGCGCTCGCAGGCCCTGGCCGTCGACGTCGACGGGCAGCTCGTGACCATCACCGTCACCGCCGGCACCGAGACGACCAGCGACGAGCTCACCGACCTGGTCGTCGACTCCCTCACCGCCGCCTGACCAGCCGCTCCACCCAGCCGTCGGTGCCGCCCGGCGACCGGCCCGTGGGTCGGCGTCGGTGACCGACCGACCGGAAGTGGCGGGAGACGACACCTCCAGCGGCCCTCGACCCGTCGCACGCCGCCACTCCCCCAGCGACCCGCCCCGGGACACGAGTCGCCCCCGCGTGACGGGTCTCCAGCGCGCGCGGCGACCGACCGACCGGGAGTGGCGGGAGACGACACCTCCAGCGGCCCTCGACCCGTCGTACGCCGCCACTCCCCGGACGACCCGCCCCGAGATGCGAGGCGCCCCCGCGTGACGGGTCGGCAGCGCGCGCGGCGACCGACCGACCGGGAGTGGCGGGAGACGACACCTCCAGCGGCCCTCGACCCGTCGTACGCCGCCACTCCCCGGACGACCCGCCCCGAGATGCGAGGCGCCCCCGCGTGACGGGTCGGCAGCGCGCGCGGCGACCGACCGACCGGGAGTGGCGGGAGACGACACCTCCAGCGGCCCTCGACCCGTCGTACGCCGCCACTCCCCCAGCGACCCACCCCGAGACGCGAGGCGCCCCCGCGCGAGGGGTCGGCAGCGCGCGCGGCGACCGACCGACCGGGAGTGGCGGGAGACGACACCTCCAGCGGCCCTCGACCCGTCGTACGCCGCCACTCCCCGGACGACCCGCCCCGGCGGGAGACGACACCTCCAGCGGCCCTCGACCCGTCGTACGCCGCCACTCCCCGGACGACCCGCCCCGAGATGCGAGGCGCCCCCGCGTGACGGGTCGGCAGCGCGCGCGGCGACCGACCGACCGGAAGTGGCGGGAGACGACACCTCCAGCGGCCCTCGACCCGTCGTACGCCGCCACTCCCCGGACGACCCGCCCCGGGACACGAGGCGCCCCCGCGCGAGGGGTCGGCAGCGCTCGCGGTGACCGACCGACCGGAAGTGGCGGGAGACGACACCTCCAGCGGCCCTCGACCCGTCGTACGCCGCCACTCCCCGGGCGACCCACCCCGGAACACGAGGCGCCCCCGCGTGACGGGTCGCCAGCGCGCACGGCGACCGACCGACCGGAAGTGGCGGGAGACGACACCTCCAGCGGCCCTCGACCCGTCGTACGCCGCCACTCCCCGGGCGGGCCCCGCTACGGCGACCGGCAGACCGACCGCGCCCTGCGCACCAGCACGCCGTCTCGGATCCGCGACGGCCACGACACCCGGGCGACGACGTCACCCGCCGCGCCACCGAGGGCGGGACCACACGCCGCCTCAGGCGCTCCGTGCGCCGCCTCAGGCGCTCCGTCGCCCGCGACCTCGACCGCTCGGGCACCCGGGGGGACCGACGTCGTCAGCGGTCGTAGGCCAGCAGGGCGAGCTCGAGCATCAGCTTGTCCCGGGGGTTGGCGAGGTGGCGGCCGGTGAGCGCCTCGATCTGCTTGAGGCGGTAGATGACGGTGTTGCGGTGGCAGAAGAGCTCCTCCGCGGCGTGGGTCGGGGAGCCGTCGTGGCGCAGCAGGGCGCGCAGGGTGTCGACGAGGGTCGTGAGCTGGGCCTCGGGCTGGTTCAGCAGGTCGCCAAGGGTCTCGCGCAGCAGCAGCGGCGCGACCTGGGGGCTGCCCGCCAGCAGCACCTCGGGGAGTCGCTCGGAGACCGAGACCACCTGGGGCCGGCCGCGCGGGAGGGTCTCGGCGGCGCGGGTGGCGAGCTGGTAGGCGGCGGCGAAGCCGGCGATCCCGTCGGGGCAGCCGGCGACGCCGACTCGACCGGCCGCGTGCGGCGCGAAGACCTGCGCCAGCCCGGGCTCGTCGGGCAGGGGGCCGGCGAGCAGGCCGAAGTGGGCCCCGGCGCGCACGTGCCACACCGCGGTGACCCCGAGCCGCTCGAGGCCGTCCTCGGCCAGCGTGAGGGCGTCGTCGAGCGAGCCGTCCTGGAGCGCGACCACGCAGGCGAGGTCGGCGTCGCCGCGGATGCCCAGCACCGCGAGCGCCTCGCCGGCGAAGTCGGGATCGGCGCCGCGGCCCTCGAGCAGCGCGTCGAGCACGGTCTGCTGGCGCTGGAGGTCCTGGCGCTGGAGCCGGCGCGCCTCTCGGCGGTAGGCGTCGATGAGCACGGCGTTCTGGATGTCCAGGTCGGCCCAGACCCCCCGCCCGGCGAGAAGGAGCACGGCGTCGTCGACCCGCAGGTGGGCGGGGCCGGTCGAGGAGCGCTCCACGAGCGCCTGCCACAGCACCCGCGCACCGAGCGTGTAGGCGTTCAGCACGACCTCCAGGGGCACCCCCTGGCGGGCGCGCCGCCGGCCGGTCTCCCGCCACACGTCGCGCGCACCCTCGCCCCCCGGCTGCCCGCTGCCGCTGAGGATCTCCAGCCCTCGCCGGATGTGCATCCGGGTGCTCTCGCGCACGTCGAGACGCAGGTCGGGCCCCACGCGGTCGTAGACCTCGGCGTCGCGCTCGAGCAGGGTCAGCGTGATCTGGTCGGCGATGCGGTCGGCGTCGTCGACCAGCAGCCGCCAGGCCCGACGTACGTCGGCCGTCGTGGCGCGGTCGAAGCCGACCGGGTCGGGGGCCGGCCACGCCGACCGGCGGCCGGGGGCCCGCTCGGCCGCCCCGGAGGAGGCGCCGGGTCGCCCAGAGGAGGACACGGGACGACGTTCGCACTCCGCGCACAATCTTGACCAGCCCTTTACCCCGATCACTGCGTTGGATCCAAGGATCTTTGTGCTCCGCGCCTAGTGCACTTCCTGTGCGCTGCGACCAAAGTGGTGGCCGTCACACCGGGGCCCCACCCTCGACCTGGTCGACACCGTCCTCCCGCGGCGCCACCCCGCCGCGCGCGACCGACCCGCGACCGACCTGCGACGACCCCCGCCGACCCCCCGACGAAAGGGCGCGATGTCCGCGACCTCCTCCCCCGCTGCGCCGTCCCCCGGGGCCGCCTCGGCCACCGGCCCCGTGCTCGAGCTGCGCGACGTGACCGTCACCTTCGGCGGCGTCACGGCCCTCTCGGGCGTGGGCCTCGCCGTCCGTCCGCACCAGGTGCTGGGGGTCATCGGCCCCAACGGCGCCGGCAAGACGACCCTCTTCAACGTCGCGTGCGGCTTCGTCACCCCCGACACCGGCACGATCGTGCGGGAGGGTCGCGAGCTGGGCCGCCTGCACGCCCACCAGCTGGCCGGCCTCGGCATGGCCCGCACGCTGCAGGGCCTCGGCCTCTTCGACCGGATGAGCGTGCTCGACAACGTCGTCGTGGGCGCCGACCGCCACGCGAGCGTGGGGTTCCTGGGCTCGTTGCTCGCCCTGCCCCGGGCGGCCCGCGAGGAGCGTGAGCTGCGCGAGCGGGCCCGCGCCGTGCTCGAGGAGCTCGGCATCGCGGCGTACGCCGACCGCTACCCGCCCAGCCTGCCCTACCCCGTGCGCAAGCGGGTCGCCCTCGCCCGGGCGCTGGCCGCCGAGCCGACGCTGCTGCTCCTCGACGAGCCCGCCAGCGGGCTGTCCGCCGACGAGATGGACGAGCTCGGAGACCTGGTGCGCAGCCTGACCGACCGGATGTCGGTGATGCTCGTGGAGCACCACATAGACCTGGTCATGCGGGTCTGCGACGAGATCACGGTGCTCGACTTCGGCCGCGTCATCGCCCACGGCACACCGGCCGAGGTCCGCGACGACCCCGCCGTGCTGGCCGCCTACCTCGGCGAGGTCGTCGGCGACGAGGACGCCCCCGGCGCCCTGCCCGCGACGACCGAGGGAGGTCGCTGACGTGCTGACCCTCCACGAGCTGTCGACCAGCTACGGCCCCGTCAAGGCGCTGCAGCAGGTCTCCTTCACCGCCCGCGAGGGCGAGATCACCGCCGTCCTCGGGGCCAACGGCGCCGGCAAGACCACGCTGCTGCGCACGGTCTCGGGCCTGCAGCGCGCCGACTCCGGCACCATCGAGCTCGAGGGCAGGCGGCTGGGCAAGGTCGCGGCCGACCGGATGCCCGGGCTCGGCATGGCCCACGTGCCCGAGGGCCGCGGGGTGATCACCGAGCTGACCATCGAGGAGAACCTCCGCCTCGGGGGCCTGGGGCGCGGGCGCCGCGTGCAGCCCGCCGACCTCGACCGCGTCTACGACCTCTTCGCCATCCTCGGCGACCGTCGGGCGGCGCTGGCCCACACGCTCTCGGGCGGGGAGCGGCAGATGCTGGTCATCGGCCGCGCGCTGATGGCCGGGCCCCGGATGCTGCTGCTCGACGAGCCCTCCCTCGGCCTGGCCCCGCGCATCGTCGCCCAGATCTTCGACCTGCTGCGCGGGCTCGTGCAGTCCGACGGGCTGAGCGTGCTGCTCGTGGAGCAGAACGCCCGCAGCGCCCTGTCGGTCGCCGACCACGGCGTCGTGCTCAACCTCGGCCGTGTGGTGGCCGACGACGACGCGGCCACGCTGGCGGCCGACGACCAGCTCCGACACGCCTACCTCGGGTTCTGACCCGTGCGACGAGAAGGAGAGACCTCGTGCAGCAGCTGCTGAACACCGCCCTCGGCGGTCTGACCCTCGGCATGGTCTACGCCGCGTTCGCGCTGGCCCTCGTGCTGATCTTCCGCTCCACGCGGATCGTGAACTTCGCCCAGGCGCCGATGGCGATGGTGACCACCTTCATCGCCCTCACCCTCATCGACGCCGGCTACTCCTACTGGATCGGCTTCGCCGCCGCCCTGCTCGCGGGCCTCGTGCTCGGCGCGGTCGTCGAGCGGGTGCTGATCCGCCCGGTCGAGGACAAGCCCGAGATCAACGCCGTCATCCTCACCCTGGGCCTCTTCATCGTGCTCCACGCCCTCGCGGCCGTGGTGTTCGGCAACGCCTACCGCTCCTTCCCCGCGCCGTTCGGGATCCGCGGCTTCGAGGTCGGCGGCAGCACCATCGCGCTGACCGGCTTCGGGGTCTTCACCATCGGCGCGGTCGTGGTGGTGATGGCGCTGCTGGTGGCGCTCTTCCGCTTCACCGACGTGGGCCTGCGCATGCGGGCCGCGGCCTACAACCAGGAGGTCGCCCGCCTGCTGGGCGTCAGGGTCGGGCGCATGCTCACCCTCGGCTGGGCCCTGGCCGCGCTGGTCGGCTCCCTGGCCGGCATCCTCATCGCCGGCGGCAGCCTGGTCCACCCGGGCTACATGGACTCCGTCGTCGTCTACGGCTTCGTGGCCGCCGTGCTCGGCGGCCTGGAGAGCCCCATCGGCGCGGTGGTCGGGGGCCTGACCCTCGGTGTCTCGCTCAGCTTCGTCAGCGGCTACGTCGGCTCCGAGCTCGTCGCCCTGGCCGCCCTGGGCATCCTCATGCTGGTCCTGACCCTGCGACCCGGGGGCCTGTTCTCCCAGGCCGCGGAGAGGCGCGTCTGATGCCCGCGAAGCTGCAGCGCCTCTGGCGCGACTCCGTCCTGGGTCGCCACGTCCTCGTCGCGCTCGTCGGCCTGCTGGTCGTCCTGCTGCTGCTCGAGACGGTCAACGACTTCCGGGCCATCCAGCTCTCCTCGATGGCCTACCTCGGCATCGCCGCGGGCGGGCTGACCATCCTCACCGGCCTCAACGGCCAGATCTCGCTGGGCCACGGGGCGCTCATGGCGATCGGGGCCTACACCGCGGCCCTCATGCTGCCCGACCGCGACGCCTCGACGCCGCTGCCGCTGGTGGTGCTGGTGTCGGTGCTCGTCACGCTCGCGGTCGGTACGGCGGTCGGCGCGGCCGCCGCCCGTCTCCACGGCCCCTACCTCGCCGGCGCCACCCTCGCCCTGGCCGTCGCCGTGCCCGGCATCGCGCTCTACTTCGGCGAGACCCTCGGCGGGGAGCAGGGCCTGCGGGTCTCGATGCCCGACGTGCCGGTCTGGGCGCTGGACGCGGAGTACCTCCTCACCGGCACCGAGATGACCCGCAGCGGCTGGGTCGCCCTCATGGCGTGGACCACCCTCGCGATCACCTACGTGCTGCTGGCCAACCTCTCCCGCGGCCGGGTCGGCCGCCGGTGGCGCGCCGTGCGCGACGGCGAGGTCTCCGCGGAGCTGGCCGGCATCCGGCTGGGCCGCTCGCGGGTCTCGGCCTTCATGGTCAGCGCCGCCGCGGCGGGGGCGGCCGGCGCCATGCTGGCCTTCACCGTGCGGCTGGCCGCGCCCAGCGGCTTCACGCTCACCCTCAGCCTCACCCTGCTCACCGCGGTGGTCCTGGGCGGTCTGGGCAGCCTGGGCGGCGCCCTGGTCGGAGCGGCGCTGCTGACCTTCCTGCCGCCCTTCGTCACCAGCGTCGGCAGCGACGCCGGCCTCAGCGACCTGCGGGCCGCCGAGCTGGCGCCACTCGTCTACGGCCTGGTCATGATCGCGGTCATCCTGCTCGCCCCGGCCGGCATCGCCGGCTCCTTCCGCGCCTGGCGCATCCGCCGCCAGGCCCGGGTCGCCCTTGCCCCGGCGCCGGTCGCGGCCAGCACTACCGGCACGACCGGCACCCCCGACTCCCCCACCCGCAGCACCGTCCCCACCTCCTCGAAGGGAACACCCACATGACAAGACGAGCCAGGCTCATCGGCCCGCTGGCCGGACTGGTCGCCGCCTCCACGCTGCTCGCAGCGTGCGGCGCCGGCGGCGACCGCGAGTCCGACGGGGGCGGAGGTGACAGCGGCGGGTCGACCGACATCGGCGTCACCGACGACACCATCACCATCGGCGCGCACTTCCCGCTGACCGGGGTCGCGGCCCCGGGCTACAGCGAGATCCCGCTGGGCGCCGCGGCGTACTTCGACTACGTCAACGCCGCCGGCGGCATCAACGGCCGCCAGATCGACTACATCGTGCGCGACGACGGCTACAACCCCACCAACACCAGCACCGTCACCAACGAGCTGGTGCTCCAGGACGAGATCTTCGCGATGGTCGGCGGCCTCGGCACCCCGACCCACAGCGCGGTCGTGGACTTCCTCAACGACGAGGGCGTGCCCGACATGTTCGTCTCCTCGGGCTCGCTGCAGTGGGGCGACGACGTCGAGAACCGGCCCTACACCTTCGGCTGGCAGCCCGACTACGAGATCGAGGGCAAGATCATCGGCCAGTACGTCGCCGAGAACATGCCCGACGCCAAGGTGGGCCTCTTCCTCCAGGACGACGACCTGGGCGCCGACGCCGAGGTCGGGGTGCGCCAGTTCCTCGACGAGCAGATCGTCGAGGTGCAGCGCTACACCTCCGGCAACACCGACGTGGGCCCGCAGATCGCCGCGCTCCAGTCGGCCGACGCCGACCTCGTGCTGTCCTTCAACACCCCGTCCTACACCGCGCTGAGCCAGCTCGTGGCGCTGCGGCTGGGCTACGAGCCGCAGTGGTTCTACTCCAACATCGGCTCCGACCCCGAGCTCGTCGGCTCCCTGCTCTCGCGCTTCTCCGAGGGCGCGGTCGAGGGCGACAACTCCTCCCTCGACGGGATCCTGACCTCGGAGTACATCCCCGGCGTCGAGGACACCGACAACCCGTGGACCCAGCTGTGGCAGAAGGTCTGGGACCAGGAGGGCGAGGAGGGCGAGCTGAGCAACTTCCGCATCTACGGCATGTCCAGCGCCTACGCCTTCGTGCAGACCCTGGCCGCGGCCGGCGAGGACCTCACCCGCGACGGCCTCGTCGAGGCCCTCGAGGAGTCCGGCGAGTCGCTGGAGGGCCCGCAGCTGGCGCCCTTCCGCTACTCCGCCGACAGCCACCTCGGCATCTCCGGCGTGCAGCTGGTCGAGCTCAACGGCGGCGCCAGCGACCCGATCACCCCGGTGCTGGTCACCGACATCGGCGACGCCCCGATCGAGGAGGACAGCTCCGGCCAGGCCGACGACGCCCCGCCGGAGTCCGGCATCCCCGAGGCGCCCTGAGCCGGCCGCACCACCTGAGCCGCACAGCACGCCGAGCCGCACGGCACGGGCCGTCCGTCCCTCCGGGGGCGGGCGGCCCGTCTGCGTCCGTCCTCGGCCGGGCCTCAGCCCCGCCGCGTCTCCAGCACGCGGAAGCCCTTGGCGCTGGCCAGCCGCTCGGTGGGCCAGCCCTGCTCGCCCAGCCAGCGCTGCAACGAGTCGGCGCCGAGGTTCTTGCCCACCACCATCACCGCGCGCCCGCCCGGCGCCAGGCGCGGCAGCCAGGTGAGGAGCAGCTCGTGGAGCGCGGCCTTGCCGATGCGGATGGGCGGGTTCGACCAGATCTCGTCGTACGTCGCGCCCTCGGCCACCGCGTCGGGCGTGAGCGCGGTGAAGCGGTCCGCGACGCCGAGCGCCGCGGCGTTCTCCCCCGCCAGCAGCACCGCGCGCTCGTTGACGTCGACGGCGGTGACCTCGGCGCCGGGCACGGCGACGGCCACGGCCAGCCCGATGACGCCGTAGCCGCAGCCCAGGTCGAGCACCCGCCCGGCCGACGGCGGCTCGGTCTCGCGGAAGAGCACCGCGGTGCCGACGTCGACCCGGCCGCGGGCGAAGACGCCCGACCCGGAGACGAGCTCGAGGTCGTGGCCCCACACGTGCGCCGCGACGACGGCGCGGGTGAAGGGCACCGAGGGGTCGGCGGTGAAGTAGTGGTCCTCGGAGCGGTCCTCGGGCTGGTCAGTCACAGGTCCTCCTGGCGCGGGTCTGCTCGGCGCGGGCGGCGAGCTGGTCGTCCTCGGCGTAGGCGACCTCCTCGAGCGTGAGGCCGTGGGCGTGGGCCACGGCCACCGCGGGCGAGCGGACGCCGGCGGCCAGCACCTCGGCGGGCCACGTCGTGGGCCGGCGGCCGTCGCCGACGGCGAGCAGGCAGCCGACCAGCGAGCGCACCATCGAGTGGCAGAAGGCGTCGGCCCGCACGGTGGCCACGGCGAGACCGTCGGCGTCGCGGGACCACGCGAGCTCCAGCAGCGTGCGGATGGTGGTGGCCCCCTCGCGGCGGCGGCAGAAGGAGGCGAAGTCGTGCTGCCCGACCAGGTCGTCGGCGGCGGTCTGCATGGACGCCAGGTCCAGCGGGCGCGACCAGGCCAGCACGTGCAGCCGCGCGAGCGGGTCGACGAGGTCGGGTCGGTCGGCCACGCGGTAGGCGTAGCGGCGCCAGGTGGCCCCGAAGCGGGCGTCGAAGCCCGGCGGGGCCTCGCTCACGCGGTGCACCCGCACGTCGGCGGCGAGGATGCCGTTGAGGCGACGGGCCAGCGCCTCCAGCGGCGGCTCGGTCGCGCGCCCGGCCGAGGCCGCGAGCACCGCGGGGTCGACGTCGAGGTGCAGCACCTGACCGCGGGCGTGGACACCGGTGTCGGTGCGCCCGGCGCAGACCACCGGCACCCGCTCGCTGCGCAGCGCCGTGGCCAGCGCCGCCTCGACGTCGCCCTGCACGGTGCGCAGCGTCGGCTGCGCCGCCCACCCGTGGAAGCCGGTGCCGTCGTAGGCGAGATCGATCCGCAGGCGCACGGTGGACGATCCTAGGGCCCGGGCGGGCCGGGCGGCGGGCCGCCCGGTGTGCGCGGCGGTGCGGGTCGCGCGGCCGGGGCGGTGGCGGCGGCGGCGGCAGGCGCGTCGGCGGGCACGTCGTCCGGCGCGACGCCCGCGAGCCCGGCGGCGCGCAGCTCGAGGGTGGCCAGGGCGGCCACGGTCGCGGGGTCGCCGCGCCGCCAACCGGCGGCTGCGTCGGGCACGCGGGCCAGGACGCGCACGGGCTGGCGGGCGAGCGCCCGCACGGCGTAGAGGTCGGGGTCGCCGCCGGCGCGCAGGTAGCGCCGCGCCAGGGTCGCGGTGAGCACGAAGCGCACCCGCCCGGGCAGCCACCACGGCAGCGCGACCAGCACCAGCAGCAGGGCGGTGACCACCCCCGACCAGAAGGCCACGCGGTCGACGGCGTCGGCGCCGTCGGCGCCGGCCTGCGCGATGCCCGCGGAGGCCTCGGCGGCCCGGTCGAAGGGGGCGGCGACCTCGTCGCCCACGACCGGGGTGCCGTCGAGGGTGTCCCCGGCGCCGGTGAGGTTGTCGGCCAGGCTGGTCCCCGCGTCGTCGACCTGGCGCACCTGGTCGGCCACCCCGCCGAGGGCGTCGGTGACCTGGGTGCCGGCCCAGACGGCCAGCACCACCCACAGCACCACGAGGAGGTCGAGGAGCAGCTGCCACGTGCGGCGGGCCGGGTCGGCGGCGTAGAGCACCATCGGGCCACCCCACCACGCGCTGCCCCGGGTCCGGTTCACCCGCCTAGGCTCGGGGCGTGAGCGACGACCCGGCCACCGTGGTGCCCCTGCAGCACCCCACCGCCCCCACCATCGTGCTGGTCTCCGAGACCCGCGCCGACGAGCTGCGCGAGCACTTCGGGCGCTACGAGCGCGAGTACGACCTGCGCACGGCCACCTCGTGCGCCGAGGCCGAGGAGGTCGCCGCCCGGGTGCGCACCGAGGGCGGCACGGTCGCCCTCTTCGTCACCGAGTCGGTGCTGCCCGACTGCCACGTGCTCGAGGCCTTCGGGCGCTGGCGCACCGTGGTGCCGACCGCCCGGCGGATGATCGCCGCCCACTGGGAGCGCTTCATCCCCGACGGCCCCCCGCTGCGCGCGGGCATGGCGGCCGGCAAGTACGACGCCTACCTGCTGATGCCGCGCGGCACCCGCGACGAGGAGTTCCACCACGCCGTCACCGACCTGCTCTCCGACTGGGGCTCCACGGTCGCCGACCCCGAGGTCGTCTCGGTCACGATCGTCGCGCCGGAGCAGGACGGCCTCACGCTGGCCATCCGCGACTACCTCGACCGGATGGGCATGCCCAGCCGGGTCCACCACCCCGACAGCGAGGGCGGCCGGCACGTGCGGGCGCTGGCCCGGCCGGACGCGGCGTACCCGCTGGTCCACGCGCTGAACCGCGAGGTGGTCGAGGCGCGCAGCGTGCGCGACGTCGCGCTCTCGGTCTACGGCGCCCCCGGCGACGTCGCCGTGGACGAGGTCGTCGACCTGGTCGTGGTCGGGGCCGGGCCGGCGGGCCTGGGCGCGGCCGTCTACGCCGCCTCCGAGGGGCTCTCCACCGTCGTGCTCGAGGCCGAGGCGATCGGCGGCCAGGCCGGCACCAGCTCGATGATCCGCAACTACCTGGGCTTCCCCCGCGGCATCTCGGGCATGCGGCTCTCCCAGCGCGCCCGCAACCAGGCCCTGCGCTTCGGCACGCAGTTCTTCACCGGCTGGTCGGTCGAGGCACTCCTGCCCGGCGTCGACGGGGGGCCGCACGTCGTGCGCACGGAGGCCGGCGAGGTCAGGGCCCGCGCGGTCGTCGTCTCGACCGGCGTGGCCTACCGCAAGCTGCGCGTCGAGCCGCTGGAGGAGCTCGTGGGACGCGGCGTCCACTACGGCGCCGCGCTCACCGCGGCCCGCGAGATGGAGGGCCAGGACGTCTACGTCGTGGGCGGCGGCAACTCCGCCGGCCAGGCCGCGGTGCACCTGTCGCGCTTCGCCCGCTCGGTGACCGTGCTGGTGCGCCGGCCCTCGCTGGCCGAGACCATGTCGCAGTACCTCGTCGGCGAGATCGACCACAACCCGCGCATCGCGGTGCGCACCTGCACGGCCGTCGTCGACGGCGGCGCGGGCCGGCTGGAGCGCCTCGTGCTCGAGGACACCCGCAGCGGCGCCCGCGAGGAGGTCGCCGCCGGCGGGCTGTTCCTGCTGCTGGGCGCCGAGCCGCACTGCGAGTGGCTGCCGGCGGAGGTCGAGCGCGACGCGCAGGGCTTCGTGCTCACCGGGCGCGACGTGCCCCGCGAGCGCTGGACCGACGGCCTGCCGCCCGCCGACCTCGCCACGACGCTGCCGGGCGTCTTCGCGGCCGGCGACATCCGCTCGGGCTCGATGAAGCGGGTCGCCGCCGCCAGCGGCGAGGGCGCCTCGGTGGTGCCGCTGGTCCACCGGTGGCTGGCCGGGCGCTGACGTGCGGGCGCCGGGGCGTCAGGCCATCTCGTGGCGCCACGGCGGGTCGGCGCCGGGACGCGAGACGGTGATCGCCGCCGCCCGCGCCGCGTGCTCGAGCACCTCGACCACCACGTCGTCGCCGATCGGCCCGAGCCGGCCCCCGAGCAGCCCCCGCTCGGCGAGGGCGTCGACCAGCGCCGCGCCGAAGGTGTCGCCCGCGCCGATGGTGTCGGCCACCTCGACGCGTCGCGAGGCGACCACGACCTCGCCCTGGGCCGAGGTCCACGACGCACCGTCGGCGCCGCGCGTCACCACGACCACGGCCGCGCCGAGACCCCGCAGGTGCGCGACGGCCTCGGCGAGGTCGAGCTCGGGCCACAGCGCCTCGAGGTCCTCGTCGCTGGCCCGCACCAGGTCGGCGAGCCGGGCCACCCGCTCCACGCGCGCCACCACGTCGGGCCCGGTGCCGGTGATCGCGGGCCGGGCGTTGACGTCGTAGGTCACCGTGGCGGCGCCGCGCAGCTCCTCCAGCAGAGTCAGCACGTCCTCGGCCCCCGGGGCCAGCACGGCGCCCAGCGAGCAGGTGTGCACGGCCACCGGCGCCGGCTCGCGCTCCACGGGCAGCAGCCGCCAGTCGAGGTCGAACTCGTAGGACGCCGCCCCGTCGGCGCCGATCGTCGCCGCCGCGGTCGCCGTGCGGTCGATCGCCGCCGGGTCGCAGGCCAGCCGCACCCCGGCGGCCTCGAGGTAGTCGCGCACCATGGACCCGTGGTGGTCGTCGGCGAAGGCCGTCGCGAAGCGCACCGGGCGCCCCAGCCGGGCCAGCGCGACCGCGACGTTGGCCGCGCTGCCCCCGGCGTACTCGACCCGCTCCCCGCTCGCGCGGTGCACCACGTCGACCAGCGACTCCCCCACCACCAGCACCTGTGCATCCATAGGCATGCTTCTACCACGCCGGGCCCGGCCGCGGCCCGCGCCGGGCACTAGCGTGCAGCCCATGACCGTCCACCCGCTCGACCCCGCCTCCGGCGAGGCGCCCTTCGAGCAGCTGCGCACCCAGATCGCCCGCCGAGCCGCCTCCGGCGACCTTCCCGCCGGCACCCGGCTGCCGACCGTGCGCGCCCTGGCCGCCGAGCTCGGCGTCGCCGCCGGCACCGTGGCGCGCGCCTACCGCGAGCTCGAGGCCGACGGCGTGGTCGTGACCGAGGGACGCCGCGGCACCTCGGTCACCGCGGGCGCCGCCGCGTCCGGTCCGGCGGCCGGCGCCGCCGCGGCGGCGTACGTCGAGTCCGCGCGGCGCCTCGGCCTCTCCCTGGCCGAGGCGACCCGGCTCGTCGAGCAGGCCTGGCGCGGGTGAGCGGCCGGTGAGCCGGCTCCACCACGTCGTGGTCGGCGCCGGGGCGATCGGCGGCGCCGTGGCCGCGCTCCTCCACGAGTCCGGCGCCCGGGTCACCCTCGTCGCCCGGGGTGCCCACCTGGAGGCCCTGCGCGCCCGGGGGCTGTCCCTGGCGGTCGGCGACGACGTGCGCCGGGTCGACGTGCCCGTCGTCGGCGGGCCCGGCGAGGTCGCCTGGGACGCCGACGCCGTGGTCCACCTGGCCGTGAAGTCCCACCAGAGCGCCGACGCCCTCGACGCCCTGCTCGCCCATGCCCCGGCCACCACGCCGCTGGTGTGCCTGCAGAACGGCGTGGCCAACGAGCGCGCCGCCCTGCGGCGCATGCCCGCGGTGCACGGCGTCTGCGTGATGATGCCGGCCAGCCACCTGCGCCCCGGCGAGGTCGTGCTGCACTCGCTGGGCCGACCCGGCCTGCTCGACGTGGGCCGCTGCCCCGTCGGCTCCGACGAGGTCGACCACGCGGTGGGCGCCGCCTACCGCGCCGCGGGCTTCGACAGCGTCGTGCGCGAGGACGTGATGGCCTGGAAGCACCGCAAGCTGCTGCTCAACCTCGGCAACGGCGTCGACGCCACCTGCGCCGACTCCCCCGCCGCCGAGGAGCTCGTGCGCCGCGTCCGCGCCGAGGGCGAGGTGGTGCTGGCCGCGGCCGGGGTCGACGTGGTGACCGAGGTGGCCGACCGGGAGCGGCGCGGCGACCTGCTGCGCCCGCTGGCGCGACGCGACGAGGCGGGCAGCTCCACCTGGCAGAGCCTGGCCCGCGGGGCCGGCAGCAGCGAGGTCGACTACCTCAACGGCGAGATCGTGCTGCTGGGGCGCCTGCACGGGGTCGCGACCCCCGCCAACGCGCTGGTCCAGGAGGCGACGGCCGCCGCGGCGCGCACCCGTGCCGCACCGGGCACCCTGGATGCGGCCGGGCTGCTCGCCCGGCTGCCGGTGAGGCCGTGAACGGCACGAGGCCCGCCACCCCAGCGGGGTGGCGGGCCTCGGTGCGGTGAGGACCAGGCTCAGGCCTTGGTCTCGTCCTTGCTGTCGCCCTCGTCGGAGTCGGCCTCGGCGGCCTGCTCCTCGGCGACGACGCTGCCCTCGGGCGAGGCCTCGTCGGTCATCTCGACGGGCGCCTCGTCGGTGGCGGTCTCGTCGCTGGTGGTCTCCTCAGCGGGAGCCTCCTCGGCGGGCGCGGCCGGGGCTGCGGCGCCCGGAGCGGCGGTGCGGGGAGCCGAGGGGGTGTAGGCCTCGGTCACCAGCTCGATGACGGCCATGGGGGCGTTGTCGCCCTTGCGGGGGCCGAGCTTGGTGATGCGGGTGTAGCCACCGGGACGCTCCGACATGGTCGGGGCGATCTCGGTGAAGAGCACGTGCACGACGCCCTTGTCGCGGATGGTCTTGAGGACCTCGCGGCGGTTGTGCAGGTCGCCCTTCTTGGCCTTCGTGATCAGCTTCTCCGCGTAGGGACGCAGCGTGCGCGCCCGCGACTCGGTGGTGGTGATCCGGCCGTGCTCGAAGAGCGCGGTCGCGAGGTTGGCCAGGATGAGGCGCTGGTGGGCCGGGCTACCGCCGAGGCGGGGACCCTTCTTGGGCTTGGGCATGGCTCTCTCTCATTTCTCCCGGGCCGTACCAGGTACCCGGGTAGTCGACCGGCGCGGTGCCGGTCAGGGCTGGGTGCTGCGGGTGGTGCGGGGGTGGAGCGGGGTGGTGCTGGGACTCAGTACTGCTCGTCCTCGACGAAGGCGTCGTCGTCGTCCTCGCCGTAGGCGGCGAGAGCGGCGTGGGGGTCGAAGCCGGGGGCGCTGTCCTTGAGGGACAGGCCCATCTCGACCAGCTTGGCCTTGACCTCGTCGATCGACTTCGCGCCGAAGTTGCGGATGTCGAGCAGGTCCTGCTCGGAGCGGCTGATGAGCTCACCCACGGTGTGGATGCCCTCGCGCTTGAGGCAGTTGTAGGACCGCACGGTCAGCTGCAGGTCCTCGACCGGGAGGGCGAGGTCGGCGGCGAGCTGCTCGTCGACCGGCGAGGGGCCGATGTCGATGCCCTCGGCCTCGACGTTGAGCTCGCGGGCGAGGCCGAAGAGCTCGACGAGGGTCTTGCCGGCCGAGGCGATCGCGTCGCGGGGACGGATCGAGGGCTTGGTCTCGACGTCGATGACGAGCTTGTCGAAGTCGGTGCGCTGCTCGACGCGGGTGGCCTCGACCTTGTAGGTCACCTTCAGCACGGGGCTGTAGATCGAGTCGACCGGCATGCGGCCGATCTCGTTGTCGGCGCCCTTGTTCAGCACGGCCGAGACGTAGCCGCGGCCGCGCTCGACGACGAGCTCCATCTCGATCTTGCCCTTCTCGGACAGGGTCGCGATCTTGAGGTCGGGGTTGTGCACCTCGACACCGGCCGGGGGCGCGATGTCGGCCGCGGTGACGTCACCGGCACCCGACTTGCGCAGGTACATGGTGACCGGCTCGTCGTGCTCGGAGGAGACCACGAGGCCCTTGAGGTTCAGGATCAGCTCGGTGACGTCCTCGCGGACGCCGTCGATGGTCGAGAACTCGTGCAGGACGTTGTCGATCTTGATGCTGGTGACCGAGGCGCCGGGGATGGAGCTGAGCAGCGTGCGGCGCAGCGAGTTGCCGAGCGTGTAGCCGAAGCCGGGCTCGAGGGGCTCGATGACGAAGCGCGAGCGGAACTCGTCGACGGACTCTTCCGAGAGGGTGGGGCGCTGTGCGATGAGCACTGGTGTTTTCCTTTCCGGGCCCACCCGCTATTTGACGGGCCCGAACTGCGAGGATGTGGAAAGGGAGGGTGGAGCAGCAACAGGCGCCGCCCCCGGCCCGGAGGACGGGGGCGACACCCGAGGGTCACTTCTTCGAGTAGTACTCGACGATGAGCTGCTCCTGGACCGGAAGGTCGATCTGCGCCCGGGTCGGCACCTGGTGCACCAGGATCCGCATGCGGTTCGGCAGGGCCTCGAGCCAGGCCGGGACGACGCGCTCGCCGTGGGTCTCACGCGCGACGATGAACGGCGTGGTCTCCAGCGACTTCTCGCGGACGTCGATGATGTCGTGCGCGGTCACCTGGAACGACGGGATGTCGACCTTGTGGCCGTTGACCAGGAAGTGACCGTGGGTCACCAGCTGGCGGGCGTGGCGGCGCGTGCGGGCGAAGCCGGCACGGTAGACCACGTTGTCGAGACGGCACTCGAGCAGCTGCAGGAGGTTGTCACCGGTCTTGCCGGTGCGGCGCGAGGCCTCCTTGTAGTAGTTCAGGAACTGCTTCTCGAGCACGCCGTAGGTGAAGCGGGCCTTCTGCTTCTCGCGCAGCTGCAGGAGGTACTCGCTCTCCTTGATGCGGCCGCGGCCGTGGGCGCCGGGCGGGTAGGGACGACGCTCGAAAGCCTGGTCGCCACCGACGAGGTCGACACCGAGACGGCGCGACTTCCGGGTCATGGGTCCGGTGTAACGGGCCATGGTTCAGTCTCCTTCTAGGTCTCGGGTCAGACGCGGCGGCGCTTGGGAGGGCGGCAGCCGTTGTGCGGGGTGGGCGTGACGTCCTGGATGGTGCCGACCTCGAGGCCGATGGCACCCAGCGAGCGAATCGCGGTCTCACGACCCGACCCCGGACCCTTGACGAAGACGTCGATCTTCTTCATCCCGTGGTCCATGGCCCGACGCCCGGCGGCCTCGGCGGCCATCTGCGCGGCGTAGGGGGTGGACTTGCGCGAGCCCTTGAAGCCGACGGTGCCGGCCGAGGCCCACGAGATCACCGCACCGGTGGGGTCGGTGATCGTGACGATGGTGTTGTTGAACGTGCTCTTGATGTGGGCTTCGCCCTGAGCGACGTTCTTCTTCTCCTTGCGGCGCACCTTCTTGGCGCCAGCCGCTGCGCGGCTCTTGGGAGGCATGCGTTATCTCCTGGGGTAGCTGGTCGTTGAGGTGAGGAAGGGCAGGTGGGACGGCGCGGGCCGTCGCGTCACTTGGCCTTCTTCTTGCCGGCAACCGTGCGCTTGGGACCCTTGCGGGTGCGCGCGTTGGTCTTGGTGCGCTGACCGCGGACCGGAAGGCCCATGCGGTGGCGGCGACCCTGGTAGCTGCCGATCTCGATCTTGCGACGGATGTCGGCCTGGACCTCGCGACGGAGGTCACCCTCGATCTTGAAGTTGGCTTCGATGGCGTCGCGGAGCTTGACCAGCTCCTCGTCACCCAGCTGGTGCACGCGGGTGTTCGGGTCGACCCCGGTCTCGGCGAGCAGCTGCTGGGAGCGGGTACGGCCGATGCCGTAGATGTAGGTGAGAGCGATCTCGATGCGCTTGTCGCGCGGGAGATCCACTCCAACGAGGCGTGCCATGTGTCTGGCGGTCCCTTCGGGTAGTCCACAGAGGTTTCTGGTCGTGTCGCGCCCCGGGGGGATCTCGACGGCGAGCCGTCGTGCCCGGGCCCCGGCCTCTGCTCCGGGGGTGGTTCGCCGCGTCCAGGGCGGCTAAGCGATCACGTTGAGGTGTGTTCAGTTGTGGTGGTGCGGGTGGTGCGGGGTGCAGCCGGGCTGCAGCGGGCCTCTCAGCCCTGGCGCTGCTTGTGGCGCGGGTTCTCGCAGATGACCATGACGCGGCCGTGGCGACGGATCACCTGGCACTTGTCGCAGATCTTCTTGACGCTGGGGTTGACCTTCATCGCGGAGGTCCTTTCGTGGCCCCGGGGGGCTGTCGGCTTGACGCGTGCGCCGGCGAGCGGTCTCGCGGCACCGCTTACTTGTAGCGGTAGACGATGCGACCCCGGGTGAGGTCGTACGGCGAAAGCTCCACCACCACGCGGTCCTCGGGGAGGATCCGGATGTAGTGCTGGCGCATCTTGCCGCTGATGTGGGCGAGGACCTTGTGGCCGTTGCTCAGCTCGACGCGGAACATGGCATTGGGCAGGGCCTCCGTGATGGTGCCCTCGAGCTCGATCACGCCTTCTTTCTTCGGCATGTCCTCCACAATCTGTTGTCCGGTTGTCTACCGTGTGCTGCACCGCGGGGCGGGTGCCCTGCGGGTGGCCCGGGAACCTCCTCCGCCCGGGGGCGGGGGTGGACCTCGTGAAGCCGACCGGCGCTCCTCACCCGGCGGACGGGCAGCCTCGAGGAGCGCAGGACAGACCCACGTTGGGCCGACACGCCAGTTTAGTTCGCGCGCGCCCCAGAACCCTAATCAGCTCGGGCGCTGCGCTCGGATCACGCGGCGAGCAGCCGCAGCGTCTCCACGCGCGCGGGCGAGCTGCCCGGCTCGGTGCCCACGTGGGCCCCGGCCACCGGCACGACCATGACCTCGTCGACGTCGTACGTCGAGGCCAGCTCGGCGACCCGGGCGCGGGCCGCCTCGGGGGCGTCGATGACCCAGCGCGCGGCCATCGCGTCGATGACGTCCTGCTGCGCGGGCGAGGCCTGGACCTTCTCGGCCTCCTCCACCAGCACCTGGGCCTGCAGCGGCTGCCCGGTGCGCAGGGCCAGCATCATCTGCAGCTGCGGCAGGGCGCGCAGGCGGGCCTCCTCCGCGGTCGGCGCCACCGAGACGTTGACGGTCAGGAAGGTGCGCGGCTCGGCCAGTGCGGCGGACGGGCGGAAGGTCGAGCGGTAGAGCTCGAGCGCCTCGGCGGTGCCGCTGCCGGAGAAGTGGTGCGCGAAGACGTAGGGCATGCCCTTCTCCGCGGCCAGGCGGGCGGAGTAGTCGGAGGAGCCCAGCAGCCACATCTCGGGCACACCGGCGGCCGCCGGGGTCGCCTTGAGCACCTGCTGGCGACCCGCCACCGCGACGGCGACGCCCTCAGGCTCCATCATGGCCAGCACGTTGTCGACGTACTCGGGGAACCGGGTGACGGCCTCGTCGCTGACGCCGCCGGCCCCGTGGCGCAGCGCGTAGCTGGTGACCGGGTCGGTGCCGGGGGCGCGCCCGATGCCGAGGTCGATGCGACCCGGGTAGGCGGCCTCGAGGAGCGAGAACTGCTCGGCCACCACCAGCGGGGCGTGGTTGGGCAGCATGACGCCGCCCGAGCCCACGCGCAGCCGCTCGGTGGCGCCGGCGATCATCGCCATCACCACCGGGGGGTTGGTCGAGGCCACGGCCGGCATGTTGTGGTGCTCGGCCACCCAGTAGCGCCGGTAGCCCAGCGCGTCGGCCTCGCGCGCGAGCTCGAGAGTGGCGGCGAGGGCGTCGCCCGAGGTCTGGTCGCTGCGCACCGGCACGAGGTCGAGCACGGAGAGGGTGGGGCTGGTCTGGTGGCTGCGTGACTGGGTCATCACCGTCCCAACCCCACCCCGCGGAGGGCTATTCCGCGCCGATCGAGGCTTTGCGCCGGGTGCTGCGGTCCTTGAGCAGGCTGAGCACGGTGGTCACCGCGAGGGTGCCGACGATGACGAGCAGCGAGAGCCAGATCGGCACCTCGGGCGCCCACTCGATGTGCTCGCCGCCGTTGACGAAGGGCAGCTCGTTCTCGTGCATGGCGTGCAGGACGAGCTTGACGCCGATGAAGAAGAGCAGGAAGGCCAGGCCGTAGGAGAGGTAGACCAGGCGCTGCAGCAGGTCGCCGATGAGGAAGTAGAGCTGGCGCAGGCCCATCAGCGCGAAGACGTTGGCGGTGAAGACCAGGTAGGGCTCGCTGGTGAGGCCGTAGATGGCCGGGATCGAGTCAAGGGCGAAGAGCAGGTCGGTCACGCCGAGGGAGAGCACCACGATGAACATCGGGGTGAGCATCCGCTTGCCGTTCTCCGAGACGGTGAACTTCACGCCGTTCCAGTGCTCGGTCAGCGGCAGCCGCTTGCGCGCGATCGCGACCAGCTTGGGCTCCTCGTAGTGCTCGTCGTCGTCGCCGCCCTCCTTGGCCAGCTTGACGGCGGTGTAGATGAGGAAGGCGCCGAAGAGGTAGAAGACCCAGCTGAAGTTCTCGATCGCCGCGGCGCCGACGCCGATGAAGATGCCGCGCAGCACCAGGGCGAGCACGATGCCGATGAGCAGCGCGGTCTGCTGGTACTGCCGCGGCACCTGCAGCTTGGTCATGATGATGATGAAGATGAACAGGTTGTCGACCGAGAGCGAGTACTCGGTCAGCCAGCCGGCGAAGAACTCCCCGCCGTACTGGCCGCCGGCGAAGTACCAGACCCCCAGGCCGAAGACGACCGCGAGGGCGACGAAGCCGGCCAGGTGCAGCGAGGTCTCGCGGGTGGTGGGCTCGTGGGGCCGGCGTCCGATGACGAAGACGTCGACGAGGAGCAGGCCGGTGGTGAGGAGGACCGTGGTCCACCACAGCCAGGGGGCGACGTCCACGACGGGACCTTTCCGATTGGTGTCAGTGGTGCAGCCGGGTCGGGGACCCGGTGCGGAGCGGGCTCACGGTACCCGCCGGGGTCACCGTCCGCCGAACGGGACCCCGAGGCCGGTGAGGGCCTCCTCGCCGCCGTCGAGGGCGGTCAGGACCCAGGCGCCGTCGGCGGTGAGGGCGAAGGTGTGCTCGAAGTGCGCGGCGCGGCTGCCGTCGGTGGTCACGACGGTCCAGTCGTCGTCGAGCACGTCGGTCTCGGCGCTGCCGAGGGTGATCATGGGCTCCACGGCCAGGGCCAGACCGCGGACGAGCTTGGGGCCCTTGCCGGGCTTGCCGTAGTTGGGCACGTTGGGCGGCAGGTGCATCTCGGTGCCGATCCCGTGCCCGGTGTAGTCCTCGAGGATGCCGTAGTCGCCCTGCGAGCGGACGTAGGTCTCGACCGCGTGACCGATGTCGGAGACCCGTCCGCCGAGCCGCGCCGCGGCGATGCCGCGCCACATCGACTCCTCGGTGACGCGCATCAGCTCCACGAGCTCCGCCGACACCTCGCCGACCGCCACGGTGATCGCGGCGTCGCCGTGCCACCCCTCGACGATCGCGCCGCAGTCGATGGAGATGACGTCACCGGGGGCCAGCACCTCGTCGGGGCCGGGGATGCCGTGCACCACCCGGTCGTTGACCGAGGCGCAGATCGAGGCGGGGAACCCGTGGTAGCCCTTGAAGGAGGGCACTCCCCCGCCGCTGCGGATCGCGTCCTCGGCCACGGCGTCGAGCTCGGCGGTGCTGATGCCGGGACGCACCGCGGAGCGCAGCAGCTCCAGGGTCTCCCCCACGAGCAGGCCGGCGCGACGCATCGCGACGACCTGCTCCGGGGTCTTGATCTCCAGGCCGCGGTCGAGCAGGCCCACGGTCAGCTCTGCGGCAGGTCGTCGAGGGCGTCGAAGATCCGCTTGGTCACGTCGGCGACCTCGCCCATGCCGTCGACCTCGACCAGCAGGCCGCGGTCGCGGTAGACCCCGATGAGCGGCTCGGTCTGCTCGGCGTAGACCTCCTGGCGGCGTCGGATGACGTCCTCGGTGTCGTCGGCGCGACCCTCGACCTGGGCGCGCTGCACCAGCCGGGCCACCAGCTCGTCCTCGTCGACGGTGAGCACGACCACGGCGTCGAGGGAGTGGCCGGTGAAGGCGATCATCCCGTCGAGCTCCTCGACCTGCGCCAGCGTGCGCGGGTAGCCGTCGAGCAGGAAGCCGGGCGTGGCGTCGTCCTCGTCGATGCGGTTGCGCACCATGAGGTTGGTGACCTCGTCGGGCACGTAGTCGCCGGCGTCCATGTACCGCTTGGCCTCGACGCCGAGGGGGGTGCCCTGGGAGACGTTGGCGCGGAAGATGTCGCCGGTGGAGATGGCGGGGATGCCGAAGTGCTCGGCGACGAACTTGGCCTGGGTGCCCTTGCCGGCCCCGGGCGGGCCCATGAAGATCATTCGCATGTCAGCGGAGGAATCCTTCGTAGTTTCGCTGCTGGAGCTGGCTCTCGATCTGCTTCACCGTGTCCAGCGCGACGCCGACCATGATGAGGATCGAGGTGCCACCGAACGGGAAGTTCTGGTTGGCGTCGATCAGCACGAGGGCGATGAGCGGGATGAGGGCGATCAGTCCGAGGTAGAGCGCGCCCGGCAGCGTGATGCGGGACAGGACGTAGGACAGGTAGTCCTCGGTCGGCTTGCCCGCCCGGATCCCGGGGATGAAGCCGCCGTACTTCTTCATGTTGTCGGCCACCTCGACGGGGTTGAAGGTGATCGAGACGTAGAAGTAGGTGAAGAAGACGATGAGCAGGAAGAACGTCGCCATGTAGAGCGGGTGGGCCCCGGTGACGAAGTACTTGCTGATCCACTCCACCCACGGCGAGGGGTTGGTCTGGTTGAACTGCACCGCCATCGCCGGCAGGTAGAGCAGCGAGGAGGCGAAGATGACCGGGATGATGCCGGCCTGGTTGACCTTCAGCGGGATGTAGGTCGAGCTGCCGCCGAACATCTTGCGTCCGACCATGCGGCGTGCGTACTGCACCGGGATCCGGCGCTGGGCCTGCTCGATGAAGATGACCGCGGCGATGATGACCAGGCCGATCGCGATGACCAGGCCGAAGACCCACCAGCCCTGGCTCTTCTGCACCTCCCAGAGCGCGGCCGGGAAGGTCGCGACGACCTGGGTGAAGATCAGGATCGACATGCCGTTGCCGATGCCGCGCTCGGTGATGAGCTCGCCGAGCCACATGATCACCGCGGTGCCGGCGGTCATGGTGATGACCATGACCAGGAAGGTCTGGGTGCCGTTGCTGTGCAGCAGCGGCAGGTTGCACTGCAGCAGGCTGCCCGATCGCGCCAGCGCGACGATGCCCGTGGCCTGCAGCAGCGCGAGGCCCAGGGTGAGGTAGCGGGTGTACTGGGTGATCTTCGTCTGGCCCGCCTGGCCCTCCTTCTTCAGCGCCTCGAGCCGCGGGATGACCACGACGAGCAGCTGCAGGATGATGCTGGCGGTGATGTACGGCATGATGCCGAGCGCGAAGATCGTGAGCTGGAGCAGCGCTCCGCCCGAGAACAGGTTCACCAGGCTGTAGAGGCTGGCGTTGTCACCTGTCTGCGCGATGTCGATGCACTGCTGGACGTTGGCGACGTTCACGCCGGGGGCGGGGATCTGCGACCCGGCCCGGAAGATCACGATGATCCCCAGGACGAAGAGCAGCTTGCGACGCAGGTCCGGTGTCCGGAAAGCGTTGGCGAAGGCGCCTAGCACGGGCAGATCCTCTTTCCTCACAACGATGAGCGGCTCCCACGGACGACCATGGAAGCCTCGGGAAGCCTAACAGGGGTGGTGACCCACACCTCGTCGGCCTCACGAGTGACGGCAAAGGCGCGGCCAGCACGCTGGTGAGCGGTGCCGGCCGCGCCTTGACGGGGCTGGGTCAGACCAGGCTGGTGGTGCCGCCTGCGGACTCGATCTTCTCCTTGGCCGACGCCGAGAACGCGTGGGCGCTCACGTCGACCTTGACCGAGCAGTCGCCCTGGCCGAGGACCTTGACCGGGTGACCGTCACGGACGGCACCGCGGGCCACGAGCTCGTCGACGGTGACGGAGCCACCCTCGGGGAAGAGCGCGCTGATCCGGTCCAGGTTCACGACCTGGAACTCGACCTTGAACGGGTTCTTGAAGCCCTTGAGCTTGGGCAGACGCATGTGGATCGGCATCTGGCCACCCTCGAAGGCCACCGGGACCTGGTACCGGGCCTTGGTGCCCTTGGTACCGCGACCCGACGTCTTGCCCTTCGAGGCCTCACCGCGACCCACACGGGTCTTCGCGGTCTTGGCGCCCGGAGCGGGGCGCAGGTGGTGCAGCTTGAGCGTCATGTCAGTCGACCTCCTCGACCGTCACCAGGTGACGGACCGTGTTGACCATGCCGCGGATCTCGGGACGGTCCTCCTTGACGACGACGTCACCGATCCGCTTCAGGCCGAGGGTGCGCAGCGTCTCGCGCTGGTTGGCCTTGAGGCCGACCGTGCCCCTCTTCTGCTGGACCTTGAGCTGTGCCATCAGGAGGACACCTCCTGCGAGACGCCCGCGGGCACCTCGGTGCGCGCCTTGAGCAGCGCCGCCGGGGCGACGTCCTCGACCGGCAGGCCACGACGGGCGGCCACGGCCTCGGGCTGCTCGAGCATGCGCAGCGCCTCGACGGTCGCGTGCACGATGTTGATCTGGTTCGACGACCCGAGCGACTTGCTCAGGATGTCGTGGATGCCGGCGCACTCGAGCACCGCACGCACCGGGCCACCGGCGATGACGCCGGTACCGGGCGAGGCGGGACGCAGCATGACCACGCCGGCCGCCTTCTCACCCTGGACGGGGTGCGGGATCGTGCCCTGGATCCGGGGGACCCGGAAGAAGGCCTTCTTGGCCTCCTCGACGCCCTTGGCGATCGCCGCGGGCACCTCCTTGGCCTTGCCGTAGCCGACTCCGACCAGACCTTCGCCGTCACCGACGACCACGAGGGCGGTGAAGCTGAAGCGACGACCACCCTTCACGACCTTCGCGACGCGGTTGATCGCCACGACGCGCTCGATGTAGGCGGTCTTGTCAGCCTGGCCACCGCGACGGTCGTCGCGACCGCGACGGTCACCAGACTGGCGCTCGCCACTGCGCTGTCCGCGCTGGGCTCCGCTCATGAGACTGTTCCTCTTCTCTTCACTTGCGATGTCTGGATCAGAACGTCAGGCCGCCCGAACGGGCGCCGTCCGCGAGGGCCGCGACGCGGCCGTGGTACTTGTTGCCGGCGCGGTCGAAGACGACCCCGTCGACACCGGCAGCCTTGGCGCGCTCGGCGACGAGCTCGCCGACCTTCTTCGCCTTGGCGGTCTTGTCGCCCTCGTAGCCGCGCAGGTCGGTCTCCATGGTGGAGGCCGAGGCCAGCGTCTTGCCGACCAGGTCGTCGACGACCTGGACGGTGATGTGCTTGGAGGAGCGGGTCACGACCAGGCGAGGGCGCTCGGCGGTGCCGGCGACCTTCTTGCGGCCACGGACCTGGCGACGCAGGCGCGACTTGACGCGAGCGGCGGTGTGCTTGTTGTTCGAGAGCGAGATGCCCATGTCACTTACCAGCCTTTCCGACCTTGCGGCGGACCTGCTCGCCGGCGTAACGAACACCCTTGCCCTTGTAGGGCTCGGGCTTGCGCAGCTTGCGGATCTTCGCGGCCGTCTCGCCGACGAGCTGCTTGTCGATGCCCTGGACACCCAGGCGGGTCGGGCCGTCGACGGTGAAGGTGATGCCCTCGGGGGCGTCGAAGATGATCGGGTGGGAGTACCCGAGCTGGAACTCCAGCTGGGTCGGGCCCTTCGACAGGACGCGGTAGCCCACGCCGACGATCTCGAGCTTCTTCTCGTAGCCGTCGGTGACACCGACGACCATGTTGTTGATGAGCGTGCGGCTCAGGCCGTGCAGCGACTTGCTGATGCGGTGGTCGTCGGGGCGGGTGACGTCGAGGACGCCCTCCCCCTTCACCACGGCGATCGGCTCGGCGACGGTGTGCGTCAGGGCACCCTTGGGGCCCTTGACGGTCACCAGCTGGCCGTCGATCGCCACGTCGACACCGGACGGAACCGCGACGGGGAGCTTGCCAATACGCGACATGCTTTCAGTTCTCCTATCTCGGTTTCGTCGTCACCAGACGTAGGCGAGGACTTCTCCGCCCACGCCCTTCTGGTTGGCCTGTCGGTCGGTCAGCAGGCCCTGGCTCGTCGAGATGATCGCGACGCCCAGCCCGCCCAGCACCTTCGGGAGACCCGTGTGCTTGGCGTAGACCCGCAGGCCCGGCTTGCTGATCCGGCGCACGCCCGCGATGGAGCGCTCCCGGTTGCGGCCGTACTTGAGCGTGATGGTCAGCGTCTTGCCGACCTCGCCCTCACCCGGCTCGGTGACGTCGTAGGAGGTGATGTAGCCCTCCTGCTTGAGGATGTCGGCGACACCCTGCTTGATCTTGCTGTACGGCATGGAAACCGCGTCGTGGTACGCCTGGTTGGCGTTACGCAGACGAGTGAGCATGTCTGCGATCGGGTCTGTCATCGTCATGGCCTGCTGCGGCCCTTTCTCCACCGTGGTTTCGCACCTGTAGCTCAGGTGCGACCTGCAGCGATCTTTGAATTGGGAAGGATTACCAGGAGGACTTGGTCACGCCGGGCAGCTCGCCCCGGTGCGCCATCTCTCGCAGGCAGATGCGGCACAGGCCGAACTTGCGGTAGACGGCCTTAGGCCGGCCACAGCGCTGGCAGCGGGTGTAGCCGCGGACAGCGAACTTCGGCTTGCGAGCGGCCTTGACCTTCAGAGCGGTCTTCGCCATGTCAGTTCTCCTTGAACGGGAAGCCCAGCTGCTTGAGCAGCGCGCGGCCCTGGTCGTCGGTCGTGGCCGTCGTGACGATGGTGATGTCCATGCCGCGGGAACGGTCGATCCGGTCCTGGTCGATCTCGTGGAACATGACCTGCTCGGTCAGACCGAAGGTGTAGTTGCCCCGGCCGTCGAACTGCTGGGGCGAGAGGCCGCGGAAGTCGCGGATGCGCGGGAGCGCCAGCGACAGCAGCCGGTCGAGGAACTCCCACATGCGGTCGCCGCGCAGCGTGGTGTGCGCACCGATCGGCATGCCCTCGCGCAGCTTGAACTGCGCGATCGACTTGCGGGCCTTGGTCACGAGCGGCTTCTGGCCGGTGATCGCGGTGAGGTCGCGCACGGCGCCCTCGATCAGCTTGGAGTCGCGGGCAGCCTCGCCCACACCCATGTTGACCACGATCTTGACCAGGCCGGGGACCTGCATGACGTTCCCGATCTCGAACTCCGACTGCAGCGCGGGGAGGATCTCCTCGCGGTAGCGGGTCTTGAGGCGGGGGGTGACCTTCGCGGACGCAGCCACGTCGGGGGTCTGGGTCTCGGTCATCAGATCTCCTTGCCGCTCTTGCGCGAGATGCGGACGCTGCGCTCGGCCTGGTACGTCGAGCCGTCGGGGCGACGCTTGGTGACCTCGTCACGGCGGAAGCCGATCCGGGTCACGCCGTCGCCCTCGACGAGCATCACGTTGGACACGTGGATGGGGGCCTCGGCGGTGATGATGCCGCCGGTGCTGCCCGAGCCGCCCTGGTTGACGACCTTGGTGTGCCGCTTGACGCGGTTGACACCCTCGACGATCACCCGCTGCTCCTCACGGAGCACCTGGATGACCTTGCCCTCGGCGCCCTTGTCCTTGCCGGCGATCACCTTGACGGTGTCGCCCTTCTTGATGTTCACGGACGACTTGGCCATCAGAGCACCTCCGGTGCGAGCGAGATGATCTTCATGAAGCGCTTGTCGCGCAGCTCGCGGCCCACGGGGCCGAAGATGCGCGTGCCGCGGGGCTCGCCGTCGTTCTTGAGGATCACGGCGGCGTTCTCGTCGAAGCGGATGTAGGAACCGTCGGGACGGCGACGCTCCTTGACGGTGCGCACGATCACGGCCTTGACGACATCGCCCTTCTTGACGTTGCCACCGGGGATCGCGTCCTTCACGGTGGCGACGATGACGTCACCGATGCCCGCGTAGCGCCGACCCGAGCCGCCGAGAACACGGATGCAGAGGATCTCCTTCGCACCGGTGTTGTCGGCGACCTTGAGTCGCGACTCCTGCTGGATCATTGAGTTTCTCCTGGTTGTCGAGCTGGTTCTCGCCGGCCGCGCGGGCCGTGAGCCTTGCCGAACTGGTGGGGTTGGATCTCGCCCGGCGAGGGCGAGGGGTTACTTCGCCTTCTCGAGGATCTCGATGACGCGCCAGCGCTTGGTCGCCGACAGCGGTCGGGTCTCCATGAGCAGGACGCGGTCACCGATGCCGCACTCGTTGGCCTCGTCGTGCGCCTTGAGCTTGCTCGTGCGGCGCAGGACCTTGCCGTAGAGGGCGTGCTTCACGCGGTCCTCGACGGACACGACCACGGTCTTGTCCATCTTGTCGCTCACGACCAGGCCCTCGCGGACCTTGCGGGCGTTGCGCTCCGTGGTCTCGGCAGTCTGCTCGCTCATGCGGCACCATCCTCGTTGTCAGAACCCGGCGCCGTGCGGATGCCGAGCTCGCGCTCGCGCACCACGGTGTAGATCCGGGCGATGTCCTTCTTGACCGTGCGCAGCCGGCCGTGGCTCTCGAGCTGGCCGGTGGCGGCCTGGAACCGGAGGTTGAACAGCTCCTCCTTGGCCTCGCGCAGCTTCGCCTCGAGGTCGACGTCGTTCATCTCGTCGAGCTCGTGGGCAGCGATACCGTTGGGCATCAGAATTCACCCGCCTCTCGCGAGATGAACCGGCACTTCATCGGGAGCTTGTGCATCGCGCGGCGCATGGCCTCGCGTGCGGTGCCCTCGTCGACGCCGGAGAGTTCGAACATGACGCGGCCGGGCTTGACGTTCGCCACCCACCACTCGGGGGAACCCTTACCGGAACCCATGCGGGTCTCGGCAGGCTTCTTGGTCAGCGGGCGGTCGGGGTAGATGTTGATCCACACCTTGCCGCCTCGCTTGATGTGACGGGTCATCGCGATACGGGCCGACTCGATCTGTCGGTTCGTGACGTAGTGACCCTCGATGGCCTGGATCCCGAACTCGCCGAAGGCGAGACGGGTGCCACCCTTGGCCGCACCGGTCCGCTTGGGGTGGTGCTGCTTGCGGTGCTTGACGCGTCGGGGCATCAGCATGTCGGTCAGGCCTCCGATCCGGACTCAGCGGCGACGGGGGCAGCGGCCTCGGCCGGCGCCTCCGTGGTGGTGGCGGGAGCCTCGGCGCCGCGGTCGGCACGCGTCGGGCGGTCGCCGCGCGAGCCACGGCTCGGGCGCTCCCCGCCACGCTGCGGGCGACCACCGCGACCGGGGACCCCGGCGCGGGCGGCAGCCTGGGCCTGGCGCTCGGCACGGGTGCCGGCGACCTCGCCCTTGTAGATCCAGACCTTCACGCCGATGCGGCCGAAGGTCGTCTTGGCCTCGTAGAAGCCGTAGTCGATGTCGGCGCGCAGCGTGTGCAGCGGCACGCGACCCTCGCGGTAGAACTCGGTCCGCGACATCTCGGCGCCGTTGAGGCGGCCCGAGCACTGGATCCGGATGCCCTTGGCACCCGAGCGCATCGTGGTCTGCATCGCCTTGCGCATGGCGCGACGGAACTGCACACGGCCGGCGAGCTGCTCGGCGACGCCCTGGGCGACCAGCTGCGCGTCGACCTCGGGGTTCTTGACCTCGAGGATGTTCAGCTGCACCTGCTTGCCGGTGAGCTTCTCGAGCTCGCCGCGGATGCGGTCGGCCTCGGCGCCGCGGCGACCGATGACGATGCCGGGACGCGCGGTGTGGATGTCCACACGCACACGGTCACGGGTGCGCTCGATCTCCACCTTCGAGATCCCGGCGCGCTCCATGCCCTTCGACAGCAGCTTGCGGATGGCGACGTCCTCGCCGACGTACGACTTGTACAGCTTGTCGGCGTACCAACGGGACTTGTGGTCCGTCGAGATGCCGAGGCGGAAGCCGTTCGGGTTGATCTTCTGGCCCATCAGGCCTTCCTGCCCTTCTTCTCGGCGACCACGGCAGCCGGCTGGACGACCAGCGTGATGTGGCTGGTGCGCTTGTTGATCCGCGTCGCACGGCCCTGGGCCCGGGGGCGCCAGCGCTTCATGGTGGGACCCTCGTCGACCATCGCGACGGAGACCACCAGGTCGCCACGGTCGAGACCCTCGGTGGTCTCGGCGTTGGCGACGGCGCTCTCCAGCACCTTGTAGACGGTCTCCGAGGCGGCCTGCGGCGCGAACTGCAGCAGGGCCAGGGCCTCGTCGACGTGCATGCCGCGGACCAGGTCCACGACACGACGGGCCTTCAGCGGGGTGATCCGCGTGTGACGCGCGCTCGCGAAGGCGCCCGGCTGGTCGCCGAGCAGCGACTCGCGTCGGGCGCTCGTGCGCCCTCGCTCAGTAACGCTCATAGCTCGTTCTCTCCAGTTCCCAGAGCCGGCCGCATCAGCGGCGGCGGCCCTTCCGGTCTTCCTTCACGTGCCCGCGGTAGGTGCGGGTGGGGGCGAACTCGCCCAGCTTGTGGCCGACCATCGAGTCGGTCACGAACACCGGGACGTGCTTGCGCCCGTCGTGCACGGCGATGGTGTGACCGATCATGTCGGGCACGATCATCGACCGGCGCGACCAGGTCTTGATGACGTTGTGCGAGCCCTTCTCGTTCTCGGCGTCCACCTTCTTCTGAAGGTGGTCGTCGATGAAGGGGCCCTTCTTCAGGCTGCGAGGCATGTCGGTTACTTCCTACCCTTGCCGGACTTGCGACGACGGATGATCTGGGAGTCGGAGGCCTTGCGCTTGCGCGTGCGGCCCTCGGGCTTGCCCCAGGGGGACACCGGGTGACGACCACCCGAGGTCTTGCCCTCGCCACCACCGTGCGGGTGGTCGACCGGGTTCATCACGACGCCTCGCACCGTCGGGCGCTTGCCCTTCCAGCGCATGCGGCCGGCCTTGCCCCAGTTGATGTTCGACTGCTCGGCGTTGCCGACCTCGCCGATCGTGGCGCGGCAGCGCACGTCGACGAAGCGCATCTCGCCCGAGGGCATGCGCAGCGTGGCGCGGCTGCCCTCACGGGCGACCAGCTGGGCGCTGTTGCCGGCGGAGCGGGCGATCTTCGCGCCGCCGCCGGGCCGCAGCTCCACGGCGTGGATGGTCGAACCGACCGGGATGTTGCGCAGCGGCAGGTTGTTGCCGGTCTTGATGTCGGCGTGGGGGCCGCTCTCGACCGGGGTGCCCTGCGTCAGGCCCTTCGGCGCGATGATGTAGCGCTTCTCGCCGTCGGCGTAGTGCAGCAGCGCGATGCGCGCGGTGCGATTCGGGTCGTACTCGATGTGGGCGACCTTCGCCGGGACGCCGTCCTTGTCGTAGCGACGGAAGTCGATGATCCGGTAGGCGCGCTTGTGACCGCCGCCCTGGTGCCGGGTGGTGATCCGACCCTGGTTGTTGCGACCGCCCTTCTTGGGCAGCGGCACGACCAGGGACTTCTCCGGCGTGGTGCGGGTGATCTCGACGAAGTCGGCGACCGACGAGCCACGACGGCCCGGGGTGGTCGGCTTGTACTTGCGGATAGCCATTGTCTATGTCCTCGTATCCAGCTGCCCGGTCAGGAGACCGGACCCCCGAAGATGTCGATGCGGTGACCCTCGGCGAGGCTGACGATCGCGCGCTTCGTGTCCTTGCGCTTGCCCAGACCGTTGCGGGTCCGACGGGTCTTGCCCGCGCGGTTCAGCGTGTTCACCGAGGTGACCTTGACGCCGAAGATCTTCTCGACCGCGATCTTGATCTCGGTCTTGTTGGCGTCGGGGTGCACGACGAACGTGTACTTGTTCGCGTCGAGCAGGCCGTAGCTCTTCTCCGACACGACCGGCGCGAGCAGGACGTCGCGGTGGTCCTTGTGCAGGGTGCTCACTTGGCATCCTCCTTGGCGCTCACGAGCACGTCGTACGCGCCCTTGCTGAAGACCACGTCGTCGGCAGCGAGCACGTCGTAGGTGTTGAGCTGGTCGACGGCCACGATGTGCACGTGCTGCGCGTTGCGCAGCGAGAGCCAGGTGACGGAGTCGTTGCGCTCGAGCACCACGAGGAACTTCGTGCGCTCCGAGAGGCCGGCCAGGTTGGCCAGGGCGCTCTTGGTCGAGGGGACGTCGCCGGTGACGAGCGACTCCACGACGTGGATGCGGTCGTTGCGGGCCCGGTCGGAGAGGGCGGCGCGCAGGGCGGCGGCCTTCATCTTCTTGGGGGTGCGCTGGTCGTAGCTGCGCGGCTGCGGGCCGTGGACCACGCCACCGCCGGCGAACTGCGGCGCGCGGGTCGAGCCCTGGCGGGCGCGGCCGGTGCCCTTCTGCTTGTAGGGCTTGCGACCACCACCGCGGACCTCGGCCCGCGTCTTGGTGGCGTGCGTGCCCTGGCGCGCAGCGGCCTGCTGGGCCACGACGACCTGGTGCATCAGGGGGATGTTGACCGCCACGTCGAAGATCTCGGCGGGCAGGTCGACCTTGACGGTCTTGATAGCCATGTGCTCAGGCCTCCTGCGTCTTCTTGGCAGCCGAGCGGAGCACGATCAGCCCGCCGCGGGGGCCGGGAACGGCACCCTTGAGCAGGATCAGGCCCTTCTCGACGTCGACGGCGTGCACGGTGACGTTCTGGGTCGTGACCGTGTCACTACCCATCCGGCCGGCCATGCGGACGCCCTTGAACACTCGGCCCGGCGTGGCGCAGGCGCCGATCGAGCCGGGCTTGCGGTGGTTGCGGTGGGCACCGTGCGAGGCGGACACACCGGCGAAGCCGTGACGCTTCATGACACCGGCGAAGCCCTTGCCCTTGCTGGTGCCGGTGACGTCGATCTCCTCGCCCGCGGCGAAGGTGTCGACGGCGAGCTCCTGGCCCACGGTGTAGTCGCCGGCCGCAGCGGTGCGGATCTCGACGAGGTGACGGCGGGGGGTGGTGCCCGCGGTCTTGGTGAAGTGACCGGCCTGCGGCTTGTTGACCTTGCGGGCCTCGATCTCGCCGAACCCGATCTGCACGGCGTTGTAGCCGTCCTTCTCGGGGGTGCGGACCTGGGTGACCACGTTGGTGCTCGCGGCGATCACGGTCACGGGGACGATGCGGTTGTTCTCGTCCCACAGCTGGGTCATGCCGAGCTTCGTGCCCAGCAGGCCCTTCTGGTTGCGTTCCATCGTCATGTCAGTGACCTCAGAGCTTGATCTCGATGTCGACGCCGGCAGGCAGGTCGAGGCGCATGAGCGAGTCGACCGTCTTCGGCGTCGGGTCGATGATGTCGATGAGGCGCTTGTGGGTGCGCATCTCGAAGTGCTCGCGGGAGTCCTTGTACTTGTGGGGCGAGCGGATCACGCAGTACACGTTCTTCTCGGTCGGCAGCGGCACCGGGCCGGCGACCTTGGCACCCGTGCGGGTGACCGTGTCCACGATCTTGCGCGCCGAGGTGTCGATCACCTCGTGGTCATAGGCCTTGAGCCTGATGCGGATCTTCTGTCCCGCCATAGGTCTCGTCCGTCCTTCTTCTCAGCTGCCGCGTGCGTGTCCGGGATTCCTCGGGCTTGAGTGGGTCCCGCCCTGTTGCCATCACCTAGTGGCCGACCCCCGCGGTCGGGCGTGTCGCGCGGCCTGCACAAGGATCTGCGCTGGGCACGACACAGGACCGGGATCCTGCTCACGTCTGATCGGTGACGCCCGACGGTTCGTCAGGCTGATCGGGTCTCCTGGTGCGGTGCCGCCACGGGCCGACCACCACCGATCTCCCCATCACTGGGTGCCCCTCGAGGGAGCGGAGACGCGATTCAGTAGTCAAGATGTGGCGCACCCCGGCAACCCGCCGAAGCAACCGGACTATCTTGGCAGATCCCTCCGGTGGGGCCAAATCGTCCTGGCGGCCGCCGGTGGAGGTCGGGTCGGGCGCCGGGTCGAGCACCGCCGATCGGGCCCACCTGCGAGGATGGCGACCCACGCAGGTCGTGCCGGACCGGGCACGCACGACGGGAGAGCGATGTCGAACGACCACGGCCATCCGCCGCCCGGCGGCTGGGGCCCGCCGCCTCCGGGGTGGACCCCTCCTCCCCCGGGTCCGACCCCGCCGCCCGGCATGTGGGGCCCGCCCCCGGTCCCACGGCCGGTGCACCGGCCCGGCGCGGTGCCGCTGCGCCCGCTGGGCCTGGGCGACCTCTACGACGCCGCCTTCCGCACGATCCGGCACAACCCGCAGGCCACCGTCGGTGCCGCCGTGCTGGTCGCCGCGGTGGCGATGGTGGTCCCCGTGCTGGTCACCAGCGTGCTGACCTTCACCGTCGACCTCAGCCTGCTCTCGGCCGACTCGCCGTCGACGGAGTCGGTGGTGGGCTTCCTCGGGTCGTTCGGCGCCCTGGGTGTCGGCGCGCTCCTGCAGCAGGTGGGGCTCATCCTCGTGGCGGGCATGGTGGCCCACGTCGTGGCCGCGGCCGCCGTCGGTCGCCGCCTGAGCCTCGGCGAGGCGTGGCGGGCCACGGCCGGCCAACGGCTGCGGCTCGTCGGCCTCGCCGCGCTCCTCCTCGTGCTGACGCTGACGGTGGTGGCGCTCTACGCCGCCACCTACGTGCCCGTCGTGCTGCTGTCGACCGCCACCTGGCAGGTCGTGGTCTACGCCGTGCTCAGCGGACTGCTCCTCGTGGCGTTCATGACGTGGTTCTGGATCCGGGTCTACTACCTGCCCGCGCCGGCGCTGATGATGGAGGGCCTCACGATCCGCCAGGCCCTGCGCCGCGGCTACGGGCTGACCCGGGGCGCCTTCTGGCGCACCTTCGGCATCGCGCTGCTCACCGTCGTGCTCACCGGCGTGGCGAGCTCGGTGCTCACCCTGCCCTTCTCCTTCGGCGGACAGCTCGCCCTGCTGGCGGTCGGGCCGGAGTACCAGGTGCTCGGCCTGGTGCTGCTCCAGGCCCTGTCGACGGTCGTCTCCACGGCGTTCGTGGCCCCCTTCACCACCGCCGTCACGGCGCTGCAGTACCTCGACCTGCGCATCCGCCGCGAGGCCTACGACGTCGACCTGATGACCCAGGCGGGGATCACCCGGCCGTGACCCCGCTGCTCGTGGCGGGGCCGACCCCCTCCCCCGACGACGCCCGCACGGCGCTGCGCCAGGAGCTGCTGCGCCCGGAGTACCACGAGCGCGACGTGCTCCAGCAGGTCCTCGACGCGCTCCAGCGACTCGTCGACGACGCCCTCGTCGCCGCGTCGGGGGCGCCTCCGCTGACCGCGCTCGCCGCCGTCGTCGTGGCGCTGCTGCTCGTGCTCGCCCTCGGCTGGCTCCTCTCGCGGACGCGCGGGTCGGCGCGCCTCGCTGGGCCCGACGACGCCGTGCTCGCCGGCACCGGTGTCGGAGCCGACGAGCTCACCCGCCGCGCGCACGCCGCCGCGGCCGACGGGCGCTGGGACGACGTGGTCGTCGAGGCCTTCCGTGCGCTCACCCTGCGCGAGGTCGAGCGCGGCCTGCTCGCCGACAACCCCGGGGCGACGGCCCGCGAGGTGGCCCACGCCCTCGGTGCGGGCCACCCCCCGCTGGCCGACGCGGCCGCAGCCGCCGCCCGGACCTTCGACCTGGTGCGCTACGGCGAGCGGCGCGCCGACGAGGCCTCCGCGCGCGGTGTGCTCGACCTCCTCGACACCCTGGTCGGGGCGCGCCGGTGAGGCGGCTGCGGCGCCACACCTCCGCCCTGGTCGTCGCGACCGCCCTCGCGGTCGCCGTGGTCGTCGCCGTGCTCCTCGGCGGCGGCGCCCGCACCACCGACCCCCTCGACCCCGACAACCCCGACCCCGACGGGGCGCAGGCCGTGGCCCGGGTGCTCGCCGACCGTGGCGTGCGGGTGGAGGTGGCCCGCGACACCGCGGCGCTCGACGCGGCCGACGTCGACGCCGACACCACCGTGGTCGTCACCGGCACCGAGGCGCTGGGCCGCAGCACGGCCGAGGGCCTGCTGCGCGCCGCCGCCCCCGGCCGCCTGGTCGTGGTCGACGCCCGCCCGGGAGCGCTCGACGCCCTCGGCCTCGCCGCCGAGCCCCTGGCCGTCGACCCCGGCGACGGGCTCGCCGCCGGGTGCGGCACCCCGGCGCTAGCCGGACTCGTGCTCGCCACCGACACGGCCACGGCGTACGACGCGCCGGGCTGCTTCGGCAGCGGCGGACGCGCGGTGGTGGCCGAGGTCGGGGGCGTGACCCTCCTCGGGGCCGGGCAGGCGCTGGGCAACGACCAGGTGCTGCGCGCCGACAACGCCGCGGTGGCGCTGCGCCTGCTCGGCCAGGGGCAGCGCCTGGTGTGGTACGTGCCGTCGGCGGGTGACCTCGAGGGTGGCGACGCCGTCGGTCTTTCCGGGCTCGTGCCCCGCTGGGTCGCACCCGGTCTCGTGCTCGCCGTGGTCGTGCTCCTGGCCGTCGTGCTCTGGCGCGGGCGGCGGCTGGGCCGGCTGTCGGTCGAGCCGCTGCCGGTGGCGGTGAGCGCCGTCGAGACCACCCTGAGCCGTGGACGGCTCTACCACCACGCCTCCGACCGCGGCCACGCCGCGCGGGCGCTGCGCGAGGCCGCCCGACGGCGCGGTGCGGCCCGGCTGCGCCTCCCGATGGGCGCCGGGCCCGACGTCGTCGCGGAGCAGGTCGCCGCCCGCACCGGCCGGTCCGCGGCCGACGTCGCCCGTCTGCTCGACCCCGACGCCCCCGCTCCCGGCACCGACCGGGACCTGATCGCCCTGGCCGGCGCGCTGGCCGAGCTCGACCGAGAGGTACGCACCCCGTGACCGACACCCCCCGACCCCTGACCGGGACCCCCGCCCCGACCGGCGACCCCCGCGAGCGCATCGCGGCGGTCCGCGCCGAGGTGGCCAAGGCCGTCGTCGGCCAGGACGCCGCCGTCTCCGGCCTGCTCGTGGCCCTGCTGTGCGGCGGCCACGTGCTCATGGAGGGGGTGCCGGGCACGGCCAAGACCCTGCTCGTGCGCAGCCTCGCCGGTGCGCTCTCGGTCGGCACCCGGCGCGTGCAGTTCACCCCCGACCTGATGCCGGGCGACATCACCGGCTCGATGGTGATCGAGGGCCAGGGCGGTGAGCTGCGCTTCCGGGAGGGGCCCGTCTTCACCCAGCTGCTGCTGGCCGACGAGATCAACCGGACCCCGCCCAAGACCCAGTCGGCGCTGCTGGAGGCGATGGAGGAGGGCCAGGTCTCGGTGGACGGCACCTCCCACCCGCTGCCCGTGCCCTTCCTGGTGGCGGCCACCCAGAACCCCGTGGAGCACGAGGGCACCTACCCGCTGCCCGAGGCCCAGCTCGACCGGTTCCTGCTCAAGGTCGTGCTGCCGGTGCCCGGGCGCGACGACGAGCTGGAGGTGCTGCGCCGCCACGCCGCGGGCTTCGACCCTCGCGACGTGGCCGCCGCCGGCGTCGGCCCGGTCGCCGGCCCCGACGACGTCGCCGCGGGACGCGCTGCCGTGGCCGCCGTGCAGGTCTCCCCGGAGGTCGTCGGCTACATCGTCGACATCGCCCGCGCCACCCGGACCTCCCCCTCGCTCAGCCTCGGGGTCAGCCCCCGCGGCACCACCGCGCTGCTGAGGACCTCCCGGGCGTGGGCCTGGCTCAACGGACGCGACTTCGTCACCCCCGACGACGTCAAGGCCCTCGCCCACGCCACGCTGGTGCACCGGCTGGGGCTGCGGCCCGAGGCCGAGCTCGAGGGCGTCGACGTCGGCCAGGTGCTCTCCTCGGCGATCGGCTCCGTGCCGGTCCCGCGCTGAGGAGCGCCGTGGCCGTCTCCGGTCGCCTCCCCCTGCTGCTGGCCCTCGGGCTGGTCGCGGTGGTGCTGCGCCCCGCCGTGGGCACGGTGTGGCTGTGGGTGCTGGTCGTCGGCGTGCTCGCGACGGCCGACCTCCTGCTCGCCCCGCGACCCGCCGCCCTGCACCTGGAGCGCCGGCCGGTGCCGACGACCCGGCTGCACGAGGAGGTCGAGAGCGCGCTGCTGGTGCGCAACGACGGGCGCCGACGGGTGCGCGGCGTCCTGCGCGACGCCTGGCAGCCCACCGCCGGGGCCGGCCCCGACCGGCACCGGCTCGACCTGGCTGGCGGCGCGACGGTGCTGCTGCGCACCCCGCTGCGCCCGCGCCGGCGCGGCGACCTGCGCGCCGTCGGCATCACCGCGCGCTGCTGGGGGCCGCTCGGGCTCGTCGCCCGCCAGGCCACGACGGACCTGCCGGGCAGCGTGCGGGCGCTCCCGGCGTTCGAGTCGCGCAGGCACCTGCCCTCGCGCCTGGCCCGGCTGCGCGACCTCGACGGGCGCGCCGCGGTGCGGGTGCGGGGCCAGGGCACCGAGTTCGACTCGCTGCGCGAGTACGTGCGCGGCGACGACGTGCGCTCCATCGACTGGCGCTCCACGGCCCGCAACCGCTCGGTGGTCGTGCGCACCTGGCAGCCCGAGCGCGACCGCCGGGTGGTGCTCGTGCTCGACACCTCGCGCACCTCGGCCGGCCGCGTCGACGACGTGCCGCGCCTGGACTCCGCCATGGACGCCGCGCTGCTGCTGGGGGCGCTGGCCGCGCGCGCCGGCGACCGGGTCGACCTCCTGGCCGGTGACCGGGTCGTGCGGGCCCGGCTGCGCGCGGCCGGGGCCCGCGACGTCGCGGCGCGGCTCCAGGAGCAGATGGCCGACCTGGAGCCCGTGATCGTGGAGGCCGACTGGCGCGCGCTGGCCGGCGCCGTCACCGGCCTGGGGCGGCAGCGGGCGCTGGTCGTGCTGCTGACCCCGCTCGAGCCCGCCGCGGTCGAGGAGGGTCTGCTGCCCGTGCTGCCCGTGCTGGTGCGCCACCACCGAGTGGTGCTGGCCTCCGTGCGCGACCCCGCGCTCGACCGGCTGACCGCCGCCCGCGGCACCGCCGAGGAGGTGTACGCCGCCGCGGCGGCCGAGCAGGTGCTCGAGCGCCGGACCCGCACCGCCGAGCTGCTGCGCGCCCTCGGGGTCGACGTGGTCGACGCCGACGCCGAGCGGCTGCCCCCTGCGCTGGCCGACCACTACCTCGGGCTCAAGGCCCGCGGGCTGCTGTAGGGGCTCAGGCCTGGGTGGCGACCCTGTCCTCGAGCAGCGCGGCGTCGAGGTCGCCGGTGTGGCCCCGCTGCACCGCGCGGCGGCCCAGCACGAGGACGTAGGCGAGGAACACCGCCTCGGCGAGCACGCCGATGCCCACCCGGGCCCAGGTGGGTAGCCCCGAGGGCGTCACGAAGCCCTCGATGGCCCCCGAGACGAGGAGCACCACGACCAGGCCCAGTGCGACCGTGCCCGCCGTGCGGCCCTCGCGCGCGATCGACTGCGCCCGCGACAGCGCGCCGGGCTCGATCCACGACCAGAACAGCCGCAGGCCCACCCCGCCGGCCACGAAGACGGCCGTGAGCTCGAGCAGCCCGTGGGGCAGGATGAGGCCCCAGAACTGCTGCCCCCGGTCGGCGCGGTGCATGATCGAGCCGATGATCGCGAGGTTGCTGATGTTGGTGAAGAGCACGTAGACCACCGGCAGGCCCAGCACCCCGAGGGCGATGCAGAGCGCGGCGACCCAGGCGTTGTTGACCCACACCTGGGTGGCGAAGCTGCCAGCGGCGTACTCGCTGTAGTAGCCCTCGAAGTCCTGCTGCACCAGCTGGTCGACCTCGGCGGGCGAGAGCAGCGACTGCTCGACCACTGGGTTGTCGAGCAGCCACAGCATCATCACCGCGGTCACCACCACGTTGCCGGCCAGGCAGCCCAGCCACCACCAGCGCAGCCGGTAGAGAGCGGCGGGGAAGCGGTCGACGAAGAACGACGCCACCGTGCGCCACGAGCCGACCCGGGTGCCGACGGCGCGGTTGCGGGCGCGCGCCAGCAGCGAGGAGAGGTGGGCCACCAGCGTCGGGTCGGGAGCCGAGGCCCGCACGACCGAGAGGTGGGTGCCGACGCGCTGGTAGAGCTCGACCAGCTCGTCGCTGGCCGCCCCGTCGAGGCGCCGGCGGCCCACGAGCTCCTCGAGCTGCTGCCAGTCGCGCGCATGCGCCTGCACGTAGGCGTCGAGGTCCACGCGCCCAGCCTAGACTGGCGGCGATGTCGACCCCCGAGCGCGCGCACCTCACCGCCGACGACCTCGTCACCGGCGACGCGGTCGCCCTCGACCTTCCGGCGGCCGGGCTCGGCGCCCGGATGGTGTCGGGGCTCATCGACGTGGTGCTCACCGTGGCGCTGCTCGTGGCCGTCGTGCTCCTGCTGCTCACCGCGACCCTGCAGGCCGACCAGGCCCTCGCCACCGTGGGCATGATCGGCTCGCTGATCGTGGTCTTCCTGGTCGTGCCGACCACGGTCGAGACGCTCACCCGCGGCAAGTCGCCGGGCAAGTGGGCGATGGGGCTGCGCACGGTGCGCGACGACGCCGGGCCGATCTCCTTCCAGCACGCCTTCGTGCGGTCGCTGGTCGGCTTCGTGGAGGTCTACGCCTTCACCGGGGCCCCGGCCTTCCTCTCCGCGCTGGTCAGCTCCCGGGGCAAGCGGCTGGGCGACTACGCCGCCGGCACCTTCGTCGTGCGCGAGCGGGTGCGTCTGCAGCTGGCGCCGCCGCTGCCGATGCCGCCACCGCTCGCCGCGTGGGCCCGCGGCGCCGACATCGCGCCGCTGCCCCTGGGCCTCGCGGTCGCCGTGCGTCAGCTGCTGGGGCGCATGGGTCAGGTGGACCCCGCGGCGCGCGCGGGCCTGGCGGCGCGCCTGGCCGAGCAGGTGGCCCCGCACGTCTCACCGCCCCCGCCGCCCGGCACCCCGCCCGAGGCGTTCCTGGTGGCCGTCGTGGCCGCGCGCCGCGAGCGCGACACCGCTCGCCTGGAGCGCGAGGCCCGGATGCGCCAGCGGCTCACCGCACGCGGCTGAGCCCCCGACCGCGTCAGTCGGGGGCTCAGCGCGGGGAACCTGCTCAGTAGCTGGTGAAGAGCAGGCGGTTGGGCGAGCCGTTGACGCCGGAGACCACGTTGGTGGTGGCGTTGCCGAGGAGGGCGTTGGTCACCGTGGCCGGGGAGGCCGAGGGGTTGGTCTGGAGGTACTGCGCGGCCACGCCCGCGACGTGCGGGGAGGCCATCGAGGTGCCCGAGATGGTGTTGGTGGCCGTCGAGCTGCCGATCCACGCCGAGGTGATCGAGGAGCCCGGAGCGAAGATGTCCACGCAGGAGCCGTAGTTGGAGTACGACGCACGGGCGTCGCTCGACGTCGTGGCGCCGACGGTGATGGCCGACGCGGCGCGGGCGGGCGAGACGTTGCACGCGTTCTGGTTCTCGTTGCCGGCCGCGACGACGGTGGTGACACCGGCGTTGACCATGCGCTGGATGGCGGCGTCGGTGGCGCTGTCGGCGGGGCCGCCCAGGCTCATGTTGGCCACGGCCGGGCGCACGCCCTGGCCGGCGACCCAGTCCATGCCCGCGATGACGCCGGAGTTGGCGCCCGAGCCCTGGCAGTCGAGCACGCGCACGGGCACGAGGGTGACCTGCTTGGCCACGCCGTAGGTCGAGCCGCCGACGGTGCCGGCGACGTGGGTGCCGTGGCCGTTGCAGTCGCTGGTGCCGCGGCCGTCGTTGATGGCGGTGGCGCCCGCGGCGACGCGGCCGGCGAAGTCGGCGTGCGAGGCGTTGATGCCGGTGTCGATGACGTAGGCCCGCACGCCGGAGCCGGTGGCGTTGTAGGTGAAGGTGCCCGAGCGGGGCAGCGAGCGCTGGTCGATGCGGTCCAGGCCCCAGGTGGCGTTGCTCTGGGTGGCGGAGATCGTCACCACGGCGTCCTGCTGCACGAACTGCGTGTCGGGGTCGGCACGCACGGCGTCGAGCTGCTCGGGGGTCAGCCGCGCGGCGTAGCCGCCCAGGTCGTCGTAGACCTCGGTGACCTTGCCGCCCTCGCCGGCGACGGCGCCGTCGGCCTCGGCGCGGACCTTGTCGGCCCCCTCCTTCAGCACGACGATGTAGCGCCCGGAGATCGCGTCGGAGCTGCGCAGCAGCGGGGCGGAGCCTGCCTCGGCCGGCGCGGTGGCGACGGTGTCGGAGCCGGCGGGGAGCGCGGTGGCGGCGGGGCTGCCCGCGACGCCGACCGCACCGAGGGCGAGCGCGGCGAGGGCCGCGGTCGACAGGGCTGCGTGCTTGACCATCTTCATGACCTCCAAGGACCGGGTCCCGGTCCCCACGTAGGACACTCGTCCCGAGAGCGGACGGTGGACGACACCACGTCGTCGGGCACAACCTCTCCCGCACGCACACCCGGTGACTAGCGGGGAAACCCTCGCAGCGACCCTCGCGGCACCCTCGCCGACCGGTCGGGTCAGACCCGGCGGTAGACCAGGTCGCTGATGGCCCGGCCGGCCTCGACGCCCTTGCGCTCGAACTTCGTCACCGGACGCTCGCCCCAGCGCTCCACGACGCCGCCCTCCAGGGCGGGCTCGGCGTCGAGGACGGCCTCCATCTGCTCGGCGTAGTCGCCCCAGTCGGTGGCCAGGCGCCACACGCCGCCGGGGCGCAGGCGGGAGGCGACCAGCGCCGCGAAGTCGGCGTCCACCAGGCGACGCTTGCGGTGCTTCTTCTTGTGCCACGGGTCGGGGAAGAACGTCCAGACCTCCTCCAGGGCGCCCGGGGCGATGCGGTGCTCGGTGGTCCACACGGCGTCGACCCCGCAGAGGCGCACGTTGGTCGCCCCCGTCTCGGCCAGCCGCCACAGGGTGTCGGCCACGCCCGGGCGCCACACCTCCAGTGCCAGCACGTCGTACGTCGGTCGCGCTGCGGCCAGGACCGCGGTGGCCTCCCCCACGCCCGAGCCGATCTCGAGGATCATCGGCGCCTGCCGGCCGAACCAGGCGGCCCAGGAGAAGTCGGGGTCGTCGACGGCCTCGTCGGGCACGACCAGACCGTCGTGGTGGGCCTCCCACGCCTCGGCCTGGCGCGGGGTGAAGCGCTGGCCGCGCCGGGAGTAGCTGAGCACCTCGCGCACCCGACGGCCGTCGTCGGTGAGCTTGAGGTGGGGGCGGGCCGGGGTCACCCGGTCGGTCATGTCTCTCCTCGGCGTTGCTGGCGCTGGTGCGGGTGCTGGGGTGGTGCGGACGCGCAAGAGCCCCCAGCCCGAAGGCTGGGGGCTCTCACAGGTGCTTCAGTCGATCACTTGGTGATCTTGGTGACCCGACCGGCGCCGACGGTGCGGCCGCCCTCGCGGATCGCGAAGCGCAGACCCTCGTCCATGGCGATGGGCTGGATCAGCTCGACGGCCATCTCGGTGTTGTCACCGGGCATGACCATCTCGGTGCCCTCGGGCAGCGTCACGACGCCCGTCACGTCCGTGGTGCGGAAGTAGAACTGCGGGCGGTAGTTGTTGAAGAACGGCGTGTGACGGCCGCCCTCCTCCTTCGACAGGATGTAGACCGAGGCGTCGAAGTTGGTGTGCGGGGTCGTGGTGCCCGGCTTGATGACGACCATGCCGCGCTCGATGTCCTCGCGCTTGGTGCCGCGCAGGAGGAGACCGACGTTCTCGCCGGCCTGGCCCTCGTCGAGCAGCTTGCGGAACATCTCGACACCGGTGACGGTCGACTTCTGGGCCTTCTCGCGGATGCCGATGATCTCGACCTCCTCGTTGACCTTGACGATGCCGCGCTCGATGCGACCGGTGATGACGGTGCCGCGACCGGTGATCGTGAAGACGTCCTCGACGGGCATGAGGAACGGCTTGTCGGTCTCACGCTCGGGGGTCGGGATGGCCTCGTCGACCGCGTCCATGAGCTCCATGATCGAGTCGCCCCACTTGGCGTCGCCCTGCAGCGCCGGGAAGGCGGCCACGCGGACGACCGGGATGTCGTCGCCGGGGAACTCGTACTCCGAGAGGAGCTCGCGCACCTCCATCTCGACGAGCTCGATGAGCTCCTCGTCGTCGACCATGTCGCACTTGTTGAGCGCGACGACCAGGGCGGGCACGCCGACCTGGCGGGCGAGCAGCACGTGCTCACGCGTCTGGGGCATGGGGCCGTCGGTCGCGGCGACCACGAGGATCGCGCCGTCCATCTGAGCCGCGCCGGTGATCATGTTCTTGATGTAGTCGGCGTGACCGGGGCAGTCGACGTGCGCGTAGTGGCGGTTCTCGGTCTGGTACTCGACGTGCGCGATCGAGATCGTGATGCCGCGCTGACGCTCCTCGGGAGCCTTGTCGATGTCCTCGAACGCCGAAGCGGCGTTGAGGTCCGGGTGCTTGTCGTGCAGCACCTTCGTGATGGCAGCGGTCAGCGTCGTCTTGCCGTGGTCGATGTGACCGATGGTGCCGATGTTGACGTGCGGCTTGGTCCGCTCGAACTTCGCCTTAGCCACGGTGGGCTCCTCCTGTGGTGGTTGTTGCTTGACTCGTACTTGCTGGGGGTGGTGCCGAGGATCTGTCGCTGCGCAACCCTAGAGGGTCACTCGCCACGGACCTTCTTGATGATCTCGTCGGCGATGTTCGAAGGAACCTCGGCGTACGAGTCGAACTCCATCGAGTACGACGCCTGGCCGGAGGTCTTGGACCTCAGGTCGCCGACGTACCCGAACATCTCGGACAGGGGCACGAGGGCGTTGATGACCATGTCACCGTGCCGCTCCTCCTGCGCCTGGATCTGGCCGCGCCGCGAGTTGATGTCACCGATGACCGTGCCGAGGAAGCCCTCGGGGGTGGTGACCTCGACCGCGAACATCGGCTCGAGCAGGACCGGCTTGGCCATGCGTGCGGCCTCCTTGAAGGCCTGGTTGCCGGCGATCTTGAACGCGAGCTCGGAGGAGTCGACGTCGTGGTAGGCGCCGTCCTCGAGGGTGAACTTCACGTCGACCATCGGGTAGCCGGCGAGCACGCCGAACTCCATGGCCTCCTGGCCGCCCTGGTCCACCGACGGGATGTACTCGCGCGGGACGCGACCGCCGGAGACGCTGTTGACGAACTCGTAGCCGGCACCCGTGCCGGTCTCCGGGTCGATGTTGGGGCCGAGGTTGATGACGACCTTCGCGAACTGGCCCGAGCCACCGGTCTGCTTCTTGTGGGTGTAGCTGTGGCCCTTGACCTCCTTGCGGAGGGTCTCGCGGTAGGCGACCTGCGGCTTGCCGACGGTGGCCTCGACGCGGAACTCGCGCTTCATGCGGTCGACGAGGATCTCCAGGTGGAGCTCGCCCATGCCGGCGATGATCGTCTGGCCGGTCTCCTCGTCGGACTTGACCGTGAAGGTCGGGTCCTCGTCGGAGAGGCGCTGGATCGCCATGCCCAGCTTCTCCTGGTCGCTCTTCGTCTTGGGCTCGATCGCGACCTCGATCACCGGGGCCGGGAACGTCATCGACTCGAGGACGACCTGGTTCTGCGGGTCGGACAGGGTGTGACCGGTCTTGGTGTCCTTCAGACCCATCACCGCCACGATCTGGCCGGCGCCGACCGACGCGATCTCCTCACGCTTGTTGGCGTGCATCTGGTAGACCTTGCCGATCCGCTCCTTGCGGCCGTTGACCGAGTTGACCACGGTCGAGCCGGCCTCGAGCTTGCCGGAGTAGACCCGGACGTAGATCAGCTTGCCCAGGTGCGGGTCGGAGGCGATCTTGTAGGCCAGGCCGGAGAAGGGCTCGTCGTCGGAGGGCTTCCGGACGATCTCCTGCTCCTCGTCCTTGGGCGAGTGACCCACGATGCCGTCGATGTCGAGCGGCGAGGGCAGGTACTTGACGACCGCGTCGAGCAGGGGCTGGACGCCCTTGTTCTTGAACGCGGTGCCACACAGGACGGGGTTGAGCTTGTCGGCGAGGGTGGCGCGACGGATCGCGGCCTCGAGCTCCTCGACGGTGAAGTCCTCGCCCTCGAGGTACTTCTCCATGATGGCGTCGTCGGCGTCGGCGAGGGTCTCGAGGAGCTTGGTGCGGTACTCCTCGGCCTGCTCGGCCAGCTCGGCCGGGATCTCCTCGACCTCGTAGTCCTCACCCATCTTGGTCTCGCCGCGCCAGGTGAGGGCACGCATGCCGACCAGGTCGACGACACCGAGGAAGTCCGACTCCGCGCCGATGGGCAGCTGGAGCACGAGGGGGGTGGAGTTGAGGCGCTCGACCATCATGTCGACGCAGCGGAAGAAGTCGGCGCCCGTGCGGTCGAGCTTGTTGACGAAGCACATGCGGGGCACGGAGTACTTGTTGGCCTGGCGCCACACGGTCATGGTCTGGGGCTCCACACCGGCGACACCGTCGAAGACCGCGACGGCACCGTCGAGGACGCGCAGCGAGCGCTCGACCTCGGCGGTGAAGTCGACGTGGCCCGGGGTGTCGATGATGTTGACCTGGTGGTTCTTCCACCAGCAGGTGGTCGCGGCGGACGTGATCGTGATGCCGCGCTCCTGCTCCTGCTCCATCCAGTCCATCGTGGCGGCGCCGTCGTGGACCTCACCGATCTTGTACGAGATGCCGGTGTAGAACAGGATCCGCTCGGTGGTGGTGGTCTTACCGGCGTCGATGTGAGCCATGATGCCGATGTTGCGGACCTTGTTGAGGTCCGTGGTGATGTCGACAGCCACTGTGAGTGCGTTCCTTAGAAAGTGGGAGTGGTGCGGTGGGGACGGAGTCCCTCACGAGGTGAGGGACTCCGCCGTGGTCACCAGCGGTAGTGCGCGAAGGCCTTGTTGGACTCGGCCATCTTGTGCGTGTCCTCGCGCTTCTTCACCGCGGCACCGAGGCCGTTGGAGGCGTCGAGGATCTCGTTCATGAGGCGCTCCGACATCGTCTTCTCGCGACGGTCGGCGGCGTAGCCGACGAGCCAGCGCAGCGCGAGCGTGGTGCCGCGCGTGCCCTTGACCTCGATCGGGACCTGGTAGGTCGCACCACCGACGCGGCGGGACTTGACCTCGATGGCCGGCTTCACGTTGTCCATCGCACGCTTCAGCGTGACGACGGGGTCGGTGCCGGTCTTCTCGCGGCAGCCCTCGAGCGCGCCGTAGACGATGCGCTGAGCGACCTGCTTCTTGCCGTCCATGAGGACCTTCGACACGAGCTGGGAGACCAGCTGCGACCCGTAGACGGGGTCGATGTCGATCGGCCGCTTGGGAGCGGGACCCTTGCGCGGCATGTCAGCTCTTCTCCTTCTTGGCCCCGTAGCGGCTGCGCGCCTGCTTGCGGTTCTTCACGCCCTGGGTGTCGAGCGACCCACGGATGATCTTGTAGCGGACACCGGGGAGGTCCTTCACACGACCGCCGCGGACGAGCACGATCGAGTGCTCCTGGAGGTTGTGGCCCACGCCCGGGATGTAGGCCGTGACCTCGACGCCGCTGGACAGGCGCACACGGGCGACCTTGCGCAGGGCGGAGTTCGGCTTCTTCGGGGTGGTGGTGTAGACGCGGGTGCAGACACCGCGTCGCTGGGGCGAACCCTTGAGGGCAGGCGTCTTGTTCTTCGACACCTTGTCCTCGCGGCCCTTGCGGACCAGCTGGTTGATCGTGGGCACCTGGTGGTTCCCCTTCTGTGTCGCTCTCAGTGCGCGGCGCCTTGCCGGGCACGATCTTCGTGCGCAGGTCGACTGCGCAGGTCCTGCATGTCCGGGTGGTGCGGAGCCAACCGGCGTTGCTCACCCCCGAGGTCGGGCGTGTCGCCCGGGTGACGGTGGCTTTCGTGCAGGTGGCCGGACGGTCAGGACCCGCCGATCACTTCCGAGCACGCGCAACGGCCTGGTTGTCCCAGACACGATGACCGAGGCTACCCGGCGCCTCCAGCCCGGTCAAAACGCTGCGGAGCCCGCCACTGAGCCGCACGAGCACCGTCACGGCGAGCGCCACGCCGACCAGGGTGAGACTACCGCCGACCACCAACGTCCACCGGGCGCCGAGGTGCTCCCCCACCCAGCCGATGAAGGGCGAGCCCAGCGGCGTGCCGCCCATGACGATGGTCATGTAGAGCGCCATGACCCTCCCTCGCAGCGCCGGGTCGGACTCCAGCTGGAGGGTGGCGTTGGCGGAGTTGAGCAGGGTGAGGGTGCAGAAGCCGATCAGGGGCACGAAGCAGGCGAAGACCAGGTACGACGGGAGCAGCCCGGCCACGATGTTGGCCACGCCGAAGCCCACCCCCGAGAGCACGAGCAGCCGCAGCCGGATCCGGGTGCGCCGGGCCGCCAGGAGCGCCGCCACCAGCGAGCCGACCGCCATCGCCGAGCCCAGCACGCCGAACTCGCTGGCGCCCAGGCCGTAGACCTCGGTGGCCATGAGCGCGGAGGTGATCTGGAAGTTCATCCCGAAGGTGCCGGCGAAGAAGACCAGCACCAGGATCATCATCATCTTCGGCTGGCTGCGCACGTAGCGCACCCCCTCGCGCAGCATGCCCGGGGTGCGCCCGCGCAGCTCGGTGGTGTGCAGCTGCGCGGTGTCCATGCGCTGCAGCTGCCAGATCACCGCGGCGTAGGACACGGCGTTGACCAGGATCACCCAGCCCGTCGCCCGGGCCCCGCCGCCGAGCGCGCCGATCATCAGCCCGGCCAGCCCGGGGCCGGCGATGCGGGCGGTGTTGAAGGCCGCGGAGTTGAGGCTGACGGCGTTGGTGACGTCGTCGCGACCGACCATCTCCGAGACGAAGGACTGCCGCGCGGGGGCGTCGAAGGCCGACCCGATCCCGAAGAGGAAGGCCAGCACGAAGACGTGCCACGTCTGGGCCGCGCCGGTCACCGCGACCACGCCCAGCACCAGCGAGCAGACGGCCATCGTCACCTGCGTGACCTGGAGCAGCCGGCGCTTGGGGAAGCGGTCGGCGACGACCCCGGCGTACGGGGAGAGCAGGAGGACGGGCAGGAACTGCAGGCCCGTAGTGATGCCGAGGGCCGTGCCCCCGCCGCCGAGGCTGAGCACCAGCCAGTCCTGGGCGACCCGCTGCATCCACGTCCCGGTGTTGGAGACCACGCTGCCGGCGAGGTAGAGCCGGTAGTTGTGGTTGGCCAGGGCGCGGAACGTGGGGCTCACGCAGCGATCAGTCCTTCGGGGTCCAGGGGGCGGGGCGTCAGTCGAGGCGGGCGAGCCGCTCGAGGATGGGGGCGGCGCCGCGCAGGGCGGCACGCTCGTCGGGGCTGAGCGAGGCCAGCGCGGTGGCCAGCCACTCGTCGCGGCGGCGGCGGTCGGCCAGCACGGTCGCGCGGCCGAGGTCGGTGAGCGTCACGAGCACCTTGCGGCCGTCGTCGGCGTCGGCGCGACGGTCCACGTGACCCCGCTCGGCCAGGGCGTTGACCACCCGGGTCATGCTCGGCGGCTGCACCCGCTCGTGGGCGGCGAGCGCGCCCACCGTGAGGTCGCCCTGACGGAAGAGCGCGCCGAGCACGGCCATGGCGTTCATCGACAGGTCATTGTCGGGGTGGCGCTCCGCGGCCAGCCGGCGGCGCAGCCGCATCACCGAGAGCCGCAGCTCCGAGGCGAGCCCCGCGTCGGTGCGGGCGACCTTCTCCGTGGTGGGCATGTCGTGAGCATAACTCATTACCCTTGCTAAGCATTCCCGCGACGGGAGGCCCGACCCGGTCGCGCCGGGCCGGGCCTGCCCGGGTCAGGCCAGCAGGTCGGTGATCGGGTCAATCGCGAAGTAGACGACGAACAGCGCGGCCACGACCCACATCAGCGGGGCCACGGCGCGCGCCTTGCCGCGCACGACCTTGATCAGCACGAAGGCGAGGAAGCCGGCGCCGATGCCGACGGTGATCGAGTAGGTGAAGGGCATGAGCACGATGGTGAGGAAGGCCGGCAGCGCGATCTCCAGGTCGTCCCAGTCGATCTCGCGCACCTGCTGCATCATCAGGAAGCCCACCAGCACCAGGGCCGGCACGGCCGCCTCCGACGGGATCACCGCGACCAGCGGCGCGAGGAAGATGGTGAGCAGGAACAGCACCCCGGTGACCACCGAGGCCAGCCCGGTGCGCGCGCCCTCGCCGACCCCGGAGGCCGACTCGATGTAGGAGGTGTTGGACGAGACGCCAGCCGCGCCGCCACCGGCCGCGGCCAGCGAGTCGACGACCAGGATGCGCCGGGTGCGCGGGGGCATGCCGTCCTCGTCGAGCAGGTCGGCCTCCGCACCGATGGCGGTCATGGTGCCCATGGTGTCGAAGAAGTCGGCCAGCAGCAGGGTGAAGACCAGCAGCAGCGCGGCGACCACGCCGATGCGGTCGAAGGAGCCGAGCAGGGAGAACTCCCCCAGCGTGCCGAAGTCGGGCGAGGCCACCAGGTCGGAGGGGAGCTCGGGCGTGGTGAGGCTCCAGCCGCCGACGTGGCCGATCTCCTCGACCAGCACGGCCACGGCGGTGGTCACGACGATGGCCACGAGGATCGCCCCGCGCACCTGGCGCACCCACAGCGCCACCACGAGCACCAGGCCGAGGGCGAAGACGAGGACGGGCCAGCCCGAGAGCTGACCGGTGGCGCCGAGCTGCACCGGCACGGTGGTGCCGGCGGCGTCGGGGATGCGCTGCACGAAGCCGGCGTCGACGAAGCCGATGAGGGCGATGAAGAGCCCGATGCCGACCGAGATGGCCACCTTGAGCTGCGCGGGCACGGCGTGGAAGACGGCCTCGCGGAAGCCGGTCAGCACGAGCACCAGGATCACCAGGCCCTCGAGCACGACCAGGCCCATCGCGTCGGCCCAGGTCATCTGGGAGGCCACCGAGAAGGCCACGAAGGCGTTGAGCCCCAGCCCGGTGGCCAGCGCCATCGGGTAATTGGCCACCACCCCCATCAGGATCGTGGCCACCCCCGCGACCAGCGAGGTGCCCGCCGCGATCACCGCGAGGTTGCCCGGCCCGGGGCCGCCCAGCGTCTGGCCGTCGGCGTCGAGGGCGAAGCCCAGGATGAGGGGGTTGAGCACGACGATGTAGGCCATGGTCACGAACGTGACCACGCCGCCGCGCACCTCGCGGGCCACCGTCGAGCCGCGCTGGGAGATCTGGAAGAAGCCGTCGATGCCGGCAGGACGGCCCACGGGGCGCACAGGACTGCTCACGGGGAGCAACCTTCTCAGCCCGGGCACCGTCGCTGTCAACGCGGACCGACCTGTGGTCCTCCCCGTGGTCCTCCCCGTGGTCCGCGTGGTGAGGCGAGGGCCACTACAGTCGCCCGCGTGGAGCTCCGCGACGACCAGCCGACGCAGCACGAGATCGGCAACCGCACCTACGTCGTCGCCGACGTCGAGCCGCTCGACATCGACGGCGTGCGCACCGTCTGGGTCGGGGTCGGGCTGTGGTTGCTCGCCTTCGTCGCCCTCCTCCCGTTCTACGGCCGGCTCGAGGAGTCGGGACGCACCTGGTGGCTGTGGACGTGCCTGTCCGGCTTCGGCCTGGGCCTGCTGGGCGTCGAGTACTGCCGCCGGCGCCGCCGGGCCCGCGCCGACCAGGCCGACCAGGCCGACCGGGCCGATGACTGAGCCGTCGCCGCCGACGCGCTGGGCCCGGGGCGGGGAGGCCAACGCCGGCTACGCGCTGCGCTTCGCCGAGCTGGTCGAGGCCGGCGACGACGTGGACGGCGAGGCCCGGCTGGCCGACGCGCTGCTCCCCCGCGGCGGGCGCGTGCTCGACGCGGGCTCGGGCATGGGGCGCGTCGGCGCCGCGCTCCTCGGTCGCGGGCACCAGGTCGTGGGCTGCGAGCCCGACGCGGCGCTCGTGGCGCAGTCGCGACGCACCTACCCCGGGCTGACGGTGCTGCCGGTCGACGTCCTCGAGCTCAACCCCGCGGTGCTGGAGGCCGCCGGCGCCCCGACCGGCTTCGACCTGGTCACCTGCGTGGGCAACGTCATGATCTTCCTGGCCGAGGGCACCGAGCGGGCGGTGCTGCGCCGGCTGCGCGACCTGCTCTCACCGACGGGACGCCTCCTCGTCGGCTTCCACCTGGAGGGCGGGCCCACGACCAGCCGGGTCTACCCCGCCGCGGAGTTCGTCGCCGACGCCGAGGCCGCCGGCCTGCGCGTCGACCTGCGCCTGGGCGGCTACGACCTGCGCCCCGTCGACCCGGCGTACGCCGTGTGGGTGCTGAGCCGCGACGACGCGCCGGCCGCCGCGGGCGACCACCGCACCGTCACCCACGACCCGGCCTGAGCGGCCCGGCGCGGGAGGCAGGGCTCAGAAGCGCTCGACGTCGCCCGGGGTGAGGGTGTCGAAGACCGGCTCGGGCACGGGCACGGGCTCGTGCTTCTTGGCCAGGCGCACCTCGGAGTGGGCGCCGCAGCCGTGGTCGAAGGAGACCACGCGACCGTCGTCGTTGGCGTCGCCGTTGGCGCAGACGCCGAAGGTGTCCGACAGCGGGCCGGCCAGACGCACGAGGAAGCCGCAGGAGTGGCAGTGGTCGGGGGCGGCCTGGGCCAGCGCCGAGCCGGGGCCGGCGTCACCGTCGTACCACCGCTGGGCCGCGAGGTCGCGGCCCTCGACCGACAGGGTGCGGACGCGGCCCAGGCCGAGGTCCTGGGCCACCTGGCGCACCTGCGCGCGGTCGTCGGCGTCGAGCGGGTCGTCGCCGTAGGACCAGGTCGGCACGAGGCGCGGGTCGTCGTCGTCGACGGGCAGCAGGTCGCCGGGCGAGAGGTCACCGGGCTGCAGGCGCTCGCGGTAGGGCACCCAGGCCGGCGCGACGATGGCGGACTCGCCGGGGATGAGGACGACCTCGTCGACGGTGACGGCCTTCTGCCGCGAGGCGCGCGCGACGGTGACCGACCAGCGCCAGCCGGAGTAGCCCTTGCGCAGGCACGCGAACTGGTGGGTGACGACGCGCTCGCCCTCCACGAGGTGCCCGAGGTGGTCGCCGACGTCGACGGCGTCGACCTCGGCGAGCAGGGCCTCCCGGGCGGCGTCGACGGCCGCGACCGTCGCGGGGTCGGGCTTGGCGCGCAGCACAGTGGTCACGGCGGGCAATCATGCCTCCTCCCACCCCGCGTGTCAGGTCGGGGTCCCGTGTCCCTCCCCTCGGACGGTCGGACCCCCAGGGCAGGATGTGCCCATGACCTCGCACGGACCCGACCCGGCCGACGAGCCGACCGTGCGGATGCCGCGTGCGCGCACCCGGTCGGTGGGGCGCGGCCTGGGCACGGGCGTGCGCGCCGGAGCCCGCGGGGTGGCCGGTGTCGCCCGCGGCACCGGGCGCGCCAGCCGCTACGTCGGGCGCCAGGCCGTGCGTGCCTCCCACGCCCAGGGCGCCGACCGCTCCGGGCTGTCGCGGCTGATCCAGATGCACTTCTTCAACACCGCCGGCGACGCGGCGGTGGCGATCTCGCTGGCCGGCAGCCTGTTCTTCCAGGTGCCCTCGGGCGAGGCGCGCGGGCAGGTGGCGCTCTTCCTGGGGCTGACGATGCTCCCCTTCGCGATCGTGGCGCCGCTCATCGGCCCCTTCCTCGACCGCTTCAGCCACGGTCGCCGATGGGCCATCGGGGCGACCATGGCGATCCGGGCCGTGCTGTGCCTGACCCTGGCCGGGGCGGTCAACGGCGAGTCGCCGCTGCTCTTCGCCGCCGCCCTGGGGGTGCTGGTCTCCTCCAAGGCCTACGGCGTGACCCGCGCCGCCGCGGTGCCCCGGCTGCTGCCCGACGACTTCACGCTGGTGAAGGCCAACGGGCGCGTCTCCATGGCCGGCATCGTCGGTGCCACCGTCTCCGCCCCCCTCGCCGGGCTGGCCTCCCTGGCCGGCCCCGAGTGGTCGCTGCGCTACGCCTTCCTGCTCTTCGTGGCCGCCACGGTCGCGGCCATCCGGCTGCCCGCCTCCGTCGACTCCAGCCAGGGCGAGGAGACGATGGTGCTGATGGCGCCGCCGGCCGACCGCGCCGTCGGCGACGGCACCACGCGCTCGGGGCGGCCCCGCACCCGGATCCCCACCGCCGTCGCCTTCGCGCTGCGCGCGAACTGCGGGCCGCGCTGGCTCTCCGGCTTCCTGCTGATGTTCATGGCCTTCCTGCTGCGCGAGAACCCTCCCGCGAGCAGCCTGCGCCCCGAGCTGCTCATCGGGATCGTCGTGGGCGCCGCCGGCGCCGGCAACGCCCTCGGTGTCGCGGCCGCCGCCCTGCTGCGGCGGATCAACCCCGCCGTGACCGTGGTGCTCGCGCTGCTGGCCGGCACCGGGGCGGCCCTGGTCGCCACGCTGTTCTACGGCGTGCTCCCGCTGGCCCTGCTCGGCCTGGTGGCCGGTCTGTCGCAGTCGCTCGCGAAGTTCTGCCTCGACGCCACCATCCAGCGCGACATCCCCGAGCGGGTGCAGGCCAGCGCCTTCGCCCGCAGCGACACCACCCTCCAGCTGGCCTGGGTGGTCGGCGGCTTCATCGGCATCGCGCTGCCGCTCGAGCCCGCCCGGCTCGGCCTCGGCGTCGCCGTGGCCGTGCTCGGGGCGTGGTCGGTCTTCGTGCTCAGCTCCTCGCGCGGGGCCGTGCGGTCGGTCGCGCGCGTCTCCTGAGCCGCCTCAGAGCTCCAGCTCGTCGGCGAGGGCCCGCAGCAGCTTGGCCGTCGGACGCGCGGTGCGCGCGTCGGGGTGGCGGCCGTGACGGTAGGCCTCGCCCACGCCGTCGAGCAGCGTGATGAGGTCCTCCACGATCGGCGCCATCTCGTCGGGCTTCTTGCGCCGCGCCTGCGACTGGTTGCGCGCCACCGAGGTCGGGGCGTCGAGCACACGCACCTGGAGGGCCTGCTCGCCGCGACGACCCTGCGCCACCCCGAACTCCACCCGGGTGCCCGGCTTGATCGACGTCGTGCCGGCCGGGAGGGCGTCGGCGCGGACGTAGACGTCGTCGCCACCGTCCTGGGAGAGGAAGCCGAAGCCCTTCTCCGCGTCGAACCACTTGACCTTGCCACTGGGCACGGCGACTTCCCCCGTCAGCTCTGCGTCGGGCCCCTGCGGACCGACCGACGGGAAGGATATGTGGGGCCCGGTGAGCCCCGCCATCGGGTTCAGAGCAGCTCGGGCGCCAGGGTCGAGACCCCCACGACCAGGCCCGCGAGGTTGGCCGCGAGCAGCACCAGCACCCACACCACGACCGGCAGCCGGGTCAGCCGGGCCAGCTGGTCGGGGTCGGAGCCCCGGCGTCGCGCCGCCCCCGCGCCCAGCAGCTCCAGCAGCGGCCGGGGCGAGGCCAGCAGCAGCAGCCAGGCGATGAGGTACGCCGCCACCGCCTGCGCGGTCGGGCCGCCGGCCCAGGAAACCAGGCCCACGCCGGCCCCGAGGACGACCAGGGCCAGGGCGCCGTACAGGTTGCGGACCCACAGCAGCATCAGCGCCGACAGCACCACCAGGCCCCACAGCAGGGCGAGGCTGCGCCCCGCCGCGAGCGCGAGGGCGGCCACGAGGCCCAGCAGCGCCGGGGCGAGGTAGCCCGCGGCCAGCATCGCCACCATGCCCGGACCACGCGGACGGCCCCGCGACAGCGTCACGCCGGAGGTGTCGGAGTGCAGCCGGATGCCCTGCAGCCGGCGCCCGACGAGGACGGCGACGAGGGCGTGGCCGGCCTCGTGGACGACGGTGACGGCGAGCCGGACCCGCGGCCAGGTGCCGGGGGCGAGCACGAGCAGCGCCGCGACGGCGCCGGTGAGCAGCACGAAGCGGGCCTCGGGCACGGGCTGGCGCGAGGTCACGTCGCCCCAGAGCCGGGCCCAGGTGTCGGCCCAGGTGTCCCCCGCGCTCACCGCCAGCGCTCGGGGTCGGGCAGGGCGTCGTTGAGCCCGCCGGAGCGGAAGCCGCGCTCGGCCACCTCCGCGTGGGCGAAGCCGGCCTCGCGCACCCGGGCCAGCACGGCGCCGACGAGCACCGACGGCAGCGGGAGCAGGGCGGCGTCGAGCTCGACGGACGCGCGGTCCTCGCCCAGGTCGCGCACCCGCAGGTCGCGCAGCGGCAGCCCGGCGCCCGTGACCGACTCGCGCACCGCGGCCTCGGCCCGCTCGACGCGGGCCAGCCGGTGGGGGGTGACCTCGACGCCGTAGGCGACCCGGGAGGACAGGCAGGCCGCCGCCGGCTTGTCCCAGGTGGGCAGGGCCCAGCGACGCGAGACCTCGCGCACCTGCGCCTTGGTGAGGCCGGCGTCGGCGAGCGGGGTGAGCGCCCCCCGCTCGGCGGCGGCGCGGATGCCGGGGCGGAAGCCGGCGACGACGTCGTCGGCGTTGGTGCCCGTGGCGACGTGCTCGACCCCGCGCTCGCGGGCCAGCGGCACGAGCACGTCGAGCAGCTCGGCCTTGCAGAAGAAGCACCGGTCGCCGTCGTTGGCGCGGTAGCCCTCGCGCTCCATCTCGTGGGTGCGCGGGGTGAGCACCTCCACGCCGAGGCCCTCGGCGAAGGCGCGAGCGGGGTCGCGCTCGGCCGCGGGCAGGGAGTCGGAGTAGCCGGTCACCGCCAGCACCCGCCCGGGCCCGAGGGCCCGCACGGCCGCGGCCAGCAGCAGGGCGCTGTCGGCCCCGCCGCTGTAGGCCACGGCCAGCGAACCCAGGTCGGCCAGCCGGGCCTCGAGCGCCGCCACCCGCGTGGTCAGCACGTGGTCGTCGAGCCACCCGGGGAAGTCCTCGAGGCTGTCGAGCACCACGTGGGTGCCGGCGTCGAGCAGCTCCTCGCGGGTGCAGCCGCCGGTGAGCACCGAGACGCTCGTGGCTCCCGCGGCCAGCGCGCCCTCGACGTCGTGCACGTGGTCGCCGACGTAGACGCCCGCGCCCTCGCGGCGCAGCGCGGTCGCCTTGCCCGCGCCCCAGACCCACCCCTCGAGCACGTCGACGTCGAGTCCGAGGTGCTCGACGTGACGCCGGGCGTTGTCGGGGAACTTGCCGGTCACGAGCACGATGCGGCCGCCGTGGCGGCGAACGGCCGCCAGCGCCTCGTGGGCGCCCGGCAGCACGGGCGTGGTGGTCACGGCGTGGTCGGGGTAGAGCGCGCGGAAGCGGTCGCCGGCCGGACCCACCGCCTCGGCCGGCAGGTGGGGTGCGAGGAGCTGGTCGAGCGGGGGGCCGAGCCGGGCGGTCATCTCCTCCACCGGCAGGGCGACACCCAGCTCGTCGCCGAGCACGCGCAGCAGCGCACGGAAGCCGGGGGCGGTGTCGATGAGGGTCATGTCGAGGTCGAAGCCGACCACCGGCGGCACGGCGGAGGGCGTCAGGGGCATGCCCGGAGCCTACGTGCGCGCACCCCTCGACCCCCGGCTGTGGGGTTCGCCTCCCGCTGCGCCCGGCTGTCGGTCACAATGGGTGGTTCCCGCCCCCGCGCCCCGCCCCCGCGCCCGCCCCGCGACCCACCGACGAGGACCCCGTGACCGCCGCCCGCCGCTCCCGCAGCCGCCGCGCCGTCCGTCGCGCCGTGGCGGCCGCGGTCGCGCTGGTCGGGGCCGCGGCCCTGGCCGGTCCCGCCCCGGTCGCCGCTGCGCAGGACGGCACCGACCTGTGGCTGGTCACCCTCGCCGGACCCGGCACGGCCGGCGACACCTCCCCGCTGCCCGAGACGATGCTCGAGCTCAGCATGCGCGGCCAGCAGGACGCCGTGCTCGCCGCCGTGGGCGCCCCGGAGCCGGTCTACCGCTGGACCTCCGCGCTCAACGGCGTCGCCGTGCGCCTGACCCGGGCCCAGGCCGACGAGATCGCCGCCCAGCCCGGCGTCGTGGCCACCGAGCGCGACACCGTGCGCCCCCTGGCCGCCGCGCCCGGCCGCGGCAGCGCCACCGAGCGGCTGGTGCCCTCCGGACGCCAGCGCGGAGGCGCCGGCGTCGTCATCGGCGTCGTCGACTCCGGTCTCAGCCCCGACAGCCCCGCCTTCGCCTCGGTGCCGGGCCTGGGTGAGCGGCCCGCGCGCTTCCGCGGCGACTGCTCGCAGTCCGCCGACTGGGGCGCCAGCGCGTGCAACGGCAAGGTCGTGGGCGGCTCCTGGTTCCTCGCCGGCTTCGGCGAGGACGCGGTGCGCTCGGCCTCCTCGCTCTCCCCCCGGGACGACGACGGCCACGGCACGCAGGTCGCCTCGATCGCCGCCGGCAACGCCGGGGTCGCGGTGCGCGTCGACGACGACGAGCTCGGGTCCTACGCCGGCGTCGCGCCGCAGGCCAGGCTGGCGGTCTACAAGGCCTGCTGGACCGCGCCCGACCCCGCCGACGACGGGTGCTCCACCGCCGACCTGGTCTCGGCGGTGGACCGCGCCACCCACGACCGCGTCGACGTGCTCAACCTCTCGGTGGGCGGGAGCCCGGGCTTCGACGTGCTCGAGCGCGCCCTGCTGGGCGCGGCCGAGGAGGACGTCGTGGTGGTGGCCGCCGCCGGCAACGACGGCGAGCGCGCCTTCGCCTCCCACCCCTCGCCCTGGGTGACGACCGTGGGCGGCACCACCGGTCCCGACCGTCGCGGGAGCGTGGCGCTCGGCGGCGGTGGCCCCGTGGTCGAGGGCCTGATGGCCTCGCCGCGCGACGTCGGGCCGGCACGGCTCGTGGTCGGGGTCGACGTCAGCGCGCCGGGTGCCCGCATCGACGACGCCCGCGTGTGCGCGCCCGGCAGCCTCGACGCTGCGCGGGTGACCGGTGCCGTGGTGCTGTGCGACCGCGGCCGCGTGGGCCGGGTGGACAAGTCCGCGGCGGTGGAGCGGGCCGACGGCGTCGGCATGGTGCTGGCCAACGTGCGGCGCCAGTCGCTCGACACCGACCTGCACAGCGTGCCGACGGTGCACCTCGACCGCGCCGACGGCGACGCCGTGCGCACCTGGTCGCGCTCCCACCCGCTGGCCCGCGTCACCCTCACCTCGCTGGGCACCGACCGCGCCGCGTCGCAGGTCCTGGCGTGGTCGGGCTCCGGCGACCCCGCCGGGGCGGTGGTCAAGCCCGACGTCGTGGCCCCGGCGACCGGCGTGCTCGGCGCCGTGCCCTCCGACGTCCGTGGCACCCGGTGGGCCTTCGCCTCCGGCACCTCGGCCGCCACGGCCATCACCAGCGGCACCGCCGCCCTGCTCGTCGACCGGCGCGGGTGGTCGGCGACCGCGGTGCGCTCCGCCCTCGCCACCAGCGCGGCGCCCGTGCGCGGCACGTCGCCGCTGCGGGCCGGGGCCGGCCGGGTCAGGGCCGAGCGCGCCCTGCGCCCCGGGCTGGTCTACCTCACCGACCCCGCCGACTACCGCGCCTTCATCGACGGCCGGCTCGCCGGACGCGACCCCGAGCAGGTCCTCAACCTGCCCTCGGTGCTGCTGGGTGCCGAGGAGAGCCGCACGCGACGCACGATCACCAACGTCGGCGGGCGCGCCCTCTACTTCTCCTCCTCCGCCCGCGGCTTCGCCCACCACCGCGCGGTGGTCACCCCGGCCGCCGTGCGCCTCGACCCGGGCGAGTCGGCCCGCTTCACCCTGACGCTGACGGCACGCCCCGGGGCGCCTCGCGGCGACGACGGCACGGTCGTGTGGCGCGGGGGCGACGGCACCCGGGCCAGCATCCCGGTCGTCGTCAGCCGCTGACGGTCCCCTCAGGCCAGGCCCAGCGCCTTGGCGCTCTCCTCGCGCATGGCGACCTTGCGGATCTTGCCGGTGACGGTCATCGGGAACTCCTCGACCACCATGACGTAGCGCGGGATCTTGTAGTGCGAGAGCCGTCCCGAGGCGAAGGCCCGCACGGCGGCGGCGTCGAGGGGGGCCGCACCGGGTCGCATCCGCAGCCAGGCGCACAGCTCCTCGCCGTACTTCTCGTCGGGGACGCCGACGACCTGGACGTCCTCGACGTCGGGGTGGGTGTAGAGGAACTCCTCGATCTCGCGCGGGTAGATGTTCTCCCCGCCGCGGATCACCATGTCCTTGATCCGACCGACGATCGTGCAGTAGCCGTCCTCGCGCATCTCGGCGAGGTCTCCGGTGTGCATCCAGCCGTCGGCGTCGATCGCCTCGGCCGTCTTGGCGGGGTCCTCCCAGTAGCCGAGCATCACGCTGTAGCCGCGGGTGCACAGCTCACCGGGCCGGCCGCGCTCCACGGTGAGCCCGCTGACCGGGTCGACGACCTTGATCTCCAGGTGCGGGTGGACCCGGCCGATGGTGGCGGTGCGTCGCTCCAGGTCGTCGTCGTCACGGGTCTGGCAGGAGACCGGGCTGGTCTCGGTCATGCCGTAGGCGATCGACACCTCGCTCATCCCCATGTCGTCGATGCAGCGTCGCATCACCTCGACCGGACAGATGGAGCCGGCCATGATCCCGCCCCGCAGCGCGCTCAGGTCGTGCGCGGCGACGTCGGGGAGGCTCTGCATGGCGATGAACATCGTGGGCACGCCGTAGAGCACGGTGCACCGCTCGTCCTGCACCACGCGCAGCGTGGTGGCGGCGTCGAAGCCCGGCGCGGGGATCACCATCGTCGCGCCGTGGGTGGTGCAGCCGAGGTTGGCCATGACCATGCCGAAGCAGTGGTAGAAGGGCACCGGGATGCACAGCCGGTCCTCGTGGGTCAGGTTGATCGCCTCGGTGACCATGAAGCCGTTGTTGAGGATGTTGCGGTGGCTGAGCGTCGCGCCCTTGGGGTAGCCCGTTGTGCCGCTGGTGTACTGGATGTTGATGGCGTCGTCGGGACGCAGCCCCGCCTGCCGCTCGGCGAGGGCCTCGGCGGCCACCGCCTCCCCCGCGGCCACCAGGTCGGCCCAGTCGTCGGTGTCGACGTAGACGGCCCGCTCCAGCGCGGGACAGTCCCCGCGGACCTGCTCGACCATGGCGCGGTAGTCGCTGCCCCGGTGGCTGCTGGTCGCCAGCAGCAGGCGGATGCCCGACTGCTCGACCGCGTAGGCCAGCTCGTGGGTGCGGTAGGCGGGGTTGACGTTGACCAGGACGATCCCGGCCTTGGCGGTGGCGAACTGCACGATCGTCCACTCCGCGCAGTTGGGCGCCCACATGCCGACCCGGTCGCCGGGCTCGAGGCCCGCGGCCATCAGCCCGCGGGCCACCGCGTCGACGTCGCGGTCGAGCTCGGCCCAGGTCCACCGGCGCCCGGTGGCGACCTCCACGAGGGCCTCGCGCTCGGCGTACGTCGCGGCCGTGCGGGTGAAGCTCTGCCCGATGGTCTCCTCCAGCAGCGGGGGCGTGGTCTCTCCGGCGGCGTAGGACTCCATGGGAGCAACGTAACGCCCGTCACGTTGTCGCGGGGTTGGCGCGGGCCGCGGCGGGGGCCCTGACGACGACGGACCCCGCCGATCCGGGGATCGACGGGGTCCGAGGAGGACGGGCGGGTCAGCTCGAGCGGCCGACCTTCACCGTCATGTTGCCGTTCTTGGCCACCTTCACCACGCGGATCGTGGTGCCGGTCTGCGGCACGTCGACACCGAACCAGCCGGGCTGGTAGAAGCCCGGGTGGGTGCCGACGCCGTGCTCGTCGCTGTCGAACCACCACGGGCGGGTGTCGTCGAAGACGGGCTGGGCGCGTCGCGCCGGGACCGTGAACTCGCGGCCCGCGTTGCTCAGGGTCTGGGCCTTGATGCGGCGCAGGCCGAAGGCGGAGTCGGCGGTGTTGACCCGGGTGCGGGCCAGCGTGTCGTCGGCGTAGTGGACGAAGTCCGGGTGCGCGTCGACCGGCAGGACCTGGCCGGAGCCGGGGTGGTCACCGACGTTGTTGTCGGTGTAGGAGGTGTCCCAGTAGGAGATGAGGGCACCGGGGGCGTAGCGGAAGAACTCCACGGTGTCGGGCTTCTTCTCGAGGTCAGGGAAGTTGTAGAGGTGCTTCAGCTGCTTGTCGCGACCGACGTACTGCCGGTTGTCGACGATGTAGGCGTTGAGGAACTCCTCCACCTCGGTGCCGGTCGAGGTCGTGAACCCGTCGAGCTCGAAGGCGGTGTCGCCCTCCTCGGCGGTGCCCACGGTCTCACCGTCGACGGCGACGTTGTCGACCGCGAAGCCCGAGAGCACGAAGGCGCTGTCGGTGCGGTAGCGGAAGCGGATCGTGTCGGTGTCGGCCGGCAGGGTGGCGGTCAGGTCGACCCAGGCCCCGTCGGTCGTGCCCGAGATGCCGGTGCCGTCGGGGTTGAGGCCGCTGGCGTCCTCGCCCTCGAAGCTGACGCTGGTCGGCACGCCGGCGAAGGTCTCGCCGCCGTCGCTGGAGGCCTCGAGGTAGGCGTAGTCCCAACCCTCCTCGATGTCGTAGCGCGTCGTGGCGGTGAGCTCGCCCCCGCCGTCGACGGCCGCGGTCATGCGGGTGTCGAGGTCGTTGCCGGAGGTGGAGTAGTAGAACCGCTCGCCGCCGTCGGCGGCCGGCTCGCCGAGCTGGGAGACGACCTCCTTGTCGGGCAGGATCGTGATCAGGCCGTTGGCGGCGCTGCCCGAGGTCGACTGACCGGGTCGCAGCACGTGGGTGGAGCTGCGTCCGGCGCGGGCGACGTCGTAGTCGAGCCAGCCGAGCTGGAACTTCTCCCAGGCACCGAAGGGCTGCGGGCGGTCGCCGATGCCCGGGTCGCCCGGCAGCGTGCCGCGCGACTGGCTCATCAGGCTCCAGAACTCCACGCTGTTGGAGGCGCCGCCGGTGTTGCCGGAGGTGTCGTAGAGGTCGGGCAGGCCGAGGTCGTGGCCGAACTCGTGGGCGAAGACCGACAGGCCGCCGTTCTCGGGCTGGATGGTGTAGTCGCCCACCCAGACACCGGTCGGGTTGTCGGGGATCTGCACGTTGGCGCCGCTGGCGTCGGAGACGCCGCCCTCGCCGACGTTCACGCCGCCGAGCTGGGCACCGTCGGCCGGGCCCGTGCCGAGCGGCTCGATCTGGGCGTACCAGCGGTGGCTCCAGATGGCGTCCTCGCCGTAGGTCGGGTCGCCGTCGGCCTCGTCGCCGCCGGCGTGCACGACCTGGAAGTGGTCGATGTAGCCGTCGGGCTCGGAGAAGTCGCCGTCCTCGTCGAAGTCGTAGCGGTCCTGCTGGTCGAAGGTCTTGAGGTAGGCCTGGATCTGCTCCATCGACTGGCCGGCGTCGAGCCGGTCCTGGGTCCACTGCGCGAGGCCGTCGCGGATGAGGAACCAGGTGTTGTTGCAGACGATGTCGCCGCAGGTGTTGCGGCCGTAGCGGGCCTGGTTGAAGGGGACCTTCACCCAGGCGGTCACGTCGCCGTCGACGGAGTACTCACCGGAGGACTGCTGCTCGTAGAACGTGCGCATCCGGTTGAAGTACATGTCGCGGTAGTGCTTGCGGTCGTAGTCGGCCTGCCACAGCGTGGAGTTGTCGGTGGCGCGGTCGGGCTTCGGGATCTCGTTGTGGAGCGGGCCGTCGTAGGTGGTGGCCGGCTCCTGGCCCTCGGTGGTCCCACCGTCGGGGTAGGCCGAGTGGCGGGTGTCGCCGAACTCCGCCAGCACGACGAAGATCTTGTCGGTGCCGGACTGGGCCACGCGGCCGTAGGTGTCCTTGCCGATCTTCTGGCTCTCCCCCGAGCCGCCGTTGCGCAGGCGCTTCTCCACGGCGACCTGGCGCTCGGCCTCGTACTTGGCCTGCCAGGGCATGGTGAGGGAGTCGGTGGGGCGGGGCGCTGCGGCCTCGCCCGACGGGGCCGCCGAGGCGGCCGGGGCAGCCGGCGCGGCGCCGGACTGCGAAGCGGTCAGCGGCAGCGCGAGCGCTGCGGCGACCAGTGACGTGCTCGCGACGACGGCGAGTCTGGACCTGCGCAAAGTCATCCTCCTGGGACGGTTCCGAGTGGCGCTCCAGCGCCCGAGACAGGCCGCTCGGCGAGCCCCGTCGGATCACGGCAGGGTCGGGCGGTCGACCTCGTGCAGTCGACACGCCCGACCCCGGGCACCGGAAGAGGCACAGGCCATCGTTACCGAGTCGTGACCGGTCCGCAGCCCGGCCGACCCGGGGGTCACGACTCGCGCGAGACGTCCATGGAGCGGTCGCCGAAGCGGACCTTGTCGCCCGGCAGCAGCGTGACCGCCTTGCCCGCCGACAGCTCGCGGGTGACACCGGAGCGCACCAGCATCGAGCCGTTGGTGGACCCGCGGTCCATGACCACCAGGGCGCCGTCGGGGGCGACGAGGAACTGGGCGTGGGTCTTCGACAGCGACATGTCGGAGGAGGGCAGCGGCACCAGGTGGCGCACGTCCTCCCCGCCTCGGGCCTGCGGCCCGCGACCGACCAGGGCGAGGCCCTCGACGACGAACGACTCCCCGGTGTCGAAGGCGACCCGCCAGCGCGTGGGGGCCGTGGTCGGGGACGACGGCGGGGCGGGCTCGGTGCGGATCCGGCGCCCCGCGGGGGGCGACGGGGGCGGGGGCGGCGGTGCCTGGGGGGCCTGCGGTGCCTGGGGGGCCTGCGCGGGCTTGGCACGGGCCGGGGCGGGCACGGCGGCCGGGGCCGGGGCGGGCACGGGAGCGGTCACCGGCTCGGGCTCGGGGGCGGCCAGGCGCAGCGCGGTGAGGTTGACGACGGCGCGCGGACGCTCGGCCTCGCTCTCGACCTCCGGCGCGGGCCGCACGTCGACGACCACCGAGCGCCCCAGGTGGTCGTGCCAGCCGCGACGCCGGGCGCTGGCGTCCATGACCGCGGTCCACGCCAGCGTCGCCACCCCGAGGCCGAAGGTGGGCAGGGCGCCGACGCCGAGCACGAGCTGGCGCAGCAGCGCACGGCCCACGCCGATGGGCTCCCCCGTGCCGACGGCGACGACGCGCAGGCCGACGGCGGCCTTGCCGAGCGACACCCCGCGCAGGCCCAGCACGACCGCCGAGGCGAGCGAGACGACCAGCACGACCCCCACCACGGCGAGCACCGCCACGAGGGTGCCCGACCCGTCGGCGAGGAAAGCCCAGGCGGCCCAGCCCGCGGCGGCGTAGAGACCCCACGCCACGAGGCGGTCGAGGGTGAAGGCGTAGAACCGGCGGTCGAGCTCGGCCGCGGGGAAGCTGGTGGGAGCCGCCTCGCGGGCGGACACGTGGGACACCTCGACGCGCCTCAGGGCCGGGTGACCTGGATGGTCACGCCGTCGCCGAGGTCGATGAGCGCTCCGGGGATCAGCTGCACCGGGATGCCGGGCTGCAGCGACTCCGAGGGCAGGCCGGGCTGCACCAGCACGGTGCCGTTGGTCGAGCCCATGTCGGTGACGACGGCGCTGCCGTGGTCGGCCCCCGACCCGGGGCGCACCTCGAGGTGGGTGGAGCTGATCTCCTGCTGCGGGCTCGGCACCGTGACCAGGCGCGGCTGCTCGGTGGACGTGAAGCGCCGCGCCTCGGGGGCGCGGCCGACCAGGATCACCCGGTCGACGTCGACGGTGTCGCCGCTCGACACGACGAGCCGTGCCACGGGACGCGAGGTGACCGACGGCGCCTGCGGCTGGCCGGGGATGCCGGCCTGGGGGCGCGCGAACTCGTCGGGGTCCCAACTGCCGGCGCGGGTCATGCCGTCGTGGTCGTGGTCGGCCGGCGGCGGGTCGGGCTGGGAGTCGGGCTGGGGCTCGGGGGTCGGGTCGGGCTCCGGGGCCGGCGGCGGGGCGCTGGGCGGCGGGCCCGTCGGCGCCCCCCAGGCCGGGGGCGCGGGCGGGAGGCTGTCGAAGCGCTCGGTCGGCAGGTCCTCGTACGCCGGCTCGACGGGCTCGGCCGCGGCCGCGGGCTCGGGCTCCGGCTCGGGCTCGGGCTCGTCGGGCACCGCGGCCTCCGCCGCGGCGGCGACCACCGGGGAGGGCTCCTCCTCGGCCTGCGGCACCTCCGCGGGGGCGGGCACGTCGACGGGGGCGGGGACGTCGAGCGGCGCCGGCACGTCGAGCGGCGCGGCGGGCGCGGCCTCGACGGCGGCGGGTGGGTCGTCGACGCGGGCGACGCGCACCAGGCCGGGGCCGATCACGAGGTCGGGCCCGGCGGTGTCGCCGGAGACCGACACGGTGGTGGCGGTGACCCCGGGCAGGGAGCGCTCCACCCAGGTCGTGGCCGCGGTGCCGTCGAGCTCGACCACCTCTCCCCCCGCGGTGAGGGTGCAGGTGACCGAGCCGCGCACCACGGCGCGGGTCGTGCCGTCGACCTCGCTGACGAGCACGAAGCCCGGCAGGTGGCGCAGGCCGCCGGCGATGAGGGCGTCGAGGACGGCGTCGCCGTCGGCGCCGTCGTCGACCATCTCCCACAGGGCGGCCACGCGGCCGCGCTCGGAGGGGGGCAGGGCCACGAGGACGTCGGGGCCCAGCACGGCGTACCAGTCGCCGGGCCGGTAGGACCGGGGACGCGAGGGGGAGGGGGTCACGGCAGGGCTCCCAGCTTCTGCTCCAGGCTCACACGCTGGCGCTCGGAGTCGTAGGGGTGGTCGTGGGCCAATCCCACCACATCGACGACGACGGCGGTGGCGTTGTCCTTGCCCCCGGCGGCGACCGCGGCGCGCACGACCTGCTCGGCCGCGTCGCGGGGGTCGGCGGCGGCGGCGAGGATCCGCGCGACGTGGTCGTCGCCGATCATGCCGGTCACCCCGTCGGAGCACAGCAGGAGCCGCTCGACGGCCGGCAGGGGCAGCAGGAAGTAGTCGGCCTCGGCGCCCTCGGTGGCACCGAGGGCGCGGGTGATGATGTGGCGCTCGGGGTGCACGGCGGCGTCGTCGGCCGTGATCGTGCCGGCCTCGACGAGCTCCTGCACGACGCTGTGGTCGACGCTGACCTGCTCGAGCACGCCGTCGCTGAAGCGGTAGATGCGGGAGTCGCCGAGGTTGGCCAGCAGCCACTTGGTCTCCCCGGCGTCCTCGACCAGCAGGGCGACGACGGCCGTCGTGCCGGCGTGGAAGGAGCCCGCGCCGCCGAGGCGCTGGTGCGCGCCGTACTGCTCGATGCGCTGCTGGCAGGCGGTGAGGGTGGCCGCGACCACCTCCGCGCCGCGACGGGGGTCGTAGCCCTCGTCGGCCAGCCGGGCGAACTCCTCGACCACGATCGCGCTCGCGACGTCGCCGCCGTCGTGGCCGCCCATGCCGTCGGCCACGACGAAGACCGGAGGCGCGACGAGGAAGGAGTCCTCGTTGACCTGGCGCACCAGCCCGACGTCGGTGGCCGCCCCGTGCTGCAGCTCGACCTGTCCCAGGGGGCGGCTCATCGGCGGACCGACGCCCGCGACGAGGACCGGGTCGGTAGCGTGGGAGGGATGTCCGAGACGGGGTACCGATCGTTGGCCGACCAGCTGCGCGCCTGGTCGGACGAGCGGCTGTCCCGTCTGCTCGTCGCTCGACCCGATCTCGCCACTCCCGCCCCTCACGACTCCAGCCAGCTCGCCTCGCGGGCTGCCACCCGGTCGTCGTTGCTGCGCACGCTCGACCAGCTGTCCCGGCTCGAGCTCTGCGTCCTTGATGCCCTCGTCGTCGCAGGTCAAACCACACCCGACGAAGTCGCCTCGCTGGTGCACGCCGACCCCGCCCGGGCCCGTGCCGCGCTCGAGCACCTCGTCGACGTGGCGCTCGTCTGGGAGTCGACGTCGGGCCCCCGCCCGCTCACCGGCGTGGCCGACCTGCTGACCGGCGGCGGCGACGTCGGGGTGAGCGGCCTGCGCCCGCGCAGCCAGCCCGCGCCCGACCCCACCGCGGTCGCGTCCCACCTGGCCGCCCTCTCCCCCGCGGCGCGCGCGATGCTCGACCACGTCGCCGCCCAGGGCGGCGAGGCGACCACCGGCGCCGCCCGCCACACGGTGCTGCCCGAGGACGCCACCACCCCCGCCGAGGAGCTGCTGTCGCGCCGCCTGCTGGTGGCCCGCGGCGGCGGCACCGTGGTGGTGCCCGGGGAGGTCGGCCTCGCGCTGCGCGGCGGGCGCACCACCACCGAGCCGGTCGACGCCGTGCCCGAGCTGGTCACCTCCGAGCGCGACCAGGCCCTCGTCGACCGCACCGCCGCCGGCGCGGCCTTCGACGCCGTACGACGCACCGAGCTGCTCCTCGACGCCTGGGGCACCCGGCCCCCCTCGGCCCTGCGCAGCGGCGGCCTCGGGGTGCGCGACCTGCGGGCCGCGGCGCTGCTCCTCCACGTCGACGAGGCGACGACCGCGCTGCTGGTGGAGACCGCCGTCGCGGCGGGTCTGCTCGCGACCGGCGTCGGCGCCGACGGGGCGCCGGCGTGGCTGCCCAGCGACGACTACGACGCCTGGGCCGCACGGCCCGCGGCCGACCGGTGGCGACGCCTCGTCACCGCGTGGCTCGACAGCCCCCGCCTGCCGGGCATGGTGGGCAGCCGCGACACCGCGGGCAAGGCGTGGAACGCCCTGTCGCCCGACCTCTCGGGGGTGCACGTTGTCGAGACGCGCCGGATGACCCTGGAGGCGCTGGCCTCGGCCGGGCCGGGGCGCGTGCTGGCCAGCGGCACCGGGCCGCCCTCGCTGCACGCGCGGCTGTCGTGGCTGCGTCCGCGCCGGCCCCGCGCCCGCACCGAGCAGGTCGGCTGGGTCGTCGCCGAGGCGGCCGCGCTGGGCCTGACCGGCCTGGGCGGGCTGGCCGGCTTCGCCCGCCCGCTCGTGGCCGACGAGCCCGACCGCGCCGCGGCCGAGCTCGCGCCGCTGCTGCCCGAGCCCCTCGACCACGTGCTGCTGCAGGCCGACCTGACGGCGGTGGCCCCCGGGCCGCTGGAGTCGGCGCTCGCGCGGCGCCTCCAGGTCGTGGCCGACGTGGAGTCGCGCGGCGGCGCGACCGTCTACCGCTTCACCCCCGGCTCCGTGCGGCGCGCGCTCGACACCGGCTGGACCGCGGTGGAGCTGCACGACTTCCTGGGCTCGGTCTCGCGCACGCCGGTGCCGCAGCCGCTCACCTACCTGGTCGACGACACCGCACGGACCTTCGGCTCGGTGCGGGTGGGGCACGCCGAGGCCTTCCTGCGCGCCGACGACGAGACCGCGCTCTCGGAGATCCTCGGCCACCCGCAGGCCGCGGGCCTGGAGCTGCGCCGCCTGGCCCCGACGGTGCTGGTCTCGACGCTGCCGATCGACCTGCTGCTGCCCCGGCTGCGCGAGCTCGGTGCCGCGCCGGTCGTCGAGGCGCCCGACGGCACGGTCCACGTGGCCCGCCCCGACCAGCTGCGCGCCCGCACCCCCCGCGAGCGGCGCTCGCCGGGCCAGCGCGACGCCCGCGAGGGCGCGCGCGTGGCCGCGGTGGTCACCGCGGTGCGCTCGGGCGACCGCGCCACGAGCACCCGGCTCCAGGCGCCCGCGAGCGCCCTGACCCCGTCGGGATCGCTGGCGGCCCTGCGCGAGGCGGTCGAGCTGGGCCTGAGCGTGCTCATCGGCTACGTCGACAACCACGGCACCCGCACCGAGCGGATCGTCGACCCGCTCGCGGTGGAGGGCGGCCAGCTCACCGCGCGCGACCACCGCGTCGACGACGTGCGGACCTTCGCGGTGCACCGGATCACCACGGTCAAGCCCGTCGAGCCCGGCGCCGCCGGCTCGTAGGCTGGGCGCCATGGACGTCGCGGGCCACGCCGAGCAGGCCGCCCGGCTGGTCAACGCCACGGTGCTCGACGTCGACGACCTCGTCGCGGTGCTCTCGGAGCGCCCCGCGCTGGCCGCGCGGGTGACCGACCGCGACTGCATGCTCGTGCGGCGGCTCCAGCGCGACCTCGACCCCGTCTTCCGGGCGGCCGCCGAGGGTCGCGACGCGGCCGCCGTCGAGGCCCTCGACGCCCTGCTGGCCGCGCACCCGGTCACCCCGCGACTCACGCCCGACCCGCACGCGCCGTCGGGCCTGCGCCTGGCCGTCGGGGGTCGCTCCGACGCCGTGGCCGAGCAGCTCCTCGCCGAGTCGCTGGTGGGCCTGGCCACCCTGGTGGCCGACCTCGGCGCCGCCCGGCTCGGCGTGTGCGGGGAGCCGCGCTGCTCGCAGGTGTGGGTCGACACCTCCTCCAACCGCTCCCGGCGCTACTGCTCCGGGCGGTGCGCCTCGCGGGTCCACGTGGCCGCCCACCGCGCGCGACGGCGTACGCCGGCCTGAGCCGACCGCCCGCCGCCCGGCGGCTCCGTAGACTCGCCAGGTGAACGACGGCCCCCTCATCGTCCAGTCCGACAAGACCCTGCTGCTCGAGATCGACCACGAGCGGGCGCAGGACTGCCGCAAGGCGATCGCCCCCTTCGCCGAGCTCGAGCGCTCCCCCGAGCACGTGCACACCTACCGGCTCACGCCGCTGGGGCTGTGGAACGCACGCGCCGCGGGCCACGACGCCGAGCAGGTCGTGGACACGCTGCTGGAGTACAGCCGCTACGCCGTGCCGCACTCGCTGCTGGTCGACGTGGCCGAGACGATGGCCCGCTACGGCCGGCTGCGCCTGGAGAAGCACCCGGTGCACGGGCTGACCCTGGTCAGCTCCGACCGACCCGTGCTCGAGGAGGTGCTGCGGGCCAAGAAGATCGCCGGCATGATCGGCGCCCGCCTCGACGACGACACCGTGGTGGTCCACGGCTCCGAGCGCGGCAACCTCAAGCAGGCGCTGCTCAAGCTGGGCTGGCCGGCCGAGGACTTCGCCGGCTACGTCGACGGCGAGGCCCACCCCATCGACCTCGACGAGAGCGAGTGGCACCTGCGCGACTACCAGCGCGACGCCGCCGACTCCTTCTGGCACGGCGGCTCCGGCGTCGTCGTGCTGCCGTGCGGCGCCGGCAAGACGCTGGTCGGCGCGGCCGCGATGGCCCACGCCAAGGCCACCACGCTGATCCTGGTGACCAACACCGTCTCGGCGCGGCAGTGGAAGGACGAGCTGGTGAAGCGCACGTCGCTCACCGAGGACGAGATCGGCGAGTACTCCGGGGCGATGAAGGAGATCAAGCCGGTCACCATCGCGACCTACCAGGTGCTCACGCTGCGCCGCAAGGGCGCCTACCCCCACCTCGAGCTGCTCGACGCCCGCGACTGGGGCCTCATCGTCTACGACGAGGTGCACCTGCTGCCCGCGCCGATCTTCCGGATGACCGCCGACCTCCAGGCGCGCCGGCGCATCGGCCTCACCGCGACCCTGGTGCGCGAGGACGGCCGCGAGGGCGACGTCTTCTCCCTCATCGGGCCCAAGAGGTACGACGCGCCCTGGAAGGACATCGAGTCGCAGGGCTGGATCGCGCCGGCCGACTGCGTCGAGGTGCGGGTCTCGCTGCCCACCGACGAGCGGCTGGTCTACGCCACGGCCGAGCCCGAGGAGCGCTACCGCCTGGCCGCCTGCACCCACCACAAGGTCGACGTGGTGCGCGAGCTGGTCGCCCAGCACCCGGGCCAGCCCACCCTGGTCATCGGGCAGTACATCGAGCAGCTCGACGAGCTCGCCGCCGCCCTCGACGCCCCGGTCATCAAGGGCGAGACGACGGTCAAGGAGCGCCAGCGCCTCTTCGAGGCCTTCCGCTCGGGCGAGATCGGCCTGCTGGTGGTGAGCAAGGTGGCCAACTTCTCCATCGACCTGCCCTCGGCCGAGGTGGCCATCCAGGTGTCCGGCTCCTTCGGCTCGCGCCAGGAGGAGGCCCAGCGCCTGGGCCGGCTGCTGCGGCCCAAGAGCGAGGGCAAGACCGCGCACTTCTACACGATCGTCTCGCGCGACACCGTCGACGCGGAGTTCGCCCAGAACCGCCAGCGCTTCCTGGCCGAGCAGGGCTACGCCTACCGCATCGTCGACGCCGAGGACCTGCCCGCCTGAGGAGGGCCCCCGCCGGGGCCGCCCGCCGGGGCCGCCGGCCGGGTCAGCGGCCGCGGCGGGACCGGCGCACCAGCCACACGCCGAGACCGAGCACCGCGAGCACGAGCACGACGGCCACGGCGATCTCCGCCGGGGCGGGCAGCAGCGGGTCCAGCCCGCCGTCGTCGGTGACGGTCAGGAGGCGGGCGGTCGACAGGCGCATGGGCGCATGGGCGCATCCTCGCCCGCCGCACCCCTGCACGCGCAAAACCGGGGGTGCAACCCGATTCCTGCTCCGTAGCGTCGCCGGTCGCCGGCCACCGTGGTCGGCGACCGATCAGGGGAAGGACGATGGAGAAGATCACCCCGAAGCTCCTCAGCTGGGCTTCCATCCTCGAGGACACCACCCGCGAGCAGGCGATGACGACGGCGCGCATGCCGTTCATCCACCCGCACCTCGCGCTGATGCCCGACGCCCACCTGGGTCTGGGGGCGACCGTCGGGTCGGTCATCCCGACCCTCGGCGCGATCATGCCCGCCGCCGTCGGCGTCGACATCGGCTGCGGCATGATCGCCGTGCGCACCCAGTGGACGGCCGACCGGCTGCCCGCCGACCGGCGCCCCGTGCGCGAGGCCATCGAGCGGGCGGTGCCGCTCTCGGCCGGCGGGGTCAACCGCCGCGTCAGCCGCGAGCACACCCGGCAGCGGCTCGAGCTGCTGACCCGCCTCGCCCAGCAGGCCGGCTTCGAGCCGGCGGCGTACGCCCGGCGCTGGGAGCTGCAGCTGGGCACCCTGGGCTCGGGCAACCACTTCATCGAGGTGAGCGTCGACGAGGAGCAGCGGGTCTGGCTCTTCCTGCACTCGGGCTCGCGCGGGGTGGGCAACCGGATCGCGCAGCACCACATCGCCGTCGCGCGCGACCTCTGCGAGCGCTGGTGGGTGCCGCTGCCCGACAAGGACCTCGCCTACCTCGTCGAGGGCACCGCGGAGCTCGACGCCTACGTCGCCCAGATGCGGTGGGCGCAGACCTACGCGCTGCTCAACCGCGAGGAGATGATGGACCGCGTCGTGCGCCAGGTCGAGGAGTGGGTCGGCGAGGCCGTGGTGCGCACCGAGGAGATCAACTGCCACCACAACTACACCGAGCGGGAGCGGCACTTCGGTCGCGACGTGTGGCTCTCCCGCAAGGGCGCCATCAACGCCGAGGCCGGTCGGCCCGGGCTGATCCCCGGGTCGATGGGCACCGCCTCCTACGTCGTCGTCGGCAGGGGCGACCCGGTCTCGCTGCACTCCGCACCCCACGGCGCGGGGCGGGAGTACTCGCGGGCACGGGCCCGGCGCACCTTCACCCGCGAGCAGCTGCGGGAGGCGATGACGGGCATCGAGTGGCGCGACTCCGAGGCCTTCCTCGACGAGATCCCGGGGGCCTACAAGGACATCGACCGCGTCATGGCCGACGCCTCCGACCTGGTGGAGGTCAGGCACGTGCTGCGGCAGGTGGTCAACGTCAAGGGCGACTGAGTCGCACCTACGGCGACTGGTACGTTGTTGCGCATTGTTCGCAACAACTCCGGAGCGTCGTGATCCCCACCGCCACCCCGTCCGCCCGTCCGGGCCCCGCGCCCGGACAGGCGGACGACCCGCTCGGCCTCCGCGCGCGGCGCCGGCGTACGACGCTGTGGCTGCTCGGCCTGGGGGCCGGGCTGGTCGTCACCGTGCTGGTCGGGGTGGGCGCGGGGGCGGTCGGCATCGACCCCGCCACCGTGGCGCGCATCGTGGGGCACCACCTGCTGGGCCTGCCCGGAGCGGCCTCCGTCGACCCCACCAGCGACGCCATCGTCTGGCAGGTGAGGCTGCCGCGGGTGGCGCTCGCCGTGCTGGTCGGCGCCGGGCTCGCCGTCTGCGGGGTCGCCCTGCAGGCCATGGTGCGCAACGTGCTGGCCGACCCCTACCTGCTCGGCATCAACTCCGGCGCCTCCACCGGCGCCGCGGCGGCCATCCTCTTCGGCCTCGGCGCCGGCCTCGGACAGCACGCGCTGCCCGCCAGCGCCTTCCTCGGCGCCGTGGCGGCCTCCGCGCTCGTGCTCGCGGTGGCACGCTCCGGCGGGCGGCTCACCTCGACCCGGATGCTGCTCGCCGGGGTGGCGGTGGGCTACGCGCTGTCGGGGCTCACCAGCTTCCTGGTCTTCGCCTCCGGCTCCGCCGAGGGCGCGCGGTCGGTGATGTTCTGGCTGCTGGGCTCCCTCGGACTGGCCCAGTGGGGCGCGCCGCTCGCGGTGGTCGCGGTCGTGGTGTCCCTCACCGTCGCGCTGCTGGCGGTGTGGGGGCGCGGGCTCGACGCGCTCGCCGTCGGCGACGAGACCGCCCACACCCTCGGGATCTCCCCCGACCGCTTCCGGACCCTCCTGCTGCTGGTCGTGTCGCTGTGCGTCGCGGTGCTCGTCGCCGCCGCCGGCAGCATCGGCTTCGTCGGCCTCGTGGTGCCCCACCTCGCGCGCCGCGCGGTCGGCGCGGGTCACGTGCGCGTCGTGCCGACCGCCGCGCTCATGGGCGCGATCCTGCTCGTCTGGGCCGACGTCGCCAGCCGCGTGCTCCTCCAGCCGCAGGAGATCCCGATCGGGATCATCACCTCCGTCGTCGGCGCACCCTTCCTGCTGCTGCTCATCCGTCGCCTCCACGCCACCGCGGCCTGACCCCCTGCCCGCTGCCCGCTGTCCCCCCGAGCCCCGCCCCAGCCCCCAGGAGAACCGTGCCCCGCTCCCGCCGCCCCGTCCTCACCGCCTCCGCCCTCACCGCCGCCCTCGCGCTCGCCGGCTGCGGCACGGCGACCGACACGTCGGGCGCTGCCGGCGGCGAGCCGGTGACGGTCACCAACTGCGGCAGCGAGGTCGTCCTCCCCGCCGCCCCCGAGCGGGTGGTGATGCTCAAGAGCGCTGCGGTGCCCTACCTGCACGACCTCGGCGTGCTCGACCGCGTCGTCGCCCGCGCCGGGCTCTACCCCGCCGAGTACTACGACGAGCAGACGCTCGCCGAGCTCGACGCGATCCCCGAGCTGACCAGCGACACCGACGCCGGCGGGCACCTGCAGATCTCGAAGGAGGTCGTGGTCGCCCAGCGGCCCGACCTGGTGCTCGGCGAGGTCGACACCCTCTCGCGCAGCGGCCTCGAGGCCGTCGACGTGCCGCTGCTGGAGGAGCCGGCGCTGTGCGGCACCTCGACCGGCGAGACCGGCTTCGACGACGTGTGGTCACAGCTGGCGCTCTACGGGGAGGTCTTCGACCGCCCCGACGAGGCCGCGGCCGCCACCGCCGACCTGCAGGAGCGCCTCGCCGCCGTCGAGGCCGAGGTCGACGGGCCGTCGGGGCGCACGGCCGCGGTGCTCTACCCCACGGTGGGCGGAGGCACGACGTACGCCTACGGCACCGGGTCGATGGCCCACCCGCAGCTGGAGGCCGCCGGCCTCGAGAACGTGTTCGGCGACGTCGACGAGCGGGTCGTCGAGGTCACCCTCGAGGAGCTGCTGGGCCGCGACCCCGACGTGATCGTGCTGCTCCACACCGACGGCGACCCCGCCGAGGTCGAGGAGGCGCTGGTGGGCCTGCCCGGCGCGGAGCGGCTCACGGCCGTGCGCGAGGGAGAGGTGATGACCCAGCTCTTCAACTTCACCGAGCCGCCGAGCCCGCTGGCCGTCGACGGGCTCGAGGCGATCGTGGCGAGGTTCGGGGAGTGATCACCGCGACCGGGGTCTCCTGGTCCTACGCCGGTCGCCCGGTCGTCCACGATGTCGACCTCCTCGCGCGGCCCGGCCGGGTGCTGGGCCTCATCGGCCCCAACGGCAGCGGCAAGACCACCCTGCTGCGCCTCCTGCACGGCGCGCTGCGCTCCCCCACCGGCCGCGTCGAGGTCGACGGCGAGCCGGCCGCGTCGCTGGGCGCGCGGGAGGCGGCCCGGCGCCTCGCCGTCGTGGTGCAGGAGACCGGCGGCGAGACCGCCCTGACGGTGGCGGAGATGGTGCTGCTGGGCCGGGGGCCCCACCTGTCGACCTTCCAGCGCCTCGGACCCGGCGACCACGCGCTGGCGCTGGAGTGCCTGCGCCGCGTGGGCGCCGAGCACCTCGGCGCCCGCGCCTTCGCCGGGCTCTCCGGGGGCGAGCGGCAGCGCGTGCTCATCGCCCGCGCGCTGGCCCAGCAGGCGACCCACCTGCTGCTCGACGAGCCGACCAACCACCTCGACGTGCGCTACCAGCACGAGGTGCTCGGTCTCGTGCGGCGACTCGTCGTCGGCGCCGACCCCACCGCGGTCGTCGTCGTGCTGCACGACCTCACCCTGGCCGCCCGCTACTGCGACGACCTCGTGCTGCTCGGCGACGGCGCGGTCGTGGCCGCCGGGCCCGTCGGCGAGGTGCTCGACCCGGCCGTGCTCGAGCCCGTCTACGGCATCGGCATCCGCCGGGTCGAGGTCGACGGCCAGGTCCACCTGCTCTTCCAGCCCACCGACCCGCCCACCGACCGAGGAGCCCCCGCATGAGCGTCCAGGACCGCATGAACGACTACTGGAGCCGCCGGGCGCCGGCCTACGACGCCGGCCAGCACCGCCCCGAGCACGGGGGCCGCGACCGCGCGCTCTGGGCCGAGGTCTGGTCGGCGGCGCTGCCCCCGGCCCCCGCCGACGTGCTCGACCTCGGCTGCGGCAGCGGCTACGTCACCACCCTGCTGGCCGACCTCGGGCACCGCGTCACCGGGATCGACCTGGCCGACGGCATGCTCGAGGTGGCGCGGGAGCGGGTCGCCGGGCTGCCCCCGACGACCCGTCCGCCGCGGCTGCTCCACGGCGACATGGTGGCCCCCGACTTCCCCGACGACAGCTTCGACGTGCTCGCCGGGCGCTACGTGCTGTGGACGCTGCGCGAGCCCGGCACCGCCCTGGCGGCCTGGCGCCGCGTGCTGCGCCCCGACGGGGTGCTGGCCATGGTGGACAGCACGTGGTTCCCCGACGGGCTCGGGAGCCACGGCAGCGAGGACTTCACCGGCTCCTACGACGACCGCGTGCGCGCCGCGCTCCCGCTGGCCGAGACCACCAGCATCGAGGCCAGCGCCCAGGCCCTGCGCGACGGCGGCTTCCGCGACGTCGAGGTGACCCCGCTGACCGGGCTGCTGGAGCTCGACCGGGCCCACGGCGCGGCGCCCGGGCACGACGTACGGCTGCAGTTCCTGCTGACCGCGCGCCCCTGACCGACCCGGGCGGGCCGCCTCAGCCGCGGCCCCGGCGGTCGTCGTCGATGACCGACGCGCGGGCGACGTACTGGTCGGTCATGACGCCGTCGAGGGCCCAGGCGGTGAGTTGGAAGTCGTAGCGACGCGCCCCGCGCTCGTCGTCGGGCTGGTAGGTCAGCGGAACGACGCCACCGGTCTGCCCGGGGGCGAGGTCGAGCACGTAGCGCTCCAAGGAGCCGCGCGACTGACCGGTGGTGAGCACGAGCACCCGCGCCGGGCGGGTCAGGCCGGTGACCGTGAAGGGCAGGTCGACCGTGGCGGGCGCGGGGCCGTCGCCCTCGGGCCGGCGGACGTCGGCGAAGCTGATCGTGGCCATCCGCCGCTGCGGCACGGCGGCGAGGCGGTCGGGGGCGGCCGAGACGTCGGCGACCCAGACCCTCCCGTCGCCGCTGCGCGCGACCAGGTCGACCGCGGTGACGCGGGCGGGGTCGATGCCGGCGGCCTCGGAGGCGTCGACCAGCAGCGTCTGCCCCCAGATCTTGGTGCTGCCGCGCGGCAGCGCGCGCAGCACGCCGTCGCCCTCCGGGGTCACCACGGCGGTGGCGCCGTCGGCGTCGGTGAGGCGCACGTCGACCTGCACGTCGCCCAGCCGCGGGTCGACGAGGGTGCGCAGCTCGAGCCGACGCCCGGCGAGGTCGAGCGGCTCCTCCAGCACCAGCCCGGCGCGCTGGCCCGGGGCGTCCCACGACACCTCCAGGAAGCGGTGGGTCGGGGTGCGCTCGCCCGACGTGGTCCAGTGCGGGGTCACCTGGCCCGTGATGCCGCGCCCGCAGTCGGCGGCGCGCTGGGCGTAGGACGCGGTGCCGCGGCAGAAGCGCGAGGCCGCGCCGTCGGGCAGCGAGCGCCCGGCCTCGTCGCCGGGCGCGCGCACGTCGCGCCCGCCACCGACGGCGTGGCTGAGCACCTCGGCGTCGCCGGCCGACGCCGCGGTGACCCGCGAGCCGTCGAAGAGCGGCAGCACCGCGTCGTCGCCGGTGAAGAGCCGCACGGCCCCGGCGGTGTAGGTCGCGCCCACGGCGCGCTGCTCGGCGCCGTCGAGACGGCGCGGGTCGGCGGTGCCGCAGGAGCGGTTCTCCCCGCCGTACCAGTCGTCGACCGACGGGGCGGCGGCCACGCCGGGGGTCCACTCGGAGTTGAAGAAGTTGTGGTTGGCGCCCAGCACCAGCACCGAGCTCTTCAGCGAGGTGTCGTCGGGGGCGACGTCACGGCCGTAGTCGGTGAAGCGCTGGCCCTGGAGGTCGAACACGTCGCCGTCGCAGGCCGGGAGCAGGGTCACGGTGGGCACGTAGGGCGCGGTCTGGGTGCCGAAGTCGGTCGGCGCGATGAGCACCTGACCGGCGACGCGGTAGGGAGCCGACAGCGGGATCTGGATCGAGGCGCGGTCCACGCCCTCGCCGCCGCGGCTGTGGCCCACCAGCACGACCCGGTCGAGGTCGACGTCGTGGGAGGGCGCCAGGTCGACCCAGTGGTCGAGGTGGCGCGCGATGATCTCGGCGCGGGCGCCGGCACCGCCGTCGTCGAGGCGGTAGTCCTGGGCGTTGATGCCGTTGACGCGGATCGAGACCGTGGCGTAGCCCTGGCTGGCCAGCAGCTCCTGGGTCTGCACGTAGCCCAGGTGGCTCGGGATCTCCTCGAAGCGGCCCGCGCAGGGCCAGTCGAAGCTGTAGGCACGCGGTCGGTCGGGGTCGTAGCACACGCCGTGACGACCGTGCTGGAAGAGCACGAGCGGCCGGGGCCCGGTCGCGGCGTCGGCGGCGGGCTCGACCACGTGGCCGACCATCTCGACCGGCTCGGGCATCCCCGGCAGCTTGACCGGGTCGAGCTCGTAGTCGCTGGCGACGGTGGCGAACGGCCCGGCCACGCCGGGGTCGTCGGCCAGCTCGGCGAAGCCCTGCGTGTACGGCGCGGTGGCCGCGCGACCCGCGGCGAGCGGCGCGGTGGCCCGGGCCGCGTCGAGCCCGGACTCGTCCAGGCGGTCGCCCGAGAGCAGCACGTCGAGGTCGGCGGGGTCGGGGCGCTGCGCGGAGCGCACCGTGGCGCTCACGGTGCGCCCGTCGGCGCTCACGGTCGGGGCCCCGAAGCCGAGGCCGGCGCCGGCGAGGGTCGGGCGGTCGGAGCCCAGCGGCAGCCGGCCCGGCGCGGTCCACGCCACGCGCCAGGTCACGGCGTCGACCCGCGACACCTGCCAGGTGCCGCGGTCGGCGGAGGTGGCGGTCGGGGCCGGCGGCGCGGCGGCGGTCGGGGAGGGCACGACGGCCGCGGCCGTCAACGGGAGCAGGATGGCGGCGAGCGCCGCGGCGGCACGGCGGGTGGGGCGCTGGAGCACGGGTGGGGTCCGTTCTTTCGGGGTGGGCGGTCTGCCCACCGACTCCTAGACGCACGAGAGCGTCGTCCGGTTGCCTCGCGACCGAGACGTCGACGCTCAGCCCACCACGTCGACGGCCAGCACGTCGAGGGACCAGGCCCCGCGTCGGTCGCCGTCGAGCGGCACCACCCGCACCACCGCGCCGGTCCCCAGGTCGAGGGCGACGTCGTGGGCGCTGGGGTAGTCGATGCCGGTGAGGTCGCGCTCCTCGCCGTACTCGAGGCGGTCGCTGACCCGCGACCACAGCAGCGGACAGCAGCTGCACGTGGGGTCGTAGCCCTCGACCGGGACCGCGCGGGCCCACCACACGCTCCTGCCGGCCACCTCGCCGGCGCGCGGGTCGTCGAGCAGCACCCCCGAGCTCAGCTCGACGGGGTCGAGCACGGCGACCCAGAGGTAGGACTGCCACATCGCGTCGGCGTAGTCGATCCTCCTGTCGGCCGTGGCACGCGTGGGGCGGCTGGCCACCAGTCCGTCGGCGTCGAGCGCGGGCGTGACCGCCCACGGTCGCCCGGGCGCGGAGTGCGGCGCCGCCGCGACGTGGTGGATGCCCCGGGGGTCCCGCACGACGAGGGTGCCGCGCGCACGGTCGAGGCTCGCCTCCGCCGGAGCCGCGGTCCCCTCCACGAAGCGCACCTCGAGAGTGCGCCAGCGCCACGGTCCGCTCCGGGCCAGCGCGCGGAATCGGTCGAGGGTGGGCTCCATGCGCCCAGCAGACCACGGGCGGCGTCCACGCCTCATCGGGTTTTCGGCGCAGCGGCGCGGCTTCTCTACCCTTGTCGGAGTGAAGGCACTGCTGCTCGAGAACATCCATCCGCTCGCCGTCCAGATCCTCGAGGGTCGCGGCTTCGAGGTCGAGCTGCGCGCCGGCTCCCTCTCCGAGGACGAGCTCGTGGAGACGCTCCCCGGCGTCGACCTGCTCGGCATCCGCTCCAACACCCACCTCACCGAGCGGGTGCTCGACGCCGCCACCGACCTGCAGGCCGTCGGCTGCTTCTGCATCGGCACCAACCAGGTCGACCTGGCCGCGGCCGCGGCCCGCGGCCTGGCCGTCTTCAACGCGCCCTTCTCCAACACCCGCAGCGTGGTGGAGCTGGTCATCGGCGAGATCATCGCGCTGGCCCGTCGCCTGCACGAGAAGTCGGGCAAGATGCACGCCGGTGTCTGGGACAAGTCGGCCAAGGGCAGCCACGAGATCCGCGGTCGCACCCTCGGCATCGTGGGCTACGGCAACATCGGCACCCAGCTGTCCAACCTGGCCGAGTCGATGGGCATGCGGGTCATCTTCTTCGACACCGCCGACCGGCTGGCCCACGGCAACGCGCAGCGCATGAAGACCCTCGACGACCTGCTCGAGCAGGCCGACGTCGTCACGCTGCACGTCGACGGCCGCCCCGGCAACGCCGGCTTCTTCGGCCCCGAGCAGTTCGCGCGCATGAAGCCGCGCTCGCTGTTCATCAACGCCGCGCGAGGCATGGTCGTCGACAACGAGTCGCTGCGCGAGCACATCCTCTCGGGCCACATCGCCGGCGCCGCCCTGGACGTCTTCCCGATCGAGCCCAAGGCCCAGGGCGACCCCTTCGAGTCGCCGCTGCGCGGTCTCGACAACGTCATCCTCACCCCGCACGTCGGCGGCTCCACGCAGGAGGCGCAGGAGGAGATCGGCTTCTTCGTCGCCAACAAGCTCGCCGGCTTCGCCCTCGAGGGCCGCACCGAGCTGTCGGTCGACCTGCCCGCCGTCATGGCCCCGCAGCTGCAGAGCGGCCACCGGCTGGGCTACCTCCACGTCAACGTGCCCGGCGTGCTCGCCTCGGTCAACCGGCTCATCGCCGAGTCGGGCAGCAACGTCACCGGTCAGTACCTCGCCACCTCCGGCGAGCAGGGCTACGTCGTCACCGACACCTCCGACCCCGTCCCGGAGTCGGCGATCAAGGCCCTGGCCGACTCCGAGCACACGCTCTGGGTCCGCACCTGGTCGGCCTGAGCCCCACCGCCCCGTCCGTAGGCTCGGGGCATGGGGACCGCGAGGGTGAGCGTGCGCGACCGGCTGGGCCAGGCGCTGTTCGAGCGCGTGGCCGGGCCCGACGGCGCCAAGCAGAGCGACCGGATCCACAACCGGCCCGGGCCGCGGTGGTTCGAGCCCGACAGCGCGATCGTGCGGGTGCACAGCGACGCCTCGATGTTCATCGGCGGGATCCGCGCGCTGCTCCTGCAGACGCTGCACCCGGCGGCGATGCGGGCGGTGGCCGAGCACTCGGGCTACCGCGGTGACATGTGGGGCCGGCTGGCGCGCACGAGCACGTTCCTCGCCACGACCACCTTCGGCCACGCCGAGGACGCCCAGACCGCGGTCGACGTCGTGCGCCGCATCCACGCCAAGGTCACCGGCACGATGCCCGACGGCACGCCGTACGCCGCCTCCGACCCCCACCTGCTCAGGTGGGTGCACGTCGCGGAGGTCGACTCCTTCCTGCTTGCCCACCAGGTCTACGGCAAGCAGCCGCTCGACCAGGCCGGGCGCGACGAGTACGTCGCCCAGGTCGGGGTCATCGCCGAGAAGCTGGGCGTCGTCGACCCGCCGCAGACCGAGGCCGAGCTGCGCGAGGCGCTGGCCGCCTACCGCCCCGAGCTGCGCGGCACCCCCGAGGCGCGCGAGGCCGTGGGCTACCTGCTCTTCAAGCCGCCGCTCCCCCTGCCCGCGCGGGCGCCTTACGGCGTGCTGGTGGCCGCCGCCGTCGCGCTGATGCCGGTGTGGACCCGCCTGCCGCTGCGGCTGCCCTGGCTGCCGGTGGGCGAGCGCACCGTCGTGCGGGCGCTGGGCGGCCTGGCCACCGGCACCATCCGGTGGGCGATGACGCCCTCGCAGGCCGCCCGCGCCGCCGCCGACGCCTGATCCACCCCCGACCCGGGCTGGCACCGGTGGGTGCGTCCCCGTTGAATGGACCCATGGAACCTCCGCATCCGGACCTCTCCTCACGCTGGCCGCTCGCCGGCGCCACCGACGTGCGCGACGCACTGCTGGCCGCCTACGGCGACCCGAGCCGCGGCTACCACGACCTGCGCCACCTCGCCGAGGTGCTCGACCGGCTCGACGAGCTCGCTGCGCGGGGTGCGGCCTACCCGCGGCGCCCGGTGGTGCTCGCCGCGTGGTTCCACGACGGGGTCTACGACGGCGAGCGTGACGCCGAGGAGCGCTCGGCCGCCTGGGCCGAGCACGCCCTCGCCACCCACCTGCCGGCCGAGGAGGTCGCCGAGGTCGTGCGCCTGGTCCGGCTGACCGAGACCCACCAGCCCGAGGACGACGACGCGGCCGGCTGCGCGCTCTCCGACGCCGACCTGGCCATCCTCGCCGCGCCCCGTGCGCGCTACGACGACTACGTCGCCGCCGTGCGTCGCGAGTACGCCCACCTCGACGACGAGACCTTCCACGAGGGCCGTGCCCGGGTGCTGGAGAGCCTGGCCGAGAAGCCGGGGCTCTTCCACACCGCGCACGCCCGCCGCACCTGGGAGGCCCCCGCCCGCGCCAACCTCGACGCCGAGCTCGCCTCGCTGGGGGCCCGCACGGGCCGTTCCGAGGCCGTCAGCCGCTAGGGCGCCCACGCTTCTGCGTCGTGCGCAGCCCGGCCGCGCGCAGCCGAGCGACGAGCTCGCGGCTGCTGACCGGCGTGGCGCCGGCGGCCACGACGTCGTCATACCACTCCGAGGGCACGTCGTAGTGGTCGCGGTCGAAGCCGCGCTCGGAGAAGCCCTGCGCCCGTGCGAAGGCGTGCAGCTCCTCGTAGGACGTGTCGCTGGCCAGGTGCGACCAGAGCCGGCCGTGGCCGGCGGCGTTGGGCGGGTCGATGAGGATCATCGGGTGCTCACGCACCCCATCCTGGCACCGCGCGCCGCACGAGGTGCCCGAGCGCCCGCAGCGAGGCGGCCTCGTCGAGACCGCCCACGTCGAGGTCGAGGAGGTCGGGGCGCTGGCCGGTGAGCGCCTCGAGGCGCGAGATCCACAGCGCCGGACCCTGCTCGCCCTCGCCGTCGACCACGCCGGCGACAGCCTGCGCCAGCGGCGTCGAGTCCTCGCGCCGCGCGCACCGCGTGGCGACCTCGGACGCCGGTGCCCGCAGCAGCACCGAGCAGACGTCGGCCCCGGCGGCGTGTGCGGCCTGCTCGAAGCCGGCCAGGCCCGCGGGGTCGGCGAGCAGCTGCGGCAGCACGACGTCGCGCCCGCCGCGCAGGTGGGCCGTGACCATGGCGTGCGCGACGGGTCTGGCCACCTCCCCGGTGGCGGCGAAGTCCTCCCGCCACCCACCGACCCACGTGCGCAGCGCGTCGACGTCGAGCAGCAGCGTGCCCGGGTGGGCGTCCGCCCACCGGGCGGCGAGGGCCGACTTGCCGATGCCGGGCGGTCCGTTGAGGTGGAGGAGCAGGCTCACCCCTCGACCCGGTTGCCGTCGTCGTCCCAGTGGGCGGCGACCTTCTTCGAGGGCTGCACGCGCGGCGGCTCCCCCGGCATCTTGGGGTGGTCGGGCGGGTAGTTGAGCTCCCCGCCGGGCAGCTCCTCCCACAGGTCGAGCAGCGGCTGGAGCGAGCCCGCCGAGTCGTCGATGCCGGCCCACGGGTCGCCGTGCTCGCGCAGCCGCTTGGGCACCGTGACGATGTTGAGCTCGCGGGGGTCGCGCAGCTCGGCCAGCTCCTCCCACGACAGCGGGGTCGACACGGGCGCCCCCGGCAGCGGGCGCAGGGAGTAGGCGGAGGCGATGGTGCGGTCGCGGCAGTTCTGGTTGTAGTCGACGAAGATCCGCTGCCCGCGCTCCTCCTTCCACCAGTTCGTGGTGACGCCGGGGTCGCGGCGCTCGAGCTCGCGGCCCAGGCCGATGGCGGCGTGGCGCACGTCGGCGAAGTCCCACTCCGGACGGATGCGCACGTAGACGTGCACGCCGCGGTTGCCCGACGTCTTGGGCCACCCGACCAGACCGAGCTCACGCAGCAGCGCGTCGGCCACGCCGGCGACGCGCACGGCGTCGGCGAAGGTCGTGCCGGGCTGGGGGTCGAGGTCGATGCGCAGCTCGTCGGGGCGGTCCTGCCAGCCCTCGACCGCGGGGTCGCGGCGCACCGGCCAGGGGTGGAAGGTGATCGTGCCCATGTGGGCGCACCACACCGGCACCGCGATCTCGGTCGGGCAGATCTCGTCGGCGGTGCGCCCCGAGGGGAAGGTGATGCGGGCGGTCTCGAGGTAGTCGGGCGCCCCCTTCGGCACCCGCTTCTGGTAGAACGCGTCGGCGTCCTTGTCCTGCGGGCCCGTGGCCAGCCGCATGCCGGGGCGCACCCCGGAGGTCCAGCGCTCCAGCGCCGTGGGACGACCGCGCAGGGCCCGCATCAGCCCGTCGTCGACGGAGGCGACGTACTCCGCCACGCCCAGCTTGGTGACCTCCGGGGTGCGGTCGGTGGCCTCGAAGACCACCCGGTCGGGGCTCGAGACCCGCACAGCGCGCCCGCCCGCCTGCACCTCGACCGCGCTCGCCTTCGCCATGGGCGCCACCGTAGCGGCGAAACCCGGTCGTGGCGGGCGGCGCACGCGCCGTAGCGTGACCGCGTGCGCCCCGACCCCCTCTCCGATCCCCACGCCGACCCCCACCCCGACCCCCACGCCGACCCCCATCCCGACCTGGTCTTCGACCAGCTCGACGTCCACAGCACCGACGCGGGCGTGCTCTCCCGCCTGCGGGCGTATGCCGACGCCTGGAGCCTGGGCTTCCACGAGGGCGGGCTCGACGACGACAAGCACCGCCGCTGGCTGGAGTCGACCCGCGCCGACGACGCGGTGCTGCGGGCGGTGTGGCCGCGCACCAGCCGGGTGGCGGGCACGCCGGCGCCGGTCGGCACCTTCACCAGCTGGCAGCAGCAGGTCAACGTCGGTGGCGGGCGCCTGCTGCCGCTGCACATGATCACCGACGTCACCGTGGCCCCCACCCACCGCCGCCGCGGCCTCCTGCGCCGGCTGATGGGCGAGGACCTCGCCGAGGCCGCCGACCGGGGGCTGCCGCTGGCCGCCCTCACGGTCTCGGAGGGCTCCATCTACGGCCGTTACGGCTTCGGCGTGGCCACCCGCCGCCGGCGCATCGAGGTCGACCTCACGACCCGCTTCGCCCTGCGCGACCAGGTCGAGGACACCGGGGCGCTCGAGCTGGCCACGCCCGCCGAGGCCTACCCGGTGTGCCGCGCGGTCTTCGAGCAGGTCCTGGCCACGACGCGGGGCATGGTGGCGCGCCCAGCCCACCACGCGGTCCACGACAGCGGTGAGCACGACTGGGAGACCGGTGGCCCCGACCGCGCGTCGCGGGTGGCGGTGCACCTCGACCCCTCGGGCACGCCCGACGGCTACGTCCGCTTCCGTGTCAAGGACACCGACGGCGGGCTGGTGGAGGTGCGCGACCTGCAGGCCCTGACCCCGCAGGTGCACCTGCGGCTGTGGCGCTTCCTCGCCGACCTCGACCTGACCGCGAAGGCGCGCGCCATCGCCCCGGTCGAGGACCCGCTCGACCTCGCGCTCACCGACCCCCGGGTCGTCACCACCACCGAGGTGCGCGACGTGCTGTGGCTGCGCGTGCTCGACCCGGTCGCGGCGCTGGAGGCGCGGCCGTGGAGCGACGACGCGACGGTCGTGCTGGGCGTCGACGACCCGCTCGGTCACGCCGCGGGGACCTTCCGGGTCACCACCGAGCAGGGACGGGCACGGGTCGAGGCGACCGACGAGACGCCCGGCGTGCGGCTCGGCGTCGACACGCTCGGCGCCCTCTACCTCGGCGACCGCTCCGTGCTCACCGCGGCCGCCGCGGGTCGGGTCACCGGGTCCGACGTGGCGACGTGGGCCGCGATGGCCGACCACGCCGGTCCGGCCCCCTGGAACACCACCGGCTTCTGAGCGCCGCCGCCGGGGTCCGACACCGCGGGACCGGGGCTCCCCCCGGATGTCCCGGCTCCCGCGGCGCGGGGTCGGTGGGGCGGCCCTCAGCCGCGGGAGGCCTCGCCCAGCAGCGAGTTGGGGCTGAAGACCGGTCGGCGGTCCTCGTCCTCGGCGGTGGCGCGCACGAACTCGAAGCCCGACGTGGTGACCACCCGCCAGTGGTCGACCCGGGCGGCCAGGTCGGCCGCGCACGTCAGGTGCAGGGGCGGGGCGTGGAAGGCGTTGCGCCCGATCTCCAGGTCGTCGCCGACGAAGGCCACCGGGCGCCCCAGCGACTCCGCGCAGGCCCCGCAGATGCGGCTCAGGGCGCACTGGGTCACCCGGCGGGCCACGAGCTGGAGGTCGCCGGCGTCGTCGCGCTCCCAGGCGAAGGGAGCGTCGACGGCGTCGACGTCACGGCTGAGGCCCCGGATCATGACGCCTTCCGCGACCAGCCGCCCAGCTCGGCGCGGCGCGAGGGACGCTCGGCGTCGCTCTTGCGGCCGCGCTCGACCGGGGCCCGGTCGGGGCTCGGGGGCTCGGGCTTGTCGGAGGTGGTGAAGCCGTTGGGCACCGAGAGCTTGATGATGGTGCGCAGCGCCTGGCCGTACTGCTTGTGCAGCGGCCCGATCGTGTAGGGGATGTCGTACTTGTCGCACAGCGCGCGGACCTTGACCGCGATCTCGCCGTAGCGGTTGCTCGGCAGGTCGGGGAAGAGGTGGTGCTCGATCTGGTAGCCCAGGTTGCCCGACATGATGTGCAGCAGCGGGCCGCCCTCGAAGTTGGCCGCGCCGAGGATCTGGCGCAGGTACCACTCCGCACGGGTCTCGTCCTCGATTTCCTCCTCGGTGAAGTGCATCGCACCGTCGGGGAAGTGGCCGCAGAAGATGATCACGTAGGACCACAGGTTGCGGGTCACGTTGGCCGTGGCGTTGGCGGTGAGGGTCGTGCGCCAGTGCGGCCCGCTGAGCGCGGGGTAGACGACGTAGTCCTTGAGCACCTGGTTGCGGCCCTTGCGCCAGATCTGCCCGAGCTGGCGCTTCATCTCCTTCGGGTCCTTCTTGCCCTTGCGGATGGCCTCGATGTCGAGGTCGTGGAGGGCCACGCCCCACTGGAAGAGGCTGGCGAGCAGCGCGTTGTAGACCGGCTGGCCGAGGTTGGCGGGGTGCCACTTCTGCTCGCGGGCCATGCGCAGGATGCCGTAGCCGATGTCGTTGTCGTGGCCGAGCACGTTGGTGAACTGGTGGTGCACGTAGTTGTGGGAGTGCTTCCACTGCTCCGCGGGCTGGGCGGTGTCCCACTCCCAGTTGGAGGAGTGGATCTCGGGGTCGTTCATCCAGTCCCACTGGCCGTGCATGACGTTGTGGCCGATCTCCATGTTCTCCAGGATCTTGGCCACGCCGAGCATCGCCGCCCCGGCCGCCCAGGCGGGCTTGCGGTGCGAGGCGAGCAGGGTGACGCGGCCGGCGAAGGCCAGGCCGCGCTGCACCTTGATCATCCGGTTGATGTACGCCGCGTCCGCGGCCCCGCGCGACTCCTCCACCTCCGCGCGGATCGCGTCGAGCTCGCGGCCGATCTGCTCGACCTCCTCGTCGGTGAGGTGGGTGTACTCCCGGACGTCCGAGATGGCCATGGGTCCTCCAGTGGGTGCAGCGGTGCGGGGGGCTGGTGGGTCGGGTGGGTCAGATGTCGAGGGTGCAGTCGCCGGCGGCGGCGGTCACGCAGGTCTGGATCTGCTCGTTGGGCTGGGCGTACTCCTCGCCGTTGCGCAGGTCGCGCACCGCGCCGGAGACGAGGGTGACGGTGCAGGTGTGGCAGATGCCCATGCGGCAGCCGTAGGGCATGCCCACGCCCGCCTGCTCGCCGGCCTCGAGCACGGTGGTGGCGCCGTCGGCGTCCACCGTCTTGCCGGAGTTGCGGAAGGAGATCGTGCCACCCTCGCCGCCGGCGTCGCCGAGCTTCAGCGAGAAGCGCTCGAGGTGGAGCCGCTCGGCGACCCCCTCGGCCTCGAAGTGCTCGCTGAGCGCGTCGAGCATCGGGCCGGGTCCGCAGGCCCACGTCTCGCGCTCGCGCCAGTCGGGGCACACGCGGTCGAGGTCGGCGGGCGCCAGCATGCCCTCGGTGTCGGTGTGGAGGCGGTGCACGGACAGGCCCTCGTGGCCCTCCTCGAGCCGGTCGAGCTCGTCGCGGAAGATCATCCGCTCCGCCGTCGGCGAGGAGTAGTGCATGACGACGTCGGGCATCGAGCCACGGCGGTCGAGCGTGCGCAGCATCGACATCACCGGGGTCACCCCGGAGCCGGCCACGAGGAAGAGCATCCGCGCCGGCGGGGGGTCGGGGAGCACGAAGTCACCCTCGGGCAGCGCGAGGCGCACGATCGTGCCGGGGGCCAGGCCGTTGACCAGGTGCGAGGAGAGCAGGCCCTCGGGCATGGCACGCACCGTGATCGCGATGGTGCGGCCGCTGCGCTTGGGCGCTGAGCTCACCGAGTAGGAGCGCCACTGGTACTTGCCCTCGACCTGCACGCCGATGCCGACGTACTGGCCGGGCTTGTGGTCGTAGCGCCAGCCCCAGCCGGGCCGGATCACCAGGGTGGCGGCGTCCTCGGTCTCGGGCACGACCTTCTCGATGCGGCCGCGCAGCTCGCGGGTCGACCACAGCGGGTTGACCAGCGAGAGGTAGTCGTCGGGGTGCAACGGGGTGGTCAGCTTCGAGCCCGCCCTGCGGACCCGCTCCCACGGGATCGTCCCTGCCATCGGGCCAGTGAACAGGCGTTCTCCCACTCGCGTCAACGGGTCGGAGGGGTGAACCTCCCCGACGTACTGTGGGGGTATGACCTACTCCGTTGAGAAGACCGACGCCGAGTGGCGCGAGCAGCTCTCCCCCGACGAGTACGCCGTCCTGCGCAAGGCCGGCACCGAGCGGGCCTTCACCGGCAAGTACACCGACACCGAGACCACGGGCGTCTACCGCTGCAAGGCCTGCGAGGCCACGCTCTTCGAGTCCGACACCAAGTTCCACTCCGGCTGCGGCTGGCCGTCGTTCTACCAGCCGATCAGCGACACGATCGAGTACATCGAGGACACCAGCCACGGCATGAAGCGCGTCGAGGTCCGCTGCGCCAGCTGCGGCTCCCACCTGGGCCACGTGTTCCCCGACGGCTACGGCACCCCCACCGGCGACCGCTACTGCATCAACTCGATCAGCCTCACGCTGGAGGAGAAGCACTAGGTCGGTCGGCGTGACTCTCCGGGTCGCCATGTGGTCGGGGCCGCGCAACCTCTCCACGGCCCTGATGCGCAGCTTCGAGCACCGCGCCGACTGCACCGTCGTCGACGAGCCGCTCTACGCCGCCTACCTCGCCACGACCGGTCTCGACCACCCCGGCCGCGACGAGGTCATCGCCTCCCAGTCGACCGACTGGGGGGCGCTGGTGCGCGAGCTGACCGCGGGCCCCGTGCCCACGCCGGTGCAGTACCAGAAGCACATGACCCACCACGTGCTCCCCGACCTCGACCAGGGCGCCCTGACCGGGCTGCGCCACGCCTTCCTCGTGCGCGACCCCGAGCGCGTGCTCACCTCCTACGCCAAGGTGCGCGAGGAGCCGACGCTGGAGGACCTCGGCCTGCCGCAGCAGCTGGCGCTCTTCGAGCGCTTCGGCGGCCCGGTGGTCGACGCCGCCGACGTGCTCCGCGACCCGCGCGGCACGCTCACGGCCCTGTGCGCCGCGCTCGGCCTCGCCTTCGACGAGGCGATGCTGTCCTGGCCCGCGGGCCCGCGCGAGACCGACGGCGTGTGGGCCCCGCACTGGTACGCCGGGGTCGAGGCCTCCACCGGCTTCGCCACCTCCTCCCCCGGCGGGCACGACCCGCTGCCCGAGCGCCTGGCGCCGCTGCTCGAGCGCTGCCGCCCCTTCTACGACGCACTGGCCCCCCACCGGCTGCGCCCCGCCACCGACCAGGAGTCCTGAATGCTGCAGCAGTTCGACCCCCGCAACGCCGACCTCCAGGTCAACGTCGGCGGCCGGATCACCCACCGCGACGAGGCGGCGGTGAGCCCCTTCGACTCCGTGGTGCAGGGCGGCGACGCCGTCTGGGAGGGGCTGCGGCTGCACCGGGGCCGGATCTTCGCGCTCGACGAGCACCTCGCCCGGCTGCGCCGCTCGGCCAAGGCGCTGGCCTTCGCCGAGATCCCCTCCGACGCCGAGATCGTCGAGCAGCTGCGCCGCACCCTGGCGGCCAACGACATGCACGACGACGTGCACGTGCGCCTCACGCTGACCCGCGGGGTCAAGGTCACCAGCGGCATGGACCCCCGGCTCAACACCTCCGGGCCCACGCTCATCGTGCTCGCGGAGTTCAAGTCACCGGTCTACGACGCCTCCGGCATCACCCTGGCGACCTCCTCGGTGCGCCGGCACCGCGCCGACTCCCTCGACCCCAAGATCCACCACAACAACCTGCTGACCTCGATCATGGCCAAGGTCGAGGCCACGGTGGCCGGCGCCGACGACGCCCTCATGCTCGACGACGCGGGCTTCGTGGCCGAGACCAACGCCACCCACGTCTTCCACGTCGCCGGCGGCCGCGTGCGCACCTCCACGACACGGGCGTGCCCCGAGGGCATCACCCGCGAGACGGTGCTCGGGCTCTGCGCCGACCTCGGCCTGCCCACCGAGGTGTGCGAGCACTCGCTGGTGGAGCTCTACACCGCCGACGAGGTGTTCGTGACCGGCACCATGGGCGGGGTCACGCCGGTGGTCGCGATCGACGGGCGCACCATCGGCGACGGCGCGCCCGGCCCGGTCGCCGCGCGCATCTCCGCGGCGTACGCCGAGCTCACCGCCCGCTCCGGCACCGTCGTGGCCTGAGCCAGCCGCCGCTCAGGGCAGGCGCTGGACCAGCTCGGCCACCGGCACCAGGGCGCCGGTGTAGAACGGGATCTCCTCGCGCACGTGGCGGCGCGCGCGGCTCGCGCGCAGGTCGCGCATGAGGTCGACGATGCGGTGCAGCTCGTCGGCCTCGAAGGCGAGGAGCCACTCGTAGTCGCCGAGGCCGAAGGAGGCGACGGTGTTGGCGCGCACGTCGGGGTAGGGCCGCGCCTGCATGCCGTGCTCCTTGAGCATGTCGCGGCGCTCCTCGTCGGGCAGGAGGTACCACTCGTAGGAGCGCACGAAGGGGTAGACGCAGACGTGGCGCTTCGGCTCCTCGTCGGCGAGGAACGCCGGCACGTGCGACTTGTTGAACTCCGCGGGCCGGTGCAGCGCCATCTGCGACCAGACCGGCGCCAGGCGCGAGCCGAGCGCGGTGCGGCGGAAGCGGTGGTAGGCCGACTGGAGGGCCTCGGAGTCGGCGGCGTGCCACCAGACCATGACGTCGGCGTCGGCGCGCAGGCCGGCGACGTCGTAGACGCCGCGCACCACGACCCCCTCCTCGGCCAGCTCGGCGAGGAGCTTCTCGACCTCGGCGCCCTCGGCCTCGCGGTCGGCGTCGCCGAGCACCCGGTCGAGACGGAAGACCGACCACGTGGTGTAGCGGATGGAGTCGTTGATCTCGCGCAGCCGGGCGGCGTTGGTCTGGGTGTCGCTCATGGCTCCATCATGCCGCGCGGGGCCTCGTCGGCCCACGTGACCCTGGTCGCCAGCAGCTCGCGCACCGCGCGGTGGGCCGAGCCGACGGCTGCGGGGATGCCGACCCCGTCGTAGGCCGCGCCGCAGACCGCCAGGCCCGGCACCTGCGCGACCGCGGTCCGCACCCGCGCGACGCGCGCGACGTGGCCCACGGCGTACTGCGGCAGCCCGCCGCCCCAGCGCTGCACGTGGGTGTCGACGGGGCGGGCGTCGAGCCCGGTCAGCGCGTGCAGGTCGGACAGCGACGCGGCGACGAGCTCGGCGTCGTCGGCCTGCAGGGTGCGCTCCTCGCGGTGACGGCCCAGCGAGGTGCGCAGCAGCAGCACGTCGTCGCCGTCGACCAGCCCGCGGCCGGCCTCGCGCACCCACGCCCACTTGGAGAAGGAGTACGTCGCCGCCTTGATCCGGCGCCGCTCGACCGGTGGCACCAGGAAGCCCGACGTGTCGGCGGCCGCCAGCGCCGGGGCGTCGGCGGCCCGCACGGCGAGGGTCACCACCGCCACCGAGGCCGTCTCCACCGCGGCCAGCTCGCTCGCGGCGGCGGGCGCCACGTCGGCGAGCAGCCGCGCGGTCGGTGCGGGCGGGGTGGCCAGCACGACGAGGTCGGCGCGCAGCAGCTCGGGGTCGGTGGTGGGGCCGAGCAGCAGCTCGAGGCCCTCGGGCGTGCGGCGCAGGCCGCGCACGGTGGTGCCGGTGCGCACGCGCAGATCACCGGCGGCGACCACCGCGTCGGGCAGCGCCCCCATGCCGCCGGACAGCCCCGCGAAGACCGGGCCGGCGTACGTCGTGGGCACCGCGCCGCCGTGGGTGACCACCGAGCCGCGGGCGGCCAGCGCGACCAGCTGCGGCACCGCGGCGCGCGCGGAGATCTCGCGGGCCAGGCCGGAGTAGACCCCGCCGAGCAGGGGCTCGACGAGCCGGTCGGTCACCTCGGGGCCGAAGCGGGCGTCCACGAGGTCGCCGACGGTGACGTCGGCACCCGGGTCGCCCGGGTCCCCCAGGTCGCTGGCGGGCAGGTCGACCTCCCGGGCGGCCCGCGCCAGGCCCTCGGGCGAGAGCACGCCGGAGGCCTCGAGCGCGGCCAGGTCGAGCGGCACCCCCATGAGCGAGCGCGGCAACGGCCGCATCGCCCCGCGGCTGTGGATGCGCGAGCTGACCACGGCCGGGTGCTCGACCTCGAGCCCAACCGCGCGGGCCAGGTCGACGCCCTCGGCTCGGCGGTTGAGCATCGCCTCGGCGCCGACGTCGACCAGCGCGCCGGCGACCTCGTGGCGGAGCAGCTTGCCGCCGACGCGGTCGGCGGCCTCGAGCACGACGACCTCGTGGCCGGCCTGGGCCAGGTCGCGGGCCGCGGCGAGGCCGGCGATGCCGCCGCCGACCACCACGGCCAGGGCGCGGGGGGTGCCGGGTGCAGCCATGCCACCAGCGTCTCAGAGCGGCCCACGCCGCGACGACCGGGTGCGGGGTCGTCGCGGCGTGGGAGTCGGGGGGTGGGAGTCGGGGGGTGGGAGTCGGGCGGTGGAGTCGGAGCAGCGGCGGGGGGCGCTCAGGCCGAGGCGGCCATCCGTCCGAAGCCGCTGCGGTGGAAGACCAGCGGGGCGTCGGCGACCGCGCCGTCGACCGACTCCACGGCGTGCAGCTGGAGCAGCACGATGGTGTGGTCGCCGGCCTCGACCTCGCGGTAGAGCGAGCAGTCGAAGCGGGCCAGGCCCTCGTCGAGGGTCACCGCACCGTCGTCGGTGGTGGAGATGTCGATGCCGGTGAAGCGCTCGTCGACCGGCCCGGCGAGCTGGCGGCAGACCCCGCCGTGGTGGTCGGCCAGCACGGTGACGCCGAGGTGGTCGGCGCGGCGCAGGTCGGGCCAGGTCTTGGAGGTGTTGGCGATCGAGAACGACACCAGCGCCGGCTCCAGGCTGACCGAGGTGAACGAGCTCGCGGCCAGCCCGACCGGGCGTCCGTCGACCTGCGCGGCCACGGCGACGACCCCGCTGGGGAAGATGCCGAAGGCCTCGCGCAGGCGCTGGGGGTCGAGGTCCTGGTTGGTGGAGAGGGCGGTGAGGCTCATGCGGGGGCTCCTGTCGGGAGGTGGGGGTGGAGCGCGGGGTCGAGCAGGGCGGCCACGCGGGCCCGCGCCGTCGCGAGCCAGTCGGCGTAGGCCGCCGGGTCGTCGTGGTGCTGGTCGAGCACGTAGAGGCCGCGCGCCGGCACCGTGGCGCCGAGCTCGGTGAGCACCGGGCGCAGGGTGAGCTCGGGGGCCAGGGCGTGCGCGGGGCCGGCGCCGAGCATGAGGGGCACCGCGACGCCGCGCAGCCCCGTGCCGGCGGCGAAACGGTCGAGGAAGAGCTTGAGGAGGCCGGTGTAGGTGGCCTTGTAGGTGGGGCAGGCCACGACGACGAGGTCGGCCTCCCCCACGGCCTCGACGAGGTCGGCGACGACCGCGCTGGACCAGTCGAGCAGGGCCGGGCCGAGCTCGGCGAGGTCGACGGTCAGGTCGGGCTCCTCCCCCGACAGCTCACGGGCCAGCAGCGTGGCCGCCCCGAGGGTGCGCGAGCGCGGCTTGGGGTTGCCGACCACCACCGCGACGCGCGGGCGGGCCGTCACGACGCCGCCGTGCGGCCGGCGGCCTGGAACGGCACGGCGGTGTTGTGGTGCACCGGCGGGGCCGGGTGCTCCCACAGGCCGCGCTCGGCCAGGATCGGCAGCACGCCCTCGCCGAAGTGGTAGGCCCCCTCGAGGTGGGGGTAGGCCGAGAGCACGAACTCGTCGATGCCGACGGAGTGGTACTCCTCGATCCGGTCGGCGACCTGCTCGTGGCTGCCCACGAGGGCCGTGCCGGCGCCGCCGCGCACGAGGCCCACGCCGGCCCAGACGTTGGGGTGGATCTCCAGGTCGTCCTTGCTGCCGCCGTTGAGGTCGAGCATGCGGCGCTGGCCCTCCGACTCGCTCTTGCGCAGGCCCTCCTGCACGGCCTTGATCGAGGCCGGGTCGATACCGGCGAGCAGGCGGTCGGCCTCGGCCCACGCCTCCTCGGCGGTGTCGCGCACGATGGTGTGCATCCGGATGCCGAAGCGGATCGGGCGCTCGGCACCGCGTGCCTCCTCGGCCGCGAGCTTCCGGATCCAGTCGACCTTCTCGGCCACCGCGGCTGGCGGCTCGCCCCAGGTGAGGTAGACGTCGGCGTGCTTGGCCGCGACCCTGCCGGCCGCCGGTGAGGAGCCACCGAAGTAGATCGCGGGCACCGGGTCGGGGATCTGCCCGAGCGTCGCGCTCTCGACCTGCAGGTGCTCACCGGCGAAGTCGACCGTCTCCCCGGCCCACAGCCGGCGCACGATCTCGAGGAACTCGTCGCAGCGGGCGTAGCGGGCCTCCTTGTCGAGGAAGTCGCCGAACATGCGCTGCTCGTGGCTCTCGCCACCGGTGACCACGTTGAGCAGCAGGCGGCCGCCAGTGAGGTTCTGGAAGGTGCCGGCCATCTGCGCGGCGAGGTAGGGCGCGACCAGCCCGGGCCGGAAGGCGACCAGGAACTTCAGCCGCTCGGAGACCTGGCTCAGCATCGCGGTCGAGAGCCAGGCGTCCTCGCACCACGCACCGGCCGGGGTGAGGGCGGCCTCGAAGCCCATCTGCTCGGCGCCGCGGGCGATCTGGCCGAGGTAGGGCACGTCGGCGGGTCGACCCGACGGCCCGGCGCTCACGCCGTGGCCGCCGCCGACGACCTGGCGGCCGTCACCGCCGTTGGTGGGCAGGAACCAGTGGAACGTCAACGGGCTCATGGGGGGTTCTTCCTCTCAGATCTGACCGTGGTTGGGCGGCAGCGTGCCCTCGAGGGCGTGGCGCCCGAGGTGCTGGACCTTCCAGCTCGCAGGGTCGTGGAGCGTGTGGGTGCGGGCGTTGCGCCAGTGGCGGTGCAGGTTGAGCCCGTCGAGGGCCGAGCGGGTGCCGGCGACCTCGAAGAGCCGGCTGGCGACGGCCACCGACACCTGGGTGGTCGAGGCGCGCGCGGCGGCCACGGCGAGGCTGGCCGCCCCGGCGCTCTCGACCGTGAGGTGGGCGTCGGCGCGGTCGACGGCGCGCCCGGCCTCGGCCACCAGGGCCTCCGCGCCGCGCACGGCGAGGTCCATCTCGCCGAAGGCGTGCACGACGAGCGGGTCGTCGGCGGCCCGCTCCACCCCGGCGTCGGGGTAGGGCCGCGACGTCGTGGTGACGAAGGCCGCCGCGTCCTCGATCGCCGCGCGGGCGATCCCGGCGTCGATCGCGGCGTGCAGGAGCTGGGCGAAGGCACCGTAGGTCTGCGGGCCCTCGAAGGTCAGGTGGTAGGGCGTGATCCGCGAGTCGTCGACCGCCACACCCTCGAGGCGCACCGTGCCGCTGGCGGTGGTGCGCTGGCCCATGCCGGCCCAGTCGTCGACGACCGTGACGCCGGGAGCGGTGCGCTCCACCCACGCGACGTGCATGGGACCGTCCTCGCCGAGGTGGGCGAGCACGGGGATCCAGTCGGCGAAGAGCGCGCCGGTGCTGTAGCCCTTCTCGCCGTCGAGGCGCCAGGTGCGGGCGCCCTCCGCCGTGGGCCCGGTCGGGGTCAGGGTGGTGCGGTGCTCGCGCACGTGCTTCGTGCCGACCTCGGACTGGGCGTTGCCCAGCCGGCGCCCGCGCAGCACCTCGCCGAAGAAGAACGCCTGCTGGGCCGGCGTGCCCTGGTGGCGCAGCGCGTTGACGTAGACGAAGTGGCTGTGCGGCACCTGGGCCACGCTGGGGTCGCCCGCGCCGAGCAGGCGGAAGACCTCGGCCACGACCTCCACCGGCAGGTCGGCGCCGCCGTGCTCGGCCGGCACCGTGATCGCCAGCAGCCCCGAGGCCGACAGCAGGTCGAGCTCCGCGGCCGGCAGCACCCGCTCCGCGTCGCGGCGTACGGCGCCCTGCGCCAGCTCGCCCGCGAGGTCGGCGGCGACGCGCAGCGCGGCGTCGGCGTCGAGCACGGGCACCGTCGCGGGGGCGGTCAGCGTCGTCATCGGCCGACCCTCGCGAGCTCGGCGGCCTCCAGCTCGCGCACGATCGGCAGCACCTCGCGACCGAAGTGCTCGACGTCCTCGATGAAGTGCAGGAAGCCGAGCAGCATCATCTGCACGCCCTGCCGCTTGTACTCCATGATCCGGTGGGCGACCTGCTCGGGCGTGCCCACCAGGCCGGTGCGGAAGCCGTCGTTGTACTGCACGAGGTCGGAGAAGTCGGAGTCCTGCCACATGCCCTTCTTGTCACCCGTCGACTGGCCGGCCTGCTTGACCGCGGAGCCGAAGCCCTCGACGGCCTCGACGTCGGCCTGGTCGATGATGTCGTGCAGCACCTGGCGGGCCTCGGCCTCGCTGTCGCGGGCGACCACGAAGCCGTTGACGCCGAACTTCACGGCCCCCTCGGGGCGGCCGTTGACCCGGGCCACGTCGGTGACGTCGCGGACCTGCTCGGCGACGCCCTCGGGGGTGTTGCCGTTCATGAAGTACCAGTCGGTGACCCGCCCGCCCATGCCGCGGGCGTCGGTGGAGTTGCCGCCCATGAAGATCTCGGGGTGGGCCCGGCCGGGCACGTCCAGCGGCTTCGGCTTCAGGTCGAAGTCGTGCAGGCGGTAGAAGTCGCCCTGGTGCTCCGCGTGGTCGCTGGTCCAGATCTCGCGGACGTAGCGGATGAACTCCTCGGCGCGGCGGTAGCGCTCGCCGTGCTCGAGCCACGGCTCGCCGAGCCGCGTGAACTCGTCCTTGAACCAGCCGGAGACGACGTTGATCGCGGCGCGCCCACCGGAGATCTGGTCGGCGGAGGCGATGAACTTGGCGAGCACGCCGGGCTGCCAGAGGCCGGGGTGCACCGCGGCGATGACGTTGAGCCGCTCGGTGGCGAGCAGCAGCGCGAGCGACAGCGAGGTCGACTCGTGCTGGTAGGCCGCGCCGTAGGAGGCCATGTAGCGCACCTGCGACAGGGCGTACTCGAAGCCGCTGTCCTCGGCGACCTTGGCCAGGCGCTTGTTGTACTCGTAGCTCCAGTCGGTGCGCTGCTCGATCTTGCTGACGACCAGGCCGCCGCTGACGTTGGGCACCCAGTAGGCGAACTTCAGCGGCTCGTGACCCGGCTGCACGCCGGTCTCGCCGCGGGTCTGCTGCACGGTCATGGGGACTCCTCGTGGTCTCTCGCGGCCGAAGCCGCTTATGTCGATAAGATTGCTGGACAATAGGCCGGGATGCAAGGCGGGACCCCCGGGAGCCCCACCGGAAGCGGCGACGGGGTGACAGGCACCGCCTCTCACCGCCCGTCACCGGTCACGTCACCGGTCGCGCCGCGTGGCCCCGATCGACCAGGCGTACGGCGGGGTCGCTCCGTTGACGAGGTGGTCGCCGACCACCCGCGCCTTGAGGATCCGGGGGTTGTGCGACGACACCGTGCGGGCGTTGCGCCAGTGCCGGTCGAGGGCCCGGCCGCGCGCGGTGGCCGAGGCGCCGAGGGTGTCGAAGAGGTCGTTGGTGGCGCGCAGCACGAGATCGGTGACGACGACCTGCGCGGTGGACGACTCGATCTCGCCGACCTCGACCAGGCGCCGGGTGCGCTCGGGGTCGCCGTGCGCGGAGTCGGCGACGGCCTGGAGGGCCTCGGCGACCCGCAGCGTGGCGGCCTCCGCGGCGTAGACGGCGGCGGCGATCTCGCCGATGCGGGCGAGCACCTGCGCGTCGTCGCGCACCCGGGCGGCGTTGGCGTGGGAGTAGTTGCGCTCGCGGCGGCGCACCTCGGTGACCGCGTCGGCGAGCGCTGCACGCCCGATCCCGGCGAGGATCGCGAGCAGGTTGAGTTGGTAGAGCGCGGTCTGGTGCGGGAAGCGCTCCTCGAAGGCGAGCACGTCCTCGGCGGGCACGCGCACGGCGTCGAAGCTCGTCGTGCCGCTGCCGGTGCCGCGCTGGCCGAAGCCGTCCCAGTCGTCGACGACGCTGACCCCGGAGCGGCGGGTGTCGACGATCGCGATCGCGAAGTCGTCGGCGGCCCCGCCGCCGGGCCCCTCGCCCTCGGCGCCCTCGTCACGCACGGCGTAGACGTCGACCCACTCGGCGTAGATGGTGCCGGTCGTGTAGTACTTCGTGCCGTCGAGGCGGTAGTCGCCGCCCGCGAGGCGGGTGAGCACCGTGCGCTGCGTGCCGATCTCGGTGGCACCGACCTCCGACCAGGCGTTGCCGGCGATCTCGCCCGCGGCGAACCGGTCGAACCACCGCGCCTGGTCGGAGCCGCGGGCGTGCTGCCACAGCCGGTCCTCGACGAGGGCGAAGTGGCCGCGGAAGGCCTGCGGGAGGTTGCTGTCGACCGCCGCGAGCTCGACCCACAGCTGGGTCACCTCCGGCAGCGACAGCCCCTCCCCGCCGTGCTCGCGCGGCACGCGCACCGCGCCGAAGCCGGCCGCCTTGAGCCAGGCGACCTGCTCGACCGGCAGCTCGCCGTCGAGCTCGCGCCCGACGGCCCCGGCCGCGATCCGCTCCCACAGCGGGGCGTAGGTCGCGCGCAGCCCCGCCAGGCGCGGGGAGTCGACGGCGACGTGGGGCACGAACGGCACGGCGGCCTCCCGGGCGGGGGCACGCCCCACGGACGACCGCGCGGCGGGCTGGACGGACGGCTGGACAGACATGGGCGCTCCTCGGCTACAGTCATGACACGGTTTGTCTACTGACTTTGTCGACTATGACTTCGAGGAGCCCCGGGGGCAAGCCGACACCCGCCCCTCCCAGGAAGGATCCCCGGTGCGCATCGAGCAGCTGGAGTACCTCGCCGCCGTCACCCAGCACGGTTCCCTGCGCCGCGCCAGCGAGCGACTGCACATCTCCCAGCCGGCGCTCAGCGAGGCGGTCAGCAAGCTCGAGCGCGAGCTCGGCGTGACGCTGCTCGACCGGCGCCGGTCCGGCGCCCGGATCAGCCGCCAGGGGCGCGACCTGCTGCAGAACATGGTCGACGTGCTCGAGGCCGTCGACCGGCTGCGCACCGCCGCGGGCGACCAGACCGCCTCGGCCCGGCTGATCCGGCTCGGCACGGTCAACGCCGCCACCTCCAGCCTGCTGGTGCCGGCCGTGCGCGGACTGCAGGACAGCCACCCCGGCACCACGGTCGAGGTGATGACCATGCAGCAGGCCGAGATCGACGCCGGCCTGCACGAGGGCTCCCTCGACCTCGGCCTGGTCAACGTGCTCTCCGGCGACGACACCCCCACCGACCTGGTCGGCACCGATCTCCTCCACGGGCGCCCGGTCGCCGTGCTCCCGGCCGGTCACGCGCTCACGGCGTACGCCGAGGTGGGCGTCGACCAGCTGCGCGCCGAGCGGTTCGTCACCATGCGCGCGGGCTACCTGATGCACCGCTTCGCCCACCGACTGTTCGCCGGCCACATGCCGGCCACCTGCCACAGCACCGACGGCGCGGAGCTCGGCAAGGTGATGGTCGCCGAGGGGCTGGGTCTCACCGTGCTGCCCGACTACAGCGTCGTCGACGACCCCCTCGAGCGCGCGGGCCTCCTCACCACCCGGCCCATCGCCGGCGACCGCACGGTGGTGTCGCTGGTGCTGCGCCACCGCGCGCCCGACCGGGTGCCGGTGCAGGTGCGCGAGCTGCGGGGCCTGCTGGTCGACCTGGCGCGCCGGCGCAGCAGCGGAACCGCCCTGGCCGTCGCGGCGTCCCAGGGGGCATGACCCGACGCCACCGCAGCGCCCCGGCCGCCCTGCCGACCGCTCTCCTGCTCGCCCTGCTCCTCGGCCTCACCGCCTGCTCCGGCGGCGGCTCCGACGAGGCGTCCGGCGCCGGCAGCACCGCCGACACCGCCGACACCGCCGCCGACGCCGTCGGGCCCGAGTCGGCCCTGTCCTCGGCGGTCGAGGGCGGCTCCGGCAGCAGCGCCGCCCGCGCCCGGCCCGCGGCGGTCGAGCCGGCCACACCGGCGATCATCTCCACCGGCAGCCTCGAGGTGCGCGCCGACGACGTGGCGGCGGCGCGCGACGAGGTGCAGGACGTGCTCGACCAGACCGGTGGGACGGTCGCGGAGGAGCGGTCGACCAGCGACGACGACGGGGCCGTGGAGTCGACCCGTCTGGTGCTGCGCGTGCCGAGCGAGGACTTCGCCGTGGCGATGGAGGCCCTGGAGGGCATCGGGGTCACCGAGGACTCGCGCCGCGCGAGCGAGGACGTCACGACCCAGGTGGTCGACAACGAGGTGCGGGTGCGGGCCCAGCGCGCCAGCATCGCGCGCATCGAGGCCCTGCTGGCGCGGGCCGAGACCATCGGTGCCGTCATCAGCATCGAGGGCCAGCTGACCCGTCGCCAGGCCGACCTCGACTCGCTGCTGGCCCAGCAGGCCTACCTCACCGACCAGACCTCGCTGTCGACGATCACGGTCAGGCTCGCCCGCACGCCTGACCCGTCCTCGGACCAGCGGCCCGAGGAGGACCGGTCGGGCTTCCTGGCCGGGCTGGCCGCCGGCTGGGACGGCCTGTCGTCGGTGGCGGTGGGTGCGGCCACCGCGCTCGGCGCCGTGCTGCCCTTCGCGGTCGTCGCGCTGCTGCTCGGCGTGCCGCTCGCGCTGCTGGTGCGCTCGCTCAGAGCGGGTAGGACTGCACGAACTCCGTGAGCCGGGCCAGCTGGTCGGGGTCGGTGGAGGGGATCACGCCGTGCCCGAGGTTGAAGACGTGCCCCCGGGCCGCGCGGCCGGCCTCGATCACCTCGGCGGCGCGCGAGGTCATGACGTCGGTGGGGGCGAAGACCAGCGTCGGGTCGAGGTTGCCCTGCACGGCGCGGTCGCCGACCTGGCCGATGGCCTGCGTCAGCGGCGTGCGCCAGTCGACGCCGACCACGTCGGCGCCGGCCTGACCCATCAGGCCCAGCAGGTTGGAGGTGCCGACCCCGAAGTGGATGCGCGGCACGCCCAGCGCGCCGGCCCGCTCGAGCACGCGGGCCGAGTGGGGCATGACGTGCTCGACGTAGTCGGCCGGGGTCAGCGCGCCGGCCCAGGAGTCGAAGAGCTGCACGGCAGAGGCGCCGGCGGCGACCTGCACCTCGAGGTAGGCCGCGGCGATCCCGGCGATCTTGGCCATGAGCGCCTCCCACACCTCGGGGGCGCCGAACATCATGGCCTTGGTCTTGGCGTGCTCCTTCGACGGCCCGCCCTCGACGAGGTAGGAGGCGACCGTGAACGGCGCGCCGGCGAAGCCGATCAACGGGGTGGCGCCGAGCTCGCCGACGAGACCCTGCACGGCCTGGGTGATGAAGGGCACGTGCTCGGGGGTCAGGTCGGGGATGGCGGCCACGTCGGCCAGCGTGCGCACCGGCTCGGCGACCACCGGGCCGATGCCGGGCTTGATGTCGAGGTCGACCCCGACGGCCTTGAGCGGCAGCACGATGTCGGAGAAGAAGATCGCCGCGTCGACGCCGTAGCGACGCACCGGCTGCATCGTGATCTCGACCACCAGGTCGGGATCCATGCAGGACTCGAGCATGCCGACGCCCTCGCGCACCCGGAGGTACTCGGGGAGGCTGCGGCCCGCCTGGCGCATGAACCACACCGGCGTGTGGGGCACCGGCTCCCCCCGGACGGCCTTGAGGAAGGCGCTGTCGGCGAGGTCCTGCGCGGGCGCGGTGGCAGTCGTCACGGGCACAAGGGTCGCACTCCCCCCGGCGTGTTCGCACATCGGTTCGAGTCCTCCCGACCTACTGTGGCCCCATGGTCGTCCGCCAGGAGACGCGCCCGGGTGCGGGCGCGGACGCGCAGCCCCCCGAGTTCCGGCATGCTGTCGCCAGCATGCAGGGTGCGCGGCTGCGCCCCGAGGTACTCTGCGAGCAGATGCCGGCGCCGCAGCGGATCGCCCCCTACGCCTCCGCACTGTCGGCCGACGTGACGGTCGACGGCACCGACGTCGGCACCGGGCGGATCATCGTGCTCCACGACCCCGACGGCAACGACGCCTGGGAGGGCACCTTCCGCTGCGTCGCCTACGCCCGCGCCGACATCGACGTCGACCTCGTGGCCGACCCGATGCTGCCCGAGGTCGGCTGGTCCTGGCTGGCCGAGGCGCTGGAGTCCCACGGCGCCGCCCACCTGGCCGCGTCGGGCACCGTGACCACGGTGACGACCGAGAGCTTCGGCGGCATGGCCGAGGAGGGGCGCACCGCGCAGATCGAGGTGCGCGCGTCGTGGACGCCCGCCCTCGGCGACGACGGCGCCCCCGACCTCGCCCCGCACGTCGAGGCCTGGGGTGAGCTGCTGTGCACCGCCGCGGGCCTGCCTCCCGTGCCCGACGGGGTCACGATGATGCCGAGCCGCCGCGGGCAGCGCGGCCCCACCCGCTGATGACGGACGAGCCCGACACCACCCCGATCCCCGAGCAGGCCCCCGAGCAGGCTCCCGAGCTGCCGCTGCTGACCCTGCGCGACGGCCTGCCGCCGCTCACCGACACCGACGCCGGCCTGCGCGAGGTCTGCGCGTCGTTGGCCGCCGGCACCGGCCCGGTCGCCATCGACGCCGAGCGCGCGTCGGGCTACCGCTACTCCGGTCGCGCCTACCTCATCCAGCTGCGCCGTGAGGGGTCCACGACCTTCCTCGTCGACCCGATCGGCCTGTCGAGCCTGGCCCCGCTCCAGGAGGCGCTGGCGGGCACCGAGTGGATCCTGCACGCCGCCACCCAGGACCTCCCCTGTCTCACCGAGCTCGGCCTGCACCCCGACGCGCTCTTCGACACCGAGCTCGCGGGCCGGCTGCTCGGCTACCCCCGCGTCGGGCTGGCCACGCTCGTCGAGACGCTGCTGGGCGCCCGGATGAAGAAGGAGCACTCCGCGGTCGACTGGTCGACCCGGCCGCTGCCCGAGCCGTGGCTGGAGTACGCCGCGCTCGACGTCGAGGTGCTCGTCGAGCTGCGCGACCGGCTCGCCGCCGAGCTGGTCGAGTCCGGCAAGGACGAGTGGGCGCGCCAGGAGTTCGACGCGCTGCGCGGCTTCGCGCCGACACCGCGGGTGGATCCCTGGCGGCGTACGTCGGGCCTGCACCGGGTGCGGGGACGACGCTCGCTGGGCGCGGCCAAGGCGCTGTGGGAGGCGCGCGACGAGATCGCCGAGCAGCGCGACGTGACGCCGGGGCGGATCATCCCCGACGCCGCCATCGTGGCGGCCGCGACCGCGATGCCGGAGGACCGGGCGGCCCTGCTGGGCACCAAGGGCTTCCACGGCCGCGGCGCGGAGCGCTACTCCAGCCGCTGGGTCGCCGCCGTGCGCGGCGCCGCCGAGGCCGAGGAGAAGGACCTGCCGACGCGCTCGCCGCGCTCCGACGGACCGCCCCTGCCCCGCGCGTGGGCCGAGCGCGACCCGGTCGCCGCCCGCCGGCTCCAGCTCGCCCGCGAGCAGATGGCGGCCCTCGCCGAGGAGCAGCACCTCCCGGTCGAGAACGTCCTCACCCCCGACTACCTGCGCCGCACCCTCTGGGACCCGCCGCACACCCGCGAGCCCGCGGCCCTCGCGGAGGCGGTCGCCGCCCTGCTGAGCGGCTACGGCGCACGTCCGTGGCAGGTCGCGCTGGCCGAGCCGGTGCTCACCGCCGCGATCCTGGAGGCCGACCTCCCCGTGGAGGAGCCGGTCGAGGAGGACTGAGCCTCACTCCTCCTCGGAGTCGTCCTCCACGGGCTGCTCCAGCACCTCGCGCGACTCCTCGTCGATCTGCGTGGTGAGCTCGTCCAGCGGCAGCACGCCCGGCGCGCTGACCAGCTCGCCGATGGTCGGGTCGACCGCGGCCTGGAGCTCGCTGTAGGTGTCGAGCAGCGGCGGCAGCACCATGAAGCGGTTGGTGTAGGTGAAGACGCCCGCGCTGGCCGGCTGCTCGTCGGTCTGCAGGAAGTCCTCGGAGAGCGCGACCTCCTGGTTGGCCGGCACGAGGTGCCCGGCCCGGGTGACCACGGCGACCTCCGGCGAGGAGATCATGTGGACCAGGAAGTCGGCCGACTCCACCAGGCTCTCGGTGTCGGGGTCCAGGCACAGCCCGGTGAGGTCGCCGATGGTGGCGGTGGTGTCGAGGGTCGGCATCGGCAGCACGTCGAAGTCGAGCCCGTCGACCTCGCGCAGCTCCGGCACGAGGTCGCGGAAGCCGGCGATCATGCCGACCTTGCCGCGCTTGAACCACTCCAGCCCGGAGGCCTGATCGAGCTGGTCCTGGCTGAGGGTCAGGCGCGGGTCGCGCAGCACCTCGAGGGTCGTCTCGAGCGCCTCGCGGGTGTCGTCGCTGGAGAAGTCCAGCGACGTGGGCTGGTCCTCGTCGTCGAAGACCTCTCCTCCCCCGGCGTAGACGAAGGGCGAGAGGCCGCGCAGGGTGGGGTCGATGTAGACGCCGCGGGTGCCGCGGCGCGGCTTGGCCGCGAACTCCGCGGCCGCGCGGAACTGGTCGAAGGTGAAGCGCGAGTGCGACTCCGGCGGCACCGAGATGCCGCGCTCGGCCATGGTGTCGAGGTCGACGAGGTCCTCGTTGTAGTAGATGACCATCGGGGAGACGCCGTAGGGCATGCACTGCAGCTTGAGGTCGGCCGAGAACGCCTCCTGGGCGTCGCGGGAGTAGACGTCGCCGAAGGAGACGTCGCGCTCGTCGAGCAGCTCGTCGACCGGACGGGTCCAGCCCTGCTCGCGCAGCCAGGTCAGGTCGCGGCGCGAGGCGAGGTAGACGTCGGGCACGTCGGTGCCGCGGCGCAGCGCGGCGACGAAGGCCTCGCGGGTGGGCCAGGAGCGCAGCTCCACGCGGCTGGCGTCGGAGACCTGGTTGAACTGGCGCACGGCCTGCTGGTAGGCGCTGATCTCCTCCGGGGCGCCCCAGGCGCCGAAGGTCAGGTCGACCTGGGGCACCTGCGAGGCCTGCCCGGTCGGCTCCGGCTGCGGGGCGGGGGCGTCGCCTCCCTCGTCGGAGCAGGCGGCCAGCCCGAGGGAGGCACCGAGCGCGAGCACTGCCAGGAGCGACGTACGCCGCCGGCCCGATCGTCCGAACCTGCTCACCGACACCCCGTCCCGCGCTCCGACACTGCCTGAGACACCCGTGGGGCGCCGCGGGTCAGCCTACCGAGCGGGTCCTCAGGGGTGTGGCGCGGCCTCGGCCGGGCCGTGCCGGGCCGTCTCGGGGCCCGCTCAGCGCCAGCCGTGCAGCGCCCGCGCGGCCGCGACGACCTCGTCGAAGCGCGCGCGGTCGAGCGCCGCGCCCTCCCGGCGCACCGAGGCGGGGTCGAGGTCGAGCAGCCGGTCGAGCCGCACCTCGCTCGGGCGGCCCTCGCGGTCCCACCCGCCGGCGCCGACGTCGAGCCAGTGCCGGCCGTGGCGTGCCTCGTCGGCGGCGTCGCGGTCGTGGTCCTTGCTGGTGAGCATGAGCGCCACGAGCCGCCGCCCGCGGGCCGCGCGGGCCAGGACCAGCACCGGGCGGTCCTTGCCACGCCCGTCGTCCTCCTCGTAGGGCACCCACGCCCAGACGACCTCGCCGGGGTCGGGGCGGCCGTCGGCCCGTGGCGCGTAGTCGAGACGGGGCCCGGACCGAGGGCCGGACCGGGGGCCCGACCGGGGCCCGGGGGACGACCCGGGCCCGGGGGACGACCCGGGCCGGGGAGCCGGGCGGGTGCTCCGGCGCAGGGCACGGACGACGCGGAGGGCGGTGCTCAGACGGGAGCTCATGGCCGCCACGCTAGTCGGAGCACGCCGGACCGGGAGCGCCTCACGGCGCGTGGCCGCTCGTAGCGGCTTATTGTGGGACCCGGGGCTGCCGCGGCCCGGCGTGCTCCTGAGTGAGAGTTTAACGACCCGAGGCCCGTCGTCCAACCGCACCGCTCCCGCGGGAGCCGGCTCAGGCCAGGCGCGAGGCCAGCTCGGCGTGGCCCGCGGCCTCGAGCTGCTCGGAGAGCCCGAGCATGCGCTGCACCTCGGCGTCGGTGCGCTCGGGCAGTCCGGCGCGGCCGGTGGCGACGACCCGGGAGAAGGCCGCGGCGCGGAAGAGCACGTCGGCGAAGTCGCCGGCGACGATGCCGCGCAGCACCTGGTCGACCATCGCCTGGAGGCCCTCGGGCGTCGGCGGGTCGGCGACGCCGGCGACGACCCGCGCCACCTGGGCGCGGGCGCGCCCGGCCTCGAACTCGCGCGCCACGGCGGTCGGGTCGGCGTGCACCCACTGCCGCAGCACGAAGAGCCGCCACAGGCAGCCGGCCAGCGAGTCGGCCGGCGAGCCGGCCCACACCTCGGCGATGGTCTCGATGCCCTCGGTCTCGGCGAGGTGCAGCAGCCGCTCGGCCACGGCGTCGTCACGCGAGTCGGCCGCGCCGCGCACCAGCAGGTGGGCGGCGCGGTCGGCGGCCTCGCTGACCATGGCGGGGTCGTCGCCGCCGACGAACTCGTCGAAGAAGGCCCCGGCCTTGCGCATGGGCCGGTGGTGGGGGCGCTGGGTCACCCGCTCGACACTACGCCCGGGCTGTGCGGCCGCGGACCCGTCAGCCCAGGGCCTTGCGGATCCGCTGGTCGCTGACCGGCACGGCGGTGCCGAGCTGCTGGGCCCACAGCGAGACCCGCCACTCCTCCAGCAGCCACCGCACCTGGCGCAGCGCCTCCCCCGGCGGGCGGCCCGGCGCCAGCGCCTCGGTCCGGTGCGCCCACGCGGCCTGCAGGTCGGCCACCTGGTCCATCAGCAGCCGGTCGCGGTGCGCCGCGGCGCCGCCCTGGTCGAGACGGGCCCGGCGCTGGTCGAGCGCGGCGAGGTAGGTCGGGTAGCGCCGCAGCCAGGTCGTGCCCGCCTCGGCGACGAACCCGCGGTGCACCAGCCGCGCGAGCTGGGCCCGCATGTCGGTGAGGGCCGGGAGCATGGCCATGTCGGCGCGGCCGGACAGCGACTTCTCGGTGCGCCGCCACGCGTCGAGCACGCGCACCACGTCTCCGAGCACGGCGCGCAGGTGGGCCTCCTGGTCGCGGCCGGCGGCCTCGCGCAGGGCGGCGTACGCCTCGGGGGTGCGGGCGGGCGGGCGGGCGTCGACGACGGCCTGCACCACGGCGGCGCGGCAGTCCTCGAGCAGCTCGGCCACCGAGGCGTACGGCGAGCCGGCCAGCCCGAGCTTCTCGGCGTTGGTGAGGGAGTCGAGCACCCGCTTGACCGGCGAGGGCAGCTCGAGCAGCAGCAGCCGCGCGACGCCCAGGCGGTGGCGGGCGTCGCGCTCGTCCTCGGAGCCCGCGACCGCGAGCCCGACGCTGGCGCCCTCGTCGACGAGCCCCGGGAAGCCGCGGACCTCGTGGCCGGCGCGGGTCTGCACGAAGGAGGGCTCGATGGTGCCGAAGGTCCAGCCGGTCTCACCGCTGCGGGCGACTCCGGAGTCGGCCGCGACCTCGGCCATCGCCTGGGCGAAGCGCGGGCGCAACGGCTCCTTGAGCGCCTCGAGGTCCTTGCCGCGGGCCTGCTCGGCCCCGGTGTCGTCGACGACGCGGTAGGTCGGTCGCAGGTGCTCGGGCACCTTGGTCCAGTCCCACGCCTCGCGGGGCACGACGACGCCGGTGGTCGAGCGGCACCAGCGCTCGAGGGCGTCGAGCAGCGGCTCCTCGCCCGCCGGCACGTCGCGCAGGAAGTCGCGGGCCCGGTCGGGGGCGGGCACGAAGCTGACGCGCAGGTTCTTCGGCAGGCTGCGGATCAGGCTGGTGACCAGCTCCTCGCGCAGCCCCGGCACGACCCAGGAGAAGTCGTCGGCCCCGACCCGGTTCAGGGTGGTGACGGGCACGTCGATGGTGAGGCCGTCGTCGGCGGCGCCCGGCTCGAAGTGGTAGGCGATGGGGAACGTCAGACCCTCGTCGGCGGCCCACTGCTCGGGGTAGTCGGCCTCGCTGACCTCGGCGGCCGCGTCGTGGGTCAGCATCGCCGGGTCGAAGGTCAGCAGGTCGGGGCGGCGGCGGCGCTCCTGCTTCCACCACTGCTCGAAGTGCGAGCCGCTGACGACGTCGGGGCCGATCCGGGCGTCGTAGAAGTCGAAGAGGGTGTGCTCGTCGACCACGATGTCGCGGCGCCGGGCGCGGTGCTCGAGCTCGGCGGCCTCCTCGAGCAGGCGCAGGTTCTCGGCGTAGAAGCGGTGGCGGCCCGAGGTGAGCTGCGCCCACTCGCCGTAGACGAGCGCGTGGCGGATGAAGAGCTCGCGCGAGAGCTCCTTGTCGACCTTGCCGTAGGCCACGAGCCGGTCGGCGACCAGCGGCACGCCGTAGAGGGTCGCCCGCTCGTAGGCCACGACCGAGGCGCGCTTCTTCGACCAGTGCGGCTCCGACCAGGTGCGCTTGACCAGGTCGCCACCGAGGCGCTCGGCCCAGGCCGGGTCGAAGCCCGCGGCCTGGCGGGCCCAGAGACGGCCGGTCTCGACGAGCTCGGCGGCCATGACGTACTGCGGGGGCTTCCGGGCCAGTCCGCTGCCGGGGAAGATCGCGAACCGGGCGCCGCGCGCGCCGAGGTACTCCCGCATCGGGCGGCGACCGGTGCGCGCCTTGGCGCCCGGGGCCTCCTTCTCGCGCTCCTCCAGCAGGCCGATCTGCGACAGCAGACCCGACAGCAGGGCCTGGTGGATGCCGTCGGCGTCGGGCTGGTCGGCGGGTCGGCCGACCTCGATGCCCATCTCCTTGCAGACCTGGCGCAGCTGCGACTCGAAGTCCTGCCACTCGCGCACCCGCAGGTAGTTGAGGAACTCCCGCTTGCACATGCGGCGGAAGGCGCTGCCGGAGAGCTCGCGCTGCTGCTCGCGCAGGTGCGACCACAGGTTGAGCCAGGTCAGGAAGTCGGAGCCCTCGGCCTTGAAGCGGGCGTGGAGCTGGTCGGCCTGGGCCTGCTGCTCCGCGGGGCGCTCGCGGGGGTCCTGCAGCGACAGCGCGGCCGCCACGACGAGCACCTCGCGCACGCAGCCGAGCCGCTCGGCCTCGAGGATCATGCGGCCCAGGCGCGGGTCGATCGGCAGCCGGGCGAGGCGCTGCCCGAGCCGGGTCAGCCGCCGGGCCTCCGGGGCGCCGGTCGAGGGCAACGCGCCGAGCTCCTCGAGTAGCTGCACCCCCGACTGCACGTTGCGCCGGTCGGGGGGCTCGACGAAGGGGAAGCGGGCCACGTCGCCGAGACCGAGGCTGGTCATCTGCAGGATGACGCTGGCCAGGTTGGTGCGCAGGATCTCGGGGTCGGTGAACTCCGGGCGCGCCTCGAAGTCCTCCTCGGAGTAGAGCCGGATCGCCACGCCGGCCGCGACGCGACCGCAGCGCCCGGAGCGCTGGTTGGCCGAGGCCTGGCTGATCGCCTCCACCGGCAGCCGCTGGACCTTGGTGCGCAGCGAGTAGCGGCTGATGCGCGCGACGCCGGTGTCGACGACGTAGCGGATGCCGGGCACGGTCAGCGAGGTCTCCGCGACGTTGGTCGCCAGCACGATGCGGCGCCCGGTGTGGGAGCTGAAGACGCGGTGCTGCTCGGCGGCCGAGAGCCGGGAGTAGAGGGGCACGACCTCCGTGCCGCCGCCGCGGGTGCCCTGGGTGGCCTCGGTCAGCGCCTCGGCGGTGTCGCGGATCTCCCGCTCGCCGGGCAGGAAGACCAGGATGTCGCCGGGTCCCTCGGCGAAGAGCTCGCGGCAGGCCTCCACGATCGCCTCGGTCTGGTCGCGCACGACGACCTCGCCGTCCTCGTCCTGGTCGTCGCCCGCCTCCTCCGGCAGCACCATGAGCGGGCGGTAGCGGATCTCGACGGGATAGGTGCGCCCCGACACCTCGATGATCGGGGCCGGCTTCCCGTCGCGGTCGGCGAAGTGGGCGGCGAAGCGCTCGGGGTCGATGGTGGCCGAGGTGATGACGAGCTTGAGGTCGGGTCGCTGCGGCAGGAGGCGGCGCAGGTAGCCCAGCAGGAAGTCGATGTTGAGCGAGCGCTCGTGGGCCTCGTCGATGATGATCGTGTCGTAGCGACGCAGCATGCGGTCGCGCTGCAGCTCGGCGAGCAGGATGCCGTCGGTCATCAGCTTGACGCGGGTGGCGCGGGTCGTGCGGTCGGTGAAGCGCACCTGGTAGCCGACCACCGACTCCTCCCCCAGCGGCTGGCCGAGCTCGTCGGCGATCCGCTCCGCCACCGACCGGGCCGCGATCCGGCGCGGCTGGGTGTGGCCGATCAGCCCGCCCGAGCTGCGCTCCTTGCCGTCGCGGCCCTTCCTCGTCGTACGCCGGCCGCGGCCGAGCTCGAGGCAGATCTTGGGCAGCTGCGTGGTCTTGCCGGAGCCGGTCTCCCCGGCCACGATCACGACCTGGTGGTCGCGGATGGCCTGCGCGATGTCGTCGCGGCGCTGGGTGACGGGGAGCTCGGCGGGGTAGGTGATCGAGAGCTCGGGCGGCGCCTGCTCTCCGGCCGGGCGCGGGGAGGACATGATGCTCCCCATTCTGCCTGCGGCCGGGTGACGGGGGCCAACGGGTTGCCGGCGCGGGCCCTCGGCCTCTGGTCGCGCCGGCTGCTGGCGGCGCACCCTGGGTCATGCGCCGTCTGCTGATGCTCGTGCCCGCCGCCCTCCTCGCGCCGCTGCTCGCCGTCGCGGGGCACGTCGGACCCGCGCAGGGCGGTGAGACGTTCATCCGCCCCACCCACGGGCTCGACCCCGACGACTGGTCGCTGCGTCGGCTCGACTGCGACCTCGTGGAGGCCGACACCACCCGCGTCGGCCTCACTGCCGGACCCGCCACCTCCGGCCAGGGCAGCCTGCTCGTCGAGGGCACCGCCGACTCCCTGCGCGGGGTGGTGCGGCACCGCTCGGGGTCGTTGCCGTCGGTGTCGGTGGTGGTCATGGGCGCGGGGGGCGGCGAGGACGCGCCGGAGGGCGTCGCGCCGCAGGGTGTGTGGTGGGTCGAGGCCGGCGGCGTCACCTACACCAGCGACCCGGTCGACCTCGGCGACGGCGTCTTCGAGCGGGTCCACCTCGACACGGCCGTCCTCCACGGTCCCGACTTCACCGGCAGCGTCCGCGACGTGCCCGGCAACCAGGACGACTGGACGGCTGGCCTCCTCACCGGAGGCTGCGTGGGGAGCCCGACGGCCCGCCTCGACGTCTTCTTCTGGAAGAAGAGCCGCTTCGGCGACGACCTGGAGCCGAGCGACTGGCTGCGCCTCGACCACGTCGCCGACGTCGGCGACCCGCCGCCCGTCGGCAGCCGCTTCACGCTGCGCGCCCGCGCCCTCCACGCCGGGCTGCTCACCGGCGTGGTCACCCCGGTCGACGGCGCCCGGGTCCACTTCCGACGGGTGCTCACCGACGGCGCGGTGCGCACCACCTCCGAGCAGCGCGCCAACGCTCGCGGCTGGGTGACCCTGCGACGCACCGCGGACCAGAGCGCCACGTGGCGGGCACGGCGGGACCGCTCCGGTGGTCGACCCGACGTGGTCAGCCCGGCCCACGACGTCTACGCCGCCCTGGCGCTCTCCCGCCCCCGCCTCGACGGCACCCCCTGCCCGGGCGTCCGGGCCTGCGAGGACATGACCGTCGACGGCCCCCGGGTCGTCGTCTCGGGCACGCTGGCGCCACCGCGCGGTCGGGTCGAGGTGCACGTCACCCCGGTCAACGGCGACCCGACGGTGCACATGGTCCGCCCCGGACCACGACAGCGCTGGCGCACCGCCTTCTCCCTGCCCGCGGGTCGCTACCACGTCTTCGTCGACGCCCTCTCGACCTCGCCCGAGTACGTCGACGCCAACGCCTGGTGGCTCGACCTCCGCGTCCGCTGACGCGCACTCGTCGGGGGTGCGATCGGCCGTGAGGCCCCGCGCCTCAGCCGGCGCGGACCAGCGTGGTCCAGCCGTGGGGGTTGGTCCAGGCGTAGGTGCCGTCGGGATGCCGGTGGTAGCTCCAGGGTGGGCTGCCCTCGGAGCCGGTGGTCTTGAGGCGGTGGTGGTGGCGGCACAGGGGCGCGAGATTGGAGGGGTGCGTCTGACCGGGGCGTCCGTCGTGGTCGAGGGGTCGGTAGGGGGTGATGTGGTCGAGGTCGCAGCGTCGTGAGGGCACGGTGCAGCCGGGGAACACGCAGCGTGGGTCGCGCAGGGTGACGTGTTCGCGCATCCAGGGTGGTGGGTCGTGGCGCATCCAGGGTGGTGGGTCGTGNTGCTACCTCTGGCTCGACCGCTACGAGGGTAGGGGGTGATGTGGTCGAGGTCGCAGCGTCGTGAGGGCACGGTGCAGCCGGGGAACACGCAGCGTGGGTCGCGCAGGGTGACGTGTTCGCGCATCCAGGGTGGTGGGTCGTGGCGGTCGACGGCGCCGGCGGTGGTGGGGTCGAGGTCGATGACGGGTCTCACGTAGACCTTGGTGCCGTCCAGCCAGCGGCGCAGGGTGGTGGTGGAGACGACGCCGAGGCCCTCGACGACCGCGGTGCCGGGTGGTGGGCCGGTGCGGTCGATCTGGGACAGCCAGCTGGTCTCGTGGTGGCGATGGACCGCTGTGGGGCGTAGGTCGGGGCCGGTGGTGCGGTACGGGTCGCCTGCAGGGTGCTCGGGTGGGGACTGTTCGGGTGCGGGCTGTTCGTCGGGGGTGGGGTGGCTTCGAGACGCTCGCTGCGCTCGCTCCTCAGCCACCGGGGCCGGGGCCTGTCCGGCGGTGGTCTCGGGGGCGTTGCCCGCGGCGGGGCGTCGAGACGCTCGCTGCGCTCGCTCCTCAGCCACCGGGGTCGTGGCCTGTTCGGCGGATGTGGTCTCGGGGTCGCCGCCGGCGGAGGCCTGGCTTCGAGACGCTCGCTGCGCTCGCTCCTCAGCCACCGGGGTCGTGACCTGTCCCGCAATCGGCGGATGTGGTCTCGGGGTCGCCGCCGGCGGAGGCCTGGCTTCGAGACGCTCGCTGCGCTCGCTCCTCAGCCACCGGGGTCGTGACCTGTCCCGCAGGGACGGTCTCGTGGTCGGCGGGGGCGGGGGTGGGCAGGTCCCGGGGGTCGGGTGGGGGCTCGTCGGCCGGGGCCTCGGCGGGTGGCGGGGGCTCCTCCGGCGCTGGTTCTTCTCTACTCGTGCGGGCTGTGTCGAGGGCGGCGAGGGTCTCGGCACGCTCGAGGTCCTCGGGGCGCAGGTGGAGGTAGACCACCCGCTCCTTCGCCGTCGTGGGCTCCAGTGCGGGCTGTGTCGAGGGCGGCGAGGGTCTCGGCACGCTCGAGGTCCTCGGGGCGCAGGTGGAGGTAGACCACCCGCTCCTTCGCCGTCGTGGGCTCCACCGAGTCCAACGCGGTCAATCCTTGGGCGCGGTCGGTGATCACCCCGAYCGCCCTGGCTTTACGGACCTCCAGCGACTCGACCACGGCTCCAGTGGTGCTCTGGTGGCGGCCGAGCTCGGCGGCGGTGGCGCAGATCAGGTCGTGGAAGCGGGTGAGGTCCTGGGTGTCACCGGTGGCCTCCAACCACGAGGTGCCGGACGCGGAGCCGCGGTCGACGTCGTGGGTCACCCGCACGTTCCACCCACCGCGGGCTCGTTCTTCGAGGGCGGCCTTCGCGTGGGGGTCGTGCCTGGCGGCCGCCTCGGCCACGAACAGCTCGATGCGCCGCGCGCCGAGGCTCTGCACGCGGGGGCCGAGGGCGGCGACCTTGCGGTCCACGAACGCAGCMCCGGTGTCGTTGAGCACCTGGGTCTGGGAGGCGTTGAGCACCTGGGTCTGGGAGGTTCGGGATCATCCAGTACGGCCTGTACTTCTGGG